>CAVPCQ010000019.1:0-176703 GCA_963702425.1 uncultured Acidobacteriota bacterium
GGCTGTGTCTCGCCATATCCCCGTCCGCCTTGCTCCTCAACGAGTTGCGCTCCTGTGCAGGATACCCGAAGCGCCCGCGAACGAGCCCGGTTGCCCTCCGTCTCGACCGCCGTCATCGTCCGGGGATGCTCAACCGCGCTCTTGCCGTCGCCCGGACTGTTCTCGCGATCTTCGCCCGCCGGGCCGACCTGATCCTGGAGAACCTCGCGCTCCGCCAGCAACTTGCGGACCTCCAGCGCAAGCACCCTCGCCCTCGTCTCCGCGCTTCCGATCGCGGCTTCTGGATTGTCCTGCGCCGCTGCTGGCCACGATGGAGGGAGACGCTGGCCATCGTCCAGCCCGAGACCGTCATCCGCTGGCATCGCGAGGGATTCAGGCGGTACTGGCGCTGGAAGTCGCGGCCCCGCGCTGGACGACCGAGCACAACCGCCGAGATCCGGGCCGTCGTTCGCCGGATGGCCGCCGAGAATCCGACCTGGGGCGCGCCGCGCATCCACGGCGAGATCCAGAAGCTCGGCCTCGAGGTCACCGAGCGCACGGTCTCGCGCACCATGCCCCGGCGCCCGGTCGATCCAGAGGCGCGTCAGCGCTGGCAGACGTTCCTCAGCAACCACCGCGAGGTCATCGCCGCGATCGACTTCTTCACGGTCGCCACCGCCACGTTCCGCGTGCTCTACGTCTTCTTCGTCGTCCACCACGCGCGGCGCGAGCTGATGCACTTCCGTGTCACCACCCATCCGACGGCGGCCTGGATCACGCAGCAACTCCGCGAGGCGTTCCCCTACGACCAGGCACCGCGCTCCCTGATCCTCGACCGCGACGCCAGGTACGGCCACGAGGTCCTCACCGCGATCCGCCACATGGGGATCGAACCAAAGCAGATCACGGCTCGCAGTCCCTGGCAGAACGGAGTCGCCGAGCGGTTCGTCAGCACCGCACGCCGCGATCTCCTGGATCACGTCATCGTCCTCAACGAGAACCACCTGCAGCGCCTTCTGGCCGGCTTCGCCTCGTACTACCTCAACGACCGGACGCACTTGTTCCTGGAGAAGGACACGCCCGCGGTGCGCGTCGCGGAGCCGAAGCCGCATCCCGCCGCCCAGGTCATCGCTCTGCCTCGCCTTGGCGGGCTTCACCATCGCTACGCCTGGCGCCGCGCGGCCTGACGCTTCCGCCCGACAAGTCCATGGACGCGGTCTCGTCGTGGAGGGCGTGTGCCCACGCAGGAAGGCGCCCCGCCACCACCGCATTTAGGCACTGGGCATGACCGTCACCGACAAGCGCAGGCGTACGTTCGGCCGGCGTGTTCGACTGCCATTCCGAGCCGCGCGAGCCGCCAACAGTGCGCGGACTCGATTGTGGCGAAGGACACGACCGGTTCGGCGTCAGCCGGAGGTAGCGGCCCGCCGAGGCCTGAGCCCGCGGAAACTCCCGGCCGCCCCCGTCGTACAATGCGGCGTCGCGTCACGAACGGGGGGCTCGAGCCCCCGGGGAGTTCGGCATGGCCGATGCCATCGTTCTCAAGGGACTGTCCAAGTCGTTCGGCGAGACCGTCGCCGTCAAGGACCTCGACCTCGTCGTGCCGCAGGGCGCGCTCTACGGCGTCATCGGACCCAACGGCGCGGGAAAAACCACGACGATCCGCATGATCCTGTCGATCCTCTTCCCGGACCAGGGGGAGTTGACCGTCCTGGGCCGGGGCTCCGCGATGGAGGCGAAGGACCGCATCGGCTACCTCCCCGAGGAGCGCGGCCTGTACCGGAAGATGAAGGTCGGCGCCTTCCTGGCCTACATGGCGCGACTGAAGGGGGTCGACGGCCACGATCTCGGCCGGCGCGTCCGGGGCTGGCTCGAGAAGGTCGAGCTGGCGGAGGTCGAGAAGAAGCGGTGCGAGGAGTTGTCGAAGGGGATGCAGCAGAAGGTCCAGTTCCTCGCGGCGATCATCCACCAGCCGGACCTCCTGATCCTCGACGAGCCGTTCAGCGGACTCGATCCGGTCAACCAGAGATTGCTGCGTGACCTGGTTCTCGAGGAGCACAAGCGGGGAGCGACGGTGCTGTTCTCGACCCACATCATGATCACCGCCGAGCAACTGTGCGATCACATCGTGATGATCTACCGCGGCGCGAAGGTCCTCGACGACACCCTTCCCGAGATCCGCCGGCGCTACGACACGGGAAGTCTGCTCTTCGAACCGCTCGACCCCGGCGACGATCCGCAGGCGCTGGCGACCGTTCCCGGCGTCGCGCAGGTGCGGCGCGACGGTTCCGCCTGGGAGATCGTTCTCGCGGAGGGGACATACTCCGGCGCGGCGATCCGCGCCGTGACCCAGGCGATGACGCCGGCCCGGATCGAGGTCCGCCGGCCGACCCTCGAGGACATCTTCGTCAAGATCGTCCATGGCGAAAACGCGGCCGCGACGGACGATGGGGCGCGGCTGCGGGCGTCGCTGCGCGATGCAGGCGGAATGGTGGGGGTGCAGTCGTGAAGAAGATCCTCCAGGTCGCCTTGCGCGAGTTCGTCTCCACCGTGGCGACGAAGGGGTTCATCATCGGGATGCTGGTGACCCCGCTGATCATGGCTTTCATGATCATCGTCATGCCGCGCCTCATGAAGGTCGATGCGCCCAAGATCAGCGGCGAGGTCGCGATCGTCGACCCGACGGGAGCGGTAGCCCCCGGGCTTGCCGCGTGGCTCGCGCCGGAGAAGATCGCCGAACGCCGCCAGGAGGTCCGCAAGCGGATCGACGAAGCGACCCCGGGAGCGGTCAAGGCGGTCGCGGAATCGTCACCCCAGGCCCGCCTGGCGATGGAGCAATCGCTGCAGAAGGCGCTCGGCGAGGTCCCGACCTTCCGGGTCCTCGCCCTCGCTTCCGGCGCCGACGTCGAGAAGGAGAAGGCGCGGCTCAAGGACGAGGCCGGGAAGGGCCACGGCGACGGCGCGGGCGGGCGTCTCGCCGTCGTCACCGTTCACCCCGACGCGGTGGTCCGGGCCGAAGGGAAGGAGTCGTTCGGAACCTACGACATCTTCGTGCGCGCCAAGCTCGACGACCGCGTTCAGGACGAGATCCAATCGGGCTTGCGCGAATCGATCGTCGCCGCGCGGGTCGCCGCCTCGGGGCTCGACCGCGCGCAGATCGCCGCGCTCACCCAGGTCGGCCGCGTGCAGTCGAAGACGGTCACCGCGGAGGGCGAGCAGGCCACCAACGAGATCGCGAACATCTTCCTGCCGGCCGGGTTCATGGTGCTGCTGCTGGTCTCGGTCCTGACCGGCGGGCAGTACCTGCTGACGACGATGGTCGAAGAGAAGTCGAACCGCATCGTTGAGGTGCTCCTCTCGGCGGTCTCCCCGATGGAACTCATGGCCGGCAAGATCCTCGGCCAGATGGGGGTCGGGATCGTCGTGCTCGCCCTCTACGCCGGACTCGGCATCGTCGCCCTGGTCTCGTTCGCGATGCTCGGCCTGCTCGAGTTCAAGCTGCTCGTCTACCTGTTCATCTTCTTCGTGCTCGCCTACGTGATGATCGCCTCGATGATGGCGGCGATCGGTTCGGCCGTCAGCGAGATGCGCGAAGCCCAGACCCTCATGACCCCGGTCATGCTGCTCATCATGCTGCCGTGGCTGCTGTGGATGCCGATCACCCGCGACCCCAACTCGGTCTTCGCCACGGTGATGAGCTTCATCCCGCCGATCGGGAACTTCGTCATGATCTTGCGCCTGACCTCGACGTCTCCACCGCCGCTGTGGCAAGCCCTCCTCGCCATCGCGGTCGGCGCCCTCGGCGTGTGGTTCGCGCTGTGGTTCGCGGCGAAGATCTTCCGGGTCGGCCTGCTCATGTACGGCAAGCCGCCGACGTTCGGCACGCTGATTCGCTGGGCGCGGATGTCGTAGGTGGTCTTGGCCGGTCGGAACGTCAAGCCTGAGAACGCTCGGGTCACATGAGCTTGAGTTCGCTCACGCGGGCGATCCGCTCGAAGTCCTTGTCGGCCGTGAGCAGAACGCAGTCATACCGGATGGCGGCCGTCGCGATCTGACAGTCGGCGGTCGACGTGCTCATGCCTTTGGCGGCGCACCGGCGATGGAGGCTCGCCGCGTCGACGTAGTCGGATCGCTCCATCTCCAGCAGCGGAAAGGGTTCGAGATGCCGGAGGATCGTCCGGAAGGAGGCGTCCTCCCGGAACCCTTGAAGCACTTCTTGAAGCACGAGGCCGGTCACGAACACGTCTTCGTTGGCGCGGAGCAGGGCGGAGAACTTCCCGACGGCCGGATGATCGACCGGGCCCTTCTTGCGCAGCGCCAGCGACCATACGGACGTGTCCACGAGGACTCTCACTTCCGGCGCCTCCGCTCGGCCTTGTAATCGTATCGGGGGTTCCAGTCCATCGTCCCGAAGAGGTCGAGGACCTTGCGCCGCCGCCGGCGAGCGACGTACTCGGCGATTGCTTCGTTGACCGCGTCGCGTTTCGTGCGGTGCTTGCCGAGCCGCTTGGCTTCCTCGACCAAGTCGTCGTCCAGTGCCAGATTGGTAGCCATGTTCGCCTCCCTCTACACAGCGCTTCACACAGATAGTCGCTGCGATCCGGGGAGGCGTCAAGTCGATGGGCTTGGCGCGAAGGAACCGCCTACCGGCGATTTCGGCGGTGGGGGCGGGTTCGGAAGAAACCGGATCGGACGACGCTTGGCCCCCGACATCACGCCTCGAGACTCTCCTGGGCCGAGTTACTGCGCCGGGTGTTCGCTCTGGACGCCCTCCGCTGTCCGCGCTGCTCGTCCCGCACGAAAATCCTGGCCCAGATCCACCCTGTGCCTCGCCAAATCCCGTCCGCCTTGCCCTTCCACGAGTTGCGTTCCCATGCAGGACGCCCGAGTCGCCCACGACCGAGCCCGGTTGCCCTCCGTCCCGACCGCCGTCATCGGGCGTGGATGCTCCACCTCGATCGAGCCGTCGCCCGGACTCTCCTCGCAATCTTCGCCAGCCGGGCCAACCTGATCCTGCAGAAGCTCGGGCCCCGACAGCAGCTCGCCGTGCTCCGACGCAAGCGACCTCGACATCGAGATCGTCATCCGCTGGCATCGCGAGGGCTTCAGATCGTCGCCATCCAGGATCGGTGATTCACGGCACGGGGCCCAGGCGGTGGTCCAGCCAGTCGAGCGTCTCGCGTACGACCTCGTCGTACGGTGGGACGTGGCCGCTGTCGAACAGCACGTGCTTCTTGTCCGCGTCGGGCGTGCCGAGCAGTCGGAAGAGCGGCCGCTGAGTCTCGTCGAGGGGGAAGATGAAGTCCTGGCGCCCGTTCAGCATGAGAACGGGGACGTGGACGCGGGGGGCGAAGTTGAGGTTCGTCACCTCGGGGAGCCCTTCGCGCGCCCCGCCCGAAACGAGGACCAGCGTGCGGAAGCGCTCCTCGACCGCAGCCACCAGCGGTCCGTAGTAAGCGCCGAGGCTGAGGCCGTAGAACGCCAGGCGCTCGTGGTCGACATCGCTCCGTGTCTCCAGGTAATCGAGGGCTCGCCGCACGTCCTTCGTTCTCTGGATGAGCAGGTCGCGCTCGGCGTTCGGCCCGGCCTGCCCCGTCGGTCGCCGCTCGTAGGTACCCTGGTAGACCGGGTAGAGGACGGCGCGCCCGCTCCTCACCAGGAAGCCGAAGTCCCATGTCCGCAGCCCCTCGCTCGAGCGCAGCAGCACAGCGGCGCTCGGCGGGAAGTACACGACGGTCGAGTACGGCGGGGCCGCGTTCTTCGGGAGGTAGAGGTAGGCGGGGATGCGCTCGCCCCCGTAGGCCGCGGCGAAGCTCACCTTCTCGACCCGCCAGTGCTCGGGCGTGTCGTCCGACGATTCGACCTTGGCGGCGAGGTCGGCCCGGTCGTACTCGAAGTAGCTGCGGTACACCTTGAAGACGTCGTCGTCGGCCGGGCGGTACTTCGAGTAGTCGGGGACTGCGCGCGGGACCGGCCCGAATGCCTCTTCCGGAGGCGCGTCCAGGTAGACGGCGCAGCGGATGCCCAGGATGGGGCTTCGATCCATCGGATCGAGCGCGTCCGGTCCCGTGTAGAGGTAGGTGGGGTCGCTCCACGCGCCACCGAGCGTGTATCGGCGGTCGCCGGACGCGTTCCACGACCATTCGCGCACGTTGCCGGCCATGTCGTACGTCCCGAAGCCGCTGAGGCTCGGGCGCTCGGCGACCCGCCCCGGCCCTTTCCCGTTGAAGTTGCTGTAGCGAAGCAGGTCCGAGAAGATGCCGAGATCGGCCGCCCGGTACCAGTGGTGGAGCGTGGGCAGGCTCTTGCCCGCGAACTCCGCGTAGGCAGCCGCCTCGTGCCAGCTGATGCCGGAAGCCGGGAATTCGCCTTCCCCCTCAGGAAATCCACCCTGCTCCCACGTCGCGGGACCCGGCCGTCCCGTCCGGTCGCGGAAGAGCGCCATCGCCTCCTCGAATGGCAACGTGCGGCCGCCGCGCACGAACGGGTGCTTCCACAGCTCGGTCCTCCGGTAGCCGCCGGCACGCACGAACGCGTCGTACTCGCGGTTCGTGACCTCGTGCCGGTCCAGCCAGAAGGCCGGGAGGTCGACTGGCGCGTCTCCGCGGTCGGACCGGCCGGGCGGGACGAAGACCATGCCCGCCCGCGCATCCGCCTCGGGTATCAGTCGAAGCACGGGCATCGTCTGCGGGAGGAAGGCGACCTCGAGGGGCGCGTAGCCCGACTTGGTGATCCGGAAGCGGTATGGGGTGAAGGGGAGCGACAACTCCTGGAGAGGTGAGGTGCCGAGCCGCTGCCACTCGCCGTCGGGCTCCTCGTAGGGCTTCGCCAGGACCTCGGCGCCTTCCGGGTCGGTCCGAACTGCGGAAGGCGCCACCGTGATGTTCTTCACGAGCCGGTCGAGCTCCGGGTCGCCGGGCAGGTGCTGCTGCGCCAGCGTGGCGAGGCGGAAGGCCGCCACGAGGTCGTACCGGTCGAGGAGGCGCTGGATCTCCGGGATCGCCTCGCGGCGCGCCCACCGCTCCTGCGCGCTTCGGCGCCAGGCCCAGAAGCCGAGCGCGCCGAGTGCGATCAGGACGAGTGCGAGCCCGGCCGCCCACACCGGCCGACGGAGAAGGCGTCCTGCTGACGGAGCTCGACCCTTCTCGATGCAACCCTCGAGCTCCGAGACGAGCGCGCGGGCCGAGGCCGGCCGGGCCGCGGGGTCCTTAGCCAGGCAGCGATCCACCAGGCTCTCGATCCTAGGCTCCACTGCGGGCTGCAGGCTGCGCAGCCGGGGTGGCGTGTCGCGCAGGATCGAAGAGAGGACCGACAGCTCGCTCGCTCCCTCGAAAGGCCTACTCCCCGCGAGCATCTCGTAGAGCACGGCACCGAGGGAGAAGACGTCGGACCGTGCGTCCACCGGGCGTCCCTCGGCCTGCTCGGGGGACATATAGGCCGGCGTACCGAGAAGAACGCCAAGTCGGGTCGCGGCCGGCGAACTGAGCGTGGGGGCCGACGTCTCGGTCGCGTCCCGCTCAGGGGAGACCAGCTTGGCGACGCCGAAGTCGAGCACCTTGACGTGGCCGGACTTCGTGATCATCACGTTGGCCGGCTTCACGTCGCGGTGGACGATCCCCGCCTCGTGAGCGGCAGCGAGGCCCCGGGCGATCTCCAGCGCGATCCGAAGCGCCTCGGGAACGTCCAGGCGGCCCCTCTCGAGCCGTTGTCGCAGGCTCTCGCCGTCCACGAGCTCCATTGCGATCCAGGTCCCCCGCGCCGGGTCCTCGCCGATGTCGTGGACGGTGACGATGTGGGGGTCGGTGAGGGCCGAGGCTGCCTTGGCCTCTTGGAGAAAGCGGCGGGTGCGGTCGGGATCGGCGACAGCCTCCGGACGCAGCAGCTTGATCGCTACCGTCCGCCCCAGGCGAGTATCGCGGGCTCGATAGACGACGCCCATGCCGCCCTCGCCGAGCCGGCCCGTGATCTCAAAATGACCAAGCGTGTCGCCAGCCACCAGTCCTGCCCTCTCCCGGGGAGCAGATCAGTGGTCCAAACCCCGCTTCCTGCGCGGCCGAAGGATACGGCCATCCCTATCCATCGCCAACTGCGAGGCCGCGCGTTGCTGATGGCTCACGCGGCCTGGAATGGCACGCAAACACGCCGGCCGAACGCGCCCCTCGATGTGTCGGCGACAGTCATGCCCACCGGATGACGAAGGTGGCGGCGGTCGGCCTTCCTCAAAGGCACGCGCTCGGCGACGACGCAGCTTCTGCCAGCCGCTGGGCGCGACCGCCGCCGATGCCATCGTGAGTGCGCTCCACCAGTACTCTTGCCCCGGCATTCACCGAGGCATCAGCTCTGCCGACACGCGGATTCGATCTTGGCGAATCCCAGGAGCACAGCGCCCCAGTTGGTCTTCCCAGGCCGGGGCGCTCACGGGCCGAATTCGGTGGGTCGAATCAGATCAGGGCCACCAGGTGACGCCCTTGTCGTCCTTCTTGGTGCCCGTGCACGGTGCGTTCGTGATCTTGCCTTTGTCGTCGTACTTGCAGTCCTTGTACTTCTTGGTGGCCATGCCGGGCTCGGGCGTGATGACGGCGCCCGTGCCGACCTGCCGGAACACGCGCGGCTTCGCGGGAGTGCCTGCCGCTTTGGACTTGGCGGTGGTCCATTCGGAGGGCTGCCCGTTCGCGGGGTCCTTGGCGTAGCTGGCGGCGGCGAGCAGCCCGGCCAGCGCGAGTGCGACCACGAACCGGGGGGCGAGTTTCTTCATCGACTTTCTCCTGTCGGCATCTGGTGCGAGAGTTCCGTCATGGGAACCAGCACCCGTCGCGTGCTCGGAACGTAGGTTTGGAGGGAGCCGATCGCCTGCAGCTTCAGCGCTGCCGCTGACTAACTGCTCGGTCAGGGCCAGCCCCAGTCCGGCCGCAGCGAAGGCGGGCGCGGCAAAGGAGAGCGCGCAGATCCGGACCACTCCCCCATGAGCACCAGGAACAGAAACCTCACGCGCTGAGACGCGGGCCATCCCGCCGATACACAACGGCGGGTGCGGCGGGTCCTCCTGCGATACCATGCGCCGGGTTCGTCGCAGCATTACGGGGGGTTCATGGGTCTTCCTGCCGGACATCGTCTTGGGCCGTATGAGGTCACCTCCCCGCTCGGCGCCGGGGGGATGGGCGAGGTCTACCGGGCCCGGGACGTTCGGCTCGATCGCACCGTGGCCGTGAAGATCCTGCCCCCGGAGCTGGCCGTGGACGAGCGGTACCGCCAGCGCTTCGAGCGCGAGGCGCGCGCCGCATCGGCCCTCAGCCACCCGCACATCGCCCACGTCTACGACGTCGGCGAACAGGACGGGACGCACTTCATCGCGATGGAGTACGTCGAGGGCGAGAACCTGCGCGAGCTCGTGACGCGTGGCCCGCTCGACGTCGATCGGATCGTCGAGTTCGGGGCGCAGATCGCCTCCGCCCTCGAGGAGGCCCACGCGCGAGGTGTCGTCCATCGGGACATCAAGTCCGCGAACGCGGTCGTGACGCCGAAGGGCCAGGTCAAGGTACTGGACTTCGGCCTCGCGCGGCGGGATCGGGACGGTGCGGACCTGCTCAGCAGCCAGCACGTCACCGAAGCGCGGACCCAGGCCGGCCTCGTGCTGGGCACCGTGCCCTACATGAGCCCCGAGCAGGCCCTGGGCAAGGACCTCGACGCGCGCACCGACCTCTTCAGCTTGGGTGTCGTGCTCTACGAGCTGGCCACGGGCCGGCTGCCCTTCGTCGGAAACACGGCGACCCAGACGATCGATCAGATCTGCCACGGCACCCCGGCCGAGCTGGGGTCGTCGCGCAAGGACGTCCCGGCGGAGCTGGAGCGGATTGTCCGCAAGTGCCTCGAGAAGGACCGGGACCGCCGATACGCCTCGGCCCGCGACCTGGTGGTGGACCTGCGGAACCTCCAGCGCGACCGGACGTCGGGCACCGGCCCGGTGGCGGTGGCGCCGCGACGCACGAGCCGGCGCCCGCTCGTGATCGCAGCCGCCGTTCTCCTCGCGGTCGCCGCCCTGGGGGCGGGGCTCTACTTCCGCGCGAGCGCGCGGGGCGCCTCGATCGGGTCGGTGGCCGTGCTGCCGTTCGAGAACGCGACCGGCGACCCCGCGAACGAGTACCTGTGCGACGGGATCTCGGAGAGCCTGATCAACAAGCTCTCGACTCTCCCCGGGCTGCGCGTCATCTCGCGGACGTCGGCGTTCGCCCTCAAGGGCAGGAAGCTGGGCCCGGCGGAGATCGGCCGGACGCTCGGGGTGGATGCGCTCCTCCTCGGCAGCCTCGCCCAGCGGGGCACGAGCCTCGCCATCACCGCGGAACTGGTGAACGTGCGCGACGATCGGCAACTGTGGGGCGAGAAGTACTCCCGGTCTGCGGACGACGTGCTGAAGGTGGAGGGGGAGATCGCCGCGACCATCGCCCGGACGCTCCGCGGGCAGCTGAGCGGGGAGGAGCAGCAGAAGCTCGCCCGCGGCGCGACCGCCGATCCCGAGGCGTACCGCCTGTATCTCAAGGGGCGCGACTCTGCGGCCGGAACCGTCGTGGAGATGGACAAGAGCATCGACTACCTCCAGCAGGCGGTGGCCCGGGCGCCGGACTTCGCCCTGGCCCACGCCAGCCTGGCCGAGGCCTACACCCGCCAGGCCTTCCTGCGCGGGAGCGGCCGCGAGGAGCCGGCGGGCAAGGCCCGGGCCGCGGTGCAACGCGCGCTCGAGCTCGACCCCGACCTCGCCGAGGCCCACGCCGCGCTCGGCTCCATCCTCTTCTACTTCGAGTGGGACTGGGCGGGGGCAGAGGCCGAGTTCCAGCGCGCGCTCGCGCTCAACCCGGGCAGCCGAATCGTCCAGGAGGACTACGGGTACTTCCTCAGCGCGATGGGCCGCCTGGACGAGGGCCTTGCCCACACCCGCGAGGCGGCGCTGCTCGACCCGCTCTCGGTTGGCCCGGTCCACGACATCGGGATCAACTACCTGGCCCGGCGCGACTTCGATCAGGCGGCGGCGAGCTTCCGCCACGCGATCGAGATCGACCCCAACTGGACCTGGGGGTACATCAAGCTCGGGCGCGCGCTGGCCCTCGGGAAGAAGTGCTCCGAGGCGATGGCCCAGTGCGCGATCGCCGAGGCCCGGATCGCGGGGGGGGCCGCAGCGCTGTCGCGCTCGTGGCTCGGCGCCAGCTACGCGCTGTGCGGGGACGCTGCGCGCGCTCGCCAGAAGCTCGACGAACTCCACGCCCTGGCGCAGACACAGTACGTCGACCCCGTGACCTTCGCCGTCGTCCACGGCGCACTCGGCGAGACGGAGGAGGCCCTGAACTGGTACGAGAAGGCGCTCGAGGACCGGACCCCGAACATGGTCTTCGCTTACGTGGCGCCCCGGCTCTACCCCGAGCTGACGGGCAACCCGCGCTACGAGGCGATCGTCCGTCGCATGGCGTTCCCGCCGCCTCCAAGCTGAGGCATCCCGCGCCCCGATGCGGGCGATTCGGCCTGTCCGCACGCAGCTACCCGGGCGCTCTCCCGACCTGGGTGTGGGCGGCTACCGATCTTGGATCGCGTCTGGGCGCGGCTTCTGGCGTCGCAAAGGCCATCGCGACGCTCACTCAGTGCGGCGAAATCGAGCCGAGCGTGAGCACAACGAAGGGGATCGCTCGCCGAGCGGCATCACCTGGCCACCGTACGCGGAGCTCGAGGATGGCCAGGCGCTCCACCGCCGGATAGTGCGGTTGGTGACGCGGTGGGACGCGCTCCATGCCAGCGTGCTTGATGCGCAGTTCCTCGCGGAGCAGGGCCAGCTCATGCTCCCGAAGGACGGGGGTGGCGACGCGATCGGTGGCCGCGAGCAGGGCGATACGGGCCAGGGAGAGGGCGTGGAGGATCGTGGAGCGAGCCTGCCGAGGCCAGCTGCGGGGCAGTCGGAGCATGAAGCCGCGGTCGCCCGACATGATCGGATCCTCCTCGGAGCTCCATCCTCTAGCACTCCGCGGAGCCTGATAAGTCCCTGCAGGGAAGAGACATGGAGGCGCGGAGAGAGGACCCGAGAATCGCTGGCACACTGCACCAGGAAGCGCAGGCCTTCGGCCTCTTGCAGGCCGTAGACCGCGGCGACGGCGGGATGGTTGAGCGCCGCCAGCGTCTTCGCCTCGCGCTCAAAGCGCGCCATGCGCTCGGGGTCGCTCGAATAGACGTCGAGCATCAGATTGAGCGCGACGTCGCGGCCGAGCGTCGTTTCGGTGGCGCACCAGAAGACGCCCATCCCCTTATTGCCGATCGGCTCGACGAGACGGTAGTGGAGCAGGGCGGTGCCGGTGGCAAAGGGCACCGAGCGGGTCTCCGAACCGGCGAGTTCATGCGTGAAGCGGGCGCACTCCGCAACGTCGCAACAAACTGGCAGTTACTTCGGGGGCACGCGGTCATCGAGCTAGTCCAAGACGTGCCCGAGCGAGGCGACGAGCGCGGTGAGCGCCGTCACGACGCCCGCCGTGGCCAGCGCGAGGGTCGTCCGGTGCTCAACGGCGCTGTCGAGCGTAGCGTGGCGGCCCTCCTCCCGGACCAACATTCTCGGCGCCACAATGAGGGGATCACCCGGGCGATTCCGCGTATATTCCCCAACCTTTTATCGCCCCGCGCCGCGGCGGCCGGGGCCGAGGGAACCGTGATGCGCGCCCACGCCCGTCGAACCCCCGCAAACCTCGCCCTTTCTTTCGCCCTGCTCGTCGTCCCGCCCGCGGCGCTGGCCCCGGTCGGCGCCGCCGAGCCCGGCGCCGCCTGCGGCGCGGTGCTCCCCGTCGCCGCCGACGCCGCGCTCTTCGAAGGTGCCCCGCGCGAGAACTTCGGCGGCAGCCCCGAGCTTGCGGCGGTCGATCCTCCCGACGGCCCGCAGACCTGGCGTACGCTGCTGCGCTTCGACGTCGCCGCGGCGCTGCCCCCCGGCGCGGTCGTCGATCGCGCCTTGCTTCGGCTGTGGGTCGACCGCTCCGAGGGTGCCACCGTCGCGCGGCTGCAACTGCGCGCGCTGTCCGCCCCCTGGAACGAGAGCGAGGTCGTCTGGGACAAGGCCCCGCCGGCGAGCAACGTGATGGTGCGCCATGAGCTGCCCGGCCGGGAAGGTGAGCTGCTGATCGACGCCACGCCGCTGGTGCGGACGTGGGCCGCGCGCGCAATCGAGCCGCACGGCCTCGAGCTGCGCGCAATCGATCGCGGCGCGCTCTACTTCGCGGCCAAGGAGGCCGAGGACCCGGCGCGCCCGGCAGCCACGCTGGAACTGTCATGTCACGTCGAGGCGCCGATGGCCGGTGACGATGCCGAGCCGCGCGACGAAGCGCAGCGGCTGGCGCTCGAGCGGCTGCGGGGCGAGTCGCTGGAGCCGGTGCGGGCCCGCTTCGGCGACGGCGCGCTGCGCCATGCCGCCTTCCGCTTGCCGATTCCCGCCGCGGCGCGGCGCGACGTCATGACGCGCGCACGATGGTTCCTCGGACAGTATGCCGACCTGCTGCGCGTGCCCGATGCGGGGTCGTGGCAGTTGCGGCGCGGCAGCAGCGACGGCCGGCACCTGGTTTTCCGGCAGTTGAAGGACGGCGTCCCGGTCTACGCGGGCGAGCTGATCGTGCACCTCGACGAAGAGGACGTGATCGGCGTCACGGGAACCTACTTTCCCGACATCCCGGCCCGACTCGAGCCGCTGCTGACGGCGGCGGAGGCCGAGTCGATCGCGCTCGGGCTCGGCCCGGAGGGCGCCGAGCGCACCGGTGACGTCACCCTTTCCATTGTTGCCCCGGCCCTGCTGGGGAGCCGCGCGTTCTCGGGTGGCACCGGGCAGGAACCGCGCCTGGTGTGGCTGGTGCACACAGCGGGACCCGCGGGCCTCCAGCGCGCCATCGACGCTCGCAGCGGAGCGCTGCTGATGGAAGTCACCGGCGCGCAGGACGTCTTCGACCTGTCGATCAAGTCCCACCAGAACCGCGTCCAGCCCCTTTCCTGCGTATTCAGCCCGGCGCCCGTGGAGTGGTACACCGAGGCCGGGCAGGTGCAGGGCACCACTCCCGACGCCGACGCCACGACGACCTACACCTCGTTCGTCGATTTCGACAATTACCTGCGCCAGAGCCACGCGCGCGACGGCTTCACCGGCACGGGCGGACTCTACAACGCGATCGTCAACATCAACTTCAGCCCGGTAAACGCCTTCTACACTTTCGCCTGCGCCGACTTCCGCTTCAGCGGCGGCACCGGGACGAAGGACATCGTCGGCCACGAGGTCACGCACGGCGTGATCGACAACGAGGCCGACCTCGTCTACATGAATCAGTCCGGCGCGCTCAACGAGAGCATCGCCGACATCTTCGGGTACTTCATCGATCCCGACGACTGGACCATCGGCGACGGAAGCACGCTGGGGCCGATCCGCGACCTGGTCGACCCGCGGCTCTTCGACCAGCCCGACCACATGCTGAGGGCGCAGAGCAACGACGGGTGCGGGTTCCGCGACCCGCTCAACCCGCCGACTACCGGCCCCTGCCTGCTGGCCAACTTCGACTTCGGCTTCGTCCACACCAACAGCGGCATCCCCAACCGCGCCGCGTCGCTGTTGATCGCCGGGGGACAACACGGCGGTTACAGCGTGGACCGGCTGGGAGGACCGACCGTCGCGCGGCTGATGTACGACGCGGTGACGAACCGGCTGACCAGCTCCTCGCAGCTCGCCGATATGCGCGATGCGATGGTCGATGGCGCGGCGGCCGATGCCGGGCTGACGGCGCGGCAGCGCTGCCAGGTCCGCAACGCCTACGCCGCGGTGGGCCTCGGTGAGGGGGACGCCGACTGCGACGGAGTGGGCGACAGCAGCGATGCCGATCCCGACGCCGACGGCCTGACCGGCAGCGCCGACAACTGCCCCTTCCTCTTCAATGCCTCGCAGGCCGACCTCGATGCCGACGGCACCGGCGACACCTGCGACGTGGACGACGACAACGACACCGTTCCCGACCGCGGCGACAACTGCCCGCGCGAGGCCAACACCGACCAGGCCGATGCCGACGCCGACCGGGTCGGCGACCGCTGCGAGGACGCGGACCGCGACGGTGTGCCCGACTGGCGCGACAACTGCCCGACCGTCCGCAATCCAGACCAGGCCAACCTCGATTCGGGCCGCGGCGATACGCAGGGCGACGCCTGCGACCTCGACGACGACGAGGACGGCGTCCCCGACACCTCCGACAACTGCGTCGTGGTGCACAACCCGGGGCAGCAGAACGACGACAACGACTTCCGCGGCAACGCCTGCGACAACTGCCCGACTACCGACAACGGCGACCAGAAGGACAGCGACCGCGACGGTGCCGGCGACGCCTGCGATGCCGACGACGACAACGACGGCGTCGACGACACGACCGACAACTGCCGCATCACTCCCAACCCCAGTCAGCTCGATTCCGACCAGGACGGGATCGGCATGGAGTGTGACGCGGACGAACTGGGCCGGACCTACGAAGACCGCTACAGCTTCAACCCCGAGCGGTTCTTCTACTGGCCGATGAATTTCGGGGTGCCGGTCAACGTCGGCGTGCCGATCTGCCCGGTCTGCAGCGGCGGCGAGTTGCCCCGCCCCTTCATCGCCGAGACCACCGTGCGGTTCAACCAGCCGTTCGTGGCGATCCTGCGCGACGGCGAGGGGCGCGCTCTGGAGTCGACCGTCGGTGCGCCCTCGACCGAGCACACGTTCCGTTTCCGACCCGAGTCGTACTCGCTGTCGCGCTTCGACTACAGCCCGCTCGGTGGTGACTGGCCGCCGGGATTCGGGCCGCAGGTCGAAGGGCCGGGTGCGATCCCGCCCGGCTTCGAGTCACTGCCGCCGTACGTGGGACCGGCCCAGCGACGTTATTCGATCGAGATGTACCCGGCCTCCGAGGAGCAACTCGGTGCCGACGCGGGATTCTCGATCACGCACCTGCAGTGCGAGGACAACGACGGCGATGGTTACGGCAACAGCACCGCGCCCGACTGCGAGATGCTCGGTGTGCCGCTCGATTGCGATGACTCGGCCTGGGATCGGCATGCCGGGCGGGGCGAGGCCTGCGACGGCGTCGACAACGACTGCGACGGGACGACCGACGAGGAGCCGCTGCGGGCGGCAGGCACGTCGCGGCTCGTGGTGAAGCCGGGGCCGGCGCCAGGCGAGACGTCGCTGCGCTGGACGGAGCTGGTGGACGTCACCGGGTACGACCTGCTGCGCGGGCTGCTGTCGAAGCTGCCGGGGAGTGGCGTGGCGGGTTCGGGTGAGGCCTGCCTGCAGGATGACGTGCTCGCGACGTCGGTGAGCGACGCGGCGACGCCGGCGGCGGGGGAAGGGTTCTGGTACCTCGTGCGCGGCGTGAACTGCGCGGGGAGCGGGATACTGGATGGGTGGGGGGCGGGGCAGGCGGGGGTGCGTGACGGGGGCGGGGTGTGCGGGCCGTGACGTGACGCGCGTCTTGAGGGGTCCGTCAGTCAGCGGCCCGTGCCTCGCTGTTGTAGGCCGGGTGCGTCGTGGAAAGGTCCGTTGATCCAGCAGGTGCAAGTCCTGCCCCGGCAAAGGTCGTCCCAGCCGGGTAGCTATCCCAGCGGTTGTGGAGGTGACGAAGCGACCGGAGCCTGGGAGAAAGAGGCGACGCAATGTCGTCGGCGAGCTGGTAGGCCGCAACGCGAGTGAACACCGAGACGGCCCCGAAAGACACGATGCGAAGGCCGACCCTTCCTGGCCTGGGGGAAGGCTGCTGCGGATGGCACGCAGGGATGGACGACGAGTGCGGTCCGCTTCGCCGGGATGGTGGGTGGCGGCATGTCAGCAAGGAGCAACGGGCAACATGGGAAGCCCGCTTCGGTGGCCGCGGCCAACGAGCGCGCAAGGCGCTCGACCGAGACGGGTGGCGGAGGGGCTCGTAGTACCGGTGAAGCCGGGAAACTCCGGTGGAGGGAAGGGGCCCCACGCGGATCCTGACCACCCGGAGGGACTGGTCTGCGTCCTGTCGACGCTCGAGCCGTGCTGGACGTTCGCGCTGCGCTGGGATGATGCCTCGTACGTCCGAGCGGCCCGGCGGAAGTGCCTGTTCCTGTCTGTCCTTCGCCACAATCGAGTCCGGGCACCCGTAATGGCTTCGCGCGGCTCGAGATGGCAGGCGAACACGGCGGCCGAGCGCACGCCTGCGCTCGTCGGCGACGATCATGGGTAGTGGGTAAGAGCGAAGGCCGCTGCGCGCCTTCCTGTGATGGCACACGCCCTCCACGACGAGACCGCGTCCATGGACTTGTCGGGCGGAAGCGTCAGGCCGCGCGGCGCCAAGCGTAGCGATGGTGAAGCCCGCCGAGGCGAGGCAGAGCGATGACCGCGGTGGCTGGATGCGGCTTCGGCTCCACGACTCGCACCGCGGGCGTGTCCTTCTCCAGGGACAAGTGCGTCCGATCGTCGAGGTAGTACGAGGCGAAGCCGGCCAGCAGGCGCTGCAGGTGTTTCGCGTTGAGGACAATGACGTGATCCAGGAGATCGCGGCGTGCGGTGCTGAC
The DNA here is from genome assembly GCA_963702425.1 of uncultured Acidobacteriota bacterium. GTDB lineage: Bacteria > Acidobacteriota > Polarisedimenticolia > J045 > J045 > JALOKP01. The sequence continues at coordinate 17,536 of CAVPCQ010000019.1, forward strand.
GAACCGCTCGGCGACTCCGTTCTGCCAGGGGCTGCGCGCCGTGATCTGCTTTGGTGTGATGCCCATGTGGCGGATCGCGGTGAGGACATCGTCGCTGTACTTGGCGTCACGGTCGAGGATCAGGTAGCGCGGTGCCTGGTCGTAGGGGAACGCCTCGCGGAGTTGCTGCGTGATCCAGGCCGCGGTCGGATGGGTCGTCACACGGAAGTGCATCAGCTCGCGCCGAGCGTGGTGGACGACGAAGAAGACGTAGAGCACGCGGAACGTGGCGGTGGCGACCGTGAAGAAGTCGATCGCGGCGATGACCTCGCGGTGGTTGCTGAGGAACGTTTGCCAGCGCTGACTCGCCTCTGGATCGACCGGGCACCGGGGCATGGTGCGCGAGACCGTGCGCTCGGAGACCTCCAGGCCGAGCTTCTGGATCTCGCCGTGGATGCGCGGCGCGCCCCAGGTCGGATTCTCGGCGGCCATCCGGCGAACGAGGGCCCGGATCTCGGCCGTTGTGCTCGGTCGTCCAGCGCGGCGCCGCGACTTCCAGCGCCAGTACCGCCTGAACCCCTCGCGATGCCAGCGGATGACGGTCTCGGGCTGGACGATGGCGAGCGTCTCCTTCCATCGCGGCCAGCAACGGCGCAGGGTAAGCCAGAAGAATCGGTCGGACGCGCGGAGACGAGGTCGCGCTTGCTTCCGTCGGAGGACAGCAAGCTGCTGGCGGAGCGCGAGGTTCTCTAGGATCAGGTCGGCCCGGCTGGCGAAGATCACGAGGAAAGTCCGGGCGACGGCAAGAGCGCGGATGAGCCTCCGCGGACGATGACTGCGGTCGGGACGGAGGGCAACGAGGCTCGCCCGCGGGCGATTCGGGTATCCTGCACAGGAGCGCAACTCGTTGAAGAGTATGCCGGACGGGGATATGGCGACGCACAGCGTGTGCCTTTGCGGGAAGGCGCACCGCCGCCCCCGCTGTCAGCCACTGGGCGTGACCGTCGCTGACAAGCGCAGGCAGGCGTTCGACTGGCGTGTGCGCCTGCCATTCCGAGCTGCGCGAGCCATCAACAGTGCGCGGACTCGATTGTGGCGAAGGACAAGTACGAGCATGCGCGGAAGCGCACGCAGAACTCCTATTACTCAACTCTGGCGCGTGCCGCCTGGGTCGAAGTTGACAACGATGCGTGTTCCGCTCCCGCCGGTTCCAGGCGCACATTCGAATCGCGCGCCGATCTCCGCGCAGCGCCGCCGCATGTTGTCGAGACCCAGCCCGGTCCCCGGATTGATGCCGGCATCGAGTCCCCTTCCGTCGTCCTCGATCCACATCGACCACGACCGCCGGCCGCGCTCCGCGAAGCCTAGCTCCACCCGGCTCGCGTCGGCGTGGCACGCCGCGTTTCCCATCGCCTCGAGCGCGATCGCGAGCAGGTTGCGCTGCACCCGCAGCGGCAGGGCGAGCCGCGGGAACTCTCCGGGGAACGCCGTCTCGAACCGCGTGCGCGCGGGATCGAAGACCAGGTGGCCGCGGTCGCTGAGGTACCCCGCGACCGCCGCAAGTTGCTCCGAACCCGGGCGAAGCGACCAGACGATCTCGGAGAGCGAGACGCCGAGATCGCTCGCCATACGGGCGACCTGGCTCGCGAGCGCGCGTCGCTGCCCCGGGAAACCCGCCTCGCGCGCCGCGATGCCGGACAGGAGGCCGATCGACCCGAGCCCCGACCCGATCGCGTCGTGCAGGTCCATCGCGATCCGCGTGCGCTGCTGCTCCAGCGCGAGCAGCCGCAGCACACGAATGCGGTGGAAGGCGTAGCCGATCCCAATCGCCGCCGCGAGGCACGCCAGCACGAACCAGCTCTGCGTGTACCACGGGCCCAGGATCTCGAAGGGGATCGGGGTGCCGGTCTCGGTCCAGTTGGCGTCGTCGAGGCTCGCCGCCACGGTCAGCGAGTAGGTCCCGGGCGCCAGGTTGTAAAAGCTGAAGACGGGGTCGCGGACGGACCGCGACCAGGGATCGCCCTCCCGCAGGCGGTAGCGGTAGCGCACGCGACCCGGTTCACGAAAGGAGAACGCAGACGCGCGGGCCACCAGGCGGTTGCTCTCGTGGGGCAGTTCGAACGGCGGGCCGATCTCTAGCTCGCGCGCGTCGGCCCGGAGCGAGGTGATCGCCACGCGACGCGGGCTCAGCGGTGACACGCGGGCGGTGGAGGGGATGCGCAGCGGCCGCCCGGAACCCATGAGCCAGATGGTGCCATCCGGCTCCTCGAGCAGATCGACGGCCGACGGCCGGAGGAGCCCCTGCCACGCTCCCAGCGTTTCGAGCACGTCGGCGGTCGCACGCTCGCCGCGGTCGGAGATCCGGGTGACCCCGCCCGCGCCCACGACCCAGATCCCCCCGCGCGGCGACTCCGCGAGCGACATCACGCCGCTGAGCCGGGTCGAATCCTGATCGTCCCGAATCGTGTCCCACGCGCCGCCGGCCGCGCGACGGTAGATGCCGAGCGCCGCGGCCCAGATCCTGCCATCCTTGGCTTCGACCAGATCCCGCACCGCCCACGCCTGCGGCAGCGGCTCGCATTGCCAGCGGTCGGGCGGATCCGAGCCGGGGCGTTGACGGCAGACATCCCCTGCGTATCGGCCGACCCAGAGCGTGCCATCCGACGAGAACAGCGTCGTCGACGTCCCCTTGCCGAGCGCGTCGACGAGCCGCGGACGGCTCGCACCGCGCGGAAGGCGATAGAGGCCCGCGAGCGTCGGCATCCAGAGCGTTCCGCCTCCGTCGAGCGCGCAGGGGCCGAGGTCCCCCGGCGCCTCGGGTACCGCGACATCCGACGCGCGCGCACCTTCGAGGCGGACGAAATGATCGAACGTGGCGTTCCACAGGCGCCCTTCCGCGTCGCGACAGACCGCGCCGATCCCCTCCATCGCCAGTTCGAGCCCGAGATGGTCGGTTGCCGTGGAGAGCCGGAAGGCCCCCGCCCACGAGGCGAAGAACAGTTCGTCGCCGCTGCGGGTGATCCAGCGGGGCCCCCCCGACGTGCCCGGGCTCGCCGGCTCCAGTTCGGGCTCGGCGATCTGCGCGATCCCGCGGTCGGTGATCGCCCAGAGCATCTGTTCCCGATCGACCAGGAGACGGCTGGCAAGGAGCGCGATCCGCCGAGATCGTCGTTTCGGGGAGGGTTCGCGCGGCACCCCGACCAGCCCGTCGTCGAAACCGAGCCACACGCGATCGCCTCGGACGGCCAGCGCGATCGGGCGCCCCGCCCCGTGGTAGAGCTCGCCGACGACGCCGGCACGTACCAGGTGAAGATGGCCGCCATCCCGCCGCCACGTGAGCGCGAGGTAGTCGTCCCCGTCACGGGTCGCCTCGATCACGCCGCGCAGCGCCGCGACCTGCCGGCGCGACCCGTCGCGCTCGACTTCGAACAGGCGCTCCGTCGTGGTGACCAGCGCCGTGCCGTGCGATCCGGGCCAACCGGAACGCGCCGGATCGTCCGAAGACGTGGCCCACAGCGTCTGCCAGCGGCCCTCCTCATCCTGCCGGTAGACGACGCCATCGGCGACGACCCACAAGGCTCCGTCGTCGGAGCAGAACGTCGCCGCGCGCATCAGCGCATCGCTCCCGACCGGCGCGGCGAGCGGCACCAGCGAGAGCGACCGCACCTCGAGGAGTGACTGCCCATCGGGCTGCAGGCGATACGCCACGATGCGGCCGCTCCGTGGGCAGCCGCGGGCGAGGCCGGAGGGCCCCGGCGCGATCATCCGCGTTTCCGTTCCGTCGTAACGCCGCAGACCCTGTTGGGTCCCGATCCAGACGAACCCCGCGGGATCCTGTTCGACCGACTCGTCCAGCGAGGCCGCCGGGCCCGCGGTCGCGTCCAAGAACCGCACCAACACGCCTTCGTCGCCGGCGAGCGCGGGGGAGCTCGCACCGGCGAGCGCGGCGGAGGTTGCGCTGGCGAGCACGATGGAACTCGCGCCGGACAGCACGGCGACGATCGCGCCGACGAGCAGGATCGGCAGGCGCCGCATGGCTCAGAGCAGCCCGTTACGCACCGCGCGGCCAACAGCGTGGGCGACGGTGCGGACCTGCAGCTTCTCGTAGATTCGCCGGACGTATGTCCGCGCCGTGTCGAGTGAGATCCCGAGCTGGTCGGCGGCCTGCTTGACCACCATGCCGTCGGCGAGCAGCCGCAACATCTCCCGCTCGCGATCGGAGAGCTGGACCCGCGACTGCGAGGGGCCCGCGCCCGCAAGCTCGGTGCGGCGAACGACATCGAGCACCGTTCGCGCCACGCCGGGTGTCAGCGGCGAACCGCCGCACAGCACCGCGCGCAGCTGCGCGATCAGCTCCCCGGCCGGTGTGCGCTTCAGCAGGTAGCCGTCGGCCCCGGCACAGATCGCCTCGAGGATCCTGCCCGGCTCCTCGAAGACCGTGAAGGCCACGATCGGAAGTTCGGGGGCGAGCGCCTTCAGGCGGCGGATCGCCTCGACGCCCGGGATCTCCGGAAGCCCGAGGTCCATCACGACGAGGTCCCAACGCACACCGCGCCCGGCCGCCTCGATCGCGGGGCCCGCCTCCGCGAAGCTCTCGACGGGGCCGAACTCTGGCTCGGCCCCCAGCAGCGCCTCGAGGCCGGTGCGGTACTGAGGACTGTCCTCGATGATCGCGACTCTTGTCGGCATTTGGTCCATCCGTCGCACCAGACTATCCCAACTGTTCGGAAGCACGGCGCCCGAGCCCCGGCGCAGGTCCGCGGGGGCGTGACCTGCGCCTCGAGGCGAGCCGGCGCTTCTGGCCACCACCCCCGGCGGCCGGCAGAGCGGCGTCCGTCACGCGCCCGGTCGACGGACCCGACCCGCTGCGCGTGCCCGTTCCGCCGCCGCTCCACGCACCCGGCTGCGACCTGGACGTTACGGCGGGGGCTCCGTGATGTCGTGTCGCCAGAACTGGTGACAGCGGGCCCGCGTCAGGGACAGGCCCGGTGGACGTGACCGTTCCCACCGGCGTCCGCGTCGGCTGCAGCGACACGCTCTTGCACCGTCGCCCGCCGTCACCAGTTCTGGGGACATGAGCGCATCGCGGGACACGGCTAGTGTCGTGCAGGGAGGCGCCGCTATGCACCACCGACCAGTTCCGGGCATAGACCTCTGCCCGACCGCCTGCATGCCTGGTTTCGCGCTGTTGTCGTCGACGCCCAAGGTCGAGGCGGGACCCCGACGCCCGCTGCCGGAGGAGGACGTTGACACCAGCCGGCCGGGGACGCCCGCGGCTCACTCACGCGCGGTAGCGGTGGCGACCAAGCCGTCTGTCGGCCGTGACGCGTCCGCGAACGTGCTCCCTTTCGGGCGCGGGTCGATCCCGTCCGGCGACCGCGACTTCGGAAGCACGACGTTTCGCCGGGCCTCCTGGACTTGGAGTCCGGGCGCCCGGAAGGAGGAGTAGCCATGCGCGTCGCCGATAAACTCACCCAGTCCCGTCTCAACCTGTCGCGGATTCATCGACTCGCCATGCTGATGCTGGTCTCCTTGGCCGGGATCAGCCCCTCGGTTCCCCAAGAGCCGTGGAGTGTGCAGTACGGCGCCCTGAACTGGCACCCGGTGAGCAACCCGGTTCCCTCAGGCGACGGCGGCGTGTGGATCGCCTTCCGGTCGGGCAACGGCGATTTCACGTTGGAAAGACGGGATGCCGCGGGGGTGCTGGTGCATCGCCAGTCTCGTCGCCTCGGCGGAGGTGGCGCTGCGGGTTCGCTGCAGATCGCAAAGGATGGCGGTGGCTTCATCTACGTAGCGGCCGACCTCGGCTCTCTGAATTGCCCCTTGATCATGCAGTTCGACTCGCAGGGCAATCTCAACTGGGAGCGCCGCCTCCCCAACCGCTGCTTCGGCACTACATCCGCCACGATCCTCACCCTGACCGGAACACTGGGCGGCGGAGTGGTCGTCGGGACCGGGGCGCTGGCGGGGTTCCTCCCGCCCAAGCGACCCTTGTTCTCACGGACCACGAGTTCCATCTCCGTCGCGAAGCTGGACCAACAGGGGAACGCGGTCTGGATCCGAAACGTCGATCCACCGGCCGGGGGAGATCTGTTCCGGCTTCATCAGCTGATCGAAGACTCCGAGACTGGAGCACTCTACTTTGTCGGCGAAACCACCAGGATCAGCGTGCCCAACCAGAATCTCGGCCAGGGTGTGGTCGGCTCGCTTACCGCCTCGGGAAACCTGCAGTGGATCCAAACTCTGGGCCCCGAGGTCTTGACGGCGTACGGGCTTTGCGAGTGGGATGCGGGTACGTTGGCAGTTGTCGGTGCCACATCGCAGTTCTATGGGAAGTTTCGGGGCTACCTTCTACTCGTTGAGAAGAGCGGAACACCGGGCGCATCGCTAGCCTATTACAACTACTCGAACTTCTTCTCCAATCTCATTTTTCGTTCCATCTCGACCTTGCCAGGGGGAGCGAAATGGATCGTCGGCTACGAGTACTTTGATCCCGACCCCTACAAAGGAGATGCCGTCGTAGGGAACATCGACTCCACGGCGTCCTTCACGACTCTTGTCAAGTTCGGCGGAACGGGTGCCGACATTCCGAACGCGCAGATTGCTGCCACGGAAAAGGGCTTCGCGTTGAGCGGCGTCTCAACGAGCTTCGCACCAGGCGGGCGCGGTGCAGGGTTCCTCCAGACACATATCGCCGGGAGAACGAACTGCCTCGGGCCGACGGTCATGGACCCGTCAGCATATGGACTCGCGGTCGCTTCGTTCCCCTACGGCGCGACGTTCACCCCAACGACCCCCGCCACGGGTCCGTTCACCTCACAGGCCGTCAGCCCCATCGACCCTGGTGAAGAGGTGCTCTGCGGATCTCGCTGCCTCGAGGATGCGTTCGAAGACGATGACACGTGCACCGTGTCCCAGTGGCCGCTTGCTGGTCAGACCCCTATTCGGCATCAGTTCTGCGATGATGCCGAGGACTGGAAGACTGTCAACGCGTGCTTCAGTCAGCGGCTCGACTTCGTGACGGCCGACCTACAACCGGCCGCCGACACGAGACTCGAAGTGTACGGGCCAGGGTGCACACCGGCGCCGCTCGTCTCTAACGACAACGGCGGCGGTGGACTCGCCGCTGCCATCCGCGACTGGCCAGTTCCCGAGACAGGCGTCTACCACGTCCGCTTGCAGAGCAACACTGGAACGGGTGCTGGTCACGGCACGAGTCTCGTCGTCAATGGCAACACGACGAGCTGTCAAGCCTACGGGTCGACGTACGGCGGCGCCGCGCTCGACACCGCATTCGATGTCGATCTTGATGCTGGCAATGGTGTCATGATTGCCGGGCGATCCGATTCGGCGACGAGCGGAGGCGCCAATCTGGCGATTCTCCGAGTTTCAGCGGACGGCCCGATCACCGAGACGATGGCGCTGAGCTCAAACTTCGGTGGAGTCGAAGAGGCACGCGGCATTCGCCGATTACCCGATGGTGGGATGATCGTTGTCGGTAACGGCCGCGGCAGCAATGGTCGGCAGGATCAGGTGATCTTCAGACGCACTGCGGCCGGTGCGGTTGCCTGGCAGCTGCGAATTCACGAGGACTCCTCGATCTACAACACCGAGGCCATCGCCGTGGCAGCCGACGGCACCACCTACGTGATGTATACCGACAGAAATCAAGTCTTAGGTACGCGGACCACGCGCGTCGTCGGCCTCAGCAGTGGTGGGATCCTCGTGGCCAGCGTCGGCTTCAGCGGCTCGGGTGACGTCGAGGGGCGCGCGCTTCACGTGCTTGCGAATCAGGACGTCGCCATTCTGGTGCAGAGCGGCGACAGGCAGCTCGAGCTGTTTCGAATGCCTCCAGGGCTCGCGTTTCCTTTGTGGCAGACGGCCGTGTCATCGATCAGTGGCGGTATGTTGGCCCACCGCGCCATTCGCGAGGATTCGCGCGAGAACTTGATCGTTGCCGGCACGTTCTCTCGCGGCACGCCCAGAACGACCACAGTTGACTTGATTCGCTTCTCCGGCGGGGGGCAATTGATCGACGACTGGGCGTACACCCCTGACTCGACGGTCGAGATCAATGGACTGTCGTTGCGCGCCGACGATGGAATCTACCTGTCCGGAACGTACGACATCGGAACCGACAAGGACATATTGGCCCTCAGGCTGAATGCGGCAGGAGACGTAACCTGGGCCCATCGCTACGGGTCGACGTCAGAAGACGTCGGGAACGCCGTGGTGACGACGTTGGACGGGAGCCCCGCGATCGTCGGTTCAGGCGACGTCGATCCTAGCCCAGCGGTGCAGCGTGACTTCTGGCTTCTCCGCCCCGACAACGATGGAAATCTCGGCAACGCCTGTACCCAGCAGAGCGCGGTGAACGTACAGCGCTCCGACACGCTCATCGTACTCACGTCGGCGCAGGTGCTCATCGACTTCCCACCGATCGCCACGATCGACGGTGACTTCGCGACGGTCTCCTTGACGATGTCGGCATTGACCTCTTGCAGTGGACCCGCACGCACGATGCCGAAGGAGATCTCGGGTTCTGGGTCTGGTGCGTTGGACGCGGCCACGCCACTGCTCATCGCTGCCGATAACCAAACGCTCACCTGGGAGCCCGGCGAGTCCAACAACTCCGATCGGTTCACGTTGGTGCGCGGCGATGTCGTATGGCTCACAAATGGCAATTACGGTGATTGCCTGGCGGACAACATCGTGCCGAGCACATATGTCGACGCAGAATTGCCGGAAGCGGGGCAGGCCTGGTTCTATCTCGTTCGCGGCGAGAACACCGCGGGATTCGGCGTGCTGGGGCAGGATTCAGCCGGCCTGACGCGCGTCTACTGGGGCCGGTGCGCTCAGTGATGTACCCACGAACGGAAAGGAAATCAGGGCCCGGACGAGATGCGGCGAGTGCAGGCACTCGGAGTTCTCTCTTGGACGCGCCCCGGCGCCGATGTGCATCATCGGCGAGCCTGGCGTCATTGCTGAGGCTCGGATGGAGCGGCACACGGTCGCAGGGCAGCTGTGCCTCGCCAGAACCCCGTCCGCCCTGCCCTTCAACGAGTTGCGCTCCTGTGCAGGATACCCAAATCGCCGGCGGGCGAGCCTGGTTGCCCTCCGCCCCTACCGCAGTCATCGTCCGCGGATGCTCAACCGCGCTCTTGCCGTCGCCCGGGCTTTCCTCACGATCTTCGCCAGTCGGACCGACCTGGTCCTGGAGAACCTCGCGCTCCGACAGCAGCTCGCCGTCCTCCAACGGAAGCACCCTCGACCCTGGTCTCTGCGCGTCCGATCGACTCTTCTGGCTGGCCCTGCCCGGCGCGTGCTGATGCACTCACGTGTCACCAGCCATCCGACGGCGGCCTGGATCAGGCAGCAACTCCGTGAGGCGTTCCTGTCCTTCGCCACAATCGAGCCCGCGCTCTGTTGATGGCTCGCGCGGCTCCGAATGGCAGGCGAACACGCCCGCCGAACGCACACCTGCGCTTGTCTGGCCACGGTCATGCGCAGTGGTTGACAGCGGTGGCGGCGGTGCGCCTTCCTGCAAGGGCAGACGCCCTCCACGACGAGACCGCGTCCATGGACTTGTCGGGCGGAAGCGTCAGGCCGCGCGGCGCCAAGCGTAGCGATGGTGAAGCCCGCCGAGGCGAGGCAGAGCGATGACCTCGGCGGCTGGATGCGGCTTCGGCTCCACGACGCGCACCGCGGGCGTGTCCTTCTCCAGGAACAAGTGCGTCCGGTCGTCGAGGGTGTACGAGGCGAAGCCGGCCAGAAGGCGCTGCAGGTGCTTCTCGTTGAGGACGATGACGTGATCGAGGAGATCGCGGGGTGCGGTGCTGACGAACCTCTCAGCGACTCCGTTCTGCCAGGGACTGCGAGCCGTGATCTGCTTTGGTGTGATGTCCAAGTGGTGGATCGCGGCGATGACCTCGCGGTGGTTGGCGAGAAAGGTGCGCCATCGTTGCCGTTCGTCGGGATGGGCCGGGCGCCGGGGCATGGAGCGCGAGACGGTGCGCTCGGAGGCCTCGAGCCCGAGCTTCAGGATCTCGCCGTGGATGCGCGGCGCACCCCACGTCGGATTCTCGGCGACCATCCGGCGAACGAGGGCTCGGATCTCGGCCGTTGTGCTCGGTCGTCCAGCGCGGGGCCGCGACTTCCAGCGCCAGTACCGTCTGAACCCCTCGCGATGCCAGCGGATGACGGTCTCGGGCTGGACGATGGCCAGCGTCTCTTTCCATCGCGGCCAGTAGCGGCGCAGGGCCAGCCAGAAGACCCGGCTCCCTCGCCATATCCCCGTCCGCCTTGCGCTTCAACGAGTTGCGTTCTCATGCAGGATACCCGACTCGCCCGCGGACGAGCGCGGTAGCCCCTAATTCCTGCCGCGTCTCCGAGCGCACCGTCTCCCGCTTCATGCCCCGGCGTCCAATCGATCCAGCGGCGCGTCAGCGCTGGCGAACGCTCCTCAGCAACCACCGCGAGGTCATCGCTCGGCCTCGCCTTGGCGGACTTCATCACCGGTACGGCTGGCGTCCCGCTGCCTGACGACCTCGCTCGAACAATCTGGCGTCGCGAGCGGCTCTTGGCCCGGCATTCACCGAGACACCGGTCATGCCGACGCGTGGATGCGACTTTGGCGAAGCACAGCGTAGGCGCGGCCGCCATCCCACTCGAGAAACGTCCGCTCCGGACCAGAAGCGAAACCACGGCGAAAGTAATGAGAGGCGTTCATCAGTATCCCGGCGGGGGCGGCTGGTAGTATGACCGCCGCCGCATCGGCGTTCCCCGGAGAGAGGTGTCTATGTCGTCCGTTCGTGAAGTGGTCATCGTCGGCGCCGCCAGGACGCCGATCGGCTCGTTCCTCGGTTCCCTCGCCGCCGTCCCCGCCCCGCGCCTGGGCGCCATCGCGATCAAGGCCGCGCTCGAGCGCGCCGGGGTCCCGGCGAGCGCGGTCGACGAGGTCATCATGGGGAACGTGCTGCAGGCCGGCGTGGGACAGGCTCCCGCGCGCCAGGCCGCACTGTTCGCGGGGCTGCCCGAGTCGACCCCCTGCTGGACGATGCACAAGGTCTGCGGCTCGGGGCTCAAGGCGGTCATCAGCGGCGCGCAGGCGATCGCGCTCGGCGACGCCGACGTCGTCGTCGCCGGCGGGATGGAGTCGATGTCGAACGCGCCGCACTACCTGCGCACCGGCCGCGGGGGCACGAAGATGGGCCCGATCACGCTGGTCGACGGGATGGTGTTCGACGGCCTGACCGACGCCTACGACGGGCGCCACATGGGCGAATGGGCCGAGGAGACGGCCGTCTCCCACGCGATCACGCGCGAGATGCAGGACGCTTTCGCGCTGGAGTCGACGCGGCGCGCGGTCGAGGCCCAGAAGAACGGCCTCTTCGCCGCCGAGATCGTGCCGGTCGAGATCGAGGGGAAGAAGGGCGAGAAGACGATCGTCTCCGAGGACGACGGGCCCAAGGCGGCGCGCCCGGACAAGGTCCCGACGCTCAAGCCGGTCTTCAAGAAGGACGGCACGATCACGGCCGCCAACGCCTCGAGCATCAACGATGGTGCGGCGGCGCTGGTGCTGATGAGCGCCGAGCGGGCGAAGGCCGAGGGCCGCACGGTGCTGGCGAAGATCTCCGCCTGGGGCGGCGCCGCCCGCAAGCCGGGCGAGTTCACGATCGCCCCGGCCGATGCCATCCGCCGGACGCTCGAGCGCGCCGGGCTCGCGATCAAGGACGTCGACCTGTGGGAGATCAACGAGGCCTTCTCGGTCGTTTCGGTCGCCAACAACAAGCTGCTCGGCCTCGACGGCAGCAACGTCAACGTCCGCGGCGGCGCCGTGACGCTGGGCCACCCGATCGGTGCGAGCGGCGCACGGATCCTGGTGACGCTGCTGCACGCGATGAAGGACCTGGGGAAGAAGCGCGGCGTCGCGTCGCTCTGCATCGGCGGCGGCGAAGCGGTGGCGGTGGTCGTCGAGCGCTGACCCTCGGCGGGAGGTCGGGATGAGGAAGCTGTACGAGTCGGCGGACGCCGCCGTCGTCGACGTGAAGGACGGCGCGACGCTGGTCGTCGGCGGGTTCGGCCTGTGCGGGAACCCCGAGAACCTGATCGCCGCGTTGCACCGCAAGGGCGTGAAGCGGCTGACGATCGTCTCGAACAACTGCGGGACGACCGACCAGGGGCTGGGGGTCCTGCTGGCCGCGCAGCAGGTCCGGAAGATGGTCTCCAGCTACGTCGGCGAGAACAAGGTGTTCGAGCAGCAGTACCTGTCCGGCGAGCTGGAGGTCGAGATGGTGCCGCAGGGGACGCTGGCCGAGCGCTGCCGCGCCGGGGCCGCCGGGATCGGCGGCTTCTACACGCCGACGGGGGTCGGGACCCAGGTCGCGGAAGGGAAGGAGACGCGCCTGCTCGGCGGCCGCGAGTACCTGCTCGAGCTGCCGATCCGGGGGGACTTCGCGCTGATCAAGGCCTGGAAGGCCGACCCTCTGGGGAACCTGGTCTTTCGCCGGACGGCGCGCAACTTCAACGGCTGCATGGCGGGTGCCGCGCCGGTCACGATCGCCGAGGTCGAGGAGATCGTGCCGGTCGGAGCGCTCGATCCCGATGCGATCCACGTGCCGTCGATCTACGTCCAGCGGCTGGTCCTGGGGAAGGACTACGTCAAGCCCATCGAGCGCCGCACCACGCGGCCGAGGTCGTGAGATGGCCCTCACCCGCGAACAGATCGCCCAACGCGCGGCCCAGGAGCTGCGCGATGGCTTCTACGTCAACCTCGGGATCGGCATGCCGACGCTGGTCGCGAACTACGTCCCGCCCGGGGTCGAGGTCGTGCTGCAGTCCGAGAACGGGATGCTGGGGCTCGGGCCCTACCCGTACGACGACCAGGTGGATCCCGACCTGATCAACGCCGGCAAGGAGACCGTGACCGAGATCCCCGGCACGGCCTACTTCAACTCGGCCGAGTCGTTCGCGATGATCCGCGGCGGCCAGATCGACCTCGCGATCCTGGGAGCGTTCGAGGTCTCCGAGCACGGCGACCTCGCCAACTGGGTCATCCCCGGGAAGATGGTCAAGGGGATGGGAGGCGCGATGGACCTCGTGGTCGGGGCCAAGCGCGTGATCGTGATCATGGACCACGCCAGCAAGGACGGGAAGCCGAAGCTGCTGAAGCAGTGCACGCTGCCGATCACCGGCCTGCGCTGCGTGTCGGCGGTCTGCACCGATCTGGCCTGGATCGACGTCACGAAGGACGGCCTCGTGCTGCGCGAGCTGGCGCCCGGCGTGACCGTGGAGGCGGTCCAGAAGCTGACCGAGCCGGCCCTCCGCGTGGCGCCCGACCTGAAGACGATGACGGTGTAGCGCGAGCTGCGCCCCGATGGAGCCGGACCGCGTCGACGAGCTGGAGGGGCGTGCTGCGGTCACGGGATCGTCGAGAGACGGCGTGCTCGTCCGCATCGGGCTGGCCCTGGCGGCGTGGAGCGAGCGCTGGTTCCCGGACCCGTTCGTCTTCGCGCTCGCCGGCGTGGTCGTCGTCTTTGCCGGGGGGCTGCTGATCGGCGAGAAGCCGGCCCGGCTGGCGGTGGAGGGCGGCAAGTCGTTCTGGTCGCTCGTCCCGTTCACGATGCAGATGGTGATGATCATCGTAGGCGGGTTCGTCGTGGCCTCGACGCCGCTCGTGCAGCGCGCGATCCGGGCGCTGGCGGGCCTGCCGCGGACCCCGCGCGGAGCGGTCGCGTGGGTCGCGCTGCTCTCGATGCTGACGTCGCTCGTCTCGTGGGGGCTGAGCCTGGTGTTCAGCGGCCTCTACGTCCGCGAGCTGGCGCGGCGGATCCCGGGGCTGGACTACCGGGCGGCCGGAGCCGCGGGCTACCTGGGGCTCGGCGCGGTCTGGGCGATGGGGCTGTCGTCGTCGGCCGCGCTGATGATGGCGACGCCCAGCGCGATCCCGCCGTCGCTGTTCAAGATCAGCGGGCTGATCCCGCTGACCGAGACGATCTTCCTCTGGCCGAGCCTCGTGACCACCGCGATCCTGATCGCGGTCTCGGTCCTGATCGCCTACTGGTCGGCGCCCCCGCCCGAGCGCGCCCGGACCGCCGCGTCGTACGGGATCGACCTCGAGGAACCGCCGGCCACGCCGCGCGCGGCCCGCACCCGTCCGGGTGAGTGGCTCGACGAGAGCCCGCTGCTGCCGCTGCTGGTCGCGCTGCTGCTCGCCTGGTACCTGGTCGACCTGTTCCGCTCGTCGCCGCAGGGCGTGCTCGCGGCGCTCGACCTGCCGACCTACAACCTGGTCTTCCTGACGGCCGGGCTGCTGCTCCACTGGCGGCCGCGGCGCTTCGTCGAGGCGGTGACGAAGTGCATCCCTGCGACCGCGGGAGTCGTGATCCAGTACCCGTTCTACGCGGTCGTCTTCGGGATGATCGTCGGGACCAGCCTCTCCGACTGGCTGGCGCGCATCTTCGTGTCGGTCAGCACCCCCGGGAGCTACCCGCTAGTGGTGGCGTTCTACTCGACCGTGCTCGGGGTCTTCATCCCGTCCGCGGGCAGCCGCTGGGTGATCGAGGCGCCCTACGTGCTCGAGGCGGCCAACGTCCACCAGGTGCACCTGGGCTGGGTGGTGCAGATCTACAACGCGTCGGAGGCCCTGCCGAACCTGATCAACCCGTTCTGGATGCTGCCGCTGCTCGGGATCCTCAAGCTCAAGGCGCGCGACCTGGTCGGTTACGGCGTGCTGCAGCTGATCGTGCACGTGCCGCTGGTCTACCTGCTCTGCTGGCTGTTCGCGACCTTCGTGTCGTACGCGCCGCCGGTGAAGTGATGCCCGGCCCGCCGCCCTTCCCGGTCGCCCGCACGCTGCGCGACAACCCGCGCAGCGCGCGGCGCGCGCTGCTCGTCCGCTTCGGCCGGCCGCTGTCGTTCGCGGGGGCCGCGGCGGGGGTCGTGGCCGGGGCCTTCCTGATCGCCTGGGCGCTCAACGCGTTCTACGTCCCGACCCAGCTGCTGGCGGGTGGCGTCACGGGGATCGCGCTCCTGCTGCGGGACCTGGCCGGCTTCCGGCTCGGGCTGGTGATCGCGCTGCTGAACGTCCCGATCTTCCTGCTCGGGTATCGGGACATCGGCGCGCGCTTCGCCGCGCTGTCGGCGATCGGCGTCCTGGCTCTCTCGCTCTTCGCTGACTTCCTGCCGGTCCGGCCGCTGACCGACGACCCGCTGCTGGCCTCGATCTTCGGCGGCGTGGTGGTCGGCATCGGCGGCGGGCTCGCGCTGCGGGCGGGCGGCTCGACCGGCGGTTTCGACATCCTCGGCGTCGTGCTGAACCGGCGCTTCGGGCTGGGGGTCAGCGAGGTGCTGCTGTTCCTGAACGGCGGGCTGATCGTGGCCAAGGGGTTCCTCGGGACGCCCGAGCTGGCGATGTACACGCTGGTCGCGATCTGGACCTCGGCCCGCGCGATGGACGCCCTGATGGCGTCCCGCCCGCGCAAGGCCTTCCTGATCGTCAGCCGCCGGAGCGACGAGATCCGGCGCCGGGTGCTGGAGCAGATGCGGCGCGGGGTGACGATCCTGGACGGGGAGGGGGGGCACACGGGCACCCCCCTGAAGGTCCTGCTGGTGGTCGTCCAGCGGGTCGAGATGCGCGAGCTGCGGGACGTGATCCGGGCCGCCGATCCGGCGGCTTTCGTGGCCGTCCTGGAGGCCAGCGACGTGATGGGCTACTTCCGGCGCCAGTCGGCGATAGACTACCTCCGCAAGCGGGCCGACCGCGCGGAGGACTGACGGGCCGGCACAGAGGCCGGCCCCTACGGATCGCAAGCGGGCCGACCGCGCGGAGGACTGCACGGGCCGGCACAGAGGCCGGCCCCTACGGATCGCGAGCGGGCCGACCGCGCGGAGGACTGACGGGCCGGCACAACGGGCCGGCACAGAGGCCGGCCCCTACGGATCGCAAGCGGGCCGACCGCGCGGAGGACTGACGGGCCGGCACAGAGGCCGGCCCCTACGGATCGCGAGCGGGCCGACCGCGCGGAGGACTGACCCCGTGCCCCTGTATGCCCAC
The DNA here is from genome assembly GCA_963702425.1 of uncultured Acidobacteriota bacterium. Lineage (GTDB taxonomy): Bacteria > Acidobacteriota > Polarisedimenticolia > J045 > J045 > JALOKP01. The sequence continues at coordinate 33,569 of CAVPCQ010000019.1, forward strand.
CGCTTCGAGAGCCCCGTCGGGGAGCTGATCTCGGTGGTCGACGCGCGGGGGGGGCTGCGCCGGCTCGAGTTCGCCGGCCCGCGCGCGGCGGACGTCGCCGAGGGAACCCCCGGCATCGAGTGGGACCGGGCGAAGAACAACGTCGTGATGCACCAGCTCTCGGCCTACTTCCGGCGCAAGCGGCAGAAGTTCGAGCTGAAGCTGGCGCCCGAGGGGACCGAGTTCCAGCTGCGAATCTGGGCCGAGCTGATGAAGATCCCGTTCGGCCGGACGATCACCTACCTGCAGTTGGCCGAGCGCTTCGGCGACCCGCTGGCCGCGCGGGCCGTGGCGCAGGCGGTGGCCCACAACGCGATCGCGATCGTCGTGCCGTGCCACCGCGTGATCGGTTCGGACGGCTCGCTCACCGGCTACGGCGGCGGGCTGCCGGCCAAGCAGTACCTGCTGGAGCTGGAGGGGGCGCTCCGCCAGCCGACCCTCTACGGCGCGCTCACGGTCGCGGGTTCCAGGCGGCGATCTCGCCGAGGTCCTTCCGCCTGAGGTCGGGCACCGCGGCGTCCGGGGCCGGGTAGCCGATCGGAAAGAGGATGTACGGCCTCTCGTGGGGCGGGCGGCCGAGCAGCCGCGCCAGGAATCCCATCGGACTCGGGGTGTGGGTCAGCGTGGACAGACCCATCACGTGAAGCGCGGCGACGAAGAGGCCGCAGGCGATCCCGACGCTTTCCTTGACGTAGTAGTTCTTGCGCGGCGAGCCGTCGGGGTTCTCGCCGCGGACCTCCTCGAACACGACGACCAGCCAGGGTACCGTCTCGAGATACGGCTTCTGCCAGGACGTGCCGAGCGGTTCGAGCGCCTCGCGCCACTCCGGCGGCATCCGCCCCCCCTCGTAGGAAGCGCGCTCCTCGGCCTCGGCCGCGACGCGGATCTCGCGCTTGATGTCCGGGTCGTCGACGGCGACGAAACGCCAGGGCTGGCGGTGGGCGCCGGACGGCGCGGTCGAGGCGGTCCGGATCGCCAGCTCGATCAACGCGCGCGGCACCGGGTCGGGGGCGAAGTCGCGAACGCTGCGGCGTGCGTCCATCTGCGCGAGGAAGGCGCGCGCGCGGCGCAGCATCTCGTCCTCGGGCAGACGCGGTGGCTGGTAGGGAACGAAGCGGGGCTGACCCATGTCCCGAGTCTAACCGACGACGGTCCCGGCTCCCGCGCGCTGGAGCGCGGCGACCAGTTCCTCGACGCGTACCGGCTTGCCGATGTAGTCGTCCATCCCGGCAGCGAGGCAGGCCTCGCGGTCGCCCTTCATCACGTTCGCGGTCATGGCGATGATCAGCGGCTGCCGCGCCGGGGAGGGGAGCCGCCGGATCCGCCGAGCCGCCTCGAGCCCGTCCATCAACGGCATCTGCACGTCCATCAGGATCACGTCGTAGCCGCGCATCGCAGCGGCCTCGACCGCCGCCTGACCGTCGGCAACGAGGTCGGCCCGATATCCGAGGCGCTCGAGCATCCGCACCGCAACGCGCTGGTTGACCGGGTGGTCCTCGGCCAGCAGGATCGCCAGCGGGACGCGGTCCGCCATCGAACGGTCGAACCAGGCCTCCCCCGGCGCGGGCAGAGGCGGGACCGGCAGGTCGGTCGGCGGCGCGACGAGCGTGAAGTGGAAGGTCGAGCCGACCCCCACCTCGCTCTCGACCCACATCCCGCCGCCCATCAACTCGACCAGCCGCTTGCTGATCACGAGGCCCAGGCCGGTTCCGCCGAAACGCCGCGTGGTCGAGGCGTCGATCTGCGAGAAGGGGCGGAAGAGCCGGTCGCGGCGCTCGCTCGGGATTCCGATCCCGGTGTCCTGCACCGCGACGTGAATCAGCGGCCGATCGGTTTCCCACCGCACCGCGGCGCTGACGCGCACGCCGCCGCGCTCGGTGAACTTGAGCGCGTTCCCGACCAGGTTGAGCAGCACCTGGCACAGGCGCGTCTGGTCGCCGAGCACCGCGGCCGGCACGGCCGGATCGACGTCGAGCACCAGCGCCAGGCCGCGCCGCTCCGCCTCCGGACGGACCATGTCGAGCGTTTCCGCGAGCGCGCGCCGCGGGTCGAGCGGCAGGCTCTCGAGCTCCAGTCGGCCGGATTCGATCTTCGAGAAGTCGAGGATCTCGTTGATGATCGTCAGGAGCGACTCGCTGCTGCGCCGGATCGCCTCCGCCGCCTCGTGCTGGTCGGGGTCGAGCGAGCTGTCCAGGAGCAGCGTCGTCATCCCGATCACCGCGTTCATCGGAGTGCGGATCTCGTGGCTCATGTTGGCCAGGAACTCGCTCTTGGCCCGCGCCGCCTGCTCGGCCTGTTCCTTGGCCCGCCGTAACTCGTCCTGCTCGCGCAGCTCCTGCGTGATGTCGTGGATCAGCGACACGGCGGCGACGACGCGGCCCTCGTCGTCGAGGACGCGGCGAGTTGTACCACTCGCAGGTGATGATCCGGCCGTCGCGCGTGACGTTCTCCTTGACCGAGTGCCTGCCGCCTTCCGACCGGCCGAGTTCCTCGAAAATGGGCACGACCGACGGCCGGCTCGGCTCCGGCACGATCAAGCACGCCTGCCGGCCCAGCGCCTCCTCGCATCGCCAGCCGAAGATCCGCTCCGCCGCCGGGTTCCAGCCGACGATTCGATCGTCCCCGTCCCATTCGATGAAGGCGAGCGTCGAGTTGCGGATGCTGGCCGAGAGCTTCTGCTCCGACCGCCGCAGCGCCTCTTCCGCCGCCCGGCGCAGCGAGACGTCGCGCAGGTTCACGATCACGCCGCCGGCGTCGGCGTCGGCGCGCTGGTCGCTGGCCACGACCTCGAGCTGCACCCAGCGGGAGTCGGCATGTGCGAAACGAGCCTCGACGGGGGCCTCGAGACGACCGGTACCGGCGGTCGGGGCGGCCAGGGAATGCAGCAGCGCGCGGTCGTCGGGGTGAACCAGGTCGAGCAGCAGGTGGCCGATCAGGTCGGCCTCCGTCCGGCCGAGCACGCGCTCCACCGAAGGACTGGCGGAGCAGACCCGCCCCGTCGCCGTCCACGATCGCAATGATGTCCCACGAGAAGCGCAGGATCGCCGAGAGCCGCTGTTCGCTCCGTTCGAGCGCCAGGGAGGCCCGCTTGCGCTCGTCGATCGAGAGCATCGTCATCGAGACCATCGAGGTGCCGCCGTCGTGGTCGAAGACCGGGGCGTAGGTGATCTCGAACCACTGGGCCTCCCCGCCGCGCGAGGTCAGTTGGAGTTCGACGATCCGGGTCTCGCCACGGACGGCCAGGTGGAGCCCCTCCTCGACCGCGGCGCGGTCCTCCGGCGGCAACAGGGCCGGGAGCGGCTGACCGGACTCCACCTGCCGGCCGAAGAGCCGCTCGACGGTCTGCCGCATGTTGCGGTTGATCGAGAGCACCCTTCCCGCAGGGTCCATCAGCGCGATCGCCTGGACCCCGCTCTCGACGATCGCGCGCAGCTTGGCCTCGGACGACGATAGGGCGCGCTCGATGGCGCGCCGTTCCGAGACGTCGCTCACCAGCGCCGTGATCCATTCCTCGCCGCCCACGCGCACGTGCGACAGCGCGGCGTCGATCGCGAGCTCGGAGCCGTCCTTTCTCCAGCCCGAGACCTCGAGGCGTCGTGATGCCGGCCGCGTCTCAGGGTGGTTCCAGTAGTTCGCGCGATGCGCCTCGTGACGCCCCCGCACCGCGGGCGGGACGATCGTCTCGATCTTCCGTCCGCCCAGTTCGCCCCGCTCGTAGCCGAACATCTGCTCGAGCGAGGCGTTCGCGAACAGGATGGTCCCGTCGCGGTCGATCGTCACCACACCGATCGACTTGGTCTCGAGATAGCCCTGCAGCAGCGCGCGGACACGGCGCTCCTCGCGCCGCAGCCGCCCGGTCGCGGCCGTCCACCGGGCGAGGCGCGCCAGCACCCGCGCGTCGAGCACGGAGCGCGGGATGACGTCGATCGCGCCCGAATCGAACGCGACGGCGAAGTCGGCCAGCCCGGTGTCGTCGTCGTCGTTGAGCAGCACGATCGGCCACTCGGCCGCGTGCAGCCGCAGCCAGGCGAGGAGCCCATGCATCGCGTACCCGTCGGTGCCGCCGGGATCGACGATCACCAGGCGGTCGGCCGGATCGCCGGCGTCGGGGAGCGAGGTGGGCAGGCCAACGGCGCAGAGGACCTGGATCGGTCCCGTGCGCGCCAGAGCGGCAGCCTCCTGAGCGATCGAGGCGAGGTGGGTCGAGAGCGCCTCATGGCGATCAGGCGCGGCCACGACCCACACCTGGATCGGTGCGGATTCCATGCAAAGTCCCCGCGGGGGCAGCGCCCCCGCACCCCGGGAAACTTAGGTCCCGGCGGACCGGCGCGAAAGGCCTCGGCCCAGCACGACCACCAGCACGACGGCCGCCACGGCGAGCGCTGCCCAGAGCGCCCATTTCGTGCCGCGGACCAGCCTTTCGATCTCCGCACTTGTCCGCGCCATGTCGACCGTCACCGCCACGGTCGGCCGAAGGGCGAGCTGGCGCGCGACGCTCCGGACCCGCGGCGCAGCCTCCAGCAGGGGATCGAACCCGGAGGCCAGCCGGACCTCCCCGGAGCGCTCCTCGGCACGGGACAGGTCGGGCCAGGCGAACCTCAGGGCGCAGCGCGCCCGCCACACGCGCGCTGTCGCCGGCGGGGAGGCGCCCGCCCGGGCCACGAGTTCCAGCCCCGTCGCGAACTCGGGCAGGGTGACGTCGATGAAGGCGAGGCACGGCCCCGCACCAGACGCGCCGCGGGTCCAGGCGCCGGCGCCGGCGGGCCCGCGGTCGAGCACCCCCGGCCGCGGCTGCCTCACCCACGCCGCTTCGACCTCGCCCTCGCAGCGCACGCCCGGCGCGGCGCGCAGCTCGACCTGCACGCTCGAACCGTCCGCTGCGGAGAGGGGCAGTGAGACTCGCCCGTCGACCGATCCCGATCCCGTTCCCGCCTCCGGCTCGGCGCCGACGTCGAGGACGAAGGGCACGACCATGCTGCCGGCCATCGGCCGCAGCCCGTCAGCGCGCACCCCCGGCTGCGCGAGCAACGCGTCCGAGATCTCGACCCGCACGACGTCGCCCGGCCGTGCGCCGGGGGCAACGATTGGCCACGACAGCCAGCCGCGCGGCAGGCGGCCGGCCGGGACGAGGTCGGTTGCGTCGGCGTCGAGAGGAGGCAGGGACGCGCGCGCCGGCGAGCCGAGCGCCAGGCCGGCGACCCGCGCGTCGAGCGCCGCGACGGGGCGTTCCCCCTGGCCGTCGTCGGGCTCGGGAGCGACGAGAAAGCGCCCTGCCGACGTCGCGTCGAAAAGCAGCCAGGCCGGCTCGAGCACCAGCGTCGCCGTCTCGATCGCCGGGCCGCGCGCCGTCTCGCTCTCGATCCGCAGCACGGACGAGGGGAGCGGTGCGCGAGGCAGCGTGATCGTGCACGGCGCAGCGCAGGATGCGACGTCCGCCAGAGGCTCCCAGCGCCCCTCGCGCGCGGCCAGCAGGCGGAGCGGCGCGCCTTCCAGGCCGGTCCCGTACAGCTCGAGCCGCGTCGCCAGCAACCCCGCTGCCGGCAGCTCGACGCGCCACGAGCCCGCGACGGCCGTCGGGGTCACGCGCGCGGCTGCGGCCGGCGCGTCGCGGCCCGCCTTCTCGCCGACCACGACCGCGGCCCCGTCGAGCGCCGGGAAGCCGGCCGCCCGCGGCCAGTCGACGCGCAGGTAGCGGAACGACGCCGGGGCCAGATCGAGCGCGGTGCGGGCCAGCCCGGCTTCGTCTCCGAGCCGGACGAACGAGCCGCGGCCGAGCGGCGTCCACGATGCGCGGTCGTCGCTCCCGAAGACGCGCACCGCCGCCGCCGTCTCGCGCGTCGGCGTCACGAGGAGGCGCTCGTAAGCGACCGGCAGCACGCCGGCGTCGAAGACGACGGACCAGCCGTCCGCGGTCTCGTCGGTGGCGGCGAGCGCGATCGGGTGTGTGCCGCGCGGTGCGGTCAGCCGGTGCGCGGGGAGCGTCCGGCCGCCGGCGTCGAGCACCACGAGCCGTCCGCCCGGAGGGCTCATCGCCAGCGCGTCGGCGTCGAGCGCGACGCGCACCCAGCCCGGCGCCGGGACGGCGAGCTCACGGGCCGGGCGGGTGTCGTCACCACCCGCCGCCGACGCAGCCGGCGCGACCAGGATTACGCCCGCGGCGAAGAGCGCCGAGCGGCCCGCCCGGCGCGACCACCGCCGCCCGCAGCCGCCGCTCACGTCCCGGCCTCCGGGCCGCGCGGTTCGGGCCGGCGGAAGACCACCTTCTGGTAGAGGAACGCCAGCAGCAGCAGGCTGGCGCCCAGACCGAGCAGTGAGAAGACGCGGTAGAGGTCCTTCAGCTCCGAGAGATCCCACAGGAACACCTTCAGCACCGCGGCCAGCATGACGACCAGGGAGGCCCAGCGCAGCGTCAGGCTGCGCGTCGCGAGCCCGGCCACGAGCAGCGTCACGCCGAGCACCACCCAGGCCGCGGAATACGCGTAGAGCTCGCCGCTGCCGGTCTCCCCGGGAACCAGCCGCGAGCCGTGGAACGCCTGGCGCACCTCGAGCGTCACCAGCGCCCAGGTCGCGAGCAGCGCCACCACCGCCGCGACCCGTGCCCCGGCTTCGTCCTCGAGCCGCTCCAGCGCGCGGGCCGCGAGCGCCGCGAGCAGCGCGGCCAGGCCGTAGGCGAAGAGGATCGCGTTGAAGACGGGCGTGCTGCCGACGTCGAGCGGGTGCAGCAGCGGGTTGGCGACCAGCCCGAGCAGTACGACGGCGCTGCCGACCGCGATCGCCAGCACGCCGCGGGCCTGGGGCTCGCGCATCGGCCGCGGCGCGTGCCGGCTCCACCCAGCGACCGCCAGCCCGAGCGCGAACCAGAGCGCGACGATCGCGCCGGCCTCGGCGACGTAGACCAGCGGGTCGTCGCCGAGCAGCAGGGCTCCCGAACTCGCCGGACCAGTGACCCGGGCGCACGGGACTCCAATGGAAGTAGTGCCGCACCTCGAGCGCGGAGAGCGCCAGCGCCAGCGCGATCGTGCCCGTCTCGAAAGCGGCGCCTTCCCTGTCCCGCCCCTCGCGCCGGTAGAGGCATGCGGCCACCGCGAAGGCGACGAGCGGCACGCCGTAGCCGAAGAGGATCCAGTTGAGGACCGGCATCCCGCCGACGTCGTAGCTCAGCAGCACGGGATTGGCGAACAGCCGCACCAGTACCAACGCACCCAGCCCCAGCGAGAGCTGCCGCAGCACCGGCAGCGCCAGCCGGCCGGACAGCCAGGCCAGCGCGGCGGCCTCGATCGCCCAGGCGGCGGTCAGCGAGAACCGCCCGATCTCGAACGGCAGCGCCGCGCCGGCGAAGAAGGTCGCGGCCGCGGCCAGCGCGCCGAGCACGCCCTCGGCGTGCGGTGCCTCCTTCCGCCGCCGCAGCCACGGCACCGCGAAGGCGACGAACAGCGCGCCGAGCGCGATCGAGAGCACGCCCCACGGGATGTCGCGCCAGGCCGCGACCGTCGCCGGGTCCTGCGCGGCAGGGATGCGCAGCACCGACCAGAGCGCGAGGAAGTAGGTCACCGCCGAGCCCGCGCCGAGCGCGGCCCAGTGGTCAGGGCGCGCCGCTCCGCGCATCGCGGCATACGAGCCGCAGACCAGCAGGCCGCCGTACCCGAGCGCCGCCCAGCGCAGGATCGGCGGCGGGTCCGGCAGGCCGTACCAGCGCCCGATCAGCACGAGGCCCGCCGCCGCGGCGAGGATCGCGAGCGGCATGAACTCCTCGCGCAGCCGCGCCGCGACGAGGCAGCCGGCGGCGAGCAGCCCGAGGAAGAGCCACTCGGAGGCGCCGTACTCGCCGACCATGACCAGCGCGGTGAGCAGCACGAGGCCGGAAAGCCCGGCGGCGAACACGATCGCGCGACCGGCCTGCGGGTCGCGTCCGTCGGCGTGCAGCGTCGCGGCCAGGCCGAACAGCGCGACCGACGCCAGCATGAAGAGCCCGATGACGATCTCGTCGCCCGGCCGGAACCACAGGGCGAGCCACGTCGCGGTCCACAGCGCACCGCCGCCGACCGTCGCCAGCGCGATCCCGCCCCAGCGCTTCGGCCGCGCGGCGGCGACGAGCCCGGCCTGGAGCAGGAAGAGGTAGAGGAACAGCCCCGCCGCGCTGGGCTCCTTCGCGCCGACCAGTGCGGGCGTGAGGAAGCCGCCGGCGAGCCCGATCACCGCGATCAGCACGCCGTAGCGCAGCGAGAGGAGCACCGCCGTCGCCGTCACCAGCGCCATCAGGCCGAAGCCGACCGGCGTCGGGATCAGGTCGTAGAGCGACGTCCCGGCGTAGAAAGAGGCGTACAGGTCGGCGATCCCCGCGGCCGATAGCCCGGTCGCGATCAGCTCCGAACGCCGGCGCAGGAACTCGCCCCCGACGAGCAGCGCGACGCCGAACAGGACGCCGAGCACGACGCGCGCGCCCGGTCCGAGCAGGCCGCTGGTCGAAGGTGAACTTGACCAGGTAGGCGCCGGCGAGGAAGAGCGCGATCGAGCCGAGCCAGGTGAAGAGCCGGGTGCCGAGGCGCTCCTCGAGCCCCTGCCCGGGCGGGGCCGGGACCGCGGGCTGCGGGAAGGGCGGCTGCGCGGGCACGGCGGGCTGCGGTGGAGCCGGGAGCGGGGGCGGGGGCGGGGGCGGGGGATGAGGAGCCAGGGCAGGCGACTCGACCGGGACCGGGGGCATCGGCTGGGGAGAAACGGCCGGCTCGGTCCGCGGGGCCGGCGGCGTCGCGGACGGCGTTGCCGCCGGACGCAGCGAGGCCAGTGCGCCCTGCTCGCGGAGGGTGCGCAGCTCGCCGCGGAGAGCCGCCAGCTGCCCCTGCAGGGCGTGGAGCTCGCGCTCGAGGCGTCCGGTGCGGAGGAACGAGACGAGGCCGAGGACCAGTCCCGCCAGGGGCACTCCGAGCGCAACCAGCGCGATAAACAGGAAGAAGATCGAGTCGAACATGCGTCCCCCGCCTGCCCATTATGCTGCAGTAAGCTGGGTTCCGGCTTACGTCACCGGGGCGACGTATCAGCCGGATCGGGGTCGCTTCCTGAGGGTCGAGGAGAGCGACCCATGGAGACCTACGGCAGCCAGCGGATCAAGTGGCCCTACGCGACCCACATCGTCGACCGCGCGGCTTTCACCACCCTGATTCCGGTCGTCGAAGAGGACAACCCGGGGAGCCTCCTGCTCGGCCGGGTCGTCGCGATCGGACGGCACAAGGACCTCGAATCGGTCGAGGGCCGGAAGATCAGCCTGTTCAAGGACGATCTCTTCGTCGGCACGCTCGGCCACCGGTACGCGACCGACCAGTACGAGGGGGCCGCGGTCTGTCGCGGGCCGCTGGGGCACATCCTCAGCATCGGCGGGGTCTGCGGCGAGGTGGTGTCGAAGAACGAACGGATGGTCGACCCGACGGTCGTCGAGTGGCTCGGGCGGCTGGCCGGCGAGGGCGGCGCGCCGTTGCACCTGCGCGACTTCCGGATGACAGCGGTCCGTCCGCTGCACGCGCCGCGACCCCGAATCGTCCTCTCGCTCGGCGCGTCGATGAACGCCGGCAAGACGACCACCGCGGCGCAGCTCATCCGGAGCCTGGCATCGAACGGACACAAGGTCAGCGCGGCCAAGATCACCGGCACCGCGTGCCGCAAGGACCCGAGCCTGCTCGAAGACGCCGGCGCGACGCGCGTACTCGACTTCACCTGGACCGGCTGGCCCTCGACTGCCGGATGCAGCCGCGACGAGCTGCTCTCCATCTGGCGCGAGATCACCTGGGCGCTGCGCGCCGACGAGCCGGAGGTCCTGGTCTACGAGATCGCCGACGGGATCGTCCAGCGCGAGACGCGGATGCTGCTCGAGGACCCCGCGGTGCGCGAGTCGGTCGACGCGGTGACCTACGCCGCGCCCGACAGCCTCTCCTGCGAGAGCGGTGTGCGGATGCTGCGCGGGCTGGGCTACAAGGTGCTGGCGACAGCCGGGCCGGTCGCCAACAGCGCGCTGGGCCGGGCCGAGGTCGAGGCGATGACGCAGATCCCGTGTCTCTCGGGCGAGGCGATCCTTGGCGGCGCGCTCGTACCGGCCCTCGACGCGGTCAAGGCCGCCTGAAACGGCCCGGCGATGGGGACGCCGATCATCGACGAGGGCGCGGAGAGGACGCGCGGTGCGCTGGTCGAGCTGCTCGCGCTGCTGCCATACGCCCGCCGCCAGAAGGGTTTGTTTGCGGCGGCGCTGGCGTCGAGTGCCGCCCTCGCCGTGATCGACGTCCCCGTCCCGTTCCTGCTGAAGAAGATCCTCGACGGAGTCCTCGGCGCGGCCCGCCAGGGGCGGTTCTTCGGCTGGACGCTGGCCGCGCCGGAAGCGCTGCAGATGGTGTTCGTACTGCTCGCGGGCCTGGCGCTGGCGAAGGCGCTCCTGCTCTACGCGCAACGCACGACGGCCGAAACGCTGGGGCAGCGCATCGTCTACGGACTGCGGATGGACCTCTACCGGCACCTGCACTCGCTCTCGCTGCCGTTCTTCCGTGGGGCGCGCACCGGCCGGCTCATGCTGCGGCTCGTGGGCGACATGAACGCCGTGCTGGACATGGTCACCGACGGCTTCCTGCGCGCGTTCGTCGACGCCGTGACGATCTTCGCGGTGGTCGCCGCGATGGCGGTCCTCGACGCGCGGCTGGCGCTCGTGGCGCTGTCGGTGATGCCGGTCTACCTCTTCGCGTTCTGGCGCTTCTCGACCGAGCTGCGCGAGAAGGGGCGGGCGGCCCGGCGCGAGCGGGCCGAGCTCTCGGGCTCGCTGCAGGAGCGGATCGCCGGAGCAGCCGTCGTCAAGGCCTTCCACCGCGAGGCGGCCGAGGCCGGGCGGCTGGCCGAGCAGAGCGGCCGGCTGCGCGACCGCCTGATCGAGAAGGCGCGCGCGGCGGCCAAGCTCAACGGGCTGGCACAGTTCGCGGTCGCCCTCGGCGGCGCACTCGTGCTCTGGGTCGGCGGCCGCGCGGTGCTCGACGGCAACCTGACCAAGGGCGGACTGATGGCCTTCTACGCGCTGGCCGCGCTGATGTTCCCGCCGCTGCGCCGGCTCGCGCGCACCAACGAGACCTACCAGGCGGCGCGCGTGTCGCTCGACCGTGTGCTGGCCTTCCTGGAGCGCACCGCGCCGCTCAAGGAGAAGGAAGGGGCCCGCGACCTGGTCGTCACGCGCGGCGAGGTGCGCTTCGAAGGGGTCGGCTTCGCCTACCGGCCCGAAGCCCCGGTCCTCTCGGAGATCGACCTCGTCGTGCGGCCCGGTGAGATCGCGGCCCTGGTCGGACCGAACGGGGCGGGGAAGACGACGCTCGTCGGGCTCGTCGCGCGCTTTCTCGACCCCGCCGCCGGCCGGGTCCTGATCGACGGGCAGGACGTGGCCACGGCCACGCTGGCCTCGCTCCGGCGCCAGATCGGGATCGTGCCGCAGGAGCCGTTCCTGTTCTCCGGGACGATCGCCGAGAACATCCGCTACGGCCGGCCCGAAGCGACCGAGGCCGAGCTGCTCGCCGCGGCCCGCGTCGCCGGCGCGACCGAGTTCATCGCCGCGCTGCCCGACGGCTTCGACACGGACGTCGGGGAACGCGGTCAGCGCCTGTCGGGCGGGCAGGTCCAGCGCCTGGCGCTGGCCCGCGCGCTGCTCACCAACCCGCCGATCCTCGTGCTGGACGAAGCGACCTCGGCGATCGACGCCGAGTCGGAGGTCTCGATCTCGGCCTCGCTGGCCCACGCGATGGCCGGACGGACCGTCTTCGTCATCGCGCATCGCGCCGCCACGGTGCGCCGGGCCGACCGGATCATCGTGCTCGAGGGGGGCCGGGTCGTGGAGGACGGCACCCACGAGGCCCTGCTCGCGCGGCGCGGCGCTTACGCCCGTCTGTTCGACGAGCAGCTTCTTCCCGCCGGAGCGCCCACCCCATGACCCGATACCGCCCGCTCGCCCGAGCCCTGCCCGCGCTCCTCGTCCTCGCCGCCGTCGCCTCGTCGGGAGCAGCGCTGGCCTTCACCGTGACGGGGACCGTCAGGAACGAGGCCGGCCAGGCGATGGCCAATGTCGACCTCGATTTCATCGACGTCTGCAGCGGCGAGAGCGTCTTCCTCGTCAACGACAAGACCGCCGCCGACGGCAGCTTCAGCGTCACCGTCAACGGTGCGACCTACGACGTCCGCTACACGCCTCCCACCGGCTCCGCGTCGGCCGGCAAGGAGCGGCAGGACGTCGTGGTCAGCGCCAATACGAGCCTGGGACTGACCACGCTCCCCAACGGGAAGCTGGTCTCGGGCACCGTGAAGAACGGCTCCGGGGCGGGGATCTCCGGCGTCGACCTCAAGTGGGTGAACGCTTCGACCGGCGTGCGCGTCTACGTCGGCAAGGACGTGACGAGCGCCAGCGGCGCCTACTCGATGCGCGTCCCGCCCGGCACGTGGGACGTCGAGTACCGCCCGCCGGCGACCACCACCTACGCCACCGGGCGGCGCAAGGGACTGGTCGTCCAGGCCGACGTCTCGGGCCTGGCCGATACCCTGGCGACCGGCTTCCAGCTCACGGGCCTGGTGAAGGACAAGCAGAACACGGCACTCCGGAACGTCGACCTGAATGTCTACGACAGCTGCACCGGCGAGAAGGTCCCCACGGCCAACGACAACACCGACGCTGCGGGGAGGTTCACGACCTACGTCCCGGCGGGGACCTACTCGATCCAGCACAACCCCCCGCGCTGCAAGGGGGTCGTTCCCGACCGCAAGTCGGGGGTGCGCGTCGACCGCAATACCGACCTCGGCTCGACGACGCTGCTGGCGGGGGTGACCGTCGCAGGCCGCGTGCTGGACAATGCGCTCCAGCCGGTCGCGGGCGCGGAGCTCAAGTTCTTCGATGCCAACAACGGCCAGCGGCAGCCGACCAACTTCGACACCACCGACGCCTCCGGCAGCTATTCCGTCTACGTTCCGACGGGGAGCTACAACATCAACGTCGAGCCGCCGGTCGGCCGGACGCTGCTCGTCTCGCGGCTCTCCGGCGTGGCGGTCGCCGCGGCCACGACGCTGGGCGACACGGCGCTCGCGGCGGGACTGTCGCTGTCGGGCACGGCGGTCGGCCCCGACAACAAGGGCGTCCTCTCCGTCGACGTCGACGTCGTCAACTCGGTGACCCGCGACGCGGTCCGGATCGCCCATGACAACACGCGCAGCGACGGCACGTTCACGGTGATCGTCCCGGCGGGCAGCGCCTACGACGTCCTGTACACGCCGCCGTCGTGTTCGCCGCTCGCGCCCGACGACCAGCGGCAGGTTCCCGTCTCCGGAGCGACGACCCTGCCGACCCTCCACCTCGTCACCGGCGCCACCGCGAGCGGCGTGGTGCGCGATCCCTTGAGCGCGCCGGTGGCGGGTGTCGATCTCGACTTCTTCATTCCCGGCACGCGCAACAAGTTCTTCACGCCGCGCGACACGACCGACGCCGGCGGCTCGTACGCCACGATGGTCAAGCCGGGGAGCTACGACATCGACTACATCCCGCCGGCCGGCCTGGCGCTGCGACCGGCCCGGCGGACCGGCGTGTCGCTGTTCGCCGACACGACGCTGCCGGACACGACACTCCCGCGCGGCTACCTCGTCTCGGGTGCCGTGAAGAACAACCAGACCGCACTACCTGTCGCGTCGGTCGAAGTCGAGTTCTTCGCCCCGGGTGCGACCTCACCGCTCTTCACGCCGCACAACAACACGGCCGTGGACGGCCTTTACAACGTGTCGGTCGACGCCGGAACATGGGACCTGCGTTACACGCCGCCCGCCGGCAGCGGTCTCGCCCCGCGCTGGCGCCGCGGCGTCACGGTGAGCGCCGCCACGGCGCTCCCCGACACCCTGCTGCTGGCGCTGACCGTGCCGTCCGTCGGCTCGATCAGCCCCGCAGCCGGCAGTGCGGCCGGCGGCCTGGCCGTCACCGTCAGCGGCAGCAACTTCCAGCCCGACGCGACGCTGCGGATCGGCGGCATCACCGCCACGAACGTCGTCGTGCTCAAGCGCCGCGACGATCACTGCTGTGACGCGGCCTCACCCGGCGGGGCGCGTCGACGTGCAGGTCGTCAACCCCGGCGAGCAGGTCGGCACGCTGGCCTCGTCCTTCACCTTCAATGAGCCGGCGACGCCGGCCCGCCTGACCGTGAGGCGCGTCGGCAGCGACGTCGTGCTGACCTGGACCGCGAACGGACAGGCCAGCTACACCGTCTTCCGCAACCCCACCCCCCAGGGGTTCACCGACACGTCGATCGCCGCGACTCTTCCCGGCACGACGTGGACCGACACCGGGGCCGGCAGCGCCGCGTCCGGCACCGTGCGCTTCTACGCGGTCGAGTAGGAGCGCACGTGCACGTGCGCGCCGCTGTCGGCTGCTGTGTCGCGTTCGCGCTCGGCGCGGGCCTCCCCCCCTGGCCCGCGCCGAGCGCGACGGTGGTTTGATGCTGACCGCGGCTGTCGCGTTGCAGTACGACGACAACATCCTGTCCGGGAACGCGCAGACCGTGGGCCGGCTCGAGAAGAGCGTGACCGAGGCGCGCTACGGCCTGGTCAGCGCCGACGACTGGGTCGCGATCGGGAACGTGGCGCTGCTCTGGGCCACCCGGATCCTGCCCCGCCGCGAGACGGTGTTCTCCGCCGGCGTCGAGACGCACCGCTACGACCAGAACACGGTCAAGGACTACGAGGAGGTCGACTTCAGCGTCACGCAGGAGGTCACCGCATCGCGGCGGTACCTGGGCCGGGTCATCGTGGGTGGGCAGTGGATCCCCGGTTTCTTCGTGCGCAACCTGACCGACGACGACGCTTCGGTCGAGGCCGGCCGGCGGGTCCGGGGCGGGGCGACGTACGGCCAGCAGGAGCTCGCGGTCGCCTACGAACAGGAGCTGGTCCCGGGGCGCCTGTTCGCCTCGGCCGGCCGGGAGTGGCGCGAGCGCGACTACAACGCGGCCTTCGACGAGCGCGACGCGACGCGGCGGCTCTGGGCGCTGTCGCTGCGCGGCCGGCCGCTCGCGCGCGGCCGCGTGCAGCTCGAGGGCGGCTACGCCTGGGGCGGGGTCGCGGCGCGCGGCGACCTGGCGTCGTCGCCGTTTCCCGACGATGACATCTCCTACGACGTCGCGATCGCCGGGCTCTCCGCGCGGGCGCCGTGGGGCAAGCGTCACCCCGGAGCTGTCACGCTCGCATGGGAAGGGGAGCGGCGGGTCCTGGCCACGACCAACCGCTTCGACGTCCTTCGCCACGGACGGGTCGACCGCCGCACGGAGTGGAACCTGCGCCTCTCGCAGCGCGTCGCGGCGGATCTGGACCTGGTGGCGGAGTGGCGCTTCGACGGGGTGCGCGCGGAGTTCCCGACCGCCTTCGCGGCGCTGGCGGCGAGCGTCGACTACGAGCGCCAGCGCATTTCGCTGGGGCTGCGCTACCGGGTTCCGCTCGGGTCCTAGCCTAGACCAGCGCTTCGACCGCCCGCGCCGGCCGCGCGGCCAGCACGGACGCGACCTCGCCCAGCACCTCGCCGGCAGATCCGACGAGCGGCACGCAGGAGAGCTTGAGGTCGACCCGCGTCCCCAGCCGCGTCACGCGGCCGGAGACCTCGATCTCGCGCGTGGCGCCCGACTCGATCCGCGAGCGCAGCTCCCGGCGATAGGCGTCGCGCTGATCGTCCGGGACGGTCGGGTTGAAGGTCCCGATCGTGTCCTCCACGGTCCAGCCGAAGAGCCGCTCGGCGGCGGCATTCCACGCGGTGACCGTGCCCGTGGCGTCGCAGACGATCACCGGGATCGGCACGCTGCGGACCAGCGCCTGGTAGGCCGCGGTCAGCTCCGACAGGCGGGCCGTGACGTTCTCCAGCCGCTCCTCGGCGAACTCGCGGTCCTGGGCGGCGAGCGTCGCGCGGCGCGACTCCTCCGCGCAGCGCCGCTCCGCCTCGTCCGTCCGTTGCGCCGACTGCTCGGTCGCCTGCTCGATCTCGGCCAGCTGCGCGCGGAGCCGCTCGGCCTCCTGCCGCGCCTCGTGCTGGCGCAGCTGGACGGCGTGGAGCTCTTCCTCGGTCCGGCGCAGCTGCTCCTCGGCCTCGCCCAGCCGGATCTCCATCCCGCCCGTGCGCGCTGCCGCCTCGGTCGCTTCGGCCCGGGCCTCGGCCACCCGCGTTTCGGCGTCGCGGATCCGCTCCTCGGCGCGCTGCGCCGGGCGCAGGTCCTCGACCGCCACGAAGACGCGGGCCAGCGAGCCGTTGTAGCCGGCCGGCGTCGTCACGCGCAGCCGGACGGGGCGCGGCTCGCCCAGGGTCGTCCGCTGCACGCACTCCAGCTCGAACGCGCCGTCCCCGGCTGCGAGGTGCGCGACCGCGTCGACGAAGTTCGCCGCGTCGCCGAACCCCGCGTACGGATCCATCGTCCGCGTCAGCTCGTCCGCCGACGCGGCGCCGTAGAAGGCCTGCGCGGCGTCGTTGACGGCGACCGGCTGGATCTCCTCGGCGCACAGCGCGACCGCCTCGGGGTGCTCGTCGAACCAGCCGCGCAGGTCGGTTACCCCCTCGCGACGGCGCGCCTCCACGAAGCGCGCGACGCCGGAAAGATCGGACTCCCACAGCGGCGTCGACGCGTGCGACAGCAGCGAGCGGTAGCGCTGGCGCGCGTCGCGGAGCGTGGTCTCGAGCAGCCGACGCGAGCCGGCGCCGGCTGCCGCCCGCGCCGTGCCGCGCACGATCCGCTCCATGGCGCGCGGGTCCAGCTCGTCGATGGTCAGGTGCTCCACCTGGGGGTCGTCCTGCATCCACGACTCGATCAGCGGCTCCTCGTCGCCGCCCGCGATGACCAGCGGGACGCCCGGCGCCGCGGCGCGCAGCCGTGCGAGCGCCGTCGTCGGCTCGCCGTCGAGCAGCGCGTGCTCGACGATCACGAGCCCGTACGAGTCCCCCGAGGCTCGCTCGATCGCGGTCTCGAGCCCTTCCACCTGGGTCAGTGGCAGGTCATGCGCGGGGAGTCGTTCGATCGCCTGCTGGACGAGCCAGACGAGACTGGGATCGACGGCGGCGAGCAGCACGGGCAGGCGCGGGTTGGACACGGGTACCTCCAGCGTCCGGCGCCGCGTTGCGCGGAGCCGGCCCATGGGGAAGTTGGTGCCCGGGACCGCCTCGCGCCATCGCCCGGAACCGGCCGGACGCCGCCCGGTCCGGTCCGGCCGGACCGCGGGCCGAAGTAACTCTCTCTGTGGCCGTGTAATCCGCTCCGGCCCCGCGGTTGACCCGCCCCGCGGGAGGCGCGATCCTCGCGCTCCTTGAGCCAGCCCCCCCCGCCGAACCCCTCCCGCAAGGCCGCCCCCGGCGGGCAGCGCCTGGCCCGCCACGCCGGGCTCGTCTCGACCGCGACCCTGCTCTCCCGGATCCTCGGGCTCGTCCGCGACCAGCTCTTCGCGCTGCTCTTCGGCGCGACCAACGTCGCCGATGCCTACGTCATCGCCTTCCGGATCCCCAACCTGCTGCGCGACCTGTTCGCCGAGGGGGCGCTGTCGGCGGCCTTCATCCCGACCTTCACGCACGCCCTGCACCACCGCTCGCGCGAGGACGCCTTCCGGCTGGCCAACCGGCTGATGACGACGCTCGCCGTCCTGCTGGTCGGGATCGTGCTCGCGGGCGAGGTCTTCGCGCCGCAGCTGGTGGCGCTGATCGCGCCGGGATTCGACGCGATCCCCGGCAAGAGCGAGCTGACGATCTCGCTGACACGCGTGATGCTCTGGTTCCTGCCGCTGGTCTCGTTCGCGGCCGTGATGATGGGGATGCTCAACGCGCTCGACCGCTACTTCATCCCCGCCTTCGCGCCCGCCTGCTTCAACATCGTTGCGATCGTCGTCGGGGTCGGGCTGTGGCTGGCCGGCTTCAGCCCGGTGACGGCGGCGTACGGCTGGGCGATCGGGACGCTGCTCGGCGGGGCGGCCCAGGCGCTGGTGCAGCTCCCCCCGCTGCGCCGGGAGAGTTGGCGCTTCGCGCCCGAGCTGGACGCCGGCTTCAAGGACCCCGCGATGCGGCGGATCGCGACGCTGATGGGGCCGGCCACGGCCGGGCTCGCCGCGACGCAGGTCAACATCTTCGTCAACAGCATCTTCGCCAGCCAGCAGGCCGGGGCGGCGTCGTGGCTGCAGTACGCGTTCCGGCTGATGCAGCTGCCGCTCGGGCTGTTCGGCGTCGCGGTCGGCACGATCGCCACGGCGGCGCTGGCGCGGCGCGCGGCGGCGGACGACCAGGCGGGGATGCGCGAGACGACGCGCCAGTCGCTGCGCCTGGTCGCCTTCCTGACGATCCCGGCCTCGTTCGGGCTGGCGGTCCTGGCGCAGCCGATCATCCGGCTGATCTACCAGCACGGCGAGTTCGGTCCGGACGACACGGTCGCGACCGCGGCGGCGCTGCTGTTCTACGTGATCGGCCTGTTCGCCTACTCCTCGGTCAAGGTGCTCGCGCCCGCGTTCTACTCGCTCGGCAAGGCGCGCGTGCCGCTGCTCGCTTCGGTCAGCGCGGTCGTCGCCAACCTGGTGCTGAACTTCGCGCTCTACCCGTTCCTCGGCTATCGCGGCCTCGCGCTCGGCACCGCGGTCGCGGCGACCGTCAACTTCCTCGTGCTGGCGGGCGCGTTCCAGCGCGGGGTCGGCGGGCTCGACGACCGCGGGCTGTGGGTCGCGGTCGCGAAGGTGACGGCCGCGTCGGCCGGGATGGCGCTCGCCGCGTGGGTCGCCTGGCACCTGCTCGAGGCGTGGGTCGGCACGGGGGGCCTGGCGCGCAACGGGCTCGACGCGCTGGTGCCGGTCGGGGTCGGCATCCTGGCCTACGCCGCGCTCTGCCGGCTCCTGCGGGTCTCCGAGCTGGACGACATCATCGCGTTCGTCCGCCGCCGGCGGAGCGCGTGAGACGACAGGGATAGGGGAGACGATGACGACGCCGGGTCACGTTCTGCTTTCACTCGCGTGCGGCGCGCTGCTCGCCGGAGCGGTGCTGCCCGCGCCGGCGGCGACCGAGCCGGCGCAGGCGGCGCTGCCGCCGGCCGCGTCCGCGGCGATCGATGCCGGGCGGCTCGCGGGCCTGCGCTGGCCGGACTTCTCCGACTACACCAAGTGGGTCGCGGGGTTCTACGACGCGCGCGGCGGAGCGCTGGCCTGGACCGCGGCGGGTCGGCCGACGCCGCAGGCCCGTGCCCTGATCGCCCAGCTCGAAGCCGCCGACGGGAAGGGGCTGCACGCCGGGGACTACGACGGCGGCCGCTGGGCCGCCCGCGTCGCCGCGCTCGAGGCCGGGAGGGCGACGCCGCAACAGGTCGCGGACTTCGACGTCGCGCTGACCGTCAGCGCGATGCGCTACGTCTCCGACCTGCACATCGGCCGCGTCAACCCGGAACAGCTCGGTTTCCACCTCGACGTCGAGCCCAAGAAGTACGACCTCTCGGAGCTGCTCGACGGAATCGCGGCGGCCGACGACGTCGCGGCGCGCCTCGACGCGGTCGAGCCGCAGTACGAGTACTACCGCGCGCTCCAGGCGGCGCTCGGGCGCTACCGCGCGCTGGTCCCCAAGGTCGCCGCGCTGCAGCCGCTCCCCGAGCCGGCGAAATCGCTCGAGCCGGGCGGGACCTACGACGCGATGCCGCGGCTGGCCGAGCTGCTGGTCCTCTATGGCGACCTCCCGGCGGGCGAGCAGGCCGCCGCCGGAGCGACGACCTACGGCGGGCCGATGGTCGCGGCGGTCAAGCGCTTCCAGGAGCGCCACGGCCTGGCCGCGGACGGCGTGGCGGGGAAGGGGACGTTCCGCGCGCTGAACACGCCGGTCGCCGCGCGGCTGCGGCAGATGGAACTGACGCTCGAGCGCTGGCGCTGGCTGGCCCACGAGTTCGGCGCGCCGCCGATCGCGGTCAACATCCCGGCCTTCCAGCTCCGGGCCTTCGGTCGCGAGGGAGACAAGGTCGTCCCCGAGCTGGCGATGAACGTCGTCGTCGGCAAGGAATACAAGGGCGCCCAGACCCCGATCTTCGCCCGTCCGATGAAGTACCTGGTCTTCAGCCCGTACTGGGAGGTCCCGCCGAGCATCGCCCGCAACGAGCTGTTGCCGAAGCTGGCGAAAGACCCGGGCTATGCGGCGCGCAATCACTACGTGATCGAGGGCTCGGGGGGCCGCCTGCCGGTCGACGCCGACTCGCTCGCCGCGGTCCGCGCCGGCCGGGCCCGGATCCGCCAGACGCCCGGGACGCACAACGCGCTGGGCCTGGTGAAGTTCATGTTCCCCAACGAGTTCAACGTCTACCTGCACAGCACGCCGTCGCAGGCCGCCTTCGCGCGCGAGGAGCGCGCGCTGTCGCACGGCTGCGTGCGGGTCGAGAAGCCGCTCGAGCTGGCGGAGTTCGTGCTGAAGGACGACCCGTCGTGGACGCGCGAAGCGATCGAGGCCGCGATGAACGCGGGCGAGCCGCGGACGGTGAACCTGAAGACGCCGATCTGGGTCTTCATCCTGTACGGGACGGCATTCGTCGACGAGGCGGGTGTGGTGCACTTCTACCGCGACGTGTACGGGCACGATGCCCGGCTCGACGCCGCGCTGAAGAAGGGGTACCCGTACCCGGGGTGAGCGCTTCCTCGTCACCCCGCGCCCCGGGGCCGTCGGCGCCGCCGGGAGTTGGTGTAATCTCCCGCCCGCGCTTCGGCGCCGGCCGGAATCGTCCTGGCGCCCGGCGGATGAGCCTGCCATGACGTTCGTCGCGGTCTTCGTCGGCCTGGTCTTCCTCTACAGCCTCGTCTCGGGGCGGCTGGAGCGGACCGTTATCACCGCGCCGATCCTCTTCACCACCGCGGGACTGCTCCTGCAGCCGATCGCGGGGGAACTGCATCTTCCGGAGGGGAGCGTCTCCCTGTTCCTGCTCGTCGCCGAGGTCGGGCTGGTGCTCCTGCTGTTCACCGACGCCAGTCGCACCGACCTGGGCCTCCTCCGCGCGAGTGGGAGCCTGTCCGCGCGGCTGCTCGGCATCGGGATGCTGCCGACGATCCTGCTCGGCGCCGTGGCGGCGCGCGCCGTCTTCCCGGCGCTCTCCCTCTGGGAGGCGGGGATCCTGGGGGCGATCCTGGCCCCGACCGACGCCGGCCTCGGGCAGGTGGTCGTGAGCAGTCCGCGGGTGCCGGCCCGGATCCGGGAGGCACTGAACGTCGAGGCGGGACTCAACGACGGGCTCTCGGTCCCGTTCCTGCTGTTTTTCCTGGCCCTCGTCGTGGCGCGTACGGAGGGGTCGGGGACCGGCCTTTCGCAGTTCGTCGTGCAGCAGCTCGGGTATGGCGCGCTGATCGGGGCCGGGATCGGCCTCGCCGGGGGATGGCTGCTGGCGAGCGCGGACCGGCACGGGTGGATGTCCTCGCCGATGCAGCAGCTCGGCGTCGTCTGCCTGCCCCTGCTCGGCCTGCTCGCCTCCGAGGCGGCCGGTGCCAGCATGTTCATCGCCGCGTTCGTCGCCGGACTGGCAGTGCAGGTGCGCTTCGGGGAGGCCGGCCGCCACAGCATCGAATTCGCGGAGAGCTGGGGCCAGCTGCTCAACCTCTCCGTCTTCTTCCTGTTCGGACTGCTGGTCGCCCGCGAAGCCGGGCTGCGCGACGCGCGGCTGGTGCTCTACGCTGTTCTCAGCCTGACCGTGGTGCGCATGCTGCCGGTCGCGCTCGCGCTCGTCGGCGCAGGGTTGAGCCGCGCGAGCGTGATCTTCATGGGCTGGTTCGGACCGCGGGGCCTGGCCTCCATCGTGCTGGGGTTGGTCTACCTCGAGCAGGAGACGCACACGCCGGGAGAGCCGACCATCCGGCTGGCGGTGATGATGACCGTGCTGCTGAGCATCTTTGCGCACGGCCTGAGCGCCAAGCCGGGGATCGATCGCTATGCCGCGAAGGTCTCGGCTCTCGGGCCGGGGGCGCCTGAGCACCAGGATCCCGCCTAGCGGGGGACTTCGGGACGCCGGGGAGACCGGGCCGCAGCGGGGATCACGCAGCAGGCGTCCACGGTCAAAGCGCCCCCGCGGACCGGAGGAACGCTTCGATCCCGCTCCAGAACGCGTCCAGCTCGTCCACCGGCGGGCAGTCGTTGTGGTCGCAGTCCATCGCGACGAGCTGCGCCCGCTGCCCGGCCGCAGCCGCCAGCGCGCGACCGTGCTCGGGCGGGACGATCGTGTCGCGCTCGCCGTGGAGGATCAGCACCGGCGCCGTGGTCGCGCGCAGCGCGGCGAGGTTGTCGAACGGGTCGCGCACCATCGCTCGAGGAAGCAGGTAGCCGCGCGCCATGTCGACGACGCTGGTGAAGCCCGACTGCAGGATCATCGCCCGCGGCGGCCGGACGACCGCCAGCCCCAGCACGGCGGCGACGCCGAGCGAGCGGCCGTGGTAGACGATCCGCTCGCGGTCGACATCGGGCCGGGCGGCCAGCCCGTCGTAGAAGCGCGGGAAGTCCTCCGCGATCGCGGCCTCGGACGGCTTGCCGGCCGAGCGGCCGTAGCCGCGGTATTCCGGCAGCAGGACGTGGAAGCCCAGCGCCTGGTAGCGCCGGGCCTCCTCGACCCAGCGGTCGATCACCTCGGCGTTGCCGTGGGCGCAGATCACCGCGGGCCGGGGCGCGTCGGCCGACGCGCCGGGCGCCGGAAAGAACCAGCCTTCGACCGGCCCCTCAGGGCTGGCGACGTGCAGGACCTCGACCCCCGGCGGCGGCGCCGGCTCCTTCACGTAGCGCGGGAGATAGCGCGGGAAGAGGATCGCGCGCTGCAGCGACCACGCCAGCGCGTAGTAGCCCGCGGCGACCGCCAGGAGGACCAGGGCCAGCGTCGTAAGGCGCGCCATCCGCGCATTCTAGTCGCGCTTTCGGCTACCATGCGCGGATGGAAGGAACGGGCCACGACGCGGTGACGGCGCGCCTCCCCGGCGAGTTCGCGGTGGTGCTGGTCGGCATCCGCCTCAACCGCTGGTGGCGGGTCGACCACTGGCTCTGGGCGCGGCGCGCGATGCGTGGCCTGATGAAGGACCTGGCGTCCGACCCCTCGTGGGGCCTGCTCGGCTACCAGGAGTGGAGCGGCGCGCGCTTCCTGACCATGGTGCAGTACTGGAGGTCGTTCGAGGACCTCGTCCGCTGGTCGCGCGTTCCGAAGGGGGCGCACCGCACCGTCTGGACCGAGTACACCCGACGTCTCGCCGCGTCGGGCGCTGTCGGGATCTGGCACGAAACATACGTCGCCGGGCCGGGGCGCTACGAGACGGTCTACACCAACGTGCCACCGACCGGCCTGGGGCGGATCGTGGCCCCAGAGGTCGCGATCAAGCGACTGGGGACGGCGGTGGGGCGGATGCGCGCGACGCTCGATCCCACAGAACCTTCGTGACCACCGCGCCCAGCAGGTAGACCAGCGCCGAGTACTGCACCCACAGCACGAGCGCGATGATCGACCACGCGGTCCCGTACATCGACGCCAGGATCGAGCGGCCGATCAGCGCGCCGACGATGCCGTTGCCGATCGCGAGCAGGATCGCGGTCACGAAGGCCGCCGGGTAGACAAAGACGCGCGGCGGCCGTCGCATCGCGAGCAGCCGCCACGAGATCCCGATCAGCAGCGTCACCAGCGTCAGCGACACGACGAAGTGCAGCCGGCGCAGCGAGGGGAGCGCGAAGTACTCCTCCGCGCCGGGCAGGACGCGCTCATGCAGGAAGGCGATCCCGGCGTTGGCGAAGAGCAGCGCCACGAACAGCGCCGCCGTCACGATCACCATCGCGATCGCGACCACGTAGGTGCTCACGATCCGCCACAGCACGGGCGGCCGCTCCGCGCGCGGGGGCCGGCCGAAGATCACGGCGAGCGAGCGGCGGTTCTGCAGGAAGATCGACATCCCGGCGATGGCGAGAACGACCAGTTGGGTCCACCACGACCACGAGGTCGGTTTGCCCGAGGCCTTGAGCTGCAGGACCCAGGAGACCAGCTTCTCCGCCTCGGATCCGGCGAACGATCGCACGCTCGCCAGGAACTCCTGGCCCGCCTCGGGGTTCGGGAAGAAGGCCGCGATCGTCTCGAGCGCGAACAGCAGCAGCGGGACGACCGAGAGCAGCGCGAACGCGGAGATCGCGGCGGCGTGCGTGGAGAGCTGGACGCGGGATGACTCGTGCGCGACGTCGCGCACGAAATCGCACAGCGTGCGCCAGGCCCGGGCCGCCCGTCCCGTCATCGATCTCGGCACCGATCTCGCATCCTGCGAACTGCGCCGGGCCGCCGTCAGCGCGTCCAGCGCGGCACGCGCCCCGGGGTCCACGGCGCGCCCGCGGCCTCGGCCTCCCGCTCGAGCTGCGGCAGGTCGACCTCGGCGAGCTGCTGCAGCTGCTTCAGGGTCGGCGCGAAGAGCTGCGCCGCGGCGTCGTAGTTGGCGCGTTGCGTGCCGGTCGGGGCGGAGGTCGAGCCCCAGGTGCCGTAGACCACCCGCTGCACGCGGTCCACGATCCCCGCCGCCGCCGGCTCCTGCTCGCGCTGGCGCACGGGGTCGCCGTGGAGCTGCTCGTTGATCTTCCGCAGCGTCGCCTCCAGCTCGACGGCACGCGCGCGGAGCGCGGGGTCGGCGCCCGGGGTGTCGAAGATCGCCTGTTCGAGGTGGTCGAGCCGCTTCTGGGTCTCGCCCGCGACGGCGTCGGCGCCGAGCACCGCTCGCTGCAGCCGGGCGACGTCCTGCTGGAAGGCAAGCAGCGCGGTGCGGTCGGCTGCAGGCAGCGCCCCCTGGCCGAGCGTTTTCGCCTCGAACGGGACCGGACCGGCGAGCGGCGTCAGTCCCCCGTCCGCGCGCCGCGCCAGCTCGACGGAGTAGCGGCCCGGCGCGGCCAGCGGTCCGGTCGGGGCGAAGTCCCAGGGCGTTCCCTCACCGGCCGGCTCGATCCGGGTCGGGTCGGCCGCGGGGTAGCGCAAGTCCCACGCCACGCGGTGGAAGCCCGCGGTGACCGGGCCGGTGAGGCGTCGCACGACGTGCCCGGCTTCGTCCTTCACGGTGAGCACGACGGTCGGCGCCTCTTCCTCGTTCTCTGCGCGCAAGGCGTCCCAGCTCGGGTAAGGGGTGTCCTTGCCGTCCTTCTGGAGCTTCTTCTCCGCCTCCTGCCGCAGCGCCTTCTTCGTCTTCAGCTCGTCCTTGAGGGAGTAGGTGAAGACCGCGCCGAAGGGCGGATTGGGCGCCAGGAAGAACGCGGACCCCTGGGTCGCCTTGCCACTGTCGCCGAGCGGGTCGCGCGGGACGTAGACCCAGGCGTCGTCGACCGGGAAGAGCGCCGCGGGCTGCTCCAGCGTCCTCAGCTCCAGGTTCCGGAGCGGCGTGTAGTCGTCGAGCACGTAGAAGCCGCGGCCGAAGGTCGCCAGCACGACGTCGTTGTCGCGCCGCTGGATCTCGATGTCGCGCACCGCGATCACCGGCAGGCCGCCCTTGAGCTGGATCCAGGTCGTGCCGCCGTCGCGCGTGAAGAAGACGCCGAACTCGGTCCCGGCGAACAGCAGGTTGCGGTCGACGTGATCCAGGGCGACCGAGTAGACGGTGCCCCGTGCGGGGAGATTGCCCGCCACCGAGCTCCAGGTACGGCCACGGTCGGTGCTCTTCAGCGCGTAGGGCTTGAAGTCGCCCATCTTGTGGTTGTCGAAGGCGGCATAGACGGTGTCGGCGTCGAAGGGCGAGGCCTCGATGTCGGAGACGTAGCTCCGCTCCGGGACCCCCGGGAACGACTCGATCCTCCGCCAGCCCCGGCCCGCATCGTCGGTCACCTGGATCAGGCCGTCATCGGTGCCGACGTAGAGCAGCCCCTCGGCCTTCGGCGACTCGGCGAGCGACACGATGTTGCCGTAGAAGGACGTCGAGTTGTTCTTGGCGACCGCGTCGACGCTGAAGATCCGGCCCATCACCGGCAGCTGATTGCGGTCGATCTGCCGCGTCAGGTCGCCGCTGATCGCGCGCCAGCTGTCACCGCGGTCGTCGCTCCGGTAGACCCGCTGCGAGGCGAAGTAGAGCCGCGTGTGCGCGTGCGGGCTGATGATCAGCGGCGAATCCCAGTTCCAGCGGGACGGGTCCTCGCCCGGCATCGCCTGCGGCTGGATCTCGACCCGCTCGCCGGTCTTGCGGTCGAAGCGGTAGAGCTCGCCGTGCTGGTACTGCGAGTAGACGATGTCGGCGTTGGTGGGGTCGACCGCGGGCTTGAAGCCGTCGCCGCCGAGCGTCACGAACCAGTCCGAGTTGGCGATTCCACTCGCGGCCTGCGTGCGGGACGGGCCACCCTGCGTGGCATTGTCCTGCGTGCCGCCGTAGACGTTGTAGAACGGTGCGTCGTTGTCGAGCCCGAGCTTGTAGAACTGCGTGATCGGCAGGTTGGCCTTGAACTGCCAGTTGGCAGCGCGGTCCCACGACTCGTAGACGCCGCCATCGCAACCGTTGACCAGGTGATCGCTGTCCGCCGGATCGATCCAGAGGGCGTGGTTGTCGACGTGCTTGTCCTTCTCGCCGGCACGGCGGAAGGTCTTGCCGCCGTCCTCCGTGACCTTCATGAAGACGTCCATCAGGTAGACGCGCTGGTCGTTGTTTGGATCGACGAAGATCTCCTGGTAGTACTGCGGGCCGCCGGCGATCGTGTCGCTGCGCTTCTCCCAGGTGGCGCCGGCGTCGAGCGAGCGGTAGAAGCCGGAGGCGTCGCCGTCGGCCTCGATCGTGGCGTAGACCAGGTCGGGGTTGGTCAGGGAGATGGCGAGGCCGATCCGGCCGACGTCGCCGGCCGGGAGCCCCTTCTCCAGCTTCACCCAGGTCGCTCCCGGCATCCGTCGACTTGTAGATCGCGCCTTCCGGTCCGCCGTTGATCAGCGTCCAGACGTGGCGGCGGCGCTGGTAGGCCGCGGCGTAGAGGACGTCGGGGTTGCGCGGGTCGAAGGCGGCGTCGGTGACGCCGGTCTTGTCGGAGATCGTCAGAACCGCCTTCCAGGTCTTGCCGCCGTCGGTCGTCTTGTAGAGGCCGCGGTCGCCGCCGTCCTTCCACAGCGGACCCTGCGCGGCGACGTAGACGACGTTCGAGTCGCGCGAGTCCACGAGGATCTTGCCGATGTGCTCGGACTCCTTCAGCCCGGTGTTCTTGAAGGTGCGGCCGCCGTCGATCGACTTGTAGACGCCGTCGCCGTAGCCGACGCTGCGCTGGCTGTTGTTCTCGCCGGAGCCGGCCCAGACCGTCTGCGGGTTCTTCGCGTCCCATGTGACGCAGCCCCAGGAGTACGAGCCGGCGTCATCGGCGACCGGCGTCCAGGTCGTGCCGGAGTTCTCGGTCCGCCAGAGCCCGCCGGAAGCGACCGCGATCACCCAGGTCGCGCGATCGGTCGGGTGGACCGTGATGTCGGCGACGCGGCCGGACATCAGCGCCGGCCCGATCCCGCGCCAGGCCAGGCCGGCGAAGGTCTCGCTCTTCATCGGGCCGGTCTCGGCGGCGGGCTTGTCCGGCTTGCCCGGCTTGGAGGCCTTGTCGGCGGCGAGCAGGGCGGGGCAGACAGCCAGCAGGGCGGCGAGCAAGGCAATACGGCGCGTCGACATCGGTTTCTCCAGGGAGGCGCGTGGGATGGGTGGCATGGTAGTGCCGCCACCGCGCGAATTGTAGGGGCCGTCCTCCGTGGCGGCCCGCTCGGCGCCTGCCGACGGGCGGGCCAGCACTCCCCGCGGCCGGCGCCTGGCCGGTTCCGGAACGCGGGTTCGCTTCGCGAAGTCGAAGCGGGGCCCCGGTCGGCCCCTGCGCTCCCTGGGCCGCGCCTCTGGTATCTTCTGCCTGCCTGCTGCGCGGAATTCCCGCGCGGCAGCCGATACCCGCGGTCTCGGCAACCGCCAGAACGGAGGATTTCCATGGGCCTGATGCAGGAATTCAAAGAGTTCGCGATGAAGGGCAACGTCGTCGACATGGCGGTCGGCATCGTCATCGGCGGCGCGTTCGGCAAGCTCGTCAGCTCCTTCGTCGACAACGTCCTGATGCCGCCGATCGGGCTGCTGCTCGGGGGCATCAACTTCTCGACGTGGGGGATCCAGCTGACGGACGGCGTCAACTGGAAGGTGGGCGCGTTCATCCAGACCGTGATCGACTTCACGATCATCGCCTTCGCGCTGTTCATGGTCATCCGGGTGATGAACAAGCTCCGTGCGCCGGCCCCGCCCGCGCCGGCTCCGGTGGTTCCGGACGACGTCAAGCTGCTGACCGAGATCCGCGACCTGCTGAAGAAGTAGCGCGAAGCGAAGTGAGCGCATCGGCGGGCGGGGCCACGACCCCGCCCGTTTCACATTCCGGCGGAGGGTGCAAGGCGTTCGGGGAACGGCGCAATCGCGGCCACGAACTCCGCCGGCCGCTTCTCGTGCGGGATGTGCCCGGCGCCTTTCAGCCCGATCAGCTCGGCCCCGGGACGCAGCCCGGCGACGCGGCGGCTCGCGGCGGGCGCGGAGGGCTGCCTGAGGCTTGACCGGAGCGGCTGCGGGGGCGCAGACTCCTCGCGATTCGCGCGGTCGAGGGTCCTCGTCGACCCCGGAAATGCCAACCCGGCCCCGCGAGTCAGGTCGTGACGATGAGCACTGCAGCAATTCGACGGCTGCTCGACGAGATCCCCCGATCTCGTCGGGAGTGTCGTGTTTCGGCTGCCGACGTGCCCCCCCGCTCGGACGACTCGAGTCCAGCACGGCCCTCGGGATCACGGGAAAAGGAGGAGGGATGAGGAGACTCGGGCTGCTTCTGCTCGCGCCGCTCCTGATTTCGGGCGCCCTCGCCCAGGAGAGCGCGAGCTTCCAGGTCACCGAGAGCAACTGGAACGCCGGAGGTCATCCACACGATGGCGTCGTGCTCGCGTCCTCCCGCTTCCGCGTGACGCTGGACGGGATCGGCGAGTCCGCTCCACCGACCTCGATACGCAGTGCCTCGTATGCCGTGATGCTCGGCTTCGTGGGCCAGTTTCCGAGCCCCGGCGAGGTCGTCGGTCTGGAGTTTCCCGACGCGGTGAGCCTGGCCTGGGCTCCCGAGCGGTCCGCCGGAATCTACAACGTGTACCGCGACGATCTCGGCGCCCTGTCGGGCGGCGGGTCTGGGGCGTGCTGGCAGGCCGGCCTCGTCGCGCCGGCGACCACGGATCCACAGGCGCCCGCGAGCGGCCAGGGGGCGTTCTACCTGGTGACCGTGGAGAACCGCCTCGGAGAGGAGTCGACGAAGGGTTGGGCGAGCGACGGAACGGAGCGCTCCAACACCGCACCGTGTCCTTGACGGAGGGGATCCTCATGAGACGCATTGCAATCGCCGTGGCCATCCTGTCGTGCGCTCTGAGCGTGACGCCGGCAGCCCAGCCGCCGAGCTTCCTCAACTACCAGGGCGTGCTCCGCGACAGCGGTGGAACGCCGCTCGACGGGACGTTCCCCATGATCTTCCGTTTCTTCACTGTCGAGACGGGCGGGCAGTCGATCCTAGCGGACCAGCATGCGGCCGTGGAGGTCGTGGCCGGCCTCTTCTCGGTCCGGGTCGGCAGCGGTGTCGTGTCTGACGGGGCGGCACCCGGCACCTACGCCGACGTCGCGAGAGTCTTCGCGGACTTCTCGGTTCTCTTCCTGGAGCTCGAGATCTCCGGCGAGGTGCTCGCACCGCGCACGCCGCTCGCTTCGGGGGGATATGCGCTCAACGCGCGTTATGTCAACGGGGTGGAAGTCGCCGCCTCGGACGCGCTCGATCTCTACGTCGATGCTTTGATGGGGAACGACGACAACGACGGGCTGAAGCGGGGGACGCCCAAGCGGACGATCCAGGCGGCGATCGACCGCATTCCGGCGATCCTCCGGGGCGATGTCACGGTCCACATCAACCCCGGCACCTATGCGGAGGCAGTCGCGTTGCTCGACCGGAATCTTCCCGCGGACTCGAGCATCACCCTGCGCGGAGAGGCGCCGGGAGTCCGGATCACGGGGGAACGGACCCGGCCCATCGGCCTGGAGGTCCGCAGCGTCAGGGACTTCGTGATCGAGAATCTCGAAGTCACCGACACCACGAGCTACAACGTGCAGACGACCGACGCCTCGGGCACGATCCGGTCGTGCGTGTTGACGTCGACGGCCACACCGAGTCTGGGGGCCGGAATCCTCGTGTCGCGAGGCTTCGTCACGGTGGAGCAGAGCACGCTCTCCAACCACGCCGTCGAAGGGATCGTCTGCTCGTCCGCCGCGCGGTGCTTCCTCGACGACGTCACCATCACCGGCAATGGCCGCGGCATCGACGTGCTGCGGGGCAGCATGGTCCGCTTCGTCGGGCGGGCCAGCGTCACGGGCAACTCCGTCGGATGCCGCGCCTTCGGCCACGGCCAGGTCGACTTCGGTTACCGGGCGGACGTTCAGGTGACGGGCAACGCCGGCTACGACCTGCAGGCCCGTTTTCTCGGGGCGATCTACGGCTACGTCAACGCGCCCGTGGGGACGTGCGTAGCCCTCGACAACTCCGTCTGCAGCCCGACCTACTGAGACGCATCGACGAGCCGGCGTGCTGCGTTCGGCGGAGCCGCCGGCTGGGGCGCCGGGCCGCAAGGGCGACGGCGCGTTGCCGGCATGCGAGAGAAGAGTTGTGGGGCGACCATCGGTATGCCGGCGCAAAACCGAACCGGTCCGTCGAGTCCGTCGAGGAATGGGCAGGCGGCCGCGGCCCGGGAGGACCGCGACCGCCCTGAACCCTGAATCAGGGGCAGCGCTGCGGGGAGGCGTAGTAGTTCCCCGGCTTGATCATCGTGTCGGTGGTGGAGTTGCCTCCGCAGTCCGTCGCCGTGACGGTGACGACGGGGTTGCTCCAACGCCGCCGGCCGCAGAGCCGCACGAGCCGGCACATCTCGTCCTCGGCGGCGGGAAGGACCTCGTCCAGCAGCACGCCGTCCCCGTCGCCAAAGCTGAGACCGTCGTACACCACGCAGCCGTCGACGGCGATCGTCTCGTGCACGACCGACCCGGTCGCGCGGTCGTCGTCGCCGGAGGTGAAGAACGCTGCGAACGGGATGAACCGCGGGAAGGTCCAGCGCGAAGGCAGCACGAGGATGTCGACGGTCGGAGGCACTGTGTCGATCGTGAAGAGGACGGTGTCCTCGGCGGCGGCGTTCCCGGAGGCGTCGCTGGCGACCAGGCCGACGGTCCAGTCGCCGTGCTCGGAGTAGACCGCGCCCTGAGGCAGGCTGTAGGAGCGCGTGACCTCCCCGGTGCACGAGTCCGTGTAGTCGTCGGTGACGATGACCGGAAGCGCCGCCCGGCCGAAGCACTGCCCGTCGGAAGGCGCCGTGATCCGGCCGGTCGGTGGCGTCAGGTCGGCCACCGTCACGAACAGCTCGTCGGCGCTGGTGTCGGCCTGCGTGTCCGTGATCCGCAGGGTGATCGCGTGCGCTCCGACCGGCAGATTGACGGCGAGCCGCTCGCCTTCACCGAGCAGCGTGTCGCCCTCGTGCCATTGGTAGAGCGCGATTGCGTCGCGGCCATCGACGTGCCTGGACGAGGAGCCGTCGAGCGTCACGCTCGCGCCGCCCCCGCCGTCGCACTCGACGACCTGGTCGGGTCCGCCCTGGGCGATCAGCCGGACGACCGCCAGGTGCACCGGGACGGTGAGGCGCGGGGTGGTGGGATCGTTGCTCTCGAGCACGAGGTCGGCCGTGTAGTCGTTCGGCGTGATCTGACGTGCGTCGAATGTGACGGCGAGGTCCAGCGACGCCTCCGCGGGGACGGTGCCGGACAGCGGATCGACGGTGATCCAGCGCCGGGCGGCTCCGTAGGAGAAGGGGATCATGTTGACGAGCAGGAGGCCGCCGCTGTTGTTGTAGCTGTAGAGGTATTCGAGCGACTGGCCCGAGGCGACGACGAGTCCGGCTCCGTGGGAGTAGACGACGAGCGTCGGGCGCCGGTACTCGTCCTCAGCGAGCAGCGTCGCATCGGCGGGTATGGCGCTGAAGTAGGCGAGGCTGACGCCAGCGAGATAGATCGGCGACGGCACACCGGCCACGATCGGGTGGGTCTCGTCCAGGAGAAAGTTCATGGTGGCGAGGCCGCTCACGGCGGTCAGACCGCCCGGGACGGGAACGAGTGACGAATCGCCGTACTGCCAGCCGCCGTCTGCGGCGTGGAACTCGAGCACTCCCCCGCGCGACACGAACTCGTCCAGCTTCTGACCGAGGCCGGAGAGGTTGACGTAGAAGTCGTTCGGTTGATCGGACGACAGGATGACGACGAGATAGTTCGACAGATCGGTCGCGGCGAACGCCGAGGACGGGATCAGGTCGTATGGGATCCCGTCGAGATCCATGATCTGCGCGCTGGCGCTCACATCCCACGGCGGTATGTCCTCGACGAGGAGGACCTTGGCCCCGTCCATCGTGCGCGGTGGCGTGGCCCGTTGCACGAAGCCTGCAGGGCGCGTGTCGCAGCGGTCCGGCGTCCCCTCGGGCGCCGGCGGCAACCCGGCGCGGGCCGAGTTCTGGACGATCGCGACGTCGAAGCGCAGATCACTCCCGCCGCCGTTGTCGACCGCGAGCTGGAGCGTGGTGAACTCGCCCGGGAGCAGCCGCTCGAAGAGCGCGTCGGGCCGTGTCGAGATTTCCGGCGGGATCAGCCCGACCCCCTCGAGCGGGAGCGTCAACTCGGGCCGAACCGGGTCGTTGCTCGTGATCCGCAGCGTGCCCTGGAGAGGCCCCTCGGCCGCAGGGGAGTAGACCACCGGCACGAGCGCGAGCGAGCGCGGCGGGATCTCCAGCGCGGTCACGAGCGGGACCACCTCGCTCTGGTCGGAGGCGATCGATGAGATCACGAGCGTTTCCGTCCCGCTGTTGACCAGTTCCAGCTGCAGTTCCCGCGAAGTTCCGAGGAAGACCGGACCGAAGTCGAGGCGGTCGGAGGGCCCGAAGAACGCGATGCGCACTGTGTGCTGATTGACGGCACAGAAGCTGTCGACGCTGTACGAGTTCATGACCGAGACGTCGACCTGTCCATCGGCGGCCAGTTCGGTCAGGGTGGCCTCGTCGATCGCGAATCTCCCTGAGGCCGGGTAGCAATCGGTACCGGTCCCGCCGACGGAGCCCAGGGGGTGTCCCTCGGCGGAGGCCGTTGCCAACTCGCTCGGCCAGCCGTAGTCCCCCTCCGCGACGAGTTCCAGCTCGGCGTCGGTCACGGCGACATCGGGCACCGGGAAGCGATGCCCAGTCGCCGCACCGGATTGGTAGTAGGGCACCGTGGACTCTGCGTCGATTCGCGAGCCGCGCACCTCGATGCGCGGCAAACCGGTGACGTGGAGCTGGATCGGAACGAGGACCCGAGGCTCGTCCGGGTCGTTGCTGGCGACCTCGAGGTCCGCCGCGTAGTCGCCGCCGAACAGGCCGGTGGCGTCGAAGGTCACCGCGAGATCGAGCCGTTCGCCCGCGGGAACCACCGCGATCTGCGGCTCGACGCGCAGCCAGGGAGGAGGCTCCTCGGCGGCGATCACGATCTCGTCCCACCAGGCTTCCGAGCCGGGCGACCAGTTGTAGAGATCGAGCCGCGCGACGTCGGTCGTGCTGTCCGCGTTGCGGAGCGGAATGCCGGACCTCACGAGCTGGCCGTTCACGAAGTAGTCGAAGCGCTTCGAGGCGAAGTCGACGTTGCGGAACTCGATGTGGTACCAGACCTGGGCGACGTACGGGACACTCTCGTCCCCACCGACGTCGGCGTTCACGTAGAACATCCCGCCGCCCGTTGCGTAGAACCAGATCACTTCGTCGCCATGGCTGTCACGCAGCACGAAGTAGCCGTCCGAGGTGCTCGTCGATCCGGAGCGGACCCAGAAGGAGATGTAACGCGGCTGGACGGGACCGAGGTCCTGGTAGACACCGGACATGTGTTCCCACTCCGTGACCGTCCGGTGATGGAAGCTGTAGCGGCCTCCGGGGGAGGCGGTCGTGTCCGTCACCTCGCTGGTGTTGCCGGTGAAGGGGACGACCTGCCAGCCGACGAAGTCCCCGTCCTCGAACCCGTCACGCAGCGGCAGGCCGCTCGGAGTGATGCCGTCGGCCCGCTCGAGGGGGCGGACCGGCTGTCCGGCGGTCTCGCTCGGGTGGAGCGGGCCGGGCGTCTCGTCTTCGGCGGCGCCGGGAGCCGCTCCCGCCGCACCCGACCGGAATCCGGGCCGCGGCAGGGCGTCGGCGCGGAAGACGAGGTCGGCGCCGCCCGTGTTCTCGATCGTCAGGGTGTGTGTCGCGACCTGGTCCGAGTAGAGCGACTCGCTCAGCTCCGAGGGGGTGACCTGGATGTCCGGGGGAACCAGGCCGATCCCGCTCAGAGCGACCGTCGTGACGGCCTCGTCTGGATCGGTGCTCTCGAGCGTCAGGGTGCCGTCGAACGACTGGACCGCTCCCGGGGTGAACGTGACGGCGAGCGTCGCCGAAGCGCGCGGCGCGAGGCTCAATGACGTCACGGCGGGCACGAACTCCGGACGATCGCTGGCGATCGAGGACACTTCGAGCCAGCCGGTTCCGGTGTTGCGGACTTCGACCTCGAGGGTCTTCGACAGGCCGACGAAGAGCGCACCGAAGTCGAGGCGATCGGCGGCGCCGCGGTAACGCAGGCGGACCGTGTGGCGGTTGACCGCGCAGTACGGATCGACGTAGTCGCTGTTCTGCACGTCGACACGCACGACACCGTCTGCGGCCAGCGCGAGCAGGTCGGCTGCTCCGACCGGGAAGAGTCCGGTCGCCGGAGCGCAGTAAGAGCCGGTTGCGCCGACGCTGCCCAGCGGCAGGCCCTCCGCGCTCGCCGTGGCTCGGTCGTAGTAGTAGCCGAACTCTCCTTCGGCGACCAGCTCGATCGAGCCGTCGCTCGCCGGGGCCACGACGATCGGGAACGCGTGCTGCGTCAGGGCGCCGTACGTCGTGTAGTCGATCGCCGACTCGAGCAGCTGTTCGGGCCCGCTCAAGACGATGTCCGGCACGCCGACCACGATCAGGTCCGCTGGTACCTCGACCAGCGGCGTGAGCGGATCGTTGCTGCGGATCTCGATCGTCGCCCCGTAGTCCCCGCCGAGCAGCAGGCTGCTGTCGAACGTCACGCCGAGGACCATGGCGCCGCCGGTCGCCACGCTCCCTGCGTCGGGCGCGACCCGCAGCCAGGCCGGCGCACCCACCAGGCGCGTGAACCCGGTGCCGTACTCGCCCTGGACG
Organism: uncultured Acidobacteriota bacterium; assembly: GCA_963702425.1. Lineage (GTDB taxonomy): Bacteria > Acidobacteriota > Polarisedimenticolia > J045 > J045 > JALOKP01. The sequence goes on from CAVPCQ010000019.1 coordinate 68,830, forward strand.
ATGTAGAGTCCCGCCGGCCGGCCAGGCAGCCAGGCCAGACCGCCGGCTCTCACATCGAACGGCAGGGTCGAGACGGTCCAGGTTTCGTCGGTCAGCGAGAAGCGGTAGAGGTTCCTCCCGCCGTAAGGTCCGACCGCCGCGTACTCCTGCGCCAGCGGATCGATCGCCGCACCCAACACCGCCCCGGCCGGCAGCGCCGGCAGCTGGCGCCAGGTGTTGCCGGCGACGTCGTAGACCGCGAACTCGGAGCGCCCGCTGCCGGCGTGGCCGTAGAGGCGCCCGCCCGAGTAGGCCAGCCCGCCCCACGGCTCGAACGCGAACGGAGGAGCCGCCAGGTCCACCTCGGCCAAGGTCGCAGGCTCGTAGCGCACGAGCTGCTGCCCCTGGACGAAGTAGAGATACCGCTCCCCGTCGCTGGCGACGTTGGCCGTCCCCCCGAGAGCGGGTGCGGGCGGGTCGTCCAACGGTCGGTCGCGATGTCGTAGACGCCGAGTTCCATGCCCCATGCGGCGTAGCTGATGTAGATCGTGCCGCCCAGCAACGCCGCACCCCCCGCGCTGTAAGAGTAGGTCGGGAAATCGGCGAGGCGCTCCCAGGCCCCCGTCTCGGAGCGGAAGCGGTAGAAGTCGTACCCCGAGAGCGCCCGCGCGTAGATCGCGTGCCCGGCGATGTCGCCGGCGACGCAGGTCAGCGGCACCGGGCTGGGCGGGAGCGGCTCGAAGCTCGCGTCGGCACCGCGGAAGGGGGGCGGCTCCGCCTGTTCGGCATCGGACATGGACGGTTCCGGCTCGTTCGACTGGCCGTCGCCGGCCGAGAGCCCGACGAACGCCACGCGCTGCAGGCCCGGTCCACGCGGCACGACCTCGGCGGTGAAGTCGAGGGCGCTGCCGCCTGAATTCGACACGGTCAGCGGCAGGGTCTCCTGCACGAACTGATTCAGCGTCGCGTCCAGCTCGGCCGGGTCGACCCCGATGAGGGGCGGCTCGACGCCGAGGCCGGTCAGGCGCACGGTCGTCACCGGCTCGTCCGGATCGTTGCTGGTGAACGTCAGGGTACCGTCGAACGACTGGACCGCTCCCGGGGTAAACGTGATGGCGAGCGTCGCCGAAGCGCGCGGCGCGAGGCTCAACGACGTCGGCGAGACCACGAACTCCGGACGATCGCTGGTGATCGAGGACACCTCGAGCCAGCTCGTTCCGGCGTTGCGGACTTCGATTTCGAGGGTCCGCGACAGGCCGACGAAGAGTGCGCCGAAGTCGATGGGGTCGGCGGCGGCGCGGTAGCGCAGGCGGACCGTGTGCCGGTTGACCGCGCAGTACGGATCGACGCCGTAGCTGTTCTGCACGTCGACACGCACGACGCCGTCGGTGGCCAGCGCGAGTAGGTCAGCCGCCCCGATCGGGAAGAAACCGCTCATCGGAACGCAGCTCCGACCGGTTCCGCCCACACTACCCAACTGCAGGCCCTCGGCGCTCGCCGTGGCTCGGTCGTAGTAGTAGCCGTAGTCGCCGTCGGCGACGAGCTCGATCGAGCCGTCGCCCGCCGGCGGCACGACGATCGCCAGCGCATGCTGCGTGAGGGCGCCGTACACGGTGTAGTCGATCGCCGACTCGAGCAGCTGTTCGGACCCGCTCAAGGCGATGTCCGGCACGCCGACCACGATCAGGTCCGCTGGTACCTCGACCAGCGGCGTGGCCGGATCGTTGCTGCGGATCTCGATCGTCGCTCCGTAGTCGCCGCCCAGCAGCAGGCTGCCGTCGAACGCCACGTCGAGGATCGCGGTCGCACCGGCCGGCACGCTCCCCGCGTCGGGCGTCACCCGCAGCCAGGCCGGCGCGCCCACCAGGCGCGTGAACTGGGTGCCGTATCCGCCCTGCGCGATGTAGAGTCCCGCTGGCTGGCCGGGCAGCCAGGCCAGACCGCCGCCTCCCACGGCGAACGGCAGGGTCGAGACGGTCCAGGTCTCGTTGGTCAGCGAGAAGCGGTAGAGGTTGGTTCCACCGTAGGGTCCGACGGCGGCATACTCCTGCGCCAGCGAATCGATCGCCGCGCCCAACTCCGCGCCGGCCGGCAGCGACGGCAGTCGGCGCCACATGTCGCCTGCGACGTCGTAGACGGCGAACTCGGAGCGCCCGTTGCCGGCGTGGCCGTAGAGGCGCCCGTCCGAGTAGGCCAGTCCTCCTACAGGATCGAAGCTGAAGGGTGGAGACGCCAGGCTGGTCGTCCCCGAGGTCACGGGGTCGTAGCGCACGAGCCGCTGACCCTGGACGAGGTAGAGATACCGCTCCCCGTCGCTGGCGACATTGGCCGTCCCGCCCCCGAGTGGGTGCGGGCGCGTCGTCCAACTGTTGCTGACGATGTCGTAGATGCCGAGCGGCGAGTCGGTGCTCGTGTAGCTGGTGTAGATCGCACCCCCCAACAGCGCCGCTCCCCCGTTGTTGCCGGAGTAGATCGGAGCGTCGGCGAGGTGCTCCCAGATTCCTCGGTCCGGGCGGAATCGGTAGAAGTAGTAACTCGAGCTCGCCTGCGCGTAGACCGCGCGTCCCACGACGTCCCCGACGACGCAGGTCAGCGAGACCGGGCTGGCCGGGAGCGGTTCGAAGGTCGCGTCGGCGCCGCGGAAGGGTGTCGGTTGCGTCCGCTCCGCGCTGGACATGGCCGATTCCGGGTCGTTCGACGGCCCGTCCCCCGCTGAGAGCCCGGCGAACTTCACGCGCTGCAGGGCCGGCCCGCGAGGAACGATCTCCATGGCGAAGTCCAGCGCGCCGCCGCCCGAGTTAGAGACCGCGAGCGGCAGGGTCACCCGCGTGCCCTGGTCGAGCCTCGCATCCAACTCGGCCGGGTCGACCCCGATGAGCGGTGCCTCGACTCCGAGGCCGGTCAGCGCCACCGTCGTGACGGCCTCGTCCGGATCGTTGCTGGCCAGCGTCAGGGCGCCATCGAACGACTGGACCGCTCCGGGCGTGAACGTGAGGGCGAGGATCGTGGAAGCGCGCGATGCGAGTTTCAGCGACGTCACGGACGGCACGAACTCCGGGCGATCGCTGGCGATCGAGGAGATCTCGAGCGGGCTGGACCCGCGGTTCTTCACCTCGATCTCCAGAATCCGCGGAAGGCCGACGTACTGCACGCCGAAGTCGAGGCGGTCGGCGGCGCCGCGGTAGCGCAGGCGGACCGTGTGGCGGTTGATCGCGCAGTAGAGACCGACGTCGTAGCTGTTCTGCACGTCGACACGCACGACGCCGTCGGCGGCCAGCGCGAGCAGGTCGGCTGCTCCGACCGGGAAGCGTCCGGTTGCCGGAGCGCAGTAAGAGCCGGTTGCGCCGACGCTGCCCAGCTGCAGACCCTCGGTGCTCATCGTTGCCTGCTCGTAGTCGTTGCCGTACTCGCCCTCGGCGAGCAACTCGACCGAACCGTCGCTTGCCGGGGCCACGACGATCGGGAACGCGTGCTGCGTCAGGGCGCCGTACACGGTGTAGTCGACCGCCGACTCGAGCTGTTGCTCGACCCCGCGCACCTCGATGTCGGGCACGCCGATCACCGTCAGATCGGCCGGCACCTCGAGCAGCGGCGTGAGCGGATCGTTGCTGCGGATCTCGATCGTCGCCCCGTAATCGCCGCCGAGCAGCAGGCTGCTGTCGAACGTCACGTCGAGAGCCGCGGTCTCGCCAGCCGCCACGCTCCCTGCGTCGGGCGCGACCCGCAGCCAGGTCGGCGCACCCACCAGGCGCGTGAACCCCGTCTGGTACTCGCCCTGCACGAGGTAGAGCCCCGCTGGCTGGCCGGGCAGCCAGGCCAGACCGCCGTCTCTCACAGCGAACGGCAGGGTCGAGACGGTCCAGGTCTCGTCGGTCAGCGAGAAGCGGTAGAGGTTGGCTCCACCGTGCGGCCCGACAGCGGCGTACTCCTGCGCCAGCGGATCGATCGCCGCACCCAGCACCGCCCCGGCCGGCAGCGCCGGCAGTTGGCGCCAGGAGTCGTGGGCGACGTCGTAGACCGCGAACTCGGAGCGCCCGTTGCCGGCGTGGCCGTAGAGCCGACCGCGCGAGTAGGCCAGCCCGCCCCACGGCTCGAACGCGAACGGGGGGGTCGCCAGGTCCACCGCCTCCAGGGTCACAGGCTCGTAGCGCACGAGCCGCTGCCCCTGGACGAAGTAGAGGTACTGCTCCCCGTCGCTGGCGACATCGGCCGTCCCGCCCCCGAGCGGGTGCGAGCGCGTCGTCCAACTGTCGGTGGCGATGTCGTAGACGCCGAGCTGCGTGCCGACGTCGGTGTAGCTGGCGTAGATCGTGCCCCCGAGGAGTGCCGCTCCCCCGTTGTTGCCGGAGTAGAGCGGGGCGTCGGCGAGGCCCTCCCAGGCCCCCGTTTCGGAGCGGAAGCGGTAGAAGCGCCGCCCTTGGTTCTCCTGCGCATAAACTGCGCGCCCCGCGACGTCACCGGCGACGCAGGTCAGCGGAGCCGCGCTGGCCGGGAGCGGCTCGAAGCTCACAGCCTCACCGCGGAAGGGGGGCGGCTCCGCCCGGTCGGCGCCGGACACGGAGGGCTCCGGGTTGTCCGACCGGCCGTCGCCAGCCGAAAGCCCGGTGAAGGTCATGCGCTGCAGCCCGGGCCCACGCGGCACGACCTCGGCCGTGAAGTCCAAGGCGCTGGCGCCTGAGTTCGAGACGGTGAGCGGCAGGGTCTGCTGCGTGCCCTCGTCGAGCGTCGCATCCAGTTCGGCCGGGTCGACCCCGACAATCGGCGGTTCGACGCCGAGGCCACTCAGCGTCACCACCGTCACGGCCTCGTCCGGATCGTTGCTTTCGAGCGTCAGGCTGCCGTCGAACGACTGGACCGCTCCCGGGGTGAACGTGATGGCGAGCATCGCCGACGTGTGCGGCGCGAGGCTCAACGACGTCTGCGACGCCACGAACTCCGCACTGTCGCTGGCGATCGAGGAGATCTCGAGCGGGCTGGACCCGCGGTTACTCACCATGATCTCCAGGGTCCGCGGCTGGCCGACGTACTGCGCGCCGAAGTCGACGCGGTCGGCGGCGCCGCGGTAACGCAGGCGGACCGTGTGGCGGTTGATCGCGCAGCTGGGATCGACGTTGTAGTCGTTCTGCACGTCGACGCGCACGACGCCGTCCGCGGCCAGCGCGAGCAGGTTGGACGCCCCGATCGCGAAGCGTCCGCTCGCTGGAGCGCAGTCCCAGCCGGCGTAGCCCACGCTGCCCAGCGGCAGGCCCTCCGCGCTCGCCGTGGCCCGCTCGTAGTAGTCGCCGAACTCTCCTTCGGCGACCAGCTCGATCGAGCCGTCGCTCACCGGGGCCACGACGATTGGGAACGCGTGCTGCGTGAGAGCGCCGTACCCGGTGTAGTCGATCGCCGACTCGAGCTGCTGCTCGGCCCCGCCCAGTACGATGTCCGGCACCCCAATCACCGTCAGATCGGCCGGCACTTCGAGCAGCGGCGTGAGCGGATCGTTGCTGCGGATCTCGATCGTCGCCCCGTAGTCCCCGCCGAGCAGCAGGTTGCTGTCGAACGTCACGTCGAGAGCCACGGTCTCGCCAGCCGCCACGCTCCCGGCATCGGGCGCGACCCGCAGCCAGGCCGGCGCACCCACCAGGCGCGTGAAGCCGGTGCCGTACTCGCCCTGGACGATGTAGAGTCCCGCCGGCCGGCCGGGCAGCCAGGCCAGACCGCCGGCTCTCACATCGAACGGCAGGGTCGAGACGGTCCAGGTTTCGTCGGTCAGCGAGAAGCGGTAGAGGTTCCTCCCGCCGTAAGGTCCGACCGCCGCGTACTCCTGCGCCAGCGGATCGATCGCCGCACCCAACACCGCCCCGGCCGGCAGCGCCGGCAGCTGGCGCCAGGTGTTGCCGGCGACGTCGTAGACCGCGAACTCGGAGCGCCCGCTGCCGGCGTGGCCGTAGAGGCGCCCGCCCGAGTAGGCCAGCCCGCCCCACGGCTCGAACGCGAACGGAGGAGCCGCCAGGTCCACCGCGGCCAAGGTCGCAGGCTCGTAGCGCACGAGCTGCTGCCCCTGGACGAAGTAGAGATACCGCTCCCCGTCGCTGGCGACGTTGGCCGTCCCCCCCGAGAGCGGGTGCGGGCGGGTCGTCCAACGGTCGGTCGCGATGTCGTAGACGCCGAGTTCCATGCCCCATGCGGCGTAGCTGATGTAGATCGTGCCGCCCAGCAACGCCGCACCCCCCGCGCTGTAAGAGTAGGTCGGGAAATCGGCGAGGCGCTCCCAGGCCCCCGTCTCGGAGCGGAAGCGGTAGAAGTCGTACCCCGAGAGCGCCCGCGCGTAGATCGCGTGCCCGGCGATGTCGCCGGCGACGCAGGTCAGCGGCACCGGGCTGGGCCGGAGCGGTTCGAAGCTCGCGTCGGCACCGCGGAAGGGGGGCGGCTCCGCCTGTTCGGCATCGGACATGGACGGTTCCGGCTCGTTCGACCGGCCGTCGCCGGCCGAGAGCCCGACGAACGCCACGCGCTGCAGGCCCGGTCCACGCGGCACGACCTCGGCGGTGAAGTCGAGGGCGCTGCCGCCTGAATTCGACACGGTCAGCGGCAGGGTCTCCTGCACGAACTGATTCAGCGTCGCGTCCAGCTCGGCCGGGTCGACCCCGATGAGGGCCGGCTCGACGCCGAGGCCGGTCAGGCGCACGGTCGTCACCGGCTCGTCCGGATCGTTGCTGGTGAACGTCAGGGTACCGTCGAACGACTGGACCGCTGCCGGGGTGAACGTGACCGTGAGGACGGCCGAAGCTCGCGGTGCGAGACTGAGCGTCGTCAGCGAGGGCACGAACTCCGGACGATCGCTGGCGATCGAGGAGATCTCGAGCGGGCTGGATCCGTGGTTCGCTATTGCGATCTCCAGGGTCCGCGATAGACCGACGAAGAGCGCGCCGAAGTCGAGGCGGTCGGCGGCGCCGCGGTAGCGCAGGCGGACCGTGTGCCGGTTGACCGTGCAGTACGGATCGACGCCGTAGCTGTTCTGCACGTCGACACGCACGACGCCGTCCGTGGCCAGCGCGAGTAGGTCAGTCGCCCCGATCGGGAAGAAACCGCTCACCGGAACGCAGTTCGAACCGGTTCCGCCCACACTACCCAACTGCAGGCCCTCGGCGCTCGCCGCGGCTCGGTCGTAGTAGTAGCCGTAGTCGCCGTCGGCGACCAGCTCGATCGAGCCGTCGCCCGCCGGCGGCACGACGATCGCCAGCGCATGCTGGGTGAGGGCGCCGTACCCGGTGTAGTCGATCGCCGACTCGAGCAGCTGTTCGGGCCCGCTCAAGACGATGTCCGGCACGCCGACCACGATCAGGTCCGCTGGTACCTCGACCAGCGGCGTGAGCGGATCGTTGCTGCGGATCTCGATCGTCGCCCCGTAGTCCCCGCCGAGCAGCAGGTTGCTGTCGAACGTCACGTCGAGAGCCACGGTCTCGCCAGCCGCCACGCTCCCGGCATCGGGCGCGACCCGCAGCCAGGCCGGCGCACCCACCAGGCGCGTGAAGCCGGTGCCGTACTCGCCCTGGACGATGTAGAGTCCCGCCGGCTGGCCAGGCAGCCAGGTCAGGCCCCCGTCATACACCGAGAACGGCAGGGTCGAGACGGTCCAGGTTTCGTCGGTCAGCGAGAAGCGGTAGAGGTTTGTCCCGCCGTAAGGTCCGACCGCCGCGTACTCCTGCGCCAGCGGATCGATCGCCGCGCCCAGCACCGCCCCGGCCGGCAGCGCCGGCAGCACGCGCCAGGTGTTGCCGGCGACGTCGTAGACCGCGAACTCGGAGCGCCCGCTGCCGGTGTGGCCGTAGAGTCGCCCGCCTACGTAGGCCAGCCCGCCCCACGGCTCGAACGCGAACGGAGGAGCCGCCAGGTCCACCGCCTCCAGGGTCACGGGGTCGTAACGCACGAGCCGCTGTCCCTGGACGAAGTAGAGATACCGCTCCCCGTCGCTGGCGACGTTGGCCGTCCCCCCCGAGAGCGGGTGCGGGCGGGTCGTCCAACGGTCGGCCGCGATGTCGTAGACGCCGAGTTCCGTGCCCCATGCGGCGTAGCTGATGTAGATCGTGCCGCCCAGCAACGCCGCTCCCCCCGCGCCGTCGGAGTAGGTCGGGAAATCGGCGAGGCGCTCCCAGGCCCCCGTCTCGGAGCGGAAGCGGTAGAAGCCGTACCCCGAGAGCGCCCGCGCGTAGATCGCGTGCCCGGCGATGTCGCCGGCGACGCAAGTCAGCGGCACCGGGCTGGGCGGGAGCGGCTCGAAGCTCGCGTCGGCACCGCGGAAGGGGGGCGGCTCCGCCTGTTCGGCATCGGACATGGACGGTTCCGGCTCGTTCGACTGGCCGTCGCCGGCCGAGAGCCCGACGAACGCCACGCGCTGCAGGCCCGGTCCACGCGGCACGACCTCGGCGGTGAAGTCGAGGGCGCTGCCGCCTGAATTCGACACGGTCAGCGGCAGGGTCTCCTGCACGAACTGATTCAGCGTCGCATCCAGCTCGGCCGGATCGACCCCAATGATGGGCGCCGCGACTCCGACGCCGGTCAGGCGCACGGTCGTCACCGGCTCGTCCGGGTCATCGCTCGCCAGCGTCAGGATCCCTTCGAACGAGTCGATCTCGCCGGGAGCGAAGCTGACCGCAACGTTCTCCCGGGCGAAGGGGGAGAGCGTCAGCGCCGTACGATCCGGGACGAACTCCGGGCGGTCGCTGCCGATCGAGGCGACCTGGAGCGGCGCCGTCCCGGCGTTCTCGACGGCGAACGGCAGCGTGCGCGACCCGCCGAGGAAGACCTCCCCGAAGTCGAGCGTCGCGGGCGAAACGGCGATGTCCGGGGCTGCCGTGACGTCGAGGGAGACGGCGTGCGGGATCGCCGGACGTAGCGGGTCGTTCGACAGGACGGTCAGGACGCCGTCGTAATGGCCTCCGAGGAGACGCGCGGCATCGATCGTGACGGCCACCTCCGCGCGCTCGCCGCTCCAGAGCCGGCCCGCCGTTGGCGTGGCGCGCAGCCAGTCCGGTGTCCGATCGATGCGGATCGCGAGGCCGTCGTGGACGTACGGCGCGTTGAAGGCGACCTGCAGTCCCTGGGTCTGCGTGCCGTCCTGGATCCCGATCGTCGCGCTGTCGACTCGGCCGACCATCGACTGGTATCGGAAGACGATCCGGCCATGCGGATAGAGCGAGACCTGGAACGTGTAGACGCCATCGCCCCCGTATTGCGCGACGTTCGTGAACTGGATGGTGAACGACGAGCCGTCGGCGAGGTAGGACGCGCGCACCTGTCCCCCGAAGTCCAGATCGTCCCAGAACGGTGCAATCAGAAACTCCGGCGCCATGCCGCTGGGCAGCGGTTGGTTGTTGTATCCGGCGCCCGCGTTGGTGAAGCTCAGGAAGCCGTTGGTCGCGACGTTCACGGACTCGAAGGGCGTGCCGTAGAAGTCGAAGGGGAAGCCGATCGGGATCGCCCCCGAGGACTGGTCGTCGCCGGTCAGTGACTCGATGGGAGTCCCCGTGGCGGAGATGTCGACCCAGTCGAAGGCGGGCCCGTCCGGCTCGTCGCTGTCGACGAACCGGTAGCCGTACGGATCGGGCCCGCCGGAGGACGCCGGGGCCGGGCCCTGCCGCGGATCGGGCTGACCCTTCGCCAGCGTGAGCTCTTCGGCCGCGCCCGGCGGCGGCGGTTCGCCCGGATCGGGGGGCGGAATGACCCAGTCCAGCGAGCCGACGCCGACGTTCTCGATCGTCAGGATCTGACCGCTCACCGCGCCGGTGATCAGGCTGGCCGAGAACGAAGGCGGAGAGGTCGCGATCGTCGGGGGATCGAGAGTCGTTCCCGAGGCGACGTTCGACAACGGGCTGGCGGTGCCCGATTCGTCGGAGCTGACCAGCGCGAAGTAGTAAAGGGTCGCAGCGTCGAGCCCACCGACCTCGGTCTGCTCCCTCGAGCCGGCCGGCTGCGGCGCCGGGGCGGTCGCCGGGGTCGCTGCCGCGAAGTTGTCGCCGTCGATCGGCGCCGTCGAGTAGCGCAGGTCGTACGCGCGGGCGGTCCCCTGGTCCCCGTCGTCGCCGGGTGCGGTCCAGACCAGCGAGACCGACCCCGACGTGGTGGCTTCGACCGCGAGGTCGGCCACCGCGGCCGGCGGCACGTCGTCGACCGCAGAGAGCGCCCGGAACGCGTTGAGGCGCCCTCCCGTCACCGTGATCCCGCTCATGCTGGACACCGGCTCGACCGACTCGAGCAGGTGCCGCTTGAGTGCGACGACCCCCATCTCCGGGGCGATGGCGCGCATCAGGGCGGCGACGCCGCTGACGTGCGGCGTGGCCATCGAGGTACCGTTCTTGAGCCCGTGGCTGCCGCCCATCACGGCGCTGAGGATGTCCACTCCCGGGGCGCCGAGATCGACCGACTGGGCTCCCCAGTTCGAAAACCAGGCGCGCCCGTCCGCGCGGTCCGTCGCCGCGACGGCGAGGATGTTCGGGGCGTCGAGGCTGGCCGGATAGAACGGCCAGAGGTCGTTGTCGCTGTTGTAGTTCCCGGCCGCGGCGACGAACAGGATCTCCTGCTGCGCGGCGGCGTTGATCGCATCGAGCATCGCCTGCGAGAACCCGCCCCCGCCCCAGGAGTTGTTCATCACGTCGACGCCAAGAAGGGTGGCGTACTCGATCGCGGCGATCGCGTCCTCGGTCGAGCCCGAGCCCCAACAGAGGAACTTGATCGGCACAATCGTCACCGACCAGGCGACTCCCGCGACGCCGAACCCGTCGTTTCCCAGTCCGCCGATCGTCCCGGCGACGTGCGTGCCGTGGCTGTCGTCGTCGGCGGGGTCGTTGTCGTCGGCACAGAAATCCCATCCGTGGACGTCGTCGACGAAGCCGTTTCCGTCATCGTCGAGACCGTTCGCTGGGATCTCCCCCGGGTTCGTCCAGATCTGTGCCGCGAGTTCGGGGTGGCTGGCCTCGATTCCCGTGTCGATGACCGCGACGCGGACGCGCCGATCACCGGTGGAGATGTCCCACGCGCGCTCGGCGTCGATGTCGGCGCCCGGGGTTCCGCCCTGCTGACCCGTGTTGTTCAGGCCCCACAGCTCCGGGTAACGCGGATCGTTGGGGGCGCGGACCGGGAAGACGCGGTAGTTCGGCTCGGCGTACGCCACGAGCGGGTGACCGATCAGCGTGCGCAGGGCCTCCTCGACGCTGTGGCCCGGCCCCAGCAGCCAATGCTCCGCCCCGCTCCGGAAATGCCTGCCGATGCGGGCCGCGAGCTGGACGCGCAGCGACCGCATGGCTGGCTCGGGCGCATCGTCCCGGAACTTGACGAGCAGTTCGCCGGGCAGGTGATCGGCGGCGAGCATCTGCTCGATGGTGGGCGGACCGGCGAGCGCCACGGGCGAGGCGAGAGCCAGCAGACAGAGCGCGAGAACCAGCGCCCCGAGAGACGATCGGCGACGGCACATAGGACCCCCTTGCGCGCCTGACTCTCGGCCTCTCCGCCAGGATCGGTAACGGGGCCGGCGGTCTGACCGAGGGGACTCGATGAGGAGGATACGCCGACGACCTTGAGATACCGACGGATTGCCCGGTGTAAACGGCCAGGAAATATCCCTTCTAGCGGGCACAGCGGGTGACGGCGGGAGGTGATGCCCCCGCCGGTGCGCCCCTACCTTCCGAGCGCCTGTCCCGGGTTTCGGGGAGCCGCAGGATCAGCGCCGCGCCGAACAGGCTGAAGTAGCCGTGGCCGAAGAAGCCGACGAGCGGGCCGAGGACGAAGATCACGATTCCGTGTCCTGCGAAGAGGCCGTACGCCGGCACCAGCAGCGCCGGGGCGATGCCGGCGACGAACAGCGCACGCCAGCCGAAGCGCGGCAGGACCAGCACCGCGAGCACTGCGGCGAAGGTGTACCCGATCGCCCACCCGGACTGCATGATCCCGATCACCGTCCCGACGGATCCGCGGAACTCGTCCGGGGATTGACGTTCGGCGAGGTGACGGCCCGCAGGTTCAAGGACATCCTGGCCGCAGGCGACGACCGACACGTCCTGAACCGATTCGCCGCGGTCGGCGCCATCCCCGGCTTCGGTTCCTCCTTTGGCAGCGGCGGCGGCGGCGAGGGGATCGGCGGAATCCCGATCTCGGTGGCGGCGCCCTCACAGCAGTTCGAGGAACTGGAGTTGCAGCGGTCGAGCGGGCCGCCGCGCCGCCCGCCCCTCCTGCCGCATCCGTTCTTCGCCCGCTGACGCGCGGCCGGGCGGCGGCCGTCGCCGCCCGGTCCCGGCCGCAGAGCGGCGATCACATTCCGGCAGGCTGAGGCGGGGAGGCGGGTAGACGGGGAGACGGGGAGACGGGGAGACGACAACGGTTCCCGGGTCGGGCTTCGCTCCGCCGGCCGCCGGCTTGACGCCGCGCCCGATGTGGTTCATCCTTCCATCCGGATGCACTGATGAATCCACTCGCCGCCCCCCGCCAGCTCGTCGGCCGCATGGAGGCCCTGGCCGACCCGGTCCGGCTGCGCCTGCTGCGCCTGCTGGAGCGGCAGGAACTGGGGGTCGCGGAGTTGTGCGAGATCGTGCAGCTGCCGCAGTCGACGGTCAGCCGGCACCTCAAGTTGCTGGCCGACCAGGGCTGGGTGACCAGCCACCGCGAAGGGACCTCGAACCTCTACCGCCTCGCCGGCGACGAGCTGGACGACGCCCCGCGCGCGCTCTGGGGCGTCGTGCGCCAGGAGGCCGCGCGCTGGCCGTCGTCCCGCCAGGACGATCTGCGGCTGGCGCGCCGGCTGGAGGAGCGGCGGCAGGAGTCGCTGTCGTTCTTCGCGGGCGCGGCGGCCTCGTGGGATGCGCTGCGGGGCGAGCTGTTCGGCGACGGGTTCACGCGCGCCGCTCTGCTCGCGCTGCTTCCCGCCGAGTGGACCGTGGCCGACCTCGGTTGCGGGACGGGAGCGCTGGTCGCGGAGCTGGCCGGTGCCGTGCGCCGCGTGATCGGTGTCGACCAGTCGGCCGAGATGCTGGCCGCCGCACGCGAGCGCGTCGCGGGGCTGCCGAACGTGACACTGCACGAGGGGGACCTCGAGGCACTGCCGCTGGGCGACGCCTCGTGCGACGCGGCGCTGATGCTGCTGTCCCTGGCCTACGCCCCGCACCCCGGCGCGGCGCTCGCCGAGCTGGCGCGCGTGCTGCGGCCGGTCGGGCGGGCCGTGATCATCGATCTCCTGCCGCACGACAGCGACGACGCGCGACGCCGGCTCGGTCAGACCGGGCTGGGGTTCGCGCCCGCGTCGATCCGCGCCCTGATGCAGCGCGCGGGCCTGAACGGCGTGCACGTGACGACCCTTCCGCCCGCCCCGGACGCCCGCGGGCCGGCGCTGTTCCTCGCCACTGCCAACCGGAGAGCCTGAACCGATACGTTGCGGGCCGGCACAGAGGCCGGCCCCTACAGCCCGTGCCAGAAACCGCGCGCCGCACAACCCGTAGGGGCCGCCCTCCGTGGCGGCCCGACCCAAGGAGACACTTCCATGACCCGCACCCTCGCCGAATCGACCGGCACCCTCGAATACAAGGTCCTCGACCTGTCGCTCGCCGACTGGGGCCGCAAGGAGATCGTGCTGGCCGAGCAGGAGATGCCCGGCCTGATGGCGGTGCGCGAGCGGTACCTCGCTTCGCAGCCGCTCAAGGGCCACCGCGTCACCGGCTCGCTGCACATGACGATCCAGACCGCCGTGCTGATCGAGACGCTCGCCGCGCTCGGGGCCGACGTGCGCTGGGCCTCGTGCAACATCTTCTCGACGCAGGACCACGCCGCGGCGGCGGCCGTCGTCGGCCCCCACGGCACGCCGGAGGAGCCGAAGGGCGTCCCCGTCTTCGCCTGGAAGGGCGAGACGCTCGAGGAGTACTGGTGGTGCACGCTGCGTGCGCTCGACTTCGGCGCCGGCCGCGGACCGACCCAGATCGTCGACGACGGCGGCGACGCGACGCTGCTGATCCACCTCGGCGACGAGTTCGAGCGGGCCGGCGCGGTCCCGCAGCCCAAGCCGGACGACAGCGAGGAGTACCGGATCATCCTCGACGTGCTGCGCGAGCTGCACCGTGTCAACCCCACGTACTGGCGGAAGGTCGCCGCCGAGTGCAAGGGCGTGACCGAGGAGACCACCACCGGCGTCCACCGGCTCTACGACCGGATGAAGGCCGGCACGCTGCTCTTCCCGGCGATCAACGTCAACGACAGCGTGACCAAGAGCAAGTTCGACAACCTCTACGGCTGCCGCCACTCCTGCGTCGACGGGATCATGCGGGCCTCGGACGTGATGCTGGCCGGTAAGCTCGTCGTGGTCTGCGGCTACGGGGACGTCGGCAAGGGCTGCGCCCAGTCGCTGCGCGGCCAGGGGGCGCGCGTCGTCGTCACCGAGATCGACCCGATCTGCGCGCTGCAGGCCGCGATGGAAGGCTACCAGGTCGCGCCGGTCGAGGACGTACTCGGAACCGCGGACATCTTCATCACCGCCACCGGCAACCGCGACGTCATCACGGCGACTCACATGGCGAAGATGAAGGACGGCGCGATCATCGGGAACATCGGCCACTTCGACAACGAGATCGACATGGCCGGGCTCAAGAACGTGCGCGGGGTCGTGAGGACGAACATCAAGCCGCAGTACGACAAGTGGACCTTCGCCGACGGGCACAGCGTGCTGATCCTGGCCGAGGGGCGGCTGCTGAACCTCGGTTGCGCCACCGGCCACCCGAGCTTCGTGATGTCGAACAGCTTCACCAACCAGACGCTGGCGCAGATCGAGCTGGCGCTGCACCCCGAGGCCTACCGTCGCAAGGTCTACACGCTGCCCAAGCACCTCGACGAGATGGTGGCGCGGCTGCACCTCGAGAAGATCGGCGTGAGGCTGACGACGCTGACGCCGGAGCAGGCGGCCTACATCGGGGTCGCCCCGGACGGGCCGTACAAGCCGGACCACTACCGGTACTGAGGCCGAGCCGTGACCAGCGAACGACGGTACGGCGCAGGCGATTCCGTCTCCGACCTGTGTCGCGCGTGCAAGTCCGAGCGGCGGCACACGGTGATCGTGGCCGAGCCGGGCGGGCGGCCGTTGCGCGTCACCTGCGATTTCTGCGGCAGCCAGCACAACTTCCGCGGCGGCGCCACGGCTACCGCGGTCTCCGGATCGACGACCGGCACGGCGCGCGGCAGCGCGGGCCGTGCCGCTTTCCCGCTCGCCACCGAGCGCGAGCGCCGGGAGCCCCCGATGGCCATCGATGTGAAGGACGGCTCCATCGCCGATCTCGAGACCCTGCTGCGCCGCGTGATCCGCGAGGAATGCGGCATCACCCCGGTGGCCCCCGCCGAGAAGTGGCGCGGTGGCGAGATGATCCTCAGGCCGGGCCGGCCGGGCGTGGCGGACAAGAGCTGGCCGCTCGAGACGCTGTTCCAGAAGATCGTCGCGATCCGCAACCGGCTCCGCGTGCTCGAGCAGCAGGTCAACGCCGCCGAGGAGCTGTCGCCCGAGGCCAAGCTCAAGCTCCAGGGGTACATCACCGGCTGCTACGGCTCGCTCACCAGCTTCAACGTCCTCTTTGCCGACGACGACGACCGGTTCAAGGGCGGCGGCGATTGAGCGCCGACCGGCGCTGATCCGGACGGGCTTCCGGCGGGGTCCGGGGAGTCAGGCGAGCAGTGCCGCACGCAGTGCGGACACGTGCTCAGGCGTCGTTCCGCAGCAGCCGCCGACCAAGCGCGCTCCCGCGGCGACGATCGCCGGCGCGTGCGTCGCGAAGAACTCCGGCGATTCGGGCCAGGCGAGCGCGCCGTCGACGAGCTGCGGCAGCCCGGCGTTCGGTCGTACGGCGACCGGGACCTCCGAGTGCCCCGCCAGGTCCGCGACCACGCTCACCATCCCCTCGATCCCGTTCCCGCAGTTCGCGCCGACGACGTCGGCGCCGGCCCCGGCGAGCGCCGCCGCCGCCCGCGCCGGGGTGACCCCCATCACGGTGAAGATCCCGCGCGGGGTCGCGTCGAAGGTCATCGTCGCGACGATCGGCACGCCGGGTGCGACGCGCTTCGCCGCGCGCACCGCGAGCAGCGCCTCCGCCAGGTCGGTCATCGTCTCGATGCAGATCAGGTCGACCCCCGCGCCGGCCAAGGCGGCGAGCTGGCGCTCGAACGCCGCCTCGACCTCCTCCGGCCGCGCCGGGCCGAGCGGTGCGAGCAGCGTCCCGCTCGGCCCGACCGAGCCCGAGACGAGCGCGCGGCCCCCGGCTTCCGCGCGCAGCAGCTCGACCGCGCGCCGGTTGATCTCCTCGCAGCGCGCCGCCAGCCCATGCGCCGCGAGGCGCAGCGGCGTTCCGCCGAAGGTGTTCGTCGTTAGGATCTCCGCGCCGGCTTCGAGGTAGCGCCGGGCGATCGCGCCGACGATCTCCGGCGCGTCGAAGATCACCCGCTCCGGCGGGGCTCCGGGCGGAAGCCCGGCCTCGGCGATCAGCATCGTGCCCCACGCGCCGTCCCCGACGACGACCTCCCCGCGCCGCAGCCGCTCGAGCAGCGCGGCGCCGGTCACGCCGCGCCCACGAGCTGCTTCACGCGCAGCGCCGCGCTCGCCGCGTCGTACGCGAAGCCGTCGGCCCCGATCTCGCGCGCGAACGTCTCGGTCACCGGTGCCCCGCCGACGATCACCTTCACCCGGCCCGCGAGTCCGCGCGCGCGCACCTGCTCGACGACGTCGCGCATCCCGGTCATCGTCGTCGTCAGCAGCGCGGAGACGCCGATCACCACCGCCCCGCGCTCGACCGCCGCGTCGACGAATCGTTCGGCGGAGACATCGACACCGAGATCCGTGACATCGAAGCCGGCGCCGCCGAGCAGGATCCCGACCAGGTTCTTGCCGATGTCGTGCAGGTCCCCGCGCACCGTGCCGAGCACGACCCGTCCCGCCGTCGGTACCCCGCCCGCCGCGAGGTGCGGCCGCAGGACGTCGAGCCCGGCGTGCATCGCCTTCGCGGCCAGCAGCACGTCGGGGAGGAAGATCTCGTGGCGGCGGAAGGCCTCGCCGACGACCGTCATCCCCGCGATCAGGCCGAGGCGCAGGATGTCGGCCGGCGCAGCCCCGGCCGCCAGCGCCTCGCCCGCGAGCGCGCGCACGGCGTCGGGCTCGCCGGCCCGGACCTCGTCCGCCAGGCGCGTCAAGCGCTCCACGTGATTGCTCCTTCCGAGGCCGCGGGCGGGCGGGGCACGGGCCACGGCAGCGCGCGCGCACGGCACTCGTGCGTCGCGCAGGCGGCGCAGGCCGGGAAGTCGGGCTCGATCCGGTGCGCGTCCGGCGCCGCCGCGAGCAGCGCCCCCGACACCGACTTGAGCGGGGCCATCAGGCAGCTCGCGCCGAGCGAGATCCCGGCGGCGTCGGGCGCCAGCGCGCGGAACAGCGCCTGCTGCCCGCTGAGGTGCCAGCCGCAGTAGCCGGGGCTGTAGGGAACCACGTGTGCCGCACCGCGGGCCCGCCCCGCGTCGACGAGCCGCTCGCGCCACGACGCGCCGAGCCGCCAGGAGAGCCCGTCGACGGCCTCCGAGGCCAGCGCATCGAGCACGAACCCGAGCGGCAGGTCTTCGCCCCCCGTGAGTGCGCCGATCCGCGCGCACAGCGGCTCGCCCAGCGTGGCCGCGAACAGCGCGACCGCCTCCGCCCGGGGGAGCACGCGCTCGAGCGCCGTTCGATCGTCGTTGTGTCCGCTGCCGCGGTAGACGGTGGCGAAGTCGTCGACGGGCAGTTCGGCGACGACCCCGCGCGGCTCGGCCAGCGCGTCGAACAGCAGGGCTGCGTCGTCGAGCAGGCGCCGCGTCCGCGCCGACGGCTCGACGCCGGCGGGGATCCCGGCCCGCAGCAGCACGGCCGCGGGGTCGGGCGCGATCTGGCGGGGCGAAAAGCGGGCGATCCCCCTCACGCATCCCCTCTCGCCGGCGAGGCGTCCAGCCCGCACCTCACGATGCGGAAAGGGTAGCACCGGGTCGCGGAAGCGGCGGGGAGCGCTACCTCCTGGGACCGCCGTAGCCCCCGGTGAGGCCCACCCCGCGCGTGCCGGCCCCCACGCCGTGGAAACCGGGGCCGACACCGCCACCCACACCGATCCAATCGATGAACAGCGCGGTCGCTCCGCCAGACTTGGGCATCACGCCATCGATCAGCTTGTAGCTGTAGACCAGGTCCTTCCCGTCGACGACCGGATGGCTGATCTCGATCACGGCGAGCACGTTGTCCTTGCGCCCCGGCTCGTAGACCGAGAGCGTCGCGTTGGGCGGGTCGGCTGCGAAATTGTCCGGTCCCTCGCCCGCCTTCCACTCATCCAGGTAGGCCGGCATCGTCAGGTTGCCGGCAACTCGCACCGGGCGATCCGAGAAGTAGAGCGTCTGCTGGTTCACGTTTACCAGCCGGAGCGTCTTCGCCGCAGGGTCCGCCTTGAGGTCTTCGGAGGTCTGCACGAACATCAGCTGTACCTTCTCCGCGGAAGGGGCGGCCTTCGGAGGCGCCGTGCCCTGCTGAGCGAAAGCGGCGGCTACCGCAACCCCTGCCATCGCCAGCGATGCCGCTGCCAGCAGCAGCAAGCGATGGGAGCGGTCCTGCATCCCGTCGGTTCGATCCGAACTCTTCATGGTCGATCCCCTCGTCTCTGCGGTTGGAAACCGGTTGGTGTTGCGCTGCCCCAGGCACGGCAGGACGCCTCGATTCCCCGATCGGGGCCGTCGAACCGATAGGGTGGCACCGGGGTGGCCGGCTTGTAAACAGGGCCGATGCAGCGGGCGCGGGGTGGGTTCCGCACCCGCAGCGGGCGCTCGGCGAGCGCCTTCCGGACCCGAGCGAAGTCCCCGCGTCCCCGCGCCCCCGCTTTCCATGCCCGGCGCCCCCCGTGTAGCATCGCGGGACGCGGGCCCGGCCGCTTCTCCGCACGAATCGCGAATCGGACGGGTTCCGGTCGGCCTCGATGACCGGACGTCGATCCACGAGCGAGCCCACATGAACACACCGAGAACTCGAGGGCGTCGGAATCCGGGGCACTCGATCCGGGTGGCAGACGGGACGGCGTGCGAGCGGCCTTCCCGTCACGCGGCGAGGGGGCTCCGCTTTCCCGTCCTCGCGCCGCGGCCGGAGGCCCGCGAGTGAGCGTTCCCCGCCGCATCTCGCGCTGGGCCTTTTTCGCGTCCGTGGCCGTATGGACCGCGTGGGTTCCAGGCGGGTGCGCATTCGCGGGCGATCCATGGCAGCTCTGGCCGGAAGTCGGCGTCTACGTCGGCCTGTCCCCCGCGACGCGGCTCTTCTTCGATCTGCCCTACTCGGTCGAGGGCGACACCGACACCAAGTCGCTCGAGATCGCCGCGTACTTCGACGTTTCGCTCAAGCCGGTCCTGCGGCGCTCGCTCCAGGAGGGAGACTGGGCGCGTAGCCGGTACTTCTGGATGAGGTTCGGGTTCGATCACATCTTCAACGTGACCAACGGCCAGGAGGACGAGCCCGAGGAGCGCGGCGTCATCGAGATCCGCGGACGAGCCCCGACGCTCTGGGAGATCTGGCTCGAGGCGCGCGTCCGCGCCGACCTCCGCTGGATCGGGGGCGAGTACTCGACGCGCTACCGCTTCCGGATCGAGGCCAACCGCGAGTTCAAGATCCGCGGCCGGCCGGCGACGCCCTACGTCAACGTCGAGTGGTTCTACGACGACGCGCTACGACGCCTGGTCGCGGACCCTCTACCAGGCCGGAGCGGAGTTCACCTTCACCGACCACTTCCGGTTCGAGGCCTACGTGGCGCGGCAGGTGGACGAGGTCCCGGATGCGTCGGGCCTCTACGCCCTGGGCCTCTTCGCGAAGTGGTACTACTGAGCGCCGGCCGGAGCCGTCTGCTCCCTGGCGAGCTTCTTCAGCGCCAGCGTGAGCGGGATCGCCAGGATGGCGCCCGGCAGGCCGAGGACGAACGCCCACAGGACCAGTGCGAGGGTCGCCTCGAGGAACGAGATCTCGGCCACGCGCTTCATGAAGAGCGGCGCGACGAAGTTGTCCACTACGAGGTTCGTCACCACGAGGCAGGCGGCTACCACCAGCGCCCGCTGCCAGCCATACAGGAGCAGCGCCAGGACGGTCGGAGGGAACAGGGCGATCAGGTAGCCGATCGACGGGATGAAGTTCAGGAAGAAGTAGAGCACGCACCACAGGACCGGATACTCGACGCCGGCCAGCAGCAGGACGGCCAGGTTGGCCGTCGCGTTGATCGCGTTGGTCCTTGCCGCGGTTGCGACGAAGCGCTGGATGTCACCGCCATGCCAGGCGAGCCGCTCGCCGAGGCGGCTCCGCCGCCCATCGGCATCCTCCGCCATCTCGACCAGCAGGAGCACGGTCAACAGCGCAATCAGGAGGCCGTTCGAGAGCAGGCTGCCCGCCTCGGGGAGGACCCACCGCGCGGCCTCGAGCAGGCGCTCGGGCGTGATCATCTTCGTCGCCGTGAGGCTGGCCGCGTCGAGACCGTACCCGCTGAGGAACGCCGCGACGTTCCCCGAGAGGGTCTTCACCTGCTCGGCGTAGACCGGGAACCGCTCGCGCATCCGGACGATGTCCACGCTGAGCAGCAGGAGCGCCACGATCTGCACCGCGCCCACGGCAGCCGCCGCGACGAGCAGCGCCACAGTCTTGCGGAGTTGGAACCGCCGCATGAGTCCGTGGGGGAACCAGAGGGCGCCGTAGGCGAGCAGGAGGGAGAGCAGGATCGGCGCCAGGATCGGTGACGCGAGCTTCATCCCCCAGAGTACGACGACGGCATAGGCCGCGCGCTCGAGGAGACGGGAGGGCGGAGCCGGCGGGAGGTCCGTCATCGGGGTCGTCCTCCGGCGTGCCGCCGGCCTCTCCCGCGGCACGATGCGGGCAGCCGGGCCCGGGCCGCCTTCAGCTCCCGTTGCCCCGCTGCCCGCGCACCCCGCTCGTCCGACCCGAGGGTCGGACCTTCCCGCTGCCATCGACCGCCACGAACGGGACCCACCCGACCGGCCGCGAGTCAGCGGACGCCGTCGGTCAGGAGATCTGGGCCAGGATCTTCGCCTTCGCAGCGTTGTAGTCGCTCTCCGTGATGAGCCCCTGCTTGTACAGGTTCTGGAGCTGTTCGAGCTGCTGCTGGGGCGTCTGGGCCGAAGCCGGATGCTGCGCCGCTGCGGCCGCCGCAGCGGCGGCCTGGCTGGCCGCGGCGGCAGAGGCAGCAGCCGCCTGGGACGCGGCGGCGGCGGACTGGGCCGAGGCGGCCTGCGTGGCCGCGGCCTGTTGCTGGGCTGCAGCCTGCTGCTTGGCGGCGGCGCTCTCCTCTGCCGCGGCCGTCGTGGCGACCGCGGCCGTGGTGGCACCGGCGACCACCACGGTCCGCCGGGCGGCGCGACGCCAGACACCGAGGATGTCGATGAAGAGCGAAGCCGGCCCGGCCCGCTCGGGCAGCCGGCCATTCAGCAGGATGACGTCGTAGGTGAGGTCGTCACCGGAGAGCCGCGGGTTCATCAACGTGACCACGACGAGAGCGGGTTGCTCGCTCCCCTGCGGCACGACGGAGAGCGTGGCATTCGGCGGCTGGACGCGGAAGCTGTTGTCGCCCTCGCCCCAGAGCTGCAGGAACTCCCCGGTCGAGAGGTGCCCGGCATCCTTGTCGGGCCGGTTGGCGAAGAACAGCGTCGCCGGGTTCAGTCCCGTGAGGGTCAGGGTCCGCGCCGCCTCGTCCAGGACGACGCCCTTCGAAGTCTGCACGAACAGCGCCTGCACCTCGGACTGCCCGGGCTCCGCTCCCGCTGCGCTCGGGGCGTTCGCCAGCGCCAGGGCGGGGGCGGCACACAGCACGAGGATCAGCGTGCACAGCATGAAGCGTGCACGGACACCATTCATCGGAAGCACTTTCGTCATGGGATATCTCCTCTGTCTCTCTGCGATCGTCTCGGCACGGATCGTCTATCTCTGTTCCGTAAACGCCGGGCACCGGGAGGACTACTTCCTGGTGTACTGGATCTCCATCATCTTGAACATCTTGCCGTCCGGGCCCGGGCCCCAGATCTGGCTGACGAAGCCGGCCCCGGTGTTCGCCACCGAGACCTTGACCTCGACGGGAGACGGCTTCCCGGTGACCGGGTCGGCGACGGTTCCGTTGAACATCCAGTTCGTGCCCGTGGCATCGGCGGTCCCGGTGTACCACTCCATGCTGGTGCTCCCCGAGTCCATGGCGGTCATGACGAACTTCTTCAGGACGTTGTCGTAGCCCACGTAGTCGATCGCGCTGATGATCTCGCCCTGCGAAACTGCGGCGAGCATGAGCTGGAGATAGCGGTCGCCGAGCACCATGGTGTTGATCGACGTCCCCACGAACTCGGACGGGGGCCCGGACGGATCGGTCCAGGACTTGCCCACGGCGCTGAAGGTCCCCACCAGGAGCCGCAGGTCACGGTGCGCCGCGCCCGGGGTCATCGCCTCGGCTTCGGCTCTTGCTGCCGCCGTCGTGCCGGGCGGGTTCGAAGCGGCCTTGGCCGCCTGGGAGAAGGCGGAGGCCGTGAAACACAGGCCGATGATCAGTACGGCCACGAACTGGGGGAACCGTTTCATGCGCAGCCTCCTTGGCTTGTGAAGCGCCTGGCTTGTGAAGAGCTTGGTTTGTGAAGGGAATGTCCGGGCTGACGGCGCCCCCGGGGAGGAACGAGGGGCTGCCGGACCCGGGCAACACGAGAAGGACTGCTCCATTGCTGACCTCAACGGTCGGCGCGCCCTGGCGCACGATTCGGCGGTTACGATACACCCGCTCGGGGGGGGGGGGGTGGGCTAGAATCCAAGCGCCGTTGTCCCCATCCAGCTCGATCAGCCCGGCGACCGCCGCCGGCTCGAGCGGCAGGGATCGACTTCAAGGAGGATTGCGATGCGCACACGCAGACCGGGTTCCCGTCCGGGGAGGGCGGCGTTCGCCCTCATGGCTCTCGTCCTGGCCGGCCTCGGTATCTTCCTGGCCGGCGCGCAGCAGGCGGCCCCCCCGGGCTCGCCCGCCGCGACCACCACCATCAGCGGCGAGCAGCTCCCGGCACCGCCGGGGAAGTTCGAAGGCACGATCGATCGCACCGTGGCGGGGTCGAAGCCCTACTGGCAGCCGCGCGTCGTGCCGCCGAAGGGCGCACCGAACGTGCTGCTGATCATGACCGATGACACCGGCTATGGGACGCCCAGCACGTTCGGCGGCGTGATCCCGACGCCGAACCTCGACCGCGTGGCCGCCGGCGGCCTGCGCTACACCAACTTCCACTCGACCGCGCTCTGCTCGCCGACGCGCGCGGCGCTGATCACGGGGCGCAACCACCACTCGGCCGGCTTCGGTGTGGTCGCGGAGCAGGCGACCGGCTACCCCGGCTACGACAGCATCATCACCAAGGACAAGGCGACGATCGGCACGATCCTGCGGGACAACGGCTACCGTACCTCGTGGTTCGGCAAGAACCACAACACGCCGTCCTTCCAGGCGTCGGCGATCGGACCGTTCGACCAGTGGCCGACCGGGATGGGGTTCGAGTACTTCTACGGCTTCATGGGCGGCGACACCAGCCAATGGCAGCCGGCGAACCTGGCCCGCAACACGACCTACATCTACCCCTTCCAGGGGAATCCCAAGTTCAACCTGATCACCGCGATGGCCGACGAGGCGATCGCCTACATGAACCAGGTCAACACGCTGACCCCGGACCAGCCGTTCTTCGTCTACTACGTGCCCGGGGCCGCGCACGCGCCACACCATCCGACGCCCGAGTGGATCGACAAGATCAGCAAGATGCACCTGTTCGACCAGGGCTGGAACAAGCTGCGCGAGCAGGTCTTCGCGAACCAGAAGAAGCTCGGCGTGATCCCCGCCAACGCCAGGCTGACGCCGTGGCCGAAGGAGCTGCTGAAGGAGTGGGACCAGCTCACGGCCGACGAGAAGAAGATGTTCATCCGGCAGGCCGACGTGTTCGCCGCCTTCGTGGCCTACACCGACTACGAGATCGGCCGCGTGATCCAGGCGGTCGAGGACATGGGGAAGCTCGACAACACGCTGGTCATCTACATCAGCGGCGACAACGGCGGCAGCGCCGAGGGAACGCTGATCGGCACGCCCAACGAGGTCGCGATGTTCAACGGCGCCGAGGTGCCGGTCGCGGACCAGCTCAAGTACTTCTACGACGTCTGGGGCTCCGACCGGACCTACAACCACATGGCGGTGGGCTGGTCCTGGGCCTTCGACACCCCGTTCTCGTGGACCAAGCAGGTCGCCTCGCACTTCGGCGGGACCCGGCAGGGCATGGCGATCATGTGGCCCAGGGTGATCACCGACAAGGGCGGCATCCGCAACCAGTTCCACCACATCATCGACATCGTGCCGACGATCCTCGAAGCGACCAAGATCAGGCAGCCGGACTTCGTGGATGGCATCAAGCAGAGCCCGATCGAGGGCGTCAGCATGGCGTACACCTTCGACAAGGCCAACGCCGGCGCCCCCTCGACGCGGAAGACGCAGTACTTCGAGATGATGGGCGACCACGCCATCTACCACGAAGGCTGGATGGCGAGCACGAAGGTCATGCGGCCGCCCTGGGACATCGCGGGCGGCGTCGGGAGCGACCCCGCCGACTACCCGTGGGAGCTGTACGACCTCGCCAACGACTGGACGCAGTCCGAGGACGTGGCCGCCAAGCACCCGGACAAGCTGAAGGAGCTCCAGCGGATCTTCTGGGAGGAGGCGCGGAAGTACCAGGTGCTGCCCCTCGACTCCACGGTGGTGACGCGGCTGATCACCCCGCGCCCGAGCATCACGGCCGGCCGCAACGTGTTCACCTGGACCGCCCCGCTGACCGGGACGCCCAACGGCGACGCACCGAGCATCCTGAACGCCTCGTACAACTTCAAGGCGGAGGTCGAGGTCCCGCAGGGCGGCGGTGACGGGATGCTCATCACGCAGGGCGGCCGCTTCGCGGGGTACGGCTTCTACATGCTGAAAGGGAAGCCGGTGTTCCTCTGGAACATGGTCGATCTGAAACGCCTGCGCTGGGAAGGGCCCGAGGTGCTCTCGCCCGGCAAGCACGTGCTCGAATTCGACTTCAAGTACGACGGCCTCGGCATGGCGACGCTGGAGTTCAACAACATGAGCGGCATCGGCCGCAGCGGCACCGGCGTGCTCAAGGTCGACGGCAAGGCGGTGGCGACGCAGAAGATGGAGCGGACCATCCCGTTCATCCTGGCTTGGGACGAGAACCTCGACGTCGGGTCCGACACCGGGAGCCCGGTGGCCGACCAGGACTACCAGTGCCCGTTCGCCTTCAATGGGAAGATCGGCAGGATTACGTTGACGATCGACCGGCCGAAGCTGACGCCTGAGGACATCAAGCAGCTCCAGGCCGCGCAGCGCAACAACAAGACCAGCGAGTGATCGATGCGGGAAGCCGGCCCGCCCCACCCGGGGCTTGCTTGCTCCCGCCGCGGGGCGGGATCAATTCCGGTCCGGCCAGGAGGGCCTTCTGGCGTCCCTGGCCACCCGTGTCGCCGTGCGACTCGCGACAGCGTGGTGATGTGAACAGGGAAACGCACGCCCGATCGCCGGCGTGAACGGCCGTGCCCAGCGCAGCCGCTCGCCAACACAAGGGGGAATCCGAATGACCGGAACCGGAAGCTTCAGGCTCGCGGGACTCGCCAGCCTGGCCCTGCTGGCCGCTGTGGCCTGTGGTGGGCCGCAGAATGGGAAGAGCTCGAGCGCCTCCCGGAATCCTGCCGCGGCTGGTTCCACACCGGGCGGAGCCGTGGCCGGCAGCCCGCCTGCGGGCAGCGCGGCAGCCTCAGACACTCGCGCGCAGGGAAGCGAGGCGATGGCCTTCCTGAAGGCCATGTCGGACTACGTGGGCAGCCAAGCGACGATCGAGCTCACTTTCGACAGCGACATCGAGGTCATCACCCCGCAACTGGAGAAGATCCAGTTCGCCAGTTCCGGCGAACTGCTGTTGAGCCGCCCGGACAGGCTGCGTGCGCATCGGGTCGGTGGATATTCCGATGTGGAGTTGATCTTCGACGGCAAGACCGTCAGCATCAACGGACGGAGCGTCAACGGCTACGCGCAGTTCGAAGCCTCAGGGAACCTCGATAACCTGTTCCATGCGCTGCGGGAGGGGCACGGCGTCGCGCTGCCGGCCGCGGACTTCCTGCTGGCCAATTCCTACGACGTTCTCGTGGCTGGGGTCCAGGAGGCCAAGTACATGGGCCGCGGCGTGATCGACGGCCGGGAGTGCGAGCACCTCGCCTACCGCAATTTCGACACCGACTGGCAGCTTTGGCTGGACGTCGGCGAGCGGCCCGTTCCGCGCAAGGTGGTGATCACCAGCAAGACTGTGAACGGCGCGCCCCAGTACACCATTCGCATCAAGAGCTGGAAGACCGGCGGCAAGCCTGCGCGGGACGCCTTCGTGTTCGTCCCGCCGGCCGGGGCGACGCGGCTCGACCAGGACGAACTGATCGAACTCGACGAATTGCCGCCGGACTCGCCGGCAGGAGGGACTCGATGACACGCGACACTCGCAGATACGGGCTCGTATTCTGCCTGACGGCTGCGGCATGGGTGTGGAGTGGCACCGACGCGGAGGCCGTAGTCGGAAGGCCGGCGACGCCGGTCAGCTATGCCGGTGTGGCCCGGCGCTCCACCGTCGGGGCGGGGGCGCCGGGCGTGGGCGTTGCTCCCGGGGTCGGAGTCGGCGCGCCAGGGGTCGGCGTTGCGCCCGGGGTCGGGGCGCCGGGAGTCGGCGTTACTCCCGGGGTCGGGGCCGGGGCGCCGGGAGTCGGCGTTGCGCCCGGGGTCGGGGCCGGTGCGCCCGGTGCCGGCGCCGCTCCGGCGAATCGCGGCGGACCCGTGAACAGGGTCGGGGTGAGGTGAGCGCCGGCGAGCGGACGCCCGCTCACCGGTCGCCGTGACGGAGTCCGGCGCGAAGGAAGATCGCGGGAGAGGCAGGACCATGGCCGGCATCGGAGAGGTCATACACGGCGGTCCGGTGACCCGGGAGGACTTCGCCCGCATCCGCGAAACGCTGCTGTTCGAGGAGCCGGGCCGCAGCCGGAAGCTGGTGCGCTTTGCCTGCCTGATCGTCCTGGCGGCGGCGATCGCCACGTTCGGCCTGCTTGCGGACTCCGAGGCCACCGTGATCGGCGCGATGATCGTCGCTCCGCTGATGCTGCCGATCATGGGCCTGGCGTTCGGGACGAGCATCGCCGACCGCAGGGCGATGGCGAGCTCGATCACCGTGTCGCTCGGGGGCATCGCGGCCGCGATCGCCGTCGGGCTGGTGTTGTCGCTGCCGATCCGGTCGTTGCTCCACGTCGAAGCCAGCACGCAGATCATGGCGCGCACCTCCCCGCGGCTGATCGACCTGCTGGCGGCCCTGGCGACCGGCCTCGCCGGCGGCTTCGCGACCAGCCGGAAGGACGTCTCCGATACGCTGCCCGGGGTGGCCATCGCGATCTCGCTGGTCCCGCCGCTCACCAACGCCGGGATCCTGCTCGCGGCCGGTCGGGTCGAGTTGGCGCTCGGGAGCCTGCTGCTCTTCGTCACGAACTTCCTGGCGATCGTGCTGACCGGCACGCTGCTGTTCGCGGTCATGGGCTTCCCGCGCGCCGCCCTGAGCGAGGCGTCGCCGAAGGCGCGACGGAACGCGCTGGCCCTGGTCCTGACACTCGTGCTCGTCATTGCCGTGCCGCTAGGTTCGTCCAGCTACCGGGCGGTGACCGACTCGCTGGCCGAGCAGCGCGCCGCGAAGGCCGCGCGCGCCTGGATCCGGGGGAGCGACTACCGGCTCGTGTCGGCGCGAGGCGAGAGAACCTTCGTGCGCGTGACCGTCGCGGGGCAGGGGGACCTGCCGCCCCTCGACGACCTCCAGGCGGCGCTTCGCGGCCGGCTCTGCGGCAAGTCGCTTGCCGTCGACGCGGTAACGGAGTTCAGGAGGACCGTGCCCATCGAATAGGCGAGACGGTGCGCTCGGAAACGCGGCCGCCGATCGCGCGGCGGCGGAAGCCCCCCCCTCATGCGTCATCCCGTGCCGGGAGCGCGTCCAGCCCCGCGCTGCGCGCCGAGTCCTCCATCCGCTGTACCAGCACCCGCTTCGCGTCGTCGCCGAGGCGCGAGGGGCGCCACGCCGCGACGAGCCGCTCGACCTCGCGCGTCGCGCGCGCCCGCAGCGGGAGCGCGCCCTCCTCGCGCCAGCGCGCCTCGGAGGCGCGGTCGATGACCGGCCCGGGGAACCGGATCTGGCTCGCGAGGTGCCGCCGCGTGTGCGCGGCGATCAGCAGGTGCTTCTCGCGCAGCAGCTCCTCGAGCAGCGGTCGCGCCGGGAAGTCGTCGCGCGGCTCGATCCCCTGCACCAGCCGCAGCGCCATCCCGCAGGCCTCGTTGTCGACGACCAGCTTCTCCAGGCTCTGCGCGTTCTCGAGGTCGAGCATGCCGGGTCCCGAGACGGAGTTCACTCCGGAGAGCGCGGCCAGCACCGCGCCGGCGCCGGTCTCGAGCCCGGCCTGGGCGTCGAGCGCCTTGGCGTCGCTGAGCGCGATGTAGGCCTGGGTCGGCAAGCCGAGCTGGCGGCCGATCTCGTTCGCGCCGCAGGCCAGCATCATCGTCTCGATCGCACCCAGCGGGGCGGTCTCATAGCGGATGTCGAAGACCGCGGCCGAGCAGCCCCAGAGCAGCGGCGCGCCCGGCGCGGCGAGCTGTGCGATCACGACGCCGCTCAGGTTCTCGGCGGCGTGCTGCACGAGCGTGCCGACCAGCGTCACCGGGGCGAGGAATCCGGAGAAGGGGACCGCGACGACCTCGACCGGGATCCCGGCGCGCGCGCAGTCGACGAGGTTCGAGACGGTCGACTCGCTCCACTGCAGGGGCGAGGTCGGGCAGCAGGTGAAGAGCGCGAGCGGCCGCGCGCGCAGCGCCGCCTCGCTGCCGCGCGCGACGACGAGCAGGTCGCGCATCACCGCGAAGGCCTCGGCGGTGAAGGCCCCGGTCACGACCGGCTTCTCGCCGTAGAGCAGGGCGAGAAAGAGCCGGTAGCTGTCGGAGATCGCGGCCGGAACGTCGGCCGGGATGAAGGCGGTGCTCTGCGCTGCGAGGTGCGGAAGCCCGGCGACGAGTTTCGCGTAGCGGACGTAGTCGGCGGTGACGGGCGCGCGCAGCTCGCCGGTGGCGCCGTCGAGGATCCGGATCGCGGCGGAACCCGGCGTGAAGTGGACGTTCCAGCCGGAGAAGTCGTGGGTCGGCTCGCCCGTCACGTCGAACAGACGGAAGGCGTGCGGCACGGTGGCCAGGGCGCAGTCGACGAGATCGCCCGGCAGACGGGCCCGGCGCGACGCGCGGTCGACCTCGGCGCCGTGGCCGGCGAGCAGATCGAGCACGCCGTCGTGGTGGATCTCGACGCCGAGGGTCGCGAGGACGTCCCGGGCCTCGGAGACGATCCGGTCGGCGAGGCGGTCGTCGAGCAGGCGGAGGGTCGGGCGCATGGTGGAAGGATGCGCGAAGGGCGGGGGGGCGGTCCACGTCTCTGGCTGCCTATCATGCCGTCATTTTTCGTGATAAAGTGACGGCATGGTTGCCGCCCGCCTCTACCCCCGGCTGCTCCGTCCCCCCCGTGGCAGCTTCTTCCTCTTCGGCGTCCGCGGCGCGGGGAAGAGCACGTGGGCCGAACAGCACTTCCGCGCGGCGCGGCGCATCGACTTGCTCGACGAAGGCGTCCACCACGAGCTGCTCGGGGATCCCGCGCTCTTCGCAGCCCAGCTCCTGGACCTGCCCCGGGGGACCTGGGTGCTCGTCGACGAAGTCCAGCGCATTCCCAGCCTGCTCAACGAGGTCCACCGGCTGATCGAGCAGCGCGGTCTGCGCTTCGCCCTGCTCGGGTCGAGCGCGCGCAAGCTGAAGGCGGCCGGGACCAACCTGCTGGCCGGGCGCGCGACCTGGAAGACGATCTTCCCGTTCACGCCGGAGGAGCTGGGCGGCGACTTCTCCCTCGAAGCGGTCCTCACGCGCGGGAGCATCCCGCTGGTCTGGAGCGCGGAGGACCCGCGCCGGGCTCTCGAGGCCTATGTGCAACTCTACCTGCGGGAGGAGATCCGCGCCGAGGCGCTGGTGCGCAACCTCCCCGGGTTCGTGCGCTTCCTGCCGATCGCCGCGCTCTTCCACGGGCAGGTCGTGAACGTCTCCGGCATCGCACGCGACGCCGGGACGGCGCGGACGACCGTGGTCGGCTACCTCGACATCCTCGAGGACACCCTGCTCGCCACGCGGCTGCCGGCCTACGAGGCGCGCCTGAGAGTGCGCGAGCGAAAACACCCGAAGCTCTACTGGGTCGATCCCGGGCTCGTGCGCGCTGCCAAGCGGCAGCTCGGTCCGCTGGCGATCGAGGAGCGAGGCGCGCTGCTGAAAGGATGGCTCTTCACCCTGCTCCGGACCTATGCCGAGGAGCGGGAGCTGTACGACGAGATCTTCTACTGGTCGCCGCCCTCCGCATCCGCGACGGAGGTCGACTTCCTGCTTCGCCGGGGACGTGAGTTTCTCGCGCTCGAGGTCAAGTCCTCGGCGCGCGCAGTGCCCGAGCTGACGAAGGGGCTGCGCGCGATCTCCGACCTGCCGCGCCTCGTGCGCCGGATCGCCGTCTACGCGGGGCCGCGCTCGCTGACGACGCCGGAGGGAATCGAGGTCTGGCCGGTCCGCCGCTTCCTGGAAGAACTCGCCGGGGGCACGCTCTGGCCCTGAGGCGGGCGCTGACCCGGCTTGCTGTCGCAGCCGCCTTCCGAAATTCCGAGCCGATCGCTACGGGCAGGTCGCCGGCGCCGCCGCGATCCCCGCGTCGCGCGACCCGAGCTGCGAGGGGCTGCCGGAGTCGTAGCTCCCGCCCTCGCAGCCGCTCGCGCGCACCACGTAGAAGAACCCCGACGCCGGGGCCGGGACCGCAGTGTCGTCGATTGCGCTCGCAGCGATGTTGTTCGCGAGGCAGGCGTCCACCGCGGCGGCGAAGTTCCCGCGCGTGGCGACGAGCGTGGTCAGCGCTCCGCGAACGACGTCGAACGAGGTGCCGCGCGCCGCGGCGGCCCAGGCCAGGCGCGCGACCCTGCCGGGCAGCGGGGCCAGGCGGAGATCCGCAACGAGCCCCGGCCGGCAGCCCACGGAGAAGCCGGAGATCTGGTAGTTGTCGATGCGCGTCGGCGCGGGGTCGGCCGGCGACGGATTCGAGTAGATCCCCGCGGCGATCACCTTCGACAGCTCGGCCGCGCTGAGCGATCGCGACGCGGCCGGGTTCGGGACCAGCCGCGCGTCCGCGACGGCGCCGGGATCGACCGCCAACGGCACGAAGGTCATCGTGGGACCGATCGGTCCGGTGCCCAGCATGCCGTGGGTCACCGCCTGCGTGGTGTTGCCCGCCAGCGCCTGTCCGTGGACGAACCACTGCCCGGTCGAGAGCTGGAAAGCGAACTGCAGCGCGGGACCGGCGCTGGCCGCATCCCCGTTCGCGTAGTCGACGGACACCGACGCGCCGTTGAGGTCGATGCTGGACGCGTTGTTCGAGGCCAGGAACTCGTTGGTGAAGAGCAGCGCGTCGCCTCGCCCCTGCGCCGTGGGGTCCGCCGCGAGGAAGTCGTTCTCCAGGAACAGGTGCCCGGACCCGAACTGCGAGCCGGCATCGTCCTGCGAAGTCAGCTTGGCGGCATTCACGCCGTCGTTCAGCGCGAACTCGGCGGAAGGCCCGCTGGGGTTCACGGTGCCGGCGAGGAAGCCCCAGCCCGTCGCGAGTGTCGAGGCGTCGTCGGCCTGCCCGTCGAACGTCTCGGTGAAGCTCCTCGGCACGACGGTGGGCGTGTAGGCCTCGGCCCGCGCGGTGAAGAGCCCCGATGCGCCGTCGACGCCGCCCGCCACCAGCACCTGCCCGTTGGAGAGAACCGTCGCCGAGTGCGACTCGCGCGCGACCGCCATGGAGCCCGTGCGCGACCACGCACCCGACTGCGGGTCGAAGATCTCGCAGCGCGGGATGTCGACGAACGAGTGCAGCTGGACCTGCTCGCCGCCGATGGCCAGCGCGCGGCCGTCCTCGAGGGCGACCAGGGGGAAGTACATCCGCGCGTCGAACATGTCGGGAACCGGGGTCCAGGTCGCCGTCGCGGGGTCGCCGACGTCGCTGGCGCCGTTGATCGCGCCCCACGTGTCCATGCCCCCGGCTGCCAGGACCTGCCCGGAGGAGAGGGTCGCCGCCGCGTGGCTGGAGCGGCCGACCGTCATCAGGCCGCCGTCGGTCCACTGGTTGGTCCGGGGATCGAAGATCTCGGTGGTGTCCCAGCCGACCGCGTCGCCGCCGACCGCCATCACGCGTCCGTCGGGGAGGAGCGCCGCGGCGTGGGAGGCTCGCGCCTGGAGCATCGGTCCCGTGACCGACCACGCGCCGGTCGCGGGATCGTAGATTTCTCCGTTCGGGGCCGCCGCGGCGCAGCCCGCGGCGTTACACCCTCCGACCACGAGGACGCGCCCGTCCTTCAGCAGCGTCGCGGTGAAGTAGTAGCGCGGCGACGCCATGCTCGCCGCGGGGGACCAGAGCTTCGTTGCAGGGTTCCAGAGCTCGGCCGTCGCCGTGGGGCCCGCAACATCGGCGATCCCCTCCCATGACGAGGACGCGGCCGTCGCGGAGCGTGACCGCCTGGTGGTAAGCGCGCGCCCGGCTCATCGAACCGGCCGGGGTCCACGTGCCGGTCGCGGCGTCGTACAGCTCCGCCTCGGCGAGGTAGACCGTCTTGTTGCCGTGCGGCACGGGTACGATGCTGAGGCCCCCGATGGCCAGCGCCCGGTTTCCCGGCAGCGCGGCCAGCGGGAACTCGTTACGGGGCTTGAGCATCGCGCCGGTCTCGGACCAGGTGCCGGGGGCACCGGCGAGGCACACCGGGGCGAGCAGCGCCGCGACGAGGAACGCGACGGAGATCCTTGCGCCGGATCCGGTCCAACTGCGGCGAGCGGCCATGATCGACTCCTCCGTCGAATGTTGGACCGCCGCCTGTCGCATGGGGGGGGAAGAGGGCGACAGGCGGCGGTCTTGGTGCAGTTCCTCGGTCCTCTGAGGGGGGTGTCAGTCTTCTACTGCAACATGAATGCCATCGCATCGATAGGGACGAGCCGCGGAAACGGCGCCTGCGAGCGGGTCCGGGCCACCGCGTGGTCCCGCCGGCGTATGAAAACCCCGACGAGGCCCCGGCCGATGCTCTAAAATTCGGACAGACGTCGTCTCAGGAACGACCGCCGACTTCGAGCCCCAGCCTCTTGATCTTGTAGGCGATGTCGCTGCGCGAAAGGCCGAGCTGCCGGGCGGCCTCGGCCTGGACGCCGCCAGCCACGCGCAGCGCGCGTCCGACCAGTTGCTTCTCGATCGACTCCAGGGTGGCGCGGATGTCGATCGGGGCCGGGAATGCCGCGTCCCAGTCCACGGACGCCGGCCCGGCCGACGCCGCAGCCGTCGCCGCCCCGCGGACGGCCACCGGTCCGATGTCCTCGAGCCCGATCTCCTCTCCCGTCGCGAGGATCAGCGCCCGCTCGACGATGTTGCGCAGCTCGCGGATGTTCCCGGGGAACGCATACCCCGAGAGGGCGTGGAGCGCCGCAGGAGCGACGCGGCGCGGGGCGGCGCTCATCGCGTGCGAGAACTGGCGGATGAAGTGCTCGACGAGTTCCGGCAGGTCCTCGATGTGTTCGCGCAGCGGCGGGACGGGGAGCGGCACGACCGCCAGCCGGTAGTACAGGTCCTCGCGAAAGGCCCCCGCGGCGATGCGGGCCGCGAGGTCGCGGTGGGTCGCCGAGAGGATCCGGACGTCGACCTTGACCGGCTTGTGCGCACCCAGGCGCAGGACCTGCCCGTCGGTCAGCACGCGGAGCAGCTTGGCCTGCAACGCGAGCGGCATCTCGCCCGCTTCGTCGAGGAACAGCGTTCCGTGGTGGGCCGCCTCGAAGAGGCCCTGGCGGCTCCGGTCGGCCCCCGTGAACGCGCCCTTCTCGTGGCCGAACAGCTCGCTCTCGAGCAGGCTCTCGGGAAAGGCGGCACAGTTGATGGCGACGAAGGGGCCGGCGCGGCGCGCGCTCCCGTCATGAATCGCGCGGGCGACCAGCTCCTTCCCGGTTCCGGTCTCGCCGGTGATCAGGACGGTTGCCCCGGTCGGGGCCACGCGCGCGATCCGTTCCCGCACGGCCCCGATCGCTGCGCTCGTGCCCAGGATCTCGCCGGCGGAGCCCAGGCGCCGCACCTCGTGGTGCAGCCGATCGTTCTCGCGGACCAGGTGCGCCCGCTCGGCGGCGCGGCGGACGACGGCCTTCACGACTTCCGGCATGAAGGGCTTGGTGATGAAGTCGAACGCGCCGCGCCGCATCGCCTCGACCGCCAGGTCCACCGTGGCGAACGCGGTCAGGACCACCACGGGCAGCGCGGGATCGGCGTCATGGCAGGCGTCGAGGACCGCGAGGCCGTCCCCGTCGGACAGCCGGTAGTCGGTCAGGACGATGTCGAACGCGGCGGAGCCGACGATCTGGAGCGCCTGCGCGACCCCCTCGGCCTCGGTGACCTCGTGCCGCTCCTGGGCGAGGATCATCGCCAAGATCTGCCGCATGTGGATTTCGTCGTCGACCACCAGGATCCGCGCCATTCGCGCTCCTCCGAGGGACGCCCGGGATCTCAGTCCGCGGGGACCCAGAAGGTGAACTGCACGCCGTCCGCCTCGTTCCGTGACAGGGTGAGGTCGCCTCCGTGCGCACGCGCGATGTTGCGCGAGATCGCGAGCCCGAGGCCTGTGCCGGTCCGCTTGGTCGTGAAGAACGGCTCGAAAATCCGGTCCGACGCGCTCTCCGCGATGGGCGTGCCGCTGTTGAGCACCGTCAGTGCCACGCGCCGGGAGGCGACTCCCTGCGGTTCCTCGCGTGCTCCGAGGACCACGCGTCCGCCGCTTCCCGTCGCCTCGATCGCGTTGAGCACGAGGTTGAGCAGCGCCTGCTGCAGCTGAAAGAGGTCGAGGCCCGCGGAGAGACCGGCCGGACACTGGACCTCGAGCGTCACTCCCAGCTCCGCGGCCCGCGCGCGCGCGATTCCGGCGACGTACGCGAGGAGCGGCTCGATCGCACAGACCTGCCTGTCCGGCGGCCGGGCGCGGGCGTAGGCCAGGAAGTCGTCCGTCAGCTTCTCGAGCCGCGCCGCCTCGGCCCCGGCGATCGCGAACAGCTTCTCGCGGTCGGCCTCGCCCAGCTCTCCGCGCTGGGCCGCCGCGACCGAGCTGGCGATCATCCCGACGGGATTGCGGATCTCGTGCGCGATCGAGCTGGACAGTCGGCCGACGGCGGCGAGCTTCTCCTCGGCGATCAGCCGGTCGCGCGTCCGGTGCAGCTCCTCCATGCTCGCCGTGAGCTTCAGCTCCTCGCGGTGCAACTGGCCGGCGAGGAACCAGACCACCAGCCCGACGAGGACGAAGATCAGCGCGATCGTGGCGGCCTCGAAGTACTCACCCGGCATGATCGGGCCCTGCGCGAGGTCGAAGTCCCACGGCTGGTAGACCACCAGCGCGGAGACGACCAGCAGAACGCCGATCAGGCCGGTCAGCGAGAAGCGGAACCCGGCCGCGATCACCGCCGGGATCATCAGGATCGGGTACGGACTGTCCACGGTCTGGCGCAGCGAAGATGCGAGCTGGGCGAACGCGATCGTGACCCACACCGAGGCGATCGAGTAGAAGCGCATCGCGCGCGGGCCGAGCGGCCGGCGCAGGGAGCGAAGCCAGACCAGCGCCGCCCCCTCGAGCAGGAAGAAGCACCCCAGGACGATCAGCACGCGGCGCGAAGGGAAGCCGAGCACCGGCTCGAACAGGACGTGGACCCCGACGAGCGCCGCCACCGCCGAGAGCGTGAGCAGGGCGAGCACCGACTCCTGCCGCTTGAAGCGCTGGAACGCGGAGCTGTCGGTCACGCGGGGGGGCTCCGTGGGGGACACCGATCGGCCGCCGGGCGCGGCCTCCCGGCCGCGCTCCCGGAGAGGGACCGGATCTTGTCACGGAAGCCGGCCGGTCGCGACGCGGCGGGCGCCGGGATCGTGCGGCACGGGGGTCGCATTCCGACCGGGACCGTGCGAGCGGCCCTGGGGATCGCCAACGGCTCGACGATCCTCGGCAGCGACACCGGTGCCGTTGGCGCCGATTAAGACTGCGTAGTCGCGCTCGCCCGTCAGGAGTAGTCTCGGTCCGTGCGAGCGGAACAGGCGGTCGCGAGGATGCTGGTCGTGACCCTCCTGGCGGCGTTTTCGCCGGGTCTGGGTGCATACGCCGGGCCGTTCGACCCGAAGGCAGCCGCACCGGTCGACGCGAAGCCGGCCGCCCCGGCTGAGCCCCGCCCGTACTGGCGACAGAACCTCTTCCGCAGGATCTGGTTCGACCAGCGCCCCCTCCTTCTCGACTGGTGGCCCGCGGAGTTCGCGCGGCCCAACTTCTCCGTCCCGCTCGGCTTCACGACCCTCGTCGCGCTGACCTCGGACTGGGGCGACACCGGCGGGATCGACGTCACGATCGAGCGCACCATCCACGGTCAGTGCGGGACCCGCTGCACGAGCGCGAGCAACGCGCTGACGACCCTTGGCAACTGGCCGGTGCTCGCCGCGGGGATGGGGATCGCGTGGTGGGCCGGAGCGCGCGCGGGCAACGAGCGCCTCGCCGAAGCGTCGAGCCTCGGTCTCGAAGCGCTGGCGACGACGGGCCTCTGGAACGAGGCGCTCAAGCAGCTCACGGCGCGCGCCCGTCCGCCCGGCGGGTCGCTCGGCGCCTTCTGGAACTACGGCGGGGCGCCGCCCGGGCAGGAGCTCGGCTCGTTCCCATCCGGCCACGCCCAGACCGCCTTCACCGTCGCGGCGGTCTACGCGACGGTCTATCGCGACCGGCCGTGGGTCGCGTGGCTGGCGTACGGCACGGCGTCGATGATCTCGCTCTCGCGGGTCTCGCTGGGTCGGCACTTCCCGACCGACGTCATCGTCGGCGGGATGCTCGGCGCGAGCGTCGGACGCTTCACCGTCGCCCGGGCCCACGGCGACCCGCACGCCGGCCGGGCGCTGCGCGGGATGCAGGGCTGGCAGCCGTCCATCGATCTCGGGCGCGGGACCTACGCGGTCTACTACGGGCGGACTTGGTAGACCGAGAGCCGCGCGGCCGGCTCGCGCCGAGCGCGGCTTCGGGCGTCCCCGAGGCGGTGCCGGACGGAGCATGCTTCGGGCAGCGGCGTGCCGCGGGGGGCCCTCCCCGGAGGGGCGACGCGAACCCGTCCCCGCGAAGCAGAGCGAACCAGTCGGGACGAAGCGGGCAGAGCAAGCCCGAAGAAAATGAACAAAAAAGGATAAATAAAGACACTTACGGTTAATCGTGATCAACTCCTCTTGAGAACCCTGGACCCGCGTCGCAGGTTTCCACTTGCACATCGGTCCAAAGCCCCGTATCAATCTGTGGAAAGCCGCACCAGTACTGTTGATTACGGCGGCATAAGAGTTCGGTCAGGACGCGGCTGGCGTCTCACTTACGAGACCGAGCCGAACCTGAGCGGGCTTCGGGAGGATCAAGACCATGAGCGCCCCATCTCGGCTTCCTCGTCGCCCCTATCGTCGGCCGAGCGTGAAGACGCTTGACACCCGGGCGCTTCTGGAGGCCCTCGGCCCTGCCCACTGCGACTACGGCCCCAGCCCCGAGAATCCCACCGGGGGTGGCCACGGCCACGGCAACGGCCACGGCCACGGCCCCGGCCACGGTCACTAGGTCCCGCCGCACTCGGGGCCAGCCGCCCCGGCAGTGAGTTGAGTGCCAGCGCGACGTTTCCAGATCCTAGACGCCACGATCGAACTGCGCGGCCCCGCTGCGTCGGTCGAGCCGATTGCATACGCCTACCGCCGCTTCGCCGCGGACGAGTCCCTTCCCCCCGAAAGGGGAACGGCGGCGGTTCCCGACGCCCCCCCATCCGTCAACGGCCGCCCGATCGGTCCGATCGACGGGTATGACCCCGCGCTGCAGCTCTACAGCGAGTTCCTCCTCGAGACGCGCCGCCTCATTACTTCGACGGCGCTGATTCACGGTGCCAGTCTTGTCGACTCGTCCGGAGGGGCGACGCTCATCGCTGCGCCGTCCGCTCACGGAAAGACCTCGCTCGCGCTGGCCCTGCTCGCGCGGGGCCAGCGCCTGCTCAGCGACGACTACTCGCCGCTGGACCTCCGGACCGGCGACGTCCGCCCCTTCCCGCGCGCCGTGGCGGTCGATCCCGGACGGCAGCGCGCCCCTTCCCGCAGTCTTCCGCGCCGCCGCGGCGCGGCCGGGTACTCCGCGGCTCCTGGGGAAGGTGCTGCTCGACATCGGGGAGGTCCTGGGGGAGGACGCGCTGCAGCGCGAGCCGGCCCCGCTGCGTCGCGTGGTGCTGTTGACCGGCGACACGGCGCATGCCCTCGATCGCGAGCCGCGGGTCGACCTGCGGGTCGGCGCCCTCGCCGAGCACTCCCTCCGCCTCGAGCGGGCGCTGGAGGGGGTTCCCGGCGTCGCCGTGGCGGACCGCGGGACGCGGGGCGCGATGCGCATCTGGATCCTCTCGCTCGACCTCTCGCACCGCCCCTCCGAGCCCCTTTCCCGCCTCTTCGACGACCCGGCGATCGTCTTCGTCGAGCGCTGGGGCGAGGCGACGCCGGCGTTCGAAGGGGAGCCGGAGTCGCGCCCGATCCCGCGCTCCGAAGCGGCACTGCTGCTGGCCCGCGAGATGCTCAACCGCCGCGAGGGCGGGGGGGCGCTGGCGGCCTACGGCGGTCGGCTCGCCCCGCTCGTCCTCGACCTGGCCGGGGCGCTGCGGGATGCCGTCTGCTTCTCGGTCAAGCCCGGGGGGGACCTTGACCGGACCGCTGCGATGACCGAGAACTTGTAGGGAAGACGCGAAGGACCGCGACGAGGCTCCCATGCCGGCCCAGACCGACCGCCCGCGCGCCCAGGATCTCCTGACGGGGCGGGACCTCAAGGACGAGTACGTTCTTCTCGGGCGCACCGGGGACCGGCTCCACGTGCTCAACGACACGGCGCGGGAGATCTTCCTGCTCTGCGACGGCCGCCGGACGATCGCCGAGATCGTGTGCACGATCACCGAGCGGTTCGAGGTCACGGAAGAGCAGGCCGCCGACGACGTGCGGGCCACGCTCTCGGAGTTCGTCGCGCTCGGGATCGTCACGCTCGACTGAGCGGGCCGAGGCGAGCGTCGTGCTGTGCGACGAATCGTCGCCAGCGCTTCGCGCGGGGCGCTACGGCCTTCTTGCTCCCGACACGTCCCGGATTTCTCTCAACAGCAGGGCCACGACGAAGAGCAGGGCGACCACCGAGAACTCCAAGAGTCGACTAGGTGCGTACCTTCCCTGAAGCACCGTGTAACCGACAATGTTCGCCAACTTCTCCCAGACCGCCAGACCTGCGAGCAGGAACGCCCCAACGAACAGGACGCGGCAAAGGACGCTCGTCAGCAGTTTCATCGTTCCGCCTCCTAGCCCCGGGGAATCAGGCTGGCGTTCCACAGTTCGCCGGTCGCCACGCTGAACACGACCATGCGGACATTCAGGCTATCGTCCTGGAACCACAGTTGCACCAGATCCGGATACTGCGGCGCACTTGAAACCCCCACGAGCCGCCCCCACTCCGGCGGGATCGAAGCGGGGGTGCGGAGTACCTCCTTCGCAACCCCCGCCTTTGGAGCAGTCGGCAGTTTCTGGCACGCCGGCATCAGCGCGACGAGAGCCAGGATCAGCAGGACCCCAACGATTCGACGTGACATGGACAATCCTCCTCGTGCGGGAGAGTCGCTGCGGGCGATTGCACGCATGTTTCGCGCGGGGGATTCCCCCTCCTCCGGCAGCGACCCGCATCGCACGGCCTGCAATACCATAGCCACCGGCGCAGGTCAACCCCCGGCGCGATCACCTCGGTGGGGCCCGCAGCAGCGGGCGCACGATCCCCGCTGGCCGCCGGTGGCAGGTCGGGTGTCGGTCGCCCGTCCCTCGTCCGCCTTGCGAGTCAAAGAGATGCCGAAGCCGATGATGCCCCGCGTCCCTTCGCGCCAGCGGACGGTCTGCCAGGTGGAGTTCGACAGCGTGGCCGTGAGCACGGCGAGGGGCATCGGCTGATGCTCCGGCGTGCGCCGCACCCGGCGCGGTGGCCGCCCCGGACCGGCCGCGCGAGGGCGCGGCGGCAGCGGCGTCTGCCGGGGGGCCAGACGGAGATGTCGGCCGTGACGTCTGCGGCATAGGACAAGCCGCACGCCGTCAGCGCCTCGCGGAACGCCGTCGTCGCACCGTACCCCGCGTCCGCGACGACGGGGGCGTGCGGCAGATCGTCGGCCAACAGGTCGTCCAGCAGGCTGATCGCCAGCGACCACTTGGTCTGGAACCGAACCGCTATCAGAGTCCCCGCCGCTTCACGCCGCGTTGGCGGCCGAAATCGCCACGGCGACGTGGCAGTTGTCCTGCTCGCCGAGCGGGCCGCAGTACTGCCGCGCGCCCCCCACCGAAAACTGACCCCTCTTCGGCATCCCGGTGTCGTCGATGAGCCACGCTTCCACCGGAGCGTGCCGCACGAGTTGGGTCAGCGCGTGATCCCGTGCCACGCGGATCACGTCGTTCGCCTCTCCGGCCTCGTTGGCGACGAATTGGTGCAAGGACTGGTGCTGCGCCGCTGCCCGCCGCGGATCGAGCCGGGCCGCCATCCGCTCCACGCTCTTCCACTCGCCGGTCAGGAGCAGCCCCATCAGGTACCCGCGCAGGGGATCGTGCCGGTCGGCATGGCCGAGCACCGCACGGACCCGCGACACGAACTCCGCCAAGCGGCCTTACGGCGGCGCAGCAGCCCGGCTCATGCGCCGATGCTCGCACAGGCGCGCTCAACCCGTCACCTTCTGACGCAGTAGTTCTGGGCGGAGGAGCGACCAAAGCCTCGGGGCCGACCGGCGGCTTCTGACCAATAGCGTGGACCGACCGCTCCGAGATGTGTCAGCGTCGGGAAACGCCAGCCTGCGTATGTCAGGCTTTCAGAAGAACCTGCGTCTCCAGCCGCGTCATCATGCCGATCAATTCTTCCCTCTCCGCGGCCGCTCGGAGGCCTCCGCGGCGACAGTCTCGGGGCGTGCCCCGGGACTGGAAGACCGGCAGAGCCGATCGAAGTTCGACCGGCAGAACTTCCTGGAGCCCGCAACGGCACTCGCGGCCACCCATGATGTCCGGGGCGCGAGAGCGTCGATCGCATCGTCAACTTCACGGGCGATCCCATCCCGTCGTCACTGGTCCGGCACCGACGGCCGCCAGACCATGAAGCCCTGATCCGGTACGGCATCCAACCAAACGCCCGACTTCACGCATTCGTTCCGGTCTTCTCGGCGCCAGTCGCGGGCTTTCTGGCTGCTGATGCCGCACTCATTGACTCCTTCGAACTCGCAGCCGATCGCGACTGCCGCACGAGGATGTCGGCGAGACGAACGGTTTGCGCTCCGGTCTCGAGGATGTGTGCCCCGTTGGAGAGGCGTTCGACAACGACCTCGCACATCCTCTGGCGGGGGAAGTTCATCATCCACCCGCTGCAGGGCTACCCGTCCCACGGCAGCCACCACACCGATCGGCTCTTCGAAGTCGTCAGTCGGCGCTACGGCCAGTGCTCGACGGTCGCCGCTTCCGCCAGGCCTTTCAGCGAACTGCTCGCCGATTTCTGCGACCCTGACAGCCCCGAGCGGATCCGGCGCTTCAGTTGGCATGACGACGTCCATCCGCCCGGGTGCGCCCGCCCGCGACGCTCTCCGTGGCTGGAGTCGGTGCGAGCGCCGGGAACGACTCTCGTCGCCGACACCGAAGGCTCGCTCGCGACGAGCCCCATCTCCGCGCTCTCGGAACTCCGGCAAGACAGCCCGACTATGCTAAACTCGCCAACCAGTTGCGTCTGCCGCGGGCGGGCCAGCGCTAGACCGCCGAGGATCGATGATGGATGAACTGGCCGAGTTGAGGCGACGCCTGGCCGAAGCGCACGCGGGCGGCGGCTCGGAACGAACTGCCAAACAGCATGCTTCCGGGAAGCTCACCGCCCGCGAGCGCATCGAGTTGCTGTGCGATCAGGGCAGTTTCGAAGAATCCGGAGCGTTCGTGGTCCATCGTTGCCGAGAGTTCGGTATGGATCGTCGCACGATCGCAGGAGACGGGGTAGTGACAGGGCTCGCACTGGTCGATGGGCGGCCCGTCGCGGTGTTTGCGCAGGACTTCACCGCTTTCGGCGGCACGCTGTCGGAACCACATGCCGGGAAGATCTGCAGCATCATGGACCGGGCGATCAGCATCGGATGCCCGATCATCGGCTTGAACGACTCCGGCGGGGCGCGCATTCACGAAGGACCGGCAAGTCAGGCAGGCTACGCCGAGATCTTCTGGCGCAACACGATCGCGTCAGGGGTTGTGCCGCAGATCTCCGTGATCATGGGCCCCTGCGCCGGCGGAGCCACATATTCGCCGGCGATCACCGATTTCACGATCATGGTTGCCGAGACTTCCTACATGTTCATCACGGGACCAGATGTCGTGCGTCAGGTGATCCGCGAAGAGGTGACGAAGGAGGCACTGGGGGGGCCAGTGGTTCACGCCAGCAAGAGTGGCGTGGCCCACTTCATCGCTTCAAGTGATGCTGAAGCGCTGGAATTGGTACGGTCGCTGCTCTCGTTCCTGCCTTCAAGCAACCGCAGCGATCCTCCGCGGCGTCGGCCCGATCCCGATCCGCTGAGGCTCGACGAGGGCTTGCGTACCCTGATCCCCGACGAGCCGCAGAAGCCATACAACGTGAAAGATCTCATCCGCCGCCTCGTAGACAACGGGGAGTTTTTCGAGGTGCATGAGAGGTGGGCTCGCAATCTCGTGGTGGGCATTGCCCGACTCGACGGCCAGCCGATCGGGATCGTGGCGAATCAGCCCGCGTTTCTGGCCGGCGTCCTGGACATCGATGCCTCGCGCAAGGGTACGCGCTTCGTTCGCTTCTGCGATTGCTTCAACATTCCTCTCGTGGTACTGGAAGACGTGCCCGGATTCCTGCCGGGTACCGGGCAAGAGCACGGT
The DNA here is from genome assembly GCA_963702425.1 of uncultured Acidobacteriota bacterium. Taxonomy (GTDB): domain Bacteria; phylum Acidobacteriota; class Polarisedimenticolia; order J045; family J045; genus JALOKP01. The sequence goes on from CAVPCQ010000019.1 coordinate 111,967, forward strand.
GGGATCATCTCGCACGGTGCGAAGTTGCTGTTCGCTTTTGCGGAGGCGACCGTACCCAAGTTGACGGTCATCACGCGCAAGGGCTACGGAGGAGCCTACTGCGTCATGGCGAGCAAGCATGTGCGCGGGGACCTCAACCTGGCCTGGCCGGGGGCGGAGATCGCGGTGATGGGCGCCGAATCGGCAGTCGAGATCCTGTATCGGAACGAGCTGAGCGGGGCCGCCGATCGAGACGATCTCAAGCGCGAACTCTCCGCGGGGTACCGAGCCGCATACGGAAACCCCTATGTGGCTGCGGAGCGAGGCTACATTGACGCGGTGATCGACCCCGCAGAAACACGTTACCGACTGATCGTCGGGCTGCGACGGTTGGAGACCAAGGTGGACGCACTCCCGCGGAAAAAGCACGGTAACATGCCGGTCTGATCGGATCGTACCCGGTGGTGCGGCGCGACGACACTGGATCGCGTTCTACCTTGAGCTGCGGGAGCATGGAGGTGGGGCGGGGGTGATTACGATCATGGGAGACACAGTCCGTCCCGCGGTGCGGGCCATCAAGTCCGTTCCGAGAACCCGGACCGGCAAGCGCGTTTCCATCGACGAGGAAGCCGAGAAGGCGCGATGAGCCAGGGTAGTGCGGTGCCCGTGCTCATGTACCACGGCGTCGGTCCCGGGATTCCCGGCTGGCGTTGGAACTCCCTGGTCATGCCGGTGGACGTGTTCGAGGACCAACTTCGATGGCTCGGCCGGGAGGGCTACCGGGCGGCGGATCTCGACGATCTCCACCGGCACATGAGTGGGACGGTGACGCTGCCCCCGAAGTCGGTCGTACTCACGTTCGACGACGGATACCTCGACAACTGGGTCCATGCAGCCCCCCTTCTCGAGCAGCACGGCTTTCGCGGGACGGTCTTCGTCAATCCCGAGTTCGTCGATCCGCGGGACGTCGTGCGACCCACGCTCCGCGACGTGCGCGAGGGTCGATCGCGATTGGAGGATCTCGAGAGCCGGGGGTTCCTCTCGTGGGAAGAGCTCAAGCGGCTGACGGCGTCCCGGGTCCTGCTGGCCGAGTCCCACCTTCTCACACACACCTGGTATCCGGTCGGGGCGGAGGTCGTGGACTTCCACCGACCTGGAGATGGCCAGTACTGGCTGGACTGGAACGCCGCGCCCGAGCGCAAGCCGTTCTACCTACTCGATCCCGACGCGAGCCGGGTGCCGTGGGGTGTTCCGATCTACGAGCACAGGAAATCGATGGAGGCGCGCTGCTACCACCCCGACCCCGAAGAGGCCAGTGTTCTTGCCGAGCACGTCGCCTCGCGAGGCGGCCCGGACTTCTTCGCGGGGAGCGGTTGGCGGGAGGAACTTCGCCGCCGCCTCATGGCGTACCGGGAGACGGCGGGGGTCCGCGGCCGCGCCGAGTCGGATGACGAGAGGCGGACCCGGCTGCTGGCCGAGGTCGTGGACTCGAAGCGGATCCTGGAAGAGCGGCTCGGGCGCCCGATCCGGCACCTCTGCTGGCCGGGTGGCGGCTACGACGAGATGGCGCGCGAGGCCGCCGATGCGCATTACCTGACGACCACCCTCCGCTCACACGAGGGGCCGGAGCGCCGCAACCGCCCCGGCGAGGACCCGCGGAGGATCCGGCGCTGGGGCGCGCCGGACGACGAGCGCGGGGATACGGTCCACTGGTACGGCGGCCGCTACCTGGTGAGATATCTCGACGAGTTTCGGGGTGTGCCATTCGCGCGGACGCGGCGACAGGTCATCAAGGCGACCTCGCTCGCCCGGCGGGCGCTCGGCATGCGGCCGCCGCGAGGACGTTGAGCGGGGTCACGGTCCGGCGCCCACGGAGGGAACGCGGTGCTGAAAAACGTAGGAGCGACCTGGGGCAAAGTCCTCGTCAGCATCCTGCTGTCGTACATCCTCACGCCCTTCATCATCTCGACGCTCGGCCAGGAGCGCTATGGGGCCTGGGTCTTGATCAACTCGATCATGGGGTATCTGGCGATCCTCGCGCTGGGAGTCCCCGCGGCGTCGGTACGCTACCTCTCGGAGGCGCTGGCCCGGAAGGATCTCGAGGACTTCAACCGGACATCAGGGGCTTGCGGAGGACTGTACGTTGTCCTTGGCGGCGCGGCGCTCGTTGCGACACTCCCGCTGTTCCTCTTTTTCACGACATACGATCTGGACGCCGCGGTGCGGGCCGACGCGTACCTTGCTTTTGTGCTCGTTGGCGCAGCGAGCGCCGTAGGATTCTACGCGCTGTTGCCTGCAGGGATCCTGAGCGCCAAGAGCGCATTCGTGGCGCTGAGCGGCATCCAGGTCTTCACCCAGGTTCTCCGTTTCGCGGTGACGATCGTCGGGCTTCGGATGGAGGCGTCGATCGCCCTGCTCGCAGCAATTCAAGTCGGTCTTGCGTTCGTTGAGTTCATCGTGTCGGCTATGTACTTGAGGCGCACGTATCCCGAGATTCGACTCGGCCGGCCGAGGTTCGACCCCGGGCGAATTCGGAAGATTTTCTCCTTCAGTGTCTACGTGCTGCTCCTGAGCCTCGGGCTCCGGCTTCACTTCCAGACCGACGCGATCGTGATCGGCGGCCTCCTCGACGTCCGTGAAATCCCCTACTTCGATGTCGCGAACAGCCTGCTTCTGTATCTGATGGAGTTTGTCGTTGCCATTGGCGCCGTGTTGATGCCGGCCGCTTCGCGGCACGGCACTCTCGGCGAATGGAACGTGCTGCGGGACCTCTACTTCAAGTGGGCGAAGATCGCGGTTTCCCTGACGTGCGTCGCGGCGCTCTATCTCATGGTCTTCGGTCCGGCGTTCATCGGAAGATGGATCGGTCCTTCCTTCACTGAACCCGCGGGGCTCGTGCTGCGGATCCTGGTCGTGGCAAACCTGCTGTTCCTCCCGGCCCGTGGCGTTGCGATCCCGCTTCTCCTGGGGATCGGCCAGGCGCGGGTGGCCATGTTCTCGTTTGCCGGTTTCGCCATCCTGAACCTCGTCGCCAGCCTGGCGCTGGCACGCCCGCTCGGGCTCGCCGGGGTGGCTATCGGCACGGCGGTGCCGATCGCGCTGTTCGCGGTTCATGTGCTCGCCTACGCGGCCCGGAAGGTGCAGGCGCGGGTCGGCTCCTTCTTCCTCTACGTTTTCGGCAGGAACCTGCTCGCGCTCGGGGCAGGGCTCCTGATACTGCGAGCGTCCCAGGTGTGGTTCGACATGAGCGGCTATCCGGGGCTCGTAGCGGCGGGGTTCTTCACCGTTGGCCTTGCGGCCGTACTCTGGGTCGGGTTCGTGCACCGTCGCGACCCGCACCTCGATCTGTTCGCAGAGGTTCGCGCGAGGCTTGGGCGAGGTGCCGCATGACGGCGAGCTTGCTGCTGATTGCCTGGTTCCTCGTGGGGGGCGCCCTGGCCGCCGCGGCGGCGGAGATCGTATGCCGGGCCGTCCTGCGCGCTCGCCATCGGCGCTTCGTGTACATTCCGCGGTGGCGCGTTCAAGTCGAACTGAACCCAGATTACCACCCCGCACTGAACGGCACCGTGATGTTCGAGACGAATCGGTTCGGGCAGCGCGGCGACGATCCGCCGGCTGGCGACGGCATCTTCCGAGTCTTGGCGTCGGGTGGTAGCGCAGTCGAGTGCTTCCTTCTCGATGGCCCCCGTTCTTGGCCGGCCGTTCTGGAGTCGGTCCTGTCGGAGCGCGAGGCTTGCGCGCTGCTCCACGCGCGCTGCGTTCACGTTGCCAACATCGGGCGCTCCGGGATCGACACGGAGAAACTCGCGGAAGTCTTTGAGTCGGGCACTTTTCCGGCAGATCGGTACGATATCGTCCTAATCATGACCGGCGCGGCGGACGTTCTCCGGTGGCTCGCCGCGGGCGCGGCCGCGGATCCGCCCGTCCCACAGCCATCGCTCGACGAGGTGTTCCACTGGCGAAGCGACTCGCTGTACGGGTGGAGGCCTTCGAGCGCCGCGTCAGTCAAGGTGGCGAAGATGCTCGTGCGCGCGTTCGTGCGTCCCGTCGAAACCCGCCGGGATGGCGGAGGCTGGATGATCGCGGCGCGTGCCTCTCGGGTAGCCACGACGAGTTTCATCGAGGACGTTCCGGATCCGGCGCCGATGTACCGTCACTACGAGGAGGCGCTCGGGCGGGCGATCCGAGCGGCAGCACGGAGGGCCGACCGTGTCCTGGTCGTCGAACAAGCGTGGTTTGACCGGAATCCCACTCCGGAGGAGGCGCTCCAACTCTGGAACCCCGCCCTCGGGGCTCCGTGGAAGGACGGTGGCAAGGCGTTCTATTCCCATGACCTCGCGATGCGCCTCATGCGCGGATTGACGGATGCGACGCGGCGGACGGCTGAGGCCTGCGGGGTCGAGTTCATGGATTTGCGGCCTCACGTGCCTGGCAACCGCGAAACCTTCTACGACATGTTCCACTACACGAACGAGGGGGCGGCTATCGTCGGCCGAGCAGTTGCGGATCGGATACTCGAGATCAGCAGCCGATACGAATCCGCTTCCCGCGTGGATGAGCGTGCATGAGAGTACTGGTCGTCGAGAACCTGTGGGATAGCGAGCCCATCTGGTGGCTGCGCCACATCGTCACCGAGGCCCGCGACTGCGAGCTCGATGTGCTCAAACTCTCCGAAGAACGCCCACTGCGCGCTGCTCTCCCGATCATGCGCCTCTGGATCTCAGTCCTCCGGGATTACGACGCGGTGGTCACCCAGCAGGACGGATACTCGACCCTCGCCCTTGCGTTCCTTCGTCGCTTTGCGCTCCGCCGCGACTGCCGCCACTACGTCAACGAGTTTATTACTCGCGAGCCCGAGTCGTCGCTCTACTCCAGGCTCAAGTACGCCTTCCTCCGCTTCGCAATGCACTCTGTGCAGGGAGTGTTTTGCTGTTCCCGTCGAGAAACGACTCTCTACCCCCGAATCCTCGGGATGGATCCCTCGCGCTTCCACTTCGCGCCGCTCGCCACGGACCCCGCCTTCCTCGAGCAACCGGAGCAGGATCCGGGCGACTACCTCATCGCAGCGGGGAGGACCGGCCGAGACTACGCGACCTTGATCGACGCAGTGCGTGGGCTTCCTATTGGCGTCGTGCTCGTGGCTGCGCCGGGAAACCTCCACTCGATCACGATCCCGGAGAACGTCAGCGTCCGCACGAACATCCCGCTCCGCGACCTGCTCGCCCTAACGGCTCGGGCGAGATTCGCGGTCCTGCCCCTTCAGGATCGTCCGGTCTCCATCGGGCAGAGCGTTCTCCTTCAGGCCATGTCGCTCGGCAAGGCGACGATCGCGACCAGGACCACCGGAACCGAGGACTACCTCCGGGACGGCGTCACCGGTTTCCTGGTCCCGCCTCGGGACTCGGCGGCCATGCGGAGCGCCATCGAGCGACTTGCCGGGGATCAGGCACTTGCGGACCGCATGGGAGAGGCGGCGCGGCGGGAGGTGCGTTTGCGCCACCACCCGAGGATCCAGGCGACCCGGATTGCCTCGGTAGTCCGGCGGGACGGGGGGTCTCGCCCACCGTAAGCGGTCCGGGAGCGGCGTTCTTCCCCTCGGCGTGACGGTCGTCTACGAATAGCCCCGCGCCCGGCGATCGGGCGGGCCGTGAAGACGGCGAGGAGCGGGGCGTGTCGGTTCTCGAGACAGGCGTGTGCGGCGGAGCGAGCGGGACTGGGCGGCGATCCTGCGGCGGTACGAAGCGAGCGGGTTGGGTTCGCGGGCGTTCTGCCGGCAGGAAGGGGTGGCGGCGAGCAGCTTCCAGCGCTGGCGCCAGCGACTCCGCGGCCAGCGAGCGGTGCGTCGTCGCGCTCGGTTCGTGGAGCTGGTGCCGCCGCCGGCACCGGAGACGGCCGTGGCCAGGCCCGGCAGTTCCGGCTGGTCCCTGGAGCTGGAGCTCCCCGGCGGCGTCATCGTCCGTTGGGGGGGGAGCCGATGTTCCTGTCGTCGGCACCGCCGCGGATCCTGGCCTACCGCGAGCCGGTGGACATGCGCAATTATGCCGGGCACATCGTTATGCGGAGTCCAGTGGTGGCATCGCGTCGCGTGCAAGGCGTTGAGGAGTGAGTCGCATAGGGTTATCCTGAGGGACACCGTTGGTAGGGGGTCGCCTGCAACCGCTGGACTCACTCGGATCGCATCGCGGCGTTCTGGACAATCTCCAGCGCCGTCCCACCGTATTTGACGTTGTTCGCGGCCAGGATTCGCAAGGCTTGGCTCCTGGTTGTAGCATCGAGTCAGGGTGGGCCATGCTTCCGCCGCCTCCGAGTGTCCTCGCAACAACAAGGAGGACCGATCTTGGCCGGCCACAGCAAGCCCCCCCGAGGACGCGCGCCCGTCGTGCTTTCCACTCCGTCGTCGTCGCTTCGCTCCTGCGCCTCCGCAGAGAGAACGATCAACAACCCAGAACTAGGAACGTCTTCGCGCTGCCCTCGGAGACAACTTGAAGCAGCGACGCTGTACCCCAAGTTTCAGCCAACATGCCATGAAGTCGTAACATCGACACTCCATGGCAGCGTGGAGCGATCGACCGAGCTGCGTTGACCCGGCAGCGGTCCGCTCGTCGCCGGGTCCGGCCGCAAGAAGGGGGAGAGGTATGAAGCGCCTCACCCAGGTCCTGATGTCGCTGGCAGTCGCCGGCCTCATTCTCTACGCTCTCCTGCGCCACTTCGACATCCAGCAGACAATCGCATCGATCCGCACGGCACAGCCGCAGATGCTGGTGCTAGGTTTCGCTCTGATGATGTTTTCCTATCTCCTCCGTGGAGCGCGGTGGCCAATCTGGGAACGCAGCCTGACTTTCTGGGACTCGTTGCGAGTAATCCTGATTGGGTTCATGGGCAACAACATCCTGCCTGCCCGCCTAGGTGAAATCCTGCGGGCGCACTGCGCGGCGGCCAAGACCAGTGACGATCATGGGCGCACGGCCATTCTCGCGTCCATCACGGCCGAGCGGCTCCTCGACGGGCTGATCCTGGCCTTTTCTAGTCTCGTCGGGCTTGCGCTCGTACCTGTCGACCGTCGGCTTCAGTGGGTACTGCTCGTGGTGTCGGCAGCGTTCGCAGCACTCACCTCGGGGCTCATCTTGGGCATCAAGTTCCACGAGCGCATTCGGTCTTTCGTCGCCGTCGTGAACCACCGGTTCCCAGGCCACATGACCGCCTTCGCGATGGAGAAATCGACATACTTCCTGGAAGGCCTCCTCCCGCTGGGAATGACGTCGCGCATGATCACTGCCATTGGTGCCACCGTGATCATCTGGAGCGTTGAGCTTGGCTCCTACTATTTCATTGGCGTGGCTGTCTGGAATGACATGAACCTGAGGACCGCCCTCCTCTTCCTGGTCGTCGTCAACTTCGCATCGCTCGTACCGTTCACGATGGGTGGTATCGGAACGATCGAGGCCGCTGCGACGGCGTTCCTGATTAGTTCGGGAGTTCCTCGTTACCTTGCCCTCGCGATGGTGCTGCTGCAGCACGCGGGGCAGTACTTTTTCACGACGATTGCCGGGGGTCTGCTTTACCTGACTGGCGGCTTCTACCGTATACCGCTCACTCAGCCCAAGGCCTTCGCAGCCCCGATCAGACGACCGAGCGAGCCGGCACCTTCCTGTGTTGTGGAAGAAGCGCGCTCGGATCTACGCCGGCTCAGCACCGCAGCGCAGCTGAACCGGCACCTCTCAGCGAGATCCTGCTCTCGATCGTTATCCCGGCGTACAACGAGCAGGCCCGCCTGCCTCGCACCGTACTTGAGACAGTTCTTTGGTGCACAACGCACAATGTCGACTTTGAACTAATCATCGCTGACGACGGCAGCCGCGACGCGACGCTAGAGCTGGCACGGTTGTTCGAGGAGGGCGACGTCCGAATCCGGGCCCTCGCCTGCCCACATCTCGGGAAGGGCGCCACCGTGCGCATGGGGATGCTCAATGCCAAAGGCCGATTTGTGCTGTTCATGGATGCGGACGGGGCCACACCGCTGGACGAGATACCGAAGCTGTTGGCGGCCCTCGGCCAGAGACATGACATAGCGATCGGCTCGAGGGTCGTCCAGCATCCCGGCGAGACTGAAGTCAGGGCTGCGCTGCACCGGCGCTTGATCGGGCGTGTTTTCGCGTTCTTCGTCAATGTCTTCGCCATCGGCGGCATCGCGGACACGCAGTGCGGTTTCAAGATGTTCCGCCACGAGGCGGCGATCGCGGGCTTCTCCCGCCAGAAGCTGGCGGGCTTTGCCTTTGACGTCGAGATTCTGTTCATCGCGCGGCAGCTGTCACTGTCGATCATCGAGATCCCTGTGAACTGGGTCGCGCAACCGGGTTCCAAGGTCAGTCTCGTCAGGGACTCGATTAGAATGTTGCTAGAGATCAGTCGCATTCGGTGGTTACACCGAAACATCCGTTAGCCGGAATGCCGGAGTCCTGACCTACGCAGGATCATTTCTGCAACACCGGAGCCTCGAAGTGGAGCCGGAGGTCCGTTCGCGGGTAGATCGGCGCGTCGTCGTTGACGAAGGTGTGAGGCGGAACGAGATCTCGTCGACGCCGATGACGTAGAGGTTCTCCAGGCGCTGGGGATCGAGGCGCTCCTGGACGATCCGCGTCACGATCGTGCCGACGGTCCGCCAGTCGATGCCCATCAGCAGCCGCACCGCCGTTCGGTCCACCGTAAGCGGTCCGGGAGCGGCGTTCTTCCCCTCGGCGTGACGGTCGTCTACGAATAGCTGGCAGTTCCGGCGATCGTGATCACGCGATCCGGGATCGTAATCACTGATTCCGCTGATGGTGATCACGCGTCGGAGCGAAGCGACGGTCGGTTCGTTCTGGTTTCGCCTCCTGTCAAGGCTCGGCAGATTCTAACGCGGGATCCCGATCGGTTGAAGGCTGGGTGGCAGCAGGGCCTGTGGGGCCTGTGGGCGGCGCGGCCGTTCGCGCTGTCCAAGGGGCGGTGGGAAACGCGGCGTCATGCGTTTTCCAGGGCCCCGCCAGGATCCGTAGGCCGTCGCGCGTCAGCGCGAGTTCGGAGCGCAGCGACGATCATCGGGTTGTGGAGCGTCACTCTGGGGTCCGGAAGTGAAGGGGCGACGTTTCGGACTGTGCTGCTGAAGAGAGCCGTGGCGGGCTAAGGGCTTGTAACGAAATTAGGTGACTAGTTGTGATCTCCCGCGAGGAAGGATACTGTAGTTCCAGTCGCCGTGGAATTGTTTCTGGCTTCAGGTTGATCGCGCCCATCTGTGCCGCCGTCGGCTTGACTGCTTTGGGATACGTTCTGACAGTGTCCAGTACACATCGTACCTTGAGTCCGGTCGCCGTGGTTCGGGTGGCCGCGATGTGGTTGACGACTGCCGCATGGGTGAGCAATGGCTGGCCGCGCCAGTTTTCTGTGATGAACGAGAACAGCCGGTGCTCGATTTTGTTCCATTTGCTCGTGCCCGGAGGAAGATGGCAGACCGAAATCATCAGTCCCGTCTGTCGGGCCAACTGCTGGAGCCCCCATTTCCAAAGTCGGATGCGGGGGCCGTTGCTGCCGCCGCCGTCGGCGGTGATGAGCAGTGACGGGGCACGCTGGTAATGCTGACGACCCAACTCGCCCCACCAGCGACGGATGGTCGCCGCCACGAAGGCGGCGGTATCGTGGTCCACCCCCACGCTGACCCAGCCCTGATTGCGACCAAGTCAAACACGCCGTAGGGGATGGCCTCGCCGGTCCGGGCTCCAGGAAGTCATGGACCGGCAGTACCGGAGATCCTTGCGGTCGCCAGTTTTGGCCCGGATTCTTGAAACCGTCCACCAGTTCTTTCTTTTTCGTGTCCACTGAGATGACCGGTTGGCCGTGCTTCAACTGGGGCTTCTCACGCGGGTTGATGTGCTCGAACTGAGCGTCTCGGTCGGGGTGGGCTGGCCCCCTCATAGCGTCTTCCGGTTGGCCTGCAGGCTGTAGTCCAGATCGTGTTCAAGCCCCGCCACCAACGTATGGCTGACTTCGAACCCCTGCCCGTTCAACTCACCGGCCAAATGGCGCGTACTCTTGCTCGTCCACCGCAACGGAGACTCGGGATCCCGCGTGTTACTGGCTCGACCAACTCTTCCAACGCCGCCGCCAGCCCGGGCACCACAATGGTCATCCGTTTTCGGCCCGCACCAGGACGGCGCACCCGGTCGGCGGGCAACGGCTTCTTCTGGGTCAGCTCTTCCAGCCCGCGAACAATTGTGTTGCGCGCAAGGCCGGTCGCGCGGGCGACAACGGCAATACCCCCACGCCCAAGCGCTTGCGCCTCCGCACCAGCCCACAACCGGCGATGGCGCTCGTCCATCGAAGGCAGCAAAGCGCGATACTTCGCGCGAATTCCTTGTTCGACTTCCATGAAACCAAAATCCCAGAGACTGGCCTTATGGTCAAGTTATATCTTTACGAGCCCTAAGCTGCGCGTCGCGTTTTCCGGCACGCAGGTTAGCCCGCCACGGAGGAGCGTGGCGATCGAGGGTCAGTCTCGTTTTGCGGCGCGATGCCCCTCGAGCGCCACCACCCAGCGTCAGTTTACTCGACCTCGAGCTCGGGGACTATTGCGTCGCGATCGAGCGCCGCGGCTGGGAGGTGGCGGGGCTGATCGCGGAGTCCGGGGTGTGCTGTCCCCGTTGCGGGTCGTCTCCGGGGTGCACGCGGGCTCATGCGTGGCGCCACCGCGGTCCGGTGCGCGACTTGGCCGCCCATCGGGTGTTCGCGGACGTCCCGGTGCTGCGGGTGATGTTCTGTACCGGGGCCACGATCTCGTTGATGCCGGCGGCGTTGTGGCGTGGGCGAAGCACGATCGCCTCGGTCGTGGCCGCGGCCGGGCAACTGCTGGCCCACGGACTCGAGCGCGGCCACGACTGGGTGCGCGTTCAGATCCCCGGCGGGCCTGGCGTCTCGCGCAGCACGCTCGGTCGGTGGCGTGAGGCGGTCGTGCCGCGCGTGTCGGCCGCGGCGCTGGCGCTCGTCGCGCTGCCGCCAGGGGCCGATGGGCAGTCCTGCGCGGAGCCGGTGGAGAGGATGGCGCGGCTCGCGGCCGCGCTGACGCCGCGCGTGCTGGCCGGCTTCCGAGCCCGCTTCGGCCGGGCGGTGCTCGACCTGGCGCGCCCCCTCGCGCGGCGCGAGGTCCACGACGCCAGCGCTACCGATCCCGGGTCGTCTCGCTCCGGCCCCGCCACCCGCAACGGGCGGACCCCGTCTTCCGCGCGGCGCAAGGTCCCGCTCGCGCCCCCGGGGACCGCCCCGGGACGGGCGCGCGAAGGAGACGACGGATGATTGAAGACAAGTCCCGGCCCCCACGACCCGGCGCCCGTGATTGGGCGGTGTTTCGGTACGGACTGATCAGCGAGGCCCTGCGTCCGCTCGCCGGTCAGCCGGTCTCCGAGCTGCTGGCGCGGCGGGCGGCGCAGCAGCACGCCCTGCCCGACGGCATGCTGCGCCGCTTCAGCGCCGCGACCCTGCGCAGCTGGCTGATCCGCTACCAGCGCGAAGGGCTCGACGGCCTGTTGCCGCGCAGCCGCGCCGACAAAGGCACCTTCCGCAAGATCGACGACGATCTCGGCGAGCTGATCGCCCGGCACCGCGTCCAGCACCGGCAGCTCTCGGTCAAGCTCTTCTAGCAGGTGTTGCATCAGGACGACGTCCTGCCCGCCGGCAAGCGGGTCTGCGAGGCCACCCTGCGCCGCTTCCTCCGACTGCGCGGGCTCGACCGCCCGGTGCGCGGGATCGACAAGGCCCGGGCCAAGTACGAGATGCCCCACCCCAACGACCTCTGGATCGGTGACTTCATGCACGGCCCGTTGGTCGGTACGGGATCGTCGAAGCGCAAGGCGATCCTCTGCGGGATCATCGACGATCACTCCCGCGTCCTCGTCGGCGGCCGCTTCGCGCTCGGCGAAGAGACCGCCGACCTGCTCCACACGCTGCGCGACGCCCTGGCCACCTTTGGGGTGTGCAAGCGCTTCTACTGTGATTCTGTGCCGCGGCACAGAATCACAGTTCTGTGCCCTGGCCCGTTATGTGGCGTGGCCACGCGCAATGCGGCGTCGTGATCGCCTGGCCATCGATTCCGCGTGGCCACCGCCACATAACGGGGCTCGTCAAAGGGCGTCGAGCCAGTCGAGCAGAGCCGCGTCGCTATTCCATGACTTCTTGCCTTGTGACTTCTGCATGGCCACTGGCGGTGCGCAGGAAGCGAGTGCTGCCTCCTTGATTCGCGCGGTGATTTCCGCGTAGCGGTTGGTCGTTTCGAGGCGAGCATGACCAAGCCACGCACGGATGACGTTGATCTCGACGCCTGCCTCGAGCAGGTGAACGGCGGTCGTGTGACGGAAGACATGCGGGGTGACGCGCCGCCCGCGTCGGCGGGAATCGGCATCGAACGCGGCAGCATGCCTTCGAACGACCTTGTGAATACCGAAGCGCGTAAGCGGGCCGCCGACGGTGGACCGAAACACCGGGTCATCGGGGGCGGCGTTGCCGCCCGTTTCGTCGAGGAGCGCGTGCAGTGCGGTAGCCGTTTCCTGCCACAGTGGGCATGTACGCCACTTGTCACCCTTGCCGTGCAGCCGCACACGGTACGGACCATCGAGGTCGAGGTTACCGACGCGCAGGTCGGCGACCTCCTGTGCCCGTGCCCCGGTGTTGTAGAGGAAGAGCAGCAGCGTGCGGTCGCGTGCGGCCGTGCGCGGCCCGAGCGGCCATCGATCGAACAGCAGCTCGACGTCGCGCTGCTCGAGATGGAACGTTTCGGGCGGCGCAACGCGCTTGCCGGGGATGCGCATCACCTGCTCGGCGACGGGCAGCATCTCTGGCACCCGCCCCCCGATGTAGTTGAAGAATGAGTGCAGGATCGCGAGCCGCTGGTTGCGCGTGCGGGGGTGGTTATGCCGGTCCTGCTCGAGCGCGTCGAGAAAGTGCAGGACGCTGTCGGCCGTGAGCGTTTCGAGCGGCAGCCGCGCGATGCTGTCCCTGGCTCCTTGGGCAACGGAGCATAGGTAGAGGCGGATGCCGTCGCGATAGCTGGCGATCGATGAGGGACGAAGACCCCGTGTCGAACGCAGGTGGTCGAGGAAGTACGACCGGACGAGTTGGCCGAGCGTGAGGGTGCTCATCGTAAACGCCCGATGGCGGAGGAGGCTTCGAAGCGCCGACCGCCACGTAGAGCAGATCAGGGGTGATCGTGAGGTAGACCGCGGTGGACTCGGGTCTTGCGTGGCCCATGAAGGTCGAAAGCTGCAGCAGGCGTGCTCCGGGATCGGCGCCGGAACGGTACCAGCGGAGTAGCGTATTCACGGCGAACGAATGACGCAGATCGTGGACCCGCGGTGCCGCCAGCGACTCCAGGCCCAACTGCGGCACGATCTGCCGAAACACCCGACCGATCGTCTGTCGTCTCAACCGCGCGGTCGACCACACCGTCAGGAGCGGGGCATCGTCGACGAGTCCGCCATCGATGTTGCGGCGGCGCGCAAGGTAGGACGTGAGCGCCTCATGCAATCGCGGACCGAAAGGGACCAACCGATCCTTCCCGAACTTGGTGTTGCGCACGACGAGAAGCCGACGCCGCGGATCGAAGTCCGACACATCGAAGCGACAGACCTCGCCGACGCGCAGCCCGAGGCCGTAAAGCAAGGCGAAGGCGAGATGGAAGCTCTGTCCGCGGAGACGCGTGCCGGGCAGATCGGGGAGCGCGGCCGCGAGTTGCAACAGCCGACTTGCGTGCTCCGGACCGAACAAGACGGCATGCCGCCGGACCCTCGCGTCGCGGCAGCACCCGCAACGGCGAGTGCTCCAGGGTGCCTCGCGCGACGAGCCACTCGAAGAAGCGGCGCAGGACGCCGACGAGGTGGTTGAAGCTTCGAGGATGATGGCGTGGCCGCGAGCAGAGGAAGGCCTCGACGATCGTGGGCGTGACCTCCGAGAGCGAGTGAACGCCCGCGGCAGACAAGCAGCGATCGAACAGGGCGAGCGCCGCGGCCTCGGTGTCGAAGCGTCGCCCGAGCGCACGCCGGTGCGCGACGAAGCGAGCGGCTTCGCCCGCCACCGGACCGGACGAGCCTTCGGCGGGCCTCATAGGAGGTCCTCGATGTCGCCGAGCGCGACCTCGCGCAGGTCTTCGACAGCCGCCTTGGCGTAGATCCGCGTCGAGGATGTCTGGCGGTGGCCAAGGAAGTCACCGACCACCTGGAGTGTGAATCCGGCGTCCACCAACCGTTGTGCGCACGTGTGCCGCAGCGTGTGCGACCCAGCGTGCCGCACCTCCACGCCCGCCCGTTTCAGCACTCGGGTCGCGCGGGAAGAAACGATCTGGTGCGTGACAGCGACACGCGGGGCCCGCGCGGAGAGGAAGACGTGACGCGCGATCGTCTGCGGTCGTCCGCGCCGGATGTAGTCGATCAATGCATCGGCGACATCGGCTCGCAACGGATACGCCGCGGCGTGGCCCGCCTTGCGTGAGCGCACATGCAATGTAGCAGTCCGCCAATCCAGGTCGTCGAGCGTCAGAGCGGCGACTTCGCTGGCCCGCAGCCCATATACAGCGAGCAGCAGCAACATCGCGAGATCCCGGCGCCCCAGAGCCGATCGGGTGTCGATCGACCGCAGCGTCCGCGCGAGGTCCTCGGTGCTGATCGACCGGGGAACGCCGGAGAGAGCGTACCGGAGTGGCCCGTCAACGGTCGCAGCGAGGTCCCGAGCGATGACTCGCTCGCGGAACAGGTAGCGAAGGAACGAGCGCAGGGCGGAGCAGGTCGGGCCGAGAGAATTCGCTGCGACCGTCGATCTGCGCTCCTCGATGAACAGGTCCAGGATCGCGGGCGTGAGTCCGGAGGCATCGCCGACACCACGGCCGCCGATGAAGCGCTCGAAGAACGACAACTGCGTTGCGTAGCCAGCGACTGTCGCAGGCGCCAATCCCCGCTCGTGCCGCAGATGTCGCTCGAAACCGGGTGCCCAACGCGACAGCGGGAACTCATCCGGCATGTCCGCAACTCCGTCCGACCGAACGACTCGAAGGAAGTGCCCGACGACGCTGCGGATCTCGGCAAGGTAGCGGCTGCGTGGCACGGAAGCAGCGTGTGACCTCGATCGCCGCCGCCAACACGCCTCGGCAAATGGCTGAAGGAGCTTTTCCAAACCACCGATCTCCGCGACGTGCCTTCTGTGGGCAAAGTCCCCCAACCGAACGAGCAACGGCACCCGACGGTGAATGCACCGCGGGCTGTACTGGTGCGCGTCAAGCCAGCCCACGTACGTCTCGACGGCATTCTTGAGCCACGAAGCCTCGATGCGATCGATGGTTTCGGGTAGGGCGAAGAATCGGTCGAGCATGGTCCGTCTCCTTTTCCCCGATGCGCGGGGAGGCGGGCCATGCTCACTCTGCTGGTCCCCGTTATGTGGCGGTGGCCACGCGGAATCGATGGCCAGGCGATCACGACGCCGCATTGCGCGTGGCCACGCCACATAACGGGCCAGGGCACAGAACTGTGACAACGGCCCGGCCTTTTCCTCCCAGTACCTGGCCGAGACCTGTGCCCGGATCGGCGTCACGCTGCTGCACTCCGAGCCCTACGACGCCCCCTCGCGCGGCAAGATCGAGCGCTTCTTCCGCACCGTCCGCCTGCGCTTCCTGCCGCTCGTCACCGACGACGAGCTCGTCGGGCTCGAGACACTCCAGGAGCGCTTCGAGCGCTGGCTGCGCGACGACTACCACTTCAAGCGCCACAACGGCATCGGCATGAAGCCGATCGACCGCTATCTCGCCGGCGCCCAGGAAACCCTCGTCGAGCGCCTCGCCCCCGAAGAACTCGACCACGCCTTCATGGGACGCCTCGTCCGCGTCGTCCGCAACGACGCCACCGTCAAGATCGACGGCACCTTCTACGAGGTCCCGCCCGACTTCATCGGCGCCCGCGCCGACCTGCGCTTTCCCGTCGGACGGCCCGACGAGCTCTTCCTCTACCAGGACGACCGCCCGGTCGGACCGATCAAGCCGGTCGATCCGGCCCACAACGCACGCTTCCACGCCCCGCCGGTCAGCGTCTCCTACGCCGACCTCGCGCGCCGCCGGCAGGAAGCAGACGGGGAGCGGCCATGATCGAAGCCCGCTTCGGCCTCAAACGCCGCCCCTTCGACAAGCAGATCGCGACCCGCGACCTCTATCCCTGGCCCGGACTCGACGAACTCGCCGCCCGCTTCGAGATGATCAAGCAGGCCCGCGGCATCATGCTCGTCACCGGCGAGCCCGGCACCGGCAAGACCGTCGCCCTGCGCCGCTTCGTCGACTCCCTCAACCACGAGCACTACAAGGTCGCCTACCTCCCGCTGTCCACCGTCACCAACCTCGACTTCTACGTCCAGCTCAATCGCGCCCTCGGGGGACAGGACGTCCGCGGCAAGAGCCTGCTCTTCGAAGAAATCCAGAAAGGGGTCGCCCAGCTCGCCGCCCAGGGCAAGATCCCCGTCGTCGCCCTCGACGAGGCCGATCTGCTCCGCTCCCCGCTCTTCGACGAGCTGCGCATCCTGCTCAACTTCGAGATGGACTCCAAGGACCCCCTCATCACCGTCCTCGCCGGGCAGCCCCAGCTCCTGGCCAAGCTCGCCCTCCGCGTCCATCTCCCTTTCCGCCAGCGCGTCGCCATGCGCTACCGCATGCCCCCGCTCGACGAACACCACACCAAGGGCTACGTCGAACACCACCTGCGCCTCGCCGGCCGCAAACAACGGCTCTTCACCGACGAAGCCACCCTCCAACTCTTCGTCCAGTCCGGCGGCGTCCCGCGCGCGATCAACAACCTCGCCCTCACCGCCCTGTACAACGCCGCGGCCCAGAGCAAGGACCTCGTCGAACTCGACGACGTCGTCGCCGCCGCCAAGGAGATCGCCTGATGACCGTCCACGGACTCCCCGACGATGACGAGCGCGATCGGATCCTGAGCTACCTCGCCGAGCGCCTCCCCGGCTACCCCTTCGACGAACACGTCGACGGACCCTTCGTCGACGAGCTGCTCGACGACTTCCCGCTGCTCGACATCCTCGAGCAGATCAAACGCTTCCGCTGGTACCACGCCAACCAGAGCCTCGCCCTCGCCCGCAATCCGCGCGGCGCCCTCCGTCGCTGGATCGGACGCACCTACGCCCAGACCGTCTGACCGCTCGCACCAGCCTCGCGGCTTCAGGCCAGCGTGACGGATCCTCGATCGTCACGCTGGCCTCTTCTTCCTGGCGTCCCCGCAATCCGCAGCAAAGACGGAAGCCACGCTGCGCTGCCTGCACGCAGCAAGCCGGCCGTCACACTGCAATGCATGCCATCCAACAATCTGTCTCGCAGACCTGCAGGCCATCCGGCGGCAGCAGAATGTGACGGGTTACACTCCGCCCGCATGCGCTCGACAGCTACGACACGCTGCAGCCGGAAGGGACCGATGACGACCCGCGCTGACGACGGTCTGCTGGCCCGCGCCCGGCGTCTCGGGCTGTACGGCCTGCTCGCCCGCTGGGACGAGGTCCAGGGGCAGGACTGGCTCCCCGGCCTGCTCGGCGCCGAAGAACACGAGCGCCGGCGCCGCGGCTTCGAACGCCGGCTGCGCCGGGCCTGGCTGACCCGCTTCAAGCCCATGGCCGACTTCGACTGGGACTGGCCCAAGAAGATCGACCGGGAGCAGGTCGAGGAGCTCTTCGCCTGCGCTTCCTCGACGAGGCCGCCAACGTGGTCTTCTGTGGCCCCAACGGGGTCGGGAAGATCATGATCGCCAAGAACCTCGCCCACCAGGCCGCCCTCGCGCCGGTCACACCGTCCGCTTCATCACCGCCAGCGACACTGCTCAACGACCTCGCCGCCCAGGACGGACCCGGCGCGCTCAAGCGTCGCTTCGTCGCTACGCCCGCCCGCGTCTGCTCGGCATTGACGAGCTCGGCTACCTGGCCTACGACAACCGCACGCCGACCTGCTCTTCGAGGTCGTCAGCCGGCGCTACGGCCAGGCCTCGACGATCGTGACGACCAACAAGACCTTCGCGAATCGAACCAGGTCTTTCCCAACGCAGCCTGCGTCGTCACCCTGGTCGACCGCCTCGTCCACAACTCCGAGATCGTGCCGATCGAGGGCCAGCCGTATCGGCTGAAGGAGGCCCAGGAGAAGGCGGCCGCACGGGCCCGTGAGCGCGCCCATCGCAAGTCCGCCCCCGCCCCAAACGCTG
Source organism: uncultured Acidobacteriota bacterium (assembly GCA_963702425.1). Classification (GTDB taxonomy): domain Bacteria; phylum Acidobacteriota; class Polarisedimenticolia; order J045; family J045; genus JALOKP01. Next base: position 130,188 of record CAVPCQ010000019.1, read on the forward strand.
AAGGAGGATCCGCTGTGGCTCACGTACCACTCCCCGACGAAACCGCTACCGCGGTCCTCGACTACCTCGCGCAGAACCTGCCCGGCTACCCCTCGACCCCGAGGTCGATACGGCCTTCGTCGATGAACTCCTCGACGACTTCGCCGACCTCGATGTGCTCGAGCAGCTCAAACGCTTCCGCTGGTACTACGACAACCGGCCGCTCGCGAACATCCGCAACCCCCGCGGCGCGATCCGCGCCTGGATCCGCCGCGCCCAGCGCTGATCCCCGCCGCCAACGCCGATGGCGGGCTCACGCGCCAACAGCCAGAACGCCGCGCTTCCTGACAGCCGGCAACACACGTCACAGTGTCCACCTGATCAAGGTGTCGGCGGCCGTCCGAGCGGCGGGACCCGGCGCCCGCCGGAGGCGTCGCTCCCACCAGCGCAGCGTCCAGACCGGCACCCCAGAGCGCCGCGACAACTCCGCCCAACTCCAGCCCCCGCGCTCGCGGCGCGACAACCATGACCTCATCCGCTCCGGATCTTGGCGTCGTCTCATGACCGCCACGATCCCTCATGGCGCGCGTCAGCGGAAGACGGGCATCACACGACGGTTACCAGTGATCACGATGCCCGGAATCCCTGATCGCGATCCCGGAATCCCTGATCAGGATCCCGGAATCCGCGATCACGATGCCCGGAATTGGTGATCACGATCCCGGAATCCCTGATTACGATGCCCCGGAACGAGCGATCACGCGATGGTCCGGCAACCGCCACCGCTCCTCGCCGTCTTCACGGCCCGCCCGATCGCCGGGCGCGGGGCTATTCGTAGACGACCGTCACGCCGAGGGGAAGAACGTCGCTCCCGGACCGCTTACGCACCTCGCCAGTTCAACCTGGCATTCGACGTCGCGGCGGTGCGGAGCATGACACCGGAGGATCGGGCGCGGGCGGTCAGGTTGACCCCTACACCTACCTGGTCGACGTATTGCAGCGGGTCGACAGCCACCCAGCGAGCGACGTGGCCGCCTTGACCCCGCGGCTGTGGAAGGAGCAGTTCGCCGCGGCCCCCCGGCGGGGCTGAGCATTTCGACCCGGCTGTCCACTACGCCGTTCGCTGACCGCTTACGCTACTGCGACGGTAGGAGACGTTGCCGTCGCCCAAGCAGAGAATCAGCAACTGGCAAGTCGCGGTCATCCGCACCCCTTCCGGCCACCTGCAGGTGCGATCAGGGCTTGACGTCGGTCCGCTCTGTACCATGTACGTCAGCCGGAGGATCGCCGGCTCCCCCTCCCGAACCAAACGCGGAGCACTGTGCATTGAAGCCACAGCCGATCTGGGTGCTGTCGCTGGGCCCGGAGTAGGCGCCCACGTATGAGGGGTAGCCGCCTCCCCGCCCACCGCTCATCGCCGGGGACCCGGCCCTCGGCTTGAATCTGTGATTGGCGGGATCCTCTAGCTGAGGGTCGACACGTCGCGAGTTCGATTCGTCCTTCAATCCTGCTCCGCAATGCGATAGCATGTGGTTCTGCCAGGATGCCCATGTTGAGAAGTCATTCGGCCCATTCTGCCAGCGGACCGCAGTGTCAGCGGCGGGCCAGTACAGGTTGTAGTCGAATACTACGAACCGGGCGCACCAATCGTCGTTGCCCCAATTGTTGTCGATGTAGTTCCAGCCGACAGGAGGATCACCCAGGAATAGGTTGTTGAAAAGCTCGTTTCCGGATCCGGCCGGAGAATCCTGGCGGTAGTCCCACGAACTCGTGTTGGGCGAGTAGATCGTGTTGTTGTACACCTTGTCGTTGGCCAGGGGCCCCACATCGCCGTGGAGAATGCCACCCGCGTCGTCCACGATATTGTGGTGGATTTCGTTCCCGGTCCCCTCGCTCTTGTTGTGGCCGAACTTGCCCTCTCCGCCCCGCGCCAGATTGTAGCGGAACACGCCTTCCCTGTTCGGGCCCTTAAAGTAGAAAGTGTAGGTCGATTGCTCGGAACTCGGGAGAAAGCTGTTGGACCAGATGAAATCGTTGCGCTCGATGAGCGCGCCCCGAGTCGAGTAGAGGTGGATTCCGTCGGGATGCTCGTGACGACCGTTGTAGAAATAGGAGTTCGGGTATTCCCCGAATCCAGCGTAGTTGTAGGGACCGCCGTTCTGGCAGGTGTTGTCAACGACGAACATGTTTTCTCGAATGACCAGCCCGTCCACATAACCTTCTCCGACCGACCACTGGGTTATCAAGTTGGCGTCGTTGAAGGTCCCGAGCGCGGACGGACAGATGAACTTCACTCTTTCAATGATGATCCCATCGCAGCCGTTCTGGCCGTTGGCCCCCGGTCTTCCGGTGGCCCACTCGATGTTGATCCTGCCGTGTACTTCAAGGTCCGAGATCGTGATGAACTGGGTGGGCACCGCATCCAGACCGTTGATCGTGATGGCATCGTGCAAGAAGCTGTCTGGGATGATACGGGCTAACTCGCCGGGAGCGCTCCTGGTAAGTGATCCGCTGACTATCGGACCAGCCTCCAACCTTGGGCTCGAATCCGTACCGGTTGCCTGCGGGACCGCGGTAGTTGCCACCCTTGGCGTAGCACACGTGATTCCCAGCACCGCTGGCGCGCGCAGCCTGTCCACACCGGTTGAAGGTGGCGCAGGCGTCGGTCGTTGCGTTCGTGCACCCTCTGGCATCATCTCCGGTGGGCGAGATGTAGAAGTCGCGAGCCCAACCCATCCCGGGGACTGCGGTCACGAACAGAAGCACTGCCAGGATCCTGCAACCCTTCGATCGGCCGATGGCTGCCGTCATGCCGAACACCGTACTCCCCACGATGGCCTCCCATCATCCCAGGGTGAAATGAAAGCAATAATGATGCCAGCATTATGTACCGCCCTGCATGGCTCGTCCAGCGCCAAGGAAATCGAAGCACTCTTACGATCTCGTACCCATGAACGCGGTTTCGTGCTGGATCGCGCGAGAGATCCGGGAGGGCCAGGCGGCGCCCAGACGGTATCGCTACCGGCAAGTGCGAGGCCACGAGCCCAGTTCCTCCCCGTTCTCCGGATACCTCAGGGCGCGACGAGGGGGCAACCCGTGGTGGACGAACTCCAGGACCATCACCGCCAGTCTGGCGACGACTACGCTTTCACGCACGGCGGCCTCCTCGGCCAACTCGCTCCCCCACCGTGACACCGTGTCCGGCCGGCGAGCCGCAAGAGAACGCAACGATCAGGACGAGACCCTCATTCTTCGGCGCCCTCAAAGCAGAGCTTCTCCGACATCTTGGCATCCGTCGCGGAGGGCGGCCCGGCGGGAGAATCGGCCCATTCTGCGTCAGGCTGGGCCTCGTAGAAGGTGTACTGTCCCACGCGCCACGAGGACAGTCTCGTCCATCGGCGGAACACCTCGACGGCCTCGGAAGGGGTGGTGGGCACCTCCCGGAGGCTCCAGTCGATGCCGCCCGGAGTCGGTTCCCCCAGCAGGTCGGAGAGCACGCAAACCTTTCCTCCTCGCGCACGGGTGGCGGCCACAATCCGGAGCTTCGGTAGCCAGGATTCGCGACCGAACGTCTGTGCCTCCCGGGACACGTTGAACAGGCGGATGCCGCTGAAGTAGAGAGTCGGCGCCCAGACGTCCGCATGAAGTGCTGCCCACCCACGATCAGGAGCGAACCTCTCGGGTTCCGTTTCAAAGCCTCGCGTCCCAGGGTAGTCCGGAGGCCGCCCTCGCGGGCGAGGATCGGAACGAGTCCCGTGCCCACGTTGGTAATCCCTAACGCCACGAGTGCCACTGCAGGTAGCGCAAGATTGCGCGTGTGGCTCTTCCACGCAGCCTGGATGCCTGCAACTAAGAGCAGGGAGATAAGCGGGAGGCTAGGCGCGAACCTCTCGATGTCCGAACCCTGATAGGACGCCGCAAAGAGGGCGTTGAATAGAACGGCGGGGGCGGCGCAGGCCGAGAACCGGACCAGGGCATCTCCCTCCGGGACAGGGACTGTACGATCCCGAAGCCTGCGAAGAGGACCCCCACACCCAGAAGCGTCGCCCAGCACAGTCCCCAGATGAGTATCGGCCCGTCGACGAGTTGCGGGTCATTCAGGATCAGGCCCTTGGCGCTGGTGCCGAACTCCCCGAGATGCAGGAATGCGGCAATGAACCCGAAAACGGCACGAAAGACGCCCACCACACTAAGAGCCGGGGCGACCCCGTGGCTGCTCGACCACAACCATGTCGCGAACCCCGAGATGGTAGTCGCGGGCTGAGAGACGACGTATCCAACAGAGGCCAGGGCGCCGATCGACCCAGTCGTGAGCCCTCCCAGTAGGGCAGAGCGCACGAGCCTCCGCCATACAGAACCTTCGGAGAAGACGAACGCGCAGATGACCAGGCTCGGGAGCAGCAGGGGCGCCGTCCCCAGGTTCCCCATGAAAGGGTCATCAGGCCCGCACTGGCAAGCCCCAGCCCCCAGGACCACGGACGTCCTTCCGGATGGGCCAGTGCCGAGATGGCAGCCAACGCCAGGGCCGGCCCGGTGCTGTATGGGGTTCCCGATCCGCCATACCAGAGAGCGAACTGCGACAGGGCAACGATCGCCGCCGCCGGGAGGCCCGCCCGGTCCAGGCCGAAGCGGGCGGCGGTCCTGTACGTCACGCCGACGAGGAGCACGGTACCGACGGAGCTCATCACCCGCAGGAGTAGGATGGGATCGACGTCGCACCCCGCGGCCCGTAGTACCCGGAACAGGATGTGGCCGGATGCTTGCCACAGCAGATGGCCGGAGTCCACGCGGCCGGCGGTGATGTCCCATGCGTACCATGGCGCGTCGCTGTACCAGTAGGGGTTGAGCACGTAGAAGGCCGCTGCTAACACGACGGCGAGGATCGAAAAGCGCCAAGCTCTCCCTCCCATTGCGGCACCCTCCTTCATCTTGCGGGAACCTGTGGCGAAGCGGTCGCCGCAACCGTGCGGCGTCCCACAACTCGCGACACTCGCTCCTCCTCAGGGCACCGACCGTGATGCACGTTGGGGGCACCAGAAGCAGGAGAAGTCCCGGCCGCACCTCGGGGCCCCAGCCCTCGGCCACCGGTACGGCCATCGAGCCGGCGAAACCCACGGCGGCCGACGCCCCCATCGGCCCGCCCGGGCCGCCGCTCTACATTTCGACGCGCTACTCACCTTCGGCCTCCCACCACTTCTGCGCGGCCAGAGCCGCAGAGGGGACGGCGCGCTCACGGGCGGATGAGTCATCGAACATGCCCTTCTCCCGCGTTCGGAGGATACGGCGAATCCTCGACAGGGAGAACCTGATCCGACTTTCGGCGGACCCTGTAGTCAGCGGTACTCGGCGGATCCGTCCCGATTGCGGTGGAAAAAGGAAAGTGGCGTAACCTCCTGCTAGTGTGGTGATTCATTCTTGGCTTTACAACGAGCGATCTTGCGTAGGATGCTTGCCGCCGACGCGGTCCAGATGAATGGCTTGGGGTCGCGGTTATTGTGCCTGATGAAGTCGTTGATCGCGCGAACCAGCGAGGGCACGTTCCTGAACGTCCCGCGGCGGATGCGTTTGCGTGTGATCTCCGCGAACCAGCGTTCGACGAGGTTGAGCCACGACGAGCTGGTCGGGATGAAGTGAAGGTGGAAGCGCGGATGCTGTGCGAGCCACGCGCGAACGACCGGGTGCTTGTGCGTTCCGTAGTTATCGAGGACGAGGTGCAGTTCCCGGCGTCGCGGCGTCGAGCGGTCGATTTCCTGAAGGAAACTGAGGAAGTCCGCGTGCTTGTGGGCTGGCTTGCAGCTCCCGATGACGTTCCCGTCGAGGACATTGAGCGCGGCGAACAGTGTTGTGGTTCCATGACGCACGTAGTCGTGCGTCCGGGTCGTCGGCCGACCCGACATCATTGGCAGAGCGGGCTGGGTGCGATCGAGAGCTTGGACCTGGCTTTTTTCGTCCACACACAGGACGAGCGCCTTGTCCGGGGGGTCCAGATAGAGGCCGACGACATCGCGCAGCTTCTCGATGAACGCGGGATCGCGGCTCAGCTTGAACGTCTTCACCCGATGCGGCTGCAGGCCATGCGACTGCCAGATGCGGACTACCGTCGATTGACTCACGCGTTGCGCCTTGGCCATCGCGCGCGTACTCCAGTGCGTCGCGTCCTTGGGCACCGTCTGAAGCGTCGCCGTCACGATCGCGTCGACTTTCCGCGCACCGATGGGCCGCAGTCCTCCTCCCCGGCGCGGTTCGTCCTTCAGCAGTCCTCGAACTCCACTCGCTGCGAAGCGCTGCCGCCAGCGAAACACCGTGGGTCGGGACACACCCAACCGTTTCGCGAGGGCGTTGTTCGACTCCCCCGCGGCCGCCCCGAGCGCGATCGCGGCGCGCACGGCGATTCGCTGCTGTGTCCGGCCATTGTTCACCATGGCCTCCAGCAATGCACGCTCGCCGCGGGGTACCTTCAGAGATTCCGCTGGGCTCCACATGCCGCGATGGTACTAGCCCACCCGGCTTATTGCAACCTCAAGAATGACTCATTACACTAGCGAAGCAGTTCGCCCGAGAAGGGCGAGGAGGGTTGCGCCATTAAGGACGGTATCACGACTGAGGCGGAGGTGGTGTCGTTCCGCCGGAACCTGCGGCAGCTGGTGAAGGATCGGATCCGGGAGGCGATCGAGGTCGCCCTGGACGAAGAGCTGGGCGAGGCACTGGGGGCGCCGAAGTCGGGCCGAACGGCCAGCCGACGGGGCTACCGGCACGGCACGGAAGAGCGGCTGGTGACCACGGAAGCGGGCAGCCGGACGCTGCGCGTGCCGCGGGGTCGGATGCTGTAACCCGTCACATTCTGCTGCGGCCGGATGGCCTGCAGGTCTGCGCGACAGATTGTTGGATGGCATGCCTTGCAGCGTGACCGCCGGCTTGCGGCTTGCAAGCAGCGCAGCGTGATCTTCAGCGTTGCGGCGGATTCGGGCGCTCGCAGCGGGCGGCGGCGGAAAGAGAAGGCCAGCGTGACGATCGAGGATCCGTCACGCTGGCCTGAAGCCGCGAGGCTGGTGCGAGCGGTCAGACGGTCTGGGCGTAGGTGCGTCCGATCCAGCGACGGAGGGCGCCGCGCGGATTGCGGGCGAGAGCGAGGCTCTGGTTGGCGTGGTACCAGCGGAAGCGTTTGATCTGCTCGAGGAGGTCGAGCAGCGGGAAGTCGTCGAGCAACTCGTCGACGAAGGGTCCATCGACGTGTTCGTCGAAGGGGTAGCCGGGGAGGCGCTCGGCGAGGTAGCTCAGGATGCGTTCGCGCTCGTCATCGTCGGGGAGTTCGTGGACGGTCATCAGGCGATCTCCTTGGCGGCGGCGACGACGTCGTCGAGTTCGACGAGGTCCTTGCTCTGGGCCGCGGCGTTGTACAGGGCGGTGAGGGCGAGGTTGTTGATCGCGCGCGGGACGCCGCCGGACTGGACGAAGAGTTGGAGGGTGGCTTCGTCGGTGAAGAGCCGTTGTTTGCGGCCGGCGAGGCGCAGGTGGTGTTCGATGTAGCCCTTGGTGTGGTGTTCGTCGAGCGGGGGCATGCGGTAGCGCATGGCGACGCGCTGCCGGAAAGGGAGGTGGACGCGGAGGGCGAGCTTGGCCAGGAGCTGGGGCTGCCCGGCGAGGACGGTGATGAGGGGGTCCTTGGAGTCCATCTCGAAGTTGAGCAGGATGCGCAGCTCGTCGAAGAGCGGGGAGCGGAGCAGATCGGCCTCGTCGAGGACGACGACGGGGATCTTGCCCTGGGCGGCGAGCTGGGCGACTCCTTTCTGGATTTCGTCGAAGAGCAGGCTCTTGCCGCGGACGTCCTGTCCGCCGCGGCGACGGCTCGTCCGGGCGCCTGCTCGCCCGGCTCGCCAAGCTCGATCTGCTGGTGATCGACGACTGGCTGCTCTCGCCGCTCCAGGACGCCGAGCGCCGCGACCTGCTCGAGGTGATCGAGGACCGTGCCGAGCGCGGCTCGACACTCCTAGCCGGCCAGCTCCCGGTCAAGGCCTGGCACGAGGTGATCGGCGAAGCGATGCTCGCCGAGGCGATCCTCGACCGCCTCGTCAACCGCGCGCACAAGATCGATCTCAAAGGACCCTCGCAACGCGAGATCCGCAGTCCCCTCCGCGGTGGAGACAAGGCCCGATGACCGTCGCTTCGCTCCGACCCCGCGCTCACGCGCGCTGGCCTGTGGATCCTGGCGGGGCCGTGGAAAACGCATGACACCGCGTTTCCCACCGCCCCTTGGACGGCGCGAACCACCGCGCCGCCCACAGGCCCCACAGGCCCTGCTGCTGCCCTCGCTTCAACCGACCGAAATCCCGCGTTAGAATCGCCCGAGCTTCGACAGGAGGCGAAACCAGAACGAACCGACCGTCGCTTCGCTCCGACGCGTGCTCACGATCAACGGAATGGGTGATCACGATCCCGGATCAGGCGCTCACGATCGCCGGAACCGCCAATAATTGCGGAAGTCCACGGCCCGGCAGCACAGGAACACCCGGTGCCGCCCCCCGAGACTCAGCATCCGGCGTCGAGCACCTGGAGCAGCCGAGCGAGATGCTCCTCGTCGAAGCCGCACGGCACTGTCACGCGGCGGCCGGAGCGCGTCACGACCTCGAACGGTGTCGTGCCCGGCGGCGTCACGATTTCCACCGCGGCGAAGGTGTCGGCGGCCATCCGAGTGCCGGGACCCGGCGCCCGCCGGAGGCGTCGCTGCCACCAGCGCAGCGTCCAGACCGGCACCCCAGAGCGGCGCGACAACTCCGCCCAACTCCAGCCCCCGCGCTCGCGGCGCGACAACCATGACCTCATCCGCTCCGGATCTTGGCGTCGTCTCATGACGGCCACGATCCCTCAGGGCGCGCGTCAGGGAAAGACGGGCATCACACGACGGTTACGGTCTGATGGTGGCAGGCGGGAGTCGCCTGGAAGCACGCGGCCGTCGCGTGGTCTCCCTCAGAGCGCCCCGTTGCCCCCTGCTTTCAGACGACACTCGCGACCGAGTCGGAAAAAGTTGCCCACAGGACATCTCGCCCGGTGGGTCAAGTCGGCCCGACGCCGGTGCGGGGGGCGTCCTACGGCGCAGGCTCCTAGCCGGCAGAAGCAAGTGTCGTAGCGCAGGGCTGATCTCAAGCGCCGCCGTCACTCATCCACTTACCGTCGTTCCATTTCGTTGATAACGAATCGATGCTTGCCCGCCGTCGTGCGCTCGATCGCTGGTACCGCACGGAGCGTCAGGTGCACACCTGGGCCGGTCAGCGCTGATAGTCGCGGTTGCAACTCGACGGCCAAGGCGTCGAGGCGCTCGCGGACCCCCGTCTCTTGGGCCGGTACGATGAGCAGGTCGATCTGGTCGGGTCTCGACTGCCGGAACTGGAAGTGACGAATCCAATCCTGACCATACAGCAGGCGTACGAAAAAAGTCGGGAAGATCTTACGTCCGTCGGGCGCGCGGAAAAAGTCGCCTTGGCGGCCGACGCCCATCTCCATCAGGGGGTAGCCGCGCCCGCAAGGGCAGCGGCCCGATTTCGCGGCGCCGAGATCGCCCAGGTCGTAGCGAAGCAGCGGCTGTGCCGGGTTGTGCAGCGGCGTCACCACGATGTGCCGCGCGCTGCTCTCACCCTCGGGATCTCCGACGAACTCCACCCGATTGAGGCCTGAGAACACATGCATGTTTCCTGCAGGACACTCGCAGGAGACACCAGGCGCTTCGCGACAGCCGTATTGATCGAAAACCGGACAACCGAAGGCCCGGGAAATGACAGCCCGGAACTCGGGCAGCAGAGGTTCTGCGGAGCAGTAGACCCCTTTGAGTCCCGTTGGCTTCAGGCCGCGCGCCAGCACCCAGCGCGCGAAATCGGCCGCGACGGAAGCGTAGGCGTAGACGACCGTGGGACGGAAGCGCTCCATTGTCTGCCACCACGATTCGATCGCGCGATCGTCGTATGCGTAGACCGGGAGGTTGACCTGACCGCGGAGCCTTCGCTGCCAGGCACGCCAGCCGCCGGTACCAGGGACGTAGTTGCCTTGGCCGCCCCACAGGCCGAGACAGACCTCGCCCTGCCTCCAGCCACACCACGTGAAGCAGTGGATCAGGAACGCTTCAGCGACATCGAAGAGCAGGTCCGAAACCAGGAAGTTGACAGGCTGTCCCGTCGATCCACCACTAGACATCTTGCGAGCCGCCGTGGAGGATTCATTCTCCGGCTTGAGATCATCAAAACAGCTGCGCAAGGTCTCGCGCGTCAGCACGGGCAGTCTCTCCCAGTCGGTGGGGAAGTGCATCGTACGCGGATCGAGACCGAGCTCACGGAAGAGGTGCCTGTAGTAGGGCACTTCGACCGCCGCGTAGCTGGCGACGCGCCGTGCCAGCTCGTCGCCGTAGGTGGATAACTGGTCCTCCGGCCACCATTGGTGCGTCTCCAGGTTCGCGACCAGGCGAGCGACCCGGGGTTGCCTCCACCGGAAGACCATGGTCGACAGCTGTTCGAAGCTGTGACTCATCTCATCGACTCCCGGCCCTGCGCGGCGCCAGACGTTCCCCGCTCGTACAGCTCCTCGTAGCGGCGGACAACCTGGTCGAGCGCAAACCCCTCCAGCACCGAATTCCGCGCATGGCGTGAAAGCCGTGCGCGAAGCTCCCCGTCGTCGAGCAGACGCGCCAAAGCGGCGGCAAGCGCCGGAGGATCCCCCGGAGGAACCAGCAGACCGTCTTCGCCATCGCGGACGACCTCTGAGATCGCTCCGACCCGGGTGGCCGCGACCGGCAGCCCCGAAGCCATCGCTTCGAGGACGACGATCGGCAGTCCCTCTCGCCGCGAGGACAGCACGAAGACATCCGCGGCGCGCAGCAGCTCAGGCACGTCGGTGCGACTGCCACAGAATGCCACGCAATCCGACAGGCCGCGACCGGCCGCTTCGCGCGCCAGAACCTCACGCAGTTCCCCGTCACCGACCAAGAGCAGATCGACCGCGCGGCCCGCGGAGCGTAGAAGCGCCAACGCGGAGAACAACGAGGGGTAGTCCTTCGCTTCCACGAGCCTTCCCACGCTGATCAGACGTCCTCCGGCGGGACGCCCTGCTGCCCCGGACGACCCACGCGAGCCCCCGTCGGCCGGGTGGAACACCGACGTATCCACACCGTTCGGGATGACCCGGACAGCTTTCGTCGGCACCCGCAGCTCGCGGACGAAGTACTCTTTCAGCTCGTGCGAAACCGTGACCAGAAAGTCGGCGTGGCGCGCGGCATGACGACAACCGTCCTGCAATCGCAACGAACGGGAGATCGAGTACTTTGCGTGCTCCGTGCATCCCACGATCGGAATGCGAGCCCAGCGAGCCGCGCGCCAGATGTAGGTGTAGAGGGGGATGTGGTGGATGTGAAGAACGTCCAGACGGAGCCAGCGCAGGCGCGCCGCGAGATAGAGTGGGTTCGCGAACCGGCGCACGCCGCAGTTGTGCAGCTGGTAGAAACGCAGTGAGCGTTGTGTGAGGTAGTCCGGTAGCGGCCCAGGCCCCGGGAACATCATCAGAATGCAGGACTCGAACCGAGACCGATCGAGGCGCCGGCAGATCTCGGCCGCGGCCGTTTCGGAGCCCCCCAGATTCTCGCTGTATACAAGGTGAGCCACCCGACATTTCCGGCGCGGCGGGCCAATTGCATTCGGGTCCGCAGACATCACTCCGTCCGTCTGTCCAGCGCGAGTATCTCCTCGCCGAACCGTTTCAGCTCGGCGTCCCCGGCGGTGGAGAGCCGGGTCCAGCGCTCTCCCTCGCGGCGACCGACGGGGCCGCGTCGAGCGAGACCTTGCGGGCCGGGTTGCCCATCACGGTGATGTCATCCACCACGGGACGCTGCACCACGCTCCCGGCGCCGACGGTGCAGTTGCAGCCCACATCGGCCATGATCACCGCATCCTGCCCGATCCATGAGTTCCGGCCGATCCGGATCGTTTCGAACTGCTCGCCGACCTCATTGCCCCGCGAACGCTGCTCGGGGCGACCGTGCTGGTACTTGCCGGAGAGCACCGAGACACGGGCACCGAAGAGCACATCCTGCCCGATCTGGGAGTAGCCGATTATGGAAAACGCGCCGACCACGGTCCTCGGGCCAATCGACACGTTGCGATGGGCCAGCATGGTGCCGAAGTTCAGCACCGCGTCCGGCGACACGTCGACGCAGCTGGACCAATAGTATGCCGCACGGAGGTAGACACCGAGGGGCGTCGGCACGAGACAGAGCAACTCCTTGCATGCGCCGAAAACCCGTTCTGTCTCGGGACCCAGCACGAGCTTCTCGATCCAGGTCAGCAGAACCAGCGGTGACAAGATCGACCAAGCCAGGCCGAACAGGATCCGCTTCGAGATAGTCCGCAACACTAGATCGAGCCTCCTGGACCGCGGCAAGCGCCTGTCATGATTGCGGCCCGGGAGAGCCGGCACGCAAAGTCGCGGCCAGGAATCGCACGAACTGCGGGGCGATGATCCGGCGGCCCCGCTCGTCGAGGTGGGCCCCATCGCCCGTGTAGGCCGGGGAGAGGGCGATCACCGTCCGCCCCTTTGCGGACGTTGATTCGAGCACGCCGTCAGGACCGGTGGCCTCGATTTTGGCCAGATCGAAAAGCGGTTCGCGGCCGTCGTACTCCCGCCTGAGGAGATCGTTGTAGGCTTCCCGCTGGACGTTGAAGTCCTGCGTCGTCGGCCGGCCGAGAGCGCGCTTGGCGGCGGTGCGCCACCAGGGCTCGCGGGACTCAAGCGGCACCGTGACATGGAACAAGCGCAGATTGGGATACCGGCTCCGGAGATCCGAGGCCATCTCTCTGTAGCGCCGGAACAACGCCTCGACATCGGTGTCCGGCCTGAAGTCAGCGTAACAGAGCTTCAGGCCGGCCAGCTCGAAGGCCGAAGCCCGCCCCGCATCAAGCCGGTGAGCGAAGTCAGCCATCTTGCCTGCCGGATCACCGTTGCGACCGACCGTGAAGTGGTAGACGCCCGCGGCCGCGCTCGGAGCCGACGGCTCCAGGCCGATCAGCGCAGGCGGAGCCTGCGAGGTCGGTCGAATCTCCTCGATTCCGCGGAGAATGTTGCTCCCCACCGACTGGTGTCCGAACAAGACTCGCCGGCCGGCGAGATCCTCCCAGATCGCAGTCGGGAGGGCCTCGGTCGCCTCCGCGTGTCCATCAGTACGCACAGCGGTCCCCTTATCGCAACCTGCAGTCAGCGCTACCGCAAGCAGCATCAGGAAGCTCAGACACGTGGCGCCCGCGCCAGTGCGCCCGCACGCGACCGCAGCGGAGAATGCTGGGGTACGAGAACGTCTCTCCATAGTCTGGCGATCCTACCTGCCGGAACGCGATCACACAAGCCGGGGTGGTGGCTCGGCCACGGACCGGGTGAGGATGCGCTCGAACAACGCGTCGGTCGCCGACACGTCGTCGTGCACTCCGATCCGCGGAAGCAGCGCGGGGAATGAGGCTGGCCCCCACCATCCTCCTCCGACGGTGACGCTGGCGGGGAAGATCCGCTGCGCCAAGTCGACGGCCGCTCGGTTGATGCGACCGAGCGGGTAGGCGAAGAACTCGCAGGGTCGCCCGGTCCATGACTCCACCGCTTCGCGCGACAGCAGCATCTCCTGCTCGGCCTGGGCAACGTCGACGAGGTCCAGCTTGGCGTGCGACACAGTGTGCGCCCCGAACTCGATGCCGTCGCGGGCCAGCGCACGCACGTCGTCTACTCGCAGGAACTCACCACGCCGGTTCGTCCCTTCCAGTGTCCAGTCGCGTACCAGGAAGATCGTGGCACGGACACCGTGCTCCTCGAGGACCGGCCAGGCAAGCGTGAGATTGTCGCGCCATCCGTCATCGAAGGTCAGGACGACCACAGGCGGATCTTCCGGTGCCGGGGGAGCGGTGCGCAATTCACCCAAGGTGACGACCTTCCAACGTCGAGTGAGCCAGGCCACCTGGCGGGAGAAGGAAGACTGCCGAACGAACATCCCGGGGTAGATTCCCTCGCATGAAGCGTCGTCAGCGAGAATGCGGTGGTACATGAGTATCGCCGCTCGACCGCGCTGGCGGGCCAGGACGCGGCCGTTGGCTCCACTGGCATGCGACCAGGAAGCCGCCGCCCGGCGGGCGAGGCGGTGAAAGCGGTCGCGCAGTGCCGGACGATTCACCGCCGGGACTCCGTGGCCGCGCGCTCGACGGCTCGCCCGACCCGCTCCAACTCCACCGCCGTCAGCGTCGGGTAGACGGGCAACGTCAGCAGCCTGGCCGCCACCGACTCGGCGCCAGGAAAGCCGTCGCTGTGATTGACGAAGTGCGGGCGCAGAGCGGGAATCTGGCAGATCGTTCCCGGGTACATCGCCGACGCAGCGACACCCTGACGGTGCAGCGCCTTCAGCGCGACGTCCCGACTCTGCCGATCGGGCGCCAACACCGGAAACCGCAACGGCCCGGGGGCGCGCGCCGGTGCGGGGACGACCCAACCGCGGCACCCGGCCACCCGCGCGGCGAGCGCGGAGGCCGCGATCGTGCGCCGCGCGATCCAAGAGGAAAGCTGCGGGAAGCAGCGGCTACCCAGTTCGCGTTGCCAGGTCCAGAACGGTCGCGACATGTCAAACGCCGGCTGATACACCGTGGCGCCGAGTCCCAGAAAGGGCAGTGCCTCGGGGAGCCGGTAGAGCGCCGGACGGGCGAGCATCGCCGTCACCGCCAGGGCCAGGGCATCCGACCAGCCGCCCCGCCGACTGCGAGGTGTGGTTACCTCCCACTCCGCGGGGTGGACCAGAGCACCTCCTCCGCCCAGCGGGAGTGGCTTGCCCCGCCCGAACGACCAGAGGCGGGCGCTGATCGCCGGTACGGGCGCGGCGTCGGGCCAAGCCTGAGCGGCATCCTCGATGATCGGCGCTCTTGGATCGGATGCCGCAAGGCGGGCCGCAAGTGCAGGCAACTCGGGGTCCGGCGCGAAGAGATGGACCAGCAGAATCCCGGCCGCCCTGGAGAGATCGAGCCCTTCGAGGTGCCGGGCGCTCATCGCGAGTGTCTGTGGATCGATGTCGTACGCTCGCACCTTCAGGCCTGCTCGCACGACAGCGGCGGGGACGCTCCAACAGGTGTAGGCCGGGACCACGACCTCCGTTCGGCCTTCCCGTCGCAGTGCATGAAGCGCGGCGGCGAGCGCGGCACGACCGCTGCCGAATAGAGCGACTGCGCTGTTCGCCGTGCCACGAGCCAGTTCATCCGTCCAATCGGGACGCGATCCCGCACCTGTCGCTATCGCGCTCGTGGCGACCTGCGCGGGCCCGAAGGGAAGGGCGTTGGGGGGGATCAGCCGGATCATGAAGCTCGCGGTGTCGCCGTGGGCGCCGGCGGCGGTTGGTCGTTCTTCGCTGAGAGGCCTTCCACGCTGGCCAGCAGGGCGATGAGGATCCACAGCATGGGGTAGTACAGCGTGGAAATGAAGGCTCCGGCCACCAGTACGGCGAAGATCCCCGCCAGACACGCCGTCGCGAGCAATGCGGGCTGCATCCCGGCAATCTCTCGGGCGGCCCTCCGGCGCAAGCGGGCCGCCGCGCGCACACACGATGCGATCAGCCCCGAGAAGAGAAGCGTACCGACCACCCCCTGCTCGGACAGAAGGGTGAAGAACAGGGAATGCGCGGCGCGGCCCCACATGTGCTCGCCCCGGGCCTTTCGCATGACGTCCTCGTACAGCGGAGCCTGGATGCCGTAGTTGCGGGTACCGACGCCGGTGACCGGGTGGTCGAGGAACATCCGCCACGCCAGACCCCACGAATAGAGCCTCGCGTCCCCGGTATCTCCTTCCTGATCTGCTGTCTCAATCGAGCGAATCTCCGTCCAGTACTGTTCGGGGGCGGCGAACCACAGCGCGAGGGCGGCGGCGCCGACAGCCAACGCAATTCTCCCCCGGTGGGGACCTGTCACCAGCATGAACACACCGAGCGCCGCCAGTCCAACGAAGCCGCCGCGCGAGAGGGAGGAGACCACTGCAGCCAGCAGCAGCCCGATCGATCCTACCAAGAGCAGGCGGACGAGCGGACGGCGGTGCGTCCCAATCAGATAGATGGCGACTCCCATCGCAGCGTTGAAGGCCAGGGCCAAGTCATTCTCGTCCTCCATCCAGGCACCGAGACCCCTACCTTGATGCAACACGGCATAGATGGCCATCGGCACGTGCAGGAACACGTAGGTTGTCAGCAACAGCCGTACTCCCGCCAAGTCCATCGGAAGAACGGCCAGCGGAATGATGCAGCCGACCGTCATGATCGCGAAATCCTCGAAACCCCAGAACGCAAACGCGCGGTTCAGCGCCCACGGAACGTTCCATGCCATCACACCGACCAGCGCCAACATGTACCACATCTGTCGCGGAAGCGGTCTCTTGCCGCCCAACAGGACCGCACCCGCTCCCCACAGGGCGGCGAGCACGCCCAGCCTCAACGCGCCCAGGGCGGGGACCCAAGCCATTGGCCTTCCGAGTTCGACCGTCAGGTAGTAGAGGCAAGGCGCCAACCTGCCGATCCCGGTGGAGGTGTCCGAGCCTGATTTCGGGAACCGCGGACTCTGCGTCGGACCGGCAGCTCCCGCGCCCCCCGCGTGACGCGCTTCTGATGGTTGAGATGCTCGCACGAACGGGGTCCGCGTCACCGTGCGGTCGGGGACCACGCCACTACGCGCTCACCGCGCAGAAAGCGGTACCACGCCACGATGATCGATAGGTTGACCATGACGAAATAGTACCAGGCTCGGCCCAGGGGCAGGCGCTGCAACGTAGGCAGCGCGGGAGTGGCGAGCGCCAGCGTGTAGGCGGCAAGCTGCGTCAAGAACAGTGCGAGAAACCAGGCCGACCCTGCCGCAAGCCAGGCCGACGTCGCCAGGAACAGCAGCATCGCCCATGGAACGGTCCAGCGCGCGAGCTTGTGCGAAAAAAGCTGCCAAGCGAAGAGACCGTAGCGAAACACATTGAGCAAATCAACCGCAGAGAAGAACGCGGTCAAGCCGCGTACCACGGTGCGGACCTTGCGCTCGAATTCGGAGCCGCGGGCCGACAGATCCGTGTAGCAGCCGACCGCCTCCTCGTCGATCACGGCGCGCAGTCCGGATCGTACCGAAGCGAACACGGTGCAGAAGTCGCTCGGCAGGCGGTCGGAAAAGCCGTGACATGCGCTTCGTCGCGCTGCGAAGAAGGACCCGCTCAGCCCGACCAGAGATCCGGCGGCGGACTCCAGCCGGCGCAGCAACATTTCGTAGCGCACATAAAGCCCCTCTGCCGCGGGCCGGCCTAGCGGGTCGATCAAGCGGTCGGTGGAGCTGACGCAACCGACCTCCGGGTCGGCGAAGCTGCGGACGATCGTGGCAAGCCCGTGCCGTTCAAGCACGGTGCTGACATCGGTGAACACGAGGACCTCTCCCGAAGCACGCGTGAGGGCCTGCAGCTGGGCCATCTCCTTGCCCCCACGCGAGGAGAGCCGGACCAGCAGCACGCCGGCGGCAGCGAACTCCTCCTCGACGATCTGGGCGGTCCCATCCGTAGACGCGTCGTCCGCGACCAGAATCTCGAGTCGGTCGCGTGGGTAGTGTTGTTCGAGCAGATTACCGAGTTTCTGCCGAAGCTGCGCGGCCCCATTGTGCACTGCCACGATGACGCTCAGCCGCGGAAAGATATCGGCGCGCTGCGGCCTTCTTTGGCGCATGCTGGTCAGCAGCCAGAGCACCAACGGGTATCCGGCATAGGCGTAGCCGATCCACAACGCCGCCAGTGCCAGTAGCGCAATGCCCGTTCGCATCACCCCACCGATCTCGGCATCGGCCGGCCGAGCGCGGAATCGTGTTGGCGACGCGGAGGACCCGGGGCCGGCGCGTTCCGCCCGGTGCTCAATCACCCTCCTGCGCCCGACTACGGTAGTAATCTCCGTATCTGCTGTCCGCGAGGGTCGAACCATCGACCAGGTTGGGTCGAACGTCGTTGAGCACCGTCCCAATCAGCGGCAGCCCTTCCAGCGCCGTGAGGGCTTCCTCGAACAATGAGCGAGGGGTATGTTCCGAGCGTACTACCAACAGGATGGCGTCGGCCACAGCGCCCAGCAGAATCGCATCCTGAAACGGCATCAACGGAGGGGTGTCGATCACGATCTGGTCGAAGGTCCTGCGCAACTCATCAATCATCTCCCGCATCTGTTGTCCGCCGAAGTGGATGGTGGGGTCCGCCAGTGGGGATCCGGCACCGAGCACGGCAAGAGTGGAATCCGGGAGCGTCACCCAAGCCTGGCCGAGCGGCAGCCCGGCCGACAGAACGTCAGCGAGACCGACGCTGAGCGGAGGAACGGTCCAGCGGGTGGGGCCCGGCTTGCGCAGGTCCGCGTCGATCAGCAGCGTTCGAGTTCCCAGCTTCATTGAGCAGGCCAAAGCGAGATTGAGCGCAACCAGCGACTTCCCGTCACCGCTCGTCGGGCTCGTGACCATGACGACGGCGCGCGATGACGCCCCTCCCAGCCCGATGATCGACCGCAAGCGGCGGAACTGCTCCGCCGCCGGCGACGCCGGCCCCGCCTCGACAGCGATAGAAACACCCTTGCGAAGACGATGGCCCGGTGGCGTCGGCGGCGTTTCAGATCCACGGCGCTCGCGCGGACTAGCCGTCGACTCCACGCCGGAGCCGGGGTCGGGATGCGGTGAGTCTCGGTCCGACAGCATGGCAGGCACACTCTCAGCGCGGGAAAAGGACCACGGCGGCGGCGAATAGGAGCGCGGAGACGAGGGAGGCTGTCAGGTTCCAGAGGTAGCGGCGCAACCGCCGGGCCCGCATCTCGGGGGTCATGATCCGTCCGATCACCACGAGCACCGGGACGGGTGCCAAGAGCCGGAGGCCGGTCCGCGAGAAGATCTTCGGGGCCAGGAGGGCCGAAAAGACGATCGGCGCGACCATCAGCGCACACCCTGTTGCGACCCCGAGCAGCAAGACGATCTGCGGCACCGGTCTGATCGGACGCAGCGGCGGGACGGCCCTCTCCATGACCTGGAACTGCTCACCCAGGCGGACTTCCTCGACCTTCTCCGAGCCCCGGGCCGATTCGAGCATGCCTTGATAATACTTGAACTTTTCCTTCAGCACGTCGTAGCCCTTGGTCAGCTCGGCGAGCTGCTGTTCCACGTTTGGCGTATTCTCGATGCGCCGCTGGTACAGCGCGATGTCCGCGCGAATCCGTGACCTATCCTCAGTCAGGCGTGCGATCTCACGCTCCGCGGACCGAAGTTGAGCTGTGAGTGAAGCGCCGACGCCGCTTGTTGCAGCGGAGTCGCTTGGGGCCGCGTCGCCGGCTGCAGCGATCGAATCCTGCAACTCGGCGATCTGGCGTTGGTGGGCGCGGACGGCCGGGTGCGCGTCAGAATAGCGAGACCGCAGCGCGTCCAACTCGGTGCGTAGACGGGCCAGCTGTGCAGCAGGCGATTCCGCTGTGCCGGAGCCCGCCGGAACAGCGGGCGCTTCCGCCAGTGCCCGAAGCTGCGCCGCCAGCAGATCCCGGCGATCCACCGCCTGAGCCAACTCACGCTCGTTGTTCTCGAGTCCGTTCTGGCGGCCCTCCAGGAGTCGGATGTTCGCTTCCATCTGATCAACGGAATCGTAGAGGTGCCGACCTTTGAACTCGGCGATCGTCTGCTCTTGCCGCTCCAATTCCGCGCGGGTCTCGTCGGCCAGGGACACCATGACCGAAGTGGTCGTGCGCGCTGCGGCGGAGCGCGCACGCAGGTTCTCCTCGATGAATAGCTCGCCGAGCGTGTTGACAAGCCGGGCGGTTCGCTCGGGATCGCTGTCACGGTAGGTCAGGGCGAACACGCCGGTGCCGCGCTGGGCGTCGAAACGGATGATCTCCGCCGTCAGCCGTCCACGGATCTCGTCGAAGAGCTCCAGCCGCTCTGCTTCTTCCGCAGACTTGCCGAATACATCCGCCGCGAGCCGGACCAGATAAGGGCGGCTGAGTACCGCCTCTCGTAGCGAGGCGAGCCGCATGCCCATGTCGTCGGTGACCTGGCTTCGGACCATTTGAAGCGGGATCTGGGATGGGGCCACGAAGATCGTGGTCGTCGCCTCGTAAGTCTTGGGGGAAACCCGCAGCAGTGCCGTAGCACCGAGCAGGCCGATCGCTGCACCGAAGACCAGCGTCCACCAGGACACCAGGATTCGATCGGCGATCTCGAGGATTGGCGCCAGTTTGGGCGTGACCATCATGCGTGGGACTTCGCTTCTCCTCGACCCTTTGGTGGCCGGTCCGGCGCTTCGTACAATAGGGCAAACTACCGGCGCGGGCCAGCGCATGCGGCCGGAAGGCGCAGTGGGGGGCGGCCCGGCGAACGCCCGTCTCACCGGCTCCGGAATGGCGACCCAGCGCCGCGGGACAGCAGCCCTGCCGAGGATCGCTCCGAGCAGGCGCGAATCACGCGGTACGCGACGACTGAGAGGGCCCGCGAGGCGGTGTACAATGCCATTCGCGCTCTTCACCGCGCCGCATGGAATCCGGCACTGAGAGCAGGAGGATTGACGTGGCCGTCGTAGTCAGCGAGGCCACTAACGTCGACGCCGAAGCCTGGGATGCATTTGTCGCGGTAGCCCTCCGGGCCACCTCCTACCAGCGCTGGGCGTGGCAACGCATCTATAAGAACGAGTTCGGGCTCGAGGCGTACTACCTGATCGCGAGGGAGGAGGGGGCCATCTGCGGCATCCTGCCCTTGGTTCGGCAGTCGAATCCGGTGCAAGGACCCTACCTGGTATCGCTCCCCTTCGTGAATTACGCCGGGTTACTGGCCAGCGGACCGGCATCGACTCCGGCGTTGCTGGCGTACGCAGAGGGGCTCGGGCGCGCGATCGGTGCCCGCCATACGGAGCTTCGGCCGATGCCCGGCGCCGACCTGAAGTTGCCGCACACCCTGCGGAAGGTCCGCGCCAGCCTGGTTCTGCCCACTCGCCCCGACGAACTCTGGAAGCAGCTCGGTTCCAAGCTGCGTTCCCAGATCAAGCGGCCGCAGAAGGAGGGGATGACGGTGGAAGAGGGGGGTGTCGAGCTGCTGGACGATTTCTATCGCGTTCTGTCCGTGAAATGGCGCGACCTTGGCTCCCCCCTCTTTCACAAGGGGTTCTTCGATGCCCTGCTCAGGACCTTCGGCGGCGAAAACCGCATCTTCGTTGTGCGTTATAGGGGCACCGCCGTCGCTGCCGGTTGGCTGAACTGCTTCCGGTCGACCTCTGAGATGATGTGGGCGGGTACCCTGCCTCGCTACGACCGGCTGAGCCCAAACATGCTCCTCTATTGGAAGGCGCTGGCCAGTTCGATCGAGCGGGGCGACGCGATCTTCGATTTCGGACGGTCGACTGCTGACAGCGGGACCCACCGTTTCAAGATGCAATGGGGCTCGGTTTCGGAGCCGTTGCCATGGTATTACCTTGCAGCCGGCGTCGCATCCGTCGCTGGGACCACGGAAGGCCGAGCGGCGGCCTTGCTCCGCCGGGCTTGGAAACGCCTACCCCTTTCGATCACGCAGTCGCTGGGTCCTCATCTAGCACGAAGGCTGCCGCTATGAAGCGGGGACGCAGTGATCGCGTCCGCGATGAACGGTGCAGACGCCACTTCCGGGACCCAGTCCCGACGGAGAGGAGTTGATGTCCTCACCGGTCTCTCGCCGCCGCGGGCCGTTGCGCGTGCTTCACTTGCGGGACACGGACCGCTTGTGCGGGCCGGGCAAGACGATCCGGGAGACAGTGAGACTCAACAGCGATGTCGACGTCTCCTACGAGGTGGCCGCATTCGGTGCCGCAGATCAGAACCCGTTCCTTCGGGCGATGGCACCCTATTGCCCAGTGTTCGGACTCCCCGATGGCGCCGCGGGCATGGTCCGAGGGATCGTCGAAGTGGCGAGGCACATCCGCAGGGAGAACATCGCGTTGATCCACGCGCACGAGTTCCGAACCGACGTGCTTTCAGTCTTGGTGGGAGCGCTGACTCGGGTCCCTGTTGTCACCACGTTGCACGGTTTCATTCCGATCGATCCCAAGCGAGCGCTGTATCGCCAACTGAACCTCCTCTTGATGCGCCGCATGAGGGCCGTGTTTGCCGTTTCCAGGGCCATGGAGCGTGAGTTGGTCCAGCGCGGCTTGAACCCCGCTCGGATCAAGCTGGTGCGGAACTGCATTGCGCTGGAGTCGTATCCTGCCGGGTACCGCTCGCACGCCTTGCGTGGTCTGCCTGGGCTGGCGGAACCGGCGCTGCTCGTCGGTCACGTCGGGCGTATGAGCGCGGAGAAGGGACAACGCGAACTCGCCAAGGTGTTCCCACAGGTACTGGCGCAACTGCCCCACGCGCGGTTGATCTTCGTGGGGGATGGTCCGGATGTCGACCTCGTGCGCGAACTGGCCGCCCGGGGCGCCGCGGCCGAGGCGATCCGCCTCCTCGGTTACCGCAACGACATCAAGGAGATCTTCGGCGACCTCGACCTGCTCGTGCTCAACTCGACCACCGAAGGCCTTCCGAACGTTGTCCTCGAGGCCATGGCCCTCGGCGTGCCGGTCGTGGCCACGTCGGTCGGTGGAACCCCCGAGTTGATCCAAGACGGCGCCACGGGCTGGCTCGTCCCTGTCCACGATTCGCTCAGCCTGGTGGAGGCGATCGTCCACGCCCTCTCGGACCGCCAGGAGGCCCGCCAGCGTGCCGCGCGCGGGCGCCGAACGGTTGAGTCGGAGTTCGACATGCCGGTCCTGATTCGACGCACCCACGAGATCTACCGCGAGCTGCTGGGCAGGAATGGAGGGGAAGATGGCCGCACGCCACAATAGCTGGTTTGTCCGTCGATTCTCGGTTCCTCCAATCCCCTCAGCGCAACCGCTCAGGGCTGGCTCCCGAGCAGCGGCGCGCCCGGGAACTCTGCCGTATTGTCCACGAAGTCACCCGGGCGGAACGGGAACGACGACGGGCCGGTCCGGCAATCGGACGCCAGGTATTGTGACCGTGCCCTTCAAGTACCTGGCGCTAGGGTGAGGGGGTCGGGGCGCATGTCGTTGCGCGACAGAGTGTTTGAAGCAAGCCCGCACTCGATTCGCGTGCTCGGGTTCAACGCCTATGCGGTGCGACTGCGCTGGCAGCGAGAACGCGGCCCCCTGCGCCAGCGCATCGACCAACTCGAGGCAGTGGATCGCCTCGGCCGTTCCCTGGTCGCCTCCTATCAACTCGAGCAGCTCAACGCGCTCCTGAGCTGGGCCCGCGAACGTGTGCCCTACTATCGTGAGAGTCCGGAGTATTCGACGCTCCCCGCTTTGTCGAGCCTCGACGACCTGGATCGGTTACCCAAGTTGCAGCGGCGCGTCATTCAGTCGCAGCAGCACCGCTTGCATGCCGAGAGGACGAGCCTGCACCACGGGCACACGAGTGGAACGACGGGCAGCCCACTCCAGCTTGTCTACGATCTGCCCCAGCGCGTGTGGAACCGCGCCGCTGAAAAGATCGTACGGATACGGGCCGGCCTCTCTCCCGCTGACCGTGTCGCCGTGGTCTGGGGACGTCGCCTGATCGCAGCGGACCGGACAACCGCTCCGTTCTGGATCCCGAACTGGGCTGATCACGAGCTCTGGCTCTCGGCGTTCCACATCTCGCCGAAGACGGCGTCGGTCTACTTCGATGCCATCGCGAGATTCCGCAGCTCTGCGTTGGAGACCTATCCGTCGATCGCGTACCTGCTGGCCTGCCTGGCGCGCGATCAGAAGATCCGCGTTCGGATTCCTCGCGTATTGACCACCTCAGAGACGCTCTTTCCCTTTCAACGGGCGCTGATCGAAGAGGTCTTCGGGGCCGAGGTGTTCGACTACTACGGCTGCGCAGAGCGCGTCGCGTTCGCGGTGGAGTGCCGGCGCCACGATGGACTGCACCTTCTCGAGGGCTATGGCTACGTTGAGCCGACTGTTTCCGGGCAGCGGGAGGGAGGCAAGCCGCTGGTGGCCACTGGCCTGACGAATCGCGGCATGCCGCTCCTGCGCTACGAGATGCACGACGTGACCGAGGTCCTGGAGGAGCCCTGCCCTTGCGGGCTTGCCAGCCGTCGGCTGGCCCCGGTGACGACCAAGCGAGAAGACGCGCTCGTCACACCCGATGGACGTCTTGTCAGCTCCTCCGTTCTGACACACCCGTTCAAGCCGCTGGTGGGTGTCCGACGATCGCAGATCGAGCAGGAAGCGCTGGACCGTGTCGTGGTCCGGCTGGAGACGACGACGGGATTCGACGAACGTCAGTCTCAGGGCTTGCTCGCAGAGCTGCAGGAGCGTCTGGGGGTGGGCGTCGCGATCAGCATTGTGACGGTCGACGAGATTGCCCAGGAATCGAGTGGCAAGTTCCGCTGGGTGATCAGCCGTGTGAAGGGACCGCACCAGATCGGAGAGCTGGGAGGACGATCGTGATTCGCCGGCGCGGCGTCGAGCGTCCGTGATGAAGCTCCTGTGGGTAGGACACTTCCTGCCCTGGCCGCTCCGGGGCGGCTCGAACATCCGCTCGTATCACCTGATTCGCGAGGCCGCTCGAGGAGCCGAGGTCTCCCTACTGAGTTTCAATCAGCGGGATCTTCTCGGCGATGAGCAGTGCGTCCGGGAGGCCGAGCGTGCGCTCCTGGAACATTGTGTTCGGGTAAAGTCCCTTCCCATCCCGGCGGAAGCAGGCCGGCTGCACCGCGAGCGGGTCGCACTCCGGAGCCTGTTGCGCGGCGCCTACGATGAGGTGTGGTTCTCCTCCTTCGCAATGCGCCAGGCGATCGCGGACGAATGGCACCGGTTCGCTCCCGACGTCGTGCACTTCGACACGGTTGGCTTGGCGCAGTATGCGGAGACAGTCCCCGGTCCGGGCCGAGTACTGAACCACCACAACGTGGAATCCCACATGATGCGCCGGCGCGCGGAACAGGAGCGCCGGGGCCCGCGTAAAGTGTTCATGGCTCTGCAGGCGCGCCGTCTGGCGGACCTGGAACGGCGCGTGGCCCCGTGGTTGGCCGCGCACCTCGTGGTCTCGGACCTCGACCGCGAGCGGCTGGCAGCGGTCATTCCCGCCGCACGCTCCTTCGTAATCCCCAACGGCGTCGACCTGGAGTACTTTGCCCCGGTCCCGCCCACACGCACGTGTCGTCCCGAATCGACGATCTTCGTCGGGGGGCTCAACTGGTACCCGAACCTCAAGGCGGCGCGCTGGTTTCTGGATCAGGTCTTCCCTCGCGTCGTCGAGTCGCATCCCGCGGCCACATTCACGCTCATCGGCCGGGATCCACCGGGGGACTTGCAGCAGCGCGCCGCGCGAGACTCGCGCGTCCGCGTGCTGGGTGAGGTGGAGGATATCAGGACGCACGTGCGCGATTGCGCGGTGTACGTTTGCCCGATCCACGACGGCGGTGGCACTCGGCTGAAGATCCTCGACACGCTGGCCCAGGCGATGCCGTTGGTCGCGACCCGCATGGCGGTCGAAGGGGTCGGCGTGGAAGACGGTGTCCACGCCGTACTGGCGGACGATGCCGCGGGCTTCGCCTCCGCAGTGAGCCGGTTGTTTCGCGAACCCGCGCAGGGAGCGGCGCTGGGTCGTGCCGGGCGCGAACTCGTGTCCCGTGATTTCAGCTGGGACAGGATCGGCCGTGATCTGCGAGCGGTCTACGCCGCGGCGGCTGGGAGGGGTTGAGCGCAATGTGTGGACTCGTCGCCTGGTTGCGGAGGAATCATCCCCAAGCGGTTGAGCGGGACGTGCTGGAACGAGCCACCGCGCTGCTGGCCCACCGAGGGCCGGATGACTCGGGAATCCTGGTGGATGGCGAGGCGGGCCTTGGGCACCGCAGACTCTCCGTAATCGACCTGGCAGGAGGCCATCAGCCGATGGTCGGCCCCTCCGGCAGGACCTGGATCGCGTACAACGGAGAGGTTTTCAACTTCCGAGAGCTGCGCGGTGAGCTCGAGGGACGCGGAGTGCGATTCAGCACCTCGTCGGATACCGAGGTGCTGATCGGGTTATACGAGGAATTCGGCGTCGAGTTCGTGCAGCGGCTCAACGGGATGTTCGCCGCAGCGATCTGGGATCAGCGCGACCGCTCGCTCGTGTTGATTCGAGACCGCCTGGGGGTCAAGCCGCTCTACGTGTGGGAGAGTCCCGACGGCGTCGTCGCCGCCTCGGAGATCAAGGCGATCCTGGCTTTTCCGGGCGCTCCCCGCCAGCTCGAACCCGAATCCCTGGCCGAATTCGTGCGATTTCGTCAACTGAGCGGTGGTCGGACGATGTTTGCCGGCGTCCGGGCGATGGAACCGGGGACCGTTGAGGTCTTTCGCCGGGACGCTCACCGGGTCACGCGCTACTGGACCCTGCCACGCCCGGAACCAGCGAGGGCGCCACGCGACCCGCGCGCTGTGGCGGAGGAGCTGCGAGCACTATTGACCGACGCAGTCCGGTTGCGCCTGGTAGCCGATGTCCCGCTGGGCTCATTCAACAGCGGTGGATTGGATTCGAGCCTGGTGACCTCGCTGATGGCTCGCGAGGTCAGCGAACCAGTGCGCACCTTCGCCGTAGGCTTCGAGGATCCAGCCTGGGACGAGCGACCTCACGCGCGCCGCCTGGCGGACGGGCTCAACGTGCTGCACGAGGAGGTGGTTGCCGATGCGGCGGGGTTCGCCCGCGAGCTGCCGTCCAGCATCTGGCACCACGACGAGCCGCTCAATCACGCGAACTCGGTGCTGATCCGGCGCTTGAGTTGGTACGCTCGCCAGAAAGTGACAGTGGTCCTGACCGGCGAGGGGGCGGACGAGTTCTTCTCCGGCTATCCCCGGTACCGCCTGCTCAAAGCGCTGGGGACGCTGCGCCGCTGCGGGGCGTGGCCCGAGGCGTTGCTGGCGCCGATGCTGCGGCCTCTGCGCCAGCGCAAGGCACAGATGATCGCCGGGGTACTTGGGCAGCCGGACGACGTCCTTATTGCAGAGAATGCCGGATATGTCCTGAACCGCGATCTGATCGGGCTCTGCAACGGCGAGCCGCTTGCTGCGCGTCTGGCCCTGGTGCCGAGGGACGAGGACTTGCTCTGGCGTCTGATGGCCTTCGAGTCCGTCACGTACCTGCACAACGTGCTCGAACGTATGGACAAGATGTCGATGGCCCATGGCCTCGAAGCGCGCGTGCCATTCCTCGACTACCGCATTGTCGAGTTCGCCGCACGCTTGCCGTCAAATGTGCGCGCCCCGGGCTTGCAACGAAAGGCGTTGGTCAAGGCCGCGGCGCGCGGCCTGGTGCCAGACGACATCATCGACCGGCCCAAGTCCGGGTTCGGAGTGCCTCTCGCGCAGTGGATGCGCCAGGACTCTGCCCTGGGCTGCTACCTCGACATGCTGCTCGAAGCGAGAACGTCGCAGCGGGGGTGGTGGGATAACCTGCGGCTGCAACGGCTGGTGAAGGAGCACCGCGACGGTGCCGATCACAGCGAGCTACTGTGGGGAATCACGAACTGCGAGCTGTGGGCGCGGAAATTGTTGGATCAGTCCGATCCGGGCGGCGGTGGCGCAGTCGACCTGGGCCCGGGAACCCGTTGAGACGAGGTCCGCGGACGCGGGGTGATCCGACCATTGGCCCGTTTCCCCTCCGGCGTGAGTCGAACGGCCCGGCAGGCTCAACGACACGACGCGGGCGCTCTTCTTGCCCTGCGACCGCCGCGGGACGATCCGCGAGATCGCGCGCGCGAGGATCGAGCGATTCAAGGTCACGGAACACCAGGCGCACGGCGACGCGCGGGCCACGCTGTCGAAGTCGGCCGCTCTCAGGATCGCCACGCCCAGCCCAGCGCGCCGAGGCGTTCGCGCCAGCGGGTCACCTTCGCCCCGTCCCATCCCAGCAGGAGCACCGTCGTTACGAACAGCGCGGCCAGCGCTTTCGCGCGCAGAAGTGCCCGCTCTGCTTCGCCACGCACCGCCGCGTCCGCACCGAACTCGCGCAGCACCCGGCGGACCAGGAACGCCGCGCCCCCTCCGGGGGGATCGATCAGGCAAAGGTGCGAAACGTGCTCGAGCGGCCACCACGGTTCGTCCTCGAGGGGCAGGGAAGCGCCCAGGCTCAGGGCGTGGTCGGCCAGGCGGCGCCGGAGGGCCGTACGCGGCCAGGGGGACCGGGGGGGCGAGGGAGGGACTGCGGTGCCCCAGAGCGACGCGGAAAGCCCCAGCACGTGCCTGAGGAATCCGCGGGCCCCCGCCTGGTCGGCGACCGCAGCCAGGCGGCAGTCGCCGCCGCCGTCGTTGGCACAGCCGGCCCCCGCCGCCATCCGAGATCGGGCCACGTCGGACAGGTCACGGATCGCCTGCCCCGGTCCTTGACAGGCGTGCCAGGCGAGGTACACCACCTCGTCGTCCGCGGGCGGGAGCAGAACGGTCCCCGCGCGGATTTCCGCGCTCCGGGCCTCGCGCCACCAGCGCTCGACGTCGAACCGCACGGGGGAGTCGCCCGGCGTGACCTCCCAATGCAACTCGATCATCCGGCCCACCCGCCGCTCCGGGTGGATCCACGACGCGTGGAACGGCTCGAACGGCATACGTCTGCCGGAGGTGAGCCGGAACCCCGCTTCGGCGAGCACGCGCTCGGCCGCCGGCTGATCCGCTCGTCGCACCAGCAGGTCGATGTCCCGGGCCGCGCGCAGCCACGGCAGGCGGTAGAACCGCTCCGCCAGCGCAAGCCCCTTCAACGCGATCACCGGGATCCCGTGGCGGCGGAATCCGTCAAGCACCTGACCGGCGACGACGACCTGCGTCAGGCAATTCGTCTGGGCGTCCGCAACGAGCGCCTCGAATGCCTCGCGATCGCGCGCCGGCACGATCTCCTGCGGTGCGCGCTCGAGCACGAATTCCGCAACGATCGGCGCGGCGCGGTGAAGTGACGCGACCGTGCGCAGCCGCGTCCAGTCGATGCCGGAGAAGTCGGCCGGGCCGAGTGGCCCTGCGTCGCGGTGCGGATCGCACGCCATGGCGACGAGATGGAGCTCGGGGGCGGCCACGTGATTCGATGAGCGCTTCATGGCGCTGGAAGCCTAGCATTGCGCCGGCCGCAGGCGGGCCGCAGCGTTTCGTGCCCGCGCCTCGAGAGCCTCCACGGCGAGCGCCCGTCGTCGGGCCGAGAGTGCTGCAGCTCGTCGGCGACGGGCGGGCCCGCGATGCGGCGAAAGCGCTGCTCGAGCAGCCGACAAGACAGCGAGCACCGCAGTTCAGGACCGGCTCCACTGCCGCACTCCAGGACCAGGACTCCGTGCGTGCTCGGGGAACCACATCACGATCACTCGGGCTGACCTGATTGGGGGGAAGGGCATGCGCACCGCCGCGATCCGGAACGGGGCCTGTGACCTCTGGTCGCTTCAGCCTGCGCAGCGCCGGGCGTCTTTTCCGCCGCGTTGGCGAGTTGGCGAGCGTCGGCGCCGCTTCACGACCCGGAGGCGGTTCACCTGCGGGATCTCTCGCCGGGCTGGAGGGACGACTCTTGCAAGGCGCCCGCCGCTGGATCACTGGGGGCCTCCTGTTCCGGAGCGATCGTCCCGGGCGAGCCGCCCCGGCCGGCCAGGCGGATTGGGGAGGGCATCCCTGCGGTCACCGCGCGGCATGGGCCGACCTTTTCGCTGCGCTTTCGTCAGTCAGCGCTCCGAGCCGGGGCCAGTGCCTCGCGTCCCATCGCTCCCGGGTGTCCTCTTCCGGACACCCGGGGAATGTGCCGGATAAAGGCTGATAAGCCGGAACGATTCCGGATTTTTGAGTCTTCTTTCGGTTGAGAATCTGAAGAATCGGCGTATAGTCCCCAGCTAGGAACGCGCGTCTCTTGACCTTCCGGGGACTCAGAGACCGGTTCCGATGGGACGGGAAAAGAGCCTCGCATCCGGCGCCTTGGAGAAATACGGGCGTTGGGAAAACGTCGGCGGCTGGCCACGAAGGAAAACCGACGACGTCCGCGATGCAGGGGCCGGGGTTTCACCGGAATAGACGTGCCAACCCTATGGGGGGGTGGAGCGGCTGGGGCCGCTCCCGCCGAAGCGCTTCGCTTGGCGAACCGTCGAAGACAGACGGTGCCTCCTCGACGACGCCCGACGCCGTATGGGGTGACGATGAGCGCAACGCGCGAGACGGTTTCGACCGACAGGCCTAGTGTCGTTGTAATTGGTGATGGAGCCAAGGCGCGCCAGTGCGCGCACGCGCTCATCAATCATGGGCGAGGACGGTTCCGGCTCGCCGGCGTGGTCAGGCCCGCGGATGCGGAGCGGTTCTTCTTCCCCCCCCCGGCGGACCACCCGGATGTCGAGCGCGATCTCCGCGGCAAGGGTGATGTCGCGCTGAAGCGGCTGCCGGCGCGGGTCGTCGTGGCCCTCGACGATCGTCGCGGGAGCATGCCGGTCCACAAGCTCATCGACCTGCGCTTCCGCGGGGTCGAAGTTCAGGACGTGGCGACGTTCCTCGAGGAGTTGACGGGGAAGATCCCGGTCCTTTCGATCCACCCCGCCGACCTGGCCTACGGGCCGGGCTTCCGTCTGTCGCGGGCCAAGACCATCGCGAAGGTCGGGGGCGAGTACCTGCTCGCGATCGCCATGTGCGCGTTCGCGCTGCCGATCATCGCGTTGGCGGCTCTGGGCGTCCTGATCGAAACCGGGCGTCCGATCTTCTACACTCAGGAGCGAGTCGGCCTGCGCGGCCGGATCTTCCGCGTGATCAAACTCCGTACCATGGTGAAGGACGCCGAGAAGAACGGCCCGCAGTTCTCCCGCTCGGACGACGCCCGGATCACCCGGTTCGGACGCTTTCTGCGCCAGTCTCGCATCGACGAGCTGCCCCAGCTGATCAACGTGCTGAAGGGAGAAATGGCGCTGGTCGGCCCGCGTCCGGAACGGCCGATCTTCGTGGAGCAGTACCACGAGTTGACGCCCTACTTCGTCTTCCGCCACTCCGTCCGTCCCGGCGTCACCGGCTGGGCACAGGTGTGCTACGGCTACACCGCCGGAAACGATGAGGCGCTCGAGAAGCTCTCCTACGACCTCTACTACATCAAGAACTTCTCGCCTTGGCTCGACTTCCGCATCCTGGTGAAGACCGTTCGAACCGTACTCGGAATGGAGGGCCTATGAGCTCCGTTCCCCGAGCGCTGCAGGGCGGCCCGGCGCTCGTCAGGGCCGAGCCTGCTGAGGCCCAACTCTACGCCGCACCGTCACCGCCGATCGTCTTCACCGTTGACGTCGAGGACTACTTTCAGGTCGCGGCGTTCCGGTCGATCGTGCGCCCCGAGGACTGGGCGTACTACCCGTCGCGTGTCGAAGACAACGTCTCGCGGCTGCTCGATCTCTGCGACGAGCACGGCGTCCGTGGCACGTGGTTCGTGCTCGGCTGGGAAGCGACGCAGCGCCCGCAGATGGTGCGCCGCATCGTCGACCGGGGACATGAGGTCGGCTGCCATTCGTACTGGCACCGACCGGTCTTCGAACTGACGCCGCGGGTCTTCCGCGACGACACTCTGCTGGCCAAGGACGCGATCGAGCAGGCCAGCGGCACCGAGGTCACGGGGTACCGCGCACCGTCCTTCTCCATTCGCCGCGACAGCTGGTGGGCGCTGGGGATCCTGGCGGAACTGGGGTTCCGGTACGACTCGAGCGTCTTCCCCGTCCTGCACCCGCACTACGGCATCCCGGATGCCCCACCGCACCCGTACGCGATACGGACGAGGACGGGGCTCCTTTGGGAACTCCCGCCGGCGACCGCTCCCGCGTTCGGACGCCGCTGGCCGGTGGCGGGCGGGGCGTACATGCGACAGCTTCCCGCGGCGTTCTGCCGGTGGGGGGTGGCGCACCTTCGCCAACGGGAGGGGCACGCGGCCGTCCTGTACGTGCATCCCTGGGAGATCGATCCCGATCAGCCGCGGCTCCGAGCGGGGTGGGTGACGCGTTCGCGGCACTACAGAAACCTCGGCGGCATGATGTCGAGGCTGACAGCGATCCTCGCGAAGGGCCCCTTCGAAACGGCGTCGGAGAGGATCCAGTCGCTGCACCGGGCCCCGGAGCTCACGTGGGGCGAAGGGACGGTGCCGGTCCGCAGCATCGCCTAGCGAGCCACTTGCCCGGCCCGGAGGGGCGAGCACTCCTCGCGAGGCCGCGGCGGAACGTCGCAGCCGGCTACCCCCTCCGCAGCGCCGCCAGTAGCCAGGTGATCCCGATCCACTGTCCGATCGCCGTCCCGATCGTCGCCATCACGCTGACCAGCAGCACGCGCAGGAAGCGGTTGCGGTAGATCCCGCGCAGCGACTTGAAGTCCTCGCGCACCGTCTCGCAGTCGGCCACGGTCGGCTTGCGCAGCCAGGCCTCGACCAGCCCGAGCAGCATCCCCGAGGCGAGCGTCGGGTTGAGCGCCGCCGCCGGGCCCAACACCAGGCCCGACAGCGCGGTCAAGATGCGCGAGCCGCCGAGCAGCGAGAAGACCGTCGTGCCGACCGCGACCGGCACGCCCCAGGCCGTGACCAGCTCCATCAGGCCCTGGCCGGAGTGCTCGCGGTACCCGAACGCGAACGCCCCGAGGATCAGCGCCGGGATCGCCCACTTCACGACCGTCATCCAGCGCGACGGCGGCGGGATCGTCGAGAGCGCGGCGAAGTCGACCGGTTGCCCGAGACGCGCGACCATTCCGGCAACGTGCGCCGCGCCGACGACGGCGACGACCGTCTCGCCCGGCGCCTCGGCGGCGCGGCCGGCGAGCCACGCGTCGCGCTCGTCGATCAGCGGCTCCTTGATCTGCGGCAGCTCCTCGGCGAACTCCTTCATCATCGTCGAGAGCGCCTCGCCGCGCCGCAGCTCCTCGAGCTGTTCCTCCGTGATCTCCTCGTGCTTGAAGAACCCCTCGATCAGCGCGCCCAGCAGCTTGGCGCGATCCCAGAGCGACAGTCGGCCCCAGACCCGCTTGAGCGTCACCTGGATGTCGCGGTCGGCGAGCACCAGCTTCGCGCCGGTCTCCTTCGCGGCGTTCACGGCGGCGAGCAGCTCGGCTCCCGGCTTGACGCCGAAGCGCTCGCCCAGCTTCGCCTGCCAAGTGGAGAGCGCGAGCGAGGCCAGCAGGAACGGGACCTTCCCCTGCCGGATGACCTGGAAGATGTCGAGCTTCTTCCAGCGCTCCTCGTCGGTCATCGCGGCCAG
Source organism: uncultured Acidobacteriota bacterium (assembly GCA_963702425.1). Taxonomy (GTDB): domain Bacteria; phylum Acidobacteriota; class Polarisedimenticolia; order J045; family J045; genus JALOKP01. Next base: position 163,370 of record CAVPCQ010000019.1, read on the forward strand.
GCGGTTCTCGTCCAGCTCGACCGCGACCGAGTCGGGCCGGACACGCTCGATCACCTCGCGCACCTCGCGCACGCTCTCCGGGGAGACGTGCGCGGTGCCGACGATGTGGATCGTCTTGCCGCCCGAGCGGACGGTCGTCACCGACTCCGGCAGCGGCGGATCGAACGGCGAGGGCCGCTCGGTGCGGAGGTCGGTCAAGACGGCGGCGCCTACTTGGGGAACAGGAGCTGGAGCTGGATCCGAAGCTGCCAGTCGGCCGCCGGCACGTTGTCCGGCTTGACGACGTTGTAGTAGGCGTCGACCGACGCGTTCATCGCCTGCTTGCCGGCGTGGAAGATCTTCCCGACGCCGCCGCCGATCGGGACGGTCCAGCGGTCGTCGCTCGAGGCCTCCCAGTTGGCGGTGTTGATCGGGGCCGTCGTGACGTACCACCCCTTTGCGAAGTTGTAGTTGATGAAGTACTGCAGCAGCATCGCGTTGACGTCGGCGCGGTTCGAACTGCCGGCGTATGACCACTGGTTGTTGATCAGCGCGCCGACGACCCAGTGCCCCGGCATCGTCAGGACGACGAAGGCCGGGCCGGCGCTCCATTTCCCCGAGCCCAGCACGTCGTCGGTGGCGGTCGGAAAGGTGAAGGTCGGACCGACGCCCCAGATCACCTTGCCCGACTTGGCCGGCGAGAAGTAGAGGGTCTCGTTGAGGTCCCCCAGCCCGAAGGCCCCGTTGACGTTGACGTCCTCGACGACGCCCGGCGACACCGTGACCGGCAGCGTCAGGTCGGGCTGGTAGACCACCGGCAGGATCGTCCGGGTGATCAGGTTCCAGTCCGGCGCGATGCGGAACGGCCAGACCGGCTGGATGTTGAGGATGTTCTGGACGTCGTCGTCCGGGCCGTAGTCGAAGTTGGTGTTGTTCTGGAACGGGAGGCTGATCATGTCGGCGACCGGGTTCTGTGCCGCCTTGGCCAGCTCCTCGGTCGACTTCTGCGCCTGCGCCTGCGCGGGCGTGCCGGCGAGACCGGCCGCGAGCGCGAAGGCCGATGCCAGGATCGCTGCGTTTCGTCCAGTCAGCATTGAGACCCCCTCGAGGCGTGCCGGACACGGCCGCCCCCGGATTGGTGTCGAGCGGGGAATGATAGACGGGCGGGGGCGCAACCCGCCACGGGCGGTGGGCGTCTCCGGCCGGGCCGCAGCGCGCCTACACCGCCGCCGCGACCGAGTCCTCGAGCGTGATCTCGAGTTCCGCCAGCACGACCTCGGTCGCCCCCAGCTGATGCGCCTCGGCGGTGGCCGACAACACGATCGACGGGTCGTGCGCGATCCCGATCCCCAGCCGGTGGCAGGCCTCATTGGCCAGCCGGACGATCAAGAGCGGCGTGTTCGCCGGGTCGATCTCCTCGGTGTGGTGGTCGCGCACGATGACGCGGTAGACCTCTGGGAGGTTCCACTCCTCGAGCAGCCGGTGGCCCTGGTCGGTGTGGGCGGTCAGCAGCAGCTCGTGCAGCAGCTCCGACGGCAGTTCGAGCTTCCCCTTGGCCTCGGCCTGCATCTCGTCCAGCACGCGGGCCAGGAAGAGCATCCCGACGTCGTGGATCAGACCGCCGACGAAGACCTCCTCCTCGAGGGAGCGGTGACCCAGCTTGTGCGCCAGCCAGCGCGACGAGAGCGCGCAGGCCGAGGCGTGCGACCAGAGCGTCTGCATCAGCTCGGCGATCTGCGGATTCCGGGCGGTATAGCGGCTGCGCTCGGACGCCAGCAGCACGAGCTGGGCGACCTGCTTCAGGCCCAGCCGGACGATCGCCGCGCGCACGGTCGTGATCTGCGCGAGGCCGCCGAAGAACGGCGAGTTTGCGGCGCGCAGCACCTCGGCCGCCAGCGCCTGGTCCGACTGGATCAGCCGCTCGACCTCGGCGACCTCGAAGTCGTCGCCCTTGGCGATCGACTGGATCTTGATCGCCACGTCGTTGAAGACGGGAAGCTTGAGGTCGTTCTTGGTGGCGAACTCGGTCACTTGACGGAGCAGCGGGAGTTCCTGGCTCATTCGGCGATCCCCAGGAGGCGGCGAAGCTCGGCCACGGGGCGCGGCTTCGCGAGGCGCGGAAGGTGGTGGATGATCTCTTCGTACGACGTCAACCCCTGGGCGGCCTTCACGATCCCGTCCTCGAGCAGCGTCACCAGGCCGCTGGTCTCGGTGCTGACGCGGCGGATCTCGTAGGAGGTCTTGCGCGCCAGCACCGCTTCCTTGACCGGCTCGTTCAGGACCAGCAGCTCGAAGACCGCGACGCGGCCGCGGTAGCCGAGGTGCCGGCAGGCCGGGCAGCCGGCGCCGAGCTTGAAGCTCACCCCCTTGATGTCGCGCGGCTCGTACCCCAGCCGGCGCAGCTCGTGCGGCGACAGCACGCGGTCCTCGGCGCACTTGGTGCAGACCCGCCGGACCAGCCGCTGGGCGACCACGCTGACCACCGTCGAGGAGATCAGGAAGGCCTCGATGTTCATGTTCAGCAGGCGCAGCAGGCCGCCGATCGAATCCTCGGTGTGGAACGTCGTCAGCACCTTGTGCCCGGTCAGCGCGGCCTGGATCGCCGTCTCGGCCGAGAACTGGTCGCGGATCTCGCCGATCACGATGATGTCGGGATCCTGCCGGACGATGTGCTTGAGCGTCTCCTCGTAGGAGACGCTGATCTTGGGGTTGATCGAGCACTGCGAGATCCCGTCGATCACGTACTCGACCGGGTCCTCGGCCGTGATGATGCTGGTCTTGGCGTCGTTGAGGTGGTTGACCGACGCGTAGAGCGTCGTCGTCTTCCCCGAGCCGGTCGGCCCGGTGATGATCACGACGCCCGACGGCGCGTCGAGTGCGTCCTCGACGAACCGCTGGAGCATCCTCGGCGCCATCCCGACGTCTTTGATCTCGAGCAGCGTCTCGCGGTTGTTCAAGAGGCGCAGGACCGTCTTCTCGCCGTGAATCGTGACGTAGAACGAGGCCCGGATGTCGATCGCGCCGTTGCCGGTCTCGTAGAGGATGCGGCCGTCCTGGTGGCGGCGGCGTTCCGCGATGTCGGCCCCGGCGAGGATCTTGATCCGGCTGGTCAGGGACGAGGCCATCTCGAGCGGGATGTCCTTGTAGGGGACGAGGGTTCCGTCGCGCCGCATCCGGATCCGCAGCCGGTCCTTCATCGGCTCGAAGTGGATGTCGCTGGCGCGCTCCTTGATCGCGTCCTGGAGGATCGACTGTGCGGCCGCGACGATGACGTTCTCGGTGGCGCTGACCGCGGGGGCCGGCGCGTCGGCCTGCTCGAGGCGGGTGATCGCGGTCTCGATCGCCTTCCGGCTGGCCAGGCCGAAGCTGATGTTCTCGCCGAAGATCCGCTTGGCGGCGGCGATGTGGTTCGGCTCGAGCGGGTTCGCGAAGGCGATCAGCACCGAACCGTCGGTGGTCGAGATCGGCAGAAACTCGTGCGTCTTGTAGACGCGCGTCGGCGCCATCTTGGCCAGTTTCTTGTCGGCGATGCACTCGGATGACGGGATATGCGTGTAGCCCAGCTGGTAGGCGAGCACGCTGAACAGCTCGGTCTCGGAGATGAGGTGGTTGTCCACCAGCACCTCGCCGAGCCGCGCGCCGGGCTTCTCCTTCTGGATCGCGAGTGCCGTCTTGAGGTCGGCCTCGGAGACGTAGCCCAGCTCGACCAGCAGGTCGCCCAACTTGATCGAGACCCGGTTGGCCTGGAGCGTCTTCCGGATCTGTTCATCCGTGACGTAGTTCAGCTCTTCCATCACCTGCAGGAGCGGCTTCGGCGACGGCAGCTTGGCGTGGACGCGCTGGGCGTAGCGCAGCTGCTCCGGCGTCAGGAGCCCCCCGGCAAGGAGTAGCTCGGCGATCGCCGTGCCGGCCGACGACGGGACGGGGCCGGTGGGTTCGGGTGGCTGCGTTTTCGGCTCGGCGGCCTTGGTCGGGCGTTCTTCGACCTCGATCATGACGCTCCCCGGGGGCCCGCCGCCGGCCGGAACCGACCGGACCGGAGCGAACGGGTTCCCTCCGGGACACTCGTCGGCCGGGGCGGGGGGGACTTGAGGGGGATCGCAGGGGCCGGCCTGCGTGCCGGCCCGAACGACGCGCGGGGGGGGGGGTGCGGGCCGGCACGGAGGCCGGCCCCTACGATCCCCCGGCCGCGCGACGTCGCGTCCCGGCCCGATGTCCTACCAGACGGCGCAGGTCTTCTCCGGGTGCATCGGGGTTCCGGCCTTGCACTGGAACGCCGCCGAGAACTCCGGCAGGTGCGAGACCGGCGCGTTGACCCGGAACTTCGGCGGTGAGTGCGGGTCGACCGTGGCCAGCACGCGCTCGATCTCCGGCGTCTGCAGCGAGCACCAGGTCTGGGCGAACCCGACGAAGAACAGCTGGTCGTCGGTCAGCCCCGGAACGGCCGGCGTCTCGGACGGGTTCTTCCTGGCCCACTCCCGATACGCTCGGTATGAGTACTTGATCCCGCCGAAGTCGGCGATGTTCTCGCCCAGGGTCAGCTCGCCGTTGAGCTTCACGCCGGGCTGGACCTCGAACGTCCCGTACAGGTCCTTGATGCACGCCGCCTGCTTCTCGAACTTCTCGCTGACGGCCGGCTCCCACCACTCCTTGAGCTGGCCGTCCGGCGCGAACTTGCGCCCCTCGTCGTCGTAGCCGTGCGTCAGCTCGTGCCCGACGACCATCCCGATCCCGCCGAAGTTCATCGCCATCGGGTACGACTGGTCGAAGAACGGCGGCTGCAGGATGCCGGCGGGGAAGACCATCTCGTTCCAGAGCGGGTTGTAGTAGGCGTTGACGGTGGGCGAGGACATCCCCCACTCGGAGCGGTCGACCGGTTTGCCGATCTTGTCGGCCTGGCGCCGGAACTCGAACACGTCGGCCCGCTGGGCGTTGCCGAAGAAGTCGCCGGCCTTCACCTCGAGCTTGCCGTAATCGATCCACTTGTCGGGGTAGCCGACCTTGTTGACCAGCGTCGCCAGCTTGCCGGCGGCGCGCTTCTGCGTCGCCTCGTCCATCCACGAGAGGTTTCCGAGGCCGACTCCGAACGACTCCTCGACGGCCTGGATCATCTCCTTCGCGGTCTTCTTGCTCGAGCCCGGGAACTGCCTGTCGACGAACAGCCTGCCGACGATCTCCGGCATCGCGCCGTCGGTGGCTATGACGCAGCGCTTCCAGCGGGCCTGCAGCTCCTTCTGGCCGGCCAGCGTCTTACCGTAGAAGTCGAAGTTCTGGTCGACGAAGGCCTTGGGAAGGCGTGAGGCCGAACCACGCAGCAGGTTCCAGCGCAGGTAGCTCTGGAGCGTGGCCGGCGGGGTGGTAGCGGCCACCTTGGCCAGCCCCTCGAAGAACTCCGGCGTCGCGACGTTGACGTCCTTGGGGGCCGAGAGCGTCGCCGCAGCCAGGAAGTCGTTCCACGGCAGGCCCGGCGTCATCTTCTGCAGGCCGGCCATGTCGCTCTTGTTGTAGAGCTTCTCGACATCACGCATCGCGGCGCGCTCGCGCGAGAACTTCGCCAGCTCCGTCTCGAAGGCGACGACCGACTTCGCGGCCGCGGCTGCGACCTCGGGCTTGTCGCCCATCAGTTCGAACATCTTCGTGACGTTCTGCTCGTACCCGGTGCGCATCGTCTTGCTGCGCTCGTCGTCCTTCACATAGTAGTCACGGTCCGGAAGGCCCAGGCCGCCCTGGATCAGCATCGCCATGTTGACGTTGGGGTTCTTGAAGTCGGGCTCGACACCCAGCCCGAACAGCGGGCCGTAGGTCAGCGCCTGCATCTTCCCGGCGACCGTCATCAGCGACGCGCCGTCCTTGACCGTCGCGATCTCCTCGAGCATCGGCTCGAGCGGCTTGACCCCCAGCTCCTCGATCTTCGCCTCGTCCATGCAGGAGGCGTAGAACGCGCCGGCCTTCTTCTCCTCGTCGCTCTTCGCGCCCTTCGCCGCCTGCTCGAGGATCTCCTTCAGGACGAGCCGGTTGCGCTCCGCGATCTCGGCGAAACCGCGACCCCAGCGCGACTGGTCGGCGGGGAGCTTGGTCGAATCGAGCCAACCGCCGCAGGCGTAGCGGTAGAAGTCGGTGCAGGGGTCGGCCTTGGCGTCCATCGCGGCCAGGACCGTCCGGGCGGCGGGGGAGGGGGCGGCGGCGGTCGCCGTGGGAGCGGGCGACGGCGACGGCTGGGCGGCCGTTTCGGCCAGAGCGGCCGGGGCGAGCAGGAGCGCGACGAAGAGCATCGGGACGAGAAGCGGGCGACGGCGGTTCATGAGCTGGGTTCCTCCGCGGGAATGAGGCGCCAAGACTGTCGCCTGCCGGCGGTTTTCGCAAAAGTGCCGACCGGCCGGGCGGTCGGGCCGGGGCGACGAGCGGCTGTCCGCGGACGGCCGCGCGAGTGCGGGCCGGCACGGAGGCCGGCCCCTACGGTGGTGGGCCGGCACGGAGGCCGGCCCCTGCGGTCGTGGGTCGGCACGGAGGCCGGCCCCGGCGGTCGTGGGCCGGCACGGAGGCCGGCCCCTACAGGTCGTCGAGCGACCGCGGCCAGTCCTTGCCCAGCAGGCGCGAGAGGGCGCGGTCGGCGAGCACCTGCCCACCGGTCTGGCAGCGCGCGCAGTAGTTGCACTCGCTTTCGGCCCGCACGATCCGCTGGACCGGGGCGCCGCAGTCGGGACACGGCTGCCTGAATCGTCCGTGCACCGCCATCCCGTCACGGAACGCCGTCACCTTCTCGGGCCACCCGTCGCCGGTTTCCGCGACCAGCCGGTCCCGCCACCCGCGCAGCACGGCCTGCGACGCCTCATGCAGCCGCGCGACCTCGGGCCCGGACAGGTTCTGGGTCAACTGGAGCGGCGAGAGGCGGGCCCGGTGCAGGATCTCGTCGGAGTAGGCGTTGCCGATCCCGGCGAAGAGCCGCGGATCGGTCAGCGCGCGCTTGAGGGTGTGATTCTCGCGCGCGAGCGCCGCAGCGAACGCCTCGAGCCCGGCGGCCAGCGGCTCGATCCCGCCGCGATCCAGCGCCGCCAGCGCGTCGCGGCCCCGGACCAGGTGGAGCGAGGCGCGCCGCTTCGACCCGGCCTCGGTGATCACGAGGGTCCCCGCGTCGAAGTCGACGGCGGCCAACCCGAGCTTTCCCGGGACCGGCGCCCCGGGAGGGCGCCAGCGTAGCCGGCCGGCGATCATCAGGTGGAGCACCGCAAACAGCTCCCCCTCGCACCCGAACACGATCCGCTTTCCCAGCCGCTCGAGTCCGGTGACCCGCTTCCCGGCGAACTCCTCCGGGCGGGGATCCACGGTCCGCAGGAGAAACGGACTGGTAAGTCGCCACCGGAGGAGCCGTGTGCCGTGGATCCGGCGCCGCAGGCAGGAGAGATAGAGTTCGAGGTCTGGCAGTTCGGGCACATGCGGATTATCTCTGCGCCTGGTGCAACTCCCCGGGCAGGTTGTGCGTTGTAAAGGTGCCTGGAGAGCAACTGATCGGATGTCCACGGAGGACCCCATGAGCGCCACCCCGACGATCGCCTTCCGCCCGCCCGCCGTCGCCGGCACGCCGTCGGCCGGCCGGCCGGCCTTGCTGGCGCCGGGAGCCTGGCTGGAGTCCCGCGCCGCCTGCCCGCCGCCCCTCCTGACGCGCCTGCGCACGGTCCTCAGCGGGCTCGGCACGGAATCCTGCCCGACGCTGCGTCCCGATCTCCGCCGACCCGGGCTGTATGACCTGTGCCTCGACGGCTGGGCGATCTGCCTCCTCGTCTACCCGGGCGGGCGCGGCGCGCGGGTCCTGGCCGCCGTCCCCCTGGGTGGCCGCCGCGGAGACTGACTCGCACCTGAGGGTTGTCACCGGGGCCGGACGGACACACAATCCCTGCTCGGCGAGGGCCTCACCGAGCCCGCTGCCACTCGCCCCCCGGAGGACGATCCGTATGGTTTCCAGCAAGGTTCTGGCCGGGCGACTCGCGCTTGTCGCGGGCGCCTTCCTCATGTGTGCCGCGTGGCCGGCGGCGGCGAGTGCCGAAGAGTGCCTGGAGGGCTGTCGCCAGCAGGTGTGCGCAGACCGCGAGGCCTGCGAGGATCTGCTCGAGCAGCAGCGTGCCGAAGCCGACCGCCGGGCGCAGGAGTGCGCGCAGAGCTTCCCGGCGCAGTCGGCCGGTTACCGCGCCTGCATGAAGCGGGCCTCGAGCACGCGGACGAAGACCAGCGCGGAGTACAGGCGCTGCATCAATCTGGCCAACACCGCGGGGGGCGCGTGCGCGCGCGCGTGCGTCCCGTCGCCCAGCAAGCCGATCCCGGTGCCGGGGCCCATCCAGATCTGCCCGTAGCGGCCCCAGGGGCGTGCCGGCCCGTTCCGGGCCGGGAACCCATCCGCGAGCGGGGCCGCGTTCCGGCTCCGCTCGCACCTTTTCTACCCCCCGCATTGCCTCCCCGCGCCTTTGGGGCGAGACTCCCGCGTTCGCCCGGCCGCCTGCCGGGTCCCGGAGACCGCATGAGATCGTCGACTCGCGCCCCGTTTGCCCTCGTATTCCTCGCCCTCGCGGCGCTCCTTGCGATGTCCTGCAAGGGCGGCGCCGAGAAGGCTCCTGCCGCCGAGACGCCGGCCAAGCCCGCGGCCGGGGCCAAGGTCCCGGTCGGCCCGACGACGATCGTTGCGGTCGTCAACGGCGAGAACATCACGCTCGCCGACGTCGACAAGGAGGCCTCCACCCAGCTCCGCCAGCTCCGCCGCCAGGCGGCTGAGCAGGAACAGCTCCTGCGCCAGGGAGCGCTCGAGGCGATGGTCGCCAAGCGGCTCGTCGAGGCCGAGGCCAAGAAGCGCGGGATCGCCGAGGAGGAGCTGCTCCGGGTCGAGATCGAGCAGAAGACCCCGGCACCGACCGAAATCGAGATGCGCGAGTTCTACGCCAACAACCAGGCCCGGATGCCCGGCACGTTCGACCAGGTCAAGGGTCAGCTGGGTCCCTACCTGCAGAACCAGAAGGCGCAGAAGAGACTGGTCGAGTACATCGGGCAGCTGCGCAGCGCGTCCCAGGTCACGCTATCGCTGCCCCAGCCCGAGCTGCCGCGGGTGGAGGTGGCCGCCACCGGACCCGCCCGCGGCCCCGCCAGCGCGCCGGTCACGATGGTCGTCTTCTCCGACTTCGAGTGCCCCTACTGCGCGAAGAGCAAGCCGGTGATCGACCAGGTCGCCAGCACCTACGGCGACAAGGTCCGGATCGTCTTCCGCGACTACCCGCTGCCGTTCCACGCCCGGGCGCCGAAGGCTGCCGAGGCCGGGCACTGCGCCGACGCCCAGGGGAAGTTCTGGCTGTTCCACGACTACCTGTTCGAGCACCAGGACAAGCTCGAAGTCTCCGACCTGAAGGCCGCGGCGCTCGCGGTCGGCCTCGACGGCGCGGCGTTCGACGCCTGCCTCGACGGCGGCAAGATGGCGGAGGCGGTCCAGAAGAATGCCGAGGCCGGCAAGGAGGCCGGGATCAGCGGCACGCCGGCGTTCTTCGTCAACGGCGTGGCGCTCGACGGCGCCCAGCCGTTCGAGGCCTTCCAGAAGGTCATCGACGCGGAACTGGCGGGGACAGCAACCGTAAGCCGGTAAGCCGGTCGAATCGGGGACAGCAACCGTAAGTCGGTAAGTCGGGCACTCGCCGCCGACTTACCGACTTACGGTTGCTGTCCCCGTTCCGCGCTCGCGCACGAGAACTTGCGCGGAAGCCCGCGTCTTCTGCGCGCGTGCATCACCACTCTGCCCTTCCCCCATTCTTACCTTGATCGTCGCATTACTCATGCAGCGCTCATTGGCACCGGCGGGGGTGAGGGGCGGAACTGACTCGGGACTGCAGGCGTGTCAGCGCCCGCCGCGGCGCCGACTGGGTGGCGCCGCGCTCTCTGCGGGTCGGGGGCGGTCGGGACCCTGTTGCGGAGCCATCAAACTGGGCGCCTCGCGGATGTTTGCTCCCCGGCGGCGTCCCGGTGGCGCGATCGCTGTGAGACACGAGGCCTCCCGGAGCGTCACTTCACGCAGGAGGTCCCCATGGTAGGTCGCCGTCTCGCCGTTCTCCTGCTGTTCCCGCTCCTCGCTCTCTTCCCGCCTGCCCGGTCGCAGGACGCCGAGCCTGCTGCCCCGGACGAGACGACCCTGTCCGGCACGCAGGACATCTGCGACGGACGGGACAACAACCTCGACGGACAACTCGACGAGGGCTGCGACGCGATCTGTGACAACGCGCGGCTGGGCTCAACGACGGCGAACCAGTTCACGATCGACGCTGCCGACTCCACGGCGCCGGACATCGCGTTCGCCGGAAACCAGTTCGGGATCGCGTGGATCGACACTCGAATCGGCTACCCGCAGTTGTGCTTCGCTCGCATGGATCGGAACGGGGCCAAGCTCGGCGCGGACTGGTGCAGTTTCGGGAGCAACGTGACCGGGGTCTCGATCGGCTGGTCCGGATCCAACTTCCTGGTGGCGGTCGTCGACGCCGGATCGCTGTACTCCGTCCGCTTTGCTCCCAGTGGCGGCTACCAGGGCTACACGAAGCTCACTTCGAGCGCGACCGCGACCGGGCTGCTCCCGTCGGGGCTGGCCTGGGTAGGCACCCAGTACGTCGTCGTGTGGTCGGACAACCGCAGCGGTGCGGATCACGTTCGCCTGGCGCAACTGAGCGAGCCCGGCGCGCGCCTCACCGATATCCAGGTCGATTCCGCGTCCGGAACGACCGCGAACGGACCGTCGGTCACGGCGGGGCAGTGGGGCGCTGCCCCGCCGTACAGCAGTGGCTATGGCGTCGCCTGGCAACAGGGGGACGGCCAGATCTACTTCGCGCGGGTCACCACGACGCCCGGCAGGGTCGGAACCGACCTGCTCGTCAGCGCAGGGACGCACGGGAACGGAGGCCCGGTCGTCGCCTGGACGGGCGGCGAGTACGGGATCGCGTTCAGCACGAACGGGGCAAATCCTCCGATGTACTCGCCCCGAATCGACTTCACCCGCGTCGGCCCGGCCGGAACCGTGATCGCCGGTCCGACGCGCCTCGGAACCGGCACCAGCACCGGTGGTCCTTCGCTGTCTTGGACTGGCGCCGAGTACCTCCTCTCCTGGAACAGAGACCTGTGCGTCACGGGGTCGTGCAGGGCCTACATGGCGCGGATGAGCGCGGCGGGTGAGCTAATCGGCGGCTCGTACACCCTCAACAGCAGCGGCGCTTCTGCGAGGACCTCCGTGGTCTGGTCGGGGTCCGATGTCGCCGTGACGTGGTACGCGAACGGGACCGGGAACAACGAGATCTACACCGATCGGCTGCTCTGCTGCGACGACGCGGACGGCGACCTCTACAAGGAGTGCGAGAACGATTGGAATGACGCCACGGCCACCGTCTTCCCCGGCGCGTCAGAGACCTGCAACGACGTCGACGACGACTGTGACAGCGCGGTGGACGAGGTCTGCGACACCTCATGCGAGGACCCGCGCGGGGCTCCCGCGCTGCGCGTGTCGGTCGCGAACGCGCGAAGTCGTGGGCCGTCGCTGTTGGCCTGGAGCGGGAGCGGCTACGCGGTGGCGTGGTGCGACGAATCGTGCAACTTCCAACGGCTCGACGCGGCGGGACAGCCCGTCGGCACGACCGCAACAGTGTCCGGAGCTGAGGAGGTTCGCAGCCTGACCTGGACCGGCAACTGCTGGGGGCTCGCGTACAGGACCGCGTCGGGCGGTGGGCTGATCCGCTTCGACGCCAACGGGAACGCGCTCTCGCAGCTCTCGGCCGTGAACAGCGAGTACGTCTGGACGGGCAGCGAGTACGGCGGCGCCTACCGGTTCTACGTCGGACCCTCCTACGAGTGGCGCCTCAACCGGCTCGACGCTTCCGGGACTCAACTCGGCACCCCGATGACGATCGCGGCCGAGTCGCGCTTCGCGTGGAACGGCGCAGGGTATGGCATCGTCTACTCCGGCTCCGATCTCACCTTCCGGACGATCGACCCGTTCGGCCTGAACCCGTCGTCGACGACGGTGGTGAGCGCCGGCACCTACGGCACGGATCCGGACATCGTCTGGACGGGTGCCGAGTACGGCGTGACGTGGAGCACCCAGCCCCCGGCTAATCCGAACGGCGACATCCGTTTCCGTCGCCTCGACGCCGGGGGAAACCCGATCGGCAGCGAGCTCGCGATCAACAACTGGACCGGTCACTCCTGGTTCCCGCACATCGTCTGGACCGGTGGCGAGTACGGGATCGCGTGGCAAGACGACACCGGCGGCGGGAACGTGGTCTTCCTCGCACGGGTCAGCGCGGCCGGGGCCCTGCTCGGTGTGAAGGCGATCTCGGGGCAGGGCTACGAGGACTCGAATGGCCCAACGCTGGTATGGACCGGACACGAGTACGCGGTGGCGTACATGCATCTCAAGTACAGCGCCCCCGGCGTGCCCGACGGCGAGTGGGAAACGTGGTTCCAGCGGGTGCCGTGCTTCGGGAACGACGCCGACGGGGACGGCGCCCTCGGGCGCGACGACTGCAACGACCTCGACGCCTCGGTCTGGGCGCGGCCCAGCGAGGTGCTTGCGCTGACGCTACCGGCCGGCACGACCACCCTGAATTGGTCCGCGCCCGCCTCGCGCGGGGCTACGTCGGTGGTCTACGACACGCTTCGGTCGATCCACCGGGACAACTTCGTCACCGGCGTCGTCTGCATCGAGTCCAACGACGGGTCGAACACGACGGCAACGGATACGACGAAGCCGACGGCAGGGGGGTGCTTCTTCTACCTCGTCCGGGCCGAGAACGGGTGCCCCGCGGGCCAGGGGCCGCTCGGCTACCGGTCAGACGGGTACGAGATCGGGGGGAGGGGCTGCCCGTAGAAGAGGCCCGGGGGCACCTCGCGGGTGGGGGCCGCGAGGCGCCCTCCGGGCAAGAACGTCGACTGCGTCACGGGTGCAGCAAGCAAACGACTTTGAAGCGGCGAGTGATCGCGTTTTCGTCATCGGCAGAGGACATCGAGCGAGTCCGCGGGACGGCACGACTCGTGGAGCAGAGCTTCAGCAAGGAGGATCTCACGACGAGCGCCCTGCAATGGGAACGCACGGGCAGACGGCGGCCTGAGTCGGCATCGAGCCGAGTGCTCGCCTCAGGCCGCGCGGATCAGCGAGACGACGGGAAGGTGCGCTCGCCCTTCCAGGTACTGCACCTCGAGCGCGAGCCGCACGCCGGGCCTCCCACGGGCCGGCGCATGGGGCAGGGCACAGCGTGCGTTGCGCGGCCATCGCGTCCGGGGCTCGAAACGCGGGCGGCCGACAGGCCGTTCGAAGCGGGGACCGCAACCCCGGGCCAGCAGGTCGGGCGCCC
>CAVPCQ010000020.1:0-55000 GCA_963702425.1 uncultured Acidobacteriota bacterium
GGGCGAGTCGACCGTCGAGCGCGTCGCCCTGCACGCGGACCTGATCCAGATCGGCTCGCGCAACATGCAGAACTTCTCGCTGCTGCGGGCGGCCGGCGCGACGGGCCGTCCGATCCTGCTCAAGCGCGGCATGGCGGCGACGATCGACGAGTGGCTCCTGGCGGCGGAACACTGCCTCGACGGCGGCGCACCGGGCGTGATCTTCTGCGAGCGCGGGATCCGGAGCTTCGATCCCAACACGCGCAACGTGCTCGACCTCGGCGCCGTCGCGCTGATCGCCGGCGTGCACGGGCACGCGGTGGTGGTCGACCCGTCGCACGCCGCGGGCCGGCGCGATCTCGTCCTCCCGCTCTCCCGCGCCGCGCTCGCCGCCGGCGCCTGCGGCCTGCTGATCGAGACGCATCCCGATCCCGGACGCGCGCTCTCCGATGGCCCGCAGGCCGTCGACACCGCTGCCCTCGCTCAACTCGCGGCGGAGATCGACGCGGGCGCGCCGGCGGGCCGGTGGCGATGAGCGCGCTCGGCGACGAACGACCGCACCCCGACGAATCCCTCCCCGCCACCGCGTTCGGCAGCGGCGCGATGTTCGACCGGATCGCCGCGCGCTACGACAGCCTCAACCGGATCCTCTCGCTCGGCATCGACCGGCACTGGCGCCGGCTCGCCGTGCGCGCGCTGGCGCTGCCGCCGGCGGCGCGCGTGCTCGACCTCGCCACCGGCACCGCCGACGTCGCCCTCGAGGTCCTCCGGCAGCACCGCGACGCCCGCGTGCTGGGGCTCGACCCGTCGCTCCGGATGCTCGCGATCGGGCGTCGCAAGGTGCGCCGCGCCGGGCTCGAGCAGAGCGTGGAACTGCTCTTCGGCGACGCTCAGGACCTCCCCTACGCCGACCGCTCGTTCGACGGCGTGACGATCGCCTTCGGGATCCGAAACGTGCCCGACCGGGCCCGCGCGCTCGCAGAGATGGCGCGGGTCACGAAGCGCGACGGCCGCGTCGCGATCCTCGAGCTGATGGAGCCGCGCGAAGGGCTCCTCGCGCCGCTCGCCCGGGGGTTCGTGCGCTCGCTCGTGCCGCGCGTCGGGGCGCTCCTCTCGGGGGCCCCCGAGTACCGTTACCTGCAGCGCTCGATGGCTGCCTTCCCGGCCCCTGAGGCCTTCGCCGAGGCGATGCGGCAGGCGGGACTCGAGCCGCTCGAGACGCGACCCCTGACCCTCGGTGTGGTCTGCCTGTTCGTCGCGCGGCCGGGACGGGGGATGGTGTGAGCGCGGTGCCCGCGCTGCGCGACCGGCCGTTCCTCGACCAGCCGGCGTGCGAGGACGCGGCGCGCTTCCTCGACCGTGTCTTGCGCGAGAACCCGCGGCGCGGCGAGCCGCTGGTCGTCGTCCTTCCGGCGCCCGACTGGTCGATCGAGGACGCGGCGGCGGCGCTCCCACCCGGCGACGGCGTGCTCTGGGCTGCCCGCGGCACCGCGCTCGCGCGCGACGCAGCCACATCGGGTCGCGCGCTGCGGCTCGCGGTCGGCGACGAGTGCGGCCTGCCCGCCGTAGCGGAGCGGGTGGCGGCGCTCCTGCGCGGGCTCCGCGTCGTGCGGCACCCCGCGGCACCGGAGTTCGTCCCGTTCCTGATCGGCGGCCTGGCCTTCGCGCAGGGCGCCGCACGCGGGGCCTGGGCCCCGTTCGGCGCCGGCCACTTCGACCTGCCGCGCTGGACCTTCGTCCCGGGGGCCTTGGCGCTGGCCGTCGGCGGCGAGCCCGGCGCGGAAGCCGGCTGGGTCGAGGCCTTCCGCGGAATCGCCGCGCGGCGCACCCCAGCGTCGCCCGCGGCGTCCGGCCCGGCCCCCGTGGTCGCGGGCCGCGAGGGGCTCGACAGCGGAGCGTGGCGGGCCCTGGTCGACGAGATCCGCCACGGCATCGACGACGGGTCGTTCACCAAGATCGTGCTCGCGCGGCGCGAGATCGTCGCGGCCGAGCAGCCGATCGAGCCGCAGGCCGTCTTCGCGCGGCTGGCCCGCGCCGCCGGTGACGGCCCCTCCTTCCGGTTCTGCTTCCGCGAGCGAGCGGCGGCGTTCGTCGGTCTCTCGCCCGAGCTGCTGGTCGAGCTCGACGGGTCGCGGGTCGCGACCGAGGCCGTCGCGGGCTCCTGGCACCGCGGCACCGGCCAAGGCGGCAATGCCGGCCCGCTGCTCGAGAGCGCGAAGGACCGCGCCGAGCACGCGATCGTCGTGGAGGAGATCCGCCGGCGACTCGCGCCGCTCTGCGACGAGCTGGTCGTCGCCGTCGAACCAGCGGTGCGCCGGCTCGCGCACCTCTCGCATCTCGTCACCGCCATCCGCGGCCGGCTGAAGCTGCCGACGCTCGCTTTGGAACTGGTCGCGCTGCTGCACCCGACCCCCTCGGTGGGCGGCGATCCTTCGGGTGCGGCACTGGCCTTCCTCGGCGCCCGCGAGCCCGCGGCGCGCGGCTGGTACGCTGGACCGGTCGGCTGGGTGGACGCCTCTGGGCGTGCGCAGTTCGCGGTCGCGATCCGCTCGGCCCTGCTCGAGGGGCCGCGGGCGCACCTCTACGCGGGGGCCGGGATCGTCCGCGCCTCCGACCCCGACGCGGAGTTCGAGGAGACGGCGGTCAAGCTGCGCACGCTGCTCGACGCCCTCGGCCTCGAGCCCCGGCCGTGATGGCGGGCGGCCCGGCCAACCTCGGCGGCGCGTGGGCGCGCCTGCTCGTCGACGGCCTCGCGGGGGCCGGCATCAGACACGCCGTCGTCAGCCCGGGCTCGCGCTCGACGCCGCTCGTCCTCGCGCTCGCACATCACCCGCGTCTGGCGGTGACGCTGGTGCTCGACGAACGCGACGCCGCATTCCACGCGCTGGGCCTGGCCAAGGCCAGCGGACTCCCCGCGCTCGCCCTCTGCACCTCGGGCAGCGCCGGGGCGCACTACCTCCCGGCGGTGATCGAGGCCGCGACGGCGCGCGTCCCGCTGCTGCTCGTGACCGCCGACCGGCCGCCGCACGCGCAGCAGCGCGACGCGCCGCAAACCGTCGATCAGGCCCGGCTGTTCGGCCCGTTCGCGCGCGCCGCTTTCGAGCTCGGGCTGCCCGACGCACGGCCGGCCGCGCTGCGCGCCCTGCGCCAGACGGCGGTGCTCGCCGTGGCGCGGACGCTCTTCCCGGAGCCGGGTCCGGTCCAGATCAACGCCCCGTTCGACAAGCCGCTGGAGCCGCAGCCGCCGAACGAGCAGGACCGCGCGCTCGCCGCCGCCATCGAAGCGCTCGAGCGCACGCCGCCGCCGCGCCTCGTCCCGCCCGCCGGATGCGCGGACGAACGGACGATCGACGAGCTTGCCGCCGCCTGCCGCGCGGCCCGCCGCGGCGTGATCGTCGCGGGCCCGCTCGCCGCCTGGCGCGCCGCGCCGCTGCGCGCCGCCGGGGAACTCGCCGCGGCGCTCGGCTGGCCACTGCTGGCAGAAGCGACCAGCCAGCTGCGATATGCCCCGCTGGGGCCCGCGGGCCACGCGGCCCGCATCGGCCGCTTCGAGCTCGCCTGGAGCGACCCGCGGCTCCGGGAGCGCTTCGCGCCCGACTTCGTGCTGCAGCTCGGCGGGACCCCGACCAGCCGCGGCTACGAGCGGCTGCTCCTCGCGCAGCCGGACCTGCCGCGCGCCGTGATCACGCGCTGGGGGGTCGCCGATCCGCACGCCCCGGCCCCGCTCGTCGTCAATGCCGATCCCGGCGCAACGCTCGACGCGCTCGTCGCGCGGTGCGACACGCTCGGGTCCGCCGCGCCGGAGTGGCTCGCGGACTGGCGCACGCTCGAGGCCGCGGCGAACGAAGCGCTCGCCGCGCTCGACGCGGCGGCCGACGCGCCGCTGACCGAGGCGGCCGCGGTGCACACGGCGCTGCTCGCGCTCCGCGACGGCGACGCACTCGGGCTCTCCAACAGCCTGCCGGTGCGGGCCGTCGATCGCTTCGCCGGCGCCGACCAGCGCGAGCTGATGGTCTTCGCGCAGCGCGGGGCCAACGGGATCGACGGGCTCGTCGCCGGCGCGGCCGGTTTCGCCACCGCCGCGCGCCGGCGACTGCTTCTCCTGATCGGCGACCTCGCGTTCCAGCACGATCTCGGCGGCCTCGCGGCAGCGCGGGCGTGCCCGGTCCCGCTCGCGATCGTGGTCCTCGCCAACGGCGGCGGGCGACTGTTCGAGATGCTCCCGCTCGCCGACGGCGGCGTGTCGCCGGCCGACTTCGAGCGCTACTTCCTCGCCCCCCAGGAACTCGCCATCGGCGCGGCGGCGACGGCCTTCGGCGTCCCCCATGCCGCGGCCGCCACGGCGCGCCAGCTGGCGGAGGCCCTGGCGGCTGCGCTCGCGCGGCCCGGGCCGACAGTGGTCGAGGCCCGCCTCGGTCCGCCGGGCGTGGCCGAGTCCTGGCGGTTCCTCACCGGGCGCGTCGCCGACCGCTTCACCCGATGACCGGGGCCCTCGTTCTCCGCGAGGGGGACGCGCGGCCGCCGCTGCTGCTGCTGCACGGTTTCGCCGGGTCGCCGGGTTCGTGGCGCGCGGTCGCCGAACGGCTCGATCCGGCGCGTCGGGCGCTCGCGCTCGCGCTCCCCGGTCACGACCCGGCGCGTCCGCTGCCGCCCGGCGGCGGCTTCCTCGACGCGGCGCGCGCGCTCGGCGACGAACTGGTCGCGGCGTCCGCGGGCATGCCCGGCGAAGCGACGGGCGAAGCCGGGCCCTGGCACCTCGCCGGCTACTCGATGGGCGCGCGCGTCGGCCTCGCACTGCTGCTCCTGCGCCCGGAGCTGTTCTGCGGTGCGAGCCTCGTCGGCCTCCACCCCGGGCTGCCGACCGAGGAGGAGCGCGCGGCGCGGCGCGCCGAGGACCGCGCCTGGATCGACCTCCTGCGCCGCGAGGGGGCCCGGGCGTTCGCGGCGGCCTGGGAGGCGCGACCGCTCTTCGCCTCACAGGCGGCCGCGCCGCTGGAAGCGCGCGACGCCCAGCGCGCCACCCGCCGCGCCCACGATCCGGAGCAACTGGCCCGCGCGCTCGAGACGTTCGGCCTCGGGACGATGCCGGACCTCCGCCCGCGCCTCGCGGGGTTGCGCCTGCCGGTCACGCTGCTCGTCGGCGCCCGGGACGAGAAGTTCTCCGCGCTCGCGCACGGGGTGCTTCCGGCGCTCCCCTTCGGTAACCTTGTGGAGATCGAGGCGGCGGGCCACAACCCGCTGCTCGAGCGCCCGGACGCGGTCGCGGCGGTCCTCTCTCGCACCGCGTGACCGGACCCAACGCAGCGCCGTTCGCGCTGCTCGAGGAATGGATGACGGACCCGGTCCTGTGGACGAGCCAGCGGGAGTTCGAAGACCTGCGCTACGAGACGAGCGCGGAGGGGATCGCGAAGATCACGATCAACCGCCCGGAGGTCCGGAACGCCTTCCGGCCGCAGACGGTCAAGGAACTGCAGGAGGCGTTCGCCGCGGCGCGCGACGACCAGGCGGTCGGCGTCGTCGTGCTGACCGGGGCGGGGAACGAAGCCTTCTGCTCGGGCGGGGACCAGAAGGTCCGCGGCCACGGCGGCTACGTCGGCGCGGACGGCGTGCCGCGGCTCAACGTGCTCGACCTGCAGCGCCAGATCCGGACCCTTCCCAAGCCGGTGATCGCGATGGTCGCCGGCTACGCGATCGGCGGCGGCCACGTCCTCCACCTCGTCTGTGACCTCACGATCGCCGCCGAGAACGCGCGGTTCGGGCAGACCGGCCCGCGGGTCGGGAGCTTCGACGGCGGCTACGGGGCCTCGTACATGGCCCGGATCATCGGCCAGAAGCGCGCCCGCGAGGTCTGGTTCCTCTGCCGCCAGTACGACGCGCGGACGGCCCTCGGGTGGGGCCTCGTCAACGCCGTGGTGCCGATCGAGCGGCTCGAGCAGGAGACGGTCGGCTGGTGCCGCGAGATCCTCGCCAACAGCCCGACCGCGATCCGCCTGCTCAAGGCGGCGCTGAACGCCGACTGCGACGGCCAGGCCGGCCTGCAGCAGCTCGCGGGCGACGCCACGCTGCTGTTCTACCTGACCGACGAGGCGAAGGAGGGGCAGCGCGCGTTCCTGGAGAAGCGCGCCCCCGATTTCCGCCGGTTCCCGCGCTTCCCGTGACGCCGCTCGACGCCGCGACGCGCCGCCCCGCGCCGGGCCGGGCGTCGGCCTGGCTGCTCGCCAGCCGTCCGAAGACGCTCCCTGCCGCGGCCGCGCCGGTCGTGCTGGGCAGTGCCGTGGCGGCGTCGCTGGGCGGGTTCCGCGCGGGCCCCGCCGCGGCCGCCCTCGGCGGTGCGCTGCTGATCCAGGTGGGGACCAATTTTGCGAACGACGTCTACGACTACGAACGCGGGACCGATACCGCGGACCGGCTCGGCCCGACACGCGCGACCGAAGCCGGGTTGCTCGCGCCGCACCAGGTGCGGGCCGGCATGTTGGCGGCGTTCGGTCTCGCGTCGCTGGCCGGGCTCTACCTGACGGCGGTCGCCGGGTGGCCCGTGATCGCGATCGGCGTGGCCTCGATCGCCGCCGGATTCGCTTATTCCTCGGGACCGTTCCCGCTGGCGCACCACGGCCTCGGCGAGCCGTTCGTGATGCTCTTCTTCGGCTTCGTCGCGGTCGGCGGGACGGCTTTCGTCCAGCTCGGCACCGTCCCCGCGGCGGCCTGGTGGTGCGGCCTCGGGGCGGGTGCGCTCTCGACCGCGATCCTCGTCGTCAACAACGTCCGCGACACCGCGACCGATCGGCGGGCGGGCCGGCGCACGATCCCGGCCCGGCTCGGGCGCAGCGCCGGCGTGATCGAGTACGCCGCCTTTCTCGCGCTGGCCTATGCCGCGCCGCCCGGGCTCGTGCTCGCGGCGGGTGCGCCGCGCGGATGCTGGCTGGCGTGGGTCACGCTGCCCCTGGCGCTCGCCTTGCTCCGGCGCGTCGCGACCCGAACCGACGGTCCCGCGCTCAACGGCGCGCTCGCCGGGACCGGGGGGCTGCTGGTGCTCTACGCCGGGCTGCTCACGATCGGGCTGCTCTCGTGAAGGTCACGGTCGCAGCGCTCGAGACGGTGCGGGGCGAGCTGCGGCACGCCTCGTCCAACTCGCGGATGCGCTGGGCCGAGCGCAGCGGCGTGCTGCTGGTGCTCGCGAGCGACGACGGGTACTTCGGCCAGGGGGAGGCCTCGCCCCTGCCCGGGCTCTCGCCGGAGACGGCCGACGAGGCGTGGCGCGCGCTGGCCCAGCTGGCGGGTCAGGCCTTCCCGTGCGAGCTCGACCTCTGCCTGCCGATCGTGCCGCAGGTCGCGGCGTTCCTGCGCGATCACGCGCCGGCGTTGCCGTCCGTCCGGTTCGCGACCGAGACCGCGCTGCTCGACCTGGCCGGGCAGCGGCTGGGCCTTCCACTGTCGACGCTGCTTGCCGGGAGCTGGCCGACCCGCTCCGTTCCGCTGGCCGCGCTGCTCGACGGCGAGACCGTGGAGGAGCTCGAAGCCGGGGCCCGCGCCGCGCAGCGCGGCGCGTTCGCGGCGGCCAAGCTGAAGGTCGGCCGCGCGTGGCGCTTCGAGGCCGAGCTCGCGGCGCTCGAGCGGGTCCGCGAAGCGCTCGGCCCGCGCGTGGCGCTGCGGCTCGACGCCAACGGCGCCTGGTCGCGCGCCGAGGCGCCGGTGCGGCTCGCGGCTCTCGCGCGGTTCCGACCGGAGTTCGTCGAGCAGCCGGTTCCGGCGGACCAGCTCCCCGGCCTGCGCGACGCGCCGGTGCCGCTGGCAGCCGACGAGACGATGGCGCTCGAGGGGGGCCTGGCCCGGCTGCGGGCGGAAGGGGGCGCGCAAGTCGTGGTGCTCAAGCCGACGGTGCTGGGAGGCCTGCTGCGCTGCCGCACGCTCGCGGCCGAAGCGCACGGCTCGGGGATGCAGGTCGTCGTCAGCCACGCGCTGGAGGGCCCGCTGGCGCTCGCCGCGGCCGCCGAGCTGGCGCTGTCGCTGGACCCCGCGCCGCTGGCCTGTGGCCTCGCCCTGCACGGCGGGCTCGACGCCTGGCCGGACGCCGCCGTCAAGCAGGTCGCCGGAAACGCGATCGTTCCGGCACCCGTGCGCGGGCTCGGAGTGCCGCGGCTCGCGGGCCACCGGTGAGCCTCTCGGTCCGTGAGGCAGCGGGCGAACGGCCGGGGGACGACGCGCTCGTCGCCCGCGCCGGGACGCTCACCTGGCGCGCGCTCGCCGACGCGGTCCGCACCGCAGCCGGGCGCCTGGTCGCGGAGGCGGGCCTCGGCAGAGCCGGCGGTCCGCGGCGAGTGGCCTTCACCGCCCGCGGCGACGCGCGGACGGTGGTGCGCCTGCTGGCGCTGATCGAGCTGGGGGTCCCCTTCGCGCCGCTTCACCCGCGGCTGGCCGCGCCCGAACGCGCCGCGCAACTCGCCGGTCTGGCACCGGTGCTGGACCTCGACGGGCTCGAGCCGTTCGATCCGTTCGCACCGGCCGCATCCCGCGGCGCCGCACCGTCCGCGCGGTTCCCGGTCGGCGGCGACGACGAGCGGCCGCTGGCGCTGGTCCAGACCTCGGGCACCGGAGGCGCGGCGCGCACGGCGGTCCTCAGCCGCCGGGCGTTCGCCGCGGCCGCGGCCGCGAGCGCGGCCCGGCTCGGCTGGCGCGACGACGACCGCTGGCTGCTCGCGCTCCCGCTCGCGCGCGTCGGCGGGCTGTCGATCGTCACGCGCTGCCTCGCCGGCCGGCGCGCGGTCGTGCTCCCCGACGACCCCTCGCCGGAGGCGCTGGCAGCAGCCTGCCGGGAGCGAAGGGTGACGCTGGCCTCGCTCGTTCCCGCGCAACTGGCGCGCCTGCTCGAGTTGGACCCGCGGGGGACCGGCCCCCGCCTCGCGTGCCACGCGCCGGACGCGCCGCACGCGCAGACCGCCCCGTCCGCCGCGCTGCGCGCGGTCCTGCTCGGCGGCGCGGCGCTACCGGCGGGATTGCTCGACGCCGCGCGCGAGCGACGCATCCCGGTGCTCCCGACCTACGGCATGACCGAGACCTGCGCCCAGGTCGCGACCGTTCCACCCGGGCTGCCGATCGACGCCGCGCACGGCTGCGGACCGCCGCTCCCCGGCGTCGAGCTGCGGGTCGTCGACGGCCGGATCGAAGTCCGCGGCCCGACGCTCTTCAGCGGCTACGAGCCGCCCGCCGGGCCGCCCTTCCCTGCCGACGGCTGGTTCGCGACGCGCGATCTCGGCCACCTCGACGCGTGCGGGTTCCTGCACGTCAGCGGGCGGGTGGACGAGCTCGTGATCGTCGGCGGCGAGAACGTCGAACCCGGCGAGGTCGAGGCCGCGTTGGAAGCCTCCCCGTGGGTCGCGGCCGCGCTCGCATTCGGCATCCCCGACCCGGTGCTGGGCGAGGTCGTCGGTGCGGCACTCGTCCGCCGCGCCGGCGCCGTCCCCGAGCACGAGGCCCTCGCCGGCTGGCTCGCAGGGCGGCTGGCGCCGTTCAAACGGCCGCGCCGGCTGGCCTGGGTCGACGCGCTCCCGCTGACGCCGGACGGGAAGCCGGACCGCCGCGGCGCCGCCCTGCGGCTGGCCGCCGAACTGCGCCCGTTCCGCGGCTGAGAGCGGCCGGGATGGGAAACTCCCGCGAACCGCAGTAACCTCTCGCCGATGCGCTGGCGCCACCGGGCGACCGCGCCCGGAGGACCCATGAAAGCGATCCGCATCACCGTCTTGCTCGCCGTGGCGGCCGTGCTCGCCGCGCCGGTCCTGGCCGACTCGATCATCACGATGAAGTCCCACTCCGACCCGATCATGGGCCAGCCGGCCCGCGACGAGACGACGACGACGTGGGTCGGCAAGGACCGCATGGCCCGCCTCGGCGGCGACACGTCGTTCATCATCCGCGCCGATCAGAAGAAGCTCTACATCATCGATCCTGCCGCCAAGACCTATTCCGAGCTCGATCTGCCGATCGACCTGACGAAGTACTTCCCGGCCGAGATGCAGGCCCAGATCGGCGCGATGATGCAGCAGATGAAGATGACCGCGAAGATCACGCCGACCGCCGAGGCCAAGAAGATCGGCGCCTGGAACACCAAGCTCTACAAGGCCGAGATCTCGAACGCGATGGGCATGAAGCTGGACATCGACATGTGGGTCTCCAAGGACCTCGGGATCGACGCGACGGCCTACAGGGATCTGGCGAACAGCCTGCAGGGTCTCCAGCTCGGATTCGAGGACGTGGCCAAGGAGATGGCCAAGGTCGACGGCATCTCGGTCCTCACCGAGACCACGATGAGCATCATGGGCAACACGATGAAGAGCCGCGAAGAGGTCGTCTCGGCCGAGACCAAGGCCGCGCCGGCGGGTACGTACGATGTCCCGGCCGGGCTGACCAAGGAGACGTTCAACCCGATGAAGGGGGCCCAGAAGGGAGAGGGCGGCGAGAAGTAGCTTCCGCCCGCCTCGCGACGCTCCCGCAACGAGCCCGGCGCACGGCGCCGGGCTCGTTCCGTTTCAGGCCCCCAGTGCGCGGAACAGACGCAGCCACTCCTCGGGGAACGGCACCCGCTCGAAGCTCCCCGCGTCGACCGAAACGTGGACCGTCTGCACCAGCGCGGCGACCGCCCCCTCGGCGCGTTCGATCCGGTGGGCGACGACCGCCTCGGTCGGCGCCAGGCGCGCGAGCACCGGCCCGGCGACCAGCCGGTCGCCGAAGCGCAGCGGGGCGAGGTAGTCGGCCTCGGCGTGTCGGATCGGCGCCAGGTGACGGCCCTCGCGCAGGATCCGAGGCAGGTCCATCCCACCCGCGGCGAGCGTCGTCATGAAGGCGTCGTGGGCGTACTCGAAAAAGCGGGCGAAGAAGACCACCCCCGCGGCGTCGACGTCCTGCAGCCGGACCGCGAGCGGGTGGCGGTGGGCTCCGGCAGGCGCCGCCAGAATCTCCTCGCGCGAAAAGAGCGGGACCGGCATCGTCGTCTCCCGTGCCTTCAGCCGCCCGCGATTTCGCGCAGCACCTGCTCGACGAGGTCATGGAGCAGTGCGGCGAAGAGCGCGGGCTGATCGAGAAAGGGCCAGTGTCCGGAAGGTGCGATCGCGATCGTCGGCACGCCGGCGAGGCGCAGCAGCTCGTGCGAGCGGGCGCTCGCCCCGCCCGGGGCTCCGGCGACGTAGTACTTCGGCATCGGGAGCGCGGCGAGACGCGCCGCCAGATCCTCGGCGTGCGACAGCGCGACCAGGTCCAGCGAGTGGCGGTGGAAGACGCGCGGGTCGGCCAGCCGCAGGCTGGCGTAGTAGCCCCGCTGGGCCCGTTCCTTCCGGCCCATGCGGTAGACCGCCTCGCGCAGCCGCTCGAAGCCGCCGGCGAGGAACCCGTCCAGCGGCTCCGCCGCGGCCCGGCCGGAGAAGACGGCATCGGCCCCGGCCTTGTTCCCGTCGACGTCGATGAGCGCCCGGACCAGTTCCGGGTGGCGCTCGGCGAGCAGCTGGCCCAGCACGCCTCCCAGCGAGTGGCCGACGATCACCGCCGGCTCGCCGCCACGGCGGCTCCAGAACGCGGCGAGCGCCTCCACCGTTTCGTCGATCGACAGGGCCCGATCCGGCCACGGGCTGCGCCCGTAGCCGGGCATGTCGGGGGCGACCTGGCGGTACGGCGCGAGCTCCGGCGCGGCCAGCAGCCCTTCGAACGAGAGACCGGACTCCCCGAGGCCGTGGACATAGAGAATCGTCGCCGGCGCGCCGAGCGGCCGCGTCTCCCGCACGAACCAGCCGTGCTCGACCGACTGCAGCCAGCGCACCGCTCCTCCCCGGAAGCGACTCAGTACTGGATCAGCGACCCTTCCTGCTTGGCGCGCCGCACCGCGATCCGCGCTCCGAGCAGCCCGAGGGGCACCAGGACCGCGGAGAAGGCGAGCAGCGCCAGCAGGTCGGGGGCCAGGGTGGCGAGGTCGCGCCCCTGGAGCAGCGCTCCGCGCACCGCGTTGTTGGCGTAGTAGACCGGCACCAGGTTCGAGATCCAGCTGATCTGGGCCGGGAGCGCCTGCTGCGGGATGATCACGTTCCCGAACAGCAGCGAGAGCGAGGAGATGACGAATTCGAGCGGATTGCCGCGCTTGAAGTAGAGCACGAAGCCGGCCGAGAGGATCCCGATCCCCGACAGCGCGAGCGACGTCAGGACGACGGCCAGCACCGCGCCCACCAGGCTGCCGAGCTCGAGCCGCACGCCGAACACGAAGACACCGAAGACCAGGTACGCCGCAGCCTGCAGGCCGGCGTAGAGGTAGCTGTAGGCCGACGAGGCCAGCACGACGTGGCCGAGCCGGGCCGGCGTGACGAGCATCGCCTCGAGCGTGCCGGTCGCCTGCTCGGAACGGATCGACGAGCTGAAGGAGTGGAGCGCGACGTCGAGGAAGCGGTTCACCATCAGCCCGACGAGCGCGAAGCTGTAGTAGTCGAGGCCCCCGGTCTGGGAAGACAGGCGCGCCGGATCGGCCGACGAGGTGATGAAGCGCGCCATGAAGTACCAGACGGTGGCGCTGACGAACAGCCCGATCGCCGAGAGGACAAAGGCCAGCCGGTAGGAGATCTCGGTCTGGAGGTCGCGCATCAGGAACGCCCAGACGGTGCGCGGGAAGTTCCTCACGGCGTTCCTCGCTTCGCAGCCGCCGCGGCGGCCGGTCCGGCGCCGGTCTCCCGCTCCTCGACCAGCTCGCGGAAGACGGTCTCGAGCTCGGGCTCCTCCGGTTCGGCCGCCAGGACCCGCGCCCCGACCGCGCCCAGTTCCTTCAGAACTGGGTCGAGCCCGGCGTCGTCCTTGGCCAGCCGCACGAGCAGTTCGACGGCGCCGTCGTCGGCGTCCTTCCGCGCGAGCACCTCGCCGGCGGCCAGCGCGGCCGGCACCGTCCCGGCGAGCCGCAGGCGATAGACGATCCCGCCCAGCCCGCGGTGCCGCAGCTCCTCGGGCGTCCCCTCGGCGCGCAGCTCCCCCCTGGCGATCACCAGCACGCGATCGCACAGCTCCTCCGCCTCGCGCAGGTTGTGTGTGGCGAGCAGGATCGTCTTGCCGTCGCGGTGGTGCAGCTCCTCGCGGATCCACTCGCGCTGGACCGCGGCGCTGACCGGGTCGAGGCTGCGCGTCGGTTCGTCCATCAGCACGACCGGCGGATCGGCCAGGAGGGCCCGGGCGATCGCCAGCCGCTGCTTCATGCCCGACGAGAAGTCGGAGAAGCGACGGTTGGCGTCGGCCGACAGCTGGACCTTCTCCAGCAGCGCGGCGACCCGGGCCGTGCGGGCGGACCCGGCCAGGCCGTGCAGGCGTGCGAAGAAGTCGAGGTTCTCGCGCGCGGTCAGGCGCCAGTAGAACGACCGCTCGTCGCCGTGAACGAGCCCGAGCTGGTCCGGAAGGCGCGGATCGCCGGCGGGCACGCCGAACAGCTCCGCACGACCGCTCTCGGGCAGCACGAGCCCGCAGAGGATCTTCAGGAGCGTCGTCTTCCCGGCCCCGTTCGGCCCGAGCAGACCGACCAGCGCACCCTCCTGCACCGTGAAATCGATCCCGCGCAGCGCCTCCACGCGCTCCGGGCGCCGGAAGGGCGCGCGCGCGATCTCCTTGATCGGCCGCCTGCGCGGGAAGGACTTGACCAGGCCGGCCACGACGACGGCGGCACGGGGGGCGGGTTGCGCGGGGCGGCTCGGGCTCACGGAGCGCAAGGATATCGAAATTCCGGCGCGCCGCGATGCCGCGCCGGGCCCCGCGCACATGTCGGCGCACATGTCGGCGACGCACCGTTGCCCTTTCCGCCGCGGTCGACTACCATCCCGCGCTGTTGACGGGGTCGGAGAGAGATCGCCACCCTCTCCGACGGAGGATGTCTTGCCGGACACGGTCGTCGTGATCCCGGCCCGCTGGGGCTCCTCGCGCTTCCCCGGCAAAGTTCTCGCTACCCTCGGATCCCGCCCCCTCCTGCTCCACGTCTGCGAGCTGGCGCGGCGGGCGACGAGCGTGCGCGAGATCGTCGTCGCCACCGACGACGACCGGGTGGCCGAGGTCGCCACGGGCGCCGGGTTTCGCGCGGAGATGACGCGCGCCGACCACGCGAGCGGGACCGACCGCGTCGCGGAGGTCGCGTCGCGCCTGTCCCACGAGATCGTGATCGGCCTCCAGGCCGACGAACCGTTCCTCGCTCCCGCCGACGTCGATGCGCTCGCCGGCGCACTGGCCGAGGCCGAGGGGCCGGCACTGGCGACGCTCGCCGTGCCGCTCGTCGAGCCGTCGGAGTTCGTCAACCCGAACGTCGTCAAGGTCGTCACCACGCCGGGCGGACGCGCGCTCTACTTTTCGCGCTCGCCGATCCCCTACCCGCGACCGGCCCGGGGCGCGTTCCCCTTCCCGCCGCCCGTGCCCGCGCCCGGCCTCACCTGGCGTCACGTCGGGGTCTACGGCTGGCGCCGCGAGGCGCTCCTGCGCTTCGCCACCATGGGCCCCTCCTCGCTGGAGCGGACCGAGGGCCTCGAACAGCTGCGGGCGCTCGAGGCCGGATGGACGGTCGCGGTGCTCCGTGCGCTGGGGGAACCGTTCGGCATCGACACACCCGAGGACCTCTCCCGTGCCGAGCAGCGGCTCGCGCGGCGGAGCGGAGACAGCAGCCGATGAACCGTCGCGAGGACACGCGCTACATCTTCGTCACCGGGGGCGTCACCTCGTCGCTCGGCAAGGGCCTGGCCGCGGCCTCGATCGCGAACCTGCTGGAATCGCGCGGCTTCAAGGTGCAGATCCAGAAGCTCGACCCGTACATCAACGTGGACCCGGGCACGATGAACCCGTTCCAGCACGGCGAGGTCTTCGTGACCGAGGACGGCGCCGAGACCGACCTCGACCTGGGGCACTACGAGCGCTTCACCTCGATCACGACCGGCCAGCGGAACAACTACACCACCGGGCGGATCTACAACCACGTGATCGAGCGCGAGCGGCGCGGCGACTACCTGGGCGGGACGGTCCAGGTCATCCCGCACATCACCGACGAGATCAAGCGCGCGATCCGGGACCTGGCCAACGGCCACGAGATCCAGCTGGTCGAGATCGGCGGCACGGTCGGCGACATCGAGTCGCTGCCGTTCCTCGAGGCGATCCGCCAGTTCCGGCTGGAGGTCGGCCCGCAGCGCGCCATTTTCATCCACCTGACGCTGGTCCCCTGGCTGCCGGCGGCCCACGAGCTGAAGACCAAGCCGACCCAGCACTCGGTCAAGGAGCTGCGCGCGATCGGGATCCAGCCCGACGTCCTGCTCTGCCGCTGCGACCGGCCGCTGCCGCACGACGTGCGGGCCAAGATCGCGCTGTTCTGCAACGTCAGCGAGGACCAGGTCATCGCCGCGCCGGACGTCGCCAGCATCTACGAGGTCCCGCTGCGCTTCTCGGCCGAGGGGATCGACGAGATCATCTGCAAGCTGCTCGACCTGCCCTACCGCAAGCGCAACCTCGCGCCCTGGGAGGAGCTGGTCTCGCGCGTCAAGAACCCGGTCGATACGGTGACGATCGGGATGGTCGGCAAGTACGTCGCCTACGAGGACTCCTACAAGTCGCTCAACGAGGCGCTGCGCCACGGCGGCTTCGCGCACAAGATCAAGGTCGAGCTCGAGTTCCTCGAGGCCGAGAAGTTCGAGACCGCCGACCCCGGGCCGGAGCTGTCCCGGCTCGACGGCGTGCTGGTCCCGGGCGGCTTCGGGATCCGCGGGATCGAGGGGATGATCCGCGCCATCACCCACGCCCGCGAGCAAGGGATCCCGTTCTTCGGGATCTGCCTCGGCATGCAGTGCGCAACGATCGAGATGGCCCGCAGCTTGCTGGGCCTGCGTCGCGCCCACTCCACCGAGTTCGACCCCAACACGCCCGACCCGGTGATCGACCTGATGGCCGAGCAGCGCGAGATCGAGGCCAAGGGGGGCACGATGCGGCTGGGCGCGTACGCCTGCCGCCTGTCGCCGGGCACGCTGGCCCACCAGCTCTACGGACGCCCGGAGGTCAGCGAGCGGCACCGCCACCGCTACGAGTTCAACAACGCCTACATGGACCGGCTGCGCGAGGCGGGCGTCGTCTGCTCGGGGATCAACCCGGACCGCAACCTGGTCGAGATCATCGAGCGGACCGACCACCCATGGTTCCTGGCCTGCCAGTTCCACCCCGAGTTCAAGAGCCGCCCGCTCGTCCCGCACCCGCTGTTCCGCGGCTTCGCCGGCGCGGCGCTGCGCCGCAAGCGGGAGCGCGGCGGGTGAATCCGGCCGCGGTTGCAAGGGTGACGCCGGTCGCGCTCGCCCCCGGCACGGTCGCCGGAGGAGACGGTCCGCTGCTGGTCATCGCCGGCACGTGCGTCGTCGAGAGCCGGGAGAGCGCACTCGCCCACGCGCGGGCGCTGGCCGACATGGCGCGGGACCTCGAGTTGCCGCTGGTCTTCAAGGCCTCCTACGACAAGGCCAACCGGACCTCGGTCGAGTCGTTCCGCGGCCCCGGGCTCGACGAGGGGCTGGCGATCCTGGCCGAGGTCCGCGCCGAGACCGGGCTGCCGCTGCTGACCGACGTCCACGAGGCCTCCCAGTGCGCGGCGGCTGCGGCGGTCGTCGACGTGCTGCAGATTCCGGCCTTCCTCTGCCGGCAGACCGACCTGCTGCTCGCCGCCGCGACCACGGGGCGTGTCGTCAACGTCAAGAAGGGGCAGTTCCTGGCGCCCGAGGACACGCGGCACATCGTCGGCAAGCTGCGCTCGGGCGGCGCGCGGGGGGTCCTTCTCACCGAGCGCGGCACCACCTTCGGTTACCACGATCTCGTCGTCGACTTCCGCTCGATCCCGACGATGCGCGCGCTCGGCGTCCCGGTCGTGTTCGACGCCACGCACTCCGTCCAGCGTCCCGGCGGCTTGGGAAGAGCCTCGGGCGGCGACCCGCAGCACATCCCGACCCTCGCGCGGGCGGCCGTCGCGGCGGGTGCCGACGCCGTCTTCCTCGAGGTCCACCGCGACCCGGCCCGCGCCCTCTCCGACGGGCCGAACGCGCTGCGGCTGGAGCTCGTACCGGCCCTGCTGGCCGGCCTGCGGGATCTCTACCGCCTGGTGCGCGCCGGTTCCCCGCCGGCCGCGCGGGAGGAACGATGAGGCACGCCGAGGGGCGGCGCGTGATCGAGGCCGAGGCGCGGGCGCTCGCCGCGCTCGCTCAACGGCTTGGCCCCGTCTTCGACG
Source organism: uncultured Acidobacteriota bacterium (assembly GCA_963702425.1). Taxonomy (GTDB): domain Bacteria; phylum Acidobacteriota; class Polarisedimenticolia; order J045; family J045; genus JALOKP01. The sequence goes on from CAVPCQ010000020.1 coordinate 17,210, forward strand.
ACGCGGTCGAAGCGATCCTCGGTTGCCGCGGGCGGGTCGTGTTGACCGGAATGGGCAAGAGCGGCCTCGTCGCGCGCAAGATCGCGGCCACGCTCGCCTCGACCGGCACGCCGGCGCTGTTCCTCCACCCGGCCGAAGCGATCCACGGCGACCTCGGGATGATCGTCAAGGGAGACGTCGTGATCGCGCTCTCGCAGAGCGGCGAAACGGCCGAGATCCTCGGCGTGGTGGAAACGGTCCGGCGGCTCCAGGGAACGCTGCTCGTGATGACCGGCCGCGCCGGGTCGACCCTCGGCCGCGAGGCCGACCTGCTGCTCGACACCTCCGTGGCGGAGGAAGGCTGCCCCCTCGGCCTGGCGCCGATGGCGAGCACCACCGCGATGGCCGCGCTCGGCGATGCCCTGGCCGCGGCGCTGATGGTCGCGAAGGGCTTCTCCGAGGAGGATTTCGCGCGGCTCCACCCGGGCGGCCGCCTGGGCCGCAGGCTGGCCCGCGTGCGCCAGTTCATGCACACCGGGGAGGCCGTGCCGCGCGTCGGACCGACGACCACGATGGGTGAGGTCGTGCTCGAGATGAGCCGCAAGCGGCTGGGGTCGACGGCCGTCGTGGACGAGGCCGGCCGGCTGCTCGGGATCGTGACCGACGGCGACCTCCGTCGCCTGCTGCAGCGCGACGCGACCCCGCTCGACCGCACCGCGGTGGAGGCGATGACCGCCCGGCCGACCACGATCGGGGCCGACGCGCTGGCCTCGGCGGCCCTGGCGCTGATGGAGGAGCGGAAGATCACGATGCTCCCCGTCGTGGCCGCGGACGGAACGCTGGAGGGGATCGTGCAGATCCACGATCTCTGGGGCACGCAGCTCTTCTGACGCCCGGGCCGGCCCGCAGCCGGTCGCGTTTCCGTCGCGTTTTGGTATCGTGGGCCACATGGACCGGACCGGTCTCATGCAGCACGCCGCCCGGGTGCAGCTCCTGCTCTCGGACGTCGATGGAACCCTGACCGACGGGTTTCTCTACTACGTCGGCGAGGAGGTCGGGCTGCGCTTCTCGGTGCGCGACGGCCTCGGGCTCGTGCTGGCACGACGCGCCGGGCTCGTCACCGGCGTCGTCTCGATGCGCGGCACCGCGTCCGTCCGCCACCGCGCGGAGGACCTCCGGCTCGACGAGGTCCACCTCGCGGTCGAGGACAAGGCGGCGGTGCTGCGCGAGATCCTGGCGCGGCGGGCGATCCCGCGCGAGGCGGCCTGCTACGTCGGGGACGATCTCAACGACCTCCCCGCCTTTGCCGAGGTCGGGCTTCCGGTCGCCGTCGCCGACGCGGCGGAGGAGGTCCGGCGCGCGGCATCGTTCGTCACCGGGCGGCCGGGGGGCGCCGGGGCCGTGCGGGAGGTGGTCGACCTCCTGCTCGCGGCGCGGGCCGGCAGGGAGCCGTCATGAGGGTCCTGATCTTTCTCCTCGCCGCGGGTTTCGCGATCGTCGTGCTCTGGGTGGCGCTGGCCAATGCCGGCCAGGAGGTCACGCTCACGCTCGGCGCGGGCGGAGTGACGCGGACCCTCTCGATGGCCGAGGTGATCTTCGGCAGCGTGCTGGCCGGGGTCTTCTTCATCGGCCTGCTCGCCGTGGTCGAGGGGATCACGCTCCGGGTCGAGAACCTGCGGCTGAAGCGGCGCCTGCACCAGCTCGAGGAGGAGATCCTCGACCTGCGCAATCTCGCGATCTCCGGCACCGGTGCGCTGTCGTCGGGGCGCGGCGCCGACGCCGTTCCGGCCTCCTCGAACGTGCTCCTTCCCGACGACGAGCCATGAGCGCGCTGCTGCTGCTGTTCGCCTTTCTCGCCGGGGTGATGGTCAGCGTCCTCGTCACCTCGCTGGTGGTGCATCTGCGCCCGGTGCGCGATGCCGGCGGCCCGTCGCGGAGGCTCGCCGAGCGCGCGATCGCGGAGATCGTCGCCGAGGATCACCCCGCGGCCGCCGCGGCGCTGCGGCACGCGGTCGAGGACGGGCCCGGCGAGCAGGACCTCTACCTGCTGCTGGCCGACCAGCAGCTTCGCGCCGGCGACGCCGCGCGCGCCGCACGCACGCTGGAGGTGCTCCTCGCCCGGCGCGACCTCCCCGACCGCAGCCGCGCCGCCGCGCTGCTCCTGCGTGCGAGGGGCCTCGAACGCGCCGGCGATCTCGAAGCGGCACTCGCCGGCTGCGAACAGGCGGCGGCGGCGGCGCGCGACTGGGCGCCGCCGCTGGTCGCGCTCGAGCAGCTGCAGACGCGCCTTGGCCGGCTGCGCGACGCGGTGGCGACCGGCGGGCGGCTGGCCGCGATCGACCGCGAGCGGGGTCGGGTGTTCTCCGCGCGGAGGCGGGTGCTGCTGGCGCGCGAACTGCTCGCGGACGGGCTGCCGCGGGAGGCCGCGCGCGAGGCCGAGCGCGCCTTGGAGGAGTCGCATCCGCTGCCGGCGGCCGAGATGGCCCTCGGCGACGCGCTGTACCAGTCGCGGGACGCCAAGCGCGCGCGCGAGGCGTGGCTGCGCGCGGCGCACGAAGCGCCGGCCCTGGCGCCGCTCGTCGTCGACCGGCTCGAGGACCTGGAGGGCCCGTCAGGCGGGCGCGACGCGGCCCGCCAGTTCGCACGCGAGGCACTGTCGCGCGATCCCGAGGGCCCGGCTGCGTGGCGGCTGGCGGGATGGCTGGCCGACGACGCGTTGCGTCGCGGGCAGGTCGCGGAGGCGCGCGGCGCCGTGGAACGGATCGAGCAGCTCGCGCCGCGCTCGTCCGCGGTCCCGCGGCTGCGTGGACGGCTGGCGCTGCTCGAGGACGGGACGACGAGCCGCGCGCTGGTCGCGCTGCGGACGCACTGGGAAGGGACCGGCGGCTGGGGCGACCCGTGGCGCTGTCAGCGCTGCGGGTTCGGCGTCGCCGACTTCGAATGGCGGTGCCCTTCGTGTCGCGCCTGGGAATCGCTGGCGTAGCGGGCTAGAGCAGGTTGAGCTGCGCTTCGATCGCCGACAGTCGCTGCGGCGCGACGAGGTCGCGCACCATCGCCAGCTCCTCGCGGACCAGCCCTCCCAGCGGCTCGGCCGGCGCGCCGTCCCAGCGGTCGCGGAGCGCGCACGCGAGCGCTTCGCGATCGAACACGCCGTTGCGGTCGAGCACGATCCCATCGAACGGTACCCCGGCCGGTCCCATCCGGCGGACGCAGGCGACCACCAGGTTTCTCACCGCGGCGCCGATCTCGAGCCGCAGCTGCTGGTACACGAGCGCATGCCGGCGGTTGAACCCCTCGACCGCGTCGAGCAGTTCGGGCGACGGAGGCAGCGGGGGCGGCATCGCCAGCGGACCGTCCTCCGCCCCGCCGCGCGCGGCGCGCTCGGCAGCCAGGAGCCGGGCCTCGGCCCCGAAAACGGCACTGGTCAGCGGACCGGTCGGCGAATGCTCGGCCTGGGCCATCTCCTCGGCCGTGAGCGGCTCCCACGGGAGATCTGTGGAGGCCGGGACCGGAACCGCCGGGGTCGAGACGGCCAGTGGGCCGGTCAACTCGGCCTCGCTCCACGGCATCGGCTCCCAGGCAGCCTCGCTGGTCAGAGACGAAGGGGGTGGCTCGAGAGCCGCTGCGGGCTCGGGCTCAGGCAGGGTTACGGAGACCGAGGCCGGCTCGAGTACTTCCGGGGTCGGCTCGCCGGCCGGTGCCGCCAGGGGGGCGAAGAACGCCTCCTGGTAGCCCTCGATCGGCGTGGCGGAAGGCTCGCCCAACTCCAGCGGGAGCGAGGTCGCGAGGGCCCCCGGGTCCGGATACTCGTCGAGCGGCGGCGGCTCGGGTTCCTCGTCGCCGGGTGTGGCGAGCTCGAATGCCGCCTCCAGCCAGGCCGGCGTAGCCGGGATCTCGGTCGCGGTGCCGCCGAACAGCTCGGGTGCGAGATCGGCGGCGGAGCGTGGCGGGGTCGCGGCCTCGGGCGCCGCGGGAAGCTCGGCGGCCACGGGGAGCGCGGGGCCGGGCGGCTCGATGGCGGGTTCCGCGAGTCCGAACGGCTCGGTCGCGGGCTCCGGCGCCCGCTCGCCGACCTCGTCGGCGGGCGCGGTCGCAGCCGGCTCCGGCCGCTCGATCACGCGTGCGGCATCGAGGGCGCACAGCAGCCGGCAGATCTCGAAGTCGGCGTCCGGGCGCGCGGCGAGGATCTCGTTCACGGTGCGCGGCTCGGCCAGCAGTGCCACGACGTCCCACATTGCGGGCCGGAGGGTCATCCGGTCCAGGCGGTCGAGGTAGTCGGGCCGCAGCCGGAAACGGGTCTCGGTGGAGCCGAGGCGCTCGAAGATCCGCTGCCACGCGGTGAGCGACTCCCACGCCGAAACGACGAGGTCCTCGGGGGCGATCCCCAGCAGGATCGACTCGTCGACCGTCACATCGGGCTCGATCTCGTACTCGCCGGCGTCCCAGAGCACGAGGCCGCGCGCAACGGACATGACCTGCTCGCGCACGAACCGATCGACGTCCTCCGGGAGCAGCACGCCGCGCTCGGCGAGCAGCATCCCCATCCGCTTGCCGGTGATCAGCTGGCGTACCGCTTCATCCTGGTCCCGGTCGGAGATCACGCCCCGCCGCACGAGGTGCGCCGCGAGGCTCTGTTCCTGGTCCGAGGTCGAGGCGAACTCGACGCGGCCGTCGCGCAGGAAGAGGGCCCCTTCCTCCGCATCCCGGAAAAGCCGCAGGGTCCCGCTGAAGCGCCGATCGGCGAGGTCGAGCAGCAGGCCGCCGATCCCCGCCTTGCCGATCAGCCCCTCCTGATCGGACGCGGCCGGGTTGCCCAGCGCGCGGCGATCGACGCGATCGACGCGCCCCGTGATGTAGAGCGCCCAGATTGCGCGATAGATGTCGTGCGTCGGCGCGTAGACCGCGCTGCAGAGCTGGTCGACGCGCAGCGGCAGCTGCAACTGCTCGAGAATCAGGCGCTCGGTCAGGCCCAGCCCCAGGGCGTCGTCGCGCGAAGCGGGGGTTGCGCGGTAGACCGCGCGGCTGCCGCCGACGACCCGGCGCACCCAGTTCCAGTCCCGCACCCGCCGCGTACCGGCGAGGATCAGATCCTCGATCGCGAGGTCGAGCGTGATCGTTTCGTGGACCGGCAGCGCCGCGCGCGTCACGCGCCAGCTCCCGTCGCGCCAGGCGAAGACCGAGAGCGCGATCTCGCGTACCTGCTCCTGCACCGCCCGCGGCAGCGCCGACGGGGCGAGGAAGCCCAGCTCGACCAGCGTTTCACCGAGCCGGCGTCCCCCGTCGAGCCGTTCGTCGGCCTCGAGCAGCGCGCCGAGCCGGACCTCTCCGCGGCGCAGCAGGAACGGGCCGAGCTGGTCCTCCGGGTCGCCGGAGGTCGCGAACACGACGCGCCCCTCACGCAGCACGAGGGTCTTGGTCACCCCCTGCCGCTCGAGCACCACGGCCCCCGTGTGCTGCTCGTGCGCCAGGCGCCAGAGCAGTTCGGGCACGGTGATCCCCTCGAGACGCCCCTCAGGGGCGATCCTCGCGTGGACGGGATCTCCTCCGGTCACCTTCACCTCACCGACGAGCAGTTCCATGAAGGAGAATCTGTTCCCCGAGGGTGGTCAAGGCCATCTCTCATGGACCCCCTGCTTCCAAAGCCGTTCCTAATTCGCCGCAAGATACCGCCACCGTTCCCAGCTTTCCTACCGCCACGGCCGCCGCGGCGTTTGCCAGCTCGGCCCCGGTCGCGAGCGGCAGACCGGCCGCCAGCGCCGCCGCGAGGGTCGCGACCACCGTGTCGCCCGCCCCGGTGACGTCGTAGACCTCGCGGGCCCGGGTGCCGATGAAATGCGGCGCCTGACCCCGCTCCAGCAGGATCATCCCGTGCTCCCCGCGGGTGATCAGTACCGCCTCGATCGCCAGCCGCTCGAGGATCGTGCGCGCGGCCCCGACCGCGTCGTCGTCGTCGCGGATCTCCCGCCCGGTCGCGCCCGCCGCCTCGAGCGTGTTGGGAGTGATCACCGTGGCAGGCGCATACAGGCCGAAGTGCCGCACTTTCGGATCGATGACGACCGGCACCTTCCGGCGGCTCGCCGCGGCCAGAAGCGGCGCGAGCACCCGGCCGTCGAGCAGCCCCTTGGCGTAGTCCGAGACGACGACCGCGTCGGCCGCGTCGAGCGCACCGAGCGCCCGTTCGAGCGCCGCCTCGGCCGTGGCGTCGGGAACTGGAGAGTCGTCCTCGCGGTCGAGGCGGAGCACCTGCTGGTGCCTTGCGAGCACGCGGGTCTTCTCGACGGTGGGGCGACCCGGCACCCGCACGAGCCCACCGGTGTCGACGCCCCAGCCCGCGACCAGCGCGGCCAGCGCGTCGCCGGCCGCGTCGTCGCCGATCGCCGCGACGACGCTCGGCCGAAGGCCCAGCGCGACCAGGTTGTGGACGACGTTGGCGGCCCCCCCGGCCCGCGACTCCTCGCGCAGCCAGCGCACGACCGGAACCGGGGCCTCGGGGCTGATCCGCTCGACCGCGCCGACGACGTAGCGGTCGAGGATCACGTCCCCCACGACCAGCACTCGGCACCCCGCCAGCCGGCCGACAGCGGCCGCGAGGTCCGGCCCCATCACTGCGCGCCCTTGGCGCCGCCGTCCTCCGGCCGCCCTGACTCGGGAAGCATCTGGGGGATCCCGTCGTCGATCGGGTAGACGACGCGGCAGCGCGCGCAGCGCAGGCCGTCGCCGCCAGCGGTCAGGGTGACCCTCTCGTGGCACCTCGGGCAGGCCAGAACCTCGAGCAGCCAGGACTCGATCTGGGGCATCACGATTCCTCCAGGAACGCGGAACGAACAAGAGTGCCAAACCGGGAGGGCGGGGGTCAAGTCGCGCAGCCGCGGCGGCCGCGCCGGGCTCCCCGGCGCACCGACGCCGGGGCCGGCCCCGGGTGCGGCGTTCCACCCGCGTGCCCCCTCCGGCCGCGTGGCCGACGCCGGGACTCGACCCGATAATCCCGTCCCCATGTCCTCCGTTCCCCCGTTCCGCTCCGACTCCCCCCCGGCCCGGTTGCTCGCCGTCCGGCTCGGCGCCGTGGGCGACGTCGTGCGGACCCTGCCCGCCGTCCGCCTGCTGCGGCGGACGTGGGGCGCGGCGCGAATCGCGTGGGTGATCGAGCCCGGGGCGGCGCCGCTCGTCGCCGGTCACCCCGACGTCGACGAAGTGATCGTGCTCGAGCGGCGCGCGCTCGAGCGGCGCGCCTGGCTCCACCCCGGGGCCGCGCTCGGAACGTTGCGCCGTTTCCGTGGCGCGCTCTCGAGCTTCTCCCCCGCGCTGTCGCTGGACTTCCAGAGCTCGCTGAAGAGCGGGCTGGTGGCGCGCCTCTCCGGCGCCGCGGTGCGGGTCGGCTTCGACGCCCCCCAGGATCGCGAGGGGAGTCACCACTTCGCCAACCATCGCGTGCTGCTCCCGGAGCCGCGCATCTCGCGGGTGCTTCGTGCCGCGGCGCTGGCGCGCGCGGCCGGCGCGGAGAACGGGCCGCTGATTGCCGACCTGGCGCTGTCCGCGGACGATCACCGCGCGGCGGGACAGGAGCGCGCGCGCCTCGCCGGCGCCGCACGCCTGGTCGCCATCGTTCCGTTCAGCAGCCGCCGCCAGGCGTGGAAGCGCTACCCGGCCGAGCGCTGGGCCGCCATCGCCAGGGGGCTCGCGCGGCGCGGTTTCGTCGTCGCGATCGTGGGCGGTCCCGCAGAACTGGACGACGCGAACGCGCTGGCGGCCGCGGCCGGCGCGGGAGTGACCCCGGCCGCACCGTTGCCGCTGAAGCCGCTGGCCGCGCTGCTCGGCCAGGCCGATCTCGTCATCGCCGGCGACACCGGCCCGATGCACCTCGCGTGGGCGGCGGGCGCAACGGTCGTCGCGCTCTACGGCCCGACCGACCCGGTGCTCAACGCCCCCTGGGGCGACGACCACATCATCCTTGCACCGGACCGACCGTCGTCGCGTGACGACGCCGACAAGTTCCCGGGGATCGGCCCCGACCTCGTGCTCGAGCACGCGCTGGCCTGCCTCGCGGCGGGACCCGGGACGCGCTCGATGGAGAAGACCTGATGCAGAAGCGTGTCCTGTTCGTGCTCCTCCCGGTCCTGGCGAGCGCCTTTCCCGCGCTTCCGTCGGCGACGACCGCTCCTCAGGCCGCGAAGGGGATCCACCCGGAGACGATCGTCGAGCTGCGCGGCCTGCTCGCGGCCGGCCGGTGCACCGAGTTGCTCACCCGGATCGCGACGCTGCCCAAGGAACCGCCGCAGGCCGACCTCCTCGTCTTCGAGGGAAACTGCCGGCTGCGCGAGGCGACGCGGCGAGAGAAGGTCTTCGACGTCGAGCGCTACGAGCGGACGCGGATCGGGGCCGGGGGCGCAGCGCTCGATCCCGCCTTGACGGCCCGGCTCTACCGCCTGGACATCACCTGGGACGCCTCGGCCCGCGATGCCGCGCTCGCGCTCTTCGATCGGGCGCTCGCGCTCGAGCCCGAGCGGACCGACCTGATCGTCGGAACGATCGCGGCCCGGCTCGAGGGAGGCCGGCCCGAGCCGGCGGTGGCGCTGGTCACCGCGAGCGCTCCCCGGCTCGACGAGGCCGCGTGGACCGATCTGTACCAGGTGGTGCAGGATCGGCTTGCGCTCGGTCGCGTCGACGAGGCCTCCGCGCTGGCCGCCGCATTGGTCGCGGCCGCGCCTGCGTCGCCTTCGGCGCAGGCCGCGGCGGGCTCGGCGGCACTTGCTCGGCACGACTTCGCCGCCGCGGCGAGCGCGTTCGGGAAGTCCGCCTCCGGCGCCGCCCTGACCCCCGAGCAGGCGCGCGAGCTCGCCCTGCTGGCGATGATGCGCCGCGACTGGATCGCTGCGATCAACGCGCTGGCCCCGGTCGTGTCGGACAGCGTCGAGTTGACCACCTGGTTCGCGCTGGCGCGTGGCCGGATCGAGCCACGCTCGGCGACGCCGGTCTGGATCGAGATCAAGCGCTCGCTGGCGAAGGTCGAGAAGCCCGACCCGCGCGCAACGGCAGTCGTCGAGTACTTCCTCGGCGTCTCGCAGGCCGATCCGCCGCCGGCCCCCGCGGCGCGCCTGAGAGCGGCGCGGCGGTTCCTCGACGGCCAGCTCTACATGCCGGCACTGATCGAAGCCGATCGCGCGGTGTTCGAGGACCCCCAGTCGGTCGTCGGATTCAAGACGCTGGCCGATGTCTATCGCGGGCTGGGATACCCCGAGCTGGCGATCGACCCGATCGACTCCGCCATCGCCGTCGCCACCAGGAACCCGGCCCAGTCCGGCTACGGGCTCGGCGAGCTGCAGCGCCAGCGGGCCCAACTGCTGTTCGCGTCCGGGCGCGACGCCGAAGCGGCCGCCGCCTTCGAGCTGGCCGCGACGCAGGGGGCTCCCGAACCCTACGCGTTCGGTCTCGCGGCGCTCGCGACCGGACAGCGCGACACGGCGATCGCGCAGCTCAAGTCGGCGGCGGCCGGGAGCGGCAACGACGCCGCGGCGGCCCGGGCGAAGCTGGTGGAACTCGGCGTCGCACCCTGACCGGGCTTCGCCCTGCGGGCTGCGCCCGGCGAAGCCCGGGGAGCGAAGTCGGGTCAGCGCGCCGCGATCGTGCCTCCGGCCACCCCGGCCAGCAGGTAGAGCAGCTTCGCTGCGACGAAGCCATCCCAGAACCCGGCGCCGATCTCGACCAGGTCGGCGCCGACGACGCGCCGGCCGGAGCGCGCGACCTCGGCCAGCAGGTAGGTCGCCTCGCGCCAGCCCAGCCCGCCCGGGACCGGCGTGCCGGTTCCCGGACAGAGCGAAGGCTCGAGACCGTCGACATCGAAGCTGATCCAGACCGATTCCGGGAGCGCGGCGACGATCTCGTGCGCCACCGCCGCGAACGGCTGGCCCTCGAAGGCGCGCCGGGCCAGTTCGGCGTCGGTGAACCAGACCGCGCGCCCCGCGGCCCCGTCGCGAACCGCCACCTCTTCCGGCGACAGGTCGCGCAGTCCGACCTGGACCAGGCGCGCAATCCCGTCGAGCTCGAGCACCCGCCGCATCACCGACGCGTGGGAGGTCTGCCAGCCTTCGTAAGCCCCCCGCAGGTCGGCGTGGGCGTCGACCTGCAGCACGCCGAGCCGCGGCCCGTTCGCGGCCGCAGCCTGGATCGCGCCGAAGCTGACCGCGTGCTCGCCGCCGATCACCAGCGGCACGCGCCCCGATTCGAGCGTCGCCCGCGTCGCGTCGCGCACCCAATCGCACACGGCGCGGCCGATCCGCTCGACCTCCGCGTGCGCCTCGCAGTCTCCATCGCGGGCGCGCTCCGCCGCCGCGGACGCCGCCTCGGAGAGATCGGCGATCGCTTCCTCGAGCGGAAGCGCGCCCAGGCCGAGCCGCCACGGCTCGGCTGCGAGCGGGTCGTAGAGGTCGACCTGTCCGGAAGCGTCGAGCAGTGCGCGCGGTCCCTCGCGGGTTCCGCCGCGCGACGAGACGGTCGCTTCGTACGGGACCGGAATCACGACGAGGCGCGCTTCCTCGAGCGGCAGCGGGCAGCCGAAGAGCGCGCCTTCGAGGGCGGCCGGGGCGCTCGGATCGATCGGCCGCGGCGGGCGCGGCGCGGTGGCGGGGATCTGCGGCCGGGGGATCATCGCGGGTCGCTCCTTCCGGATCGGGTGTGCAGCCGGTCGCCAACCTGCAGCGCCGGGCCGGGCTCGAGAATCAGCGTGACGCGGCAGGGTGCGCCGTGGTCGAGCGCGTCGACCCGGGCCCGCCGCACGTCCGGTCCGTGACCCGAACTGATCGCGACGGCTTCGCCGGCGGTGACGCCGGGGACGCGGTCGAAGACGATCTGGGCCCGCTCGCGCCGTTCGTCGACCGCGACGATCGCGGGCGCCGCGGGACGCTCGGGCCCCCAGCTTTCGAAGCGCGGCGGGGCGTTGGGGCCGAGCCGTAGCGAGCGTCGCGTCGAGCGCCAGTCGGGCATCACGAGGAGTTCGAACGGCCGCGCCCCTCCGGTGTCGTAGCGCAACTGCAGCTCGACGTGGAAGTGTCCCACGACCCCGCCGCCGAAACCGCGCACCGCCAGGGCCCGCGCGTGAGCCTCGAGGTGGGCCTCCGGCAGGCGGGTCCGGCAGGCCGCACCGCGGCCGCGCATCCCGCGCTCGATGCGCCTCACGAGCGCCCGGCCGGCGCGGGGCGGCAGCAGGCCGAACACGCCCTGGACCGCGGCCGAGCGCGCCACGGAGCGCCAGCGGCGATAGGCGCGATCGTCGGCGTTGATCGCGTCGCCGTGCACCAGGAGCCAGCGGCATCCGGCGAACGGGCCGGCCTCGAGCTCGGCGGGAACGCTGTCGAAGGCGCGGCCTACCCAGCGCTGGGCGCCGAACTCGCGGTTCCCTTCGACCAGCACGACCCGCGTTCCGCGCGCGCGGAGCTCGGCGCAGGCGTCGAGTACGGCGCGGTGGTGGGGCTCGACCAGGCTCTCGCGCGCCAGCCACGCGGCGAAGACGTCGCCGAGCAGCACGAGCGTCCCGGTATCCTCGGCCCGCGCGGCAAGGAAGTCGCAGAAGTCCTCGAGGTCCGGGTCGCCGTCCACCAGGTGCAGGTCGGAGGCCACGACCAGGTCGTCCGAGCGGCAGCCCGGCGCGCTCACGCTTCCTCCTCGTCGCGGCCTTCGGCGAGACGTGCCAGGAACGCGCCGCGGAAGGCGGCGAACCCGCCGGCGGCGATCGCCGCGCGCATCCGCCGCATGAGGTCGAGGTAGAACCACAGGTTGTGCACCGTCCCGGCACGCGGGCCGAGCATCTCCCCTGCGTTGTAAAGGTACCGCAGGTAGGCCAACGAGAAGCGGCGGCAGATCGGGCAGCCGCAGTCGGAATCGGGCGGCGCAGCCTCGTCGCGGTAGCGCGCGTTGCGGACGTTGATCAGCCCGCGGGCGGTGAAGAGCTGCGCCGTCCGGCCATGACGCGTCGGCAGCACGCAGTCGAACAGGTCGAAACCGGCAGCGACGGCCTCGACCAGGTCCTCCGGGCGCCCCATCCCCATCAGGTAGCGCGGCCGGTCGGCCGGCAACCTGGGACCGAAGCTCGCGACGATCCGGCGCACCTCCGAGCGTCCCTCGCCGACCGACACGCCGCCCAGCGCGATTCCATCGAAAGGCTCCGCCGCGGTCGCGGCCAGGCTCTCCTCGCGCAGGTCGTCGAACGTCCCGCCCTGCACGATCCCGAACAGCGCGGCGCCGGGATCGGTCCGCGCTGCGAAGTTCCGCGGCAGCCAGCGCCGCGTGCGCTGCATCGCGCGGGCCGCCTCCTCGCGCTGGCCGGGCGCGCCGGTGCAGTCGTCGAGCGCCATCATGATGTCCGAGCCGAGCGCCTGCTGGATCGCGATCGACGACTCCGGGGTGAGCCGGCGCGGCGAGCCCTCGACGTGGTCGAGGAAGGTCACGCCGTCGTCGTCGATCGTCCGGCGGCGCGCAAGCGAGAAGACCTGGTAGCCGCCGGAATCGGTCAGGATCGGGCCGTCCCAGCCGGCGAAGACATGCAGCCCGCCGAGCTGCCGCACCAGCGCCTCGCCCGGGCGGACGTGCAGGTGGTAGGTGTTGGCAAGCACGATCTCGGCGCCCAGTTCGCGGACTTCGTCCGGCATCAGCCCCTTGACCGAGCCGGCGGTGCCGACCGGCATGAAGGCCGGCGTCGCGACCGCGCCGCGCCGCGTCGACATCGTCCCGGTGCGCGCCGCGCCGTCGCTGAACCGGACCGCGAAGGAGAGGGCCGGCATCAGACCACCAGCATCGCGTCGCCGTAGCTGTAGAAGCGGTACCCGGTGGCGATCGCTTCGCGGTAGGCGTCGAGCACCCGCTCGCGCCCGGCAAAGGCGGCGACGAGCATGAGGAGCGTCGACCGCGGCAGGTGGAAGTTCGTCACGAGCGCGTCGACGAAGCGGAAGCGGTAGCCCGGCGCGACGAAAAGCGCGGTCTCGCCGACGCCCGGCTCGGGCGCGCCGTCGCCGCGCGCGGCGCGCGACTCGAGCGTGCGCACGACGGTCGTGCCGACCGCGACGACCCGCCCGCCGCGCGCGCGCGCCGCAGCGATCGCGTCGCACGCCGGCGAGGGGAGCGTGAAGCGCTCGCGGTGCAGCGCGATCTCCTCGGTGCGGCTGACGCGCACCGGCCGAAAGGTCCCCTCCCCGACGTGCAGCGTCAGCGTGGTGTGTGCGATTCCCGCCTCCTCGAGTCGGGCCAGCAGGCCCGGCGTGAAGTGTAGCCCGGCGGTCGGCGCCGCCAGCGCCCCGTCCTCAGCGGCGAAGACGGTCTGGTAGCGCTCGCGATCGCGCGCCAGGCGCGGATCCTCCGGCGCGCGACGGATGTACGGGGGCAGCGGGAGCCGGCCGTGCGCGGCGGCGAGCGCCGCGACCGTCCCGGGGCCCTCGATCCGCACCAGCGCCTCCCCCGCCGCGTCCCCGGCGCCCGGGTCACCGAGCAGTTCGGCCGTGTAGCCGCCGGGGAGGGTCAGTGGCTCGCCGCGGCGCGGCGCACGTGAGGCCCCGACGAGCGCACGCCAGCGCTCGGCACCCCGATCCACCCCGGCCGACTCGAGCAGCAGCAGCTCGACCCGGCCGCCGGTTGCGCGGCGCGCGAAGAGGCGGGCCGGCGCGACGCGGGTGTCGTTGACCACGAGCAGGTCGCCCGGCGCAAGCAGCGCCGGCAGATCGGCGACGCGGTGGTGCCGGCAGGCGCCGGTCGCGCGCTCCAGCACCAGCAGCCGCGCCGCGTCGCGCGGCTCGACCGCCTCCTGGGCAATCCGCCCGGGCGGCAGCTCGTAGTCGAACAGCGCGACGTCCATCGCCCCTTCAGCGCACCGTGCCGGCGCGGTATGGAATCGGGTCGACGACGCCGGCCTCGCGGAAGCCCTTGAGTCGCAGCCGGCACGACTCGCAGCGCCCGCAGGCCTCGACTTCGTCCTGGTAGCACGACCAGGTCAGCTCGAACGGAGCTCCCACCAGCGCTCCCGCGCGCACGATCTCCCCCTTCGTCATGTGCACGAGCGGGGCCTCGATCGAGATCCGCTCCCCGAGCGCGGTGCCGATCCGCGCCGCGCGCTCGAAGGCGGCGAGAAAGTCGGCGCGGCAGTCCGGATAGCCCGAGCTGTCCTCCTCGACCGCGCCAATCACCACGGTTCGCGCGCCGAGCAGTTCGGCCCAGGAGACGGCGGCCGCCAGCAGATGCGCGTTGCGGAACGGCACGTAGGTCACCGGCGGTCCCGGCGCTCCCGTTCCGCCCCCGCCGTCGATCGGAATGGGAAGCGACGGATCGGTCAGCGCCGACCCGCCGAGCGCCGCCAGAAACCCGATCTCGAGCGTCCGGCGGCGCGCCGTCGGCAGCGCGAGCCGGTCGGCGATCGCCTCGTACGAACGCCGCTCGCGCGCCGCGGTGCGCTGGCCGTAGGACGCGTGCAGGAGCGCGAGCTCGTGCTCGCGCGCGACGAGCCAGGCGGCGACGGTCGAGTCCATCCCGCCCGAGGCCAGCACCACCGCCAGCGGCCGTTCCGCACTCATGCGCCGCGCTCCTTCCCCGGCCAGAGCAGCTTGTGGAGCTGGAGCTGCACGCGGGCGGGAAGCCGGTCCTCGAGCACCCAATCCGCGAGCTCGCCCGGCGTCAGCTCGCCGTGCACCGCGCCGAGCAGCACGTGCCCCGGGCAGCGGGCGAGCGGCCCGAGGATCAGCTCGCGCGCCCGCTCGTAGTCCCGGCGGTCGCGGACGATCATCTTCACCTCGTCGCCCGGACGAAGGCGGGCGATATTATGCGGGTCCATCCTCTCCGCCATCCCCGACCCCGGGAGCTTGATGTCGACGATCCGGGCGATCGGCGGCGGGACGAGCCCGATGTCCTGGTCGCCGCCGGTCTCGATCACGACGTCCCAGCCGTGACCATCGGCCAGGTGCCGCAGGAGCGGCACGACGGAGGGCTGCAGCAGCGGCTCGCCGCCGGTCGCGCACAACCGCGGCACGCCGTAGCCGAGCAACTCCTCGGCCAGCCCGTGCACGCCGCGCCAGGCCCCCTCGGTAAAGGCCCACGCGGTGTCGCACCAGCGGCAGCGCAGCGCGCACCCGGTCAGCCGCAGGAAGACGGTCGGCAACCCGGCACGGCTCCCCTCGCCCTGGATCGAAAGGAAGACCTCAGCCACGCGCAGCCGGCGTGCTCGCGCGGTCTCCCAGGGCTCGCCCGCCTCCCGCTTCACCGGGCCGCCTTCTTCCGCGCCGCGCGCGCCGCGCGCCGCGCCTCGCTCCGCCAGCCGACGATCGTCGCCCGGTCCGGCACGTCGTCGCGGCCGGCCAGGCGCCGCAGCACGGCCAGGTTCTGTTCGTCCTCGCAGCCGTCCTCGGTCTTCTCGGTCTCGAGCGAGGCCGGCAGCCCGTTCAGGCGCGGGTCGTTCATGACCCGCACGAAGGCTCCCGCGCCGAGCAGGCCGAGACCGATGTGGTCGTGCCGGTCGACCCGCGCCCCGCAGGGCCGCTTCGAGTCGTTGAGGTGCAGCGCACGCAGCC
This sequence comes from uncultured Acidobacteriota bacterium, assembly GCA_963702425.1. Classification (GTDB taxonomy): domain Bacteria; phylum Acidobacteriota; class Polarisedimenticolia; order J045; family J045; genus JALOKP01. The sequence continues at coordinate 32,725 of CAVPCQ010000020.1, forward strand.
GCGGCAGGCCGAGCTCGCGCTCGAATTCGCCCCAGCTCCGCTCCCAGCCCTCGGCGGAGGCGAGGTCATAACCGGCAGCGAAGGCGTGCTGCGTGTCGACGCAGACGCCGAGCCGCCCGGCTGCCGACGAGCGCGCCACGATTGCCCCGAGCTGTGCGAACCGGTGGCCGAGGGCCGTCCCCTGGCCGGCGGTGTTCTCGAGCAGGACCGTCACGCCCGCCCCGTCGTCGCGCGCGAGCACGCGGTCGAGCGCCCGGGCGATCCGGTCGAGGCCGGCCTCCTCGCCGGCGCCCATGTGCGCCCCGGGGTGCATCACGAGCAGCTCGATCCCGAGCCGCCGGCAACGCGCCAGTTCCGCGCCGAGGGCGACGATCGAGCGCTCCCAGAGCGCGTCGTCGGGTGAGGCGCAGTTGATCAGGTAGGAGTCGTGCGACAGGACCGGCAGCGGGCCGGCCGCGGACCGCTTCTCGCGAAACCGGTCGACGATGTCCTCCGTGAGCGGCTTCCCCATCCACTGATTGGCGGACGCGGTGAAGACCTGCAGGACTTCGCAGCCGGCGCGCACCGCACGGTCGACGGCACGGTCGACACCGCCCGCGATCGACATGTGGGCCCCGAGTCTCGGCGGCATCGCGCGCTCCTCAGCGCAGTTCGACGAGCGCTGCGTCGTACGCGGTCGCCCGCCGCAGCCAGGCCTCGACCAGCGCCAGCTCGCGATCGCCTCGCCCGCTCCCCGGCGGCACGTGCGCCGCAACCTGCTCCAGTTCGGCTGCGACCAGAAACGGCCCGGTCGCGCCGAACGGCCCCCCGCGCCGCCGTGCGAGCGCGGTGACCGCCAGGCCGGTGCGGGCTCTCGGCGGGGCGGCGGCGGCCCGGCCGCTCCGCTCGACGAGCGCGGACAGCGCGGTTTCGAGGGCGACGAAGGGGAGCGCGACCCCTTCCGGCGCGGAGAGCACCGCGCGGTCCGCCAGCGTGGCGACGAAGCGCGCCGTGTGCGAGCGCGCGATCGCGCCCGGGCTCCCGCCGCACGCCAGCGGACACTCGCCCGCCACCGGGCAATCCGTCCCGGCAGAGCAGCGGTCCGGGTTGACGCCGACCTGCGGCTCGCGCGCCGCGCAGGACCGCGCGGGGAACGCCGCCAGCTCGCGCAGCGCCTCGCCGGCGTCGAGCTCCGCCTGCTCGGCGAGCCGGGCGACCCTGCGGCGCTGACCGCCGGAAACCGCCGCATCGAGCGCTTCGAGCAGCGCCTGCCACGGCGCCCCGGCGACCGGTAGCGTGACCGGGCTGCGCCGGCTCACGCCGGACCCCGCGCCGCGACCACCTCCCCAAGGCGGTGGGCCAGTCCTCCAAACGCGCCGTTCGACATCACCACGGCGACGTCTCCGGCCGCGAGCCCCTGCGCGATGCGGGCGAAGATCTCGTCCGGAGCGAGCGGTCCTGCCGCATCGCGCCCGCGCGCGCGCAGCTGCGCCACGACCGCTGCGACGTCCAGGCGTTCGTCGTCGGGGAAGCGTTCGGGGCGGTCGACGGCGCCGAGGTAGATCGCGTCCGCCGCAGAGAGCGCATCGCCCAGGGCCCGTTCGAAGACCTTCCTCACCATCGTGTTCGAACGCGGTTCGAAGCAGGCGACCAGCCGCCCGCCGGCCGGAACACGCGCCCGAAGGGTCGCCAGGGTGTGCGCGATGGCGGTCGGATGGTGCGCGAAATCGTCGTAGGCAACAACGCCGCCCCCGCGCCCGGTCACTTCGAGCCTCCGCCGCGGCGGCACCCACGACGCCAGGTGGCGCGCTGCTTCCTCGATCGGCAGCCCCGCCGCTTCTGCGGCGAGCAGCGCCGCGAGCGCATTCCTCGCGTTGTGGGGACCGGGCAGCGCCAGCCGCACCTCGGCCAGCGCCCGGCCGTCGCGGGCGAGGACGAAGCGCTGGCCGTCGCCCCCTTCCGCGCGCTCGAGCGCCGCCAGGCCGGCGCTCTCGTCGAGTCCGAAGGTCGCCACCCGGCAGCGGGCCGCGGCGGCGAGTCGCCGCGCTACCGGATCGTCGTGCGGGACGGCGAGTAGGCCGGACTCGGGCACCATCCTGACGAAGAGCGCGAAAGCACGCTCGACCGCGGCGAGGTCGGCATAGATGTCGGCGTGATCGAACTCGACCGCCCCGATCACCGCCACCTGCGGCCAGTAATGGAGGAACTTCGGCCCCTTGTCGAAGAAAGCGGTGTCGTACTCGTCCCCCTCCAGCACGAGGTCCTCACCTCCCCCGAGCCGCCCACCGTGCGGGAAGTTCCCAGGCCGGCCGCCGACCAGGAAGGACGGTTCGCGCCCGGCCGCGTGGTGAAGCCAGGCGAGCATGCTTGCGGTGGTGGTCTTGCCGTGCGTGCCGGCGACGACGCTGACGCGCCGGCCGGGCACGAGGAGCCGCTCGACGACCTCGGCCAGCGAGGCCAGGGGAAGTCGCTCGTCGAGCGCACGCTCGAGCTCCGGGTTCCCGCGCGAGACGGCGTTGCCGACCACGACCAGGTCCGGCACCGGATCGAGGTGCGCCGCCGCGTAGGGTGTCCGGACCTCGATCCCCGCCGCCGCGAGGACCTCCGAGGCGGGCGGGTAGACCGCCTGGTCCGAGCCCGAGACGCGCACCCCGCGCTCGGCCAGCAGCGTCGCGAGACCGGACATGGCGACCCCGCCGACGCCGATGAAGTGCGCCGCGAGCGGCCACTCCGCAGCCCACCGCCCCATCCTTCCGCCTCCGTCCCGCAGCGAGCGGGAAGCACTGATTATGACCCGGACGGGATAAGATCGAGGGGCGCGGTCCCCGCGCGGAAGGTGCGCCCATGGTCTCGTCCGCCACGCCGCCCGTCGTCGTCCTACTGACGCTCGTCCTGCTGCTGCTCGTCGCCTGCGGCCCGCGGAATGCCTCGTCCGACGCCACGGGCGGAGGCGCGAGCCGGCCGGGCGCGGCCGCTTCCGCCGCACGCGCCGAGGAGCGTGCGGCGATGGTCTCGCGCCAGCTCGCGGAACGCGACATCACGGACCCGCGCGTGCTGGCCGCGATGCGGGCGATCCCGCGCCACGAGTTCGTCCCGCCCGAGATCGCCGACGCGGCCTACCAGGACTCTCCGCTCCCGATCGGGCTCGGTCAGACGATCAGCCAGCCCTACATCGTGGCGCTGATGACCCAGCTCGGGCAGGCCGGCCCGGAGACCAGGGCGCTCGACGTCGGCACCGGCTCGGGCTACCAGGCCGCGGTCCTGGCCGAGGTCGCGGGCCGGGTCTACTCGATCGAGATCCTGTGCGAGCTGGCCCGCGAGGCCGAAGCCCGCCTGGCGCGCCTCGGCTACCGGAACGTCGAGGTCCGCTGCGGCGACGGCTATCGCGGCTGGCCGGAAGCGGCCCCCTTCGACGTCATCATCGTCGCGGCGGCGCCGGAGGAGATTCCCCAGCCGCTGATCGATCAGCTCGCGCCCGGCGGCCGGCTCGTGATCCCGGTCGGGGAGGGCCACCAGGAGCTGATCGTGGTCGAACGCGCCCCGGACGGGACGATCTCCCGGTATTCGGCCGGCGGGGTGCGCTTCGTGCCGATGACGGGAGAAGCCCGGAAACGGTAATCGCGAGCGGCCTGCGCTAGACTTCCGTCCTTTCGCGGCCGGAAGGTCGCGCCCAGGAGCCTCCCGCCGTGGCCAAGGAAATCACCGCCCGGGCGACCGACTACGCCCGCTGGTACACCGACGTCGTCCTCAAGAGCCAGCTTGCCGACTACAGCCCGGTCAAGGGCTGCATGGTCATCCGTCCCAACGGCTACGCGCTGTGGGAGAACATCCAGAGGACCCTCGACGGGATGTTCAAGGAGACCGGGCACGTCAACGCCTACTTCCCGCTCTTCATCCCGAAGTCGTTCCTGGCCAAGGAGGCCGAGCACATCGAGGGGTTCGCGAAGGAGTGCGCGATCGTCACGCACACCCGGCTGAAGGCCACCGGCGAGCCCGGTCACATGGCGGTGGTACCCGACCCCGAGAGCGCGCTGGAGGAGGAGCTGATCATCCGCCCGACCTCCGAGACGATCATCTACTCGATGTTCGCCAAGTGGATCCAGTCGTGGCGCGACCTGCCGCTGTTGATCAACCAGTGGGCGAACATCGTGCGCTGGGAGATGCGCACCCGGCTCTTCCTGCGCACGACCGAGTTCCTCTGGCAGGAGGGCCACACCGCCCATGCGACTCACGAGGAGGCCGAGGAGGAGGTGCTCCGGATCCTCGAGATCTACCGGCGGTTCGCCGAGGAGTACCTGGCGCTGCCGGTTCTCACCGGGGTGAAGACCGAGAAGGAGAAGTTCGCCGGGGCGCTCCGGACCTGCGCGATCGAAGCCCTCATGCAGGACGGACGGGCGCTCCAGGCCGGCACTTCCCATGACCTCGGCCAGAACTTCGCGCGCGCCTTCGACGTCCGCTACCAGACCGCCGGCGGCGGGTGGGAGCACGTCTGGAACACCTCCTGGGGCGTCTCGACCCGCCTGATCGGCGCGGTCGTGATGGCCCACGGGGACGACGACGGCCTCGTCCTCCCGCCCCGGATCGCTCCCCTGCAGGCGGTGATCGTTCCGATCTGGCGCAACGACGACCAGCAGCGCGAGACCATCGCGGCCGCGCGCGAGATCGAGGCCCAGCTGCGGCGGGCCGGCGTCTCGACCCGGGTCGACGACCGGGACACGGTCAATCCGGGCTTCAAGTACGCGGAGTGGGAGCTCCGGGGGGTTCCGCTGCGGCTCGAGCTGGGGCCGCGGGACGTGGCCGCGCGGTCGGTGATGGCCGTCTCCCGGGTCGACCGCGCGAAGTCCGCCCTCCCCTGGGACGGCCTCGGCGAGAGCGTTCCGGCGCTCCTGGCCTCGATCCAGTCGGCTCTCTTCGCACGAGCCCGGCAGCGGCGCGACGAAACGACTCAATCCGTCGATACCTGGGATGCGTTCGTCGCCGGCGTCGAGACCGGAGGCTTCCTCCAGGCCCGGCACTGCGGGAGCACGGAGTGCGAGGTGGCGATCCAGGACGAAACGAAGGCGACGGTCCGCGTCATCCCCTTCGACCGGTCCCCGGACCCCGGCCCGTGCGTTCGCTGTGGCGCCCCGGCGGGCGGCCGGATGGTCTTCGCACGGGCGTACTGAGTCGTCGTCGGATCTTACTTTTCGGTAAGCCCGCTCGCTTGCCAAGCCGGGGATCCTCCCGTACAAGAGAGGGGTCCGGCCCCGGGGAGGGGCCGCGGGGCTCACCGATGGTGGTCCCGTACGATGCGTCCCCCACCCCTTGGGGTGGACCGACGGGGACGCCGGCCGGAAAGAGGGTGACTGCGTGTTCTGCTGGAAGCGTACGAGGCGTCTATCTGCCCTGACCGTGCTCGCGTGCGGCCTCGTGCTGGGGACGTTCTACGCGCTCCTTGCCGATGAGCCCCTCCGCCCCTCGACGCTCGTTCATCGAGCCCCGGTCGATCACGACCTCGCGGCGATCGCCGAGGCGGGCGTGCTCCGGGTCGCGATCCCGGCCGACGACGTGGCCTATTCGAAGCACGGCAGCCGGGAAGACGGGATGGCCTTCGAGCTGGCCGGCCGGATCGCCCGGCGGCTCGGCGTGCGGCTCGAGGTCTACACGGTCTCCCAGCCTGGCACAGGACTGCGCGACCTCGCCCGCGGCAAGGCCGACCTCCTGGCGCTGATCGACCCGGGGCCGACCCCGATTCACGACCAGGCGGCCTGGTGCGCGCCGATCGAACAGGCGCGCGTGGTGGTGGCGGGCCGCGACGCGGGCGGCATCCGATCCATCGAGGACCTCCGCGGGCGAGAGATCGCGGTCCGCCGCGATACCCGGCTCGAGGAGGCGGCCCGCGGCTGGGCGGCGGCCGGCTTGGCGCTCGAGATCCGGCCTCTGCCACAGCGGCTCTCCGACGAAGACCTCGCCGCGGCGGCGGCCGAGGGGCGCTATCCCCTGGTCGTGATGGACGAGCGGCGGGCACGCCTCGAGCGCGCGCTCTTCGACGACCTCGAGGTCAGCGCGCCGCTCGGCGACCCGATCCCGGTGCGCTGGGCGACCCGTCCCAATGCACCCCACCTGGCGCAGACCGTCTCACGCCTGATCGACACGGCGCGGGAGGTCGGCCTGCTCGCCGAGCTCCAGCGGCAATACTTGGAGAATCCCCGGCGGCTGCGCCAGTCGCGCCACTTCGAGGCCTGGCACGGCGACGGCACGATCTCCCCCTGGGACGGACTCCTGCAACAGGCGGCGCTCAAGCACGGTTTCGACTGGCGGCTCCTGGCGGCGCTCGTGGCCACGGAGAGCGGATTCGACCCCACCTCGGTCGGGCCCGGCGGATCGCTCGGCCTGATGCAGCTGATGCCGGCCACCGCCCGGGCCTTCGGAGCCGACGACCCGCTCGACCCGCAGCAGAACGTGCTCGCCGGGGCGCGACACCTGCGCTGGCTCTGGGAGTTGTTCCCGGGGGTCGCGGAACGCGACCGGCTGGCGTTCACCCTCGCGGCCTACAACATGGGGCTCGGTCACCTGGAGGACGTGCGCGCGCTGGCGGCGTCGCAGGGGCTCGATCCGGACCGCTGGGAGGGCCACGTCGCGGCGGTTCTCCCGCTCAAGGAGGACCGCGGCGTGGCGGCGCATCTCCCCCACGGCTTCGCGCGCGGGACGCTCACGCTGAACTACGTCGACCGCGTGCTCGACAAGTACGGGCAGTTCAGTGTCGCCAGCCGGCAACCGGCGGTTCGCAAGATCGCCGCCGCGCGTCTCGCCTCCTAGGCCTCAGGGGTTCCCTTCGACCCCGACCGCCGTCCCCTTCTTCGGGATCCGGATCAGGTAACGGCCGTGCGGCAGCACGGCCGCCTTGAGCTGCGGGTTGGCGGTGCGGAGCGCGGCGTACCCGATGCCGTGCCGGGCCGCGACCTCGCGCAGCGCGATCGTCCCGGCCTTCTGCTCGACGACGGCGCGGGTGAACTCGGGGACGAACAGCGGCGTCATCCGCACGAGGCCGTAGGCCTCGGGGTCCTGGATCACCAGCTTCGCCGCCAGGGCGCGATAGACGTAGCGCCGGGTCTCGTACGGCAGGTAGAGGTCGAAGTAGGGGGCCTTGGCGCCGTTGTCCTTGATCGCGTTGCGGACCGTGTTCTCACCCGAGTTGTAGGCCGCCATCGCCAGGAACCAGTCCCCGAACTCCGCCTTGAGGGCCGAGAGGTAGCGCAGCGCCGCGTCGGTCGAGCGCTCCGGGTCGAGCCGCTCGTCGAGGACCTTGTCGACCACCAGGCCGTAGCGTGTCGCGGTCCCGGCGATGAACTGCCACAGGCCGAGCGCGCCCGCCGGCGAGCGCGTCGTCCAGCGCAGGTCCGACTCGATCATGGCGACGTACTTGAGGTCGTCGGGGAGGTTGGCCGCCCGCAACCGTTCCTCGATCATCGGCAGCACCGTGGGGGCACGCCGCGTCCAGAGCATCGGCATCGTCGGACGGCCGACGGTGAGGATCAGCTCGTACGCCAGCGCTTCCCGGACTTCCGGCCGGTCGAGCGGGACCGGTTGGCCGCATAAGGTGGCTTGCTCGGGGACCGGCAGATCCGCCAGGACCCGGGCCGGCAGGGTGCGCAGCGCCGCGCTGTCGAGACCGGCCGGAACGATGCCGGCCGGCACCGGGGCGGCCGGCGTCGCCGCGCTCGAACTTGCGGCGAGCCAGGCCCCGGCCGCGCCGGCCACGACGATCCCGCCGAGCACGGCGAAGGGAACGAAGAACCTGCTGGAAGCCACGCGACCCTCCGTGGCGCGCACCGGGGCGGCGCCTGCCGACGAGTATAGGGATCGGCTCCTCAGGGCGCCGTGGAGGATGTCTTGCCCTTCGGGGCGTCGGTCGTGCGGAGCACGCCGTCGAGAATCGAGAGCGCCTCGTCGATCGCGGCGGCCTCGATGTTGAGCGCCGGCCGGAAGCGCAGCGAGCGCTGTCCGCAGGGGAGGATGAGCAGGCCGGCCGCGTGGCAGTCGCGGATCACGCGGTCGCGCGTCGCTCCGTCCGGGAAGCTGATCGCGCCCATCAGGCCGCGGGCGCGGACGTTCCCGACCAGTTCCGGATAGCGCGTCCCGAGGGTCTCCAGCCCGCAGAGGAGCCGCGCCCCTTCCCGGGCCGCGTTCTGGACCAGCCGCTCCCGCTCGATGACCTCGAGGATCACGGTCGCACGGAACATGTCGACGAGGTGGCCGCCCCAGGTGCTGTTGATGCGGGAGGAGACGTGGAAGACGTTGTCCGGCTCTTCCTCGAGGCGCGGCCCGGCCATCATCCCGCCGATCTGCATCTTCTTGGCGAAGGTGACGATGTCGGGCACGGCGTCGAGCTGTTCGAAGGCCCAGAACGTCCCGGTCAACCCGACGCCGGTCTGGACCTCGTCGAAGATCAGGAGCGCGTCGAACTCGTCGGCCAGGTCGCGCAGGCCGCGCAGGAAGCTCGGCCGGAAGTGGCGGTCGCCGCCCTCGGCTTGGATCGGCTCGACGATGATCGCCGCCACGTCGTCGCGGCGTTCCTCGAAGGCGTGTCGGGCGCGCGCCAGGGCGTCGGCCTCGGCCAGGTCGAGCCGCTCCGCCTCGCGCGCGTCGAGCGGAAAGTGAATCGCCGGCGACGGGATGCGCGGCCAGTCGAACTTCGGGAAGTACATCGTCTTGCGCGGGTCGGCGGTGTTGGTCAGGGAGAGGGTGTATCCCGTCCGGCCGTGGAAGGCCCACTCGAGGTGGAGGACCTGGTGGCCGCGTTCGGCGGTGTGCCCCTTGCGGAAGTTCCGGCGGACCTTCCAGTCGAACGCCGTCTTCAGCGCGTTCTCGACCGCCAGCGCGCCGCCGTCCACGAAGAAGAACCAGCGCATCGCCTCGTGTCGCGCGACGCGGTCCACCGCGTCCACGAACTCGGCGTAGGTCTCGGTGTAGACGTCGGAGTTGCTCGGCTTGTTGACTGCCACGCGCGCCAGCTGCTCGAGCGTCCCGCGTTCGGTCAGCGCGGGGTGGTTCATCCCGAGCGGATTGCTGGCGAAGAAGGTGAAGAAATCCAGCAGCTCGCGTCCGTCGCGCGCGTCGACCAGGCGGCACCCGTGGGAGCGTTCGAGGTCGAGGACGAGGTCGAGCCCATCGACCTGCATGCGGCGGCGAAGCGTGTCGATGACGCCGGACGGGGCGACGCGTGTGGAGCTCATCCGCGGGTCCCGGCCGGTCCTCCCGCCCCTTCTCCCGCCTCGGAGGCCGAGACCGGAAGGTGGATGCGGGGCGACTCCTTGGTGCTCGAGAGGACGACGACGGTTTCGGTCCCGCGCACGCCGGGGAGCGCGTTGAACCGGTCGAGGATCAGGAGCTGGAGCGAGCGACGGTCGGGGACGCGGACCTTGAGGAAGCAGGTCGCGTTGCCGGTCACGCGGTGGCATTCCTGCACCTCGGCCATCTCGGCGACTTCATCGAGGAAACGCTGCTCGTGGCGCGGGTGCTCGATGAAGACCTGGACGAACGCGAGCAGGTCGCACTGGGCCTTCTCGGGATCCAGCAGGGCGGCATATCCCCGAACGACTCCCGAGCGCTCGAGCTTCTTGATCCGCTCGTGGACCGCAGCCGCCGAGAGGTTGATCGCCTTGCCGATCTCCGCGCGCGAGCAGCGCGCATCACGTTGGAGGATCTCGAGAATCGCGCGATCGACCGCGTCCAGCCGAGGAGGTTCGGAAGGAGGGGTAAGGGAACCAAACATCGTTTTGCCGGGACTAGTCATGGGAGAATAATATCTCCCGGAGCCGCCCCCCGGCAAGATGATCTTAATCGCACTTCGCCGCCTGTTTCAGGCCCCCTCTGGAGCTCCGAAGGCCCGCATCGACTCCGCCATCTCCCTCAGGCGTTCGTCGACCCGCCGGCCCAGGCTCCCTTCCGGCCATTCTCCGCGGGGGTCGGGGGCACCGAGCGGCATCCGCATCAGCAGGCGGGAGAGGTCGTCCACGGTCGAGGCGGCGTAGACCCGGAACCTGCGCCGCTCGACGTCCTCCACGACCTCGGCCTGAAGCTGCAGCGCGCTCGCCGCAGCCGCTGGGACGATCACCCCCTGCGTCCCGGAGAAGCCCCGTTCCCGGCAGACCCGCCAGAACCCCTCGACCTTCTCGTTGATCCCCCCGACCGTCAGGACCTGGCCGTGCTGGTCCACCGCTCCGGTCAGGGCGAGGTCCTGGCGCACCGGCACGCGCCCGAGGGCGGAGAGCAGCGCGATCAGCTCGGCGCCCGACGCGGAGTCCCCTTCGACGCCGCCGTACGACTGCTCGAAGCAGGTGCTGGCCGTCACCGCCAGGGGGTGGCGCTGGGCGAACAGCGAGCGCAGGTAACCGGCGAGGATCAGCGAGGCCTTGGTGTGGATCTCGCCCGACAGCTCCGCCTCGCGCTCGATGTCGATGATCCCCGATCGCCCCGCCGCGGCGGTGGCCGTGACGCGCACCGGGTAGCCGAAGCGCTCGAGGTTGGTCTCGATCACGGCCAGCGCGTTGGCCTGACCGATCCGCTCGCCCTCGAGGTCGAGCCGCAGGGAGCCCTCGCGAATCGACTCGTGGACCCGTCCCGACAGCAGCCCTTCGCGCTCGCGGCGGGCCACCAGCGCGCGCTCGACGTGAGCACGGGCGACGCGCGTCGCGCCGCCGTCGCGCGCGAACCACGACGCTTCGCGCGCCAGATCGGCCAGCCAGCGGAAGCGGGTCGAGATCTTGCCGGCGCCACCCGCCACCCGGACCAGGTGCTCGAGGATCCGGCCCACCGCAGCCGCCTCGAAGGGGAGCAGCGATTCCTCCGCGCCGACCCGGCCCAGGAACCGGGCGTAGGAGAGTGCGGTCTCCGCGGTGAGCGGGATCCGTTCGTCGAAGAGCGCGGTGACCTTGAAGAGCTTCGAGAACTCCTCGTCCCCCTGCGCCATCGCGTCACGCAGCGCCGGCGTCCCGACGAGGATGACGGTCGCGGCGATCGGGATCGGCTGCGGGACGAGCGGCGGCGGTCCGTCCCCGGCGAAGGCGGCGATCGGGGCCGCCTGGCCGGTCCGCAGGGCGCGTCGCAGGGCGGCCCAGGACCCGTCTTCGGCCAGGAGGTCGTGCGCGTTGAGCAGCAGGAAGCCGCCGTCGGCGCGCTGCATGGCCCCGCCGCGGATCCCGGCCAGATCGGCGCGCAGGCTGCCGTCGGGACCGCGCTGGGTCTCGATCGTGCCCAGCAGGCGCCCCGCGGTGGGATAGCTCTCCTCGACGATCGGCCGGCCCGTCAGCCCGGTCCGATCGACGACGACGTTGACCGCCATCGCGAGCGCCGGGCCGCGCTCGGCGATGTCGTCCCCTCCCTCCGCTCCGGCGGCCGCCTGATCACCCGCAGCGAAGGCGACCGGAACGAACTCGAGCAGGAATCCGCACACCTGCGCGAGGTAGGCGTCGAGCGGCTCGCGCTCCCCTTCGGCCACGCCGAGTGCCCCGCGCACCTCCTCCAGCCCCGCGAGCACCACCGGCTCGGCCGCCGCACGGTCGACCGCGGCGAGCGCCTCGTCGAGCTTCTCGCCGAGTTCCTTGAGCGTCGCGCTGGTTTCGGCGAGGCGCGCCGCGAGCAGCGGGTGCTGGGCCGCCAGCCGGTCCGCCTCCTCCTGCGTAAGCTTCCCTTCCTTGACGTGGCTGGCGAGCTCGGCCAGGCCGACCGGCTGCCCCCCGACGAGTGGAGCCAGGTCGTGCAGGCGGTAGGGGCCCATCGCGACCTCGACCAGCCCGAACCCCTGCTTGGCGACCTCGGCCTGGAACTCGGCGACCACCGTGGACTGCTTGCCGCGGAGCCCCTTGGCCACCTTGTCGCGGCGCCGGCGGTGCGTTCCCGAGGCGCGCAGGGAGGCCAGGCCGTCGCGCACGCTGTCGGCCAGCGCAGACAGCCGGTCGCGGAGCACGCGCCCCTTGCCGGGCGGAAGCCGCAGCGCGCGCGGTGCGCGCGGATCGTCGAAGTTGAAGACGTAGACGATGTCGTCCGGCGCCGGGCCCTTCGCCGCCTCCTTCTCGACGACCCGCCGCACGGTGCTCGTGCGGCCGGTCCCGGGTGCGCCGGCGACGAAGACGTTATATCCGCGCGCCTCGATCCCGATTCCCAGTTCGAGCGCCGCGATCGCCCCCGGCTGGCCGCCGACGTCGTGCCCGTCCCCCGACAGCTCCGTCGTCGTCTCGAACGGCAGCCACCCGGCGGGACAGCGCCAGGCCAGCCGCGCGGGAGGGAGCAGGTACTTGTCCAGACGGGGTCGCGGCACGGGATCGTCCTCGGGGACAGGCAGGGAGATCCTAACCCCAACCCGGCGGTTTCCGGCGCGCTCCGGGCGGTACGGCCGCGGGTATGCCGGCAGGCGCGATCCGTGTCAGCATCGTCGAGGAGCCCTCGCCGTGATGCCTCGTTCCGTCGCCCGCTCGGCCGCGCTTCTCCTGGCGGCCTTTCTCGTCTGTGCCTCCGTTGGCGTCGCCGCAACGGCGAAGGTGGTCATCCTCCGGCCGGCCAAGGGAGTCTTGCTCGTCGGCTCGGTCGAGGTGGCGTTCCGGATCGACGGGGTCGATCCGTCGACGATCGAGGAGGCCACCGTCCTGCTCGACCGGCGGCCGCTCGCGCGCCTCGCCGAGCCCCCCTGGCAGGCGACCCTCGATGCCGGCGACGAGATCGGCCGGCGCCAGCTCGACGTCGTCGTCCGGCTCGCGAACGGCACGGAACTCAAGGCCAGCCAGGTCTACGAGCCGGCGGGAGGCATCGAGGAGATCGACGTCCGGCTGATCAGCGTCTCGTTCACCGCGCTCGACCGACGCGGACGCCCGGTGCCCGACCTCGCGGCGAGCGAGGTCGAGGTCAAGGACCAGGGGAAGCCGGTTCCGTTCGAGCGCTACCGGCACGCTGGACCGCCGCTCGACGTGGCGCTCGTGTTCGACACCTCGAACAGCATGCTCGGGGAGCGGCTGGAGGATGCGCAACGCGCGGCCATGGCCTTCCTCGAGGCGCTGCCGCCCCAGGACCAGGTCGTCGTGCTCGACTTCGGCGAGGACGTGCGGATCTCGGCAGCGCTGTCGGGCGACCGCGAGGCGGCGAAAAGCGCGGCCAAGGGCTTCAAGGCGTCGGGTGGAACGGCGCTCTACGACGCCGTGTACGAGGCTGCCAAGGCCCTGGCCTCCGGTCGCAGCGACGCGCGGCGCGTCATGGTCGTGCTGTCCGATGGACGGGACGAGGCCTCGTCCGGTCTCGAGCCGGGGTCGTTCCACACGCTCGAGGAGGCGATCCGGCAGACGCACCTGAAGGACGTCGCCCTGTTCACGCTGGGCGTCGGCAGCGCGCTCAAGCGCGACACCGACTTCACCGGGCGAATGACCACGGAGGAGGTGCTGACCCGCCTTGCCGAGTCGACCGGAGGCCGCTACCTGGCCGTGGAGCGCTCCCGGAACCTGGCCGCCGCCTACGGCGACGTCCTCGAGGAGCTGCGCCAGCGTTACGACCTCGCATTCAAGCCGGGGCCGCGCAAGCCCGGGGAATCGTGGCGCACGATCGAGGTCACGACGACCCGCCCGGGCGTGACGCTGCGCGCCCGCCAGGGCTACTACGTCCGCTAGGGTTCGCCGGCTCAGTCCACCGGCGGCCCGCCCTCGCGCGTCTGGCGGTGGACCAGCACCAGGTTGCGCGCGTAGAGGATCAGCCCGGCCGCCTGGCCCAGGGTGAAGACCGGGTTGTGGATCCCGATCGCGTAGACCAACGAGACCGAGCCACCCGCGAGCGACAGCCACCAGAACGCTGTCGGCACGAGGCTGTGCTTCGCGCGTTCAGAGGCGATCCACTGCACCAGAAAGCGCGAGAAGAACATCGCCTGCCCCACGAATCCGATGGCGTCCCACGGATTGAGCGTGAACTGCCAGGGTCCCAGGTCGAGGATCATCGGCGTACCTCGTAGCGGATCCAGCGGCGCTGCAGCCAGCGCACGCCCAGCAGGTCGACGAACGCGCGCCAGGCGCGGTTGAACATGCCGTACTTGGACGTTCCGCCCTGGCGCGGACGGTGCGCGACCGCGACCTCGACCACGGTCCGGGCCCCGGCCAGCCGGCAGAGCGTCGGCAGGAAGCGGTGCATGCCGTTGAAGACCGGAAGCTCGAGCAGGAAGCGCCGGCGAAAGGCCTTCAGCGAGCAGCCAGTGTCGCGGATCGTCTCGCCCGAGAGGCCGTTGCGTACAGCGTTGGCGATCCAGCTCTGCAGGCGGCGCCAGGCGCTGTCGCGCCGCCTCTCCCGGTAGCCGGCGACGAGGTCGACGCCACCGGTCAGGGCCGTGAGCAGCTTCGGAACCTCGGCCGGCGGGTTCTGCCCGTCGGCGTCGAGGGTGACGACAATCCCGCCGTGCGCCGCGCGGAACCCGGCGGCAAACGCGGCGCTCTGGCCGGCGTTCCGGACGAAGTGGACCACGACGAGCCGCGGATCGCTGGCCGCGGCGCGGTCGAGCCACTCCGCGGAGCCGTCGGACGAGCCGTCGTCGACGAGCACGACCTCGTAGGGCACCCCGATCGGGTCGAGGGCGGCGTGGATCTCCCCGACGAGGGCCGGAAGGCACTCGATCTCGTTGAAGACGGGGATCACCAGCGACACCTCCGGACCCGGCGGGCCGGCAGTCGCGGCGTCCGTCGCCTTGTTCTCCCCGCTCACGGTTCCCGCACCCCCTTCCGATTGAACGGCCACAGGCGGCGCCAGCGACGAAAGCGCCGGAGGAAGGCGCGGTCGCGCTCGCTCAGCAGGTCCGGCGCGAACTGCTCCTTCCACTTCAGAAAGCCGCCCAGATCGACCCGACGGGCGAGTTCGAAGAACAGCCGGCGACGCCACGAGCCGGGCGGAAAGAAGGTCGCCCCCCCCCAGTCGATGATCGCGACCCGCTCCCCATCGGGCGACGCGAGGACGTTCTCGCGGCCTCGCAGGTCGTTGTGCACCACGCCCGCCGCGTGCGCCGCCAACAGGATGCGCTCGAACTCGTCCAGCGCGCGGCGCCGGGCCGGGGGGGCACAATGCTGGAGGCGCATCCCATCGACCCGTTCCATCGCGAAGGCGTCGTCGTCGAGCCGGCCGACGAGGGCCGGCACGCCCGCCAGGCCGACGAGCGACTGGAGGGCGCGCTGCTCGCGGCGCAGTTGGAACCGGCCGAGGGCGCGGCCGAGCCACGGCTTCCCAGCGAAGTCCTTCACGACCACGCGGCGCCCGTCTCCGAGCGTGGCGCTCCAGAGGTCGGCCTTCGACCAGCGCCCGTGCACGAGCCATCCCTCCCGCCGGGCCTCGAGTTCGGCGCGGCACAGCGCCGCAAGCGGGGGTCGAGGAGGTTCCGGCGGCCGCCGGTCGGGAGCCGCGCTCATCCCCTTATAATCCCCGCGCCCGGCCGTCACGGCCCGGCTGCCATGCGGGAGACATCATGGGCCAACGTCCGGTCGCCAACATTCTCCGCCTCGTGTTCCTCTTCGCGGGGATCGCCGTCGTGATCTACTTCTCCACGCCGACGCCGTGGAGCGTCGCGATCGGCGTACCGCTCATCGTCTTCGGCGAGGCGGTCAGGGTGTGGGCCGCCGGCTACCTCGTCAAGACCCGCCAGCTGATCACCGGCGGGCCCTACCGCCACACCCGGAACCCGCTCTACTTCGGCCGCTTCCTGATCCTCACGGGCCTCGGGATTGCGGCCTGGCTCCCGTTCGGCCTCAACCTGGTCCTGCTCGCCGCCGGCTGGCTCGGGTTCTTCGGATACTACCTCCCGCGCAAGGAACGGATCGAGCCCGCGCGCCTCGAGGAAACCCACGGCGAGCCCTATCGCCGCTACCGGGACGCAGTCCCCGCGCTCTTCCCGCGCTGGGGCGCCTGGCCGGGAAGCGACCAGCGCTGGAAGCTCGAGAACTTCATGCGCAACCGCGAGTACATGATGATCGTCGGGCTCGGCCTGATCGCGGCGTACCTCGTGGTCCAGGCGATGCAACCATCCCCGGGACCACTGGCCTAGGCTTCCGGTCCGCCGGCGACCACCGAACCCGCGCCAGCCTCGGACGAAGGGGCCGCGCCGTCGAACGGCTCCGCCTGCAGCGCGGTCATCTGCGCGTAGCGGCCGCCCTCGGCGAGCAATTCGGCGTGCGTGCCGCTCTCCACGACACGCCCCCGCTCCAGGACGTGGATCCGGTCGGCGCCGGCGATGGTGTGAAGCCGGTGAGCGATGATCAGAGCCGTCCGGCCCTCGAGCAGCGCGTCGAGTGCGATCTGCACCGCCCGCTCCGACGTGGCATCGAGCTGCGAGGTCGCCTCGTCGAGGATCAGGATCGGCGCGTTCTTGAGGAAGGCACGCGCGATCGCCAGCCGCTGGCGCTGGCCCGACGAGAGCTGTCCGCCGCGCTCTCCGAGCGGGGTGTCGTACCCCAGCGGCAGAGCCAGGATGAACTCCTCCGCCTGGGCGGCACGCGCAGCGACGCGCACCTCCTCGAGCGACGCGCCGGGGCGGGCGTAGGCGATGTTGGCGAAGACCGTGTCGTCGAACAGGTGCGTCTCCTGGGCGACCAGCGTGAGCTGGTCGCGCAGCGAACGCATCGTGACGTCGCGCAGGTCGCGCCCATCGATCAGCACGCGACCGCCGGTAGGGTCGGCGAAGCGCGGCAGGAGCGCTGCGAGCGTGCTCTTTCCCGAACCCGACGGGCCGACGAGCGCGTGGCTCTCGCCGGCACCGATCGTGATCGAGACCCCTTCCAGCACCGGCCCGCGGCCGTACGTGAAGACCACGTCCTCGAAGCGGATCGCATCCCGGAAGGCCGGCAACACCTCGGCACCCGTCTTGTCGAAGACTGCCACGGGGGCGTCGAGGATCTCGTAGACCCGGCGGGCCGCAGCCGATGCCTGCTGCACGGAATTGTTCAGGCTGGAGAGCTTGCGCACGTTGTTGAAGACCACCAGCAGGGCGACGAGCGAACGCATCAGGTCGCTGCCCGAGACTCGGCCCGCGTGCACCAGCCAGCCGGCGTAGGAAATCAGCCCGGCGCCGACGAGGATTCCCAGGAACTCCATCGAGGCCGGGGTGAGCGCCAGCACGCGCGCCACCTTCAGGTCCTGGCGCAGCATCGCCTTGAGCACCTTGCCGAAGCGGGCCAGCTCGTGGCCCACCCCGTCGAAGGCCTGCACGATCCGGCGCGCCATGAGCGTCTCGGCGATCAGCGACGACAGCCGTGCCGCCTGCTCCTGGCTGCGTCGGGTCGCCGTCTTGACCCGCTGGCCGAAGCGCGCGGCGCCGTATCCGAAGACGGGGATCGTGATCAGCGTCACCAGCGCGATCTGCCACGAGCCGACGAACGAGACCGCGAGCATGATGATCACGAGCGGGATCGACTGCAGCGCCAGGCTGAAGTTGGAGCCGACGATCGACTGCAGCCGCGTGACATCGCTCATGATCCGCGACTGCATCTCGGCCACCCCGTGGACGCGGTAGAACTCGTCGGACTGCGAGAGCGTCTTCTCGTAGAGCCGCTGCCGCAGGTCGGCGACGATCCTCAACCCGATCCGTTGCATGCTGTAGGCGGCGAAGAAATCGAGCAGGCACTTGATCAGGTAGAGGGCTGCGATCGCCAGCGGGATCCGCACGTAACCCCTGGCGTAGAGCCACGCCCGAACCGGTTCGAACGCGGCCTCGAGGTTGCTCCGGAGGCCCCGGGCCCAGCCGGGAACGAGCGCGTCTGCCCCCCCCGGAACCGGCGGGACCGGCGACGCCGCGCGCGCCGCGCCGCCGCCGAGTTCCTGGAACAGCGGCTTGAGCAGCCCCACCGCGCCGGCCAGCATCAGCGACGCGAGCAGCGACGCCACGGCCGCGGCGATCAGGGTCGTGCGATACCTGAGGAGCAGACGCCCCAGCCGGCCGAGGTCGCCCACGTGCGGCTCGCTCACGGGAAGAGCGCCGGGCCGCGGCCCGGCGCGAACCCGAGGTGGCGGCGGGCCCGCTCGGTCGCGCAGCGCCCGCGCGGGGTTCGCTCGAGCATCCCGATCTGGATCAGGAACGGCTCGGACACCTCCTCGAGCGTGTCCGGCTCCTCGCCGAGCGCCGCCGCCAGCGTGCCGAGACCGACCGGGCCACCCCCGTGGTTCTCGACGATGAGCGTCAGCAGCCGCCGGTCGAGCCCGTCGAGCCCGAGGCTGTCGACGCCGAGCCGCTCGAGGGCGCGGCGGGCCAGCGCGAGGTCGACCTGTCCACCCGTCTCGACCTCCGCGAAGTCACGGAGCCGACGCAACAGGCGGAGTGCGACGCGCGGGGTCCCGCGCCCGCGGGCCGCGATCTCGGCGGCAGCGTCCTCCTCCACGCGCACCTCCAGGCGCGGAGTCGCGCGCAGGACGATCGTCTGCAGGTCGGCCGGCGGGTAGAACTCGAGCCGCTCGACGATCCCGAAGCGGTCGCGCAACGGGGCGCTGAGGAGTCCGGAACGGGTCGTGGCCCCGACCAGGGTGAAGGGCGGGAGGTCGATCCGCACCGACCGCGCCCCCGGCCCCTGGCCGATCGTCAGGTCGAGGCCGAAGTCCTCCATCGCGGGATAGAGCACCTCTTCGACGACCGTGCCGAGACGGTGGATCTCGTCGACGAACAGCACGTCTCCCGGCTCGAGGTGCGTCAGGAGCGCAGCGAGGTCGCCTGGCCGCTCGATCGCAGGCCCGGAGGTCATGTGGAGCCGGCTCCCCAGTTCGGTCGCGATGATGTGAGCGAGGCTGGTCTTGCCGAGCCCGGGGGGGCCGGCAAGAAGGACGTGGTCCGGGGGCTTTCCGCGACGCCGCGCCGCCTCGAGGTAGATCCCGAGGTTGTCGACCACTCGGGCCTGGCCGACGAACTCGGGCAGCGTTCGCGGGCGGAGGCTGGCCTCGTGACGCAAATCCTCGCCCGAGGCGATCGGCGTCAGCATGTCTCGTTCCATCCCCGGGTCGCTCATCGGCGGGCCCCGAGCTCGCGCAGGGCCGCGCGGACCAGGGCCGCGAGCCCCGGGCTCTTCCCCTCCGCCGGGAGGCGGGCCAGTGCCGCCTGGACTTCGGCTGGCTTGTATCCGAGATTCTCGAGCGCGCTGACCGCGTCGTGCTCCAGCGCGGAGGCGGTCCCCGTTTCCGGCGCGTTGACGGTCCCGGTCGCGCCGCCCCGCCAGTCCTTGAGCCGATCGCGCAGCTCGAGGATCAGGCGTTGGGCGGTCTTCTTTCCGATGCCGGGCACCCCCTGGAGGACCGCGGCGCGCTCCTCATGCACCGCGCTCACCAGCTCACCGACCGAGAGCGACGACAGCAGGGCCATCCCCAGCCGCGGGCCGATCCCCGGCACGGCCGTCAGCGTGCCGAAGAGTGCCTTCTCGTCCCGAGTCACGAAGCCGAAGAGCTGAAGGCTCTCGTTGCGCCACAGCGTCAGGACCTCGAGCTCGACAGCGTTTCCCTCGGGTGGGAGGTTCTCGAATGTGGCGAGCGACACGGTGAGCTCATAGCCGACGCCGCCGACGTCGATGATCACCTGCGGCATCGCCCGACGCCGCATCGTGCCCGACAGATGGCCGATCAACGGAGCGACCTCGGGACGCGGGCCTCGAACCGGGCGTGAACGAAATGGCACACGGCCACGGCGAGCGCATCGGTCGCATCGAGTCCGGCGTCACCGATCGGGAACCGGTCAAGGCCCGGTACGCTGCGAGCCAGCAGCGAGCGCACGCGCTCCTTGTCGGCCGCACCGTCGCCGCAGATCGTCTTCTTCACGGTCGCCGGGGAGTACTCGGCCACCTCGACGCCGGCCGCGCCGAGTGCACCGAGCAGCACGCCGCGCGCCTCCGCCAGCGCCAACGCCGACCGGGCGTTGCGATGCAGGAACGGGGACTCGACGGCCGCGAAGTCCGGCTGGCACCCCCGCAGCCAGTCCTGAATGGCGGCGAGCAGCGCACCAAGGGACTGGGCCCGGCCGCCGGCGGCGGAGACGTCCCAGGCACCGAATTCGAGGTCGACCACCCGGCCGGCGGCGATCGTGATCAGCGCGTAGCCGGCCACGCGCGAGCCCGGATCGAGCCCGAGGACCTTCAACGCGACCACGGCCCGGCGTCCCCTCTCATCGTCCGCGGGCCGTCAGAGCTCGCAGTTCGCAGCGACCTGCTGGACGTCGTCGTGGCCGTCGAGCGCCTCGAGCAGCGCGAGCAGCTGTCGCTGCCGAACCGGATCGATCGCCATCGGACTCTGCGGGATCATCGCGAGCTCCGCATGGACGGGCTTGAGGCCCGCCTTCTCGAGAGCGTCGCGTAGCGTGTGGAATGCGCCGGGCGCGGAATAGACCTCGTACACGTCGTCGCCGACCCTGAGATCGTCACCGCCCGCCTCGAGCACGGCCTCCATCAACGCGTCCTCTCCGATCGCGTCGCGCGCGATCTCGAGGTACCCCCGGCGCTCGAACATCCACGCCACGCTGCCGGCTCCACCGAGGTCGCCGCCATTCCGGGTGAACAGGAACCGCATCTCCGACGTGGTGCGGTTGCGGTTGTCGGTGAGCGCCTGCACCAGGATGGCCACGCCTCCCGGACCGAACCCCTCGTACACGACCTCCTCGTAGCTCACCCCCTCGAGTTCACCGGTTCCCCGTTTGATCGCCCGGTCGATGTTCTCGCCCGGCATGTTGACGGTCCTCCCGGCCGTGATCGCCGCACGGAGCCGCGAGTTGGCCACGGGGTCCCCGCCCCCCTCCCGCGCGGCAATCTGGATCTCCCGGCCGATGCGCGTGAAGAGCTGTGCGCGCCGCGCATCCTGCGCGCCCTTCCGGTGCTTGATGTTGGCCCACTTGGAGTGGCCGGACATCCGAACCTCCCTAACCAGTTGATTTTAGCATGCCGACCGGACAGCCCCGAGACGAGCGCGCAGAGGGGGTCGACCGCGCTCCGGGGCTACGGCCTGAGGATCGGCCGGACCAGGCCTGAAACGAAAGAGCCCCCGCCCGGGGGCGGGGGCTCAAGATCAAATCCCCGGCGACGTCCTACTCTCCCACGCAGTCTCCCGCGCAGTACCATCGGCGCTGAAGGGCTTAACTACCGTGTTCGGGATGGGAACGGGTGTGGCCCCTTCGCTATGGTCACCGGGAAATTCTTGGTCTCAGGTTCAAAGATGCTCTCACGGGCCCGACAGGCTGTCAAGTCAAATCGAGAAGCGAATCCCGAAGGAGAACGACCAGCCCCCGTAGTCCATCGTCCCGCCGTTCATGTAGTACTCCCCCGGCCAGGGGCCGTCCCCGATCAGCTGCCCGTTCCGGTCAACGATCTTCTTCTTGATCCCACCGTTCGTGATGTAGGCCGGAAGACCGCCGTAAGGGAACGCGTCCGAGTCGAACGGGTCGCGGAAGAGCACCGTCGGGGTCGCCCTCCCCCACTCGGACTTGCCGTCGACCGTGAGCTCGATGTTGTCCCGCGCCCAGGCGAACGCCGCCTCGAAGAAAAACGCCGTCTTCGGGCGCCACTGCCACTCCGCCCCGCCGCGCATTTGCCCAAAGAACGTGTCCGGTGAATCGATCGCCGGGCGCTTGAGATCCGTCGGTGCGCCGTCCGGACCCTCGCCCTTCAGATCGCGCAGGAGGAGCGTGCCGGGAATCTTCTGTACGTAGGTGACGAAGCTCGCGTCCAACTGGTCCTGGACCTCGCGCCATCGCTCCGACGATTTCTGCGAGACGATGTAGTACCCCAGGCCGAGGCCGATGTACGGATTGAAGCGCTTCGTCGGGCGGAATCGCGCCAGCAGGTCGACCGACACCGGATAAACACGGAGCGTCGCGGGATCCAGCAGCTCCGTCGTCCACGTTTCGTAGTCCGACGAGTTGAACTGATCACCGCCGGTGTCGCCGAAGAACGTGCGACAGTTGATACCTGGCTCCTGCTCCCCTGCGGGGAGGCTTTCGCAACCCGGTTTCCAGCGCAGCTTCGGTTGCTCGCCCGGAAACTCGGGCGGAACGAGGATCACGTAGTCGGGGTCGAGCCGATCGAGCGAGTACGAGAACTCGACGTCCTTGATCTGCGACTCGATGAAGCCGACCCCCGCGCTGAGCACCAACTCGACGTTCTCGAGGGACGCGATGCCGTAGGACGCGCGCAGATCGACCCGCGGCCCGCTCCGGTTCGAGGCCTCGTAGGTACCGTACTGGTCGGGCCTCGGGTCGAAGACGTTCACGAGTTGATCGAAGTCGTCTTTTCCGGTCTCGACGTTGGCCGCGGAGGACGGAATGGAATCGACCGAAGAGTATCCGCCCACCGCG
>CAVPCQ010000020.1:57500-146263 GCA_963702425.1 uncultured Acidobacteriota bacterium
AGGCTATCCCTAAAGATATTTCGGGGAGAACGAGCTATAACTCAGTTTGATTGGCCTTTCACCACTACCCTCAGCTCATCCAAGCGGTTTTCAACCCACACTGGTTCGGGCCTCCACGTGGTGTTACCCACGCTTCACCCTGGCCAAGGGTAGATCACTAAGCTTCGCGTTTGCTCCCGGCGACTCGACGCCCTATTAGGACTCGCTTTCGCTCCGGCTGGCTTATCGCTTGACCTTGCCGCCGAGAACAACTAGCCGGCTCATTATGCAAAAGGCACGCGGTCAGGCCTTGCCTTGCGGCCATAGCCCTCCCACTGCTTGTAGGCATACGGTTTCAGGTTCTATTTCACTCCCCTAGCAGGGGTTCTTTTCGCCTTTCCCTCACGGTACTAGTTCACTATCGGTCGCGGGGTAATATTTAGCCTTGGAAGATGGTCCTCCCGGATTCCCACGGGGTTTCTCGTGCCCCGTGGTACTCGGGTGCCGCATCCAGGAAGCCCTCAAGCTTTCGTCTACAGGACTTTCACCTTCTATGGTCGGCCGTTCCAAGCCGTTCGACTAGCTTCAGGGTTTTTTACTTCCCGGCCTCTCCGCAAAGAAGCCCGATACGGACCCACGACACCGGCAACGCAACGCTTGCGGGCTTGGCACGCCACCGGTTTAGGCTGTTCCCTTTTCGCTCGCCGCTACTTAGGGAATCGCGGTTGCTTTCTCTTCCTGGGGGTACTGAGATGGTTCAATTCCCCCCGTTCGCTCCGTCCTCCCTATGGATTCAGGAGGAGGTGACCGGACATGACTCCGGCCGGGTTGCCCCATTCGGAAATCCCCGGGTCAAAGCCTGCTCGCGGCTCACCGGGGCTTATCGCAGCCTGCTGCGTCCTTCATCGCTTCCCCGCGCCAAGGCATCCACCGTACGCCCTTAGTAGCTTGACCTACGAATCAGAGTTTCCTTAGACGCGCTCGAAAATACGAGCTCAATTTGAAATTCAGCGAACTATCCAGATTGTCAAAGATCCTCCGGCGTCAGGACGCCGGAACGATTCCTCGGGCAAGGGCTGGTGGAGGCAAGCGGGATCGAACCGCTGACCTCCTGCTTGCAAAGCAGGCGCTCTCCCAACTGAGCTATGCCCCCGCTGGTGCAATCAACCGAGCGCCGCGTGGATTTGGTGGGCCTAGGTAGATTTGAACTACCGACCTCACGCTTATCAGGCGTGCGCTCTAACCAGCTGAGCTATAGGCCCGCCCCGCTCGCCGGCCCTTTCGGGGCCCCAGGGAAGCCCTTGTTGCTCCCTCAAAACTGAGTAGCGTGAGCCAAACTTCGCGTTCTACCTGGATGTCTTGCCCGCTCTCGCGGACAAAGGACTCCTAGAAAGGAGGTGATCCAGCCACAGGTTCCCCTACGGCTACCTTGTTACGACTTCACCCCAGTCACCAACCACTCCGTAGACGCCTGCCTCCCTTGCGGGTTAGCCCAGCGGCTTCGGGAGCAACCGGCTTCCGTGATGTGACGGGCGGTGTGTACAAGGCCCGGGAACGTATTCACCGCGGCGTGCTGATCCGCGATTACTAGCGATTCCGCCTTCATGCAGTCGAGTTGCAGACTGCAATCCGAACTGGGGCCGGGTTTTTGGGATTGGCTCCCCCTCGCGGGTTCGCAGCCCTTTATACCGGCCATTGTAGCACGTGTGTAGCCCTGGACATAAAGGCCATGATGACTTGACGTCGTCCCCACCTTCCTCCGGCTTGTCACCGGCAGTCCCCCTAGAGTGCCCGGCCGAACCGCTGGCAACTAAGGGCAAGGGTTGCGCTCGTTGCGGGACTTAACCCAACATCTCACGACACGAGCTGACGACAGCCATGCAGCACCTCCACTGCGGTTCCCGAAGGAAAGGCCCCATCTCTGGAGCTTTCCACAGCAGTTCAAACCCAGGTAAGGTTTTTCGCGTTGCGTCGAATTAAACCACATGCTCCACCGCTTGTGCGGGCCCCCGTCAATTCCTTTGAGTTTCAGCCTTGCGACCGTACTCCCCAGGCGGACCACTTAACGCGTTAGCTCCGGCACTGCGGGGGTAGAAACCCGCAACACCAAGTGGTCATCGTTTACAGCTAGGACTACCAGGGTATCTAATCCTGTTTGCTCCCCTAGCTTTCGCGCCTCAGCGTCAGTACCGACCCAGATGGCCGCCTTCGCCATCGGTATTCCTCCCGATATCTACGCATTCCACCGCTACACCGGGAATTCTGCCATCCCCTATCGGACTCAAGTCGAACAGTATCAGACGCAGTTCCCCAGTTGAGCTGGGGGATTTCACATCTGACTTATCCAACCGCCTACGCGCGCTTTACGCCCAGTAATTCCGAACAACGCTTGCCCCCTCCGTATTACCGCGGCTGCTGGCACGGAGTTAGCCGGGGCTTCCTCCAGAGGTACCGTCAAAGCGGGACGGTGTTAACACCCCGCTCTTTCGCCCCTCTCGACAGGGTTTTACGATCCGAAGACCTTCATCACCCACGCGGCGTCGCAGCGTCAGGGTTGCCCCCATTGCGCATAATTCCTCACTGCTGCCTCCCGTAGGAGTCTGGGCCGTGTCTCAGTCCCAGTGTGGCCGATCACCCTCTCAGGCCGGCTACCGATCGTCGCCTTGGTAGGCCATGACCCCACCAACTAGCTAATCGGGCGCGGGCTCCTCCTCAAGCGCCAGGCCTTTCGGTCCCCAGCTTTGATCGCAACGCCCAAGGGCATCGCGATGTTATGCGGTATTAGCCCGAGTTTCCCCGGGTTGTTCCCCACTCGAGGGCAGATTACCCACGTGTTACTCACCCGTCTGCCGCTGACCTGAGTTGCCCCAGGCCCGCTCGACTTGCATGTGTTAGGCACGCCGCCAGCGTTCGTTCTGAGCCAGGATCAAACTCTCCAGTTTCTTTCGAAACGGCGGTAGAACCGCCGGTCGTAGACTAGAGGTATAGGCTCTTGCGAGCCGATGATGTTGGTCGCAAAGCTCGACTTCACGCTACTCAGTTTTCAAAGAACAACGGCCAAAGACGCGGTTGATACCTTTTGAGGCCGCAAGACCCCCGGCCTCCAAGCTCCCTTGGAGGTCCTCGGGGGCAACGAGCGGGATTATGGGGATCCCCCCCGGGGTTGTCAAGCAATCGTGAACATACTTTTTTTCGAATTCCCTAAGTCTTTTCTTGCGAGTCGTTTGGGGCTCGAAGCGACGGGTCCGCCAGCCACTGCCCCCCTTCTCCAGGAGTCCGCATCGCGGCTCGCGAAGGCCTGCGGACGGGCTGTCCGCGTCCGCGTGTGCGGCGCTAGGTGACGTGCCGCCATGCACTTAGGCGGATTAAGCGGTTGCCACCCGAACGTCCGGCTGATAGCATGAATGAAGTTCGATCCTCACTTCGTGAGGCGGCCTGCGGGCCGCCTTTTTTCATGCCGCGCGTGCGGCGGGAGTTGGTCCTGATGTCGAGCGTCGAGGAGATGGAAGCCCGACTGGGCACGCTGTGCGAAAGCATCGCGCGCGCGCAGGGACTCCTCGTCTACGACCTCGTGTTTCGCCGCTCCGGGCCTCGCTGGAAGCTCGT
Source organism: uncultured Acidobacteriota bacterium (assembly GCA_963702425.1). GTDB lineage: Bacteria > Acidobacteriota > Polarisedimenticolia > J045 > J045 > JALOKP01. The sequence continues at coordinate 61,086 of CAVPCQ010000020.1, forward strand.
CGTGTACATCGACCGCGAACCCGGCGGCGTGTCCCTCGACGATTGCGAGTCCTACAGCCGCCAGCTCGCAAGGGAACTGGACGTCCTCGACCCGATCGGACACAGCTACGACCTCGAGGTCTCTTCGCCTGGCATCGAGCGCGCGCTGCGCCTCCGGTGGCACTGGGAGCGCGCCTTGGGTCGATCGATCCAGGTCAAGTGGCGCGACGAGAGCGGGCGCGCGCAGCATGCCGTGGGCGAGCTCCTGGCGGTCGACGACGGCACAGCGACGGTCGCCGTTCCCGGTGGCGAGCCGTGTGGCATTCCGCTCGGGAACGTGACCTCGGCCCGGATCCACGCCGACTGGAAGTAACCGCAGGAGAGAAGCGCACCATGGCCCAGAACCCGCTCCTCCAGGTGATCGAGCAGACCGGACGCGAAAAAGGCATCGACCGCGAGATCCTCGTCCGCGCGCTCGAGGAGGCGTACGCCGCCGCCTCCCGCAAGGTCCTCCGCACGCACGAGAACATCGTGTCCGAATTCGACGACAGTTCGGGCGAGTTCCGGATCTTCGCCAAGAAGCGGGTCGTGGCGGAGGTCGAGGACCCCGACACCGAGATCAGCCTGGACGAAGCGATCGAGATCGACGCAGCGGCAGATTTCGACCAGGAGCTGCGTTTCCCGCGGACCGCGCCGGAGATGGGCCGGATCGCCGCCCAGACCGCCAAACAGGTGATCTACCAGAAGATCAAGGAGGCCGAGCGCGAGAAGATCTACAACGAGTACGTCGATCGAGTCGGCGAACTGATCAACGGAATCGTGAAGCGCATCGAGCGGGGCGACATCATCATCGATCTCGGAACCACCGAGGGGATCATCCCGCGCAAAGAGGTCTCGCGGGTCGAGCACTATAACCAGGGCGACCGCATGCGCGCGATCATCGTCGACGTCGAACGCTCCGGGAAGGGGCCACAGGTGGTTCTCTCCCGCACCGACCCGCGGCTCGTGCTGGCCTTGTTCGCGATGGAGGTCCCCGAGATTTACGACGGCACGGTGCGCATCGTCTCGATCGCACGCGATGCGGGTGAGCGCACCAAGATCGCCGTGCAGTCGCGCGACCGCGACGTCGATCCCGTCGGCGCGTGCGTCGGCATGAAGGGGAACCGGGTCCAGAGCGTGATCCGCGAATTGCGGGGCGAGAAGATTGACATCGTGCAGTATTCGGAGGACTCCCTGGCCTTCGTGCGCGAGGCGCTGAAGCCCGCGACCGCGAACCGGGTCGGCATGCGTGATACCGAGCGACGCGAGGTCGAGGTGATCGTCGCCGACGACCAGCTGTCGCTGGCCATTGGCAAGAAGGGACAGAATGTCCGGCTCGCGGGACGCCTGGTGGGCTGGCGGATCGAGGTCAAGAGCGAGACGGAGAAGCGCTCGGAGGTCGAGGAGGAGACGTACTCGCGACACCGCGCATTCGACCTGTTCGGCCGCCTCGGCGCCCCTCCGCAGGTTGTCGACGCGCTGGTCGATGCAGGCTTCCGCGCCCTCGAACAGCTCATCGACGCCGACCTCGAGGACCTCACCCTCGTCCCCGGCGTGGACGTGGAGCTCGCGCTGAGCATCCACGACCAGGCCGAGACCGTGCTCGTCCAGGTGCGCGAGGAGGAGGAGGAGGCCCGGCGACTCGCCGAGGAGCTGGCCGCGGTCACCGCGCCAGAGGTCGACCTCGAGAGCGCTTCGGTCGAACCGGAGGCCGAACAGGAAGCCGGTCCGCCGCCGGACGACGGCGCGGAGCCCGGCGCTCCGCGGGGTGAGGAGTGAGCACGGTGCGCATCTTCCAACTGGCCCAGGAGCTGAACGTCGACAGCACTGAGCTGATGGACGCCCTTGCAGACATGGGCATCCAGGCCAAGTCCAACCTCGCTGCGCTCGAGGATGGCGTCGTCTCCGACCTGCGCGAGCTCTTCAAGCCGAAGCCGAAAGCGAAGGCGACCCCGAGCGCCAAGGACGAGGCCGTTCGGCGCGCCATCGCGGAGCGCGAAGCGCGCGAACGCGCCGCCGAGGACGCGGCGCGCCGGGAAGAAGAGCGGAAGGCGGAGGCCCGCCGCCAGGCGCTCGAGCGTGCCGCGCGTCGGCGCCAGACGACCTCGAAGGCCCCGTCCGCCGGACCCGAGGAGCCGACCCGCGTCGCTCCCGAGGCGCCGCCGGTCGCACCCGGCGCAGCAGGCGCTCCGAGCGGCGAAGCCGCAACCGCTCCGGGCGGGCTCGAGGCCGTCGCGAGCACCCGCCCGGCTCCGACTCCGTCCGCCGAGGGCGCGCCCGCGGCCTCCGAGCCGTTGCCGCCCGCACCGACCCCGATACGCCACGCACCGAGTGGTCCGGCCAGTCGCCTCGGGCGGGCGGTCATCGCGCCGCCCCCGGCGACCGCGAAAGAACGGGCTGAACTTCTGGGCCGTCCGCTCAGCCAGATGCGGGGCACGGCCACCGCGCCGGTGCGCCGTACGCCGGCCCCGTCGGGGCCCGGACGTACGCACACCGCGCCGTCCGCACCCCCGAGCGGCGGGCGCCGACCGCACGCCCCGAGCCCCTCCTCCCGTCCGCAGCAGCCGGTCCAGGCCGCGCCGCGCCGCCCGGTGGAAGCCGAGCCCCCGGTCGGCGAGGTCCGGATCTCGGAGGGGATCTCGATCAAGGACCTCGCCGAGCGGATGAACCGCAAGGCGAAGGACATCATCACACGGCTGTTCCTGCAGCGCGGGGTGATGGCGACGATCAACCATGCGCTCGACGAGGAGACGGCCCGCTGGGTCGTCGAGAATTTCGGCGGGATCGTTACCATCGTCGGCGTCGAGCAGGAGGCGATCGCCGAGGCGATGTCCGGCCAGTCCGCGGAGGCCACCGCGCTGGCGGCCGAGAAGAAGGCGCCGCGCGCCCCCGTCGTGACCTTCATGGGCCACGTCGACCATGGAAAGACGAGCCTGCTCGACGCGATCCGCAAGACGCGGGTCGCGGAGCGAGAGGCAGGCGGCATTACGCAGCACATCGGGGCCTACAAGGTGAAGCACCGGCGCGAGGGGGTCGATCGGGAGATCGTGTTCCTCGACACCCCGGGCCACGAGGCCTTCACCCTGATGCGCAGCCGGGGCGCCCGCGTCACCGACATCGTCGTCCTGGTCGTCGCCGCGGACGACGGCGTGATGCCGCAGACGATCGAGGCGATCAACCATGCCCGGGCGGCCGGCGTGCCGCTCGTCGTCGCGGTCAACAAGGTCGACAAGGCCGGCGCACGACCGGACCGCGTCAAGCAGCAACTTGCCGACCGCGGAGTCCTGGTCGAGGATTTCGGCGGCGACGTCGTTTCGGTTCCCGTCTCGGCCAAGGCCCTGACCGGCATCGACAGCCTGCTCGAAATGATCCTGCTCGTGACCGACATGCTTGAACTGGGCGCCAATCCCGAGGTTCCGGCAGCCGGCACCGTGCTCGAAGCGAAGCTGGACAAGGCCCGCGGCCCGATCGCAACCGTGCTGGTCCAGAACGGAACCCTTCGCGTCGGGGACGTCTTCGTCGTCGGCTCGCTGGTTGGACGAGTGCGCGCCCTCGTCGACGAGCACGACAAGCGCATTGCTGCGGCCGGGCCGTCGACCCCCGTCGTCGTGATGGGGCTCGAGGACGTCCCGTTGGCCGGAGACACGCTCCAGGTCTTCCCGGATGAGCAGCGCACGCGCCAGATCGCGCTCTACCGCCAAACGAAGCGCCGGGAAGAGGAAGCGGCGCGCCGCACGAAGCTCCCGACCCTCGAGACCCTCCACCAGCAGATCAAGGAGGGCGAGGTCAGCGAACTGGCGATCGTCGTCAAGGCGGACGTGCAGGGCTCGGTCGAGGTGCTGCGGAAGTCGATCGAGGACCTCTCTACCCCCGAGGTCACGGTCCGCGTCATTCACTCCGGCACCGGCGCGATCAGCGAGACCGACATCCTGCTCGCCTCGGCCAGCCGGGCGATCGTCGTCGGGTTCAACGTCCGCCCGGACCGCGGCGTCTCCGACGTCGCGCGCCAGGAAGGCGTCGACATCAGGCTGCACACCGTGATCTACAACGTCACCGAGGAGATCAAGAAGGCGATGCTGGCCCAGCTCTCCCCGGTCGAGAAGGAAGTCGCGCTCGGCCGGGTGGAAGTGCGGCAGGTCTTCCGGATCGCGAAGGTCGGGACCGTGGCCGGCTGCTACGTCACAGAGGGGGTCGTGCGGCGTGACGCGCAGATCCGTCTGCTGCGCGACAATGTCGTGGTCCACACCGGCCGGATCGCGACCCTGCGGCGCTTCAAGGACGATGCCCGCGAGGTGCGATCCGGGTTCGAGTGCGGCATTTCCCTCGAGCGCTACCATGACCTCAAGCCGGGCGACGAGCTCGAGGCCTTTGCCATCGAGATGTCGCGCCGCGAATCGCTCGATCCGAGTGCGTCGGCGTAGCGGACGGCGGGGCACCGGGGGGTCTCGTGCGGGTCGGACTGCTGGTGATCGAGCTCTACCTGCCCGGCTCCGCGTCCCTGAAGGACAAGCGGCGGGTGGTGCGTTCGCTGCTCGAGGGAACGCGCGCGCGCCACAACGTCGCCACCGCCGAGGTGGACCATCAGGATCTCCTGCAGCGGGCCCAGCTCGCCTTCGCCTCGGTCGCCGGTTCGGACGCTCCGCTCGAGCGGTTGTTCGATCGGATCCTCGCGGAGGCGGAACAGGCCGTTCCTGGCGGGGTCAGCGAGATCGCGCGCGACATCCTCGGATGACGCCGCCCGCTTCCCCGTCCGGCCTCCTCCTCGTCGACAAGCCCGGGGGGCGAACGAGCCACGACGTCGTTCGCTGGGTCCGGCGCGAGCTGGGGCAGCGCCGCGTCGGCCACGCCGGCACGCTCGACCCGCTCGCAACCGGCCTCCTGCCGTGCCTCGTCGGATCGGCCACGCGCCTCGTGCAGTACCTCCACGGCTGGCCGAAGACCTACGTCGGGGTGGTGGCCCTCGGGGCCGAGTCGCCGACCGGCGATATCGAGGGACTCGAGGGCACGCTGCCGCCCGCGGTCCCGACACCGCCTGCAGCCTCCGTCCTGGCCGCCGAGGAGCGACTGCGCGGAACCTACCTCCAGCAGCCGCCAGCCTTCTCGGCCAAGAAGATCGGCGGGGTGCGGGCGCACCACCTGGCCCGGCGGGGCTACGAGACCCCGCTCAGTCCCGTTCCGGTCACGGTCCACCGCCTGCGGCTGGTTCGCGCGGCCGGCGGTCGGATCCACTTCGCGGCCGAGGTCTCGAGCGGCACCTACCTCCGCAGCCTGGCCCGCGACCTCGGACGCCTGCTCGGGACGGGCGCCTACCTCGCGGTGCTGCGCCGCACGGGGATCGGCCCCTTGCGGGTTCGGCAGGCCCTGCGCCCCTCCTGGGAGAGCGGGACCTGCGCCGGGCTCGCGGACCGCCTGCTGGGTCTCGAGGCGATCCCGCTGCGCCTCCCGACGGTGGTGCTGGACCGGGACGGGAGCCGGCTGTTCTCCCAGGGACGGTTGGTTCCCGGCCGCCCCGGGACGGTCACGGGACCGGCCCGGGCACTGGACGCGGAGGGTCGTCTCCTGGGCGTCGCGGAGATCGCCGAGGGGGGCGAGTTGGCCCCCCGGACCGTGCTCCGCGAGGCGGATCCGGTCGCGGGGAGCGGAGCCGGCTCCTGGTCGCTTGCCCACCCGGTCGACGGGTGGTAACCTCCGCCGTTCTCAAACCGCGACAAGACCGAGAGATGAAACGAAGGCAGCAGTGCAAGCGGGCGCGGACGGGTTCCGAGCCCGGGAGAGTCTGACGTTGTCCCAGCGCATCGAGAAATCCGACATCATCACCGCGTTCCGCCAGCACCCCAGCGACACCGGCTCCCCCGAGGTCCAGGTGGCCCTGCTCTCCGAGCGGATCAACCACCTGACCGGGCACTTCCACGACCACGTGAAGGACCATCATTCGCGGCTCGGTCTGTTGAAGCTCGTCGGGCAGCGCCGGCGCCTCCTGAACTACCTGCGGCGGAAGGACCCGGCCCGCTACCGCGACGTCATCCAGCGGCTCGGAATCCGCAAGTAGCCCGGTGCGCTGCGCTCCGGCGAGGAGCGCCGGTTTTCGAGCGCGTCTCGCGTTCTCCCGGGCGGCGGCGTTTCGGTCGCGTCAAACCGCCCCTTCACCTGCCGGCGGGCCAGGCGCCCGCGAGGAGTGAGTCGTGTCCCATCACAAAGTGGAAGTCTCCGTCGGCGGGCGCCCGCTGATCGTCGAAACCGGCCTGATGGCCAAACAGGCGGCCGGATCCGTCACCGTGCGCCAGGGCGACACCGTCGTGCTCGTGACCGCCCAGGCCGCGCCCACGCCGCGTGACGCGGGCTTCCTGCCGCTCACCGTCGACTACCGTGAGGGGATGTACGCCGCGGGCAAGATCCCTGGCGGGTTCTTCAAGCGCGAGGGGCGCCCGAACGAGAAGGAGACGCTCAGCTCGAGGCTGATCGACCGCCCGCTGCGTCCGCTCTTCCCGAAGGGCTGGAACTTCGAGACGCAGGTCATCGCGATGGTCCTCTCGGCCGACAAGGAGACGAACCCCGACGTGCTCGCGCTCACCGGCGCGGGCTTCGCGCTCGCGCTCTCGGACATCCCCTTCCCGCACCCGATCGCGGCCGTGCGCGTCGGCCTCGTCGACGGGAACTTCGTGATCAACCCGACGCACGAGCAGGTGGAGGCGAGCAAGCTCGACATCATCGTGGCCGCGACCGAGGAGGCCGTCGTGATGGTCGAGGCGGGCGCGAAGGAGGCCACCGAGGAGGAGGTCGTCGGCGCGCTGTTCGCGGGGCACGAGGCGATCCGCACGATCATCGCCACGCAGAAGAAGCTCGCCGCCGCCGCGGGCAAGACCAAGCGCGAGTTCGCGCCGCCGCCCTTCCCCGAGGGAATCCGCGCGATGGTGTTCGAGAACGCGGGGCGGCCGCTCTACGAGGCGATGCAGATCCCGCGCAAGCTCGAGTCGTACCACACGGTGGACGCGATCCTCGCCGGGTTGGTGGCCGCGCTCCCCGAGGACCGCAAGGCCGACGAGCGCTACGTCAAGGAGGCGTTCTACGACCTGCAGGACGAGATCCTGCACAATCACACGATCGACAAGCGCGTCCGGCTCGACGGCCGCGCGCTCGACCAGATCCGCCCGGTCTCGATCGTCGTCGGGCCGCTGCCCCGGACCCACGGCTCGGTGCTGTTCACGCGCGGCGAGACCCAGGCGCTGGCTACGACGACGCTGGGCACCTCGAACGACACGCAGCGGCTCGACTGGCTCGAGTTCGAGGGCGAGAAGCGCTTCATGCTGCACTACAACTTCCCGCCCTTCTCGGTCGGCGAGGTCCGGTTCCTCCGCGGCGCCGGCCGGCGCGAGATCGGGCACGGCGCGCTCGCCGAGCGCGCCCTGCGCCCGGTCCTCCCTCCCGAGGAGAAGTTCCCTTACACGATCCGGATCGTCTCGGACATCCTCGAGTCGAACGGCTCGTCGTCGATGGCCTCGGTCTGCGGCGGCTCGCTCGCGCTGATGGATGCCGGCGTGCCGATCAAGCGGGCGGTCGCCGGGATCGCGATGGGCCTGGTGATGCGGGACGACAAGTACGCAATCCTGACCGACATCGCGGGCGCCGAGGACCATCACGGCGACATGGACTTCAAGGTCACCGGGACGCGGGACGGCATCACGGCGCTGCAGATGGACATCAAGATCACCGGGGTCACGCGGGAGATCATGCGCGAGGCGCTCGAGCAGGCCCGCCGCGCGCGGATGCAGCTGCTCGAGATCATGGATGGTGCGCTCGCCGCGCCGCGCTCCGACGTGTCCCAGTTCGCGCCGCGCATCCTGACGATCCACATCTCCAAGGACCGGATCCGCGACGTGATCGGACCCGGCGGCAAGATGATCCGTTCGATCCAGGAGCAGACCGGCTGCGAGATCATGATCGAGGACGACGGGCGCGTGGACATCGCCTCGGTCAATCTCGACAGCGCCCGCCGCGCTGCCGACATCATCCGCGGACTGACCGCGGAAGCGGAGCACGGGAAGATCTACCTGGGCAAGGTCGTACGCACCACGTCGTTCGGGGCATTCGTCGAGATCCTGCCGGGGACCGAAGGACTGGTCCACATCTCGGAGCTGGCCGAGCACCGCGTCAAGAACACGACCGACGAGGTCCAGGAAGGTGACGAGATCCTGGTGAAGGTCATCGATCTCGACAACAACGGCAAGATCCGCCTGTCGCGGAAGGCCGCGATGCGCGAGCAGACCAGCGCAGCAGCTCCGGAGCCGGGGACTCCCTGAGTCCCCGCTTCGGCGGGAGGCGTCGGTGTCGAGGAAGCTGGGCGATCTGCTCGTGGAGCAGGGGCGGATCACGCCGCTCGAGCTCCAGGAGGCGCTGCGCGCCCAGCGCATCTTCGGCGGCTCCCTCGGCACCCACCTGCTCCAGCTCGGCTTCGTTTCCGAGTCGGAACTCGGGACCGCGCTCGAGACCGTGCACGGCGTACCGTGCGTGGGCCGCGCGGAGCTGGTCACCGCGGCGCCCGAGGTCTTCGCTCTGCTCCCTGCCGATTACGCGCGCCGTCACCGGGCGCTGCCGTTCCGGGTCGAGGGGGACGAGCTCTTCCTCGCGCTCCAGAACCCGGCGGACACGCTCGCTCTCCACGAGGCGGCGTTTCTGACCGGGTTCCGGGTCGTCCCGCACGTGGCCCCGGAAGCGGTGATCAGGGACGCGCTCGCCGCGCATCTCCGGCTTGACCTCGCCTCGGCGGCGACGACGTCCGCTCGCGCCCCCATGCCCGCCCCTCCGGTCCAGGACGTCACCACAGGACCGATGCGCGCAACGGACCGGCAGGCGCGCGCCCTCAGTCCGTCGCCGGCCATCCGCCCGCCCGGCGCGGCGGTCGACACGAACCCGATCGTCGTCGCCTCGGGAACGCCTCCACACGCGCGGGCGGGCGCGGGGGTCGAGGGCCCCGCTGGGGAAGCCCCGGACGACGAGGAGTCGCCCACCGCAGCCCTGCGCCACCCCGTGACCGCGAGCGGCGCGACCGGCCGGTCCAGTTCCGCCGCGCCGGACCCGCTCGCGGACGTCGGACGACGGCTCGCCTCGGCCACGACCCGCGACGGGGTCCTCGCGGTCGCGCTGGCGGAGATCGCGGCCCACTTCCCGCGCGCCTGCGCCTTCGCGTTGCGCGGGGACGAGGCGGTTCTCTGGAGCTCCTCGGGACTCCCGCGCCCGCCGACGCGGCCGATCGCGATCCCGCTCGACGAGACCTCGGTGCTGTCCTTCGCGGACGACGGACCGGTGGTCCGCTACGGCCCGGTCGCCGCCACCCCGTCGAACCAGGATCTCTACATTCTGCTCGGGGGCCGGATTCCGCGCGTGGCGCTCGTGGTCCCGGTACAGGTCAAGAAGCGGACGGTCGTCGTGCTGTACGGCGACGACCCGGAGGGGACCTCGCGCCCCCCCGATTTCGTCCGCGTACGGCGGCTCGCCGCGCTGACGTCGTGGGCTCTCGAAGCGGTGATCCTGCGGGGCAAGATCCTGCGCGAGAGCGGCGCCTAGAGCGCCTGCGCGCGGTCCCCGATCAGGATCTCGACCACCGATTCGAGCACCTTGATCGTCGAACCGAATTCGCCGGTCACCAGCACGACCCCCTGTCCGAGGACGCGGCGCGGCGCGTTGTTCTCGCCCGGCCGCCAGAAGAGGACCTGGTCGCCAACCGTGAGTCCCGCACCGCTCCCGAGGTCGATCCCGACCGTGTGCCCCTCGCTCGACATCACCGCCTCCGGCTCGAAGGAGGTGACGACCCATCCGAGTGTTCCCTCGGTGATCCCGGCGAGCTGCTCGAGCCGACGGACCTCGATCACCGGCAGCGGCGAGCTCTCCAGCGGGACCAGGCGGTCGCCCAGCAGCATCGCGTCGCAGGCGGTCCTGATCTCGGCCGTCGCGGTGTCCGCCTGGACGGCGATGATGCGCAGCCAGCCGAGATGGCGGATGAACTGCGCCTGATCCTTGGCGGTCACGGGGTTGCGGACGGTCCCTGCCGAGCGCAGCACCGCGAACTCCTGGCCCGGCACCATGCCACGGCTTGCGCCCCCCTCGACGTAGACGATGTCCCCTTCGCCCTGGAGGATCTTGTCCGGCTCCTCGCGCGCGAAGATCTTCGACGCCGCGGGATCGATTCCCGCCGCGAGCTGCGGTGCGCAGCGCATCTCCACCTCGGATGCGACCGGCAACCGGAGGGGGACGCTCGGCGCGGCAGAAGGCGTCTGCGCGGGTTCGGGCCTCGGCGGAGCGGAGGTCCACGGCTCGCGGACCGGTTCCGGTTCGGCCGGCGCAGGGGCCTCGCCGACCACGGTCGGCGCGCCCGGGATCACGATCGGATCGCCGGGGTAGATCCAGTGCGAGTAGGTGATCCAGCGATTCGCATCCCAGATCGTCGGCCACAGGTAGGGGTCGTTGAACGACTGCTGGGCAAGCGCCCAGAGGCTGTCGCCCGGGGCCACGACGTGGACCTGCGCCCCCTCCGACGGAACCGGTGGGGAGTAGGGGGTCCAGTGGTCGCCGACCAGGTGCAGCCCCTTCGGCGGCGGAACATAGCCCGTGACCCGGCCGTCCGCGGCGGGCGCGGCGCTGCCGCGCTGTTCCTCGATCTGCGCGAGGACCGCGGCTGCCGAACAGACGACGAGCGAAACGACGATGAGGGCGATGCCCACGCCCCTCTCCCTGGACATGCCTGCCTCCGCACCGGTTCCACACGACCGGTGTTCGCCACGGAATCTAGGTCCGCGAGGTGGCGAGCGGCAAGAGCCGTCCGGGACGGTTCATTCCTGTTCTCCGGAATCGGCCGCCGGAAGTCCGGCGGCGCTCAGCGTGGTGTCCCCGTAACGGCGTGACCAGCGGGGCGAAAGCGATCCCCACTCCACCGGATCGCCCGTCCGGTGCTCCACGATGACCAGGCTCTCGTCATCGAGCCAGCCACCGCCGGCGATCGCTTCGAGCCACCGGGAAAGGCGCCTTTCACCGTAGGGCGGGTCGAGGAAAAAGCACCGGACGCGCGGGGGCAGCAGCTCGCGGGCCGCGTTGCGAAGCCATTGACCGGCCTCGACGGTGGCCAGCACGAGCCCCTCCGCGCCGCGCGGATCGAGTCCCAGGCGCTCGAGATTCCGGCGGATCGTCGCGACCGCGTGCCGGTCGTTCTCGACGAGCACGACCGGGCGCGCGCCCCGCGAGTAGGCCTCGAGTCCCACCGCGCCGGTGCCGGCCGCGAGGTCGACGAACGCTTGGTTGGACACACCGGCTCCGAGGATGTTGAACAGCGCCTCGCGCACGGGGTCAGCGGTGGGCCGCACCCCACGGCGCGGGACCGGCGCCAGCGTGCGGCCCTTGAACTCTCCGGAGACGATCCGCATCGCGCTCAGAACTCGCCGTTGGCCTGCGCCCACTCGAGCTGACGCTCGAGCTGCGTCGCACTGTCGAAGCCGGAGATCCGGAAGGTGAAGGTCACTCCTTCGCGATCGCGCGGGAAGTCGACGGGCAGGGGCGGCATCACGGCGCGGCGCAGCGCTGCCGCCGACGCTTCGTCGAGCGTCGGGATCGGCGACGGGCGGGTGACGTCGACCGCTTCGACCGGACCGGGCCGCGTGAGGTAGAAGTGGATCGCAACCGTTCCATCGAGGTCGGGAAGCCGCAGCACGTTCTGGTCGCGCTCAAAGCGGCGCGCCCGGCCGAGGAGTTCCCGCAGCCAGGCGCGGTAGACCGCGAAGTAAACCTTCGTCGAGTAGTCGGACCAGTTGTAGTCGCCGCTGTCGAAGTGCAGGTCGCCGAACAGACCGCCGGTGATCTTCTGGTTGAAGTCCGGCCCCGTTCCGGGCCCGGTGCTGCGCCCCCGGCCGGTTCCGCCGGTCCCCTCGCCCGGGCGCGGCCGATCGGGGACCTCATAGCGGCGCGGGAAGGTCGGGTTCTCGGCACGCGGAGACGACGGCGGCTCGTCCTCCGGCCGCCGCGTCGCGACGTCGCCGTCCGGTCCGCGGTCGAGGCCCGTCGGACCCTCGACGGCGGGCGCGACGGGCCGCTTCGTCGGATCGATCGGCTCGGCCGCCGTCGCGGGCGGCTCGGGAATGGCGTCCCGGGCCGCGGCGGCGTCCCCGCCCCCGGGCGGCGGCGGGGCGTGGACCTCGGCCTCCGGCCCGGGCGGCCGCAGGGCCCGGCCCGCCTCCGGTCCCTGCTTGCTGTTCCAACCCAGGAGGGGGACATCGGGCGGGATCTGACGCTCCGCCGGATTCGCCGGAGTGGGGGGCGCGGGGGGCGGCACGGCGGGGGCGGGGCGGGGGGGCGATGGCGGCGCGACGGGCACCGGGATGTCGATCGGGGGCCGCGGCTCCTGGAACGACAGGGCGACGTCCGGCTCCTGTTCCGGCTCGGGCGGGCGGTCGGGGAGCCGAGTCGCCTGGACCACGAGCAGCAACGCGAGCACTCCGTGCACGGCAACCGAGACGACGAGACCGGTCCAAGGGCTGCGATCCGGCGCAGGGTCGACCAGCGGGGTGCGATCGAAGAGGGACGGCGCGGTCACCGCTGCGCTCCGTCTTCGAGCCCGGCGGCGAGCTCGTGGAACGCGATCCGCCACGATCGGATTGGCAGGTCGCGCCAGTCGGGGTGGACCGCGTTGGCTAGCAGCACGGCGACGAGCGGCCGCTCGGGGTCGACGAAAACCGACGCGCCCGTGAACCCGACGTGGCCGATCGCGCCCGGCCCGAACGCATCCCCGGCCGGCGCCTTGGGCGCGATCGCGGACTGGAATCCGAGGGTGTACGCATCGCTCGCATTCATGACGCGCGGTGTCAGGAACCGGTTGACGACGGGTGCGGAGAACAGAGGGAGCGCCCCGCAGCAGGCCGAAACCAGGCGGAAGACGGCGCGCGCCGTGCCGAAGAGGCCCGCGTGACCGGCGACCCCCCCGAGGAGCGCCGCGTTGCCGTCGTGCACCACGCCCCGCAGCGGCGCGGAAGGGCCCGGGACGAGTTCCTCGCCCGGTCCCGCCTGGCCGGCCAGTTCCGCCTCCCGCCGGCGCCCGCGTTCCGTCGGCGCGACGCGAGCGAGACCCGTCAACGGGAGCGGGCCGAAGGCACAATCCGCGGGGCCGAGCCCGAGCGGCGCACGCACGAGCCGCGCGAACAAGGCATCGAGCCGCTCATCCCCAGCCCGCTCGCACGCCACCCCGGCGACGATCGCCCCGAGATCCGAGTAGCGCGGGCCGCGCTCGCCGGCGCGTCCCGCGGGCGCGAGGCCCGCGATCGCCGAGGCCACGCCGTCTCTCGACACTTCCGGCAACAGCCGGTAGAGCGGCCGCCAGGCCGGGAAGCCGGCGTCATGCGCCAGCAGCGACGCCAGGCTTGGCGTGCGCCCCGCGTAGTTCTCGAGTTCCGGGAGCAGGTCGTCGAGCGGCGCCTCGAGATCGACCCGGCCGAGTTCCGCCAGCCGCGCCGCGACCGCTGCGGTCACGAGCGGCTTGGTCAGACTGGCCAGGTCGTAGAGCGCCTCACCTTCGGCCGGGAGCGGCTCCTCGGCCGGACTCAGCGCGAGGCAGCCGGCGGCACCCGACCAGCGGGGCTCCTCGCCCGGCGGCCCGACCGCCCAGGCACAACCGGGCCAGTCGCCGCGCGTGGCGTGCGATCGGGCCCAGGCGTCGAGGCCCGGGTGCCCCGCAGTTCCGGGGGCGGCGGCGGTCATCGAGCGCTCCTCACCGTCGGCTCGGTCCGTCTCTCCAGGAGCCCAGCCGGCACACCGGCGGGGCGGCCCGCGGCGTGGGCGGCGCGGGGTCAGGCCTCAGGGCTGTCCCCGAGCCGGATCGGAATCACGCCGCGGGGCGAGTTGCGGACGAACTCGACCATCTGGCGCACCTCGGGCACCTGGCCCCATCGCGACTCGACCTCCGCCAGCGCCTGCTCGCGGCGCAGCTGCGGGCTGAAAATGCGTCGGACCGCCTGGTCCAGCGCCTCGATCAGTTCCTTCGCGAAGCCCCTGCGGATGAGACCGATCTTGTTCACGCCGAAGCAGTGTGCGCGGTTCCCGACCGTCGTGCAAAACGGCATCGCGTCACGCGTGATGACCGAGTAGCCGCCGATGAAGGCGTGCGGGCCGACCCGACAGAACTGGTGCACCCCGGAGAAGGCCCCGACAGTGGCGTAGTCCCCGACCTCGATGTGTCCACCCAGCGTCGCGCCGTTGACGAACAGGACGCCGTCTCCGATCTGGCAGTCGTGTGCGATGTGCGTGCCGACCATGAACAGGCCGTTGCTGCCGATCCGGGTCACGTTCCCGCCGTGCTCGCTGCCGCGGTGGATCGTGCAGCTCTCGCGGAAGGTGTTCTGGTCGCCGATCACCAGCTCGCTCGGCTCGCCGCGATACTTGAGGTCCTGGGGACGGACCCCGATCGTGGTGTAGGGCCCGACGATGTTCCCTTTCCCCATCGTGGTCCGGCCGTCCACGATCGCGTGGGGGCCGACCCAGCAGTCGTCGCCGATCACCGCCTCGGGCCCGATCATCGCGAACGGGGCCACGGTCACCCGCTCCCCCAGGCGCGCGTCGGGATGGACGACCGCCCGCGGATCGATCCCCTTGATCCACTCGATCATCGCGCCGCCTCCTTCCGGTCGAGCATGTGCGAACGGATGATCGCTTCCGCGACGATCTCGGTGCCGACCTTGGCGATCGCCTTCATCTTCGCGGCGCGCGGGCGCAGCTGGAGCACGTCGATCTCCAGCCGCAGCACGTCGCCGGGCCCCACCGGCCGGCGGAACCTTGCCTCGTCGATGCCGGTGAAGTAGACCAGCCGCTCCTTCCGCTCCGGGACTTCGTGCAGCACGAGCACCGCCGCCGTCTGCGCCAGCGCTTCGATGATCAGCACCCCGGGCATCACCGGGACCCCGGGAAAGTGCCCCTGGAAGTAGGGCTCGTTCACCGAGACGCACTTGAGACCGACGATCCGCTTGCGCGGCTCGAGTTCGACGATCCGGTCGACGAGGAGAAACGGGTAGCGGTGCGGCAGGAGTTCGAGGATCTTCTGGATGTCGAACACCGTCTTCACTCTTGCTCTCCTTCCGGCGGGCCGGCACCGCCCATCACGCGGCGCCACAGTTCGGGGAGACGCGCCTGGATCGCCACCATCCGGCGCCAACGCCGCATCGGCAGCGCGGGGATGCCGGCCACGACCTCGCCGCCCGCGAGATCGCTCAGCACCGCCGACTTGGCGGCGACGATCGCGTGGTCTCCCACGACCCGGTGGTCGGCGACGCCCGACTGGCCTCCCATGAGCACGCCGCGGCCGAGGCGGGAGCTGCCGGCGACGCCGCTCTGCGCAGCGATCATCGAGTCCGGCCCGACCTCGACGTTGTGCGCGATCTGGACCAGGTTGTCGAGCCGGGACCGATCGCCGAGGCGCGTCTCCCCGAACGTCGCCCGGTCGATCGTCGCATTCGCCCCGACCTCGCAGTCCTCACCGATCACGACCCGACCGAGGTGAGGCACGCGCAGCGCCCGCCCGGCCTCGTCGAATGCGTGGCCGAATCCCGGCGCCCCGATCACCGCCCCCGCGAGCAGCGTCGTGCGCGCGCCGACGATGGTCCGGGGGTAGATCACCACCCGCGGATGCAGCGTGACGTCGTCGCCCAGCTCGACCTCGTCGAGCAGCACGCTTCCGGCCCCGACCAGGACGCGGTCACCGAGCTGGCAGCGGTCGCCGATCACGGCGCAGGGACCGACCGAGACCTCCACACCGAACGCGACCCCGTCGCCGACGACGGCGGTCGGGTGAACGCCGGCAGCCGGCCGGAGCTGGGGGTGGAGCAGGGCGATCGCGCGGGCGAACGCCGCCTTCGGCGCCTTCGCCAGGAGCAGGGGGCGCCCCGGCAGGTCGGCGGCGGCCTCCTCCGGGACGATCAGCGCCCCGGCGCGCGAGTCCCGGGCCCGACCGGCGTATTTCCGGTCGTAGAGCGCAACGAGTTCGTCGGGCCCCGCCCCCTCCAGGTCGGCGGCACCAACGATCCGGACCCCCTCCGGGCCCCGGTAGGTCGCACCGAGGGCCTTGGCAAGGTCGGCAGCGCGCCAGGGCCGGGAGGAGGGAGGGATCACTTCGCGCCGGCCGCCGGAGCCGTCGCCGGCTTCGCGGCGTCGATCACCTTGATCAGATCGTCGGTCACGTCGATCGACGGCGAGTAGTACGGGGCGACCTCGGTCGGCAGCAGGATGGTGTAGCCCTTGTCCTTGCCGTACCCACCGACCGCGGCGAGCACCGCACGCTGCCACTGCTGCTGCGCCTGCTCGGCCTCGAGCTGCAACTCGCGCGAGGCGGACTTCTGCATCCCCTCCAGCTCGAGCTGCTTGCGCTCGATCTGCATCAGCAGGTCCTTGCGCTTGTCCTCCGAGATGCTGACCGCACCGGCTGCGAACTGGTCCTGCAGCTTCTTGAGGTCCCCCTGGGTCTTCTCCAGCTCGCCGCGCTTCTTCTCCTGCAGCGCGTTGAGACGGGCCTGAATCCGCGCGCCTTCCGCGGTCTCCTGGGTGATGCGCTGCGGGTCGAAGACCCCGATCTTCAGCGCGGTCTGCGCATCGGCCGGCAGGGAGGCCAGCGCGAAGACGGCCGAGAGGGCGAGACCCAACGCGAGCGGGACGAGCTTCCTGGCGGTCATGAATCGCTCCTTTGCGGAATCCGGGAAGAGGCGGACGCCGGCCGGGGCCGGCGGCGGCGGCCAAACGGCGGGATTCTAGCCCGAAACCGGGCCGCGCGCGGCACGCCGCCGCCGGGCGGGCCCGGCGGGACCGCCGCGGACCGCCCGGGAACGGCGTGGAAACCTCGCCGCTAGACGGTCGTCAGCGCGTTGCGGAAGGCCAGCTGGCCGTCCTCGCCGACGAGGATCTCGATCCCGCCCTGGCCCTGGATCTGGCCCTCGAAGATCTTCTCGGAGATCCGGTCCTCGATGTGGCGCTGGATTGCGCGCCGCAGCGGCCGGGCCCCCAGACGGCGGTCGGAGCAGGTGTTGTCGACCAGCCAGCGGAAGACCTCGGGGCGGGCCGTGAGGCGAATCCCCTTGTCGGCGAGCACCCCGTTGAGTTGCTCGATCATCAGGGACGAGATCGTCATCAGGTCCTCGTCCGACAGCGGATCGAAGACGATGATCTCGTCGATCCGGTTGATGAACTCCGGGAGCAGCCGCTGGCGGACCACGGCGAGCACCTGGTCCTTGGTGTCCTTGACGGTCTCGGCCCACTTGGACGAGCCGAATCCCAGCCGTGCCTTGTTCGCCAGTTCCGACGAGCCGAGGTTGCTGGTCATGATGATGATCGTGTTCTTGAAGTCGATCAAGTCGCCGTAGGCGTCGGTGATCTGCCCGTCGTCGAGCACCTGCAGCAGGATATTCAGGACGTCGTCGTGGGCCTTCTCGATCTCGTCGAGCAGGAGGACCGAGTAAGGCTGGCGCTTGATGCGCTTGGTGAGCTGGCCCCCTTCCTCGTGGCCGACGTAGCCGGGGGGCGAGCCGATCATCTTCGCCACCGCGTGCTTCTCCATGTATTCGGACATGTCGAAGCGCACCATCGACTTCTCTTCGCCGAAGAGGAACTCGGCCAGGGTCTTGGCGAGCTCCGTCTTCCCGACGCCGGTCGGGCCGAGGAAGACGAACGATCCGACCGGCCGGCGCGGGCTCTTGAGCCCGGCTCGCGAGCGGCGGATCGCCTTGGAGAGCGCCTGGATCGCGTCGTGCTGCCCGACGACCCGCTGGTGGAGGTACTCCTCCATGTGCAGCAAGCGATCCATCTCCTCTGCCTGCACGCGGGTCACCGGGATCCCGGTCCACTTGGCGATCACTTCCTCGACGTCCGCCCGGTCGACCTCGATCGGCGTCGCCGCCTCGCGCTCGGCCTGGTTGCGCAGCGCGTCGGCCTTCTCGCGTAGCGCGACCTCCTTGTCGTGCCAGGTCACGGCTTCATCGAAGTCCTTGCGCGCCAGCGCGGCCTTCATCCCCTCGACCGCGCGCTGGATCTCGCGCTCGACGTCGCGCAGCGCCCGGTACGATGTGCGCTTGCGCAGCTTGGCCCAGGCCCCGGCCTCGTCGATCACGTCGATCGCCTTGTCCGGCAGGAAGCGGTCCGTGATGTACCGGTTGGACTGGTAGACCGAAGCCCGGACCGCCTCGTCGGTGAAGGTCACGCCGTGGAAGCGCTCGTAGCGCTCCTTGATCCCCATCAGCACACCGATCGTCTCGTCCTCGCTCGGCGGGTGGACGTTGATCGGCTGGAAGCGGCGGACCAGCGCCCGGTCGCGCTCGATGTGCTTGTGGTAGTCGCGCGGCGTCGTGGCCCCGATGCACTGGACCTCGCCGCGCGACAGCGTCGGCTTGAGGATGTTCGCCGCGTCGAGCGAGCCCTCGGCCGACCCGGCGCCGATCAGCGTGTGGATCTCGTCGATGAAGAGGATCACGTCGCGGGCCGAAATCAGCTCCTGGATGATCCCCTTCAGGCGTTCTTCGAACTGGCCGCGGTACTTGGTGCCGGCGACGACCAGCGACAGGTCGAGCGCCAGGATCCGTTTCCCGGTCAGGGACGGTGGCACGTCGCCGCCGACGATCCGCGTCGCGAGACCCTCCACGATCGCGGTCTTCCCGACGCCCGGCTCGCCCAGGAGCACCGGGTTGTTCTTGCGCCGGCGCGAGAGGACCTGGATCACTCGCTCGAGTTCGATCTCGCGCCCGATCAGCGGGTCGAAGCCGCCCTCGCGGGCGATCTTCGTCATGTCGCGACTGAACTCGTCGAGGAATGGCGTCTCCTTCTTTTTGCCCGGCGCCTTCCCCTGCGCCACGGCGCGCCGCTTGGCGAGGTTGATCACGTCCTCGCGCACGGTGTAGAGCCGCATCCCACGCTCGGCCAGGATTCGTCCCGCCGGTGCGTCGTCGACCCGGATCAGCCCCAGCAGCAGGTGCTCGACGTCAACCGCCGGCGACATCAGGCCGCGCGATTCCTCCTGGGCGCACTCGAGCACCCGGCGCGCGTCCTCGGCGAACGGGATGTCGACGCCGCGCGAACCCTGCAGCAGGCTGCCCTGCCGCGTCTCCATCTCGGTCCGCAGCAGGTCGACCGACAGGTTCGAGCGGTGGAAGAGCTCCCGCACGAAGGGGTCGTCCTCGCGCAGCAGCCCGATCAGGACGTGCTCGGTCCCGATCACCGCGGCGCCGCGCTGCGTCGCCTCGTAGCGGGCCAGGAAGAGCACGCGCTTCGCCTTCTCCGTGAACTGTTCGATCATCGCGTCACCCGGGCGCCGTCACGGCGGGAGGAGGACGCCGCCGCCCTCCACACTGGAAGCGTACAACCGACCATCGTCCAGGCGCACGACCCGATCGCAGCGCGATGCCAGCCGGGCGCTGTGGGTCGCGACCAGGAGCGCGAACCGCTGGCGCCGCTGGAGCGCGAAGAGCGCGTCCAGGACCCGGTCGCCGGTCTTCGGGTCGAGATTCCCGGTGGGCTCGTCGGCGAGCACCACCGCCGGCTGACCGAACAACGCCCGGGCCACCGCCACCCGCTGCTGCTCGCCCCCTGAGAGCTCGTCCGGGAAGTGCTCTGCGCGGGGCGTGAGTCCCATCTGTTCAAGGAGTTGGCGTGCCCTGTCGAGCGATTCGCGCCGCGGTCGGCCGGCCACGAGACCGGCGAGCGCGACATTCTCGACCGCCGAGAACTCGGGAAGGAGCCCATGAAACTGGAAGATGAACCCCACTTCCGCGCGGCGCCACCGGGCCCGCTCCGCGGGCTCCCGGGGCAGCTCCAGGCCGCGGCAGCGCAGGGCCCCCCCGTCGGGCCGATCGAGGGCCCCGATCAGGTTCAGGAGGGTCGTCTTCCCGGTGCCGGACTCCCCCTGGATCGCCACACTTTCGCCTTCCCGGACCGTCAGGTCGACGCCGTCGAGGACGCGCACCGTGTCTCCCCCGCCGGCCCGTCGGTAGCTCTTGGCGAGGCCCTTCGCCTCGACGACGAACGCGCCGTCACTCATGACGCAGCGACTCCACCGGGTCGAGCCGCGCCGCGCGCCACGCCGGGTAGAGCGTCGCGATCAGCGCCACGACGACCGCCGTGCCGACGACGGCCGCGAGGTCGCCCGGACGGACGGTGAACGGCAGGTGGTCGAGGTAGTAGACGCTCGGGTCGAGCTTGATCAGCTCGAATCGATCGAAGAGGAAGGTCAGGCCCACGCCGAGGAGGGCGCCGAGCAGCGTCCCCAGGACCCCCATCGACAGCCCCTGCAGCACGAAGATCCGCATCACGCCGCCCGGCGTGGCGCCAAGCGCGACCAGCACTCCGATCTCGCGCCGCTTCTGGGTGACGGTCAGCACCAGCGTGCTGACGACCCCCAGCGCCGCGACGACGACGATCAACCCCACGGCGAAGAACATCAGCAGCTTCTCGAGCCGCAGCGCTGCGAAGAACGGGCGGTTGTGCTCGAGGATCGAGCTGACGAAGAACCCGCCGCCCGACTCCGGCGCCGCGAGTGCGCGGCTCACCGCCTGCTGTGTCTCCTTCAGGTCGGCCAGGTCCCTCGTCCGCACCGCCAGCCGGTGCACCCCGGTCCCGGTGCCCCAGATCTCCTGCGCGGTCGCCAGCGGCACGAACGACCAGTTCAGGTCGTAGTCGTGGAATCCGGTCGCGAAGACCCCGACGACCTCGAAGGTCGGCGTGCGGACCGAGACACCCCAGGGCGAAATCCGGGGCCGCGGAACCATGACCCGCACGACGTCCCCGACCGAGACGCCGAGGCGCGTCGCCATCTCGCGGCCGATCACGATCCCCGGCCGCCCGGACGGACCCGTCGCCGAAAGCGCGTCGAGCGAGCCTTCCTCGACGTTCTTCGCGACGTCGGTCACCTCGCGGCTCAGCGTCGGATCGATCCCGGACAGCGAGGTCCACTGAATCTCCCCGCCCGGGGCGACGATCCCGCCGTACCCCTGGACCACCGGCTCGGAGGCCGCAACCCCCGGAACTGCCGCCAGCAGCGCACGCGCCGCCCCGGGATCCTCGATCGTGCGCGTCGCGTTGACCGGGAAAACGATGAGGTGCGCGTTGGCCCCGAGGATGCGGCGCACGACGTCCTCCTGGAAGCCCGTCATGAGCGCCAGCGCGACGATCAGGGACGCCACGCCGACCAAGAACCCGAGCGCCGAGAGCAGCGAGATCAGGGAGAGGAATCCCTGCCTCCGGGCCAGCACGAAGCGGCGCGCGATGAACGGAGCGTAGGGTTCGCCGCGCGCATCCTCAGCGTGCACGCTTGGCCACCCATTGTCCGCGGGGGATTCCCCCCTGGACCAGCTCGTAGCCCTGCCAGGTGCCGCGGATGCGCGTCCCGTCAGGGTCCAGCACGCCCTCGATCTCCGCGTCGCGGCCGCGCTCGGCGTCGATCCGCTGCAGGAAGAGCTTGCCGTTGACGAACGTCCCCTGCAGGCTCCCGCTCCCGTAGGACCCGAGCCGGTACTGCCCGGTCACGAGCGTGCCCGACTGGTCGAGGAAGAAGGTCCCCTGCACCCCGGCAGGCATCCAGGTCACGTCCCAGGCCCCGGTCAGCACCTCTTCCTGCATCGGGAGCCGCGTCCTGAGGTCCGCCACGCGCCGGGCCAGCGCGTCGCGCTCGCCGAGCATCCGGCGCAGGTCGAGCAGCCGCGCGTCGGCCTCCGCCCGGACCACGTCGACACGCGACCTGGCGGCCAGCAGTTCGCGGTACAGCAGCGTCAGAGACGACGCGGTGACCTCGCGCGCGCGCACCGCCTCGCGATCGAGCCGGTCCTGGGCCGCGACCAGCTCCTGGTCCGCGGCCGCACGCTCGAGCGCCACCTGGCGGTACTGGCGCGCCGCCTCGTTGATCATGTCCTGGACGAGGCGTGCCCGCTCTTCCAGACCGGCGAGCGCGACCCCGATTTTGTGCGACTCGAGCGGGTTCGGCTCCTCCGCGCGCGCTGTTCCGGCCCCTTCCTCCTCGACCGCCCCGGTGACCGGCACGAGGGGAATGAACAGGGCCAGGGCCAGCCCCAGCCGCAGCGCCGTGCGGTCACGCACGCTCATCATCGCCGTCTCCCGCGGGGATCGTCCCGTGGCGATCGTAGTCTCGCGCCGGCCCGTGCGGCAAGCCGGCGAACCGCCGCCGGACGACGCCGACGAGCGGCGAGAGGACGTAGCCGGCGATCAGCGCCGGGACCATCCACTCGCCGAGCGCGACGAATCCGGCCAGGATCAGCGCCCAGCCCGCCAGCACCCGGTACGGTCGCAGTCCGAAGCGCAGGTCCTTGAAGGAGCGGTAGCGGATCTTGCTCACCATCAGCAGGCCCGCGAGCGCGACCAGCGCCGCAAAGAGCGGCACGTACTCCCGCGGGATCCGCTCCCCCTCGGTGATCAGCGCTGGGCAGACCGCGATCGCCGCCGCGGTCGGGCTGGGCAGCCCGATGAAGTAACGCGGGTCCTGCATCCCGGCGGAGAACCGGGCCAGCCGGATCACCCCGCAGGCGGTGAACAGGAAGGCCGTTGCCCATCCGACGCGGTGCAGCCCGTCGAGGCCGGCGAAGAAGGCAAACAGGGAGGGTGCCACCGCGAACGAGATCCCGTCCGCGATCGAGTCCAACTGCTCGCCGAACTCGCTCGTCGTGCCCGTCATGCGGGCGATCCGGCCGTCGAGCCCGTCGAGCACGGTCGCACCCAGCACGAGCAGCGCGGCCACGGCGAGGTGCCCCTGGGCAGCCATGATGATCGACGCGAAGCCGGCGAGGACGTTGCCCAGCGTCAGCATGCCCGGGAGCCAGCCGGCGACGCCGCGCAGGCGTGTCCCGATGGGGTGCGGCGAGTGATGGGGGCGGCGGGGCGGCGCGGTCACGGCGCAGCCGCCGCGGCGTCGCGCCAGCGCGCGATCGCGCTCGTTCCGCCGCGCACGGTGTCGCCGGCCCGCACCAGCGGCTCGGCCCCCGGCGGCAGGGTCACCTGGGTGCACGATCCGAAGCGAATCAGCCCGTAGCGTGCCCCGGCCGCGAGCCGCTGGCCGGGCGCGACGCGCACCACGATCCGCCGCGCGATCAGCCCGGCGACCTGCGCCACCGCGACGTCGCCGCGGGCTGTCTCGAGCACGAGATCGGTGCGCTCGTTGACCTCGGTCGCCTCCGGCCGGTAGGCCGCGAGGAACCGCCCCGGACGGTGCGTCACGCTCGCCACCCGCCCGGCGACGGGAGCGCGGTTGACGTGAACGTTGAAGACGTTGAGGAAGATCGTGACGACGAGGCCATCTTTCTCGGCACGAACCTCGGTGACGCGTCCGTCGGCGGGCGACAGCACCAGCGCGGGGTCGTCGGGGATGGCGCGGTCAGGATCGCGGAAGAACCAGGCGGAGAACAGGCCGAGTGCCGCGACCGGCAGAGCCAGCACCGCCCACGGTGGCGGCGCGAACAGCAGCGAGGCCGCGGCGATGAGCGGAACGGCCACGAAGGGAATCCCCGCGCGGTCGATGGGAAGCCGCCGCCGCGGCATGGACGCGGCCGCTTCAGAACGGGTCGGGGCGGGAGATGTCATCGGTTTTTGCGAGGCTAGCACCCGGCCGCCGTCGGGGGCAACAAAGCGCCAGCCCCCGGGAAACGAGGGCGGCATCAACCGTTCGTGACGTTGTTCCGGCCCAGAACGAGGCTCATCAGGAGGGCGTCCTCGCCATCGCCGTAGTAGCGTCGCCGCCGCCCCACCGGCACGAAGCCTTCCGACGCGTAGAGCGCGATGGCGGCGGCATTCCCGGCCCGGACCTCGAGGTCGGCACGCTCCGCCAGGGCCGCACGCGCCCGCTCGAGGAGCGCACCCACGAGCAAGCGGCCCAGGCCGCGGCCGCGCGCGCGCGGCCGGACCGCCACGCTCTGGATCTCGAGCGTGTCGACCGCGAGGCGCGCCAGCGCCGCGGCGTCGAGCCCGCCATCGGCTCCCACCACGCCGAGCGCGACGTGACCGGGGCCGCCGTGCAACTCATCGCTCAACATCGCACGGCTCCACGGCTCGGCGAAACACTCGCGCTCGACCGCGAGCAGGCGATCGAGGTCCGCCGGCGCCAGCCGGACGATCGCCGCCACCGTTCCGGAAGCGCGACGACCGGCCGGCAGCACGGCGTCGGGGGGCAGGAGATAGCTCGGGCCGGGGACGTGATCGACGATCGGGAGGCACCCCGCGGCGACCAGCCGCGCGAGCGCCGGGGCCGCGTCGATCGTCGTCTCGACCGGCCGGACCCCCTCGCCCCAGGTGAGACCCGAGGTGCCGCGCGGGACCGCGATCGCCGAACCAGCGAGATCGAGCCGCAGGGGGAGCGACGCGAGCGGGAGCAGAGCCGCCTCCTCGGGCCGCGCGCCGTCTTCGTGCGCTCGCGCGAGCAGCACGCGCCAGCGGCCCCAGGGGATCGCGACCCACGCCGGCAGCGGCAATCCGGCCGCCTCGGCCAGCAGCCTCGGGCTGTCGGCGAACGCGACCGGCAGCGCCCCGCCCGCAGCCGAGAGCCCCTGGGCCAGGCCGAGCGCGACGCGCAATCCCGTGGTCGAACCGGGCCCGACTCCGACCGCGAGCCCGGCCAGTGCCGCCGGCGCAACGGCGTGCCGTGCGAGGAGGTCCCGCGCGGCGCGCACGAGATCCAGGCGCACGCCGCGGGACGGGTCGAGGGGCGCCGCGCCGAGCACGCGCCCATCGACGACGAGCGCGGCCCCCGCGGGATGCAGCGCTCCCTCGAGCACCAGCACGGCGCCCCGCGTCACGATCCGCCGCCCCGCGGCGCCGTGGCCTGCCGCGCCTCGCGGCGAGGGGAGGCCTTCGGAGGGGTCGCGGCCCCCCGCGCGAGGATCGTCACCGGCGTGCCGACCGGGAGCAGCGCGTGGAGCTCGCGCACGTCCGGGTTGAACAGCGACACGCAGCCGTTCGTCCAGTCGAGGTACTCGCGCATCGCGGCCGGATCGGCGTCGCCGGGCTCGAACGCGGCGGGAAGATGTTCGGAACGCTTCCGGTGCCTGGCAAGTTGGGTCGCGGTGAGCGCCGGCTGCTGGCCGTGGAGCAGGATCAGCCCACCGAGCGCCGTGCCGGACGGCGGGCACTCCCCGCGGGCCAGGGCCGCCGCGATCGCGTCGCGCTCCCGGCGGCTGATGCGTCCCGCGCGCAGCGCGTCCTCGGCATCGTCGAGGTTGGGGTAGCTGATCCACAGGGCCCGGTGGTACTTCGAAAGCGTGCGGTTGCAAAGGAAGTAGGTCCCCTCCGGGGTCCGCTTGTCGCCTCGCCGCGACTTGTGCCCCGTAGGCCGCTGGCCGAGTTGCGCCCGGTAGGCCTTGACCATCCGCTCGCCGACCCAGAGTTCCACCCGCCGCTCCGATTTGATCACGATCAGCCGGGCGCCCGCGAGGCGACCGTCGACCAGCGGGATCCCGGCGCGCTCGAGGATCGCGGCGAGCGATTCGTCGGGCCCGTAGAGCCCGGGGGCATAGGTCGCGTAGGTCCAGCCGAACGGTCCCTCGCGCGAAGCCTCGGCCCGCGCTCCGGGTCCGAGGTCGAAGCCCGCCGTCCAGAGCGCCGCGGCGAGCGCCGCGATCCGGGTCGCGCGCCGCCGACAGCGCATCACTTGCCCCCCCCGTCCCGCGGAGCCTCACCGTCCGGGACGGGAGCGCCGCGCAACTCGTCGATCAGCCGCGGCACCTCCGGCGCACGGCACTCCGGACGGAACCGGCCGGCGACCTCGAGCACGGGCGCGAAGCCGCAAGCGCCGAAGCAGGGGACCGCGTCGAGGCTGAAGACGCCGTCCGCCGTCGTTCTGCCGGTGGACACACCGAGCGCGGACTCCAGTGCGGCCAAGGTCGCGCTCGCTCCCCGGACCTGGCAGCTGGTGCCGACGCAGATCCGGATCGGCCAGCGGCCGGGGGGCTCGAGACGGAAGTTCCCCGAGGCGCGAACCGCGTTCCATGCCACCTCGCCCGGCACGCCGACGTGATCGGCGATCCGCTCGACCTCCTCGGCCACGAGCCACCCGCGCGCGGCCTGGAGTTCGAGCAGCAACGGCACCAGGCCGTCCCGCCGGCCGGCCGGATGGCGTGCGAGGATCGTGTCCAGTGCGGCGGGGCCCGGCATGGGGCCGCGTCAGGCGCGCAGGCCGAGCGCTGCCAGGTGCGCCCGGAGGTCCGGCTCGGAGAGGCCAAGCCGCGGGGCGGCACGCGCCAGATCGCCGTTCACCTCGTCGAGCAGGCGGCGCAGCCAGCCGGCCTCGAGGTCGCGCGCCGGGGGGGGCTCCGGCGACCCCGTCTCGCGCCCGTCGAGAAACCCGGGCGGCAGGTCCTCGGCGTGAACCACCGGTTGCGGCGCGCCCAGGACGACCCGCTCCACGACGCGGCGCAACTCGCGCACGTTGCCCGGCCAGGCGTGGCGGGCGAGCGCATGCAGCGCGTCGAGCGCCAGCGTAGGCACCGGCTGCGCGTACTCGCGGCAGATCTCCTGCAGGAAGACGTTCGCCAGCTCCGGCAGGTCGTCGGCCCTGGCGCGCAGCGGCGGAACCTCGATCCGGTGCGTGAAGCTGTCGAGGAACCCCTGCTCGAGCCGCCCCGCGGCCGCCGCCCCGTCCGGGGATCCGGCCAGCGATACGACCAGGACCGGTTCGGAACGGACGCTGCGCGCGGTACCCGGCACGGGGAAGTCGCCGGTGCGCAGCCCGTCGGCCAGTGCGCACTGAATCTCGGCCGAGAGCGCCTCGGCTCCCTCGAGGTAGAGCGTCCCCTCGTCCGCCAGCGCGATTCGGCCCGCCTCCTCCGGCGCGCCGCCGCCGCCGAAGAGCGCGCCGAATAGCCGCTCGGGGGGGACCGTCCCGACGCGCAGGTCGAGGAACGGACCGTCGGGCCGCGGGCCGCGCAGCGAGAGCCAACGCGCGGCCAGGCTCCGGCCACTCCCGCGCTCACCCCAGAGCAGGACCGGCCGCCCGTCCGCGGCGGCCGCCAGCCGGGCTCGCAGCGCCTCAACCGCGGTCCCCCGCCCGATGAACTCCGCCTCGCGCCGCAATTCGACCTGCAGTGCGCGGTGCTGCCGTTCCAACCGGGCGTGGCGCAGCGCGTTGCGCAGCACGAGCAGGATGCGCTCGAGCGACAGCGGCTTCTCGACGAAGTCGTAGGCGCCACGCTTGGTCGCCTTGACGGCGGTCTCGATCGTCCCGTGGCCGGAGATCATGATCACCGGCGCGCGCACCCCGCGCTCGCGCATCATCCGCAGGGCCTCGATGCCGTCGACGCCGGGCAGCCAGATGTCGAGGAAGACCGCGTCGGGTGACCGCGTCAGCGCCAGCTCGACTCCCTCCTCGCCGGATGCCGCCGGGAGGACCGCGTAACCCTCGTCCTCGAGAATCTCGGTCATCGAGCGGCGCACGGCGTCTTCGTCGTCGACGATGAGGATCAGGCCACGACGGGACGCCGGAGGGGTCATGGACTGGTCTCCTCGTCCGCGGCGACCGCCGCCACGGACGGCAATTCGATCACGAATCGCGTGCCGCCGCCCGGGTTGTCCTCGGCGCGGATCCGGCCGCCGTGGTCGGTCACGATGCGGTGCACGATCGCGAGCCCGAGCCCGGTCCCGCCGGGACGCCGCGTGAAGCTCGGCAGGAACAGCTGCTCACGCGCAACTTCGGGGAGCCCGGGGCCGTTGTCGGCAACCTCCAGCATGACCGGCCACTGCCCCGGCTGCCGCCGGGTGCGGACGGTGATGCTGCCGCTGGCGCCGAGCAGCGCGACCGCGTTGTCGAGCAGGTTGATCAGCGCGCGGCGCATCGCCTCGGGATCGACCGCGTGCGGCGGCAGGTCGTCGGCGAACTCGGTCGCGAAGCGGATCTGCGGGTGCGACGTCCGGTAGAGGGCGAGCGCGTCCTCGGCCACCCTGCCGACATCCCCCGGCTCCGGACGCAGCTCCGGCAGCCGCGCGAAGCGCGAGAACTCGTCCACCAGCCCCTTGAGGCTGTCCACCTCGCGCACGATGTTGCCGACCATCTCCTCCAGCACCTCCCCCGCTTCGCCGGGGCTGCGCCGGTAGCGGCGCAGGAGCCGCTCGGCGGAGAGCCGGATCGGCGTCAACGGGTTCTTGAACTCGTGAGCGAGCCGCCGCGCGACTTCGCCCCACGCCGCGAGCCGCTCGGCGCGACGCAGCGGGGTCAGGTCCTCGAGCACGACCAGCACCCCTTCGCCGCGCCCCGGGATGCCGAAGCGGGCGGCCGTCGCCTCCACCATCGCCTCCTTGCCTTCCACGGCGACCGGCACCTCGCGGCTCGAGCGGCGCGCCCAGCCCTCCAGCACGGGCTGGACGACCCGATAGACCGCTTCGCGGCCACCCGAGAGCGCCTCCTCCACGGGCGCGCCGCGCGGTAGGTCGGCCAGCCGCAAGAGCTCGAGGGCGGCGCGATTGGCGGTCGCCACGCGCGCGTCGGCATCGAGGCTGAGCACGCCGACCGGGATCGCCTCGAGAATCGTCTCGATGTAGCGCCGCCGCCCTTCGATCTCGCGTCGCTGGCGCTGGATCTCGCCCGCCATCCGGTTGAACGACGCGACCAGCTGCCCGATCTCGTCGCCACCGCTTCCCGGGACGCGATAGGTCAGGTCCCCTCCCGCCAGCGCCTCCGTACCGCGCGCGAGCGCCAGGATCGGGTTCGTGATCTGGCCCGCGACGTAGAAGCTGGTCCAGACGGCGGCGAACAGGACGAGCAGCGTCAGCAGCGCGAAGAGCGCGACGTAGAGCCGTTGCACGACCGGCCGGCGCGCGCCGTAGTCCTCGACCTCCCGCCCCGAGAGCAGGACGCTGTCGATCCGGCGCGCCTCTTCCTCGGGGATGTAGACCGCGGCCCAGGCCACCGCGACCGTCTCCCCTCTCACCCGCACCGCCTCGGTGGCAACCGTGCGCCAGCCGTAGACGAGCCGATCGCTGGTCAGTCCACCGCGCCCGGTCTCGAAGGTCTCGCGGACGATCGCCTCGGGCACGCGCGTCAGCTCGGTCGGGAGGGCCATCGAGGCCCCGCCCCGCACCACCTCCGCGACCGCCACCGGGCTTCCGCTCTCGAACGCCACCCCGACCGCCGTCAGGGCGTAGCGCCGCCGCAACTCGTCCAGTGCACGCGCCAGCTCGCCTCGCGGCGCGGGCGGGTCCTTCGCGAGTGGGCCGCGAGCCAGGTCCTCGGCGACCACGCGCGCGAAGTGCCGGGCCCCCTCCGAGGCCTCGCGCTGCGCCATCTGCGCGACCGCCGCGGCCTGGTCCATCGTCTTCGCGATGTCGGGCGGGATCAGGTCCGACAGCGAGCGCAGCACGATCGCCACCGCCCCCGCGAACAGCGTCAGCGAGGGGATCAGGACCAGGAAGAAGAATGCGAAGAAGACCCGCGCCTGGAGCCGGGCGCCGAGGATGCCGCTGCGCCGGCCGGCCAGGACGCGGGCGACGTTGCGCACGATGAGCGCGGCCACCGCGAAGGCCAGCAGGACCAGCGCCGCAGCGAGGCCGGAGAGCAGCGTCTTGTCGCCGGCGAGTCGCGTATCACCGAGCTTGCCGCGCTGGATGACGTAGTAGAGGACGGCGGTGAGGACGAACGAGAGACCGACGATCGTGAACAGCAGCCGGTCGGAACGAAGGCGGTCGCGCAGCATCCGGTCAACGCGCGCGGCCGGGCGGGGCGGGCCGTGACGGCGGTTCGGTCGGCCCCCCCGGACCGCTCTCGAAGATCCAGTTCGAACGATCGGCGAGCAGCGCGTCCGCGAGCCGGCCGTGGAGGTCGTGCCCCGCCCGCCAGGCGACGATCCGGCCCGACAACCCGCAGCCCAGGAGGGCCAGGTCGCCGACCAGGTCGAGCGTCTTGTGTCGCGCGAACTCGTCCCGGAAACGGAGGTCGACCCCCTTGATCCCGTCGTCGTCGACCAGGATCGCGTTGTCGAGCGACCCCCCCTTGATCAGCCCCGCGCGCTGCAGCTTCTCGATGTCGCGCCGCATCCCGAAGGTGCGGGCGGCAGCGAGCTTGTTCAGGAAGTCGTCGGGCTGGTCGAGCTGGACGGTGACCTCCTGGTAGCCGAGGTGCTCGTGCTCGAAGTCGATCGCCGTGGTGACCCTCAGGCCGTCTCCCGGCTCGATCGTGATCCGGCGCTCCTCGTCGCCGACGACCAGCTTCTGCGTAACCACGATCCGGGGGTACCCGGCCTCCTGCTCGACCAGGCCGGCGTCCAGGATCGCCCGTACGAAAGGCAGCGAGGAGCCGTCGAGGATCGGCAGCTCGCACCCGGACATCCGCACCCGCACGTTGTCGACGCCCAGGGCGTAGAGGGCGGCCAGTAGGTGCTCGGGGGTGTCAATCGTCGCCCCGTCCCGCTCCAGGCGCGTGGCGTGCATCATCGGGCTGCGGTACTGCTCGAGCGCCGGGATCTCGATTCCGCCCGCCGCCTCCAGCTCGAACACGATGCCGCCGCCCGGGGCAGTCGGCTGGAGGTCGATCCGTTCCGCCCGGCCGTGATGCAGGCCGATCCCCTCGAGCCGGACGGGGGCGGCGAGGGTCCGCTGCTGACGCACCATGGGACGATTCTATACTGTTGACCCGGCGAGACCTGCCATCGACAATGGCGGCTCCCGGCCCGGAGGATCCGATGAACGAGCGTGCCCTGTCCGCCGAGACCATGGATGGCGTCATCGATCGGCTCGCCGACGCGCTTCGCGACGAGCTCTCCGCGATCCGGCTCCCGCCCCCCGTGATCCGCACCCCGGACCGGCTGCGGGCCGCCTGCTGTGCGCTGCGCGAGGCTACGGGGCAGGTGGCGCTGCTGCGCTCGCTGCTCGCGAGCGCGCGGGATGCCGGCGCGCGGGCCGCGCTGTTCGTGGTCAAGCAGGACCGGATCGAGGGCTGGGAAGGGACCGGCTTCGACGACCTCGAGCTCCACGGCGTCGAGCTCGCGCGCGACGACGACGCGATCGGCGCCCTGCTCGCGGAGCAGCGGCCGATCGCCCTCGACGCCGAGTCCGGCGTCGCGGCGCCCGATTTCGGGCAGTCGGCCCGCTCACCGGCCGTGCTGGTTCCGGTGCTGGTCCACGGCAAGCTGGTGGCGATCGTCTATGCCGATCCGGCCGAGCCCGGCCTCCCGGTCGATGTCACTGCGCTCGAGGTCCTGGGTGAGGTCGGCGGGCTGGCGATCGAACGGCTGGCGCTCGCGCGCTGGTCCCAGCGTCCGGCCGAGGGGGCGACGGGCGAGATCCCGGTGCGCACGCCGGAAGGGGCGTCGCCGATGCTCTCGCAGCCGGTGGCCCCGACGCCAGCGTTCCACGCCGGCTTCGCGGCACCGACCGGACCGATCGGCCCGCCGACCGGTCCCGAGACCGGCCCCGGGGGGGTCTCTCCCGAAGTCCAGGACGCCCGGCGCTTTGCCCGCCTACTGATGGAAGAGATCTGCCTCTATCACGCCGACAAGGTCGACGAGGGCCGGACCCAGAGCGACCTGCTCTCGCGCCTCTCGGAGCAGGTCGAGCGCGCGCGGCAGATGTACGAGCAGCGCGTCCCGGCCGAGGTCCGGGGGGTGAGCGATTTCTTCGATGAGGCGCTGGTGCGCGTGCTCGCCGCGGGCGACGCGAACGCGCTGGGGCGCGTGGGCCGCGCCGCGATCTAGCCCGGCCGGCCGGCCTGGGCAGGCCCGCCGCACGCCCTGCGGGGCGTGTATCACCACTCCGCGACGAGTCCCCGGAAGACGACGCGCGCCGGACCCGAGAGAACCACGCCGCCCCCCGCCGGCGCGAGTTCGACCATCAGCGGGATGCCGGCCGGTGGAAGGACCACGAAACGCCCGCCGGACCCCGGCGGGGATTCGCAGAAGACCGCCGCGGCCCAGGCGCCGCTGCCGCAGGCCAGCGTCTCGCCGCTGCCACGCTCGAAGGTCCGCACGAAGAGGGTCCGGTCCGATGCCTCCCGCACCAGCGTGACGTTCACCTCTCCCGCGAGCTCCGGGCGGGCCACGAAGAGCCGCTCGGCCAGCGCCGGCAGGGAAAGCCGCGCTCCAGCCGGTTCCCGGGCGACGACGTGGGGGACGCCGGCGCGGACCAGTCGCGCTGGGAGGATTTCGCCGGAGGGGAGCGGAAGCGACAGCGGGGCCTCGTCGATCGACGGGCGCTCCGCGCGGATGGCGACCGTTCCTCCGTCGACCGAGGCCTCGACGGTGAAGCCCGGAAAGGCCAGCTCGAGCGGCGAACGGGAGAGGCCACGCTCGACCGCGAAACGCGCCGCGCAGCGCGCGCCGTTGCCGCAGAAGGCGGCACGGCTGCCGTCGGCGTTGCGATAGTCCACCACCACGCGCCCCGGCCGCGCATCGGTGATCGCCAGCAGCCCGTCTGCGCCGACTCCCGTGCCGCGGGCACAGAGCCGACGCGCCAGCTCGTCGCCGGGGCCCGGCAGCCCCTCGCGCCCGTCGACGACGACGAAGTCGTTGCCGGCCCCCTCCATCTTCCAGAACGAGAGTTCCCCCGTCATCGTGCTCCCCCCGCAGACGGGCGGGCCGCCACCCAGTCGGTCGGCCCGACCGGGGCCGACCGGTTCCCGCTGACATCCTCGGCCAGCACCCGGTACCGGTAGCGCGCCGCCGGATCGACCGCGTCGTCGAGGAAGAACGCGTCGGGGACCTCCGCTCGCCCCCGCTCGACGAACTCCGGCTCCCCGTCGCGCTGGCGCTCGACGATCCAGGACTTCTCGTCCGGCGCGCCGCCCGGGTACCACAGGACGCGGATCTGTCCGGCCTCGGCGACCGCGTCGAGATCGCGCGGCGGAGCGGGCGGGAAGCGGTCCTGGTAGTCGATCGCGGCGAGTTGCTGCGGCGGCCCCTCGACCGGCAGCTGCGTCCCCGCGCCAGCGAATGCGGCGAGGTAGACGACCGTCTCGCCGTAGCGCGGCGCCTCGTCGAGGAACACCCCGGTCTTCGCGACCACGGTGCGGAGGGGTTCCCACGGCTCTCCGGCGGGCGGCGACCAGCGGTAGATCCGGACCGCCTCGGCCCGCGCATCCTCGGGCGCGGTCCAACGCAGCTCAATGCCGTGCTCGCGCGGTTCGGCCGCAAGGGTCGTCATCACCGGCAGGGTCGGCCGGAGCACGGTCAGTGCGGCGCGGGAGGAAGCCAGCGAACGAGCCCGCTCGTCGGACAGCGTCAGCGCCAGAACGAGCTCCTGGGCCTCGGGCAGCGTCGTCAGCGGCACGGCGTCGCGCCGCGTCGTCGGGGTCTCCGCGTCGGGCGCGAAGGGCGGCAGGGCGAGCTCCCGTGCCACGCGCCGGAACTCGCGGTCGCGATTCGCCGCCGTCCAGGAGGACCCCTGCCCGGCGCCGCTCGTCGTGAAGAGGATCTCCGGCCGCGCTGGCGGGCGCAGAGCGCCGCCGCCCACGATCCGCAGCGCATAGCGCGCCTCGAGCTGCAGCTCGTCGCCGCGTTGCCGCCAGCGGACCTCGCGCGGCGGCTCGGGAAAGTGCGGCAGGGGCGGCGTCGGCGGCCCGCGGTGTCCGCAGCCGAAGGCCGCGAGCGCGAGCGGGAGGAGGGCGGCGGCGGCTCTCATCTCACAGCGCGAAGCGCGCGAGGTCCTGGCGCGCAACCAGTTCGGACAGCGCGGCGCGCACGGCGGGCGCGTCGATCGCGACCGGGCCCGCCGTGTGGTCGGGCGCGTCGAACAGCAGCGGGCCGAGCAGTCGCTCGAGGACCGTCGCCAGCCGCCGGGCGCCGATGTCCTCCACCGCCTCGTTGACGCGGTCCGCGATCTCCGCGATCTCGCGCAGCGCCGCGTCGGTGAACTGCAGCTCCACGCCGTCGACCGCGAGCAGGCTCTGGTACTGCCGCACGAGCGCGTTCTTCGGCACGGTCAGGATCTCGTACAGCTCCTGCCGGGTCAGGCGCTGCAACTCCACGCGGATCGGGAAGCGGCCCTGCAGCTCCGGCAGCAGGTCCGACGGCTTGGCCGAGTGGAATGCGCCGGCGGCGATGAACAGGATGTGGTCGGTGCGCACCGGACCGCGCTTGGTCTGGACGATCGTTCCCTCGACGATCGGCAGCAGGTCACGCTGCACCCCCTGGCGGCTGATGTCGGGGCCGCTGGCGCTTCCTCCGCCCGCGACCTTGTCGATTTCGTCGATGAAGACGATCCCGGTCTGCTCGACTCGGTGCGTCGCTTCCTTGATCAGCGTCGACTCGTCGAGCCGGCGGTCCTCCTCCTCGCGCTGCAGGATCTCGCGCGCCTCGCGCACGCTGACGCGGGCCCGCTTCGTCCGGTTCCCCATGAACCCGGGGAGCATCTCGCCGAGTTTGACCTCCATCTCGTCCATTCCGGGACCGCCGGCGATCCGGAATGCCGGCTTCTCCTCGTCCGGGAGCTCGACCTCGACCGAGCGTTCCTCGAGCTCACCACGGCGCAGCCGACCGCGCAGCTCCTCGCGGGCCTCGATCCACTCGCGCCCGTCCGGGGTACCGGAGCGCGGCCCCGCGAGCAGCTCGAGCAGCCGGTCCTCCGTCGCGCGCACCGCCGCGGCGGCGACCTCGCGCCTCCGCTCGCGGCGTACCATCTCGATCGAGAGCTCGAGAAGATCCCGGATCATCGACTCGACGTCGCGGCCGACGTAGCCGACCTCGGTGTACTTGGTCGCCTCGACCTTCAGGAACGGGCTGCCGACGAGCCTCGCCAGGCGCCGTGCGATCTCGGTCTTCCCCACCCCGGTCGGTCCGATCATCAGCATGTTCTTCGGCAGCACCTCCTCGGCCTGATCGGCCGGAAGCTGCTTGCGGCGCCAGCGATTCCGCAGGGCGACCGCGACGGCGCGCTTCGCCTCCCGTTGGCCGATGATGTAGGCGTCGAGCTCGGCCACCACCTGCGTGGGGGTCAGGTCGTCCTGCCGACCGAGCGGCCCGCCAGGCTCGAGCGGCGGCGGGCCGCCGCTACCGGGCATGTAGAACACCATCGTCGACTCCCTGCGCTCAGTCGCCGAGCGTCTCGCAGACGATCCGGTCGTTGGTGTAGATGTCGATCGAGGCGGCGGTCTTCAGCGCCGCGACCGCGATCTCGTGGGCTGGCATCTCCGTATGCAGGATCAGGGCGCGCGCCGCGGCGAGCGCGGCCGAGCCGCCGCTGCCGATCGCGATCACGCCGTCGTCCGGCTCGATCAGATCACCGGTGCCCGACAGGAGCAGCGTGTGCTCACGGTCGGCGACGAGCAGTAGGGCTTCCAGGCGCCGCAACGCGCGGTCCTGCCGCCAGTCGCGCGCCAGCTCGATCGCCGCCCGCTCGAGCCGGCCGCCATGCTGCTCGAGGCGCTCCTCGAAGCGCTGCAGCAGCGCGAACGCATCGGCCGCCCCACCCGCGAAGCCGGCAAGGATGCGGCCCTCGGAGAGCCGCCGCACCTTGCGCGCCCCCTCCTTGACGATCGTCCGGTCGAGCGTCACCTGCCCGTCGGCGGCCATCGCCACCCGTCCGGCCCGCCGCACCGCGACGACCGTGGTCGAGGTGACGCGCAGACTCATCACGCGCCCCCGGTGCGCGCCGGACTCGTGTCCGGCGGCGGCTCGGGTGCGGCGGCGGGGTCCGGTGCGGGGAGGGGGGCGGGGAGCGCGGCCAGTTCCGACTTCGCCTGTTCCACCAGCTTGCCCGACGGGTAGTCGGCGAGCAGGCGCTCGAAGGAAAGGCGCGCCTTGGCCGTGTCGCCGACCTTCGCATAGGCCTTCCCAAGCTCGAGCATCGCCGCCTCGCGCCGCTGCGACGCCGGGTAGAGGTCGATCATGCCGGAGAGCCGCTGGATCTCGCCCAGCGGCTTGCCCCGCTGCCGGTAGAACTCGGCCACCAGCCACTCGTGCTCGGAAAGAAGGTCCCCGGCGCGGGCCAGCGCCTGGACCGCGGCGAGACGCCAGACATCCGACTCGGGGAGCTCGCGGATCATCGCCTGGAAGTGCTCGCGGGCACGGCGAGGGAATTCCTGGTCGTTGGCCGCGTCGCTCGCCTGCTGCATCAGGCAGGTTCCGACCTGGAACCGGGCATACGACGCCATCGGATGCAGCGGGTAGAAGTTGAGGAACTGCTCGTAGCGGCTCTGGGCCTCGATCGCACTCGTCGTTCCGAGCTGGTAGAAGTAGGCGTCGGCGAGCGCGAGCTTGACCATCGGGTCGAGTGTTTCCCCGACCGGGCTGACCATCCCGACATCCCCAAGCCGCGTCGTGGCCTCGGAGAAGCGCCGCTTCTCGATCAGCTCACGGGCC
The DNA here is from genome assembly GCA_963702425.1 of uncultured Acidobacteriota bacterium. GTDB lineage: Bacteria > Acidobacteriota > Polarisedimenticolia > J045 > J045 > JALOKP01. The sequence goes on from CAVPCQ010000020.1 coordinate 97,370, forward strand.
TCGCGGTAGAGCGCCTCGTTGTCTTCGCTGAGCTTTCCTTGCCGCTTCTTCGAGCTGCCGCAGCCCGGCGCGGCGGCGACGAGCAGGACCAGCACCGCCGCGAAGGCCATCCGGGCGACGCTGAGGGCAGGGCGCCGGGCAATCAGGTGGTCCACGGTAGGAGCCTCTCCATCAGTTCGGGCGGCAGCCGCTGCGGCCGCCCGTCGCGGCCCACGGCCGCGTGCGCACTGAAGCCGTCCGCCAGCAGGACGCCGTCCCCGGGCCGCACGATCCGGTACTCGAACCGGACCCGCACCGGGGACAGTCCGCCGATCGCGGTGCGGACCTCGAGCGCTTCATCGTAACGCGCCGGGCGCCGATAGCGAGCCCCGGCCTCGATCACCGGGAAGAGGATCCCCTGCTCGTCCTCCAGGACCCCGTAGGGCAGCCCCGCGGCGCGCATCAGCTCGGTCCGGCCGAGCTCGAACCAGACGAGGTAGTGGGTGTGGTGCACGACCCCCATCCGGTCGACCTCGGGGTAGCGCACGCGAAAAGGGGTGGACTCGATCCTCACGCGCCGCCCTCGGCGACGGCGCGCAGCGCCGCGAGCGCGGCAGGCGGGACGGGCGCGCCGAAGACCGCGTTTCCGGCGACCAGGCTGCGCGCCCCGGCGCGCACCACCGCCGCGGCGTTGGCCGGGCCGATCCCGCCATCGACCTGGATCCGGGCAGGCGAACCGGCGGCAGCGATCAGTGAAGCGAGGCGCTCGATCTTCCGCAGCGAGCCCGGAATGAACGACTGGGCCGGGAACCCGGGCTCGACCGACATCACGAGCACGAAGTCGAGCAGCGGCAGGATCTCGGAGAGCGCATCCGGCGGCGTCGCCGGGTTGAGCGCGACCCCGGCCGCGATCCCGTGCCCCTTGATCTGCTGGATGGTGCGGTAGAGGTGCGGACAGGCCTCGACGTGAACGGTCAGGCGCCCGGCCCCGGCCCGGGCGTAGTCGCCGATCCAGCGCTCCGCGTCCTCGATCATCAGGTGGCAGTCGAGCGGCAGGCGCGTGGCCTTCGCGAGCGCGGCCACGACCGGGGGTCCGATCGTCAGGTTGGGGACGAAGTGTCCGTCCATGACGTCGACGTGCACGACGTCGGCGCCCGCCGTCTCGAGCATCGCGAGCGCGTCGGCCAGCCGCGCGAAGTCGGCGGACAGAATGGAGGGGGCGATCTCGATCGTCATGCGCGAAGCCTCGCCTTCTCCTGCACCGCCCCGCTCACGGGGCTGGCGTCAGGGTGATCCGAGTGGTGGCGGTGATCCGGGAGCCGACCGCCGGCTGCTGGTTCTGGACGATGGCGCCGGGCCGGATGTCGCCCGGTCCGCCGATCGCGACGGACCGGAAGCCGAGCCCTTCGAGCGCATCCAGCGCCGCGCTCGCGGACCGGCCGATGAAGTCGGGCATGACCATCGCGCGCGGCCGCGGGCCCGCGCTCACCAGCACGGCGATCGCCTGCCCCGACGATCCCACGCTGCCGGCCGCGGGGTGCTGGGCCAGGATCCGGCCGGCAGCCTGGCGCGGGTGCGGCGCGTTCGAGGTCGTGCCGAGCGACATGCCGGCTCGACGGAGGGCGAGTTGGGCGCGGCTGACGCTCGAGCCGCAGAGCTCGGGCACGGTGGTCGCCTCCGGCCCGGTGCTGATCACGAGGCGCACCGGCCGGCCGGGCTTGCTCCGGCTCCCCGCGGCGGGGAACTGGTCGAGGACCTTCCCCGCGGGGCGCGCCGCGTCGGTGCGCTGACCGGTCACCTGCGGCAGGAGGCCGAGCGCACGAAGACGCGCGGCCGCATCGTCCCGGTCGGCACCCACGACCGCCGGCACGGTGATCTCCGAGACGAAGCGGACCGATGCGCGGAGCGTGAGCCAGGCCGCGACGCCGAACGTCAAGGCGAGCGATCCGGCAACCAGCGCGGCAAGCACGGCGCGCCGCAGCCAGCGCCGTGGGACAGGTGCCGGGGCGCTCATGCCGCCGCCCGGACGAGTCGCGCGGCAAAGAAGCCGTCGAGGCCGTCGCGGTCCGGCCGCGTCGCAAGAGCGGGCGGATCGCCGCTCACAAGCCCGTCGGCCGCAGCTCCGAGACTCCGGGCCGGATCGGCCGGAGCGAAGTCCTGGTGACGTGTCAGGAAGCCGCGCAGCTGCTCCTCCCCCTCCTCGGGTTCGAGGCTGCAGACGGAGTAGACCAGCGCGCCGCCTGGCGCCACCAGCGGCGCGGCGGCCTCCAGCATCCGCGCCTGGCGGGCGGCGCAGGCGGCGACGTCGCCGGGTTCGAGGCGGTGGCGCTTGTCGGGCCGGCGGCGGAGCGTTCCCGTGCCGCTGCAGGGCGCGTCGAGGAGCACGATGCCGAACGCCTCGCGCGCGAGCGGCGGCGCGAGGGCATCGCCGCGCAGCACGACGGTCCTCCCCGCGGGCGCCCTCAGCGCCAGCGTGTCCGCCAGCCGGCGGGCCCGCGTCGTGACCGGCTCCAGCGCCACGACCGGACCGGCCGCGCGCTGTGCGATCAGGGCGGCCTTGCCGCCGGGGGCCGCCGCGAGATCGGCCACGGGACGCTCGTCGTCCGGCGTTGCGAGCAGCGCGACCAGCGCGGCCGCCTCGTCCAGCAGCACGCATCGGCCGCCCGCGAACACGGCGGTGGACTGCGGCGCGCCATGCGTCACGACCAGTCCGCCCGGATGGTGTGCGGCCGGCTCGGTTGCGACCCCCTCCCCCGCCAGCGCGCGAGCCAGCGCATCGCGGGCAGCGACGAAGTCGGCGGCCGCGCCTCCGGGTCGGTCGAGGCGCACCACCGCAAAGGGCCGGGCCGGCCGGTTGGCGGCCTCGACCAGGGCCCGCGCCGCGGCGTCACCGTACCGTGCAGCCCAGCGCGCGAAGAGCCAGGCCGGCATCGTGAACGCGGGGTCGAGCATCCCGCCCTCGGCGGCCAGGCGGCGGAGCACGGCATTGACCAGGCCGGCCGCGGGCGCGGCCCCTGCCAGCCGCACCGCGTGCACCGCGGAGTCGACCGCCAGCGGCGCGGGGTGGCCGAGCACGAAGATCTCGGCCGTCGCGAGCCGCAGCGCGGCGCGCACGCGCGGGTCGAGCGAACCGAGCCCGGCGTGCACGAGCGGACTGAGGCGCACGTCGATCGCTCCCATCCAGCGCAGTGAGGCGTAGACCAGCGCGTGCAGCCGGGCCCGGTCGGCCGGGAGGGCGATACGCTGTTCCCGCGCCGCGAGCAGCCGGTCGGACCAGGCGCCGGCTTCGACCTCAGCGAGTACGGAGATCGCCTGCGCGCGCACCTGAGGCGAGCGCGGGGGCGCCGCCCCGCCCGATGCCATGCCCGTCACGGACCGGCCCACCGCTCGAGTCTCCCTCCGCACTCGATGTGACGCCCTGCCAGCGCCGCGGCGGCGGTCATCGGTCGCCCGCCCTCCGGCAGCAGTTCGGCGATCCGCAGCATCCCCGTTCCGCAGGCCACATCGACCGCGTCACCGACGCGTCGCATGACGGTACCGGGGGCCGTGCCGGGTGGCGAAGTCTCTCCCAGCGCCTCGACGCGGAGCAACCGGAGCGTTCCCCGGGTCCCCCGCGTCACGACCGGCGGCCACGGGACGAAGGCGCGCACGCGGCGCGCGATCTCCGCGGCGTCGCCGCACCAGTCGACCACCCCCAGCTCGCGGGTCAGCGGCGGTGCCCAGCTCGCGCCGGACGGGTCCTGGGGCTCGGCCACGAGCGCTCCTGCCGCGAGCCGGTCGAGGGTCTCGACCAGCAGCGTCGCCCCGACCCGCGCCAGCCGCGCGCCGAGCGACCTCGCGTCGTCGCAGGTCTCGACGGTCTCCGTCGCCCGCAGGTAGACCGGTCCGGTGTCGAGCCCGCGCTCCATCCGCATCGTCGTGACGCCGGCCGTCCGGTCACCGGCCCAGAGCGTGTGCTGGACCGGGCTCGCGCCGCGGTGCCGCGGCAGCAGCGAGAAGTGCAGGTTCACGCCCCCGAACGGCGGCGCGTCGAGCAAGCGGCCCGGGAGGATCCGGCCGTAGGCCACGACGACCAGCGCGTCGGGCGCGAAGGCCAGCAGTCCTTCCCGCGCCCCCTCCCCGCGCAGCGTCGCGGGCTGCAGCACAGGCCCCAGCTCGAGCCGCAGCGCCGCCTCTTTCGCCGGCGGCGGCAGCGGCGTCCGTGAGCGGCGGGAGGGCGCGTCGGGTGCGGTCACGGTCGCGACGACCCGGTGCGCCGACGCGGCGAGCGCCTCGAGCGAGGGGACCGCCCAGTCAGGAGTTCCGAAGAAGAGGACGTTCACGCGCGGTCATTGTCGCGCGCCCGTCACCCGGCCGCGACCTCCGGCCACTCGCCGTTGCGGCGCATCCGCTCGATCCGGCGCAGGACCAGCCGCCGCTTGAGAGGGGACATCCGCTGCAGGAAGGTGATCCCGTCGAGGTGATCCAGCTCGTGGCAGATGGCACGCGCGAAGAAGCCCTCCGCTTCGCCCTCCACCGGCTTCCCGTCGAGATCGATCCCGGAGTACCGGACGCTCAGCGGGCGCATGACGTTCTCGTAGATTCCGGGGAACGAGAGGCAGCCTTCCTCGCCGTCCTGCTTGCCGCTGGCCTCGACCACGCGCGGGTTGATGAAGACCTGGACCTGGCCCGGCTCCTCACCCGCCGTCAGGTCGATCACCATGATCCGGCGCCGATCGGCGACCTGGTTCGCGGCCAGTCCAACCCCCGGCTCGGCATGCATGGTCTCGACCATGTCCATGACGAGCGTTCGGATCTCGTCGTTGATCTCGGTGACCTCATGCGTCGGCTCGAGCAGTACCGGGTGCGGGTAGGCAATGATCGGTCGGACCGCCATCGGAAAACCCTCGGGGTGCGTCCGCGCGCACCCGTCAGTGCAAGCTAACACCGGGCTCGGACCCGAGCAAATTGGCAGCGGGAACCGTCCCCTTCCGAGGACGATCCCTCTCTCAAGAGGACGATCAGCCCGTCGGTTCGGGATCCCTAACATGTTCCGAAGGTTCCATTTGTGGGATCCGGAGGGGGCGCTTACCCAGGGGAATGGAGTTTGCAGCCGGGGTGAGGTGCAGGAGGACATCATGAACCGCCCCGTTCACCGCACCCCCCCCCGGAAGTCAGCCACCCGCACCGCCGGCGCCGCGATGCTCGCCTGCGCCGCGCTGGCCGCGGTGGCAGGGCCGGCCGAGGGCCGGCCTCCGGTCTCCTTCGTCAACGAAGAAATCGTCCCCGAGGTCTCCTCGATCGCTCCGGCCGCGACCGGAGCGACCGCGCCGTTCGCCCGCGTGCGCTACCAGGAGGGCGGCGTCGAATCCCGCCAGGGGAACGCGCTGCCGCAGGCGGTGGACGTCAACTACCCGGTCTTCGCCGGTGAACGGATCACCACCGACTCCGGCCAGCGGGTGGAGCTGCAGCTTCCGGACGGCACCATGCTGCGGATCGACCGCGATTCGGAGGTCATGTTCGACGACTTCGCCGCGCTCGACGGCGGCACTTCGGTCGTCGCGCTCGCGAGCGGACAGGTGCAGCTGATGATCGGCAACGCGCGCGGCGGTGACGGGCTCCGCATCGACACGCCGTCGGCGTCGATCTACCCGCTCGACGCCAGCAACGTGCGGGTGGACGTGGAGCCGGGCGACGCGGTTCGCGTGTCGGTCGCGAGCGGGCGGGTCGAAGTCGCGGCGGAACGGGGTTCCGTCGTGGTGGTGAGCGGAGAGCGGACGGCGGTCGCGCCGGGGGCCGCGCCCCGCGACCCGTGGCGCTATGCCGCCGGCACGCGCGACAGCTTCGACGGCTGGGCGGCGCAGCGCGACCGCGACGATCCTTCCGCAGTGGCGGCGAGCGAGGTGGGCGTGGAATTCGAAGCACTCCCCGAAGAGGTCCAGCCCTACTACGGTGAGCTCTCCCAGGCAGGCCAGTGGGTCTATACCGAGGACTACGGCTGGGCCCTGCAGCCCAACGTCGGCTCCGACTGGCAGCCCTACCAGAACGGCGAGTGGTACCCGAGCCCGGCCGGCGACCCGGTCTGGGTCGGAGCCGAACCCTGGGGCTGGGCCACCTGGCGCTACGGGAGCTGGGACTTCAACCTGGGCGTAGGCGGTTGGATCTGGGTTCCCGGCGCCGTCTGGGGCCCGGCGAACGTGTGGTGGTACTACGGGCCTTCGTACGTCGGCTGGGTCCCGAACAGCTACTGGGGCTGGCCGGTCTACGGCTGGTACGGTGGCGGGTACTGGGGTTCACCCTGGTTCGACTACTGCCCCTGGACGTTCGTCGGCTACGACGACTTCTGGCACGGGTCCGTGCCGCGCGCGGCGGTCTCGCGCGATCGAATCCTCAAGCCGGAGCTCGACCGTGGCGTGGTGTCGCGCGAGGCGATCCCCGCCCCCGACGATCGGCGCGCGCGCGCCGGAGCCGGCGCGAAGGGCGAGCGGCGCGAAGCGCTCGACCGCGGAGTCTACGACAGGGCCCGCACGCGTGCCGAGCGCGGCGACCGCGCCGTGCGCCCGGTGCCGCGTTCGACGGTCGAGGACGAGATGCGCCGCGAGCGCGGCGCCGACGCGCCAGGCCAGCGCAGCGGCGGGGGCCAGGGTGCGACGGCTCCCGGCCGGCGCGAGTCGGTCGGCCGGCGCGGGGGCGAGGGAACGACCGGTCACGTGAAACCCCCGGGTGAGGCCACCCCCCCGCGCGGCGGCGAGCGGTCCGTCACGCCACGCCTTCCGCGCAGCCCCGCTTCAGCGGCCCCCTCCCAGCCTTCCGCGCCGCGTCCGCCTCGGGCGCCGCGCCGCAGTGCGCCGGACGGTGCCGCCGACCTCAAACCGGGCGTGACGCCGGGTTCCCGGGGCCCAGGCAGCAGTACCGTGCCGGCCCGGCAGGGAGCGATGCCTCGCGCCCCGCGCACCTTCCCGCGCGCGCCCGAGGGGGGCCTCGCCCCCCGCGCGCCGCGCGACGGCGAGTCGGTGCGCCGGTTCTTCGGGCGGCTCTCCGAGGAGAACCGCGGTGCGCCGGTCGCACCGCGGACCAGCCCGATTCGCCCGGGATCCGGTCCGACGCGCTCGGAGCGTGCGGCGCCCGCACCCCGTGCCCCGCGCCCGCAGGCCGGGAGCCCGGGTACTCCGAGCGGCCGCCAGGCGCCGCGGGCGCCCGCGGCCGGGTCCCGGAGCGGATCCGGGAACTCGGGGAAGCCCCCCGCGGCAGCCCCCCGCCCGGGTTCGGGCGGGAGCGCGCCCCGGAGCGGCCCAGCACCGCGCTCCGGCGGGAGCAGCGCCCCGCACTCCAGCGGGAGCAGCGCGCCTCACGGGAGCAGCGGGAGGAGCAGCGGCTCGACCGGCCACTCGACTTCTCCACGCCGCTGAGCGGGGGATCGGGTCGGTCGGACCGGGCCCGGCGCGCCGGAGCGACGCTCAGCCAGCCGGTTGCCTCACCGCCGCGAGCGCCCGGCGGTAGACCTCGCGATTGAGCCGGGCCAGCGCGGGACGTCCGATATCCGCCAGGGAGCGCCCGAGCAGGCGCGAGCGCAGGCGCGAGAGCCGGAAGCGGCCGCTGGCCCGGGAAGCTCGATCGAGCAGCGCGAGCGCGCGCGGGCCAGCCTGCGGATCGTAGTCGGCGCCGACCAGCGCCGCGAGCGCTTCCCGATCGGCCAGCTGCTCGGCGTCGGTTCCGAATCCGACCCGCCACGTGAGTTCGGCCGCGCGGGCCAGCGACTGGTCGTCGCGCCGCCGCCAGAACGACCAGAATGGCGCGTGCGACGCGTTGAAATAGCGGCGGGAGATCCAGCCGCCGCGCATGAGCGACTCTTCGCGGGCCAGCAGGAATGCAAACTGCGCCTCGTCCTCCAGCGCGGCAACCACGCCCGCGCTCACGACCAGGGTTCGATCCGGCAGCGCGAACACGAGCGGCTCCGCCACGCCGGCGAAGCTCGCCTCGCCCCAGGGCCCCGGCGTGACCGCCGCGCAGACCGCCGCGACGTAGCAACCGGCGGCGGAGCCGGGTGTCACGCGGAATCGCGTTCCCAGGAGCTCCCTCAGGCGGGCCGCGACCTCGTCGCTCTGGGTGCGGGTTGGCCCCGTCATGACCGGCCCACCGGCGCAGGAGCGCCCGCGACCGGCGGAGAGGGCATGCGGCAGCGCGCACCGCCGGCAGACCACCTCGGCCTCCCCGTTCGGGGCGACGAGCCCGCCGCACGCGGCGCACCACCCCTCCCCCCCGGGAAGCGCGACTGAGGCCTGCTCGCGGCAGTGAGGGCAGACCGAGCCCTCGAGCTGGGCCCCGCTGGTCGCTTCCTCCCTTTCGGCGCCCCACGGACCGCGCCAGAACCCCGTGGGAACGCCGGCCCCCGGGAAGACGGCCAGCCCCGGGAAGTCGGCGCGCTCGGCCGAGGGCGCGGGGGAACAAGGTTCGCCCGAATCCGGGCGCGCCTCTACGAACGCGTCGTTCACACTCCCAATATGGGATCCGGACACGTTGGGGACGAGCCGGGCGCGGCCGCGCACGGTTCGCTTGACCCTGCCGCCCGGGACCTCTAAAGTTCCGGTTTTTGCCAGGTTGGCCGGAAATCCCGCCGATCGCTCCCCGCCCGCGCGCGCCGCCCGCGGCGCCCTCCGCGCCGCGCAGTCGAGGACTGACGCGCCGTGGGGGGGCTTCGCGCCACGGCCGCCTGCGCCCGCGGGGAACGCCTCCGCCAGGAGCGACAGGAGCATGAAGGTCTACGACACGCGCGACATCCGGAACATCGCTTTCGTCGGTCACGGACACGCCGGGAAGACCAGTCTCGTCTCCTCCCTGCTCTTCGCGACGCACGCCACGGAGAAGCTCGGCGCGATCGCGGACGGCAGCACGCTGACGGATTTCGACCCCGACGAGGTCGAACGCAGGATCAGCATGGCGCTCGCCGTAGCCGCGTGCGGATGGATGGATACGAAGCTCAACCTCGTGGACGCTCCCGGGTACGCGAACTTCATCGGCGAGGCGGCGGCGGCGATGCGGGCCGCCGACGTCGGGCTGATTCTCGTGCACGCCCTCGACGGGGTCGCGGTACAAACCGAGCGGATGTGGGAGGACGCGGAGAAGGCGGGGCTTCCCGTGATCTTCGCGGTCTCCGCTCTCGACCGCGAGCGGGCCTCGTTCGCCGAAAGCGCGGCGGCAATCGCGCGCCGTTTCAGTCGCGCGGCTCTGCCGGTCGCCCTCCCGATCGGCGAGGAAGCGAAGGTCCGGGGCGTGGTCTGCCTCGTGACCGGCAAGGCCTACCTGTCGAAGCCCGGCGCGCCGGACGTCAGCCTCGCCGAGGTCCCCGCGGACATGAAGGACGCGTATCAGGAGGGACGCGAGAAGCTGCTCGAGGCCGTCGCCGAGTCCGACGACGAACTGATGAACGCCTTCCTCGAGAACGGAACGCTCGATGACGAGCAGTTCGTCGCCGGGCTCCGCAAGGCGATCGCCGAGCGCAAGCTCATGCCGATCTTCGCGACCGCCGCGACGGCGATGGTCGGAACGCACCACCTGCTCGACGGTATCGTCCAGTTCGCTCCCTCGCCGGCCGACCGGCCCGCGGTCAAGGTCAAGCTCGAGTCCGGCGAGGAGCAGGAGCGCGCCATCGATGCGAGCGGCCCGTTCACGGCGCAGGTCTTCAAGACCTACATCGATCCGTTCGCCGGACGGATCTCGATGGTCCGCCTCTTCTCGGGCGCGATCACGGCCGACCAGAACGCCTGGAACGCCAGCCGTGGAGCCCCGGAGAAGCTCAGCGGTCTGGCAGTCCCGCGCGGCAAGTCCGGCGAGAAGCTCTCGGAGGCTCGGGCGGGCGACATCGTGATGCTAGTCAAGCTCAAGGACACGCATACCGGCGACACGCTCGTCGCGGACAAGACCCACCTCGCCCAGCTGCCGGCGATCCCGTTCCCCCGGCCGATGATCGCCTACGCGATCAAGGGCGAGGCCAAGGGCGACGACGAGAAGATCTCGGCCGCGCTGCAGCGCCTCGTGGAAGAGGACCCGACGCTCAAGCTGGACCGCGACCCCCGCTCGCACGAGCTGATGCTGGCCGGACGGGGCGCCGACCACGTCAAGATCGCGCTCGACAAGATCGCCAAGCGGGCCAACGTCAAGGCGACGCTCGAGAAGCCCAAGGTGCCCTACCTCGAGACGATCACGAAGAGCGCGCAGGACATGTACAGGCACAAGAAGCAGACCGGCGGTGCCGGGCAGTTCGCCGAGGTGCACATGCGGATCGACCCGCAGCCGCGCGGTACGGGATTCGAGTTCACATCGGAGATCTTTGGCGGCTCGATCTCCCGGAACTTCTGGCCGTCGATCGAGAAGGGCGTCCACAAGGTGCTCGACGGGGGCGCGATCGCCGGCTACCCGATGGTCGACGTCAAGGCCGTGATCTACGACGGCAAGGAGCACCCGGTCGACTCCAAGGACATCGCCTTCCAGGTCGCGGGGCGCGAGGTCTTCAAGCTCTGCGTCCAGAAGGCCGGGCCGGTCGTGCTCGAGCCGATCATGAAAGTCGTGGTCACCTGTCCCGACGAGTGCATGGGCGACATCCTCGGCGACCTGACGCGACGGCGCGGCAAGGTGCAGGGATCGGACAATGCGGGTGGACGCACCGTCGTACGCGCGCAGGTCCCGATGGCCGAAATGCTCGAGTACGCCGCGACATTGAAGTCCCTGACCTCCGACCGTGGCTCGTACGTGATGGACCTCGACCACTACGAGCGCGTGCCAGCCGACCTCCAGGCCAAGCTGCAGGCCGAGTACAAGCCGCACGAGACCGAGGACTGACCTCTTGACCGAGCCCGTCCGCATCAAGGATCTCGGCCTTCACGCGGGCCAGGTGGTCGTGATCCGCGGCTGGGTCACCCACGTCCGCTCGAAGGGGAAGATCGCCTTCGTCGTCGTGCGCGACGGGTCGGGAATCGTGCAGACGGTGGCGTCGCTACAGGACGTCGGGGCGGAGGCGCTGGCGCGGATGGACGGCGCGACGCAGGAGGCGTCGGTCGTCGTCGCGGGCACGGTCCGGGCCGACAAGCGCGCCCCGGGAGGCTTCGAGCTTCAGGTGAACTCGTTCGAGCTGGTCGGGGCCTCGCCCGACTACCCGATCTCTCCCAAGGAGCACGGCATCGAGTTTCTGCTCGACCACCGCCACCTCTGGCTGCGCCACCGCGGCCCGTGGGCGATCCTCAGGATCCGCGACGAGATCGAGAAGTCGATCCGCGACTTCATGTACGACCGCGAGTTCGTGCTGATCGACTCGCCGATCCTGACCCCGGCGGCGTGCGAGGGGACGAGCACGCTGTTCGAGACCGACTACTTCGAGGAGAAGGCCTACCTCTCGCAGTCCGGCCAGCTCTACCTCGAGCCGGCCTGCATGGCCTTCGACAAAGTCTACTGCTTCGGCCCGACGTTCCGTGCCGAGAAGTCCAAGACGCGCCGCCATCTGACCGAGTTCTGGATGATCGAGCCGGAGATGGCCTGGGCGACGCTCGACGACGTGATGACACTGGCCGAGGAGATGGTGTCGTACCTCGTCGCCCGCGTGCTCGACCGCCGGCGCGAGGAACTGAAGATCCTCGAGCGGGACACGGCGAAGCTGGAGTCGGTCGTTCCGCCGTTCCCGCGCCTGTCCTACGACGAGGCCGCCGCGATCCTGACGCGCCCGGAGAACGTGCGGCGCGCGGAGCAGGCCGGGGCGCCGCCGTTCGTGCCAGGGAACGATCTCGGAGCGGTGGACGAGACGATCCTCGGCGAGCCGTACGACCGGCCGGTGATGATCCACCGCTATCCGGTCCCGGTGAAGGCATTCTACATGCAGCCTGACCCCGAGCGGCCCGACCGCGCGCTTTGCGTCGACGTGATCGCGCCAGAGGGCTACGGCGAGATCATCGGCGGCAGCCAGCGGATCCACGACCCGGAGCTCCTGCGTGCGCGGATTGCCGAGCACGGGCTGCCGGAGTCGGCCTTCCGCTGGTACCTCGACGTGCGGAGGTACGGAGCGGTACCGCACGCCGGGTTCGGCATGGGGATCGAGCGCGTCGTCGGGTGGATCACCGGCACGCGGCACCTGCGCGAGACGATCCCCTACCCGAGGACGATCCAGCGGTTGTACCCGTGAGCCGCGGGGGAGCCGCCCGCCGCGTCGCGCTCGTCAGCCTGGGTTGCCCCAAGAACCAGGTCGACAGCGAACTGATCCTCGGCCGCTTGCGCGCGGAGGGCTGGGAGGTCGTGGGGGACGCCAACGATGCCGACACGCTCGTCGTCAACACCTGCGCCTTCATCGACAAGGCGCGCGCCGAGTCGGTCGAGGCGCTGGTCGATGCGGTGCAGTGGAAGAAGGACCGCGACGGCCGCCAGGTCGTCGCAGCCGGGTGCCTCGTGCAGCGCTACGGCGGTGAACTGGCCCGGGAAATCCCCGAACTCGACGCGCTGATCGGTCTCGACGGGATCCAGCGGGTCCACCACTCGCTGCCCCGGGAGAAGCCGGGCCTGCTCGCGTTGCCGGCTGCCGCACCGGCGGGTGGCCCGGCGACGGGGCTGTTCGACGCCACCGACCCGCGGTTGCGGCTCTCACCCCCTTACACCGCCTTCGTCAAGATCGCCGAGGGGTGCAACCAGCAGTGCGCCTTCTGCGCGATCCCGACCTTCCGCGGGCGGATGCGCTCGAGAACGATCGTGGACTTGGGAGCGGAGTTGTCGCTGCTGGCGCGCGAGGGGGTCGTCGAGGCGAACCTCGTCGCCCAGGATTCCACCGGCTACGGGCGCGACCTCGGCCTGCGGGATGGACTGGCCGACCTGATCGAGTCGTTCGAGACGCTGTCCGAGGTGCCGCGCTGGATCCGGCTGCACTACCTCTACCCGGGCCGGATCTCGCGCCGGCTGCTCGAGGCGTTCGCGCGCTCCACGCGGCTCGTCGAGTACATCGATCTGCCGTTGCAGCACGCGCACCGCGGGACGCTGCAGCGGATGAACCGGCCGGGGTCGGGAGAGGCCCACCTCGCGCAGCTCGAGGAACTCCGGCGCGCCCTTCCCGGCGCCGGTGTGCGCTCGAGCTTCATCGTCGGCTTTCCGGGAGAGACCGAAGCGGAATTCGGCGAACTCTGCGCCTTCGTGCAGGCCGCGGGGCTCGACGCCGTCGGGGTCTTCACCTACTCCCACGAGGAGTCGACGACCGCCTTCGCGCTCGAGGACGGCATCCCGGAGGAGGTCAAGGAGGAGCGGCGCGAACGGCTCGAGGAGATCGCCTCCTCGGTCGCGCACGAGCGCAACCGGGCGCGGATCGGCACGACGCTCGAGCTGCTCGTCGAGGGGCCGGGCGACGACTCGCCGCGCGACGCGGTCGCGCGCTGGCGGGGTCAGGCGCCGGAGGTCGATGGCCACGTGGTCCTGATCGACGGCGGCGGGATCGCGCCGGGCTCGCTGGTCCCCGGGACCGTGGTCGATGCCGGTCCCCACGACCTGACCGCGCGCGTCGGCGCCGGCGGAGGCACGCCGTGACTCGGCTCGAGACCACGCTGGCGACCTGGTTCGGCAGCGGCTACTCACCGTTCGCGTCCGGCACGGCAGGGACGCTGGCCAGCGTGCCGCTGGTCCTGCTCCTGTGGTGGATCGGTTCGGTCCCGCTGCACATCGCGGCGATCGTCGGCGTCACGGCGCTCGGCCTCTGGGCCTCCCGGGGCGCGGAGGCGCACTGGGGGCGCAAGGACCCGGGCCAGGTCGTCATCGACGAGACCGCCGGCTACCTCGTGGCGACCCTCCTCGTGCCCCCCACAGCCGTCGCGCTCGCCCTGTCCTTTCTGCTGTTCCGCGCTTTCGACGTCGTGAAGCCCTTCCCGGCCGGCCGCTCCCAGGCGCTCCCGGGTGCGTGGGGGATCATGGCCGACGACCTGTTCGCGGGGATCTACTCGAACCTGGCGCTGCAGGCCCTGCTCTGGCTCTGGGGCCGTGCGTGACCGTCGTCGACCGGCTCGAGCAGCTCCCGCTGCCGGACGGAAGGCGAATGGTGGCGACGATCGGCTTCTACGATGGCCTGCACCGCGGCCACCAGGCGATTCTCGACGAGGTCGTCCGCCGGGCGCGTACCGCGGGCGAACCCGCGGCGGTGGTCACGTTCGAGCCGCACCCCCTGCGGGTGCTGGCCCCCGAGCGCGCGCCGCGCCTGCTGCTGACCGACGACCAGAAGATCGCCCTCTTCGAGCAGTCGGGCCTCGACCTGGTGGTCTTTCTGCCGTTCGACCGCCCGATGGCGGCCATGCCGGCCGAGATCTTCGCGCGCGAGGTCGTGAGCGGACGGCTCCGCGCCTCCCAGGTGCTGGTCGGCTCGAACTTCCGCTTCGGGCGCGGGCGCGCCGGGGACGTGCCGTTGCTGGCCCGCGTCGGCGCCGAATGCGGCTTCACGGCGGAAGCCCTCGAGGCGGTGCTGGACGGCGGGCAGCCGGTCTCGGCGTCGCGCATCCGGCGCGAACTGGCGGACGGCGACGTGGCGGAGGCCGCGCGCCTGCTGGGCCGGCCGTACGCCTTGGCGGGGACCATCGTCCATGGCGAGGGGCGCGGGGGGAAGGTCGTGGTCGCCACCGCGAACCTCGCTCCCGAGAACGAGTTCCTGCCGGCGCGGGGGGTCTACATCACGCGCCTGCGGTGGCAGGGCGACCGCCGCGAGGGCCTGACCAACGTCGGCTCCCGTCCCACCTTCGGTGCCGACCGGGTCACCGTGGAGACCCACCTGCCCGGCTTCGAAGGCGACCTCTACGGCGAACGGGCGGAGCTGGAGTTCCTGGCCCGGCTGCGGGACGAACGGCACTTCCCGACCCCGGCCGACCTCGTGGCGCAGATCCGCCGCGACCTCGAGGCATTCGCCGACTGGAAGGCCGCCGGGGGCGGGGGCTAGCCCCCCGATGCATCGGTAGAGCGCCATGGAGTAACCTGTTCGTCCCACCCCCCGGATTGACTGCGGGCGCACCGGCAGCGTGTCTCCTACCCTCTGGCCCGCGAAAGGACCCTGGATGTCCGCCGTCAAGCCGTTCCGGGCCTACCGCCCCCGGCCTGATCTCGCCCGACTCGTCGCGAGCTTCCCGTACGACGTCATCTCGTCGGACGAGGCGCGCGCGCTCGCCGCGGGAAACCCCCACTCCTTCCTGCACGTCGGCAAGCCGGAGATCGACCTCGACCCGTCGATCCCGCTCCACGACGACCGCGTCTACGCGACGGCGCGCGCGAACCTCGCGCGGATGATCGCCGAGGGCGTGCTGCAACGCGACGCGCGGCCCTGCCTGTCGGTCTACCAGCAGCGGATGGGCGATCACGTCCAGGCCGGGGTCGTCGGGCTCACGTCGGTCGCGGAGTACGAACGCGACCTGATCAAGAAGCACGAGCACACGCGGAAGGACAAGGAAGACGACCGGACCCGGCACGTGACGGAGTGCGACGCGAACGCCGAGCCGGTCTTCCTGACCTACCGCAAGGAGCCGGCAATCGACGCGATCGTCGACCGCGTCCGCGCCCGGCCACCGCTTCACGACCTGGTGACCGAGGACGGGATCGGGCACACGGTCTGGGTCGTCGACGATCCGGCCGAGATCGACGCCCTGGTTCGGCTGTTTGCCGCCGTGCCGGCGCTCTATGTCGCCGATGGGCACCACCGCACGGCGGCCGCGGTCCGACACGGACAGGCCGCGCGCGCGAAGCACCCCGGGGCCGGGCCCGATGCGCCGTTCGAGGGGTTCATGGCGGTCGTCTTCCCGCACGACCAGCTGCAGATCCTCGACTACAACCGCGTGGTGAAGGACCTCAACGGGCTGACCCCCGCGGCCTTCCTTGGGCGGGTTGCCGAGCGCTTCGAGGTCGTTCCGGCCGGCGGGCCGCGCCCGCGCGCGCCGCACGAGTTCGGCATGTTCCTCGAAGGGCGCTGGTACCGGCTCGTCGCGAAGCACGGGACCTTCCCCGCCGGCGATCCCGTGCGCGGCCTCGACGTGTCGATCCTGCAGGACAACCTGCTCGCCCCGGTGCTGGGCATCGCCGACCCGCGGACCGACAAACGGATCGACTTCGTCGGCGGCATTCGCGGAACGGCCGGGCTGGAGGCGCGGGTGCGCGAGGGCTGGGCGGTCGCCTTCTCGCTCTACCCGACGTCGCTCGACCAGCTGATGGCCGTCGCCGACGCCGGGATGGTGATGCCACCGAAATCGACCTGGTTCGAACCGAAACTCCGTTCCGGGCTGACGGTCCGGACGCTCGACGAGTAGCGGCGGGCGGACGGAGTCCATGGAGGTTCCGATGAAGATCCTGATGGCTGACAGCTTCGACGAGTCGCTCCCGGGACGCCTGTCCGCGTTCGGGACGGTGAGCACCGACCTGAACGACCTCGCCGGCGCCGAAGTCCTGCTCGTGCGGTCCAAGACCAAGGTCACGCGCGAGCTGCTCGACAAGGCGCCGCAACTCAAGCTCGTGATCCGTGGCGGCGTCGGCCTCGACAACGTCGACATCGAGGCCTGCCGCGAACGCGGAATCGAGGTCCGCAACACGCCGCGCGCTTCGTCGGTCGCGGTGGCCGAGCTGGCGCTGGCGCTGATGCTCGCGGTCCCCAACCGGGTCGTTGAAGGACACGCGGGGATGAAGGCCGGCCAGTGGCTCAAGAAGGAACTCAAGCGCACCGAGCTCTTCGGCAAGACGCTGGGGCTCCTGGGCGTCGGGCTGATCGGGACCGAAGTGGCACGCCGCGCGCAGGCGTTCGGGATGAAGGTCGTCGCCCACGATCACTACGTCCCGCACCACGCCCTGGCCGAAATGCTCGACACCGAGGAGGACCTGTTCGCGGCCTCGGACTACCTCAGCATCCACCTGCCGCTGACCCCCGAAACCAAGGGAATGATCGACGCCCGCGCGATCTCGAGGATGAAGGACGGGGTCGTGATCGTGAACACCGCGCGCGGCAAGGTCGTGGTCGAGGAGGACCTGGCGGGAGCGCTCAAGACAGGCAAGGTCGGGGCCTACGCCACCGACGTCTGGGCCTCGGACCCGCCCGACACGGCGAGTCCGCTGCTCACGGCGCCGAACGTGCTGATGACCCCGCACATCGGGGCCTCGAGCAAGGAGAACCTGCTGCGGATCGGCGACGCGATCGTCGAGATCCTGACCAAGAGGAAGCTGATGGCGGGCGCCTGAGCCCGCCGACGGAGGAATCGCATGGCTCGGGTCATCAACTTCTACGCCGGCCCCGCCGGCCTGCCGCTCCCGGCGCTGGAAAAGGCCCAGCGCGAGCTGCTCGACTTCGGCGGCGCCGGGATGTCGGTGATGGAGATCAGCCACCGCGCCAAGGAGTACGACGCGGTCCACACCGAGGCGCTCGCGCTGGTCAGGGAACTGCTCGCGGTCCCGGACAACTTCAAGATCCTGCTGATCCAGGGGGGCGGAAACCTGCAGTTCGGCATGGTGCCGATGAACTTCGTCTACGGCGGCCGGGTCGGCGACTACATCGACACCGGGAACTGGGCGAAGAAGGCCTACAAGGAGGCCAGGATCGTCGTCGGCGACGCCGCCAAGCTGGCTGCGACGACCGAGACCGAGCAGTACGCCAGGCTGCCGCGGCCGGACGAGATCAAGCGCACGCCCGGCGCGGCCTACCTGCACTTCTGCTCCAACAACACGATCGAAGGGACGCAGTGGCAGTCGTTCCCTGATGGGAACGGGGCGCCGCTCGTCTGCGACATGTCCTCCGACATCATGTGGCGGCCGATCGACGTCGCGCCGTTCGGCCTGATCTACGCCGGCGCGCAGAAGAACCTCGGGCCCTCCGGCGTGACGGTCGTGATCATCCGCGACGACTTCCTGGCGCAGGCGCAAACCGAGAAGCTCACGACCTACCTGCGTTACTCGATCCACGCCGAGAAGAACAGCCTCTACAACACGCCGCCCTGCTTCGGGATCTACATCCTGCGCAACGTGCTCGAGTACAACAAGTCGATCGGCGGCCTGCCGGAGATCGAGCGCCGCAACCGCGAGAAGGGGCGCCTGCTCTACGGCACGATCGACAAGCACCCCGACTTCTTCCGGAGCACGGTCTCGGCGAAGGCCGACCGCTCGTTCATGAACGTCACCTTCCGGCTGCCGAGCGAGGAGCTGGACGCGAAGTTCGTGGCCGAGGCGAAGAAGGCCGGTATGGTCGGCCTCAAGGGGTACCGGACCGTCGGCGGGATCCGCGTCTCGACCTACAACGCCGTCTCGGTCGACGACGTGAAGACGCTGGTCTCGTTCATGGAGGAGTTCCTCCGGACAAACGGCTAGGACGCCGCGAGGAGCGCGCCGTAGCCCTCGCGATAGGTCGGGAAGAGCAGGTGGAACCCCGAGGCGCGCAGCCGGCGGTTGCTGCAGCGCTTGGCGCTGCGTCCGCGCATCGGGTCGTCGGCCGCACCGTCCGGCTCGGGCGGGGGCGGGGCTACGCCCAGCCGCTCCGCGAGGAAGGCCAGCACGTCCGCCAGTTCGGCGGGCTCATCGTCGACGCCGATGTACAGTGGGTCCGGCGCGTCCAGCGCCAGGAGGTGCGCGATCGCGCGCGCCGCGTCGTCGCGGTGGATCCGGTTCGTCCACGAGCCCGGCGGGGGCCTGCGCGCGGTGCCTTCACGCACCCGGTCGATCCAGAGCGTTCGCCCCGGGCCGTAGATCCCGGCGAGGCGCAGCACGACCGCCGGGAACGGCCCGCCCAGGACAGCCTGCTCCCCTTCCACCATCACCCGGCCTGAGAAGTCCACCGGAGCGGCGGGCGAGGCCTCGTCGACCCAGCTGCCGTCGCGCTGCGGAAAGACGCCGGTGCTCGACACGGAGAGTACCCGGTGCGGCGCTTGTCCCTGCTCCGCCAGTGCCGCGAGGAGATTCCGCGGACCGTCGAGGTAGGCCGCACGGTAGCAGGGCTCGGTGGGGCCGTTCGCGGCCGCGGCATAAACCACCGCGTCGAGCGCCGGCGGCAGGCCGCGCAGCGTGGCGCGGTCCGTGAGGTCTGCGGCAAACGGCTGGACGCCCGGGGGCAGACCCTCCGGGTGGCGCGACAGGCCCCACGCGGCGTGCCCCCCGGCGACGAGACGGAGGGCGAGTTCGCGGCCAACGTAGCCGCACCCCGCGATCAGGACGCGCATGGATGCGAGTCTAGAACAGCTGCGGCGGCTCGCCGAGCAGCTCGCGCACCGGGGCGTAGCGTCGCCGGTGCTCGGGGCTCGGCCCCAGGCTGGCCAGCGCCGCGAGGTGATCCGCGGTGCCGTACCCCTTGTGCTGCGCGAACCCGTACCCCGGGTAGAGCAAATCGAGGTCCTGCATCATCTCGTCGCGGTGGACCTTGGCCAGGATGCTTGCCGCGGCGATGCAGAGGTGGCGGCGATCGCCGCCCACGACGGCCTGCTGCGGGATCGGGACGTCCGGCAGGCGCCGCGCGTCGATCAGCACGAAGTCGGCCGGCGGCGAAAGCGCGAGCACGGCCCGGGTCATCCCGCGCACCGCGGCGGTGAGCGGTCCGACCTCGTCGACCTCGGCCGCAGGGACGACCGCGATGGCCCACGCCGCGGCGCGCAGCCGGATCTCCTTCGCCATCGCCTCCCGCTGGCGAGCGGTGAGGCGCTTGCTGTCGTCCACGCCGAGGAGTCCGACTCCGGAGCGCAGCACCACCGCCGCCGCGACGAGCGGACCGGCAAGCGGTCCCGCCCCCGCTTCGTCGGTACCAGCAATGAAGCGGTAGCCCTCGAGCCGCAACTCGCGCTCGCGGCGCAGCAGCTCATGATGATGGTCGTTCGGATCGGCCCGCTGAGACATGCGGGAGGATTCTATAATCCCCGCACCCCCGCCCGGGCCCTGTCACACACCTGTCACAGAGCCCCGGTGCGGGCGGGGAGAGGCACCCCCCATGGCGCCCGGTCGCGGGTTGTTCGTCACGCTGGAAGGGATCGAAGGGGCGGGCAAGTCGACCCAGGCCCGGCGGCTCGCCCGCGCCCTGGCGGCGACGGGCCACCCGGTCGTCGCGACGCGGGAACCGGGCGGCGGCACCGCCTTCGGCGAGGCGCTCCGCGCACTCCTGAAGGACCCCGCCGTCTGGCGGGAACTGGGACTGGCCGAGATCTATCTCTACGCCGCCGCGCGCTGTCATCACCTCGAGTCGCTGATCCTGCCTGCGCTCGACCGCGGTGCGATCGTCGTCTGCGACCGCTACCTCGACTCCACCCGGGTCTACCAGGGGGTCGGTCGCGGCCGCTCGCCGGAGCTGATCGAGCAACTGCACGCGCTGCCGCCCCTCACCGAGCGGCCGGACCGCACGCTCCTGCTCGACGTGCCGGTCGAGGAGGGGCTCGCGCGTGCCCGGCAGCGGACCGAGGAGGCTCCCTCCGGCTACGACGGGGAGGACGTCCTCTTCTTCGCCCGCGTGCGCAGCGGATTCCTCGCGATCGCGTGCCGCGAGCCGGAGCGGGTTCGGGTCGTCGACGGGACCGGCACCGAGGACGCGGTCCACGCGCGCCTCGTGGCCGCGCTGGCCGACCTCGTGCCGGGGCTCCGTCCCGACTGGAGCGGGCCGTGACCGACCGCGACACGCTGACCGCACCACCCCCGCTCGCACGCATCCTCGGGCAGACGGCCGCCACCGACGCGCTGGCGGCCCTCGCCGCGCTGGCCCACTCCGGCGACCCGGTCCCGCCGCTCCTGCTCTTCGGCCCGGAGGGGGTCGGCAAGCGCACCGCCGCGCTGGCCTTCGCGGCCGCCCTGGCCTGCCCGAACCGGGTCGGAACCGACCCCTGCGGGCACTGCGGACCGTGCCTGCGGATCGCCGCGGCCGAGGCCGTGACCGCGCTGCGCGAAGGGTCGACCGCGCAGGATGCCCCTCGCTCCTATCCCGACTCCGGCCTGGTCTCGATCCCCCGCGGGAAGACGCGGATCTCCGTGCTGCAGACCCGCGACATCGCGCTGTCGCTGTCGCTCCAGCCGTTCGAGCTGACGCGGCGGATCTACATCGTCGATCCGGCCGACGCGATGAGCGCCGGTGCCGCGAACGCGCTGCTGAAAGTGCTCGAGGAGCCGCCCCCCTACGGAGTGCTCCTGCTCGTCACGGCCGCGCCGTGGGCGCTGCCGATCACGGTCCGGTCGCGCCTGCGCCCGATTCGCTTCCGGCCGCTGCCGGAGGCGATCGTCGAGCGGCTGCTCGTCGCCGAGGGGTCGTCGCCGGAGGACGCCGCGACGCGGGCGCGGCGCGCCGCGGGGAGCCTCGCCCGCGCCCGGGCGCTCGACCTCGACGGCGAGGCGAAGCGGCTCGAGGCCTGGGTGCAGATCCTCGAGCGGCTCGGCGCGCGGGCGCCCGCCCCGCCGCTGGCGGTGCTCGCCGGCGAGGCCTTCGGCGGCTCCCCGACCGAGGCGCTGGAGGGACTCGCCGTGCTGCTCGCCGCGCTGCGCGACGTCGCCGCGGCGCACGCGGGGGCCGCGCCACGAACACTCTCACCGGAGGCTGCGGCGGGGCTGGCCCCGGCCGCGACGACGCTGCTGGGGCCCGCGCTCGACCGCGCCAGCGCGGTCGAGACCCTGCGGCGCGAGATCGTGTCGATCAACCGCAACCCGCGGCTCGGCGTCGAGGGGGCGGTGCTGGCCCTCGCCGGCGCGCTGCGTCCCTGACCGTCGATCCAGGAGGAGCCACGAGATGCCCGAGAAGCCCCCGGCACGGCGAGAGGCCCCGCAGCTCACGATCAAGATCAGCGAGGAGATGCAGCGCGGGGTCTACGCCAACCGCGTCGTGATCGGCCACACCCGCGACGAGTTCGTGTTCGATTTCATCGCCGAGCTGCCGCCGGGACCGGTCGTGGTCGCGCGCGTGATCACGTCCCCCTCGCACGCCGCCGCCCTGCTCGACGCGCTGGCCGAGAACGTCGCGCGTTACGAAAAGGACCACGGCACGATCCGACGCGGCCAGCCGCCGATGCCGCCGCCGCAGTTCAGCGCTTAGCCGGGGGCGCCGCGCGCAGGTCGTCCGTCACCGGTGCTTCCCGCTCGCGGCGGGCAGTTCCATGCGGGCCGTCCCCGACGCGAGATCGACGACGAGCGTCCCCTTCGTCAGCACGTCGAGCCCGACGAAGGCGATCAGTCCCACTCCCGCGTGCCGCGCGCGGTCCGCGAGGTCGATCACGCCGACGTCCCTGAGCGGCACGTCGGCGCCGGCGACGAGGACGCGCACCGTCGCCACCTGCCCCGCGAACTCGACTTGTCCGCCATAGGCCGAGGCCGAGCGCTGGCCGCGCTGGGTCAATGCCGACAGCTCCTCTGCGGCCGACAGCTCGATCAGCGTGCGCGAAGCCCCGGTGTCGAGCAGCGCCAGTCCGTCGACCGCTCCGGCCGGGCCGACCAGGCGCGCCGGCACGAGCAGCTGCCCCTCGACCTCGACGATCGGGATCCGCGGCGCCGCGGGCCAAGGGTCGAGCGCCAGCGGATCGTCCCCATCTTCGACCGCCTCCGTCTCCTCGATCGAGGCCGTGTGCGTGGCGGCATCGAGCCGGATCCTCGTCCCGCCGAGAACGTCGAACCCGACGATCGCGCGGTAGACCCCCTGCGGGTGCAGCGAACCCTCGGCGACGACGCCCAGCGCGTCGGCGAACCGCACCGGCCCGAAGTCGAGGTGCGGCACGATCGCGCGCTCGACGCCGTGCTCCTTGTCGCCGCCGCCCCCGACGAGCGTCCCGCTCGAGACCGGCTGCAGGTCGATCTTCTTCGCTGCGTTGTCCGCGAGATGCAGGCCGGACGCGCCGCTGTCGAACAGCGCCGGCACGCTCGCCTTCCCTCCCAGGCCGAGGCGGACGATCCAGCCGTTGACCTGGCCCGGCCGCGCGGTGTAAGGCTCGAGCGGCAGCGTCCCCGGCAGCTCGGCCTTCTCGAGCACCCAGATCGGGCGCTCGCCGAGCGTCGTGAGAAAGTCGAGCGTCTCCCGCGCCGCGCGGATCCGGTCGGGCGATTCGCCGCGCGCCGCGGCCGTGTCGAGGTAACGCGCAAGCAGCGATCGCGAGGCGGCGCGCGACTCGGCGATGCGGGAGAGCCCCAGGAGCGCCCCCACCTCCTGCGGGTCGAGCGCGAGCGCGCGCTCGAATGCCGCGCGCGCGGCGCGCGGGCGGAAGCGCGCGGAGAGTACGCGGCCGAGCGTGGTCCAGGCCAGTGCCGAGCGCTCGTCGAGCGCGAGTGCGGCGCGGGCCGAAACCCACGCGTCGCGCGGCCGGCCGCAGCGCCAGGAGAGCGAAGCGTGCCAGGCGAGCAGGTCGGCGTCGGTCGCCAGGACCGGCTCCAGCGCCACCCGGTCGGCGGCACCGCAGGCCCCGCGCCCGGTGCGGTGGAGCGCGTCGGCGAGCGCCAGGCCGTGCGCCGCGCAGTCCGGGTCCTCGTCGCGGGCCGCCTCGGCCGCGCGCCGCTCGAGGAGCGCCGTGCTCTCGCCGAGCCGGGCCGAGCCGGCTGCCGCGCAGCGCGCGGCGACGAGCGGCGGTCCCGGATCGGTCGGGAGCGGCGCGTCCGGCACTCGCTGGGCCGGTGCCGGACCGACCGCTGCGGCGACGAACAGCAGCAGCCCGACGGCGCGGCGCGCGACGGACGCGGCGATCACTCCGGCACCTCGCGCGGTACGAGCCGGACGACCGCTTCCAGGTGCGGCGTCTGCGGAAAGAGGTCGACCGCTGCGATCTCGCCGGGCTCGAAGCCGGCGGCCGCGAACGCGCGGAGGTCGCGCGCCAGGGTCGCCGGGTGGCACGACACGAGCACCACGCGGCGCGGCCCCAGCGCCGCGATCGCGTGCGGCAGGTCGGGTCCGAGACCGGCGCGCGGCGGGTTGGCGGTCACGGCGTCGAAGCGCTCGCCGGCCGCGGCCAGCGCGCGGGTGACCGCCTGCGCTTCGCCCGCCAGGAAGGTCACACCGTCCCGGCCGGCGCGCCGCGCGCTGCGCCGTGCGCGATCGACGGTCGCCGGGTGGCTCTCCACCCCCAGGACCTCGCACGGCGCGTCGACGCCGAGCAGTCCGATCGCCCCCACGCCGCAGAAGAGATCGAGCAGGCGGCCCGGCGGCGGCCCGGCGGGAGGTGCGAGCATGCTGCGTACGACATCGTAGAGCGCCTCGGCCGCCGACGGGTTGACCTGCAAGAAAGTCGTCGCACCCAGCTCCAGCTCGGCAGAGCCGATCCGTTCCAGCAGCTCGTCTCGCCCGGCGAGCAGCGTTTCGCGGCCGTCGTCAGGACCGGGAACCCCCTCCACCCGCACGATCCCCGCCAGCTGCGGCTCCGTGGCGACCAGCTCGCGCGAGGCGCGCTCGAGCGCCCGCGCCTCGCCCGGCGGCCCGAACAGGACGAGCAACCACTCGGCGGCGGCGAACGAGCCGCGGGCCTCGATCCGCAGCGGCCAGAAGCCGCCCCCCGGCGACAGTTCGTCGAGGCGCGCGACCAGGCGCTGCGCGAGTCGCGAGGCCGGCTCCGGCGCGAGACGGCAGTCGTCGACGGCGACGATCGCCCCCGCGACGCCGCGCGGATGGAACCCGATCGCGGCACCGTCCGCGCGCGATGAGATCGCGAAGCGCACGCGCCCCCGGTAGCGCAGCGCGCGCGGCGAGGGGATGACGCGCACGACCTCGGGAGCCGCGAGGCCGCCGATCCGGCGCAAGGTCTGCTCGAGGTGCCGCACCTTGAGCGCCTGCTGCGCCTCGGGCGCGAGGACCATCAGGGGACAGCCACCGCACGCGGCCTGGAACGGGCACGGCGGTTCGACGCGCGCCGGGGACGGGCTGCGAAGGGCGACCAGCGCCGCCTCGACCACGCCGCGCCGGACACGGCCGACGCGCACCTCGGCGAGGTCGCCCGGCACCGCACCCGGGACGAAGACGACCCACCCGTCGGCGCGCGCCACGCCGGTCCCCTCCGAGGTCAGGTCCTCGATCGCGACGGTGAGGCGCGCGCCGGGACGCGGAGGAGGTGCGGAGCGAGCGGAGAGCGGACTCATCGCGGAGGAGCATACCCCGCAAGCGAGGCGTTTTCTGGCAGACTCGACCGGAAGGAGTGCGGCGATGGACGTGCTCGACGGCGAACGGATGCGGCGGGCGGACCGGATCGCGATCCAGCAGATGAAGATCCCCGGGCTGGTCCTGATGGAACATGCCGGGCGCGCGGTCTCGGAGTCGATCGCCGAGGAAGTGCCGCGGCTCGCGGCGCGACGCGTCTTCGTCGTGGCCGGGCCGGGACAGAACGGCGGCGACGGCTTCGTCGTGGCCCGCCACCTCGCGCTCCAGGGGGTCGCCGTCGTCGTGCTGCTCGTCGGGGCCGCGCGGGCGAAGCTCAGCGGGGACGCCGGAACGATGGCGGCGGCCTGGTCCGGGATCGGCGGCGAGACGATCGAAATCTCCGACTCGAAGCGCTGGAACGCAGCGGCCGACTTCCTCTCCGGTGACGTGATCGTCGACGCGCTGTTCGGCACCGGCCTCGACCGGCCGCTCGCCGGTCTCCCCGCGGCGGCGGTCGAGTCGATCAACCGTGCGGCGGACGCGGGGGCGGTGGTCGTCGCGGTCGACCTCCCGTCCGGCCTGTTCGCCTCCTCGAGCGAGGTCCCCGGGCCAGCCGTCCAGGCCGACCTGACCGTCACCTTCGCCCGCCCGAAGCTCGCGCACCTGCTGCCGCCGGCCGAGCACCTCTGCGGAACCGTCACCGTCGCCGACATCGGGATCCCCGACGCCGCGATCTACGCCACCGAGCCGGACCTGCACTGGGTGCTGCTCGACGAGGCGGCACTGATGCTTCCCGAGCGCGGGCCCGAAGATCACAAGGGACACTTCGGCCACGTGCTGGTCGTCGCCGGAAGCACTGGCAAGGCGGGGGCGGCGGCGCTGACCGGCTGGGGCGCGCTGCGGGCGGGGGCCGGGCTCGTGACCGTCGCCGTCCCGGCGCCGGTGCGCGGCGAGGTCGCGCTCTTCGCGCCCGAGCTGATGACCGAGGCGCTGCCGGCCTCGCGCGAGGGGGTGCTGGCGCGCGGCGCCGCGGCGCGAGCGCGGGCCCTGGCGAAGGAGTGCTCGGTGCTGGCCATCGGCCCGGGCCTGGGCGCCGGGGCGGCGGCGGAGGTGCGCGCGCTCGTGAAGGACGCGCCGGTCCCGATCGTGCTCGACGCCGACGGGATCAACGCCTTCGCCGGGCGGCTCGCCGGGCTGGCCCGGCGCAGGGCCCCGCTGGTCGTCACGCCCCACCCCGGCGAGGCGGCGCGCCTGCTGGGGGCGAGCGTGGCCGAGGTGCAGGCCGACCGGGTCGCGGCGGCGCGCGCGATCGCGCGCGGCGCGAACGCGGTCGCAGTGCTCAAGGGCTACCGCACGATCGTCGCCGATCCCTCCGGAACGGCGTTCATCAATCCCTCCGGCAACCCGGGGATGGCCACCGCAGGGATGGGCGACGCGCTGACCGGGATCATCGCCGGGCTGCTGGCCCAGGAGCTCGAACCGCTCGACGCGGCGGTGCTGGGGGTCTTCGTGCACGGCCTCGCCGCCGACATCGCGGTCGACGACGGCGCCGAGACCGAGGCGACGCTGACCGCCGGCGCGGTGCTCGAGGCGCTCTCGGAGGCCTTCGAGCGGCTCGCCGACGCGGCCGCCGAGGGGGACGACCCGGACGACGCAGACGAAGCCGGACACCGCCACTGACCGCGATGGGAGCGCCGGTTTCCAGGCTCTGCCGCGGCGAGAGCGCGACGCGGGCCGCGGGCCGGGCGCTGGGCGACGCGCTCGCGCCGGGTGCGCTCGTCGAGCTGGAGGGCGACCTCGGCGCCGGGAAGACGGTCTTCGTGCGCGGCCTCGCCGAGGGGCTCGGGCACGATCCGGAGTGCGTGGCGTCCCCCACCTTCGTGCTCGCGGTCGAGCACCCCGGGGGACGGATCCCGCTGTTGCACGTCGATCTCTACCGGCTCGCGCCGGGAGCCGGCGTGGACGAGCTCGGGATCGACGAGGCGCTCGGCCTGGGCTGGGTGGTCGCGGTGGAGTGGGGGGAGCGGCTGCCGCCGCTGCTGCGCCGCGAGGCCTGGCGCGTGATCCTCGGCCCGGCCGCCGGGCTCGGGGACGACGTGCGCGCGGTGACGATCCTGGCCCCCGCCTGAAGGTCCGTGGCAGACTCGCCGGAGGAGGACGCCGTGACCCTTCGATTCGCCGCCCTGTGCGGCGCGCTCCTGCTCGTTTCGTGCGCCGGCCCGGCCCGCGCCCAGACGGCGTGCGAGCCGGGGCGAGGCCCGTCCATCCGCGCCGAGGAACTCCGCGAGATGATCTCGGGCGGCGGCCCGGTCTCCGTCCCGCCGGGCGCGGTGATCGTCGGGGCGATCGACCGTTCGGTGCTGTGCCCGGGGGTGCCGGACGAGGCGACCCCGTGCATCGTGCCCGCACCGCTCAAGCTCGCCTGCGCGCAGATCACGGCGCCGCTCTCCCTGCACAACATCGTCGTGGACGGCGAGCTCGACCTCGGCGGCGCCGACCTCGCGGTCGGCCTGTCGCTCGAGGCGACCGAGATTCTCGGCGATCTCGTGCTGACCGGCGCCCGAGCGGGCGGCGACGTGCTGCTCGACCGCGTCCTGGTGGGCGGCGCGGCGCTCGTCGACCGCGCGACGATCGAGGGCCGGTTCGCAGCGACCGGACTGCGCTGCCTGGGCGGCCTGACGCTCGCGGGAACCCCGGTGTCGCGCGGCGTCGAGATCCGCAACGCGGCGATCGGGGGGGACGTCGCACTCGGCCTCGGCGGGGGAACCGGACTGACCTTCGTGAAGAGCGTCGTGCTCGGCGCGGCCAGCCTGCGCGGCCTGAAGGTCTCGGGTGCGCTCGTGCTCGAGGACATCGCGCTCGCCGGGGCCCTGGACGGCGAGGGCCTAGAGATCGGGAGCGACGCCCGGGCGACCCGCGTGACGGCGCCGGACGGCGTCGTGTTGGGCGGGAAGTTCCGCCGCGATCTGACCTTCGACACGCTGACCGGCGACGGCACGCTCGCGATCGCGAACTCGGTGGTCGACGGCAACCTGGTCCTGCTGCGCACGACGCTCGGAAGCGATGTCGCCGTCACCGAGGTCCAGGTCGGCAAGACGCTGCGGATCGAGGGAAGCGACATCGCCCAGGGAGTCGATCTCTCCGGTACGACGGTCGCCGGCGAGCTCGTGCTGATCAGCTCGCGCTTCGGTGCGCTGGTCGACGTCGGCAATGCGCGGCTGACCGCACGGCCCCGCGTCGTGGCCTGCACCCCCGCCAATCCGCTGGGCGAGGACGACGAGGCGGCGCCGAACGACGAGGAACCGGAAGATCCCGGCGACTGAACGCCGGGCGGCTAAAGCCCCAGCTCGTGCAGGATCGGGTCGCGGTCGCGCCAGTTCTCGCGCACCTTGACCCAGAGCTTGAGGTAGACCCGCGTGCCGAGGCGCGCCTCGAGTTCTTTGCGCGCCTCGGTCCCGACCTCCTTGAGCATCGCCCCGCCCTTGCCGATCACGATCGCCTTCTGCGTCGGGCGCTCGACCAGGATCGACGCGTCGATGTGCAGCAGGTCGCCGGGGCGCGGCTCCAGCTGATCGAGTACGACCGCGATCGCGTGCGGCACCTCCTGCCGCAAACGCGCCAGGAGCTTCTCGCGGACGATCTCCGTGATCATCCGCCGGTCCCCCTGGTCGGTGACGTAGTCCAGCGGGTAGAGCGGCGGCCCCTCCGGCAACCGCGACAGAACGACCTCGCACAGGCGCGCGACGTTGTCGCCCGAAAGCGCAGAGACCGGGACCACGTCGTCGAAACCCCAGTCGTTCGTGGCCTGCTCGATCAGGGGCAGCAGCTTCCCCTTGTTCATCTGGTCGACCTTGTTCGGCACCAGGATCACCGGGCGCGAGCCGCGCCCCTGCTGGATCTCACCGCGCACGTGCTCGTCGCCCGGCCCGAAGCCGAGCGAGGCGTCGAAGACGAAAACCAGCACGTCGGCCTCCCCCGCGACCTGCCGCGCCGTCTCGTTGAGCCGCTCGCCGAGGTTGTGCTGGGGGCGGTGCAGTCCGGGGCTGTCGAGGAACGCGACCTGGCCGCGGCCGGGCAGGTTGGCCACGCCGAGGATCCGGTTGCGCGTCGTCTGCGGCACGGGTGAGACGATCGCCACCTTCGCGCCGACGAGCCGGTTGAGCAGGGTGCTCTTACCGACGTTCGCCCGCCCGACGAGGGCAGCAAAGCCGGAACGGAATCCGGGCGGGACGATCGCGACCGGGAACTCGCTGCCTTCGCTCACGAACCGCCTCCGCCGGATGGCCGGGGCTCGGGCGCGCGGGACATCCGCACCGTCGCGATCCGCCGCCCGATCATCCGCACGACCTCCAGGTCGATTCCCGGGGCGATGCCGATCTGCTCGCCGACCCGGGGGATCCGCCCCAGTTTCGAGAACACGAGCCCGCCCACGGTGTCGACCCCGTCCGCGGGGATCTCGACCCCCAGCGCCTCGGCCAGGTCGTCGACCGGCAGGAGGCCGTCGGCGATGAAGCCGCCCCGGCCGTCCGGACGGAAGGCCTCGGCCTCATGCTCGTCGCGGATCTCGCCGACGATTTCCTCGAGCAGGTCTTCCAGCGTGACCAGCCCGGAGGTCCCGCCGTACTCGTCGACGATCACCGCCATCTGCTGCCGTTCCAGCTGCAGCTCGCGCATCAGTTCGAGCACCTTCTTCGTCGACGGCACCAGCGGCACGGGGCGCATCAGGTCGCGCACGGTGAGCGGCTCGTCCCCGGCCAGCAGGTGCGGTAACAGGTCGCGTACCGCGACGACGCCGACGATCCGGTCGAGGCTGTCGTCGTAGACCAGCAGCCGGGAGTGCCGCGACTCATCGAAGGCCCGGGCCAGCTCGGCCAGCTCCTCGTCGGCCTCGACCGCGGCGATCTCGGTCCGCGGGGTCATGATCTCGCGCACGGTCAGATCGCCGGTGTCCGCGATCTCGCGCAGGATCTCCGACTGCTCGCGCTCGAACAGACCCTCTTCCTCGGCGTCGCGGATGTACTCCTCGAGCTGCTCCTCGCGCCCCTCGTCGTCGCCGAGGGCGCGCTGCCGGGACTCGCTGGCCAGTTCCTCGCGCTTCCGGACCAGCGGGGCCACGAGCCAGCCGAAGAGGGCGTCGATCGCGCGCAGCAGCGGGGCCGCGGCGGTCAGGAACCGCTCCGGGGCGCGCGGCGCGACGAGCGCCTCGGCCACGCGTCCGAACAGCACGGCGAGCAGCCCCGACGCCGTTGCCGCCGCGAACCCGGCACCGGGCAGCGGCGCAAACGCGGCGACGAGCGTCAACCCGACGAGGGAGACCTGGCGCACCAGGGCCGCCGCCGACCAGATCCGCGAGCCGGGATCGAGCGGCTCGGCCAGGCCCGACTCGTCGGCCACCCGCTCCGACGCCAGGCGGCCGACCGCGAGCCGTGCGCCGACGGCGAGCGACAGCGCCGAGTAGAGCGCAAGCAGCGCGAGCCCGGCGGCGAGCCAGGCGACGATGACGGGTGGCGCGACGGCGGGGTCCATCGGGTTCAGGCCCGCGGCGGCAGGCACGCGCGCCGCAGCCGGCGCTCGAGCGCCTCCATCTCGCCGTCGTCGGCCTCGTGGTCGTGGCCCAGGAGGTGCAGCAGGCCGTGCAGCGCCAGCAGCATGGCCTCCCGCTCCGGCGCATGACGCCGGCGCGCAGCCTGGCGCGAGGCGACTGGCAGGCAGAGCGCGATGTCCCCGACGTGCCGCCGGCCGGCCGGATCGACCACCCCCGACGGGAACGACAGGACGTCGGTCGGGCGGTCCTTGCCGCGCCACTCGCGGTTCAGCCCGCGGATCTCCTCCTCGTTCACGAAGCGCACGACGACGTCGCCGGCGCCGACGCGCAACCGCGACGCCGCCGTCGCCAGGACGCTCGCGAGTCCGCGCCGCAGCGCGGCGTCGCCCGCGGCACCAGCGAAGACGACCCTCACCGGCCCCCTCCGTTGCGGCGGTCGTTCCCGGCGTCTTCGTTGCGCTCGCCGAACAGCTCGTAGGCGTGCACGATCCGCTGCACGAGCGCGTGCCGGACGACGTCGCGCTTGTCGAAGTCGATGAACACGACCCCTTCGATCCCGGCGACGACGTCGCGCGCGTTCACCAGGCCCGAAAGCCGGCCCGGACCGAGATCGATCTGCGTGACGTCGCCGGTGACGACCACCTTCGAGCCCTCCCCGATCCGGGTCAGGAACATCTTCATCTGCTCGGGGGTCGTGTTCTGGGCCTCGTCGAGGATGATGAAGCTGTCGTTGAGGGTGCGTCCGCGCATGAACGCGAGCGGCGCGATCTCGACCACCCCCTGCTCGATCATCTTGCGCACCTTCTCGGCGTCGAGGATGTCGAACAGCGCGTCGTACAGCGGGCGCAGGTAGGGGTCGACCTTCTGGGCCAGGTCGCCGGGCAGGAACCCGAGCCGTTCGCCGGCCTCGACCGCGGGCCGGACCAGCACGAGCCGCCGCACCTGCCGCAGCGCCAGCGCCTCCGCGGCCATCGCGACGGCGAGGTAGGTCTTGCCGGTCCCGGCCGGACCGACGGCGAAGACCAGTTCGTGCTGCCGGATCGCGTCGAGATACTCCGACTGCCGCGCGGTCCGCGGCGTGACCAGCCGCCGCCCCGGGCCGCGCACACCGCCGCGCAGGAAGTGCTCGACGAGCGGCGTTTCCGGGGCCTCGCGCGTGAGGCGCGCCGCCGCCGCGACGTCGCTCGCGCTCATCGCGTGGCCGGACTCGACGAGGCGGGAGAGCTGCTCGAGAAAGCGCGCGCAGGCCGCGGCCGGAACGGCGTCCCCGGCGACCAGCACCTCGCCGTCGCGGGCCACCAGGCGGACGCCGAAGGTCCGCTCGATCAGGCGCAGGTTGGCGTCGTACTGGCCGAGGATCGCGCGGAAAGCGTCCGGCCCGAAGGCGACGCGCAGGCCAGGCGGCTCGGAGCGCGGTTCGCTCACGGGCCGGCCCGCAGCGCCGCCGCAATCACTGGAAGGGCGCTCAAAAGGTGATCGGGTCCTTTCTTTTTCAACAACTTCCGGTGGCGCGACGGCCCCCCGGGACGGTCGAAGGTAGCACCCGGGGGCTGGTCCGTCTAGCTACTGGTTGACGACCCGGCCGGAGCGCACGGAGGCCATCAGCCCGAAGGCCACGAACGTCGCCAGCAGGGACGACCCCCCGTACGACAGGACCGGCAGCGGAACGCCGATCGTCGGCAGCATCCCCGTGACCATGCCGGTGTTGATGAACAGCTGCCCGGACCAGATCGCGGCGATCCCGGTCGCAAGGTAGGTCCCCAACTGGTCGCGGGCCTGCTTGGCGGTGTCGAGGGCGCGCAGGATCAGGACCAGGAACAGCGTCAGCACGACCGAGACCCCGACGAAGCCGGTCTCCTCCGCCACCACGCCGAGCACGAAGTCGGTCTCGCGCGCGGGGAGGAAATCGAGCCGCGACTGGCTCCCCTCGAACACGCCGGTCCCGACGACGCGGCCCGAACCGACCGCGATCTTCGACTGGATGACCTGGTAGCCGGTGCCCGCCGGATCGCGCTCGGGCTGAAAGACGTTGAGGATCCTTTCCTTCTGGTAGGGCTTGAGGACTTGCAGCCAGATCACGGGGGCCGCCAGCAGGGCGGCCGCGAACATCACCGCCAGGAGGCGGGTGCGCATCCCGGCGATCCAGGCCAGGACCAGGAAGAGCGGAAAGAAGGTCAGCGCGGTCCCCATGTCCGGCTGCAGGACGATCAGCGCCATCGGGGCGGCGACGATCCCGCCCAGCTTCAGCAGCTGGCGCAGGCTGAGGGTTCCGCCCGCCTCGGCCAGGAAGGCGGCGACCGCGAGCGCCGTGATCGCCTTCATGGGCTCGCTCGGCTGGAAGCGCAGCGGGCCGAGCTCGAACCAGGACCGGGTCCCCGCGATCGGCCGCGCGAAGACGAGCAGCAGGACCAGCGTCCCGAGGCCGGCGAGGTAGAGCGGGACCCAGAAGTCGGCCCAGGTGTGGTAGTCGAGCTGCTGGACCAGCAGGTAGATCGCGATCCCCGCCAGCAGGAAGACGAACTGTTTCGCCGCGGGGCCGCCCCACGGCGAGGGGTTCTTTCCCTGCGTCGCGCTGGCAATGGCGACCACCCCGACGAGCGCAAGCCCGACGAGGATCGCGAGGGTCTTCAGGTCGAACCTATCGGACCGAGACGGCATCGTTCGTCACCCGCGCCAACTGGCCCGGCGCGGCTCCCGTGGGGGTCGGGCCCTGCGCCGCGCGGGCCAGGGCCCGCTCCACCACGAACGAGGCGATCGGCGCCGCCGCCTCGCCGCCGTGTCCGCCCGACTCGACGATGATCGCCCAGGCCAGCGTCGGGCGGTCGGCCGGGCCGAAGCCGATGAACCAGGCGTTGTCCTTCATGTCCGACCGAGCCGCCTCGCGCGAGATCGTCTGCGCGGTCCCGGTCTTGCCCGCCATCCGGATCCCCGGCACGCGGGCGCGGCGCGCGGTCCCGCGCTCGCTCTCGACGACGTCGATCATCGCGCTCCGGATGATCTCGACCGTCCGCGGCGAGAGGCCGATCGCCTGGGGCGGTAGCGACTCCCCGGGGCGCTCACCGAGGTGCGGCGTGACGCGCAGGCCGCCGTTGGCGATCGCCGCGGCGACGACCGCCATCTGGATCGGCGTCACCTGGAGGTAGCCCTGCCCGATCGCGACCGAGATCGTCTCGCCGGCGTACCAGGGCTCGCCGCGGGCCTTCTCCTTCCAGGCCGACGAGGGCAGGAGGCCGGTCGACTGCCGCAGCGGGAGGCCGGTCTCCTGGCCGAGGCCGAATCGGCTGCCCCACTTGGCGATCTTGTCGATGCCCAGGCGGTTCCCCACCGTGTAGAAGAAGACGTTGCACGAGCGGACGATCCCCTCGTGGACGTCCATGCTGCCGTGCCCGCCCTTCTTGTGGCACTGGAAGAAACGCCCGAAGAAGTTCGCTCCACCGCCGCAGAAGATCGTCGAGTGCTCGTCGACGACCCCTTCCTCGAGCGCCGCCGCGGCCATCACGATCTTGAACGTCGACCCCGGCGAGTAGGCCGACTGGAGCGCGCGGTTCTGGAGCGGCTTCTCGACGTTCTCGATCAGCTCCTTCCAGGTCGCCGCGGTCAGGTGCCCCGCGAAGACGTTCGGATCGAAGCCGGGGCCGGAGTAGAGCGCCCGCACCGCACCCGTCTGCGGGTCGAGGAAGACCGCCGCCCCGGGCCGGCCGGCGAACGCCTCCTCGAGGTCGCGCTGCATCGCGGCGTCGATCGTGGTCCGGATCGAGCGGCCAAAGCGCGTCGGGCGGAGCGTGGCCACGACGCCGAGCGAGCGGCCGCGGGCGTTGACCTCCTCGAGCAGGATCCCCGGCTGCCCGCGCAGGTCCTCGTCGAAGACGCGCTCCGCCCCGATGCGGCCCACGCGGTCGCCCATGTAGAGGTCGCGCCGCGATTCGATCTCCCGCTCGGTGGCCTCGGACATGTAGCCGATGATGTGCGAGGCCGCGGTCCCGAGCGGGTAATGACGCTTCCAGTCCATCGCGACGTCGAAGGCCGGCAGCTCGGGCCGGTGCGCCTCGAGACGCGCCGCCACGTCGAGGCCGACGTCGGGGAGCAGCAGCACCGGCACGTACCGCGGCCCGTTCTTCGCCCGGTCGTAGCGCGCGAGGAGCGTCTCCTCGGGCAGCGCGAGGAAACGCGCGAACGTCTTGATCTCCGCGCGCGGGTCGTCGGAGCGCTCGCGATCCATGTAGACCGAAAAGGACGGGCGGTTCGTGACGAGCACGCGCCCCGCCTCGTCGAGCAGGATCCCGCGCAGCGGCCGCTCGACCTTGCGGTGCAGCCGGTTCTCCTCGGCCAGTCGCCGGTAGTGGGCCCCCTTCACCAGCTGCAGGTGGGCGAAGACGCCGAGCTGGGCGACGAAAAGGGTCGTCACCAGCGCCTTCACGACGGTCAGGCGCCGCGACAGCATCAGGCTGCGCTGGTAGTCCCGGAAGGGCTTGAGGTTGCGGAAGTCCACTGCCGTTACCGCCGGGCCTTCTTCTGCGGCGCCCGCTCGCGCGCGATCGCGAAGAAGGCGAGACCGATCGCCAGGTTCACGAGCGCCATGATCGCCCACGCCGCCGGCCCCGGCACGCCCGACACGCGGCGGTCGAACAGCGCCGAGAGACCGACCAGCATCCCCCAGTCGACCAGGCTGCCGACCAGCAGCGCGAACGCCGCCGGTACCCACCCCACCATGTCCATTCGCGAGGAGACGAGCGACAGCAGATAGGCCACGACGAGCTGCGCGAAGGCGTTCTGGCCGATCCAGCGCCCGGTCCAGATGTCCTGCGCCAGCCCGGTCGCGACCCCGACCCCCATCGCCGGCAGCGTGCGCCCGGGCAGCGTGGCGACGATCGTGATCGCCAGCAGCGGGTTGGCGTAGCCGGCGAGCGGCGACCAGAGCCCCATCAGCCAGCGCAGCAGGACCGCGGCGGCGGCCAGCGCAAGGACGACGCGCGGCCTCACGGCCCGCCCCCCGCCGCCTGCGGCGGCGCCCCGACCGGCGGAACCAGCAGCACCTCTTCCAGCAGCGACGGCTCGGCCGCGACCTGCACCGTGATGCGCCAGGTCAGCGGGGACTCGCCGGAGATCTCGCGGATCGCACCGACCAGGATTCCCGGGGGGTAGAGCCCGTCGAGCCCCGAGCTGACGAGCGTGTCGCCGACGGCGACGGCCTGGTCGCGCGGCACATACTCCAGGCGGGCGAGCCGCGACGGGCCGCGGTTCCCGCCACGCAGCACGCCGTTGAAGCGGTCGGCCTGGTGCCGCACCGCGACGCCGCTGTCGGAGTCGACGATCAGCAGGACCTTGGCCGAACCGGGCGTCGCGTCGACGACGCGCCCGACGAGCGCGCCGCCCTGGATCGCAACCCAGCCCAGGCCGATCCCGCTGCTCCGCCCCTTGTCGATCATGATCGCGCGCTGCAGCGGGCCCGCCGAGAGGTCGCTGATGACGCGCGCAACGACGCCGCGCGTCGGATCGACCGCCTGCTTGAGCCCCAGCTGCGAGCGCAGCCGCTCGTTCTCCCGCAGCGCTTCCTGCCAGGCGACGCGTTCGGCTTCGAGCGCCCGGACGCGCGCGAGCAGCTGGTCGCGCTCCGCCCGCGCGCCGCGCAGCCCGGCATAGCCCCGCCAGACGCCGATCACGCTGCCGCCGGCGCCGGACACCCCCTCGACCACCGGGGCGGTCACGACGCGGAAGGCGTGGCCCAGAGCGGTCTCACCGCCCGAACGGCGCACCTGCAGCGCCATCGCCGCGAGCAGCACCAGCGCGCCGACGAGAAACACGAAGAAGGACTGCCGCTCGCTCATGGCCCGCACCCGCAGCGGGCGTCCGACCGCTCGGGAGAGCGGCGCGGAACGCTCAATCGATGCACACCTTCCGCAACAGGTCGAAGTCCGTCAGCATCCGCCCGATCCCCAGCGCGACTGCGGCCTGCGGTTCCTCGGCCAGACTCACCGGTAGACCGGTCTCCTCGCGCAGCCGTTTGTCGAGATTGCGCAGCATCGAGCCGCCGCCGGCGAGGATGATCCCGCGGTCGCCGATGTCGGCCGAGAGCTCGGGAGGGATCTGCTCGAGGGCGATCCGGGTCGCGTCGACGATCACGGAGACCGTCTCGGCGAGCGCCTCGCGGATCTCGTCGTCGTTGATCGGGACCGTCTTGGGGATCCCCTCGACGAGGTCGCGGCCGCGGATTTCCATCGCCAGCGGGTCGTCGAGCGGGAAGGCCGAGCCGACCTTGATCTTGACCTCTTCGGCCGTGCGCTCGCCGATCAGGAGATTGTGCTTCTTCTTGATGTACTGGATGATCGCCTCGTCCATCTCATTGCCAGCGACGCGCACCGAGCGGCTGTAGACGATCCCGGCCATCGAGATGACCGCGATGTCGGTCGTCCCGCCGCCGATGTCGATGATCATGTTGCCGGTCGGCTCGGTGATCGGCAGCCCGGCGCCGATCGCCGCCATCATCGCCTGCTCAACGAGGTAGACCTCGGTCGCCTTGGCTTTGATCGCCGAGTCGCGGACGGCACGTTTCTCAACCTGGGTGATCTCCGAGGGCACGCCGATCACGATCCGCGGCCGCACCCCGAGCCGCCGGTTGTGGGCCCGCACGATGAAGTACTCGAGCATCTTCTCGGTGTGTTCGAAGTCGGCGATGACGCCGTCCTTCATCGGCCGAATCGCCAGGATGTTGCCCGGCGTGCGGCCGAGCATCTCCTTGGCCTCGCGTCCGACCGCCTCGACCTTCCCTGTCTTCTGGTTCACAGCGACGATCGAGGGCTCGTTGACGACGATCCCCTTGCCGCGCGCGAAGACGATCGTCGTCGCGGTGCCGAGATCGATCGCCAGGTCGTTCGAGAAGAGCGACAGGACCGAACGGGGCCAGAATGCCAACGGACTTCCTCCGGGGCTGCCGGTCAGGCGAACCCGTCTTCCGCGCTGCGATCCGCACTACGACCAGGGTCGACCCGGCCGGGCAGACCGGGATCCACCTGCCACCGGTTCCGAGGGTTGGGGCTGGGCCCTGTCACGCGGAAAATCCGGCCCCTGGCGGACGAAATAGTAGCCAAACATCCCGGCCTAGACAAGGCAGATCGGCGCGAAACCACGGATTCCGCGGGAGTTCCGGCGCGCCCCACAGCTCGGCCGGGGCGCCTCACGAGGTCGTGACCGGCTCCGGGACCCCGGCCGGGCGGGCCAGCTGGACCCCGTTCTTCCCCGAGTACTTCACCCGGTACATCGCCGCATCGGCGGCCGCGAGCAGCGCATCCGGGCCGTGAGCGTGGTCGGGGAAGCAGGCGACCCCGACGCTGGCGGAGATGTGGACCGCCAGGCCCATCCCCCGCAGGAATTCATGTTCCTCGATCCGGCGGCGGATCCGCTCGGCCATCGCGAGTGCCCCGGGGGTGCCGGTCTCGGCCAGGACGATCGCGAACTCGTCCCCGCCGTAGCGCGCCACCACGTCGATGTCGCGGACGTTGCAGCGCAGCACCTCACCGACCTCGGCCAGGGTGCGCGAGCCGGCCATGTGGCCGTGGTTGTCGTTGACCTGCTTGAAGCCGTCGAGGTCCAGGAAGAGGAGCGCCACCTGGTGGCCGTAGCGGGCCGCCCGCTTGGTCTCCCGGCGCAGGTAGTTCTGCATGAAGCGGGCGTTGTAGAGCCGTGTCAGGTCGTCGGTGACGGTCCGCTCCTCGAGCTTGCGGAACAGGATCGCGTTTTCGAGCGCAATCGCGGCCGGGTCGAGCAGCGCCGCGAGCAGCCGGACGTCGGCGGCGCAGAAGCCGCGCTCCGAGGGGTCGGCCAGCTCGGCCACGCCGATCACACGCCCCCGCGAGACCAGGGGGAGCGCGAGCAGCGCCGGCGGCGCCCCCTCCGGCCACTCGAGCCGGGTGTCGACGCGGGGATCGTGGCGCGCGTCGGCGAGGCGCACGGGCTCGCGCCAGCGCGCCACCCAGCCGGCAAGGCCGGTCCCGAGCGGGAG
Source organism: uncultured Acidobacteriota bacterium (assembly GCA_963702425.1). Classification (GTDB taxonomy): domain Bacteria; phylum Acidobacteriota; class Polarisedimenticolia; order J045; family J045; genus JALOKP01. The sequence continues at coordinate 135,887 of CAVPCQ010000020.1, forward strand.
TTCCGCGACCGGCGCCGCGGCCTCCTCGGGGTCGCGCCGGGCCTCGAGCCGCAGCAGCCCGGCGGCCTCGTCGACGCGGTAGAGCCGGAAGCGGCGCGCACCGAGCATCGCGGCGGCGCGCTCCATGATGAACTGCGCGACCATCTCGGGATCCAGCAGCGAGCCGGCCGCCCGCACCGTGGAGGTGAAGAGCTCGAGCCGGCGGGCCAGCGCGTCGGCCCGTGCCCGCTGCCGGGCGGCGTTCCGCTCGGCCCGCGCCAGGGGATCGCGCGAGGGCTCGCCGCGCCGCTCAGAAGGCATCGACATAGGCCGACCCGACCCGCCGCGTCTCGTTGCCGGCGGCATCCTGGGCCAGGAAGCTGATCTTGTTCTTTCCGTATTCGCGCAGCCGCACCAGCCAGGTGAACTTGCCGTCGTCCTCCACGTCGACCCGTTCTCCATCGATCCAGACCTGGCTGCCGGGCTCGGTCCGGCCCGAGACGATGGCGTTGGTTCCAACGACCAGGATCTCGTGGACGTCGAGCGGCGGGGCCTGGCGGTCGGAGACGTCGCGGAACTCGGAACCGAGCAGCCGGAAGGCGCGGGTCTCGGACCACTGCCCGTCGTGACCCTTGCTGTCGATCGCCGCCACCCGCCAGTAGTAGGTGCCCGGGGCCAGGCCGGCGAACTCGTACCCGGTCCCCTCGAGCGGACCCTCGTTGCGCATCGCCTGCGCGAAGTGGTGGCGGTCGGAGACCTGGACGCGGTAGGACGACGCGCCGGGGACCTCGCCCCAGCCGAGTCCGATCGTCCCCTCCTTTCCCGGGGCGAACGACTTCTGGTCGGGCGGGAAGTTGATCCGGGGCGCCTCGAGCAGCGCCACGACCTCGACGACCCGCCCGCTGCGCTCGACCGTCGCACGCGCGCTCTGCGGCAGCGGGATCTCCTCGCCCGCGGTGGCGAGGGTCAACTCGCCGCGGTAGCTGAGGATCTCCGACTCCCCATTCTCGCGGTCGTGCCGCAGCTGGAACTCCGACGCCTTGCGGGCGCGGATCGCCGCCTTCTCGGTCGCCACCTCGTGGACCGAGGAGATCCCGGCGTTGTCCTGCGTGCGCGCCGAGAGCGAACCGAAGGCCAGGCGCTCGGAGACCTTCTGGCGCCGCTGCGTCGCGTCCCGCCACAGGTCCCGGATCTCGAGCAGCGAGTCGGGGCTGACGGTCATCGCCGTGCCGTCGAAGTAGAGCAGTTGCGCCGTCCCCCCCTCGCCCGTGCGGATCTGGTCGCCGGCGAGCACGACGGTACGGTCGCTGGCCGGCTCCCAGAGGAATTGCCCGGCGCGCTTGACGCGGACGTCGCCCTCGATCCTCACCACGCGCACGCCGTCTTCGGACTCGCCCGGCTTGACGCCCGATTCGGCCGCGCTCCGTTCGGCACCGCGCCGGGAGGAGGGCCCGAAGCGTCCCCAGAGTACGACCCCGGCACCGAGCGCCAGGATCGCTACGCCGATCGCGATCGTCCGGTAGCGGATGTAGATCCACTCGACGCGGAGCTTTTGGGCGCCGCGGCGGCCGGCCGTTTTCTCCGCGTCCATCAACCGCTCCCCGCGCCCGAGCCTGACCCCTGCGGGGACCGGACGCCGGGCCCCCGGTTAACTTGGTGCCCGGGCCGGAAGCGGGCAAACTCCCGCCCGCCCGTGGGTTGCCTGGCCTGGCAGGTTCGCGCTACGCTCCGCGGGTTTCGGCAGTCCCGCCGAGCGCCCCCTGTGTGCCAGGGTGTCTTCCGAGGAGTTTCGATCGTGCTCGAAGTCTTTCGCCGGAATCTGAAGCATTTCAAGTGGATCCTCGTCCTGGTCATCGTCTCGTTCGCCCTTTTGTTCGGGGTCGACTGGTGGACTGGGCCCGGGCAGGGCTCGAGCGGCGGCGGGCCGTGGATCGCCAAGGTCAACGGCACCGAAGTCCCGGTGCAGATCTGGCAGGAGACGGCGCAGCGGATGGACGCGCAGTACCAGCGGATGTTCGGCGCGCAGTACGCCCAGCTCCGCGACCGAATCGACGTCCGCCGCGAGGCCGCCGAGCAGCTGGTGCAGAAGGAGCTGATCCTCCAGGACGCTGCGCGGCAGGGTCTCACGGTCTCGAACGAGGAACTCATCGCCGCGCTCCTGCGGATCCCCCAGCTCCAGCGCGACGGGAAGTTCGTCGGCCTCGAGGAGTACCGGCAGCTGCTGAGACGCGGCGCCGTCCCCCCCTACTCCTCGCCGGAGCAGTTCGAAGCGGCCGTGCGCCAGGACATCGTGGCCCAGCGCTGGCAGGAGCTGATCGCGTCCTCGATCGCGGTCTCGCCGGCGGAGGTGGAGAAGGCGTTCCGCGACCGGCACGAGACCGTTTCCTTCGACTACCTCGTGGTTCCGATCGATCCCGCGCAGGTCGGCATCCCCGGCGACGCCGAGTTGGGGCCGTGGTACGCGGCGCGCATCGCGCGCTACGCCCAGGGCGACGGACGCCGGGCGATCTACGTGCTCGTGGACGACAAGGCGGTCGAGGGCCGCGTGCAGGTCACCGATGCCGAGATCCAGGCCTTCTACGACCAGAACAAGGAGATGTTCTCGCGGCCGGAGGAGCGGCGCGCGCGTCACGTGCTGGTCAAGGTCGACGCGACCGCCGACCAGGCTGCGCTCGACGCGGCGCAGAAGACGATCGAAAGCGTCGCGGCCCAGGCCCGCGCCGGCGCCGATTTCGCGCAGCTCGCGGCGAAGTACTCCGACGATCCGGGCAGCAAGACGCAGGGGGGCGACCTCGGCTTCTTCCCGCGCGGCCGGATGGTGCCGGAGTTCGACGAGGCCGTCTTCACGCTGGCGCCGGGTGCGATCTCGGACCCCGTGCGCACCTCGTTCGGCTACCACGTGATCCAGCTGCAGGAGGTCCGGCCGGCCGGCCAGCGGCCGCTGGCCGAGGTGAAGGAGCAGATCAGGGGCCAGCTCCGGTTCCCGCGCCTGCGCGAGGAAGCATCGAAGCTGGCCAAGGAGTTCCACGCCAAGGTCAAGGGGGGCGCGGACCTCCGCAAGACGGCGGAAGAGATGAAGCTGACGGTGCAGGACGCCGGGGTGGTCACGCGCCAGGGCGCCGTCCCCGGCCTCGGACCGGCGCCGGAATTCGTCGCCGCGCTATTCGCTCTGGACAAGGGGGCGCTCTCCGACCCGGTCGCGCTGCCGCGCGGTGACGCCGTGATCCAGCTGCAGGAGATCGTGACCGACTACAAGCCGCCGCTGGACGCGGTCCGCGCGCGCGTTGCCGACGACTACCGGCGCGAACAGGCCAGGGACCTCGCCCTCGCCCGCGCGAAGGGTGCCTACGACGCCGACCTCGCGAAGATGGCCACGGCACTCGGGACGACCGTGCAGAGCACGCAGCCGTCGATCGCCCGCGGCCAGGCCCTGCCCGGCGTCGGGCTCGACCCCGCGGTCGAGGCGGCCGCGTTCGCCGGCACGGTGGGCGAGATCGTCGGGCCGATCGCCGGCCAGCGCGCCGTGCTCGTGATGCGGATCTCCGGCCGCAGCCAGGCCGAGATGGCGAAGCTCGCGGAGGAAGCGGAGACGATCCGGAGCTCGCTGCGCGCGCAGCAGGCCCAGCGCCTGATCGAGTTCCGGCTCGAGGAGCTGCGCTCCGGGGCGGAGGTCGAGCTCAACGACTCCCTGCTCGGCCGGGGCGGGAAGGGCTGAGGCCGCGCTCGGTCCGCGCGTTCCCGCACGGGTTCGCGGCGTCGGTTACGTTACTGCGCTCGCGGCCGCGAAAATCGGCGTGGAGGTCCCTCCGCACGGCGTGTAGATTCTGCGTCGACACGTTTCCCGAGGGTTCCCATGGGCGATCACCCCTGCTTCGCCACGCTCGTCCGTTCGCGCGCCGCGCACAAGAGCGGCCAGTCCCGCGAAGCGCTCGCGCTGGCTGAGGCTTCCTACCGGATGCTGCGCGACATCCCGGGCGCTCCGCGCGACGCGGCGGTCATCCCTTCCTGGTACGGCTTTCTGCTTGGAACGGTCGGAAACCGGCGCAGCGAGGGGCTCGCGCTCTGCCGCAACGCGGCCTCCGAGCTGTTCTGGGAGCCGCTGGTCCACGAGAACCTGGCGCGCCTCGAGCTGGCCTGCGGGCACCGGAAGGACGCGGTCTCGACGCTCGAGCGCGGGCTTGCGCTCGCCCCGGACCACGACGGCCTGAAGGAGCTGCGCACCCAGCTGGGCCGCCGCCGACCGCCGCCGTTGCCCTTCCTGGGGCGCGCGAATCGGGTCAACCGGGTGCTCGGGCGGCTCTTCTACCGTTAGCTCCGCGCCGGGCTAGGTGAAGCGGTAGCGCGGCCCTTCGCCCCCCTCCGGCGGCACCCAGAGGATCACCCCGTACGGGTCGGCGATGTCGCAGATCTTGCAGTGCACGCAGTTCGAGAAATTGAGGTGGAGCCGCGTTCCGTCGTTCCCGTCGGGACGCATCTCGTAGACGCCCGCGGGGCAGAACGACTCGCACGGATTTCCGTACTCGATCCGGCAGCGCGACCCGCACAGGTCGGGGTCGGTGACGACGAGGTGCGGCGGCTGGTTCTCGTCGTGCCGCGTCCCGGAGTGGTAGACGTCCGATACCTTGTCGAGGAGCCGCTGGCCGTCGAACGAAGGGCGCGCGGACGCGGGTTGCCTCCAGGCGGCGAGGCGCGCCGTGAGGCGGTGATCCTCCTCCGCCGGGTAGCGTTCGACGAGACCTCGGCCGCCGGTGGCGAACTGCAGCGCGGTGTTCAGCATCCCGCGCACCAGCCCCTGCTGGTAAGCCTGGCGGAAATTGCGGACCTGGTAGAGCTCCTGGCCGATCGGACCGTCGTGCAGGCTGCGGTCGTAGGCCATCAGCTTCGGTGCCGAGACGTCGTCCGCGGCGAGTGCGTCGAGGGCTGCCTCCGCGGCCGCCATGCCGGACTCGATGGCGAGGTGGATCCCCTTGAGGCGCAGCGCGTTGACGAGTCCGGCGGCGTCACCGAGCAGCAGCGCGCCGTCGACCGCGAGCTTCGGGATCGACCAGTAGCCCCCCTCGGGGATCGCCTTCGCGGCGTAGGAAACGACTTCCCCACCCGCCAGGAACTCGCGGAAGAAGGGGTGGGTCTTCAGCTCCTGCAGCCGCTCATGCACGTTCAGGCGCGGGTCCGGCGAGTCCAGGCCCGCGACCAGCCCGAGCGAGACCATGTCGCCCTGCAGGTCGTAGAGGAAGGCGCCGCCGAACGTGTGTGCCGGGAGCGGCCAGCCCATCGTGTGCCAGACGCACCCCCCCGTCACCCGGCCCGGTGGGAGGCGCCAGATCTCCTTGGCGCCGCCGGCGTAGATCATCGGGTTTTTCCCCTCGTCGAGCTGCGCGGTGCGGATGAGCGACTGCGAGAGGTTGCCCCGCACTCCGTCGGCGAGCAGCGTCAGGCGGGCCCGCACGTCGTAGCCGGGCTCGAAGTTCCCCTTCGGCTCGCCGCGGCGGTCGACGCCGCGGTCGCCGGTGCGGACGCCGACGACACGACCCTGCTCGCGCAGCAGGGCCGCCGCGGCGAAGCCGGCGAAGACGTTGACCCCCAGCTCCTCGGCCTCGCTTTCGAGCCAGGCGACGAGCTTCTGGAGCGAAACGATGACGCCGCCGTGGTGGCGCATCGAGGGAGGCAGGTAGGGCAGCCTGAGGGCCCGCGTGGCGGTCAGGAAGAGCATCGTCTCCTCCCGCACGGCGCCCTCCGTGGGGGCCCGCTCGCGCCAGCCGGGGAGCAGGGCGTCGAGACCGCGCGGGTCCATGACCGCGCCGGAGACGGAGTGAGCCCCCAGCTCGGGGGCCTTTTCGAGCAGCGCGATCGCCGGCTCGTCGACGCCCCGGCGGCGCGCTTCGCGCACGAGGTGGATCGCCGCCGCGAGGCCGGCCGGCCCGCCTCCGACAATCGCGACGTCGACCTCGAGCTCTTCCCGTCCGGCTGTGGCCATGCGCGGTCCCTTCCGTGGGTCGTGGATCATCCTCAGCGGCGGCAAGGGCGTCAAATCGCGCCGCCCGGCGGCCGCCGGACCGCGGCCTTGCGCCCCGCCGCCCGGACAGGGACAATTCCGCCGCTCCCGAGGACCCGTTGAATCCCACCCGGAACAAGGCAACCTGGCTGCCGCTTGCCGCGGTGCTGCTCGCACTGCTCTCCGCCGCCGCGTGCGACACGAGCCAGGAGCTTTCCGAGGGCGAGCGCCGGGTCGTCGTCGGCAGCGTCACCCCCAACCTCTGCCCGTTCCCCGATGCCGACAGCACCGTCAACGTGCAGGCCACGGTCTACGGCCTCGACGGCTCCGTGGCTCCCGGCGTCGCCGTGACGATGACGACGACGGACGGCGTCTTCCCCAACGGCACGCAGACCGAGACGGTGAAGACGGGCGAGGCCGGGATCGTCAACCTCGTCGTGACGACGCGGCGGCCGCCGGACGACCTGATCCTCGTCACCGGGACCCTCCCCGACGGCAAACAGGACTCGGTCGAGATCAAGGCCCCCCCCTCTCCCCGCGTCGCGCTGTTCACCCAGGCCCCCTCCGTCGCGGTCGGCGAGGAGATCACGATCATCGTCCCGGTCTCCGGACTGTGCTTCGTGAGCCAGGCGCTGTTCGACATCTCCTACGACCCGGCCGTGGTGTCGTTCGATACGACGGCCGAAGGGGGAATCTTCAACAACGTCGACAACGGCGGCGCCATGACCCCGGCCGACCTGTACGTCGTCGATGCTCCCCGCGGAAACATGCGGATCAACTACGCGCGCACCGACCGGCCGCAGACCGGCGTCACGATCTCAGGCACCCTGCTCGGGATCCGTTTCACGGCGATCGCTCCAGGCCTACCCAAGATCTACATCCGCGACGTGTCGATGCTCCCCGTCGACGGCCGCCCGTACCCGACCGACAACGGGACAGATTCGCCGGATTCGCTGCCGATCACCGTGACCCCGGCCACCCCGGCCGCGGTCCGGTGAACCAGGGCCGGCGAGTCGACGTTCCGCCCCAGTCGCTGCCCTCGCGGCGCGAGATCCTGACCCGCCCCCTTCCCGACCTCCCGTGGCGCGACCGCCCGCTGCAGCGCTTCGTCGTCTCGGTCCTGCGGGGTCTGTTCATCGAGGCCCACGGCGTCGAGCGCGTCGCGGTCGAGCACGACCCTTTCATCTTCGTGGTCAACCACAACCAGCGGCCGGAAGCCGTGGCCATCCCGACGATGCTCTACATGTTCCGGGGGGGGCGGATCATCCACTTCATCGCCGACTGGAACTCGATGCTGATCCCGTTCGTCGGTTACGTGATGCGCCGCGGCAAGGTCCTGACCCTGGTTCGGAAGGACGCGCGCCCGCGGATCCTCAACCTCCTGAAACCGCTCTACGACCATCCCGATCCTGTGTTCGTTCGCGCCCGCAAGCTGCTCGACGCCGGCCGCTCGGTCGGGATCTTCCCGGAGGGGACGGTGAACCGCGATCCGCAGCACCTCCTTCCGGGCCACCCGGGGGCGGCCCGCCTGTCGCTCCAGAGCGGGCGCCCGCTGATTCCCGCCGGGTTGCGCTTCCCCGGTCACCCGCCGGATCGACCGATCCACGACCTCTCGCGGTTCGTGCTCGAGATCGGCGAGCCGCTCGCGCCGCCCGCGACCGAACGACCGGGGCGCCCCTCGCCGCAGGAGGTTCGGGCGTGGCATGATCGAATGATGAGGGAGTTGTCCCGCCTGTCCGGCAAGGCCTGGGAACCCCGCTCGGGCGGGAGCCGCGCATGACGTCGTTGAAAGACCGCCTCTCCACGATCCGGGTGGAGGACGACGAGGGGCGGCTGCAGGCGCTCGAGGTCCTGCGCGCCACCTACCGCGATGAGAAGGGATGGGTCAGCGACGAGGAGAAGCAGGTCCCCGAAAACGACCTGGCGCGCCCCGACGTGTCCTGGTTCGTGGTCCAGGAAAACGGCGTACCGGTGGGTGTGCTCAGGGTGCTGTACGACCCGCCGCTGCACCTGTACCGGGAGTACGGGCTGTCGCTGATCGACCTCGGGGCTGACATCGAGGCCTTCATCCGGGCGCACCGCATCGCGGAGATCGGGCGTTTCGCCGTTCTGCCCGCGAAGCGGCGGTACACGGTGATCGTGCTGGCCCTGATCCGGGCCGCGATCACTGAGACGGTCTCGCGGGGCTACACCCACTACATCACGGACGTCTTCGAAGACGATCCCCACAGCCCCTACGAATTCCACACCCGCGTGCTGGGCTTCCAGCCGGTGGCAACGCACGACGTCGGAGAGCTCAACTGCGCCTCGCGCCGGATCACGCTCGTGCTCGACCTCCGGGCCTGCTACCACCGGATGCATGCGGCCAACGGGTTCTTCTTCCGCTACATCACCGAGAGCTGGAGCGAGGAGCTGCACCGGTCGCTGGCGCCCTGAGCGCCGGAGGCGGGTTCGTCGCCAGCCACCCCCGCAGCGCGTAGTACCCCAGCCCGATCGCCTCGTGCACGGCGCCCGTGGTGCGCGCCAGCGCGGAGGCGCTGGGCAGCAGGTCGGCCGCGTTCCAGCGTCCGGGGTCGCCCAGCGCCGCCGGCGCGGGGAGCGCCAGGAACCCCTCCCGCGCGAGACACGCGCGGGAACGCGCGAGGTGCACGGCCGAGGTGACGAGCGCTACGCGGGTCCATCCGCGGGCCCGGGCCTCGGCCGCACAGAGCCGGGCGTTGTCGCGCGTCGTGCGGGCCTCCCGCTCGACCACGATCCGCCCGGGCGCCAGCCCGAGCGCCTCGGCCTCCTCCGCCATCCGCTGCCCGACGCCGGTCCGATCGGACCGACCCGCACCACCGCTGAAGACCAGCGGCGCCTCCGGCCACCGGCGTGCCGCCGCGAGGGCTGCAATCAGGCGCTCGCGGGACGAGTCCGAGAGCGGGGCCGAGGCACTGGTGCCGTCGAGTCCCCCGCCGAAAACCAGGATCCCGTCCGGCGCGGGCACGAGCGAAGGCGCCGGGGGCCAGCGCTCACCCAAGCCGGCCAGGGAGGACTCCGCGAGCCAGGCGACGGGTGGGGCGGCGGCAACGAGCAAGAAGGCCCAGGCGCCCAGCAGCAGGACGAAGGGGGCGCCCAGCTCCCGACCCTGCCGGCGCCGACGCCAGGCCAGGGCCGCGGCGAGGAGGCCGGCGAGGAGGGCGATGCCGAGCGGCGTCGTGAGGAGGTCCCGCACACCCCTGATTATCGGGGATGGGGCGGGCGCTAGCCGAGGGCTGCGCCGGGCACTAGGTTGGCGGTGAAGGCGCCCGGCGAAGAGCCGCCCCGGGCGGCCGCGGAGGAGCGGAATGGCCAGCGCGAAAGAGCTGCTCGCGGGCGTGGGCGAGAGCAGCGTCGACACGTCCTTCTGCGTCGGAGGCCGGCGCTACCACGTCTTCGCCTTCCCCACCCCCGGACGGCGCCGGCCGAGCGTGCGCTGGAACCTCTACGAGGTGGTCCAGGGCCCGGACGAACGGCTGCGCGGTCTCACGTTCGGGCTGGCCGCCAGTGTGGACGAGGCGCTCGACGCCGTCGTGAGGGTCGCGGAGCGGCACGAGCGGACCGGAGCTGTCGAACGCGCGGCCCAGCGCGGGCCGTTCACGTTCCGGCCGCTGCCGAGCGACTAGTCCGGGCAAAAAGGGGGGCAGGCAGCGCCTGCCCCCGAAGCGGCACGTCGTGCCGCTGGATTGCTCTACTTCTTGGTGAAGAAGCTCAGGATCGCAGCCGCCGTCTTGTCCGAGACCACGGTGTTGTTGCTGACCGTGAAGTCCGGCTTGACCGGGTTGACCTGGCTGCCGCCCAGGCCGTTCCACGCACCGGTCGCGGCGCCGACGTTGACGCTGCCGTCGGGGTTCACGACCTGGTTGATCAGGTTGGCGGCATCGGTGCTGCTCGCCGAGATCTTCGCCAACAGGTCGGCCAGTCCGGTGCTCGGGGCAATGCGCGACTCCAGCTCTTCCACGTGAAGCTTCCGGCTCATCTCGTCTCTCCTCGGGCAGGAAACCCTGCCGCGCAGTTCGGGCGAACTCTCCGTCCAGCCCTCTCCTTGCGGCTCGCGGGCCGAGCCGCCTCCGCTGCGGTCCACTGCAATGACCCTGCCAGTCGCCCCGCGGGACCGCTCCGATCCGCGCCGGTCCAGCGCCGCCCGCGGCGCGCCGAGACGAATCGTCACCGGGCGCCGGGGCTCCCGTCCCGGTGATGGGCAGAACGGTTTGGAGAGAAGGTGACCAGTTTCCGACAGCGAAGACGAGGAGCGGTCCGTCAGAGCAATGACGGGTCGATCAGGCGCAGCGCACGCCGCGCGATCAATCGTCCGAGCGGCAGCTTCCCGCCCGCGATCTTCGCCGCGCCGGTCATGCCGGGCTTCAGCAGGCCCGCGGGATCGGCGA
>CAVPCQ010000021.1:0-187117 GCA_963702425.1 uncultured Acidobacteriota bacterium
GCTGCTCTCCGGCACGCTCGTCTACGGCCTCGGCGGCGTCCTCCAGCGTCTCGTCTCGGTCCTGCTGCTGCCGGTCCTGACCCGCTACCTCGTGCCGGCCGAGTACGGCGTCGTCGGCGTGCTCGACGTGCTGGCGACGAGCCTGGTGGCGATCCTGTCGCTGGGGTTCGGGACCTCGATGACGGTCTCCTACTTCGCCGACGCCGCCACCGCGCGGCGCGATCGCACCGTCTCGACCGCCTTCTGGATCCTGGCCGGCGCGACGGGCCTGACGCTGGCGCTGGCGCTCCCCTCCGCCGGCCGGATCGCCGCGTTCCTGGTCGACGACGCCGCGGCGGCGCCGCTCGTCACGCTGTCGCTCGTCACCTCGTCCCTCTCCGTGCTGGCGCTCCCCTTCACGCTGCGGCTGCAGTTCGAGCAGCGCGCCGGCCGGCAGACCGCGCTTTCGGTCGCCGCCGCGGTCCTGACCGCGGTCTTCTCCCTGCTCTTCGTCGTCGGGCTCGGCCGCGGCGTGGCCGGGCTGCTCGAAGGGCGCCTCGTCGGGCAGGTCGCCGGTTTCCTGCTCTACGCCGCGACCTTCCCGCCGACGGCGCCTCGCCGGGGCTGGCGCGATCGACGGCGCGGCCGCCGGGGAGCTGCTGCGGCTCGGCCTGCCGATGGTCCCGTCGTTCGCCACCCTCTTCGTGCTGCAGCAGGGCAACCGCTGGTTCCTCTCGCTCTTCCGCGGGATGGACGCGGTCGGCGTTTTCACCGTCGGCACACAGCTCGGCGCGCTGGTGGCGCTCGCGGTGACGGCCTTCAACATCGCGTGGACTCCCTACTTCATGGGCTTCTCCGAGCGCCGCGACGAGGCGGGTCCCGCGCTCGCCCGCGCCGTCACCTGGTACGTCTTCGTCTTCGGCGCGATGAGCCTGCTGGTCTTCGGCGGCGCGCGGGCGGCCCTGATGATCCTCGCCGGGCCGGGGTACGAGCCCGGCTTCCGCGTCGCCGGCGCGGCTGCGGCGGCGCAGGCGCTGATCGGCGCCTACTCGCTCTTCACGCCGCCGTCGGTCTTCGCCCGGGAGATCCACTACACCAGCCTGGTCCAGGCCGCGACGCTGGTCCTGGCGATCACGCTCAACCTGCTGCTGATCCCGCCGTGGGGGATGATCGGCGCCGCGCTGGCGCTGGTCCTCGGCCCCCTGGTGCGGGTGACCTGCCTCGTCGCCTGGAACCGCTCGCGCGGTGCGCGCTACGTCCGGATCCCGGTCGATCGGCGCCGCGTCCTCGCGTTCCTCGCGGCCGCGACGCCGGCGGCGGTCCTCCTCACCCTCCCCCGGGCCTGGACGCTGCCTGCCGAGCTGGTTGTCTTCATCGCGACGGCACTCTTCACGGTGGCCCTCGTGCTGGCTTTCTCCACCCCCGCCGAGCGGGAGGCCTTGCGGCGCCTGCCGACCGATAATCGGAGCCGTGGCGGATGAACCGCATGGCCATTGAACCCGGCAGCGGCGGCCCCGGAGCGAGAGTCCTCGTGCTCTCGTTCAGCGACCTCGCGACCGACCCGCGAGTCAACCGCCAGCTCCGGTTCCTCGCGCCGCGCCACCAGGTCACGGCCGCCGGCTGGGCCGATCCGCGCATCGCCGGCGTCCGCTTCGTCCCGCTCGACCCGCGGCGCAAGCCGCTCCCGAGGCGCCTGCTCGCCGCGGCGCGCCTGCTCGCCGGCCGCTTCGACGCCTACTACTGGAACCGCAGCGAGGTCGTCGACTGCCGCGAGCGCCTGGCGGAGCCTCGGCGCCGAGGCCGATGTCGTCATCGCCAACGACATCGACGCGCTGCCGGTCGCGCTGGCGCTCGCGCCGCGCGCCCGCGTGCTGTTCGACGCCCACGAGTACGCGCCGCTCGAATTCGAGGATCGCCTCTTCTTCCGCGTCTTCCAGCAGCGCTTCCGCGCCTGGCTGTGCCGGACCTTCATCCCGCGCGCGGCCGCGATGACGACGGTCTGCGAGAGCATCGCCGAGGCCTACGAGCGCGACACCGGCGTGCGCGCCGAGATCGTCCTGAATGCTCCCGACTACGAACCGCTCGCGCCCTCCGACACCGCGGCGCGCGGCGGAGCGATTCGCCTCGTCCACCACGGCGCCGCGATCCGCTCGCGCCGGATCGAGGCGATGATCCGCACCCTGCGCCTGCTCGACGCGCGCTTCACACTCGACCTCTACCTGACCGGCGCCGACCGGGCCTACTTCGACGAGCTGCGCCGCGAGGTCGGCGGCGACGCGCGGGTCCGCTTCAACGACCCGGTCCCGATGCGCGAGCTGCCGCACGTGCTCAACGCGTACGACGTCGGCCTGTTCCTGCTCGAGCCGACCAACTTCAACTACCGCTTCGCGCTGCCGAACAAGCTGTTCGAGTTCGTGCAGGCCCGGCTGGCGGTGGCGATCGGACCGTCGCCCGAGATGGCCCGCGTCGTGCACGAGCACGACCTGGGGATCGTGACCGACGACTTCCGGCCCGAATCGATGGCCCGCGCCCTCGCGGCCCTCGACGCCGCGACGATCATGCGCTTCAAGGCCAGCGCCGACGCCGCAGCCCGCGCGCTCTCCTCCGACGCCGCGCGCGAAACGGTCACGCGGATCGTCGACCGGCTCGCCGCGGAGCGCGCCTGAGATGTGCGGGATCGCCGGCCAACTCGCCGCGCCCGGGCGCACCGTCGATGCGGCCGCGCTGACCGCGGCGTCGGAACTCCTGGCGCACCGCGGGCCGGACGACTTCGCCTACCTCGGTTGGCGCGACGGTCGTCCGCTCCATCCGACCCGTGACCCGCGCACGCTGGCCGGCGCGGCGGTCGGCCTCGCGCACCGGCGCCTGTCGATCCTCGACCTCTCCCCGGCCGGCCGGCAGCCGATGGTTGCGCACGACGGGGTGCGGGCGATCGTCTTCAACGGCGAGATCTACAACTACCGCGAGCTGCGCGCCGAGCTGGAGCGCGCCGGGCGGCGCTTCGCGACCGGCACCGACACCGAGATCCTGCTCGCGGCCTACTCGGCCTGGGGCGACGCGGCCTTCGCGCGCTTCACCGGGATGTTCGCGCTGGCGATCCTCGACCTGCCGGCCCGCGCGCTGGTGCTGGGCCGCGATCCGTTCGGGATCAAGCCGCTCTACTGGACCCGGCGCGATGGCGGCTTCTCGTTCGCCTCCGAGATCCCCGCGCTGCTGGCGCTCTCCGGCACGCCGCCGCGCGCCAACCCGGCCCGGCTCTACACCTACCTGCGCTACGGCCTGTCGGACCACGGCGACGCCACCCTCTTCGCCGGGATCGAGCAGCTTCCCGCGGCGACGCTGCTGCGCGTGCCGCTCGACGACCCCTCGGCCGGCCGCCCGGCGCGCTTCTGGGACCTCCCGGACGGCCCGCCGCTCGCGCTCTCCTTCGACGACGCGGCGCGCGAGCTGCGCCGCCTGTTCCTCGAGAGCGTCGCGCTCCACCTGCGCTCGGACGTCCCGGTCGGATCGGCTCTTTCCGGCGGGATCGACTCCTCGTCGATCGTCGCCGCGATCCGCTCGCTCGAAGGGGATGCACTCGACCAGCACGCGGTCAGCTACGTCGCCGACGACCCGGCGCTCAGCGAGGAGCGCTGGATCGAGCAGGCGGCGCGGGCCGCGCGGGTCACGCTGCACCGGACCTCCCCGCGCGAGGAGGAGCTGGTCGCCGACCTCGAGCGGCTGATCCGCGTCCAGGGCGAGCCGTTCGGCAGCACCAGCATCTATGCGCAGCACGCCGTCTTCCGCGCCGCGTCCGGGGCCGGGCTGAAGGTGATGCTCGACGGCCAGGGGGCCGACGAGATGCTCGCCGGCTACCGCCCGCACCTGGCAGCGCGCGCGGTCTCGCTGCTCGCCGGCGGCCGCCTGCTCGACGCCTGGCGCTTCGCGCGCGCCGCCGCGCGGCTGCCGGGGGATGCGGCGGCGGCGCTGCGCTCGGGCCTGGCCTTCCACCTGCTGCCGGCTCCGCTGCACGGCCTGGCGCGCTCCGCCGCCGGCAAGCCGTTCGTCCCGCCCTGGCTCGACGCGCGCGCCTTCCCCGGCGTCGACCTCGCGACCTCGCCGTTCCCGCGGATGGCCGGCCGCAGCGCCCTGCGCGACCTCCTGCGCGCCCAACTGTTCGAGACCTCGCTCCCGATGCTGCTGCGCTACGAGGACCGCAACTCGATGGCGTTCTCGATCGAGAGCCGCGTTCCCTTCCTGACGACCGACCTCGCGACCTTCCTGCTGTCGCTTCCGGAGGACTACCTGGTCGCAGCGGACGGCACCTCGAAGGCGGTCTTCCGCGCCGCGATGCGCGGCCTCGTCCCGGACGCCATCCTGGACCGGCGCGACAAGATCGGGTTCGCCACCCCCGAGCAGGCCTGGCTGACGCGCCTCGCACCGTGGGTGGACGGCGTGCTGGCGAGCGACACCGCGCGCGCGATCCCGGCGCTCGCGCTTCCCGAAGCGCAGGCCGAGTGGAACGCGGTGCGCGCTGGAGATCGGCCGTTCGGCTGGCACATCTGGCGGATCATCAACCTCGTGCGCTGGACGGAGACGTTCGGCGTCGCATACGGCGACTGACGCGATGCCGCGCCGCCTCCTGCTGCTGAGTTACTACTACCCGCCGACGGCGTCGGTCGGGGGGGTGAGGGCCGCGGGGCTGGCCAAGTACCTGCCGCGTTTCGGCTGGGAGGCGACCGTCATCACGCCGGCGGTCGCGGGCCGCGCGGGCAGGGAGGCGGGCGATCCCGGCGGGCGTGCTCCCGGCGGGCGCGCGCCGGGCGCGCCGCGCCTGCTCGAGACCGCCGACCGCGACACCGCGCGGCGCCTGAAACAGCTCTTCGGCCTGCAGCCCGACGCCGCGCTCAAGGACCTCGCCGCCGGCAGCGACGCCGCCCCGCCCGCCGCGCGCGCTGGACGTTCGGCCGCGATCGAGATGGTCAAGGCGCTCGTCGCCTTCCCCGACGCGCACCGCGCGTGGGCGCGCCTGGCGGCCGAGGCGGCAGTGGAAGCCGCCGGGCCCGCGGGCGGGCCCACGGGCGGCCGCAACGCCGAGGCGCCTCCGTATCACGCCATCCTCTCCACCTCGCCGCCCCACTCCGTTCACCTCGGCGCCGCCCGCGCCGCGCGCGCGACCGGCCTTCCCTGGATCGCCGACCTGCGCGACCTCTGGTCGACCGACCGCAACTCCGTCGCGCCGGCGTGGCGGAGACGGCTCGAAGGGAGCCTGGAGCGGCGGACCTTCGCCACGGCGTCGGCGCTGGTCACGGTCTCGGAGCCGCTCGCCGCGGAGCTGCGCGCGCTCTACCCCGCGATCCCCGCGCACGCGATCCCCAACGGCTTCGACCCCGAACTGGCCGGTCTCGCCGCCGGACCGTCGAAGGACTTCGTCCTCACGCACACCGGGACCTTCTACCAGGGGCGCCGCGACCCCTCGCTGCTGTTCGACGCGCTGGCGTCGCTGCTGGCCGCGGGGAAGCTGCCGCGCGAGCGCGTCAAGGTCCGGCTGTACGCGCGCCACGAGCCGTGGGTCCTCGCGATGGCCGAGGCCCGCGGCCTCGCCGGCGTGGTCGAGGTCCTCCCGTGGGCCCCGCGCGAGGAGGCGCTCCGCGCGCAGCAGGAATCGCAGGGGCTGCTGCTGCTGCACTGGGGCGGCGAGCGCGAGGCCGGCGTCTTCACCGGGAAGATCTTCGAGTACCTCGCGGCGCGCCGGCCGATCCTGCTGATCGGCGGCGGCGAGGGGGTGCTGGCCGACCTGCTGCGCGAGACCGGCGCCGGCGTGCGCGCGACGACGCAGGAACAACTGGAAGCCGCGCTGCTCGCCTGGTGGGCCGAGTACACGCGCGACGGCGCCGTCCGCTGGCGCGGCGACGACGCGGCCGTGGACCGCTACTCGCAGGTCCGGATGGCCGAGCGCTTCGCGAAGGTGCTGGAGGAGGTCGCCGGCCGGAAGTCAGCCTAGAGCAGCAGGCGTCGGCGTCGGCATCGGTTCCCGGGCGACGGCAGTCGCCCTGCGGTTCCTTCAGGGGCTCGAGAGGCCGAGGTGCTCGCTGATGTTCACTCCGTCGGTTGTCGGAACGGCGACGCGAAACGCCGCGCCGAGTGCCTTGTCGAGGGCAGACAGAACGAGCATCCTACGATGTCCGTGCCCCGCTTCATGCCCCTGTCCCCGGCCGCCATCGCGACCGTGTCGCTGTCCAGCACCTGAACTCATCCCAACCTCCGTCAGTCGGTCCCTGTGGCCGTCTGCCGACGAGCCTCAGCGGCAGCGGCGTCCGACCCGGCGCGGGCTGCCGTGCACGGGGTAGCGGGCCTCGGGGCGAGTCCGGATGGCGACCGAGCCTCCGAGCAACTGCGGCGGGCGGCCCTCGCTGATCACCGTGGCGACCGCCCGCCGGGCCGTCGCGACGTTCCGCCCGGCGGGCGCACGCGACACCCCATGGTGCACCGCGATCCACGCCTGGTGGAGCCCTTCGTCATCGGCGAGGCGAAAAGGTCCGCAACGGAGACGTGAGTGATAATGAAGGGTTCCGGGGCGCCGCGGGAGTCCGGTGACCACTGAAAGCGGGAGGCGACAATGGGTACACGAGGGCGTGAGATCATCGGAATGGACATCGAGCAGCTCCTCGCGCTGCTCAACCAGGCATACGCGAGCGAGTGGCTCGCGTACTACCAGTACTGGCTCGGGGCGAAACTGATCAAGGGCCCGATGAAGGATGCCGTCGCGGCCGAACTCAGCCTGCACGCGACCGAGGAGCTGAACCACGCGGTCCTGCTGGCGAATCGTATCATCCAGCTCGGCGGCACCCCCGTCCTCATACCCGAGGGCTGGAGTGCGTTGAGCCCGTGCAAGTACGACGCGCCCGAGGACCCCTATGTAGCCGTGCTGCTCGACCAGAACATCGCCGGGGAGCAGTGCGCGATCACGACCTACAAGGGCCTGATGGACGCCACCAAGGACAAGGACATGGTGACCTACAACCTGGCGCTCACCATCCTCGAGCAGGAGGTCGAACACGAAGAGGACCTGCAGAGCCTTCGGGAAGACCTCGAGCTGATGGTGGAACGAGGGAACAGGTGAGCACACCAAGCGGCGTGCCTGCAGGGAGAGCCGTCCGCAGGCGTCCCTCGGCCTGCGGCTGAGTGGCGGGCGGTGATGCTGCTGCGCTGGCGCTGATGCGGTGCCGGCCGCAGGGTGCGTGATGTTGGCGGGAAGGGCCTTACCCGCGGCGACGCTCGCGGAAAGCTTCGCTGACTCGACGCTAACGCGGTACGCCGCCTCCGGTCGCGGCACCGTGGATGCGGGCCAGTGCTCTGGCTGCTCCATGAGGGCATCGTCTCGGCACTTGCGCGCCTGCAGGAATCGGGTTCATGCTCGCCTTCTCAGCTGGGACGCACGCATCATGGCTCTGGAATGAGCGCGATGAGCGACAATGCGTCGCGAACCCCTGGGAGGAGGTTACCGTGACCCGTGCTGCAGTTCTCGCCCTGCTCCTGGTCCTGTTCATCCCTCTCGCATCGGCGCAGCAGTCTCCGGCGACGTCGCGTGCCGTCTTCATCAATCTGACCAGCGGCACCGAAGACCTCCACGCAGCGAGCATGGGGCTCGCTCTCGCAGCCAACGCACTGACGATGGGCCGGCCTGTCATCGTGTTCCTCAACGTCCACGCGGCCAAGTTCGCTGCGGCAGATCTCCCCGCAAGCGTGAAGTTTGCCGATTTTCCTCCCGTTCGAAAGATGCTCGCGGACCTCCTCGAACACGGCGCCAAGGTCTATGTCTGCCTGCACTGCGCGCACATTGCGAAGGTACCCAAGGAGAACTTCGCGAAGGGGATGATCGGCTCGGAACACGGCGACCTTCTGAACGCACTCCCGGAGAACGTGGTTTCCTTCTCATACTGAATCGGCGTCGGCCGTGCCACCTCGCAAGTGGGCGCACGGTCAGGGATCGGTGCGAACGGCTCGATCAGGCATCCGGCGCCTGAAACCGGGATCCCGGCCAAGTCGGTCAACTCGTCGAACGCTCGCTACCCGCGCGCCCCGTTCCGCAGCCGCAGCTCGCTGTGGTGCCGGCCGTACGCGAAGTAGATCAGGAGCCCGGCCGCCAGCCAGATGATCAGCCGCCACCAGTTCTCGACCGGCAGCGACATCATCAGCAGCAGGCAGAGCGCGATCCCCAGCACCGGCGTCGCCAGCCCCCCCGGCGCGCGGAACGGCCGCTCGGCTTCCGGGTGGGTCACCCGCATGATCAGCACCGCGATGCAGACGATCACGAACGCCAGCAGCGTGCCGATGTTGGTCAGCTCGGCCAGCATCCGCAGCGGCAGGAACCCGCCCAGCAGCGCCACGACGAAGCCGGTCAGGATCGTCGACTTCCACGGCGTCCGGAACCGCTCGTGGACCGCCCCGAAGAACTTCTGCGAGATCAGGCCGTCGCGCGCCATCGCCAGCAGGACGCGCGGCTGGCTGAGCATCATCACCAGCAGCACCGAGGTGATCCCGGCCAGCGCCCCGAGCGCCACCAGGAGCTGCACCCACGGGAGCCCGACCTGCGCGAAGGCGTCGGAGACCGGCGCGTCGATGTTGATCCGGTCGTAGGGGACCATCCCGGTCAGGACCGCCGCCACCGCGATGTAGAGCACGGTGCAGAGCAGCAGCGAGGCCACGATCCCGATCGGCACGTCCTTCTGCGGCCGCTTCGCCTCCTCGGCGTGGGTCGAGACCGAGTCGAAGCCGATGTAGGCGAAGAAGATGATCGCCGCGCCCGCCAGCATCCCCAGCGGGTGCCCGCCGGCGTCGGTCTGGCCCCAGACGGTCTGGCCGAAGAAGCTGAACCCGGCGTACCCGAACGGCGCGAACGGCTTCCAGTTGGCGGGGTTGACGTAGAACGCGCCGACCCCGATCACGAGGAAGACGATCGCCAGCTTGACGATCACCATCGCGGTGTTGAAGCCGGCGCTCTCGCGGATCCCCTTGACCAGGATGACGGTCACGACCCCGGCGATGATCATCGCCGGCAGGTCGAACCACGCGCCGGTCGAGACGAAGTGCCCGACCGAGGGGTCGTAGTCGAAGGGGGCGATCGAGAGGACCTTCGGGACGTGGATCCCGAAGATCCCGATGAAGTCCTGGAAGTAGTGCGACCAGCCGTGCGAGACCGTGGCCGAGACGACCGTGTACTCCAGCACCAGGTCCCAGCCGATGATCCAGGCGAACAGCTCGCCCATCGTCGCGTAGGCGTAGGTGTAGGCCGAGCCCGCGACCGGCACCATCGAAGCGAACTCGGCGTAGCAGAGCGCGGCGAAGATGCAGGCGATCCCCGAGACGACGAACGACAGGATCAGCGCCGGGCCGGCCTTGTCGTGCGCGGCCTGCCCGGTCAGCACGAAGATCCCGGTCCCGATGATCGCGCCGACCCCGAGCGAGGTCAGCTGCACCGGGCCGAGGACCCGCCGCAGGCGGTTGTCGCCCTTCATCTCGTCGAGCAGCTGCTCGAGCGACTTGCGGGCGAAGAGCGGATTTCCCGGCGTGGACACGCGGCGATCCTCCCAGGGACGGCCGCGCATCTTCGCAGCAAACCGTCCCGTCCGGGAAGGGGGCCGGCGCGGGGCTCGGCGGCCGGCCGCGCGGTTGCCCTGCCCTCTTCCGGCGCCGACAATGCCTCCATGTCCGCGATGCGCTACGGCGTCTGGTTCCTGCTCGGTCTGCTTGGCGTTCTGCTCGCGATCCCGCTCGGGATGACGCTGGTCGGGCTGTTCCTGCCCGCGGAATTCACCGCCACGCGCAGCGTCACGCTGCCCGTCCCGCCGAAAGCGGCTTTTGCGCTGATCGCCGACATTCCCGGCCAGGCGGCCTGGCGCAAGGGGCTCGCGCGGGTCGAGCGCGCCGACGCCTCCGGCGGCGGCGAGGCGTGGCGCGAGGTCTACCAGGGGGGCCGCTCGATGACGCTCGAGACGAGCGAGAGCGATCCCCCGCGGCGGCTCGTCCGCACCATCGTCGCCGCCGAGGGTCCCTTCCGCGGCGCGTGGGAGTACACGGTCACGGGCGCCGCCAACGGCGGCAGCGAGCTGACGGTCGTGGAGCGGGGCGAGATCCGGAACCCCCTCGTGCGCTTCGCGTCGCGCTACATGTTCGGGCGCGAGGCCTACCTCGACCTCTACCTGCGCGAGGTGCGGGCGCGCCTCACGGAGGCGCCGCCGGCGCCATGATCGCGCTGGCCGCGGCGCTGGCGCTCCTGGCGGCCGCCGCGGCCGGCGAACCGCCCCGCGAGATCCCGGTCGTCGAGCAGGTCGAGGTCCGGCGCGTCCCCTGGCCGGTGGTCGTCGAGCCGCTGCCCGGTCCCGGCACCGTTCCGGCCGCGGCTGCATCCGCCGCTATGGCCGCGGCCGCCGCGCGCTGCCGCGCTCTCCGGCCGTCCGACGTCGAGGTCACCGAGGACGGCACGGCCGCACGGGTCGTCGCGATCGACCAGGGAAGCGTGCCGGTCCTCTACGCCGTCGTCGTCGACACCAGCGGCAGCATGAGCGACTCCCTGCCGGCGATCGGCGACGCCCTGGCCGGCTTCGCCCGCTCGCTGGCGCCGCACGAGCAGGCGCTCTTCGCCTCGCTGGACGACGACTTCGTGCTGCTCGCCCCGCCGGCCGGGGACCACGCGGAGCTCGAGGCCGCGGCGCACCGCCTGCGCTACGGCACGAACACGCTGCTGCGCGAGTCGCTCCACGACCTGCTCCTGTACCTGGAGTCCCGGCCCGGCCGGAAGGTGCTCTTCCTCGTCAGCGACGGCGGCGATTCCCGGGCGGTCAAGCAGGTCGCCTGGGAGCGGGTTTCGAACGCGGCGGCGGCGATCCCCGACCTCTCGGTCTTCGTCGTCGGCGTCGCGGCGCGAAGCTCGTGGCAGTACACCCTGGGGCTGCGCGAGATCGCGACGGCGAGCGGCGGCCTCTACCACGAGGTCGGCGACGGCGACGACGTCGCCGAGGCGCTGGAGAGCCTCAGGGAGCGGATCGCGAGCGAGGCGACGGTGGTCTACGAACCGCCCGCCGGCGCGGCGCGGGCCGGGCAGAACCCTGCCGGTCAGGCCGCCGCGGCCTCGGCCGGCGCGGCCCGGGCCGGGCAGAGCCCGTCCGGTCAGGCCGCCGCGACGGCCCGCGCGCGACGGGTCCGCGTGCGCGCCGCGGACGGCCTGCCGTGCCGCCTGGAGCCCGCGCGCAGCTCGCGCGCGCTCTACTCCGCCGGGGCGCGCGACGTCGCGCGGCAGGCGGTGCGCTGGGAGATCGGCGCCGGGCCCGCGCCGGAGTGCGCGCTCGCGCTCGGACCGGGGCGCTGGCTGGAGTTCGCGGCGGTCGAGAACGTCGTCGACCCCGGCCCGCTCCACGACCCGTCGCGCTGGCGCGGGGAGCGTCGGCTGGTGACGCGTGAAACGCTGGCGCCGTCGACCGCGGCGCGCCCCCTCGGGCTGTACCTCGCGCCGCCCGAGACGCTCTTGCGCGAGACGCCGCGCCGGGCCGACGAGATCCTCTGGGCGCTCACGACCGGGGGCGGCGTCGATTGCCTCGTGCGACCGAACGGCGGCGGCTTCGGGCCGCTCGTCGCCCACGGGCGGACCTTCCTCGACGCCCGCCCCGAGCTGGCGCGCCGCACCGCGGAGAGCGACCCGGCCTGGGACCGGTTCGCCCGCGCGGCAGTCCCGGCCGCGGCCTCGCTCGACGACGCCCGCACGGAAGCGCTCGCCGCGTGGCTCGGCGACGTCCCGGCCCGCGAGCTGCTGCTCGCGCTGGAGGCCCGGGGCGCCGACGCGCTGCTTCATGGCCGGGCGGAAGCAGCCGCGCGCCTCGAGACCGCCTGGCCGCGACTGCTCGATGCCTTCGGCACCGCGACCTCCGCCGGCGTCGTCGCCCTGCTGGTCCCGGCGCTCGCTCCGGGGCGCGACGCGGTCGGCTACTGGCGCGTCGCGCTACCGCGGCCGCAGCTCGTCGGCCCCGCGCCGGAGCCGACGCCACGCGCTCCGCTCGCGCTGGCGGCGGCGCGCTGGATCGCGGGGCAGCCGGCGGTCCGAAGCGCACTGCCCGAGGGCTGGACCGTCGAGTCCGCGACCCAGGCGCCGGATGGCACCGGAGCGACGCTCGTGCTGAAAGGGCCGGCCGGCGGCCGGCTGGCGCTCGACGCCCGCTTCGCAACCACGACGCGGTTCGAGCCGCGCTGCGTCGCCGTGCGCGCGGAACCGGTGATGGACGCGCGCGCCGCGGAAGCGGCCCGCGCCGTGGACGCGGCGCTCGCGCGCGCCGGCCGGGTCTGCCGCGGACCGGAGTGAAGAATCCGGGGAGGGGTCGTCTGCCCACGACCCCTCCCCGGCTGGAGACGCCGCGGGCGGAGGTCCGCGGCGACGAAGAACGCTTCGCGACGTGGGTCGCGGACGCATCGGGCGATCCTGCTGCCGCCGGGTGGCGACCGTGTCAACGTCGCGTGAAGATCCGGTGACGGTCCCCCGCGATCAGCCCTTCGACCGGACCAGCCGCTCCACCTGCTCGAGATAGCGTGCGACATCCTCGGAGGGCTTGATCTCCTGGGCGCGGCGCAGCAGCGGCAGCGCCTCCTGGTACTTGCCCTGGCCGACCAGCACCTGGGCCTGGCGCAGCTTCGCCGAAGCTTCGTACTGCTCCAGGTTCGCGGCGCGCTCGAAATAGACCAGCGCCCTCTCCGGCTCGCCGTAGCGCGCGTAGTGCTGCCCCAGCAGCATCAGCGCATCGCCGTCGAGCGGGTTCTTCGCCACGACCTCCTCGAGAATCGCGACCGCCTCTCCGCCGTTCCCCTCCGCGACCGCGATCCGCGCCTCGAGCTTCAGCAGCTTCTGGGCGTCCTCTTCCGGGAGGCGCCCGAAATAGATGCTGCGCACGTTGGCCGACAGTTCGCGGGCCTCGTTCATCCCGCCGCGGCCGGCCAGCACCTCGACGTTGCGGACCGCCCGGGCCGGGGACTGTCCGGGGTCGACCTGGACGGCCCGGCCGTAGGCGCGCGCGGCGAGGTCCAGCCGGCCCTCGTTGAGGTAGAGGTCGCCCATCAGGTTCAGCGTGTCGGGGGTCGCCTTGCCCATCCGCTCGACCATCTCGAGGTTCTCGGCGGCGCGCAGCGGCTCCTTCATGCCGAGGTAGGCGTTGGCCTGCAGCAGCCAGAACTCCGGCCGGTCCGGCGAGCGCTCGATCAGCACCCGGAGCAGGGCAGCGGCTTCCTCGTACTTCTCCTGCTTGACCACGCTGCGCGCGAGACCCAGCCGCCAGTCGGTATTCTGCGGGTCGAGCAGCAGCGCGTTGCGGTACGCCATCTCGGCGGCGAGATAGTCGCCCTTGGAGGTGAACGCGTAACCGAGCAGACCGTAACTGATCGCATCGCCGCCGCCGAGCTCGATCATCCTGGTGAACGACCGGATCGCGTCGTCGTTCTTCCCCAGGCGGATCTGCGTCAGGCCCAGGTTCTTCCAGGCGCGGCGGAAGCTGGGGAACTTCTGGACGGCCGCGCCGTAACGCGCGGCGGCCTCGTCGACCTGGTCCTGCTGGAACGCCATGTTCCCCAGGATGTACTCGAAGAGCGCGCTCGAGTCGGGCTTGGCCGCGGCGGTTTCGAGTTCCTTCTTCGCCGCCGCCGGGTCGCTCGACATCAGCGGGTAGACCTTCTCCAGCAGCGTACGCTCGTCCGGGCCGAGCTTGGGCTCGATGTCGGGGTGGATGCCGTAGGTCCCGACGAATGCCTTCTTGAACTCCGGATCGGACCAGATCCGGTCGATCTCGTCGGTCGCTTGCGCGAGAGCCCCCGGCACCGCCGCCAGCAGCAGCAGCGCCGCCATCATGATCGTCTTCATCTCCACACCTCAGCCCGACAGCGCGAAGCGGATCGGGACGCGAACCTTGCTGGGGACCTTCTCGCCGCCGCGGACCGCGGGATCGAACTTCCACTGCCGGACCGCCTCGAGCGCCGGCCGCTCGAATGCGGGATGGGTCGACTTCTCCACCTTCGGGTTCACGACCCGGCCGTCCTGGTCGACGACGAAGAGCATGTAGACCGTCCCCTCGACCTTCTTCTGCCGGAGCTCGAACGGGTAGACCGGTGCGGTCTGGAAGATCGGCCGCGCGCGCTGGTCGAGTTCCCCGACGTCGAAGGCGGCCGAGAGGTCGTCGCCGCCGTCGCCCGCCCCGGCCGACCCCGTCCCGCCGATCCGGCCGCCGGAGGCGAGGCTCACGCCCGACGCGAAGTCCCCGCTCCCCGCGGCACCCGGATCGAGCGCGCTCTCGAGCGCGGAGAGGCTCAGTGCGTCGAGCCGCGCGACCTCGTCGGTCGGAGACGCGTCGGGCTGATCCGGCACCGCGTCCACGAGCTCGCGCATGTCGGGCGGCTTCTCGTCCGGCGCCTGGACCTCCTCGATCTCGCGCTTCTCCTCCTCCGCCTTCTTCTCGTCCTTGGGCTGCTCTTCCGCCTGCTCCTCCGAGAAGAGCTCGACCTCGCGCACCGGCGCGCGCGCGGCCGCCTCCTCGTCGGTGAAGAAGAAGACCCCCCCGAAGAGCAGGATCAGGCCATGGATGGCGAGCGCCGCCAGCAGCGCCAGGGCGATACCGCGCACGGGGCTACTTCTCGTCGGTGGAGATGCCGACCTTGGTGATCCCGGCGCGCCGCGCCTCGTCGAGCACCGCAACCACCGCCTTGAAGTCCGCCCCCGCGTCGGCGCTGACGACGACCCGCGGGTCCTTGGTCGAGCCCTTGTAGGTCTGCAGCTTGTACGGGAGCTGCGCCGCCGTGACCTTCTCCTTGTTGAAGAAGAGCTCCCCCTTCTCGTTCACGGAGAGGGTCACGGTCCGGTCCATCTCCTGCTGGTCACCCATCGACTGCGCCGTGCTGGCGGACGGAAGCGCCACCTGCACGCCCTGGTTCTTCGTCATCGAGAGCGACACCATGATGAAGGTCGCCAGCAGGAAGAAGATGATGTCGATCAGCGGAATGATCTCGATCCGCGCCGACTTCCTGCCACCCCGTGCACCCGCTCCGAGTCCCATCGCTCACCTCACGCCGCACTCTCGGCGATGGCGACCGCTTCCACGACGCCCCGCTCCGGGTGTGCAAGGAGCTCGAGCTGCGCCGACGACGCCTCGAGCTCGTGCCTGGCTTCCTCGATCCGGTTGTTGAGGTAGTTGTACGGAACGAGACACGTGATCGCGATCACCAGGCCGAACGCCGTCGCGATCAGCGCCTCGGCGATGCCGCCGGTGATCGCGCCCGGGGACGACAGCTCGCCGCCGATCAGCGAGAAAGAGTGCATCATCCCCGTGACGGTCCCGAGCAGGCCCAGCAGCGGCGCGATCGTGATCGCGGTGTCGAGGACGCCGATGCCCCGCCGGAACCGCTTCAGTTCCTTGCTCTGCGCGTAGACCAGGGCGTTCCCCAGCGACTTCTCGCGGTGCTCGAGGGCGTAGGCCAGGGTTCGCGGGACGTAGTAGCTGGATTTCCGGCCGATCTCGATCGCGCGGTCCATGTCGTGATCGGCGACCGCACTCATCAGGCTCTGCACCGCCCGCAGGTCGCGCTTGCTGGTCTCGCTGATGATGAAGAAGACGCGCTCCAGCACCACCGCCAGTGCGAGAATCGAGACCAGCAGGAGCGGCCACATGATCGGCCCGCCCTTCCTGAAGATCTCGATCAGGCTCCACTTCTCGACCAGCTCCTTGAGCGCGCCGCCGCGGGAGGGATCGAACGGGAAGACGCCTTTCCCGGTATCGACGAGGGCCCGGATCGAGGGGACGAAGGAGGCCTCGAGCGGCCGGACGGCGGGGTGCGTCGTGCCGGCCTGGGCCAGCGCCAGCCCGGCATCCTTCCCGTCGCGCGACGCGAACAGGGCGATCGGCCCGAGCAGGGCGAAGGTCCCGTCGACCAGTTCCCCCTTCGGATCGACCGCGCTCCCCGGGAAGCGGGTGCCGCCGATGCTCTCCTCGAGCCGCTTCACCGACCGATCGACGAGCGTGAGCTGCCGCTCGAATCGCTGATCGGCCGTCAGGTCCTTGTCACCCGGCGCGTCCTTCGCGGCTGCGATGAACGGTGCGTAGAGGTCCGCTTCTCCGACCGACAGACGCGTCCCGAAATTGGTCGCGTACTCGTCGAGCAGGTTCGAGACGTAGCCGATCTCGTCCTGGCGCAGCTTCAGCTCGGTCTGCGACTTCTGCGCATCGAGGCTGCCGGTGTCGACGCTGCGCAGGGTGTCGTCGTTCGCCCGGCGGAGCTGGACCAGCTTCTGCTCGCGCGCCTCGAGCTCCTTCGCGAGCGGGATCTTCTCCGCCGCGATCCGCTCGCGCAGTTGCGACAACTCGGCGAGCGCGGCGTCCAGCTCCTTCTGGGAGCTCGCTGCCGCACGATCGAGCGCGTCGCTGCCCGGGGCCTGGGCCCAGGCTGCGGGCGCGGCCAGCACGAGCAGGAGGGCCGGGACGGTCTTGATGCGTGGAGTGAACACGGCTGCGCTCCTCACCGGATGGTCGCCGGGAGCGACACGAACTGCGGCTTCGTCTTGTTCTCGAGGATCTGGATCACCTGTGCGATCTTCGGCGCCAGGTCGTTGTCGGGCGTCCACTGCCACCCTTCCGGCCCCGGGTAGCCCACGCCCGCTTCGCCGCTCGCGCTGACGAAGTAGGCCTGTGCGAGGCCCACGTAGACCGTCTTGACCTCGGACGGCTTGCCGTCGGAGAGCGGTCGGATCTCGGTCGCCAGCGTGATCTCGCTACCGATCCGGTTGATCTCGTTCAGCACTCCCAGGACGTTCTGGTAGCGCTCGGCGAGCGAGACCCTGGTCGAGGCCGCGTCCTCCGGGATGCGGCGGTAGAGGGGGTCGACCTTCTCGCGCGTGGCGGCCGGCAGCACCTTGTAGAGCGCGCGCACCTTGCCTTCGAGCCCGGTGACGCGCTCGGCGAGGCTCGCCTGGGTTCCGGTGAGCTGGCTCCTCCCGCTGTCGACCTCGGCGCGACGGGTCTGGGCCTCACCCAGCGCCTGGCGGGACTCGTTCAGCTTCTCCTGCTGCGCCGCGACCTCCTTGTCGAGCAGCTCGATGCGCGAAGTCAGGATCTCCTGCTCCTGCTGCCAGGCCTTGCGCTCCTTGAAGATCAGCTCCTCCGTGGCGACCCACTTCCCCAGGATCGACTTCGTCTGGTCGATCCCGTCCGAGGTCGACTGCGCCTGCTGCGCGGAGATGGTCGAGCCCGTCAGCAGGGCGGCTGCCAGGAGCAGGGCTACGCGTGGACGGTTCACGGTCGGGTCCTCTCGATGGTCTTCGGGTTGCTTTGGCCGTGCGACAGCGCGGGGCGCTGGGCAGACGCACGGCGATAAAGAGTATCGGGCACACTGTGGCGTCCATTCGACAGCGATGTGACGATCGCGTCACGATCGCGCGGGCACCGCCCGGGGGTCACCACGTGTACCCCAGCGAGGCACTGTAGGTGCGTGCCGTCGGCCGCTCCGCCTTGATGGCGGTGATCCCCCCGGGCGTCTCGTAGAGCGACAGGCGGTCGGGAGCCAGCAGGTTGCCCGCCTTGAGCCCGAACGACGCCCCCTCGCCGAACTCCTGGCTGAAGGTCACGTCGAGGCTGCTGAAGGGCTCCTCGTAGACGTCGGGAATCCCGTCCTCGACCCCGCGGGCGGCTCCGGTCAGCAGCGTCCTCCCGATGCGATTGAAGAAGATGCCGACCGTCGTCCCCGAGTCCGGGTTGTCGTAGGTCGCGTTGACGTTCACGAGGTACGCCGGCTGCCCCTGGAGCGGCCGGGTCGCCTGCGCCAGCCCGAGCGTCTCGAGCGACTTCTGTTCCGACGCCGGTACGTCGACCGAGGAGTGGAGCCAGCTCGCGTTCAGCCCGAACGCGAAGCCCGACAGCGCGTCCCACAGGCCGGCCATCGCGACCCGCCCCTCGACCTCGATCCCCTTGACCGATCCGGCGGGGTAGTTGACCGGCTGGACAAAGGCGCGGTTGGCGACACCGAAGCTGATGTACTCGATCGGGTCGGTCAGCGTCTTGAAGAAGACGCTCGCCGCAAGGACGTCGCCCGGGTTCGGAAACCACTCCCAGCGCAGGTCATAGTTCTCGATCGAGGATATCTGAAGATCCGGGTTTCCGATGAACTCATCACCCGAGAGGAACTCCTCCGTCGCAACCGGAGCAAGTTCGCGAAAGGTCGGCCGCGCGAGGGTCTGCGCGTACGAGGCGCGGAGGTTCATTCCCGTCGCGAGCTCGTAGACCAGCGCCAGCGCAGGCAGGAGGCGGTCGTCGTCGAGATCGGCTTGGGCCTGGTCGTCGGGGACCCGGATCAGCGCCCGTTCGCCGCTGGGCTGGACCTCGATCACCTCGACCGTACCCAGCGTCGGGTTGAAGGGCACGATCTCGATCGTGGTGCTCTCCTGCCGCGCTCCGCCGATCAGCTTCACGGCCCGGGCCAGCGGCACGGTCGCCATCGCGTACCCGGCAAAGATGTTCTGAAGACCGTCGTAGTCGACGTCGGTCCCGAGCGGCAGCAACGACCAGATCAGCTGGTTCGGCGCCGGCGCGCACGGCGGGGCCGACACCTCGCAGCGATTGGGAGCGAGCCCGATCCGGTCCGGTTCCATGAACACGTCGGTCCAGAGCTGCCCGGGGTAGGCTGGGATGAACGACGAGTACGAGCGGTTGACGTCGACCGCCGGACCGGAGCCGACCTGCCTCGAGTAGCGGAAGGTGAACGACCGCTGGGTATAGGTGCGGTCCGAGCTCTCGCCGTAAAGGCCCAGCTTGATGTTGCCGTCGACGCCGGCGCTCACGAACGGAAGGACCGCGTTGACCGATCCCTGCCAGTTCGTCTCGTTGATGTCCCGGAAGATGCGGCGCGTGTTCTGCACCTCGCTGCTGTTGTTCGGGAAGGCCCCGGCGCCCGAGTTCGGATCGAAGATGTTGCGGAAGAACCGGACGTCGGGTTCCTCCTGCCGGGTATAGTTCCAGGACAGGACCCAGTCCAGCTCCAGGCCGGGAACGATCGCGTCGTCCTTCTTGCCGAACATCTCCGGGAACTCGTCGCTGCCGGACAGCTGCGCCGAGAGGACGCTCCGCTGGGTATAGGTCAGGCTCTGGTTCTGAACGATGACCTCGCCGCGCGGCTGGTACTGGAAGCGGGCGTCGTCGAGCGCTCCCTGGTTCCCGGCCAGGCGCAGCGAGTAGGAGTGGTCCTCGTTCGGGACCCAGGCGATGCTGCCGAGCGCCCCGATCAGGACCTCCTCGGTCCCCCGGTTGTCGTTCCACTCGCTCGTCAGCTGGATCTCGTCGCCGACGTTGTTGACTCCACCCGAGTTGAACTGGCCATCCGAGTAGAAGTAGTTCTTGCGCGAGTAGGTGATCGCGCCGATCAGTCCCAACGTGTCCTCGGCGCCGATTCCGAACCGGTTCCCCCCCTGGAGCGAGAAGCCGAAGTTCGGGCCGACCTCCTCCTGGCTCACTCCCATGACCGGCACGAACGAGCGCGTCAGCTCGTTGTAGTAATCGGCCGCCTCGACCTGTTCGGGGGTGGGATTGAGGCTGGCGCGGGGGAACGGCGGCGCCTTGGTATCGGCGATCGCAGGCAGCGAGCGCGAGCTCCCGGCAAAGCCGCTGAAGGGAACGCCGCCGTCGCGATAGGTCAGGAAGTCGGGGTTGCCGGTGGCCAGCGAGTTGTACTCGAGACTCGTGGAGAACGACGCCGTGGGACCCTCGGGGATGTCCTTGGTCTTGATGTCGATGCCGCCTCCGGTGAAGTCACCCTGCAGGTCCGGCATGAAGGTCTTGGTGACCACCACGCTTTCGATCGTGCCGGTCGGGAAGAGGTCGACCTGAACGGCGCGGCGGCGCGGGTCGGCGCTCGGCACGCGCACGCCGTTCAGCGTCACTCCGGTATACCGGTCGGAGAGCCCGCGGACGGTCGCGTACTTGCCGTCGACGACCGAGGCCCCGACCACCATCTTCAGCGCGTCCCCGACGTCGCTCGCCCCCGCCTGCTTGATCATGTCGGCCGAGATCGAGTCCTGAACCGTGACGGCCGCGGCGCGGATCTCCAGCAGCTGCATCTCCGGGTTGTCGAGGAAGTCCCCGCCGCTGACGACCAGTTCGTCGAGTTCGACGATCTCGGTCGCCAGTTCGACGCGGAGGTCGGTGACGCGCCCCGCGGAGACGGTCACGCCGTTCTCGAGCTCGCGCTCGAAACCCTCCTTCGAGAACGACAGCGTATAGCTCCCGGCCGGAACGCGATCGATCGTGAACACGCCGTCCTTCGTCGTCAGCGACGCGAGACCCAGCTCGACGATCGTCACGCGGGCCCCCGGCAGCGGCACGCCGAAGTCCTTGTCGTACACCGAGCCGCGGATCGTCCCCGAGGTGATGTCCGCACCCTGCCCGCGCACGGGGCCGCCCGCAGCGGCGAGCGTGGCGAGGACGAGGAGCACGAACAGCGACGCGCGGGCGCGTCGGGGATGGTCCGGGTGGCTCACCAGGGGTCCTTCAGGCCAGCGTACAGCGCGTCGAGCCGCGCGCGCGTCGCCGGGGTCATCGGCACCGCCTCGCGCCCGATCGAGCGGCAGATCTCGACCACCGCCAGCGCGCGCGGCCGCGCATTCTCGAGGGCCTCGGCCCGCGTGAGCGCGCGATCGTACAGCCGCGCGGCGTCGGCCGGATCCCCGGCCACCCAGTAGCCGGCCGCGAGGTCCGCGTCGATCGCCGGCTGCTCGATGTTCATCGCCACTTCGGCGGCCTTTTCCCCCTCCGCCAGCAGCTTCCCGGCCCGCGCCGGATCCCCGGCCCGTGCCCAGCCGCGCGCGATCTCCGCGAGCAGCGGCCCCTTGACCGGCAGCGCTTGGGCGGACTGCGCCCCGGCGAGCCGCTCCGCCGATTCCAGGACCGGGCGCGCGTCGATTGGCCGGCCGATCGCAGCGTATTCCTTGGCGACAGCGAGCAGCGCCTCCATCCGGCGCCAGCCCGGGATCGCGGCAGCGGCGGCCTGGGCCGCACGGAGCGCCTTCAGTCGCTGTTCGGCGCTCAGCTTGGGTGCCTGCGCGACGTCCACGTATCCGCGCGCGCGCCACCACGCGATGTCTTCATCCTTCTCGGGTGCGAGGGCGTCGAGCCGGGCCATCGCCCCGTCGAAGTCGCCGGCGCTGGCGAGCGCCGACGCCGCGATGGAAACCGGCCGGCCGAGATACTGGCGGTCGGTCGGCGCGAGCAACGCGCTCATCCTGTCCGCGGCCGCCAGGTCGCCGAGCACCGCGTACCCCGCGCCGATGTGCGATGCGATCCGCGGGTTCTGCCATCCGGTCACCGTCTGGCGGTACGCTTCGGCCTTGGCGAGCACGACCCGGGCTTCGTCTACCCGCCCGGCGCGCGCCAGCAGGATCGCCGTCTCGGCGTACACGACGCCGCGGCGCCAGCCATCGACCAGGTCGGCGCGCTTCAGCGCCTCGTCGGGCGAGACGTAGTAGCCGTACTCGAGGACGACCGCCTCCTGCGCGGCGGACTTATCCTTCGGGTCGATGTCGAGGCGCGACGCGAACCGGAACGCGCAGTCGAATCCGGCGGCTGCCGCTGGATTCGGCGCCGCGTTAGGAGTCGGGCTCCCGGCACGCCCCGGCGCGAATAGCGAGAGCGCGAGGAGGAAACTCCCCGCGCGGATCGAGAACGTCCTCATGAGATCGAAAACCCTCCGCTGGGATGTTCGACGAACGAGAAAGGCGGGCCGCCGGGGGCAGATCCCGGCGGCCCGCTGGATCGATCGATCAGGGACAGCTCGTGCCCGTGCGCTCCACGCCCGCCGAGGAGAAGCCGAGCGTTCCCACGCCGCACGCGTTCCGCGCGCGGACGAGATAGAAGAACGCCGCCCCGGGTGCCGGAGCCTGTGTGGTGAGGACGAACGTCGTGCCCGCTTCGTTCTTGGCCAGGCACGTCCCGCTGTTGAAGGCCGTCGCGCCGCCGGCGCGCAGCAGATCGTAGCCGCTGATCGTCTCGCCGGTGAGCGGGGCCCAGGCGGCAAGTGTCCGGCTGGGGAAGAACAGGCCGTTCACCTCCTGCGGCGTGACGTTCGGATCGTTGATCGGGTCGCAGGTCGGGAAATAGCCGAGACGCGACAGCGAGGACCAGCCCGTCGCCCAGTTCGTGCCGGGCGAGAAGGCGCCCTGGTAGGTGGCCGCCGAGAAGAACGCGCCTCCGACCGAGGAGTCGCGCGAGCTGGTGGCGATCGCGCTGCCGCCCTTGGGCCGCGGGTCGATCTTGATCACCGGATCCGGCTTGTCCGTCGCCGCCGTACCGCGAGTCAGAAGGTTGATCGGCACCGGGCTGGCGCAGGCCAGGTACTGGTTCTGGAGCGCGGAGGTGGTGAAGACGCCCGGGTCGTAGTAGGCCTTGGCCGCGTCGCAGCCGTAGGTCGCGCCCTGGTCCGCCGTCCCGTTCGGGATCGTGCTGCCGTTCCCGAAGCACCAGAAGGTGTTGTTCTTCAGCTCCAGCTGGAAGTCCGACGTCGGATCGAAGTAGTAGGTGCCCCAGCCCGCCCCGATCGGCGCCGGCGCGGCGGAGTTGTACGCCGTGCTGGCCCGCTGGCCGCTGGTGTTGTTGCCCGTCGGCGTGCCGGACGGCAGCGTGCCGCCCTCGATGCACATCGTCGCGCCGCCGAAGTCACCGAAGAAGCTGTTGTAGTAGCGGCCGCCGCCGTTGTCCCGCCAGTGCAGCGCCGTGTTCGTCAGCTTCGCCGTGTAGCTCGCCTTCGAGCCGAGACCGATGTAGGTCATGTTGTAGAGCGTCGGGATCGAGAAGGGCTGCGAGCTGTCCCCGGTGTTGCCCCCGTCCTGCTCCGCACCCTTGTCCGACTTGTACGCGTTGTCGTCCTTCGCCAGGCCCTGCAGGACCAGCCCGAACTGGAACTTCCCGCGCCAGCCCTCGTCGAAGTCCACCCCGTCGTCGCCGCCGTTGGTGCCGACGAAGTACTTGACCTCGGGAGCGCCGCCGAAGATCTCGACCAGGTCGTCGTTGGTCTGGTAGACCTCGAGGTGGTCGAGGTCGGTCGAGCGCCCGACGGCACCCAGCGTGATCCCGTTGATCTCGTTGTTGGCCGACAGGTTGAAGCCGCCGTAGCGGACCGAGACGTAGGACATCGAGCCGCTGTCGTCGTCGTCGCAGACCTTGCCGTACGGGGTCGGGTAGGCGGCGGCGCAGTTGCCGTAGAGCCCGAGGCCGCCGGCCGCGGTCAGCCCCTCGATCTGGATCTCCTTCGTCGGGTCCGGCCCGGCCGTCGTGTTGTTCGCCACGTAGCCCCGCCCGAGCAGGATCACCCCGCCCCAGTTGCCGGACAGGAACGCGGCGTTGGCGAGGTTGTCGTAGGGGTCGGTCCCCGGCTGCAGGCCGACGTTGTCGTCGTCGAGGTCGGTGAAGACGATCGGCTTGGCCGGCGTACCCAGTGCACGGATCTTGGACCCGCGGGAGATGACGAGCGTTCCCGGATCGACCGCGCCGGGCGTCGATTCCGGCTCACCGCGGATCACCGTCCCCGGCTCGATCGTCAGCGTCGCGCCACTCGTGACGTAGACCACCTGCTTGAGGATGTACTCGTTCTCCTGGGTCCACGTCGTGCTGGTCGAGATGTCGGCCGCCACGTCAACCAGCTGCTTGGCGGGGAAGTAGCCGAGGCGTGAGAGCGTGGTCCAGCCCGTCGCCCAGTTGTCGTTGGGGCCGAACGCGCCGCGATAGGAGACCTGCTCAAAGAAGCCGTCGTTCGGCGGGAGGCGGTCGGTCGTGAGCAGCGGGCTCCCCGCGGCCGGCCGCGGGTCGATCTTGATCACCGGGTCCGGCTTGTCGGAGGCCGCGACGCCGCGGGTCAGCTGGCGGATGGGCAGTGTCGCGTTGCAGTCCAGGTACTGGTTCTGCAGCGCCGCGTTCGTGAAGACGCCCGGGTCGTAGTAGGCCTTGGCCGCGTCGCAGCCGTAGGTCGCGCCCTGGTCCGCCGTCCCGTTCGGGATCGTGCTGCCGTTCCCGAAGCACCAGAAGGTGTTGTTCTTCAGCTCCAGCTGGAAGTCCGACGTCGGATCGAAGTAGTAGGTGCCCCAGCCCGCCCCGATCGGCGCCGGCGCGGCGGAGTTGTACGCCGTGCTGGCCCGCTGGCCGCTGGTGTTGTTGCCCGTCGGCGTGCCGGACGGCAGCGTGCCGCCCTCGATGCACATCGTCGCGCCGCCGAAGTCACCGAAGAAGCTGTTGTAGTAGCGGCCACCGCCGTTGTCCCGCCAGTGCAGCGCCGTGTTCGTCAGCTTCGCCGTGTAGCTCGCCTTCGAGCCGAGACCGATGTAGGTCATGTTGTAGAGCGTCGGGATCGAGAAGGGCTGCGAGCTGTCCCCGGTGTTGCCCCCGTCCTGCTCCGCACCCTTGTCCGACTTGTACGCGTTGTCGTCCTTCGCCAGGCCCTGCAGGACCAGCCCGAACTGGAACTTCCCGCGCCAGCCCTCGTCGAAGTCCACCCCGTCGTCGCCGCCGTTGGTGCCGACGAAGTACTTGACGTTCGCCGCGCCGCCGAAGATCTCGACCAGGTCGTCATTGGTCTGGTAGACCTCGAGGTGGTCGAGGTCGGTCGAGCGCCCGACGGCGCCCAGCGTGATCCCGTTGATCTCGTTGTTGGCCGACAGGTTGAAGCCGCCGTAGCGGACCGAGACGTAGGACATCGAGCCGCTGTCGTCGTCGTCGCAGACCTTGCCGTACGGGGACGGGTAGGCGGCGGCGCAGTTGCCGTAGAGCCCGAGGCCGCCGGCCGCGGTCAGCCCCTCGATCTGGATCTCCTTCGTCGGGTCCGGGCCGGCCGTCGTGTTGTTCGCCACGTAGCCCCGCCCGAGCAGGATCACCCCGCCCCAGTTGCCGGACAGGAACGCAGCGTTGGCGAGGTTGTTGTAGGGGTTGGTCCCCGGATTGGCGCCGATGTTGTCGTCGTCGAGGTCGGTGAAGACGATCGGCTTGCCCGGCGTACCGAGCGCACGGATCTTGGAGCCGCGGGAGATGACGAGCGTCCCCGGATCGACCGCGCCGGGCGTTGATTCCGGCTCGCCGCGGATCACCGTCCCCGGCTCGATCGTCAGCGTCGCGCCGTTCGTGACGTAGATGACCTTGGTCAGGATGTAGGTGTTGTTGGCCGTCCATGTCGTGCTGACCGAGATGTCGGCGGTCACGTTGACGTCGACCGCCAGGACCGGGGCGATCGTCGCGGCGAACAGTCCGGCCACCAAGGCCGCGCTCGCCAGGATCCTCTCTGTCTTCCTCATGGCGTCTCTCCGGGTGGGCACACACTTGCTGGGCATTGCGACCGGATGGGATGCTACGGGGGTCCTGTGACGGGCCTGTGACGAGCGCGGATCGGCGCTGCAAAATCCGCGGTCGAATCGCGTGACGAAGGAGTGACGGTCCTGTGACCGCGACGTGACGCGGACACTCAGCCGCGTCGCGAGAGAACCTGGAGCGCGGTTGCTCGCACCGCGTCGTCTTCGTCCGCGTCCTCGGCGAGTTCCGCCGCGACGGAGAGAACCTCCCGGTCCCCCGCGTTCGCCCCCGCGATCAGCGCGTTGCGGACCAGCCCCGCGCGCTTCGGCCGGGCCAGTGGCGTCCCGCGGAACGCCGCGCGGAACGCCGCGACATCCATCCGCGCGACCCCTTCCAGCGTCAGCTTCGCGTACCGCGGGTCGGCCTGGAACTCCGGCGCGGCGTCGGGCAGGACGCGCCGGTTCCAGGGACAGACCTCCTGGCAGACGTCGCAGCCGAACAGCCAGTCCCCCATCGCCACCGCCAGCCCGCCCTCGATCGGCCCGCGGTGCTCGATCGTCAGGTACGAGGTGCAGCGGTTGGAGTCGACGACGTAGGGCTCGGGGATCGCGCCGGTGGGGCAGGCGTCGAGACACGCCGTGCAGCTGCCACAGCGGTCGAGCGCGGCCGGCGTCGAGAGCGGCAGGTCGAGCGCCGTGAGCACGACGCCGATCACGGTCCACGAGTTCCCCTCGGGACCGATCAGGCACGTGTTGCGCCCGATCCAGCCGAGTCCGGCGCGCACCGCCAGCTCGCGCTCGAGCAGCGCGCTGGTGTCGACCAGCACCGCGCGCCGGAACGGCGCGCCGTGGAGCGCCTCGACCCGCGCCGCCCAATCCACGAGCCACGCGGTCAGCGTGTCGTGGTAGTCGCGCCCCCGCGCGTAGCGCGCCACGTGCCGCGCGATCCCGCCGAGCGTCTGCCGGTCGCGCGGCGGGGCGAGGTAGCTCGCCACCCCGACCAGCGCGCTCTTCGCCCACGGCCAGCGGCGGTGCAGGTCCTTGCGCGTCTCGGCCGTCGTCTCGAGCCAGCGCATCCCGGCGTGGGCCCCGCGCGCCAGCCAGGCGTCGAGCGCCGCGGCCTGCGCGCTGGGAACGCACGGCGCGACCCCGCAGGCGCTGAAGCCGACGGCTTTCCCGGCAGCGGTGAGGTCGGCGAGGTCGAAAGTCGGCACGGGCGCTCGAAAGCGGGGATAATCGTTCCATGCACATCGTACACGTCTCCCCCGAGATGGCCCCGTTCGCGAAGGTCGGCGGCCTCGGCGACGTCGTCGGCTCGCTCCCGCCGGCGCAGGCCCGCGACGGCCACCAGGTCACGGTCGCGCTGCCGGCCTACCAGAAGGTCCTCTCGCAGCTTGGCCTCGACCCGAAGGCCGGCCGGCCGGTCGGCTACCGGATCGACGGGCGAGAGGTCCTGGGGACGGTGCAGGAGACCTGGCACCAGGGGGTCCGCCTGCTGCTGGTCGGCCGCCCCGAGTACTTCGACCGCCCCGGGATCTACGGCGACGCGGCGGGCTCGTACTGGGACAACGGCGAGCGTTTCGGCTGGTTCTGCGGCGCGACGCTGTCGGCGCTGCGCGACATTCCCCCGGCCGCCGACGTGATCCTGGCGCACGACTGGCCGGCCGCGCTGGTCCCGCTCTTCCTGCGCGCGCACGGCTATCCCGACGATCCGCTCGAGCAGACCGCCTCCGCGATGGTGCTGCACAACGTCGCCCACCAGGGGATCTTCCCCGGCGACCTCGCGGCGCGGTTCGCGATCCCGCCGCTCTACGGCGGCGAGGACGGGATCGAGGCGCTCGGCGCGCTGAGCTTCCTCAAGACCGGTGTCTCGCTGGCGACGGTGGTGATCACCGTCTCGCCGACCTACGCAAAGGAGATCCTCTGGCCCGGCTACGGCGAGGGGCTCGAGGAGCTGCTGCTGTCGCGCGGCGACGATCTCCACGGGATCCTCAACGGGCTCGACGTCGAGGCCTGGAACCCGGCCACCGACACCGCGCTGCCGCGCCCGTTCAGCGCGGCCGACCTGTCCGGCAAGGCCGACTCGAAGCGCGCGCTGCAGCAGGAGCTCGGCCTGCGCGTCGACGCGGCCCTGCCGGTCTTCGGGATGGTCAGCCGGATCGATCCCCAGAAGGGGGTCGATCTCGTCGAGCAGGTCGCGCCGTTCCTGGTCGAGCGGCAGGCCCAGGTCGTCGTGCTCGGCACCGGCCAGCGGCGGCTGATCGAGCCGTTGCTCGGCCTGGCGTCGCTGTGGCGCCAGTCGGTGGCGATCGTCGAGCGCTTCGACGAGGCGCTCGCCCACCGGATCTACGGCGGCTCCGACTACTTCCTGATGCCCTCGCGCTTCGAGCCCTGCGGCCTGGGGCAGATGGTCGCGCTGCGCTACGGGGCGCTGCCGATCGTGCGCCGTACGGGGGGCCTGGCCGACACCGTCTCCGACCTCGACGAGCACCCCGCGTCGGGCACCGGTTTCGTCTTCGAGCACGCCGACGTCTCCGGCCTGTCGTGGGCCTGCGAGCGCGCGCTGCGGCTGTTCGCGGAGGGGCCGCGCGCGATCGACCGGGTGCGCCGCCGCGGGATGGAGCAGGACTTTTCCTGGGACCACTCCGCACGGATCTACGACCACGTGCTGGAGCGCGCGGCGCTGCGCGAGAAGCGGCGCGTGCTGCTCGAGTACTGAGGGGCGGTTGACGCACCGCTTCCGCGGCGAGGGGGCGCTTCCGCGGCTCTTTGTCCTGGGCGCGGCGCTGTTGTTCTCGACCGGCGGCGCGGTGATCAAGGCCACGACGCTGACGCCGTGGCAGGTCGCGGGCGGGCGCTCCGGCGTCGCCACGCTGGCCCTCGCGCTGATGCTGCCGGCGGCCCGGCGCAGCCTCTCCTGGCGGACAATCCCGGTCGCGCTGGCCTACGCCGCGACGCTGCTCTCCTTCGCGATCGCCAACAAGCTGACGACCTCCGCGGCGACGATCTACCTGCAGTCGACCGGGCCGTTCTACCTGCTGCTGCTCTCGCCGCTGCTGCTCGGCGAGCGGATCCGGCGCCACGACCTGTGGTTCCTGGCGGCGCTCGCGGGCGGCATGGCGCTGCTCTTCGCCGGCAACCCGCCGGCACAGGCGACGGCACCGAACCCGGCGCTGGGCAACCTGCTGGCCGCGGCCTCCGGCCTGTTCTTCGCGCTGACGATCGCCGGGCTGCGCTGGCTCGCGCGCGACGAACGGCCGGGGGAGGCGCGCGGCGCCGGCGCGGCGCTCTGCGGCAACGCGCT
Organism: uncultured Acidobacteriota bacterium; assembly: GCA_963702425.1. Lineage (GTDB taxonomy): Bacteria > Acidobacteriota > Polarisedimenticolia > J045 > J045 > JALOKP01. The sequence goes on from CAVPCQ010000021.1 coordinate 28,590, forward strand.
CGCGTTCCTCGTCACGCTGCCGATGGCGCTCCCGGTGGCACACGTCACGGCCGGGGACGCCGTCGCCGTCGTCTACCTGGGGACCTTCCAGATCGCCCTCGCCTACGTCCTGCTCACCCAGGCCCTGCGCCGCGTGCCGGCCTTCGAAGCCTCGCTGCTGCTGCTGCTCGAGCCGACGCTCAACCCGCTGTGGTCGTGGCTGATGCACGGCGAGGACCCCGGCCGCTGGGCCCTCGCGGGGGGCGCGGTGATCATCGGCGCGACGCTCGCGCACTCCTGGTGGGCGAGCTACTTGCGACCGGTTTGCACAAAGGACTAATTCTCAGTATGATTCCCCCTGCTGGCGACCCCTCCCTGCCGGCTCCAGGACCTCCCCCGATGCTGTCCAACCTCGAGCAGGCCGAACTCCGCCTCCCGGTGCGTGTTTCCGGCATCGACGGGGGTCACGAGGTGCGCGCGCGCCTGGCGACGATGGGGCTGCTCCCGGGGGTCATCCTCTCCGTGCTGAACCGCGGCCCGCTCGGCGGCCCCCTGCTGGTGGAGATCGCCGGCTCGCGGATCGCGCTCGGGCGCGGCGTGGCGAGGAAGGTCCTCGTCGAGCCGTGAGACTCGCCCTGGTCGGCCAGCCCAACTGCGGCAAGAGTACCGTCTTCAACGCCGTCGCCGGCTACAAGTCCGCCACCGCCAACTTTCCCGGCTCGACCGTCACCTACACCGTCAGCAAGGTGCTGGTCGAAGGGCGCGAGGTCGAGGTCGCGGACCTGCCCGGCACCTACTCGCTCACCGGCCACGACGACGCCGAGCGCGAGGCGCTGTCCTACCTGGCGACCGGCGAGCCGTCGGTCCTGATCAACATCGTCGACGCCAGCCGCCTCGGGCGCTCGCTCGAGCTGACCCTTCAGCTGCTCGAGCTCCGCCTGCCGGTGGTGATCGCGCTGAACATGATGGACGAAGCGCAGCGCAAGGGGATCGAGGTCGACGCGGCCGCGCTCTCGCGGGAGCTCGGCGTCCCGGTCGTGGCCACGGTGGCCCGGCGCGGCCTGGGCCTGGTCGAGCTGTTCGAAGCGGCGCTCGGCGCCGCGACGCGCGGCGCGGCGCCGCGCTCGCCCCGCTACAGCCGCGAGGTCGAGCGCGCGATCCACGAGGTCGAAGCGGTGCTGGGCGGGGTGCGCTTCCCCTCGCGCGTCCCGCCGCGCCTGGCCGCGATCAAGCTGCTCGAGCGCGACGTCCGGCTGACCGGCGAGCTGGCCGGGCAGGCGCCGGCGCTGGCGGGCAAGGTCGACGCCGAGGCGCGGCGCCTCGAGGAGCAGCACGGCTGGACGTCGGATCAAGTCGTCTGCGGCGAGCGGCACACCGTCGCCCACGCGATCGAGGAGAAGGTCGCGCGTACCCGCCACGCCCACGTCGGCTGGCGCGAGCGGGCCGACGCGGTGCTGATGCACCCGCTGTTCGGGCTGCCCGTGATGATCGCGATCATGGGGGCCTTCTTCTGGCTCGTCTTCGGCGCGGGGAAGTACCTCGAGGCGCCGCTGCTGGCGGCTTTCGACAAGCTCGGCGCGTGGGCCGGAACGATGCTCCCGCCCGACTCCGCCGCGGGCGCGATCCTGCAGGGCACGATCCTCGGGATCTCCGGCGGGCTCGGGATCGTGCTGCCCTACCTGGTGCCGTTCCTGGTCGGCCTGGCCGCGCTGGAGGACAGCGGCTACCTGCCGCGCATGGCCTACCTGCTCGACGGCGTGATGCACCGGCTCGGCCTGCACGGCAAGTCGGTGGTCCCGCTGATGCTCGGCTACGGCTGCTCGGTCCCGGCGGTGATGGCCACGCGGATCCTGGAATCGCCGCGCGACCGCCGCGTCACCGCGACGCTGGCGATCCTGATCCCCTGCTCCGCGCGCAGCACCGTGATCCTCGGCCTGGTCGGCGCCCAGCTGGGCGCGCTGGCGGCGATCGTGATCTACCTCGTCAACCTCGCCGTGACCGCCGGCCTGGCGGTGGTGCTGGAGCGCAAGACCGCCGGCCTCTCGCCGGGCCTGATCCTCGAGGTCCCGGACCTGCGCGCACCGTCGCTGCAGACCGTCTTCAGCCGGGCCTGGATCGCGATCCGCGAGTTCCTGGCGATCGCCTGGCCGATGCTCATCGCCTCCTCGATCGTGCTGTCGCTGCTGCAGATCAGCGGGCTCGAGGCGCTGATCAACCGCGGCCTCTCGCCGCTCACGGTCACGCTGCTCGGCCTGCCGCTGGCGGTCGGCGTGACGATCGTCTTCGGGGTGCTGCGCAAGGAGCTGTCGCTGATGATGCTCATGCAGGCGCTCGGAACGACCGCGGTGGCGACCGTGATGACCCCGGCGCAGATGATCTCCTTCGCGCTGTTCGTCGTCTTCTACGTCCCGTGCGTCGCGACGCTGGCGGTGCTCTGGCGCGAACTGGGCTGGAAGGAGACCGCCTGGATCAGCGGGATGACGGTCGTGCTGGCGACCGCCGTCGCGGTGGCGGGGCGGTTCGCGGCGGGTGCGTTCTACTAGACCGCGCGCGGCGCGCCGTCACCGGCCGTAATGCCCCCACGCGCTCTCGCCGCGCGGGCTGACACCGGTGACGAGGTACATCAGCAGCGGCGCGCTGGCCCCGTCCTCGAACACGGTGTCGGTGCGGTTCGGGTCCGACGCGCTGACGTCCGAGAAGGACGCCGCCGAGGCCGGGTCGGTGCCGCGGTAGACCCGGTAGGACGTGAGACCGGGGTAAGGCCACCAGTCGAGCACGACGTCCCCCCCGTGCCGCGTCACCGCGCGCAGGCGCATCTCCGGCGGCCTGGATTCGAACGGCCGGCCGCAGACCTCGACCGACCAGTTGTTGAGCGTGCCCGAGTTCGCCGGCACGGCGTCGGTCACCTTCAGCGTCCACGTCCCTTGCGACCCCTCGCCGTTGAAGCGCGCCAGCGGCTCGGCCGGCGCGATCTGCGCGTCGTACCAGCCGACGATGTTGCTCCCCGAGCCCCCGGTCCGGTTGTGCAGCGCGACCGGCGTCCCCGCCGGCGAGATCGCGCTGACGGCGAGATCGCCCTTGTACGAGTGCGTGACGTTGACGTAGACGTTGACCTCGTCGAGCTCGACCTGGTTCGTGACGCTGATGCTCGAGGTGCGGGTGCTGCGGTCCGGGACGGGGATCGCGCCACCCGTCGAGTTGAACGTCGTGCAGGCCCGCGACCCGACCGGGACGAAGAACGGGTCGGAGGTGCCGGTCTTCGACGAGGCCGTCCACTTGACCACGAAGCCGGCCTTGCTCCCCGTCGGGGCACTCGAGGCGAGCGACACCGAGTAGTGCGGCGGCTGCGACTGGGCGCTGGCGCCGACCGCGATCGCCGGGTAGGTCGCCGAGCTGCGGGGCACGGTCGCGGTCCAGCCGATCGGCTGCAGGATCCCCGAGACGTTCGACGCGTACGCGCCCAGGTTGCGCAGGACGACCGCCATGTCGGTCGTCTCCCCCGGGTCGAGCACGCCGTTGCCGCCCGTGCCATCCAGAATGGTGTAGCTCGTCGGCTGCAGGTCGACCGTCGTCGGCTGCATGGCGACGTCGCGCCGGGCCGCCGGTCCTCCGACCGGGACGACCACTTCGCGCAGGATCTCGGTCACGTGCCCGGAGGCGGACAGTTCCAGCGTGTAGGTTCCGGGCAGCACCAGCCGGTGGTAGTCCCCGACCTCCGGGTCGCCGTAGCTGTTGGCCGCGTTGCCGACGACCTTGACCGTCGCCTTCAGCGGCGCGCCGGTCGTCCCATCGGTCACAACCCCCCGTACCCCGTCCTGCACCCGCTCCAGGTAGGCCAGCATCGCCTCCCGGTTCTCTTCCCAGTAGCTCGGCAGTGACGAGGCGGCCGGCCACTTGGTGCCGATCTCCATCGTGATGTCCCACGTCCCGCGCCAGACGTAGTTCCAGTCCTGCATCCCGCCGCGGACGACGTACCAGTCGGCCCCGTTGCAGATCCCGTTGAAGAAGGAGCTGTCCGAGTTGTTGGCGAACAGGCTCGGGTTCCGGTCAGCGTAGGTCCGCGCCAGCGAGACGAACGGCACGTCGTCCGGGCAGGCGCTGTAGACCGACGAGCCGCTCGCCGTGCCGTCGTAGGGGTAGTTCGCAATCAGCTCGCCGCCGTGGAAGTTGGCCGAGATGTTGACCGAGTGCGCGAAGCCCCAGTTCATCACCGCCTGGACCTCGAGCGGGCGCCCGGCCGGGCTGTCGACCGGATCGGTGAACTGGTCCGGGAAGCTGCGGTTGAGGTCATAGCCGTTGGCGTTGTAGCGCTGCCCCAGCTCGGTGCCGTCGGGGTTCATCGACGGCAGGATCCAGATCTCCGTCTCGTCCACCATCCGCTTGATCCGCGGATCGGTCGCGTAGTTGTCGACCAGCAGGTTGATCAGGCCGATGCACAGCTCCTTGCCGACGACCTCGTCACCGTGGATCGCAGCGATGTAGCGGGCCGCCGGCTCATCCTCCGCCACGCCCGGGTTGTCGGAGACCTTCATGATCCACAGCTCGCGCCCCTGCACCGACAGGCCGGCGCTGTAAAGCCGCACCAGGTCCGGGTGCGCCGCCGCGATCTGCTGCAGTTCCGAGGTCAGCGTGGCGTAGGTGTGGTACGAGGGCGGGATCGAGTCCGGCGCGGCCGGCGCGAGCGGGGCCTTGGCGGCGCGCTCGCGCTCCCACTGCAGGTGCGCCTCGTCGGCGACCTGCTCGACGTCGAACCCCAGCTCGCGCAGCTTCACCAGCTCCTTCTCGACCAGGTAGGCGCGCGCGCGGTCGAAGCGCACGCCGTCGACGTCGATGTCCAGCTCCAGGAGCAGTCGGAGGTCCTCGACCCGGTCGCGCAGGCGGATCTCGACCGGGAAGACGGGGCCCGGCTCGCCCCGGCCGGCGGCGAGGCCGGCCGGCAGGGATCCGAGGAGCACGAGCAGCGCAACCAGGGCGAGGAGCGTCGTCTTCAAGGTCTTCAAGCCATCCTCCGCGGCGGACCTCAGGGACAATCCCTATCTTACGGGCAGACGCCCGAGCTGTTCTGGTTCCGCGGCCCCGTGGTCGCGTTACCGGCAGGCCCTTCGCCGCCGGCGTTCGCCGCGCGCACCAGGTACCAGTGCAGCCCGCCCGCCGGCGGCGCCTCCAGCAGCACCGGACCGGTGAACGGATCGGTCGTCGTCAGCCGCAGGCAGGAGTCGTTGGCCGCCGTGACCAGCGCCGGCAGGTCGGCCCCGATGCCGCGGTAGAGCCGGTACGAGGTCGCGCCGGCGATCGGCTCCCACTGCTGGGCGGTCTTCCCGATCCAGGCCTGCTGGACCGGCTCGGCCGTCGGCGGGGCCGACAGGCAGTCGTTGCAGGCGTAGCCGGAACCGGTCGTCAGCTCGAGCGACCAGCCCGTGATCGTCCCGGTGTCGCTGCCCGCGGAGTCGACGGCCTTCAGCGTCCAGGTGCCGTTGGCCGCGATCCCGCTCAGCCCGCTCAGCGGGGCGTCCGGGATGAAGGAGCCGGTGAAGGGGGCGGTCCCGCTGGCGATCGGCGTCGTCGCCGCGTCGTCGAAGACCGTCTCGACGAAGTTGTCGCCGGACGAGCCGCGACGGTTCGAGAGCGCGATCGGGACACCGTTGGGCCCGATCAGCGTGAGGGTCAGGTCGCCGTCATAGGTGTGCGTGATGTTGACCTTGACCTTCACCTTCTGGACCGGGTTCGTGTCGGTGACGACGATCGTGCTGCTCGCGCCGGTCGGATCGCTGTCCGGGATCGGCTTCGGAATGTCGATCGACGGGTAGGTGGTCGTGGCGTACGCCAGCGCACCGACCTTCACCGTGAAGGGGCTGCTGAACGTCCCCTGGCTGGTCCGGACCGTCAGGACAAAGGCGATGTCGCTGCCGCACGGCACGCCCAGGCCCGCGATGAAGCCGAAGTGGGGGACGACACTCGCCGCGGTCGCGTTGACCGCGAGATTCGGGTAGGTGGCGACCGCGCGCGTGACGTAGACATCCGGCGTGGTCGTGGTCAGCGTCGCCGAGACGCCCGCCAGGTCGATCGCGCCGTTGTTGCGGATCACGACCGGCAGCGTGACGTCGTCGCCGCGGTCGACGATTCCGTTGCCGTTGCCGGGGCCGCCCGCGGCGCAGGTATCGGCTGCCACGGAGAACGACTGGTAGACGGCCGACGGCCCGCAGACCCGCGGCTCGTAGGTGAACTGCAGGCTCCAGTCCTGGATCGTGCCCGAGTCGCCGGAGGCCGAGTCGACCACCTTCAGCTTCCAGGCGCCGCTCGCGACCTTGCCATTCACCGCGCTCAGCGGGTTCTCGGGGCGGTACGAGCCGCTGAACGGGGCCGTACCGCTGGCGATCGCCGTCGCGGCCGCGTCGTCGAAGATCGTGCCGGTGTAGTTGTCGCCGGACGAGCCGCGCCGGTTCGACAGGGCGATCGTCGTCCCGTCGGGGGCGACCAGGCTCAGCGAGTTGTCGCCATCGTAGGTGTGGGTGATGTTCACGACGACGTTCAGGTCGACGATCTTGTCGAGGTCGGCCACGTTGATCGTGCTCGTCGCGCCCGTCGCGTTGTTGTCCGGGATGGCGAGCGGCGTGTCCGTGCTGGTGTACGTGGCGTTCGTGTTCTGCAGGGTCGTGAAGAGGTAGTAGTTGCCGCCGTTGGTGTCCACCGTCGCGTTGCCGTGCGCGTCCACCGACTCGACCGCGTAGTAGTAGTTCGAGCAGGCGGCGAGCCCGGTCAGGGCCACGGCGTGACCGGTGACGAGGGCGCCGGCCGAGGTCGTCAGCCCCGGCGGGATCGCCGGCCCGTAGTGCACCACGCTGGTCGCCGCGTCGTCCGTCAGCCATTGGACCACCGCGCTGTTCCCCGTGACGCCCGACGCGAAGACGTTCGAGATCACCGGTGCATCGCAGTCGGTGCCGGCGGTGGTGCTGACCGGGACGTTGAAGTTCCCCTGGCCGTCGTCGGCGTCGAGGTAGGTGACCGTCAGCGTGTCCGCGTTCACGACGGAGACGACGCCGTCGCCCGGGGAGGCCGGTGCGGCTGTCAGGGTGACCGTCCCCTGGAACCAGGTGTCGCGCGGCGCGGCGAGCCGCGTCAGGGTCACGCTCTCGCCGATCGTGTCGGTCTCGGAGGTCGCGGCGACCGTCAGCGTCGGCCCGGCGACGTTGGTGTCCTTGACGGTGATCGTTGCGCTGCCGGTGCAGCTATAGACGTCGGCGTCCAGGCCGAGCTGCGCCCCGCAGGGCGCCGGCGGAAAGAGCAGCGTCAGGGACCAGTTGTCGATCGTCCCGGTATCGCTGCTCGCGTTGTCCACGACCTTCAGAGTCCAGTCGCCGTAGGACGCGATGCCGTTGAGGACGGCGAGCGGGCTTTCCGGCCGGAACGAGCCGGTGAACGGCGCCGTGCCCGCGGAGATCGCGGTCGCCGCGTCGTCGTCGAAGGCCGTGGCCAGGTAGTTATCGCCGGACGAGCCGCGCTTGGTCGAGAGCGGCACCGTGCGCCCGTCGGGCGCAATCAGCGTGAGGGCGATGTCACCGTCGAACGAGTGGGTGATGTTGACCGTCACGACGATCTTCGACACGTACTCGAAATACGGGACGTTGATCGTGGCGGTCGCGCCCGCCGCGCTGTTGTCGGGGATCGGCACGGCCGGACCGGCATACGGGTAGGTCGGGTTGGTGTTCGTGCCGGTGCGGAAGCTGTAATACGCGCCGCCGTTGGTGTCGGTCGTCGGGTTGCCGGCCGGGTCCGTCGACGTCACCGAGTAGTAGTAGGTCGTGCACGGGAGCAGGCCGGCCAGGTTGACGAGGTGGTTCACGGTCACGACGGCGCTCGATGCCGACCCCGCGACGGGCGGTGAGACGGTGTCGTACGTCACGGAAGCGGTCGACAGCTCGTCCGTGGTCCAGACGACCTGGGCCGAGTTCCCGGTCACGTTCTGCGTCGCGACGGCCGAGATCATCGGGCCGGCGCAGTCGATCAGCGCAGTCGTCGTCACCGGCACGTTCACGCCGCCGTTGCCGTCGTCCTCGTCGATGTAGAGCACGGTCACGACGTCGCCCGGGCGCACCGAAAGGTGCCCGTCGCCGTTGACCGGCGCGCCCGGGGTCACCGGGAAGGTCCCGGTGAAGAAGCCGGACCCCGGCTCGGTGGCCGTCAGCACGACCGTCTCGGGCGCGGTCTCGGTGTTCGACGTGACGGTGACCGCCTGCGTCTCGTAGCCGCGCAGGTTGTCGTCGCGCAGCGTGATCAGGATCGTGTCGGTGCAGGCGTAGGTGGCGCTGTCGAGCGAGATCGACCCGGTCGGGTTGAAGGCGCAGACCACGCCGGCGACGCCGTCCATCGTCAACTGGCCGGTGACGTTCGGGTCCAGCCAGTCCGACAGACGGCTCGCGCTGGTGCCGCCACCGATCCACGAGGCGTCGACCTTGCCGTACTCGTCGTAGGTGATGCTGGTGCACGACGCCGTGCCGCCGTGAAGCTGGCCGATGATGTGGTGGTTCTGGTCGAAGAGCGGCGAGCCGGAGGATCCGGGCTCGGTCGTCCCCTGCTCGTACTCCCCGATGCGCCAGTGGTTGGGGCCCCAGTTGCTGCCGTTCGTGGCCGGGTCGTCATCGTAGGCGATCTTCTTCACGTCGCCCCGCGGGTGGTGGATGACGGTGCTCTCGTTCGGGGGGGTCGTGCCGCGGTTCCAGCCGTTGTAGTAGGCGTTCCACGCCTCGAGCGGGCTGCCGTTCATCTGCAGCAGGGTGAAGTCGCTGCTGGCGTAGTTTGCCAGGACGGTCGCGCCGCTGACGGTCTGGGTGCTTGGAGGCGGCGGGTTGCCGCTCCCGCACGCCGAACGCTCGAAGTTGAACCCGAACACGGTGCTCGTGCCGGCATTGCAGTGGGCGGCGGTCAGGACGTAGGGCCGGCAGTCGTTGGCGGTCGTGTTGATCAGCGAGCCGGAGCAGAAGCCCTCGCCGCCGCTCAGCAGGATCACCGCGCCGCGCTTCTCGTTCTGCCAGTTTGCGCCGAGCGGACAGGCGACGTCGATGTTGCAGGAGCCGGAGTCGCCGATCCCCTTCTCGCCGGCCTTGGCCCGGCCGATCGTGCCGAACGGCAGGTAGCCGTGCGACACGGCGCCCAGGTGCAGCCGGGGCGCGACCCCCGCGAGCTTCGCGGGCCAGACCAGCTCGACGACGAGCTGGTCACCCTCGATCGGCGGCGTCCAGAGCTCGCCGTGGGGCCGGACGTCGGCGGCGGTGTACGAGCGCGGGCTCTTCAGCGCCGGGTCGTAGACGAAGAGGGTCGCCCCGTCCTCGATCCGGAACTCGTCGAAGCCCAGGACGATCCACAGCGCGTCGGCGGAGCGGACCGAGAGGCGCCAGATCCGGCCGCCGTCCTTCAGGTCCTCCCAGGTGCCGCTGCTCGCGGGCGAGAGGTCGGTCGCCATCCGGTAGCCGATCCGCAGCGGCGTCCCGAGCTTCCCGTCGCGGGTCGCGTCCTCCCGCAGCAGCTTCGGGACGTCGACCGGCGGCGACGTCCATGCGGCCACCTCGCCCAGGGGCTTGAGGCCTTCGCGCGCCGGCGAAACCGGCATCGCGGACCCGTCCGCGAGCGCGACGACCTGCAAGGCCGCCGACGCGAGCAGCGCGAGCAGTCCGGCGGCGGCACGGGACGGGCGGATCAGGCGGGACGGACGGACGGAGCGGGAACCTGGAGCCTGCCTGCGTGTCATGAGCGCCCCTCTCACTGGACGAAACCCCACACTTCACCCGCGACGGAGCCGCGAGCCCAAAACTCCGGTGAAAGGTCCGGTTCCTGGCGCGTCGCGGCAAGGCAGAATCTGGCGGGGTCGCGCGGCCCGATCGGGCGCGGTGTCTTACCCGCGTAACGCGCGAGGTGCCTCCCCCTGTCCCCTATACTCCGCCCCGCCATGGACACCCCCCGCAGCGAGGCCCGGCGCCGCCGGATCGAGGCCAGCCTGGACTGGCTCGCGCGCTACGACGCGATCGTCGACGACCCGGCCGCCTTTCGCGCCGCGCTCGAGCCTCCCACGCCGGTCGACCTGCTCGTCCACCCCGGACGCACGACGCCTGCGGAACTCGGCAAGGCACTCACCGCGCGCGGCCTCACCGTCGAGACCCTCGACTGGGCCCCGCACCACCTGCGCGTCGGCCCCGGCGAGGCGCCGCTGCCCGGCGCCGGCACGCTGCCCGAGGTGGTCTTCGGCTTCGCCCTCCCGCAGGGCGCGTCGAGCGCGACCGCGGCGCAGGCGCTCGCGCCGCGCGCCGGCGAGATCGTCGCCGACCTCTGCGCCGCGCCGGGCGGCAAGACCGCGCTGCTCGCGCTGCTCGCCGGCGACCGCGCGCGGATCGTCGCCGGCGACCCGTCGGCCGATCGCTGCGGCCTGCTCGTCACCAACCTCGCGCGGCTGGCGCTGACGGGGCCGCTGGTCGTGAAGCAGGACGCGGCGGCGATGCCCGCCGCGGCGCCGTTCGACGCGATCCTGCTCGACGCGCCGTGCACCGGCGAGGGGACCTTCCGCCTCGCTTCCCCGCGCTACGAGCCGCGCGGCGAGAGCGGCTTCGGCCCGGCGTGCGCGCTGCAACGGCGGCTGCTCCACCGCGCGCTCGACCTGCTCGCGCCCGGCGGGCGGCTGGTCTACGCCACCTGCTCGTACGCGCCGGAGGAGAACGAGGAGGTCCTCGCCGCCGCACTTGCCGCGCGCGACGACGTGGCGCTGGCACCGCTGCCGGCCGGGACGCCGGGGCTCCCCGGCCTCGCCGCCTGGGGCGACCGGCGCTTTCCCGCGGAGATGGCGCACGCGCGTCGGCTCTTCCCGCACCACACCGGCTCGTGGGGCTTCTTCCTGGCGAAGCTGGAGAAGCGCGCCAGCGACGGCGGCGGCTCGATCGGCTCGCTCCTCGCGCCCAACGCGAAGGCCGCCGACGCGCCCCCCACCGACGACCCCGGAGCCCGCGCCGAACTCGCCGCCTTCCTTGCCGACCGCTTCGGCGTCGACACCGACTCCGCCCTCGCCGAGCACCTCGTCACCGCCCGCGGCCGCGACCTCTGGCTCCTCTCGCGTCCCGCTGCCCTCGCCGGCCACGACGTCGATCTGTCCGCGCTCTCCGTCGTCGCCCCCGGGATGCGCGCGCTGCACCGCACCAACACCGGTCCGCGCGCGACCAACAGCCTGCTGCGCTGGCTCGGCCCGCGGATCACGCAGCGCGTCGCGGAGCTGGACGGCGAGACCGCGCGGCGGCTACTGGCATGTGGACCGCTCCCCTGCCTCGATCAATCACTGCGCGGCGCGGTCGCCGTGCGGGTGGACGGGGTCGTCGTCGGCGCGGGACACGTCAGGGACGGGATGCTCCAGTTCGAGATCCCCGCGGCCTGGCGCTGAGGTCCGACGCGATCGCCCGCGCCGCCACCGCCCCGAACTGCGCCGCCGCGCGCACCGGCCCGGAGCGCGCCGCGGCGCGGCGAAAGGCCCACGACAGCACCGTGCCCGGCGGCGTCGTGCGTTCGTCGGCCGGCCGCGGCTCCAGCGTCAGCGCGCCGCCGGAGCAGCTCACGACGCAGACCCCGCAGCCGATGCAGCGCTCTCCGTTCACCGCGTAGCCGCTGTCACCCTCGACGATCGCGCCGGTCGGGCAGCGTCCCGCGGCGCAGGTCCCGCATAGCAGGCAGTCGTCGCCGGTGATCTCCGCGACCCAGTTGCTCCGCACCAGGAAGTTCGGCGCCTCGAACTCGTTCAGCCCGCGCAGGAAGCCGCAGCAACAGGGACAGCAGTTGCAGAGGAACATCGGCCCCTTCTGCACGTTGAAGGTGCAGTGGACCAGCCCCTCCTCCTCGAACCGGTCGAGCAGCGCCAGCGCCTCCTCGCGCGCGATCCGCCGGCCCCACGACGGGAAGTCCTGCAGCCCCTCGGGATCGGGCGAGATCGCAAGGCACGTCTCCGAGGTGTGGCTGCACGGCGACCCCAGCGCCGCCCTCTCCTTGCGGCAGATGCAGTCCATCACGCGGAACGACGCGCCGTCATCGATGATCGCGCGCACGCGCTCGTAGCGCAGCACGGCAGGCGGGGCGTCGATGTGCACGCCGACCGGAACGACCCGCGCCATCGCCGGGCGGTGTCCGCCGAGCTCCTTCATCAGGGCCGGTATGTACTCCTCGAACAGCTCCGCCAACTCGCGGTCGATCCGCGGCAGCTGGAACTCGTAGATCCCGATCACGAACGGAAGCAGCGAGTAGCGCGTCTCGCGCGCCGCTTCGCCCGCCGCCGCGTCGCCGGGCCCGCCGCCCCGCCGGACCGCGAAGATCTGACCCTTCGCCGCCATCTCATCCAGCTGGTCCCGCATCGCATCGGCCGGCCGACCCAGCCGCCGCGCGATCGCCTCGACGCGCTCGGGAACCGGCAGCAGCGACGCCGCGACCGCGGCCTCGTCGGGGGAGAAGAGCCGCTCGAGGATCCTCAGCTCGACGCCCGACGCGGTCGCAGGGTAGCCATTGGGGAGCGCATCGAGCGCGGCCGCGAGCTTCCGGTAGGCATCGCTCATTGCCGCCTCCGGGCACACGGTACCACCGGCAAGGGTTCCGGGGTGGTCCGCGGCGGTTCGAGTTCGCGTCCGCCGCAGTTCGTATTCGCGCCTGCGCCCGGCGCCCGCGATCCGGGCCCTACATTCGACGTGATGAGACTCGTCGCCCGCATCGCGCCGTTCGCCCGCATCGCCCGGGAGTTCGCCCTGGCGGGCGTCCTGCTCGCGGTCGCGGTCGCAGCCGCGGGCGGGACCGCGCCGGTCCGCGCGGCCGTCCAGCCCCCCGTCCTGAAATGGCAGAAGGGTGGCTGCTTCTCGAGCTGGTGCGAGACCGGCTGGTACTCGTCGCCCGCCGTCGCCGACCTCGACCGCGACGGCACGCCGGAGGTGATCGCTTCCGCCTACTCGATCGTCGCCCTCGACGGCCGCACCGGCGCGCTGGAGTGGCGGATCAGCTCGGGCCACGACCGCTCCCAGCCCGGCGCGTCGAACGTCGGCCGGACCTGGCCGGGGATCGTCGCTGCCGACCTCGACGGCGACGGCAGCGTCGAGATCGCCGCTGCGCACTCCGGCGGCTGGGTCTCGGTCTACGACGCGCAGGGCTACTTCAAGGCCGGCTGGCCGCGCCAGCCGACGACCTCCGAGCTGCGCGGCCTCGCCGTCCACGACCTCGATGGAGACGGCCGGCTGGAGGTGATCGTCACCGCGGCGATCGGCTCGCAGACCAACACGTGGATCTACAGCGCCGGGGGCGTGCTGCGCGCCGGCTGGCCGCAGCTCGCGAGCGGTGCGCCGGGCTACGCCTGGGGCGTCTACAACGCCAACGCCGCCGCCGGCGACCTGGACGGCGACGGCACCGGCGAGATCGTCGTCCCCTCCGATGTCCACTACCTCTGCGCCTACGAGGCCAACGGCCAGCCGATCCCGGCCAGCACCGTCTTCGGTGCCGGAAAAGTCTGGGGCCAGGTGGGCGTGTGGGAGAGCCAGGTCCCCGAGCTGCGCGGATGGGGCGCCTGCGACGGCGTGCGCGCCGAGAGCTACCGCACCAACTTCGCCGACGGCGCGGCGGTGCTGGCGGACCTCGACGGCGACGGCACGCTCGAGGTCGTCGTCACCGGCAACACCTACGACTGCTCGCGCGATCCGTACCTCAGCCGCTACCACGGCGTGCACCTTTTCAACCGCGACCGCAGCCGCTACAACAAGGCGGGCCGCGACTGGCGCTCGCCCCCGGTCGACACCGGCGCGCCGATAGCGGAGGACTACAACACGATCGAGTCGGCCGAGCCGAACCCTGCCGTCGCCGACCTCGACGGCGACGGGACGAAGGAGATCGTCTACAGCGCGTACGACGGCCGCGTGCACGCCTTCTGGCTGGACAAGACCGAGCACGGGAGCTGGCCCTACGCGATCTACCGCACAGCGGACGGCTTCTTCCGCTTCGCTTCCGAGCCGGCGATCGCCGACCTCGACGCCGACGGCAAGGCCGAGGTGATCGTCGCCTCCTGGACGCAGAAGGGGAGCAACGCCTACGGCCGGCTCACGATCCTCTCGTGGGACGGCAAGCTGCTGCAGCAGGTCGACCTCCCCGCGCCGTTCGGCGGCGGCGACTGGAACGGCGCGCTGGCCGGCCCGACGCTGGCCAACCTCGACGGCGACGCGGACCTCGAGGTGGTGCTCAACACGGCGCACAGCGGCCTCGTCGCCTACGACCTGCCCGGCACGGCCGGCGCGCGCGTGCTGTGGGGCTCCGGGCGCGGCGGGTTCCTGCGCGGCGGGGCCTGCGCGCAGCCGCGGCCGGCCGAGATCCGCGACTCGCTGCACGTCACGCGGAGCGGCACGGCCGACATCCGCCTCGCGTGGGGCGCGGCGGCGGGCGCGATCAGCTACCGCGCGTACCGCTCGACTTCGGCGCAGATGAGCGGCGCGACGCGGATCGGCGAGACGGCGGCGCTCGTCCTGCTCGATCTCGGCGCGCAGCGGGACGGCGTCCGGGCGGTCTTCTACCAGGTGCGCGGCGCCAACGGGTGCGGGGTGGAGTAGGGCCGGGCGTCTTGTGCCAGCGGCTCTTGGCGGCTCTGTCGACGCTCAACTGAATCGGTCTCCGGGATCCCCGGGGCGGCTTACCTCTCCGCCTCCGACCGATTCACGCGAATCGGCAGGTGTACACTCCGCGCGTTCGGATCCGCCTGCCCGTGCAGCGAAGCGTCGAGGAAGGAGCCGCCATGAGTGAACAGGGGCCGCCGCCCATCCCGCCCATTCCACCCACTCCGCCTCCGCCCGCCCCAGACCCGAGCAACCGTACGATCATGTTGATCCTGGCCTACCTCGGGCCGCTCGCACTGGTTCCGTTGCTCACGGAGAAGGACGACCGCGAGGTGCAATGGCACGCGAAACACGGCCTGGTGCAGCTCGCTGCGTTCCTGATCGCCTTTGTCGCGCTGAGCGTCCTCAGCTCGATCGGCATCCTCTGCGTCTTCGCGATCTTCATCCCGTTCATCGGGCTGGCCTGGATGATCGTCACCATCGTGTCGATCGTGACGGCGCTGAACGGGCAGCGGTTCATCATCCCGGGGATCTCGCAGTTCGCCGACAGGTTCTGAGCCGGGATCGCCACCGCTCGCGCCGGACCCCGCATCCACGGACGCAGAGTGGCCTGTCGATCGGCGGCCGCGCCGCGGTGCGACGCCGCTCCTGGAGTATCCCTGAAGCTGTCGTGAGCGTGCCCTACCGCGACTGCGTCGCCCGCTTCTACGACATCGTCTACGCGCGGGTGCGGGGTGGAGTAGGCGCCCGGCGGCCCCTTCGGGGGCCCCCTTCGCCCGGCGCGGCGGCTCGGGGTAGCCTTCCCGTTCCCGCGGAGGCTTCCCCACCGTGTTCCCCCTGGGCCCGAGGTCAGTCGTCGCCGCGCTCGCCCTGCTCGCCGCCACCTGCGCCGGGTGCCGCGCGGATGCGCCCGGAGCGCCGGCCCCGGCAGCACCCGAGCCGCCCGACATGCCGGCCGCGGCCCCCCTGCCCGCCCGCGTCCAGGACGCCGCGACCCGCATCATCGAGGCTGCGCGCAAGGACGAGGTCTCCTACCGCCGCCTGCAGGAGTTGTGCGACCGGATCGGCCACCGCTCGGCCGGGACCCCGTCCTACGACCGCGCCGCGGCCTGGGCAGTCGAGCAGCTCCGGGCCTTCGGGATGTCCAACCCGCGCCTGGAGAACGTCCCGATCAACCGCTGGGTCCGCGGCCGCGAGTCGCTGACGCTGCTGACGCCGGGCGGCCCGCGCCCGATCCCGATGCTCGGGCTGGGCAAGAGCGTCGGCACGCCGCCGGAAGGGATCGCCGGCGAGGTCGTCGTGGTCCGCGACTTCGACGAGCTGGAGCGCGTCAAGGACACGGTCAAGGGGAAGATCGTCCTCTACAACTTCCCGATGAGGGAGCAGGGCGACGGGTTCGGCGGCTACGGCGAGGCCGTCGCCTACCGCACCGGTGGCGCCAGCCGCGCCGCGCAGCACGGGGCGATCGCCGCGCTGGTGCGCTCGGTGACGACGCGCAGCATGCGCACGCCGCACACCGGCATGATGAGCTACCAGGACGATGTCCCGAGGATCCCCGCCGCCGCGATCCCGATCGAGGACGCGATCATGTTTCAGCGGCTCTTCGACCGCGGCGACAAGCCGACCGTCCGGCTCTTCATGGAGGCGAAGAACCTCCCCGACGGCCCCAGCCCGAACGTCCTGGCCGAGCTGCCGGGGCGCGAGAAGCCGGAGGAGATCGTCGTCATCGGCGCACACCTCGACTCGTGGGACGTCGGTTGCGGCGCGCACGATGACGGCGCGGGGGTGACGATGGCG
Source organism: uncultured Acidobacteriota bacterium (assembly GCA_963702425.1). Taxonomy (GTDB): domain Bacteria; phylum Acidobacteriota; class Polarisedimenticolia; order J045; family J045; genus JALOKP01. The sequence goes on from CAVPCQ010000021.1 coordinate 44,960, forward strand.
ATCGACGCCGCGCGCCTGCTCGGGGAGCTGGGGCTCACCCCGCGGCGGACCGTGCGGGTCGTGCTCTTCACCAACGAAGAGCGCGGCGTCGACGGCGGCCGCGGTTACGCCGAGCTGCACCGCGCCGAGGCCGGCCGCCACTTCGCCGCCTTCGAGACCGACAGCGGCGGCTTCCGCCCCAATCGCATCGGCGTCGGCGCGACCGATGACGCCGTCGCGATGGTCCAGCGCTATGCGCCGCTGTTCGAGACGCTCGGCCCGGTCGAAATCCGGAAGGGTGGGGGCGGCGCCGACATCTCCTTCCTCGGGAAGGACGGCGTCCCGCAGCTCGGCCTGGGGACGGAGAGCGGGCACTACTTCGACTACCACCACAGCGACGCCGACACGGTCGACAAGGTCGACCCGAACGACTACCGCGAGTCGCTCGCCGCGTTCACGCTGATGACTTACGTGCTGGCCGAGATGGACGAGACGCTGCCGCGCACGCCGCCGCCCGCGCCCGCACCGCCGCCGCCCGCGCCGGGAGGCGGCCGGTGAGCCACGCGCTGAGTGCCGTATCCGCCGGTCCGCGCGCCGTATCCGCCGGCCCGCGCAGCGCCGCCGCCGCGCTCGCCGCCGCGCTCGCCGCCGCCCTCCTCCTGCTCGCCCCCGCCTGCACCCCGCACGAGCACACGACCGGCCCGCGCGCCGTTTCCCCCGAGGCCCCGCTGCGCGTCGCGGTCACGATCCGCCCTCTCGAGATGATCGTGCGCGAGCTGGTCGACCCGGCCGACGCGGCGCTGGTCCGGATCGATACGCTCATCCCTGTCGAGTCGACCCCGCACGGCTTCGACCCGCCTCCGGCGCAGGTCGCGGCGCTCGAGAAGTCCGACCTCGCGGTCTCAGTCGGCTACGGGCTCGACACCTGGGCCGAGAAGGTCCGCACCGGCCGCCCGCTCGTCGTCTTCGCGTCGCTCGAATCGACGCTGGACGGCACGGCAGCCCCCGCGGACGGCATGCCGCCCCACGCCCACCCGACGCACCACCCGGCCGCCGACCCGCACCTGTGGCTCGACCCGTCGCTGGTCGCGCCGCTGGCCCGGGCAGTGACGGCGGCACTGAAGGCGCAACTCGCGCCGGGCGCGGAGAGCGCGGCGCTGGCGGCGCGGCTCGACACGCGGCTGGCCCGCTTCCTCGACGTCGTGGCGCGCACGGACGAGCTGACCCGCACGACGCTGGCGCCATACCAGGGGCGGGGCGTCGTCACTTTCCACGACTCGCTCCACCGCTACGCCGACCGCTACGGCCTGGTCATCGCGGCGGTGCTCAAACCGATCGAGGGGGTCGAGCCCGCCCCGGCCGACCTGCGCCAGACGATCGACGAGGTCAAAGACCACGGGATCACGACCCTCTTCGTCGAGCCGGAGTACCCGACCACCGCGGCCGAGCGCGTGGCCGACCAGTCGGGGGTGCGGTTGATGTCGATCGACACGCTCGGCCTGCACGCAAACGACTGGCCGCAGATGATGGAGGTCCTGGCGCGGACGCTGGCCGAGGGGATCGGTGACCAGCCCTGAGGGCGCGCCGCTCGCGGCGCTTCCCGCCGCGAAGCCGGCCGTCGCCCTGGCCGGCGCGAGCTACACCTACCCGCGCGGACAAGTCGCCCTGGAAGACGTCCACCTCGACGTGCCGCCGGGCACGCGGCTCGGAATCTTCGGCCCGAACGGCGGCGGCAAGTCGACGCTGCTGCGGCTCGTGCTCGGGCTGCTGTCGCCCCAGGAGGGGCGCGTCGAGGTCTTCGGGCGCCCGCCGCACGACGCGGTCCGCGACGGCCTCGTCGGCTACGTCGCGCAGCGCCAGGCCGCGGAGCTGCGCGCGCCCCTGTCGGTCCGGCAGGTCGTGGCGATGACGGCGGCCCACGGCGTCCCCGCCTGGGCCCCGCTGTCGCGCGCCGCCACCGAGCGCGTGGAACGCGTGATGGAACTCGCCGGCGTCGCCGACCTGGCCGATCGGCCGATCGGGGCGCTCTCCGGCGGCCAGCAGCAGCGCGTCTTCATCGCGCGCGCACTGGCCGGCGCGCCGCGCCTGCTGCTGCTCGACGAGCCGACGGTAGGGATCGACCGCTCCGGGCGCGAGCGCTTCGCCGGGTTGCTCTCCGCCGCCCGCGCGGAGCTTGGCGTCACGCTGCTGCTCGTCACCCACAACCTCCAACTGATCGCGGCGACGTGCGATCGGATCGCCGTGCTGGCGCGCACGCTCCACTACCACGACACGCCGGGCGGCCTGACGCCCGAGGTCCTGACCGAGGTCTTCCGCCACGACATCGCGCACGACTGGTCCGAGGACACGGGAGGCGACGGGTGATCGCGGCGCTCAAGACGCTCGAGTACCTGTCGTTCGATTTCGCGCGGCAGGGGCTGGTGACGGCGCTCGCCGTCGCGACGGCCTCGGCGGCGCTCTCGTACTTCGTCGTGATCCGCCGGCTGTCGTTCGTCGCCCAGGGGGTGAGCCACGCGGCCTTCGGCGGCCTCGGGATCGCGGCGATCCTGGGGCTGTCGGCGCTGGCCGGGGACGCGGTCGTCTTCGCCTTCTGCGTCGCCTCGGCGCTGGCGATCGGCGTGCTCGCCGCCTCGCGCACGACGCGCGAGGACGCGGCGATCGGGATCGTGCTGGTGGCGGCGATGGCGGCCGGAATCCTGCTGCTCTCGCTGCGCCAGAGCCTGCTGCGATTCGACTGGTACCGCGACTGGCTGGGCTCCGCGGCCGGGCCGGTGAGCTGGGAGGCGATCCTGTTCGGCTCGGTCCAGACCGCGGGACCGAGCGGCGTCGTCGCGTCGGTGGCCGCGGCAGCGGTCGTCGTCGGGCTCCTGGCGTGGCACCGCCGCGCGCTGATCTTCTACACCTTCGACGAGCTGGCGGCCGAAGCGGCCGGGATCCCGACCGCCCGGATGCGGGCGCTGCTGATGGTGCTGTTGGCGCTCGTGATCGTGGTCGGGATGCGGCTGGTCGGCGTCGTGCTGATCTCGGCGCTGCTCGTCCTTCCCGGCGCAACCGCGCTCCACCTGACGCGCCGCCTCGCGCCGGCGTTCGCGCTGTCCTGGGCCGCCGCCGTCATTGGCGTCCTCGGCGGCCTGGTCTTCTCGTTCGAGTTCGACGCGCTGCGGCTGCCTTCGGGTCCGTGCATCGTGCTGGTGCTGGTGCTCGAGTTCGCGCTGGCGGCGCTGGTCTCGCGCGCACGCCGTCACGCGTAGACGAATTCCACATCGACCACCGTGTCCGGTCCCAGCGACGCCTTGACCGGGCACCCCAGCGCCGCGGCCTCCAGCACCGGCCGCGCCGCCGCCGGCACGCCCGGGGGCATCGTAATCGTGACGGAGAGGCGCGCGATGTGACGCCGCGGGACCGCCGACATCTCCTTGATGACCTCGGCCCGCGTCCCCTCGATCGCCCAGCCGCGCGCCCGCGCCGCGATCCCCATGATCGTCACCATGCAGGTGATCATCGCGGTCCCGACCAGGTCGGTCGGCGAGAAGTGACGCCCCTGGCCCTGGTTGTCGGTCGGCGCGTCGGTGAGCATCGCGTCGCCCGACGGGCCGTGGACCGCGCGGCAGATCAGATCCCCTTCATAGATCGCTTCGACGCGAACACTCATGGAACCCTCCGATCGCCGGGAATTTCGGCGATCTGTTTCGACACGGTCGCAACAGACGATTCCTGTGACATTACGCAAGCCGATGCGGTGCAACGGGCGCACTCTAGCCGAGCCCGGTCCCTTTCCGTGGAGGCGATCATGTCCCAAGTCCCGCTCCGCCGCGCTCGGCATTCCGCCGGCCCGTCCCTGCTCGCCGTCCTGTCGATCCTGGCACTCGCACTCCTGCTCCCCCACGCGTCGGCAGGGCCGGGCGGCACCGGCTACACGCTCGTCGGCTGGAACGACCTCGGCATGCACTGCATGGACGCCGACTTCTCCGTCTTCTCGATCCTGCCGCCGTTCAACACGATCCACGCGCAGCTGATCGACGCGCGAGGGAACCTGGTCGTCAACCCGGGCGGGATCACGATCACCTACCAGGCGGTGGCCGACCCGCAGGGCTCGTTCAACTCGACCTCGAAGGACAAGACCAACTTCTGGCAGTACGTGAAGCCGATCTACGGCGCCGACCTCGCGGTCGACCACGGACTCGCGGGCCAGGCGATGCCGGGCCTCTCGAACACTCCCCAACCGATGTCGTTCGACGCGGTGCAGGCCTGGTTCTCGGCGGTCGGGATCCCGATCACGCCCACCGACGACCATGGCACGAAGAACGCCTACCCGATGATGCGGCTCACCGCGCGCGACGCGTCGGGGGCGGTGCTGGCCACGACCGACATCGTGCTGCCGGTGTCGGACGAGATGGACTGCCGAGCCTGTCACGGCTCGAACAGCAACGGGGACGCGCGGCCGCGCGGCGGCTGGGTCAACAACCCGGACCCGCAGATCGACTACCGCCTCAACATCCTGTTGCTGCACGACGACCGGCGCGACAACCGGACCAAGTACGAGCAGACGCTGACGGCGGCGGGCTACAACACGGGCGGCCTCTACGCAACCGCGCACGACGACGGCCATCCGATCCTCTGCGCGGCCTGTCACCCCTCGAACGCGCTGCCGGGGAGCGGGCAGGCCGGGATGCCGCAGCTGACGCACTCGGTCCATTCCATCCACGACAACGTCCAGGACCCGCTGACGGGCATGACGCTGGGCCAGAGCGCCAACCGCTCGGCCTGCTACCGCTGCCACCCCGGCTCGGCGACCCGCTGCCTGCGAGGCGCGATGGGCGCCTCCGTCGCCGCCGACGGCACGATGGCGATGCAGTGCCAGAGCTGCCACGGCACGATGAGCGAGGTCGGCTCGACCGCCCGCACGGGCTGGCTCGATCAGCCCGCCTGCCAGAACTGCCACAGCGGCGACGCGATGGCCAACGCCGGGCAGATCCGGTACACGACCGCGTTCCTGCCGAACGGCACGCGCCGCCAGCCCGCGAACCAGCGGTTCGCCACCAACCCGAACGTCCCCGCTCCGGGCTTCGATCTCTACCGCTTCTCCTACGGGCACGGCGGGGTGGCCTGCGAGGCGTGCCACGGCTCGACGCACGCCGAGTATCCGGCCGCCCACGGCAACGACAACGTGCAGAGCGTCAAGCTGCAGGGGAATGTGGGTGTCCTGTCGGACTGCCGGACGTGCCACAACCGCAACCCGGGCACGGTGACGGGCGGCCCGCACGGCATGCACCCGGTCGGGCAGTCGTGGGTCGGGGATCACCCCGACGCCGCGGAGGACGGCGGGGCGGGACGCTGCAAGGCCTGCCACGGCAGCGACTACAAGGGGACCGTCCTTTCGCTCGCGCTCGGCGACCGCCAGCTCAGCTCGGACTTCGGCAAGCGCAACTTCTGGCGCGGCTTCCGGATCTCCTGCTACGCCTGCCACAACGGACCGGATTCCGAGAGCGCGACGAACAACCGTGCTCCCACGGTCAGCGACGTGACGGTGACGGTCACGCCAGGCACGCCGCGCACCGTCGCGTTGAGCGGCACGGACAAGGACAAGAACCAGACCCTGACCTTCCGCGTGATCACCCAGCCGCAGCACGCGAGCGTCGGCATCACCGGGACCACGGCGACGATCTTCCCCGACGCCGGCTATCTGGGGAACGACAGCTTCACCTTCGCCGCCTGGGACGGCCTGACCGACTCGAATCTCGGCACGGCCACGCTGACCGTCAGCGGGCAGGGCTGCCGGCTGACGTGCGCGGCGACCGTCCCGGCCGGCGCCGGCGAGGGTGCGAGCGTCTCCTTCCAAGGGAACGCGACCGCCAACGGCTGCACCGCGGCGCCCCAGTACGCGTGGGCCTTCGGCGACGGCCAGAACGGCACCGGCTCGCTGATCCAGCACGCCTATCCCCTGTCCGGCAGCTACGCCTGGACGATGACCGCCAGCGCCGACGGGACCTCCTGCAACAGCTCCGGCTCGATCACGGTCGCGGGCGCGCCGCCGGCGATCACGAAGATCAGCAAGTCGGGAGGCAACTCCTTCAAGCTCGCCGTGACCGGCACCAACTTCCACAGCCGGTTGGCGGTCACGATCGCCGGCCAGCTCTGGACCGACGTCAAGTGGAAAAGCGCGACCTCGATCACCCTGAAGGGCGGCAAGGCTCTCAAGGCCCTGTTCCCCAAGAAGACCTGGGTGCCGGTGGCGATCACCAACCTCGACGACGGGCTCTCGGACACCGTGCAGTACAACGTGTCAACGAATAAGATCCAGTGAGGCGTGGCGCGTCGCTCGGGGCGGTCTACGCCCCGAGCGACGCCACCGCCGCCGGCTGGAGGCGTGCGTGAAGATCCTCGTCGCTCCCCTCGTCCTACTCGTCGGCCTCGGGCTGCTCGGCGCCGGTGGCTGTGCCTCCGGTCCGGAGGCCCGCCGCACGGTGACGGCCCCCGGCGCCCCCGCCGCGATCGGCCCCTACTCCCACGCCGTCGAGGCCGACGACACGCTCTGGGTCTCGGGCCAGGTCGGGATCGACCCGGCGACCGGTCAGATGGTCCCCGGCGGGATCGAGGCCGAGACCCGGCAGGTCCTGAAGAACCTCGAGGCGGTGCTGAAGGCGGCCGGCTACACGGTGCGCGATGTCGTCCAGGCCCAGGTCTTCCTGGCCGACATGAACGACTTCGCCGCGATGAACGCGATCTACGCGGAGACCTTCAAGAGCGAGCCGCCCGCACGCGCCACGGTGCAGGTCGCGCGGCTGCCGAGGGACGCGCGGATCGAGATCGCGTGCGTGGCGGTGAAGCGCTGACGGGGGCCATCCCGCTGCGGCGGGTCGCGGAGGTCCGGGTCCGGCGTTGTGCCCCGGCCGCGAAGGAATCTTAAGTCATTCATAATAAATGAGATGCGGCCTCATTGAGGCTCCGCGAAAGATCGGCCTTGCCTCCAGAAGAAATAGTGATATAGTCCTCTATGTCACTAGATCTTCGAGGCCGCCATGACGCTCGCCCCCGTGCCCTCCCGCCCGCTCCCGCCGATCGAGCCCGGCGCCGTCCCCTCGCTGCGCGAGGTGCGTCTCGCCCGCCGCGTCCAGGCCCGGCTCTTCCCGCAACACGCCGTGACGGAAGGCTCGCTCGAGGCGGCGGGGTTCTCGCGCCCCGCGGCCGGCGTCGGCGGCGACTTCTTCGACTTCCTGCCGATCGCGCCGGGACGGATCGCGCTCGCGATCGGCGACGCGTGCGGCAAGGGGCTGCCCGCGGCGCTGATCGTCACCGCGCTGCAGTCCGCGTTGCGCAGCCACTACGCGCTGCCGGCCGGGGACCTCGCCGCGCGGGTCCGCGCGCTCAACCGCCTGCTCTTCGAGCTGACGGAGCCCGAGCACTACGCGACGCTCTTCCTCTGCGAGTACGACGACGCGTCGGGGCAACTGCGCTACGCCAACTGCGGCCACCCCACGCCGCTGGTCGTCCGGCACGACGGCGCCGTCCTGCGGCTGGACTCGACCGGCGTCCCGCTCGGCCTCTTCCCGTCGTGGCGGGGCGACACGGATACCGCCGTGCTCGCGCCCGGCGACGCCCTGCTTCTGGTCACGGACGGGATCTCGGAACGGATCGACGCGACCGGTGCGTTCGTGAGCGAGAGCCGGCTGATCGACGCCTTCCGCGCGGGACGGGGCCGCGCGATCGACCTGCTCGTGCGCGAGCTGGTCGACGGGATGCCGGGCGCCGGCGGGGCCTTCCCGTGCGACGACGCGACCGTCGTCGTCGCACGGCGGCGCGCGGCGCGGTGAGGTCGCGATGCTGATCCACGTCCAGCCGGGCGACGAGCTGCCGATCTACCGCCAGATCGTGCGGCAGGTCCTGGACGCGATCGCCGGCGGGCGGCTCGCGCCCGGGGAGCGGATGCCGTCGCACCGCGAGCTGGCGGCGCAACTGGTGATCGCGCCGCTGACGGTCAAGAAGGCCTACGACGAGCTGGAGCGGGACGGTCTGATCGAGACGCAGCGCGGGCGCGGAACCTTCGTCAGCGAGCGCGCCGCGCCGCCCGCCGATCCGGCCGAGAACCGCGAGCGTCTGCGCGATGCCGCCGAGCGCCTGCTCTCGCAGGCCGCGCTCTGCTGCGTCCCGCTCGGCGACGTGATGAATCTGCTCGAGGAGATCGAGCGGGAGAAGAGACCATGAGCGCCCTCCGATTTCGAAGACGTGCACCGCGCCTACCGGCGCGGGCAGGACGTGCTGGCCGGCGTGAGCTTCGCGGTCGAGCCGGGACAGGTCGTCGGGCTGATCGGCGAGAACGGGGCCGGCAAGACGACCCTGATCCGGATCGCGATGGGGATGCTGGTCGCCCAGCGCGGGCGGGTGCGGGTCTTCGGGCTCGACCCGCGCGAGCGGCCGGTCGAGGTCAAGCGCCGGATCGGCTACGTGGCCGAGGACCAGATCCTCCCGCCGTACCTGACCGTCGGCGAGGTGATCGCGCTGCACCGCTCGCTCTTCCCGACCTGGGACGACCGCTCGGCCCGCGTCCTGGCCGAGCGCTTCCAGGTCGACCCCGCGGTCGAAGGTGCGGACGCTCTCGCGGGGACAGGCCCGCCGCGTCGCGCTGCTGTGCGCCGTCGCGCACCGTCCCGAGCTGCTGCTGCTCGACGAGCCGGCGAGCGGGCTCGATCCCGCGGCGCGGCGCGAGTTCCTCGAGACCTCGATCGAGCTGCTCAACGAGGCCGGGACGACGATCCTGTTCTCCTCGCACTACATGACCGACGTCGAGCGGATGGCCGACCGGATCGTCATGCTGCACGGCGGCCGGGTCCTGATCGACGAGGGGCTGGACGAGCTGCGCGAGGGGTTCGCGCTGGCGCTGGTGCCGCGCACGCCGGGCGTCACCCGCGAGCAGCTGCTGGCGCTGCCGGGTTGCGTCGGGGTCCGCGAGCGCGCCGACGCGCTGCACGCGATCTTCCACCTCGACCCGCGCCGCGCGGAGGAGCAGCTGGCCCGGGACCTGGCCGGCTCCGGCGCGCAGTGCCGGTCGATCGCGCTCGAGGACATGTTCGTCGAGCTGGTCGGGGGGCAGCCATGAACCTGCGCCTGGTGCGGAACGACGCGGCCTTCCGCGCGAGCCCGGCGTGGGCCCTGCTCGCCGGGCTCAACGCGGGGGTCGTCTCGGGCCTGATCGTGATGGCGGCCCTGGGCCGCGCGGCCAGCCCGCCGGTCGGCGTGATCGCCCTCGCGATCTGGCTCTCGGTCGGGGTCTACCTGGTCGCCGGACCGGTCACGACCCGCGCCACCGAGCACGAGCTGGCGCTCCCGCTCTCGGGCCGCCGGCTCTGGCTCCACCACGCGCTCGCCGTCCTGGTCGGCTGCCTCCTGATCGTGGCCGTGGGCGCGATCCTGCTCGGGCTGCTCGCGGCGGTCGCGGCGCTTCGGGGGCCCGCGCGGCTCTCGGTCGCTGCGCCGACGGCGCTCGCGGCCGCGGCGTCGCTGCTGGCGGTGGCCCTGATCGAGGCGGCCGCGCGGGGCGAGGCCGAGCTGGCGGGGCGGTGGCAGCACCGTGCGTGGCGCGTCGCCGTGGTGCTGGCGATCGCGGTCGCGGTCGTCTCTGCCGGGCGCGCGCCCTGGGTGGCCGCGCTCGGCCTGCTCGCGCTGGCCGCGCTCTGCGGGGCCTTCGCCCTGCGCGGCGTGCCGCCGGCGCTCGAACTCGTACCGCGCGCCACGGTCGCCGCGCCGCGGCGGGACGCGCGCGCGGGGAGGGACGCGTCCTCCGACCGGACGGCGACGCACCAGCGGGCGCGGCTCGCGCCGCTCCTCTTCCGGTGGCTGCCGCACTTCTCGCGCTACGGCTGGCTCGTCTTCGCCGCGCTCCTCGGCTTCCTGTTCGCGGGCGGCGCCGGCGCGCTGTCGGAAGACCCCGACCTCGCGGGGATGCGCCTGTTCTACCTCTACCTCGTCGCGTACATGCTGATGTCGACCAACGGCCCGCTGCTGCGGCCGCTGCGCTTCGTCGATCCGCTGCCGCTGCCGCGCGGGCGGGTGTTCGCGCGGTTGTTCGCGCCGCCCCTGGTCGGGATCGCGGCCGGAATGGCCGCCGGGTCGGCGGTCCAGACGGTCCCGTTCGGGGTGCTGGCGCTCGAACTCGCGCTGGTCGTGACGCTGTGGCTGCTCGCGCTCGCCGCGCTGCTGACGGCCTACCGCCCCGGGGTGCCGGGCGCGGTCCGGCAGGCGCTGTACTGGGGCCCGCTCGCCCTGTTCCTGATCATCCCGATGCGCAGCCTGATCCTGGGGGTGAGCCGGCGCACGCGCCCGTTCGCGCTCGAGGCCCGCCTGGAGGTCTCCGCCGCCGAACTGATGAAGTCCCCTGCCGGCGCGCTCGCGCTGGGGCTGGGCGCGGCGGCGCTCGTCGCGTTCGCCGCGTGGCTGGCGCTGCGCCAGTTCCGCCGGATGGAGATCCCCGTGCGCTCGGTGCGCTACGAGCTGGTGGAGTGGGCGTGCGAGGACCGCTGAGGCGAAGCGGATCGGGGGCCGGCCGCGCCGCAGGCGTCGCTATCTCGTCGCCCGCGTGGCTGCGGCGGTCCGGCGAACGAAGTCCCTGATCGCGCGCTGCATCACGGCGACGTCTTCTCCCTCGGCGCCGTGCCGGGAATGCGGCAGCATCAGGAGCGACTTCTGCGGCGCCGGAGTGGCGATCGCGTCGAGGATCGCCTGGCCGACCTCGGGCGGGGCGACCAGGTCCTTCTCCCCGTAGACGAGCAGGGTGGGAATCGCCAGCCTCGGGACCGTATCGCGCAGGTCGCTCGAGGTGACCACCCGGAGCATGAACCGCTCGGCCCGCACCGTCCTACGGTGGTTGAGGTAGTACGCCCAGCCATTGAAGGGCGAGAACACGGAGGCCCGGAACGCGGACCAGATCCGCTCCAGCAAGCTCGTGGAGACGCCCATCGCCCGCCCCACGTACTCGTCGTGCCGGCCGGCATCGCGCAGCGTGACAAGCGCCGGGGTCGCCCGGTAGAACTCGAGCGCCTCGCCCCACGTGGGCACGTCGATCCCGGTAGCGATCCTCTCCTCGGCGTGCCGGACGATCCTGGGCCTCGCGGCCTGGTACGCGAGGTCCTGCTCGTGGTTCCCCTTGTAGCCGATGTAGCCGGCGATGCCGGCCTGGTTCTCCCGCCAGCTGGCCACGTGGGTCAGGTAGCTCATGGCGACGGCGTGGCCCCAGCTCTGGCCGATCAGGAAGAGGTGCTCGACGTGGTGTCGCCTCCGCAGCTCGCGGACGACCAGCGCAAGGTCCTCGCCGAAGTCCTCGGGCAGGCTCTCGTCGGGATCCGCCGGGCCGCGCGACATGCCCGAATGACGCTGGTCCCAGTAGACGACGGAGAAGTCGGACTCGAGGAACTGCAGAGGCGACGGATGATCGAACCGGCCGTCGGCCGGGCTGACCTCGAGGATGGACTCGAGCGTGCCGCTGCTGCCGGGGCCGCCGTGGACGAAGACGACGAAGACGCGGGACGCCGTGTTCCCCCGGACCCAGACCGGTATCCGGGCCCCCTGGCGGTCGACCCAGAAGTACTCCTTCGGCCAGGCCTTGATCACGGTCGAGCCGAGGATGACCGCCACGAGCAGGAGGCTTGCAGCGAGCAGGCCGGAGAGAGTTCGCTTCATCGGAAACGCCCCCGGTGTCGGTCAGCGGCGCGTCGCCTCGCCCGCGCGCGCCGGACGATGGAGCAAGGGTAACACCGGGCGCTCGGCGGACGGACAGCCGCGCGGAGGTCCGTTCCCGCGTTGACGGCGGCGCCGGTTCCGGAGAGCGATCCCGGGGCCTGACCCTCGGTGACCTGCACCCGCGACCTCGGCGCGCGGAGGCTCGCCGTGCCGCCGGGCCCCTCGCGCAGTATTCGCTCGCCGCGGCCGGGGAAGGCCGTAGACTGGCCTCTCGCCGCGGAGGCTCCTTGCGCGACGCCCGTTCCGCGACTCCCGGTTCGCGCTGCCACGCGCCGCGATCGCCCTGCTCGCTGCGGCCATCCTGGCGGCCGCGGTGGCCCCGCCGCGTCCTCGCCCACCGCCTGCCGCTGCGCGTCTACACCGTCGCCGACGGCCTGGCGCGCGACAGCGTGCGCTGCATCGTCGAGGACTCGCGCGGCTTCCTCTGGTTCTGCACCGACGAGGGGCTGTCGCGCTTCGACGGGAGCGAGTTCCGCAACTACGACGAGAACGGACGGCCTGGCCGGCCCCTCGGTGCGCGCCGTGCTGGAGCAGGACGACGGGACCTACTGGGTGGGAACCAACGCCGGCCTGTTCCGCTTCGATCCGCGCCCGCGGCCCGGCCGGCCGCTGTTCGAGCGCGTCCCGCTGCCGACCGATCCGCCGCGCGCCGGTGCCCGGCGAGCCACCGCCCGACCGTTCGACCGAGGTCCTGGCGATCGTTCTCCACCGCGACCCCGCGGGCCGCCTGTGGGTCGGCTCGACGCGCGGCGCCGCGTATCTCGAGCGCGATGCGTCCGGCGCGTGGCGCGCGACGCCGGTCGCGTTCGTCGACGAGCGCGGCGCGCCGCTCGAGGTCGTCGTGCGCGGCTTCGCCGACGACGGGAACGGCGCGGTCTGGATCGGCACGCGCTGGTGGGGCGTGTTCCACGCGACCCCGCCGGGCGCCGGAGAGGCCGTCGACGAGCGCCCGTCTCGCCAAGCGCTGGATCACGCACGACGAGATGGGCGGCGACGTGCGCGCGCTGCTCCGCGACCGCGCCGGCCGCCTCTGGGCCGCCTCGGTCAGCGGCCTGATCGAGCTGCGTCCCGACGAGGCGACGGGGCGGCTGCGCCGCGGAGCGGTCTATGCCCGCGAGGACGGCCTGCCCGACAGCTCGGTCCAGGCGCTGGTCGAGACGGCGGACGGGCGGCTGCTGCTCGCCACCGACGCCGGCGCCGCGATCGTCGAGCGCGCCGGCGAGCCGGGCGCGCGCGTCACCGCGATCGACCGCGCCGATGGCCTGCCGCCCGGGATCCAGGCCTCGGTCGCCGAGGACTCCGCCGGCAATCTCTGGGTCGGCTCGGCCGGCGCCGGGCTCGCGCGGATCGCGCCGCGCGGCCTCTCGACCTACGACGCCGCGGACGGCCTGGCGCTCGAGCGCAGCGTCGGGGCGCTGCTCGACGCCGACGGGCGGCCCTGCTTCGTCACGCGTTCGGCGGCCCTGCGCGTGATCGTGAGCTGCTTCGACGGCGAGCGGTTCGAGTCGGTGCAGGCGCCGTTCCCGCGCGGGGTCCTCGAACTGGGCTGGGGCGTCGTCCGCCCGGTGATCGCGACCGAGCGCGGCTGGTGGTTCGCGACGGAGCGCGGTGTCGCGCACTTCCCGGGCGACGGGCGGCTGCGCTCGCTCGCCGCATCGGGGCCGCCGCGGCTCCTCGGGATGGAGGACGGCCTGCCCGGCCGCGACGTCGTCGCGCTCTTCGAGGCGCGCGACGGCACGATCTGGGCCTCGGCGGGGATCGAGACCCCCGGGGCGAGCACGCTCAACTACCTTCCCCCCGGCGCCAACCGCTTCGTCAACGTCCCCGCGCAGGAGGCGATCCCCGACGGCTTCGCGCTCGATTTCGCCGAGGACCGCGACGGCCGGCTCTGGGTCGCCTTCACCGGACGCCTGGTCCGCGGCCGGCAGGGTCGATTCGAGCAGGTGGCGGACGAGGAGGCCCTCGGCCTGCTCCCCGAGCTGCTGCACGCCGACTCCACGGGGCGCCTGTGGGTGCTGGGAACGGGCGGCGTCGTGCGCCTGGACGATCCGGCGGCGGAGAAGCCCGGCTGGACGCACCTCGGACCGGGCCAGGGGCTCGCCAGCATCGACGTCGGCTGCGCGACGACCGACGCGCGCGGCCGCCTCGCGATCGGCACCGCGCGCGGCGTCGACATCCTCGATCCGGCGAGCGGCCGGCTCCGCCACCTCGGGCGCGACGACGGCCTGGCCGGCAACCAGGTCCGGCACTGCCTGACCGATCCGCAGGGGAACGTCTGGTTCGCCGTCGACGGCGCCGTGTCGCGGCTGCCGCCGGGAGACGATCCCCCGCCGCGGCCGCCGCGGCTCCTCGTCGGCGCGGTCCGCGTCGCCGGCTCACCGTGGCCGATCTCCGAGCTGGGCCAGCCGGTCGTCGACGAGGTCGTCCTGCGGCCGGGCCAGCGGCAGCTGGCGATCGACCTGATCGGCTTCGGCTCGGCGTCGGGCGGTCCGCCGCGCTTCCAGCACCGCCTGCTCGGCGTCCGGCGACGACGCCTGGAGCGCGCCGCAGCGCGAACGGACCGTCTCGCTGGCCGGCCTCGCGCCCGGCCGCTACCGCTTCGAGGCGCGCGCCGTCGACGGCGCGCGGCAGGTCAGCGCGGAGACGGTCGCCGTCGCGCGTGCGCGTGCTCGCCCCGTTCTGGCAGCGGCCGTGGTTCTGGGCCGCGCTCGCGCTCGCCGGCCGCGGGCGCGCTGGCGCTGTGGTGTGCGCGCGCGGGCCCGCCGCGCGCTGCAGCTCGAGCGGCTGCGCACGCGGATCGCGATGGACCTGCACGACGAGCTGGGCTCGGGCCTGGGCGGGATCGGGATCATGTCGGCGCTGCTCGGCGAGGAGAGCCTGCCGGCCGACGAGCGGCACGGCCTCGCACAGCGCGTCGTCGCGACGGCGAACGAGCTGGGGTTCGCGCTGACCGACATCGTCTGGGCGCTGCGGCCCGGCAACACGCGCCTCGAGCGGCTGGCGTACTTCCTGGCCGAGCGCGGCGGGCGGCTGTTCGCGGGGGGCGGGGCGCGCTTCGAGACCGCTTTCCCGGAGCGCTTTCCGGACCTGGAGTTGACGCTGGCGGCCCAGCACGCGGTGCAGCGCGTCGGCCTCGAGGCGCTGCACAACGCGGCGAAGTACGCCGAGGCGTCGCGCGTGACGCTGTCGCTCGCGCCGGCGGCGGGCGGGCGCTGGACGCTGGCGGTCGAGGACGACGGGGTCGGGATCGCCGCACCCGGGCTGCTCGCCGCGGCGGACGAGGACGACGCCGCGCCGCACGGCCACGGCCTGCCCGGGATGCGGCGTCGGGCCGCGGAGATCGGCGCGGAGCTGGCGATCGGGCCGGGCGCGGGCGGGCGCGGGACCCGCGTCGCGCTGACCTTCGACCCGGCGCGGCCGACCCGCATGATCATGCGGTCGACCGGCCGGCCGCTGGAAGGAGAATGACCGCCGTGAGCCTGCGCGTCGCGATCTTCGAGGACGATCCCGGCTACCGCGAGGGGCTGGCGGCGCTGCTGCGCTTCGCGCCCGGCTTCGAGCTGGTCGGCGTCTACGGGGCCGCCGCGTCCGCGGTCCGGGCGGCGGAGCAGGCCGCGGAGCGCGGCGAGCCGTGCCCGTGGGAACTGGTCCTCTCGGACATCGAGATGCCCGGGATGAGCGGGATCGAGGCCTGCCGCCGGCTCAAGGAGGCCTACCCCGGCCTGCCGGTGATCGTGCTGACCGTCTTCGAGGAGCCGGCGACGATCCTCGACGCGATCCGGGCCGGCGCGGACGGCTACCTGCTCAAGCGCAGCACCGCGCCCGAGCTGCTGGCCGGGCTGCGCGCGATCGCGGGGGGCGGCTCGCCGCTGACGGCGGGCGTCGCGCGCTCGGTGCTGGAGCTGCTGCGGCAGGGCGAGGGCGGCGGCGCGACGACCGGACCGGCATCGACCACCGCCCCGCAGCGCCTCGAGCTGGGCGAGCGCGAGCAGGAGGTCCTGCGCGGCCTGGTCCGCGGCGGGACCTACGCCCAGATCGCCGACGAGATGGGGATCAGCCTCGACACCGTCCGCGGCCACATCCGCTCGATCTACCGCAAGCTCCAGGTCAACAGCGCGAAGGCCGCGGTCTCGCGCGCGGTCCGCGAGCGGCTGGTCTGAGCAGGTCCCGCGCGGCCGGCTAACTGCCGCTTTCGCAGACCCGCATCTTCATGCCGGTGCCGCCGCGCTCCGCGACGGGACACTCCTCCCGTCTCGTGGAGGAGCCTCGGATGCGCCCGGTCGTCGTTGCCGTCCTGCTCGCAGGTGCCGCTCTCGCCGGCGGTACCGGCCCTCGCCCAGCAAAGCGCCAGCTACAAGCTGACCGAGAGCGCCGTCAACGCCGGCGGCCGCCCCGTCAACGGCGCGGGCGCCTCGTCCGCCAGCTACCGCGTCAGCTTCGACGCGATCGGCGACGCGGTCGCCGGCGGGGCGCCGTCGAGTGCCTCGTACCGGCTGGGCTCGGGTTTCGTGTCCTGGTTCCCGCCCCCGGGTGAGGCCAAGGGGCTGCGCTTTTCCGACCGGACCACGCTGCGCTGGGACCCGGAGCCGTCGGTCGGCACCTACAACCTGTATCGCGACTTCGTCTCCGCCCTTGCCGGCGGCGGGACGGGCACCTGTTTCGTGAATGGTGTCTCCACCGAGCAGGCGTCCGACGCGGGGAGTCCCGGCGCCGGCAAGGGCTTCTTCTACCTCGTCACCGCGAAGAACCGGCTTGCCGAGGAAGGGACCAAGGGGAAACGCAGCAGCGGCACTGAGCGCCCGAACGCGGCGCCGTGCCCGTGAGAGAGGACTCCGCCATGAGGATCGCCCGCCCGCTCCGCACTTCGCCCGCCGCGCTCGCGGCGCTGCTGGTCGGCGCGCTGACCGCTCCCGCCGCGCGACGCCGCCGCTCCCCCGCCGCTCGTCAACTACCAGGGCGTGTTGCGCGACGCCGCGGACAAGCCGCGCAGCGGCTCGTTCGACATGGTCTTCCGGTTCTTCAGCGCGGCTTCGGCCGGGGACGAGATCCTGGTCGACTCGCGCCTCGCCGCGAACGCGCTGGCGGTGACGGTCGGCAACGGGCTGTTCAGCGTGCAGCTCGGGGGCGGCGTGGTCGGCGACGGCTCGGGACCGGGCACCTACACCTCGCTGGCCGACGTCTTCCGCGACTACGCCGCGGTCTGGCTGCAGCTCGAGGTCGGGCCGGCGGGCGGGGCGCGAGAGACGCTCAACCCGCGCGTGCGGATCGTCGCCGCGGCCTACGCGATGAACGCGAGCACGGCGCAGAGCGCGCTCGACGCCGCGAACCTGGGCGGGCGCGCGCCGTCGGCCTTCCTCGACACCTCGTCGACGTTCCAGACGAAGTCCGGCGGGCTGAAGGCGCAGGAGGCATCCACCAACACGGCGGGGATCTTCGCGAACTCCGGCTCCGGTGTGAGCCTGGCGACGGCCTTCTCCGGGTTGCTGGCGAGCGGTCCTGTCACGGGCGGCGAGTTCTACAACGACTCGAGCGGGAGCTTCGCCCTCCTGAGCAACGGCAACGACGGCGTCGTCGGCCGCGGCCAGTGGGGCGGCTGCGAGACCTGCGGCGCGGGAGGCGTCTTCTCGTCGGGGACACTCTACTCCGGCCAGGCGTCGCTCTCCGTCGGGGACACGGGGCTCGTCGCCTCGGGTGACTTCGCGGCCGGGATCTTCCGCGAGAGCGATTCCGGCGCGAGTGCTTACCTCGGCTACAACAGCACCGGCGTCGCCGGCTTCGCCGTCAATCCGGGCGAGAATCCCGCCTACTTCGAGGACTCGTCCTCCGGACTGACCTGGGCCGCGGTCGGCCAGGCCGGCTTCAAGATCAAGGGGACCGGCGGCGTCAGCTTCGTGCAGAACCACCCGTTCGACCCGACGGCGGAGATCGTATACACGGCGCCCGAGGGGGACGAGGCCGCCGTCTACACCCGCGGTTCGGCGCGGCTCGTGAACGGCGAGGCGCGCGTGCCGCTGGGCGAGACGTTCCGGCTGGTCGCCAACCCGGACATCGGGCTGACGGCGCACGTTACGCCGCGCGGCGCGTGGGCCGACCTCTACGTCGCCTCGGTGACGACGGAGGAACTGGTCGTCCGCAGCCGCGACGGCCAGACGCCCGACGCGGCGTTCGACTACGCTGTCTGGGGCCTGCGGATCGGCTTCGAGGAGCGCCCCGCGATCCGCCCTAAGGAGCGCAACGCGCCGCTCCCGAGCCGCGCCCCGGACGAGGCGCTCTTCGCGGCGCGCCCCGATCTGCGCGCGACGACTCCGCTGGCGCGGTTCGCGGCGATGCGAGACGACGGCGCGGTGGCCGGCGCGCGGCCGCTGGACCTCGACGCGCTCGCGTGCGCTCGCCGCGGCGATCGACGCGGCCTCGCCACCGGAGTTCGCGCCGGCCGCTCCGCGCGCGGGGCGCGTCACCACGGCCGACTCGCCGCCCGCGTCGACCGGGCGCGACCGCGGCGGGACCGGTGCCGCGATGAAGCCGGGCCCGATGTCGCAACCCGGCCCCTCGAGCCCACCACGCTCCCCGCCTCCCTGCCCGGCGCGCTTCCCGCTCCGATCGCCGAGCGGGTCGAGGTCGGCGACGTCCTCGCCGCCGATCCGCTGCGCCCGGGGACGCTGGTCCGCTCCGGTGCGGGGCTCGAGGCCACCGTCGCCGGGATCGTCGCCGGCGCGCCAGGCTCCGTTTTCGACGGTGAGGCGCCGCTGGCCTTCGCCGGCACGATCGTGTCCGTCAAGGCCGACGCGACCGCGCAGCCGATCGCCGCGGGCGACCTGCTCGTCGCGTCGCCGCTGCCGGGCCACGCGATGCGGGCCCCGGACGGTCCCGCCGCGGGAACCGTCGTGGCGAAGGCGCTCGAGTCGCTCCCCGCAGGGACCCGCATGATCCGCGCCCTCGTGATGTCGCGCTGACCAGGAACCGCCTCGGAGGAATTACGATGCGTCCCACGATCTCTATCTCGCCGAAGCGCCTCGAACGAACGCTCCTCTTCGCCCTGTTCACTGTCGCGGCGCCGCTCGGACCGGCGGCCCTCGCCGGTGACGGCACCGTCACGGTCCGCGCCCTCGAGGCCCACATCGCGAAGGAGGGCAACGACGACATGTTCGGGCCGCAGCAGGACTTCTACGTCTGCAGCGACTTCGAGCAGCAGGGAATGCTGGTCACCAACCCGGAGATCGGCAACCACGACCACGCGAGCTGGCCCAATCCCATCCCGCGGATCAAGGTCGTGCCGGGAAAGAATCAGCGGTTCTTCGACATCTACTTCGAGCTCTGGGACGACGACGACACGACGGCCCACGAAGGATTCGACATCAACCCCCAGAACGGCCCCGTCGTTCCCGGACTGCCGAGCAATCAACCCCTGCACCTATCAGAACAGCATCAACGGCGTGTTTCCGCACATCAGGTACGACGTCTGCACCGGCGAGCTCGAAGTCAGCGGGGTCAACGGCTCACTGCCGATCCGGATCGGGAACGGCAGGGCCCAGCTCAACGGGATCAACACGCTGCCGGGAGGGTTCGACAACTCGGCTCGCCTGATCTTCGAAGTCACACGCGAGCCGAGCAACTGGCTTCCGGACGACGTCGCGATCACGACCGTCGAGATCGTCCAGTCGGTGAAGGGCGCGGTTGAAGCCGTCGTCGACAAGCCCACGTCGCTGCTCGTCACGATCTCCAACACGCATCCCTTCGACCTGACCGCACCGGTCACGGGAACGCTCACCGACGGGACTCACGACCGTCGCTGACTCGAAGCTGATCTTCATCGAGCGCGGAACACCCGAGCGGCCGAGCGAAACGCTCGTCGCGCTGTTCGACGGGGCGAACGCGCCGCCGTTCCGCCCGCAGAAACTCGCGGCCTTCGGGAACGGCAAGGTGAGCGGATCGGCGCAGGTCGTCTACCAGGAGTCGCTCTCCCCGAACGCGCCGCCGCAGCTCATGGACTGCGCCAACATCAACAACATCGGCGACGCGACGGAGCTTCCGCTCAAGAAGACGACCGACCGGTACACGCTCTTCATCCGATACGATTACGAAGAGGACAAGAACGTCATCACGTTCCCGCAGCTGCAGGCGATGCAGTCGCGCGAGGACGCGCTCCGTCTCGCCTCGTGGCCGCTCGCGGCGCTCGACTCCCACATCTCGTCGACGATGCTGTTCCACGACCACGGCAGCTGGTTTCCGTTCTTCGAGCCGTTCACCTCGGTCCTGGGGCTGAGCATCGGCGCTCAGCTCGGCGGCATCGACCGGATGGTGCTCTCGGTCCGCAACAACTGGTTTGCCGAGAACCTGTTCCGCCACCAGTTCATCGCGAACGGCACGATCGGCTATTCGCTCGGTTGGTTCGCGCCGCACGCGGTTCTCGCCGAGGACGGCTACTTCGGCGTCGCGGTCCACGAACTCGGGACACACGTACGACCTGAGCCAGCACGCCTGCAACACGGGCGGGTACGACGAGTACGCGATGACCGCGCGAGTGCGGCGCGCCGTTCACCGGGGAGGGGTTCGACCCGGCGGGCACGCTGTTCCCGACGGGCTACTTCTCATCGCGCGCGGGACTGCGTTGCCCGGAGCGCGAGCCGATCCCGGGGGAGGTCTGCGCAGCCGAACATCATGGATGCGAACTCCCCGGTCCGGTACGACAACTGGATCGACCCGTTCACGTACCACTACCTGATGGACAAGGCGCTCCCACACGTCGATCCGCCGCTGCTCGCGCTCGCAGCCGTCGTCCACCTGCCGAACGGTCCGGGGGACGGCTCGGCACCGCCCGTGATCGAAGGCTCCCTGCCTCTGTCCGCGTACCAGTTCATGGGCAACCAGGACCTCGAGATGGCGCCGCTGTCGTTCGACGGCGAGACGTTCCTCGGGGTGGGGCCGTACCGGGTCCGGTTCGTCACGCCGACCGGCGTCCGCGAGTACCGCGTCGAGCCGCACATGATCGACAGCGCGAGTTCACCGGAGCAGATCGGCGCGATCGCGCTCAACTTCCCCTGGGACCCGGCGACGGTCCGCATCGAGCTGCTCGGGCCGGTCGACCTGCGCAATGACGGCTGCTGGAACCGCTACTGCCCCGGCGACAGCGTTCTCCTCGCGTCGCGCCTCGTGTCGCCGGCCGCGCCGTCGGCGAGCGACCTGCGCGCGGGACGCGACGCCGCGGCTCCTCCGACGCCGCCGGGCAGCACGCCGGCGACGCCGACGGTCGGTCCGAACCACGAGGCGGTCGTGTCATGGACCGCGAGCGACGCCGATTCGCCCGAACTGCGCGCGACCCTGCTCCTCGCGCCGCAGGACGCCGCCGGCGGCACGGGCGGCCCGTCGACGCCCGTCGGCATCGAACTCACGGGAAGCAGCTTCCGGATCCCGCACACCCTCCTGGCGGACGCGCCGGGGCTCTACACCGGGCGCGTACTCGTGTCGGACGGCGTGAACACCGCCGAGGTCTCTCGCGGGCAGCTGTTCAGCATCTGCAACCTGCAGAACGGCGGTCTCGAGCTGTGCAACGGCGTCGACGACGACTGCGACGGCCTCACCGACAATACCCCGCCGGGACCGGTCGAAAGCGTGATGCTCAATCCGCAGCCGTATCCACCGACTCCGGCCGGCACTCGAGCGGCTCACGTGGGCGCAGCGGTCTCGCCGCGCAGACGTTCGACATCGTCTTCGGTGACGCCGTCGCCCTGCGCGACTCGGTCGGCGACTTCTCCCGCGCGACGCTCGGCTGCCTCGCGAACGACATCACCTCCGATTCGTTCGGGCCGCTGCCCACGCCGGAGGCGGGCGGTGCGTTCTGGTTCGACGTGCGCGCCAGCAACTGCGCCGGCCCCGGAAGCTACGACCCCGGCGATCCGGGCCAGCGCGGGACGCGGGACGCGGGGATCGCCGCGTCGGACCGCGGGTGCCCGTGAAACGCGCCACAGTCCCCGGCGCCGCCTGCTGCCGCGCCGGCTCGCGGATCGCACACGGCGCGGAGGCCTGCCGGCCTCCGCGCTCTCGTCACTCCGCTCACCAGCGCGCGAACGCGAGCAGGTCCAGGCTGGCCGCGCAGGCGTAGTGCAGCAGCACGCCCGGCAGGATGCTCCCGGACCGCAGCGCGAGCAGCCCCAGCCCGAGCCCGAAGCCGTAGGCGAGGAACGCCTCGGGCGCCGGCTTCCCCGCGTGCATCACCGCGAACGGGATCGCCTGGACCGCGAGCGCTGCGTTGCCGAGCGCGGGCCGGAGCCCGAAGAGCAGGTAGCCGCGGCACAGGAACTCGACCGCGAACAGGGCGAACCAGCGAGGCGGCCTGTACGACCAGGATCTGCTGCCAGGTCATGCGGCCGAAGCCCGTCGCTGGCATACACCCGGCGGAACCCTGGCTGGCGCGACCAGGCGAGCAGCAGGGGCAGCAGCAGCAGGTAGCAGAGCGCGACGTCGAGCAGCCAGCGGCGCGGCCGGCCGAGGCGCAAGCCGACGTCCGCAGGGCTGCGGCGCAGCAGCGGCAGGCTGGCCAGCGGAAGCGCCAGGAAGACCGCGCCCCTGCCGAGGGTCGCGCTGACGCCCTGCCAGGCCGGTCCGAGGGCGCCAACGCGCAGGGGAACATACACGGGCACCAGGAGGGCCGTGCAGGCGACGAAGCAGATCGCCAGCACCTCCCCCTGTCCGCCGAGCAGCCGTCTCAGCTCCTCGCGCAGCTCTCGCAGGTAGGGCATCGCGCGCGAGCGGGGGACGCGCCGGGTCAGAACCGCGTCAGGTTGTACGCGATCCCGGCCTCGTGGAACTTGACGTGGTAGTTCGAAACCAGCGAGCCGTAGGTGAACGTCACCTCGGCCTCGGGCCCGTTCTCCGCGACCCAGTGTCTGGAGCCACGCGACTGGTGCCGGCCGTTGGGCGTCATCGGCAGGACGAGCTCCAGCTTGTCGGTGATGAAGAAGTTGTAGTGGCCGTAGATCGGCGCCGGCTGGCCGTTCAGCAGGACCGACGCCGTCGCGCTGTCGACGGGGACCAGGTAGGCCGTCTTCCCGCGCCAGGTCGTGGTCGCGAGGTCGGCGAACTCGGCCATCGCGCTTTGCTTGTCGCGCCAGCCCGCGTCGCCGCACTCGCCGTACCGGGTGTCGTACGAGACCAGGTCGGAGAGCGACCGGGCGCCGGAGCAGGCGTAGTCGCAACCGGCCGTCGAACGATGTCGTCGATCGCGTCGTTGGCCGGGATTCCACGACGCGAGTGATAGTGCAGCCGTCGTAGCGCCAGTCGCAGTAGGTCTGGTCCAGGAAGATCACCGATGAGGTCGGGATCGTAGTTGTTGAAGGAGTAGAGCATCTGGTCGCCGTACTGGTTCTGGTAGACCATCGAGAACAGCTCGTCGGAGCCGTCGTCCCAGAGCGTCCCGACGGGCATGAAATGGCTCGGCAGAGTAGGCGTTGTGCCCGGTGCGGATCACGCCGCTGGAGCTGCCGCGATCGTCGGTGATGACGGGGTAGTCGCTGATGGCGCAGCCCAGCGAGACGAGCAGCAGGGGCAGCGCAACACACTTCAACGACGTGGAAGCCATCGTCCCCTCCCCGCGCCGGCTGCCCCGTCGGCTCTCCGCCGGCGGGTGCGCCGGCGTCCACAGGGTCGTCTTCTAGACCCGTGGGGCGGGGCCTGTCAACGGGCACGGCGGTGGCGGGGTCGGCGGCCGTGCGGGGCGACCCGCCCCGCCTCAGCGCCCCCGCCCCACCGGCACCTCGCCCAGCAGCCGCCCGACGACCGTCAGGTCCTCCTCGCCGAGCCCGTTCGCGACCGCGAGGCCGTACAGCTCCTTGACCGCCGCGGCGGTCGGGACCGGCACGCCGACCGCGAACGCGAGCTGCTCGAGGTAGTGCAGGTCCTTGTGAATCGCCGCCGCGCTGAACCGCGGCGTGGTGTCCTGCGCGAGCAGCGCCGCCTTCTTCGCGGCCAGCACGGCCGAGCGGCCGGCCGCCTCCTCGAGGATCTCCAGCACCTGCTCGCGCGGCAGCCCGGCCCGCGTCCCGACCGCCAGCGCCTCGCACAGCGCCGCGACCAGCGCGCCCAGCACCAGGTTGTTGACGAGCTTCATCCGCGTCGCGAGCGTCGGGGCGCCCAGGAAGAAGATCCGGTCACCGAGCAGGTCGAGCACTTCCTTCGCCTCGTCGAAGGCGTCGCGGGGGCCGCTGACCACGATCTTGAGCGTGCCCTCGGCGGCCGGCCCCACGCTGCCCATGACCGGCGCCTCGAGGTAGAACGCTCCGCGCGAGGCCAGGAGCTTGCCGAACCGCTCGGCCGCCTCGACGCTGTTGGTCGTCGTGTCGATGACGATCTTCCCCTCGCAGTCGCCCGTCAGCAGCCCGCCCTCGCCGAGCAGGACCTGCTCGACGGCGCGGCTGTCGAACAGGCTGAGCACGGCGATCGGGACGTCGCGGATCAGTCCCGCGGGGCTGTCGGCGATCGTGGCGGAGAGGTCGAGGGCCTTCTCCTCGGTGCGGTTCCAGACGACGAGTTCGACGCCCGACGAGGTGAGGCGCTGCGTCATGGCACGGCCCATGCGGCCGAGCCCGATCAGTCCCAGGTTCATGGTGTGTCTCCCGGAGGGTTGGAGATTCTTCAACCTGCCGGGCCGGCGCGCAAAGAAAACGGGCGGTATGTCGAGGTTCGCACGAACTTACCGGTGTTCTAGGCGGCAGAACGCCTGGAGGGGCTGCCCTCTGTGGCGGCCCGAACGCGGGATTCCGTTCTGTTGGGGCCGGCACGGAGGCCGGCCCCAACAGGGTCCGTGGAGCGGCGATATCACAGCACGTGGATGTTCTTCTTCTCGCAGATGTCCTTGAGCTGCTTCGGCCAGACCGTGACGCTCACCTCGCCCAGGTGCGCCTTGTTGAGCAGCAGCATCGTGGTCCGCGACTGGCCGATCCCGCCGCCGATCGAGAGCGGGATCTGGTCGTTCGTGATCGCCTGGTGGTAGGGCAGGTCGAGGAAGTGCATCTGCCCCGACGCCTTGAGCTGCTGGACCAGCGAGTCCTTGGTCACGCGGATCCCCATCGACGACAGCTCGTGGCGCCGCTTGGTGATCGGGTTCCAGACCAGGATGTCGCCGTTCAGCCCGTGCATCTGCTTGCCGTTCTTGACGACCGACGGCGTGATCCAGTCGTCGTAGTCCGCGGCGCGCATCTCGTGCGGGTAGCCGTCGTCCAGCACGTACCCGATGCCGACGATGAAGACCGCGGGGAACTTCTGCAGGATCTGCGTCTCGCGCTGCTTGCGCGGCAGGTCCGGGAACATCTGCAGGATCTCCTCGGCGTGCAGGAAGGTCAGCTCGTCGGGGAGTTCCGGGTAGCGCGGGTCCTTGAGCTTGGGGAACATGTCGTGGATGAAGACCTCGGCCCCCTTGATCACCTTCCAGATCCGCTTGACGGTGTCCTTGAGGTAGTCGAGGTTGCGGTCGACGAGCGGTGATCCGCTTCTCCCAGTCCCACTGGTCGACGTACGCGCTGTGGTCGTGGTCCAGGAAGTAGTCCTTGCGGACCGCGCGCATGTCGGTGTTGATCCCCTCGCCGACGTCGCAGCCGAACTGCTTGAGCGCGATCCGCTTCCACTTGGTCGCCGCCTGGACGACCTGGCACTCCATGCGCTTTTCCAGCCCCAGCCCGCACGGGAACTCGATCGGCGTGCGCGAGCCGTCGCGGTCGAGGTAGTCGTTGACGCCGCTCTCCTTGGTCACGATCAGCGGCACCTCGACCGTGAAGAGGTTCAGCTCCCGGTTGAGGCCGTCCTCGATGTAGCGCTTCAGGTGAAACAGCGCGAGCTGCGTCTCCTTCGGCGTCAGGGACGAGCGGTAGTCGGTCGGGAGGATCTGATCGACCGCTTCGTACGTGGAAATGCCGGGCCCAGCGAGATCAGCCGTCTTGTCCGCCATACATGAACTCCTCGGAGGTGGTGGGAGCAGGGCAGGGAACCCGCGCGGTCGCGCGCCGCACGGGGCGCACGGGTGCCGCTCGGGGGTGGGGGACGTCGGATTGTCCGCCCGGTACGCCGCGAAAGTCAACGGTAAGTCAGCGCCGCTCCGGGGGATGGCAGCGCCGTGGGGAACGGGGCAAGATGCGCTCCGGGAGGGAGCGTCGTGCGCCGGGCGCGCGCCGCGCCAAGCCCCTGACCCCTCGGTCCTTGGACGCCGCCCCGCGCGGCCACGGTGCCCGCTGATGCGACCCCGCTTCCCGTTCGCGTATCCGTCGCCCGGAGAGGGCCCCTCCCTCCCCGCCCCGGTCCTGGCGCGCTCCCTCGGCAAGCCGGCCGCCGAGTGGACCGCCGACGACCTGGTCGGACTGGTCCGGGACGAGGGGATCCGGATCGTCAGCCTGATGCACGTCGGCGGCGACGGCTGGCTCAAGACGCTCGACTTCACGCCGCTCAGCGAGTCCCACCTGCGCGACGTGCTGGAGGGGGGCGAGCGGGCCGACGGCTCGTCGATCTTCCCCGGCTTCGGGATCGAGCGCGGGGCCTCGGACATCGCGCTGCGGCCGCGGATCGCGACCGCTTTCCTGGACCCCTTCGCGCCGCAGCCGACGCTGGCGCTGCTGGCCGGGACACTACGGGCGCGACGGCCGGCCGCTGCCCCAATCCCCGGACGCGATCCTGCGCGCCGCGTACCAGCGGCTGGCGCGCGAGGCGGGGGTCGACCTCTGGGCGCTGGGCGAGGTCGAGTACTTCCTCGGCAAGCGCAGCGAGGAGAGCGACATCTACGGCGCCGACGATCGCGGCTACCACGCCGCCTCGCCGTTCGTCTTCGGCGAGGCGCTGCGGCGCGAGGCGCTGGCGACGCTCGCCGGGATGGGCGTGCCGATCAAGTACGGCCACGCCGAGGTGGGCTACATCGAGGCCTCAGAGGTCGACGACACGATCTGGGAGCAGCACGAGATCGAACTGGCGCTGACGCCGCTGCCGGAGGCCGCGGACGCGGTCGCGCTCACGCAGTGGGTGCTGCGCAACCTGGCCCACGAGAGCGACATGCGCTGCAGCTTCCAGCCGATCATGCGCAAGGGGCACGCCGGGTCGGGGCTGCACTTCCACTTCTCGCCGCGCGTCGGCGGCGTGCACGCCGGCGGCCGCGGCGCGGACGGCGAGCTGACCGAGTCCAGCCGCTGGCTGATCGCCGGCCTCGTCCAGTGCGGCGGGGCGCTGATGGCGTTCGGCAACCGCGTCGAAGGCTCGTTCGTGCGCCTCACGCAGGGCAAGGAAGCACCGACGTCGGTGACCTGGGGCGAGTTCGACCGCCAGGCCCTGGTCCGGCTACCGGTCGTCCCGACGGCGGCCGACGGCCGGAAGGTGAGCCCGCCGACGATCGAGTTCCGCCTCCCCGACGGGTCGGCTCACCCGCACCTGCTGCTGGCCGGCGTTGCGCAGGCGACGCTGCTCGGCCGCGCCACGCCCGGGCTCGACGAGCTGCTGGAGCGGACGTCGGCACGCGCGCGGCGCGAGGGGCGCGGCGCGGCAGCGGAGTTCCCGAAGAGCGCCGCGCAGGTCGGGAAGGCGCTCGTCGAGCACCGCGCCGCGCTCGAAGCCGGTGCTGTCTTCCCCTCCCCGATGCTCGACGGGTTCGTGGCGCAGCTGGCGAAGGGCTAGACCCGCCGCAGCACGACCTGCCACCAGCGCACCCGCACCGTCTCGTCGGGCGCCACCGCCGCCGTCGCCGCGCGAACCCACGCCGCCCGGTCCGTGCCCGAAACCGCCGGATACATCCGGCCTCCGATCGCCGGCACCGCGAGCAGATCCGCGAGTTCCTGCTGCGCGGCCGCCACCTCGATCCACTCCTCGTGGATCGGTTCGAGCCCCGCCTCGCGCGCGGCGCGCAGGACCTCGGCGCGCGCGCGCACCGGCCCGCCAGGCTCGGGCGGCGTGCCGAAGCGGGCCAGCCCCTCGCGCGCCAGCGCCAGTTGGAGCGGCGCCGGAGGCAGGTCGGCCTCGCCCGCGAGCTGAGCAGCCGGGGCGTTGAAAGCGAAGCGCCCACCCGGCACCAGCACCCGCGCCAGCTCCGCGAACGCCGGACCGAGCGCCGGGAAATGCCACATCGCGGCGCTGCAGGTGCCGCCACGGATGGCCTCGGCAGCGAGCGGCAGCGCCGCCGGGTCGGCGCGCACGAACGAGGCCTCGGAGAAGGGCAGCGCGCGGCGCGCGACCTCGAGCATCGCGCGCGAACGGTCGGCGCCGACGATCGCCGCCGCCGGCCCGAGCCGGGCGAAAAGGCGCTCGGCAACGATCCCACTGCCGGTCGCGAGGTCGAGCCAGAGGCCGCCTCCTTCCGGCGCGAGCGCGTCCACCAGCCTCGCGGCGAGCGCGCGGTACAGCTCCCCTCGTGCACCGCCTCGGCGTAGGCCTCGGCCCCGGAGGGATCCTCCCAGCTGTCGGGCCCGGCGGCGTTCACGACCGCAGCGCTCCGCGGACGAGACGCTCCAGCGCGTCGGCGGCGAGCGCCAGGGCGCCGGGATCGAGATTCTCGGCGCGGTCGCGCGCGGTGTGAATCGCGCGCACCGCCCGCGAGAACGAGCCGGTCATCAGCGTCACCACGGGAAGTCCGGCCCGCGCGAGCGGCCAGGCATCGGACATCGCGGCCGGGAGTGCGCCGATCCGCCGGCCGCGCGCGCCGGCCGCACCGACCGCCTCGAGCACCAGCGCTGCGGCGCCGCGCGGCCCCTGGACACCGAGGCTCCCGGGCGCGCCGAGCGCCTCGAGGTTGATCACCAGCGCGGTCCCCTTGCACCACGCCTCGCCCCGCTCGCGCACCAGGTGCCGCGCGCCGGCCATCAACAGTTCCTCGGCGCCGGTGAAAACGACGACCAGCTCGCCGCCCGGCTCCGGCGCCCGCGTGACGCGACGCGCCACCTCGAGCGCGACCGCCAGCGACCCCGCGTTGTCGAGACCGCCGGGTGAGCGATTCCCGACCCCGTTGAGCCCGAAGGCCGCGGCCGCCACGCCGCCCGCCGCGATCGTCGCGGTGAGCGCGACGGACACGCCGCCGGCCGGGCCGCCAGCCGGGCCGACCCCGGCGGCGCGCAGCAACGCCTCGGCCGCGAACGCCGCGATTCCCGCGAGCGTGACGGCCAGCAGCAGCGCCCGCCCGCCGAAGCCGATCGTCTGCGACTTGCTGTCGTGGTGCGCGACGACGACGACGCGCCGTCCGCCGCTCTCCCCCGCGAAGCCGAGGAGGTTCGTGGTGGCGATCTCTCCCTTCCCGGCGATGAAGAACCCCTCGTCCCAGGCCAGCGCGACCACGACCGCGGCGGTCCCGCAGATCAGCAGCAGCAGGCGCGTCACGTACTGGCCGGCGCTGGTCTCGCCCCCGATGCCGAGCACGTGCAGCACGAGCGTCGCGGCGATCACCAGGAAGCCGAGCCGGAAGCGGGCCAGCGGCCGGCGCGGGTTGCAACTGAACGGCGACTCGCGCACCACGAGCCCGGCCTCGCGCAGCGCGCCGGTCAGCAGCTCCCGCACCCGCGCGTCGCCTTCCGAGCCGGCGATGCGCGGGAACGCGAGGCGCTGCGCGTCGGCCGCCAGGCGCGCGCCTGAGGCCGCACGATCCGCTGGGGACTCTGCCACGAGCGGAGTCTAGCGTGACGCGGGGGCGCCGCCTATCTTCCCTCCGGGGAGCACCGCGGTGGACCAACCGATCCTGCTCATGCCCGACGCGGCACCGGCCGCCGGCTCCGCGCTTCGCGATCGCCTGGAGCGGGAGCTGAGCGAAGGGCGCCTCTCGCTGCCGGTGATGCCGGAGGTGGCCGTGCGGGTCCGCCGCGACGCCGCGGACCCACGGACCGGAGCGAGCGCGATCGCCGCGGTCGTCTCCACCGATCCCGGCCTCTCGGCGCGCATCCTGCGACTCTCCAACTCCGCGCTCTACGGCGGGCTCTCTCCGGTGCGCGACCTGGCGCAGTCGATCGCACGGCTCGGCCCGCGGATGGTCCTGACCGTGGTGCTGGCGGCGGCGCGGCGCGACGCGTTCCGCTCCGACGATCCGGGCCTTGACGCGCTGCTGGAGGACGCCTGGATGGCGGCACTCCACGGCGCGGCCGCCGGCCGGCTGCTGGCGCCGCGGCTCGCGCTCGACGCGGAAGAAGGGTTCCTCGCGGGCCTGCTGCTCCCCTCCGGGATCCCCGTCCTGGCGGAATGCGTGTCGCGCCTCGCGCGCGAAGGTGCGATCGGCCGGCCCTCCGCGGCGGCGCTGCGCGAGGCCCTGCACGCGCTCTCGCCGGCTGCCGGGGCCGCCCTGCTGGCGCGCTGGGAGATGCCACCCGTCGTGCGCGACGCGACGGCGTATCAGTTGACTCCTGACGCAGCGCCGGTCCCTGCGCGACCGGCCGCCTGGCTCGGTGCGGCGCTCGCGGCTGCGGGTCCCGGCCTGGCCGCCGGAGAGCCGCTCGATACCCTAGCCGCGTGGGTCGCAGGCGCGCTGCGAGACGGGCCGGTGCGGTGGAGTGACGACGAGCTGAGCGCGCTCCTCGAGCGCGCCGCGGACGACGCGCGCACGCTCGTTGCCTGCTTGTAGGTCCCCCGGCCGGACGGGCCGCCTGTCTCAGAACAGCCGCCGCAGCGCTTCCTCCAGCGGCTCGGCCCCCTCGAACAGGATCGCCCGCATACCCGCGTCGCGCGCGGCGTCGATGTTGGTAGCGCGGTCGTCCACGAACAGCACCGCGGAGGCTTCGATCCCGATCCGCAGCAGCGCCTGGCGGAAGTAGTCGGGTGAGGGCTTCCGAGCCCGCAGCAGGTAGCTGGGGTGATGCCCGCTGGCGAAACGGTCGAGCAGGAAACGCGCGCGCAGCTCCTCGTACCAGCAGGGGTAGTTCGACAGGACGTGAATCGGAACCCGCGTGGCGATCCGGATCGACAGGCGCTCCATCCCCGGGACCCAGGCGTAGCGCCGGTGCAGTTCGCGCTTGTAGCGCTCGATGTCGAAGCCGCCAGCGGACGCAGGCAGAAACCGCTGGGCGTACGTTCGCTCGTCAATCCTGCCAAGTTCGAAGTCGTGCCACGCCGCCTCGTTGCGCAGCGGCTCGAGCGCTTCGAGCGTCATTCCGGTCGTGACGACGAGCGCTTCGCGGTACGGATCGACGACGAGGGTGTCCATCAGGTCGAGGGCCAGCAGACGGATCGCGGGGCGGTTGGGGGGCACGGGAGGCTCGCTTCGGCCGGGAGTTTCACGATGGACCGGATCGGGAGCAAACTCCAGCGGTGGGCGTGGAACCTCCGCGGTTCGTCGTCGACGCGATGCTCGGCCGTCTGGCGCGATGGCTGCGCCTGCTCGGCTGCGACGCCCTGTACGACCCTTCCGCGGACGACCGGGAGCTGGCGCGGTGCGCGGCCGCCAGCGGGCGGATCGTCCTGACCCGTGACCGCGGGCTCCTGGCCCGGCGGCTCGTGACCCGCGGCGTGCTGATCCGGGACGACCACCTCGCCGGCCAGCTGCGGCAGGTCGCGGCCGAGTGCGGCCTCGCGCTCGATCCCGCAGCTTGTTTCACCCGCTGCCTGGCCTGCAACGCCCAGACGCGCGACGTCTCCCGGGCCGAGGTCGCGGGGCGGGTCCCTCCCTTCGTTCTCCGGAGCCACGAGCGATTCCGGGCCTGCCCCGGCTGCGCTCGCGTCTACTGGGCCGGGTCCCACCGCGAGTTCGCCCTGCGCCTGCTGTCCCGCCTGCTGGAACCGTCCTAGGGCGCGCCAGGAGGGCCGCTGGCAGGCTGTCCCACCCCGGCCCGACTCTGGGGTGCGCTGGCCGCCGAGCCGGACTCCGGCCCGTGGGCTGCGGGCCGCGCAGCTCCGCCGAACGGCAAAAAAAGAGGGGCAGCCTCGCGGCTGCCCCTCGGAGTGGGCGCCCCCCGGCGTCAGCCGGGGGAGGAACCGTCGCTTACGGCTTGATCTTCTTCGCGCCGGAGACGACGGTGTTGTAGTTGTTGCGGGCCTCGATCTTGTAGCTGTAGCTCGTGCCAGTGACCACGTCGTCGTCGACGTAGTCCGTCACGGCACCATCCACCGCGAAGATCGAGACGAACGGCCCGCCCTTGGTTGAGCGCAGGATCGAGTACGAGCGAGCGAGGCCACCGCTCGGAGCGCTCCACTCGATCAGGACGCCGCAGAACGAGCTCTTCTCGTCGCAGATGTACTCGAGGAGTTCGATTCCCGGCTTGCCGGTGAGCTTCGGGTCGACCGTGACACTGGAGTTCAGGCTCGCCGCCGGCGAGGCGATGTTGCCATTGCTCTTGTTGACGGCCCTCACCTGGTAGTCGTAGTTGTTGCCGGCTTTGAGGCCGGTCAGCGTGCACGTCATCGTGCTGATGCCCCGGTTGGCCTTGAGGTTCTTGACCACCTTCCAGGCACCGCCATTGACCGACTGCTCGATCACGAAGCCGGTCTCGTTCGTCGCGTTGTCCTGGAAGGTCAGGGTGACCTTGCCCTTCGGGAACAGCTCGGCGCTGAGATCCGACGGCGGGGTCGGCTGGTTGGCGACGGAAATCGAGAACTTGTCGAAGGCGGTAGCGGTACCGCCGTCGGGGTTCACGACTTCCAGCCCGATGAACCGCGGGAAGGCGTTCTCGTCGACGTTGACGCAGACCACGATCCGGGTCGGGTCGATGAAGCCGCCGCCCGGACGGACGTAGATCATCGAGCCACCCTCGCAGAACTGGACCTCACCCTCGCCCTCGTAGTCCAGGAAGACCTGGGCGCCCGGCTGGAACCCCGAACCGGTGATGGTCACGTTGACGTTCTGCATCCCGGCGCCGACGGTCGACGGGTCGACCCGGATGATCTTCGGCGCCGCGACGTTGGTGATCGAGTTCTGGAAGGTGAAAACCGAGCAGCTCGGGATAGGGGTAGGGGGATCGGTGACGACGGGGGGCGGGGCCGTGACGACGAGGCTGTACGTACCCGGCACGGACACGTTGGTGGAAACCAGCGTCGTCGTGATCTGGCTCTCGCTCACGACGGTGGTGCTGTTGGGCTGGATGAAGACGCCGCCCTCGGTCGGAGTGATCGAGACCGTGGTCCCGGGTACGAAGTTCGAACCCGTGATCGTGATCGCCTGCGAGGTGCCCTGGGCGATCGTGGCGTCGGAGATGCCGGACACGGTCGGGACTGCGGCGACGATGACCGCGTTGGGGAGCGTCGCGCTCGAGCCGTCCGGCAGCGGGTTGGTGATCGTCAGGGCGTGCGAGCCGATCGAGTTGACGCCGTCGGTGATGCTGACGTCGATGCTCAGCTCGGTCGGGGAGACAACGCGGACCGCGCGGGTCTGGACTGCAGGCCCGAAGCTCACGTTCGCGGGACCCAGGTTCGGGAGGAAGTTCGTGCCGAAGACCTGCAGGTTGTCGAGAACCTGGCCCTGGCAAACGATCGGCGGGCCCGCACCGGCAACGAAGTCGGTGATCGTGGTCCCGGCGAAGATCGCGAAGTTGTCCTGGCAGGAGAGGATCGCGCCGGTGCTCGGGTTCCGGAGGATGACGTCCCAGTTCTCGCCGAGCAGGTTGTAGTTGAAGCCCGCGAAGGGCGGCGGGGTCAGGATCCCGGTGATGCTGTTCACCTGGTCCGTCTCGTCCGAGATGGAGAGTTCGTAAATGGCGTTGCCGTTGGCGACCGCCATCTGCGTGAAGCCCTCGAACCCCTTGCCGGTGATCGTGATGGCCGTCGGAGGACCGCCCAGGACGACCTGGTCCGGAGTCACCGTCTCGCAGAAGATCTCCGGCTTGACGGTGATCGTGATCTCGCCGCGGGCCGTCGGGCCATCGGCGCAGTCGGTGCCGCTCGGCGTCGTCACGACGACGACGTACGGTCCCGGAGGCGTGTTGGCGTCGATCACGAGCTCGGCCTTGAGGTGGCCGCTGTCGATGAAGATCGTGTTGTTGACCGTGATCGCGGATCCCTTGTCGAATCCGATCGTGACGCTCGATCCCGGCGTGAAGTTCGTGCCGTAGATGTCGATCGTCGTCACGAGCTGGCCCTGGGTCAGGGACGGCTGCTGGATCTGGCTGGGCTGGATGCCGCTGACTGTCGGGGCCGGAACGACCACGAACTTCGTCGCCAGCGTGCAACTCTGGTTGAGACCGCAGGTCTCGCCGTTGCTGACCGTGACGGTGTAGGAACCGGCGGCCGCCTCGGCGGAAACCGAGACGAGCAGGACCATCCGGTTGCCGGAGTTCCCGTCGGTCGGGCCGATCGGGAGGTCGTCGCGGTAGACCACCTTCTCCAGGACCGTGACGCCAGGGCCGAAGTCGACGGTGGTGCCGAAGCCGAAGTTGCTGCCGGTGATCTCGACCTGGAACGGTTCCTCACCGGGCACCCCGAACAGGCAGTTGGACCCGACGCGGACCGCGCCGCCGCAGGTGGGCGTCGCGACCACGACGATCAGCGGAGAGGTCGGGGCAAGTGGCGCACCTGCCGGCCAGACCACCGGAGGGGCGATCGTGGTCACGATCTCGAGGTAGTAGAGCTGGCCCGCGCGCTGCGTGGGCGGAACGTTGAAGTAGGCCACGAGCTGGCGGTCGCTGAGGACGGTCCAGGACGTGGCGAGCAGGTCCTCGGACGGGTCGACC
Organism: uncultured Acidobacteriota bacterium; assembly: GCA_963702425.1. Taxonomy (GTDB): domain Bacteria; phylum Acidobacteriota; class Polarisedimenticolia; order J045; family J045; genus JALOKP01. Next base: position 79,258 of record CAVPCQ010000021.1, read on the forward strand.
GTGCTCTTCAGCGTGATGCTGAGAACGGCCGAAGTCGGGAAGACCGGCAGATCGACGGCGAAGCCGTTGCCGTTGACCTTGACCTCGGCCGGCTGGCCCTGCAGCAGGGCGATCGAGCCGAGGCAGTTGTTGCCGAACACGCTGTCCACCGAGGGCGGTGGCGGATCGACGTAGACGCCGAGCTCCTCGGCGTAGGCCTCGGCGGTCCGGTCGGTCGGAGCCTGCGTGGGCCAGACGTAGCTGACCGGCGTCGTGTCGCTCGGCGGGATGATACCGGGCGGGTCGGAGACGCCGGGGGTGTACGACCAGTTGAACCCGACGAGGTAGGCACCGGTCGGCGCGTTGAGCGGCACGTCGGTGTCGATGTCGAAGTCCGTGAAGCTGTTCACGGTGAAGCCGGTAGCCACCTGAACGCCATTCCCCAGCGCGGGGATGTAGCTCACGTTGCTGAGCAGCGAACTGCCGTTCAACGCGGTGAAGCCGGTGCCGACGACGTTGATCGTCAGCGGCTCGGCCGTCACGCCGTCGCCGCGGCTGGTGTGCGCCCACTCGCCGGGGAAGACTCCGACGAGGCCCGGGCTGTTCGCGTCCGCCGTGGTGTTCACATCGGTGACGTCGGCGAACGGGATGATGTAGACGGTCTGGTTGAGCGCCTCGTCCCAACTGTTGATCGACGGGTTGTAGACGCGAACCGTCAGCTCGTGCGCGCCGGAGAGGGTCGTCGGCGGGTAGTTGACGGTCGCGCGCAGCTCGCCGCCCGAGATGAACGAGGTGAGGCCTTCGGCGCCGAGGGCGCCGACGTTGACGCAGCCGGCCGCGTCGGCACCGACGAGGCTGATGCCGCCCGCCGGCTGGGTCACGTCGGTGATGCAGATCACCGTGAACTGGTTGTTGAGCGCGAACGGAACCGGCGGCGGGGCGGTGTCGCCCTGCTGGCCGTAGGTCGGCCAGCCGAACGGCGAGGTGTCGTCGTCCACGGCCGTCGCACCGCTCTCGTTGACGCGGCCGGAACGGAAGTTGGCGCCGAAGGCGGCGAGTTCGCGGGTGAAGAGCGCGTTCGTGATCTGCACGACGTTCTGGTTGCCCGCGACGGTCATGTCGGTGTCCACGCCCGTGTCGAACACATCCACGGACGGGAAGACCTGGAGGCCGGGCCGCAGGGCCAGCGGCAGCACGAAGACGCCACCCGTCAGTTCGATGTCGTAGACGTAGGTGTCAGCGACCGCGGGGGTCGGGATCGTGATCACCGCGTCGATCGTCGAGCCGTCGACCAGCGTCAGCGAGTCGACGGTGATCGCGGGCGCGTTGCCGGCGTTGGCGCCGACCGGGAGGAAGCTGGCGGTTTCGCCGCCGACGAAGACCGGGAAGCCGACGCCCTTCAGGCGAACCGTCCGGGTCGTGTAACCGGCCACGTCCCGGCCGGCGTCGACGTTGTAGTCGGCGCGCGCCCAGTTGGGCGCGCAGGTCGTCGCGTTGGTCGGGTTGTAGCCGCCCGGCAGCGCGAAGCCCAGGAGCTGGCGGTTGACCGTGAGCTCGTTGAAGTGCGCCGCAAGGTCGGCACCTTCTTCGATCATCACCTGCCATTCGAGCTGCTGGACGTTGGCGATCGGTCCCTGGATGCCGGAGGGGTTCGGGATCACGCCGTTCGAGCAGGGTGTCGTCACCCCGGGCGGGTACGCGAGATCCAGCAGATGCCGGCGGTCGATGGTGCCGCTGCCCGGATCGTCGCTGTCCAGCGGGAGGGACTCGATGTCGACCCAGTTGCTCCAGTCGCTGTAGGGGTTGCCGGTCGCGGTGGTCGCCGTCCGGAAGCGGAAGTAGATCTTCCCGCCGCTGCCGTAGTCGATCGAGAAGCGGAGGTTGTGTACGTCACCTGGAGTGATGCCGAAATCGACGATGCTCGAGTACTCCGACGCGTCCGCAGTGGTGGCCGTCACGCCGACGAGCGACGGGGTGAGGTTGAGCTGGAAGATCGAGTTCAGCGCGCCGCCGTTGACGTCGAGTCCGCCGGGCGCATAGATGTTCCCGTTGTAGGCGACACCGTTGACGTCGCCGTCCCCGGCGAGGCCCACGAAGTTGATCAGCGTCGGCGGAACGACGATCTCGCTGAAGCTGCCGAGCGCGCCGTTGCCGAGGATCTGCGCGCGCTCGACCGAGGTGTAGACGGTCGTGGCGAGCAGCGTCTTGTTGAAGCCGCCGATCAGGTACACGTAGCCGTTCGCGACGACCGCCGCGAACAGCTCGCGCTGCCGCTCGGTCTCGATGATGTTCCCCTGCGCGTCACGGGGGTAGTTCCACCCCACACCGGCGGGCGGGTAGACCGGGTCCGGATCGTAGAGGGCCTGCGTGTCGTTGTTGATCGCCAGGTAGTAGATGAAGCGGGTCGCGCCGATCAGCTCCTGGCCGGTGTTGCCGCCGATGTAGTAGAGGTACGTCGTCGTCGTGTCGTACGACGCCGCGACGGCGAACCGTCCGCCGCCGGTCGGCAGCGGCAGGCTGGGCAGAATCTCCCACCCCGCGCCTTCGAACTCGCCGTTCGGCAGCAACTGCGCGCGCGCGACGAGGTCGCTGTTGGTCTGGCTCGCGCTGCGCGGGGTGAGCGAACCGCCGGCGATGTACAGCCAGCCGTTGACGATCGCCGCGGCCTGGTCGCCCACGCCGGCGGGCATCGTCAGGGACATCGTCGTCGCGCCGACGAGGTTGCCCGTCGCGTCGATCGTGAAGCGCTCGATGTCGTTGATCGGCACGCCGCCGTTGCCGTAGCCGCCGATCACGTAGATGTAGTCGTTCCACGCGACGACGGCGGCGCCATAGCGCGCCGTAGACAGGTTGCCGGCCAACGATCCGCCGACGGGCGGGAAGAGGCTCCCGTCCGGGGAGATCGCGGCGCGCTCGATCGTGTCGATCGGATTCGTGCCGTTGAGGCCGCCGACGACGTACACGCACTGGTTCGCGGTGCGGTTCGGCTGAGGCGGCAGCAACAGCGGGCAGCGGGCGATGACGGCGCCCGCGCCCTCGCGCGGTGTGTTCAGCACGAACGCCTGGAAGAAGTTGCCCAACGCGACGGTCGGATCCGTCTGCGCCGCGCGCCCGATGTATCCGGAGACCAAGTCCCCTTCGGGCGGCGGCGGGCTCGTGACGACCACGTCGCCATTGGTGGTGTAGCCGCGAACGCCGAAATCGTTGTCGGTCGTGACCGTTGTCGTCGGGGCCGCGGCAGCCAGCACGAAGCCGCCGAACGCCAGCGTAAGCACGCAGGCAACCACGGCGGCCCCGATGCTCGTGAGACCTCGCCCTCTCCTAACTACCATCTCATCTCTCCTTTCGCTTGCACCCCCAAACAACAAGGCATCTTGTCCAAGGAACGAACGGCCTCCCGAGGCCGGGCGGCCACCCGCCTTCCCTGGCAAAGTCGACCCCCGCGGCACGGTCGCGCCACGCGATGGGGGCCTTTCTGCGGGGTAATACATGCCTGCATCCTGCGTGATTCAACCAAATCCGAACAAAGGTGTCAATTGCACGCCAAGCAAAATAACCGGTCAGGTCCAGCCACGGGAAGTCCGTTTCCTCCGTGAAACCAACCGATTGGGCCTCTCGGAACCCCGGGCGCTTCTCAGGTGCGGGCTAGGTAGGGTTCGGCGCCAAACATGGGGTCCGGCGCGTCGAGGAGCAAGGTCGGCTCCGGCGCTATGTCCTTCCTGGAACTGGTTGACAGTCGGTCTTCCCCCTCAACCGGGTCGGGCGTGGCTTGCAGCATACACTTCCCCGGTGGGCTGCCACAACCTCCGTGGGGAATCCCCGCGGTCCCGCCGGAACCCGCTCTCGGCGGGACTTTTCCAAAGCGTGCCGGGAGGGCTATGAGCCGCCCCGGCCGGGGATCATGCCCCCCCGGTACCTACCCGTCCATTTCTCCGCCGACCGCCCGTCGGCCCGGCTCGACCGCTCGGGCGGGGGGGCCTCCCGTCCGCCCCCGGTCTCGCGCCCGCCCGGCGGCTTGAAACGGGCCCCGGGTTGCGGGCATGGTTCCGGCGGCCCGGACTGCCGGGCCCAGAGGAGGGACAGCCGTGGAGTTCCGCGCGATCAACCCGGCCACCGGGCACCCCCTGTCGCGCGCCTTCGCCGCCGACGACGATGCGACGCTCGAGCGGAAGCTCGAGCGCTCGGCCGCTGCGGCCATCGCGTGGCGAAGGGCGCCTTTCGCAGCGCGCGCGCAGGTGCTGCGCCGCGCGGCGGAGGTGCTCGGCGCACGGCGCGAGGAGTTCGCGCGGCTGATGGCGGAGGAGATGGGCAAGCCGGTCGCGCAGGGACTGTCCGAAGCCGACAAGTGCGCGTGGGTCTGCCGCTATTACGCCGACCACGGCGAAGCGCACCTGGCGCCGGAGACGATCGCGACCGACGCCAGCGCGAGCACCGTGCGCTTCGATCCGCTCGGCGCCGTGCTGGCGGTGATGCCGTGGAACTTCCCGTTCTGGCAGGTTTTCCGTTTCGCCGCGCCGGCGCTGATGGCCGGCAACGTCGGCCTGCTCAAGCACGCTTCGAACGTGCCGGGCTGCGCGGTGGCGATCGAGCAGGTCTTCCGCGCCGCGGGCCTCCCTGACGGCTGTTTCCAGGCGCTGCTGATCGCGGGGGCACGGGCCGAGCAGCTGGTCGGCGACCCACGCATCGCGGCGGTCACGCTCACCGGCAGCGAGCCCGCGGGGATGGCGGTTGCCGCAGCGGCCGGTCGCGCCCTCAAGAAGGTCGTGCTCGAGCTCGGCGGTTCGGATCCCTTCGTCGTATTCGACGACGCCGACGTTCCGCGCGCCGCGGAGGTCGCGGTGACGGCGCGCATGCTCAACTCCGGCCAGAGCTGCATCGCCGCCAAGCGCTTCCTGCTGCACTCCTCGATCGCGGAGCCGTTCACGCGGCGGATGGTCGAGCGCGTGCGCGCGCTGCGAGTCGGTGACCCGCTCGATCCCGAAACCGAGGTCGGGCCGCTGGCCCGTGAAGACCTGCTCGCGGAGCTGAACCAGCAGGTGGCGGACAGCCTGGCGGAGGGCGCGCGCTGTCTCGTCGGCGGCGGCCGGCTCGACCGCCCCGGTTTCTTCTATGCGCCGACCGTGCTGGAAGAGGTCTGGCCCGGCCTTCCCGTGGCTTCCGAGGAGACCTTCGGCCCGGTCGCGGCGCTGATGTCGTTCGACACCGACGACGAGGCCGTCGCGCTGGCCAACGGCACCCCGTTCGGGCTGGGCGCGAGCCTCTGGACGAGCGACCTCGACCGCGGCCGGCGGCTGGCCGCGGCGATCGAGGCCGGCTCGGTCTTCATCAACGGAATGGTCAAGTCCGACCCGCGGCTGCCGTTCGGCGGCGTCAAGCGCTCGGGCTTCGGCCGCGAGCTGGGCCGCGAGGGGATCCGCGAGTTCGTCAACGTCAAGACGGTGTGGGTGGGCTGAGGCGCGCCCTTCCGAGCAGCGTCTCGAACTCCGCTTGCGTCGCCGGCAGGTTCATCGCCAGTGGCACGAAGCCGACGCCGCTGCGCAGCAGGGCCAGCGACACCGACTGCCCCGGCCGGAATTCGCCCTCGAACCCGACCGGACAGCGCACCGGCTCGAGCCGGACCTCGTTCGCCCGCACCGCGAGCACGCGCCCGGAGACGCGCTCCACCAAGTAGTGGCCGACGTTCATTTCGTCCTGCGAGGCGAACAGGAAGGGAGAACTGGCAAGCTCGACCGCGGCCTGCAGGCGCTCGTGACGAACCAGCGCGGCTCGGGCGCAGCGGAAGTGCCCGCGGAAGAGGGCGAGGTCGGTCGCCGTGGCCAGCCCTTCCGCGCCCAGCCAGCGAACGAGCCGGGGTGCCTCGGCGGAGAAGGCGAGCAGGACCCCGTGGCCGGCGAGGACGCTGAAGGGGAAGAGCCGAGAACACGGTCCCAGCAGCCGGGCGAGGCAGCCCGCGCCGAGCAGGTCGCGGGCCGCCCGGGGGCTGCCCCGCTCGAGCCGCCGCCTCGTCAACGGATCGAGCAGCTCGGGGCCCATCTGGTCCAGGAACTGGACGACCAGTTCGAGCGCGGCCGAGACCCCGCGGGTCTCGCCCTCACCGCTCTCGGCCAGCCGGGTCGTGGCGTAGCGCGCGAGCGCTTCCCCTGCGGTGACGGTGCGGTCCTCGGTGAACGGCTGCGGTTTCCCGGTCGCTGGCATCGGCTCCCCCTCTCCCCCGCCGTGCTGGACCCGCGGCGGAACCGGGGGAAGGTAGCCGGACCCGGCAGTGGTCGGCCGCCCGGCGTGAGGGCGTTCGTCCCCGGTGCGGGATCTCCCGCGCGCGGGATGCCGCGCCGCGGGCGAGCTTGACGCGGCGGGGGGCTGGCCGTAGGCTCTCCGCTTCGCGGGCGGCTAGCTCAGCTGGGAGAGCACCTGCCTTACACGCAGGGGGTCACTGGTTCGAGCCCGGTGCCGCCCACCATCTTGGAAAGTCACGCCGCGGGGGCGTGGTGCAGTTGGTTAGCACGCAGGCCTGTCAAGCCTGAGGTCGCGGGTTCAAGTCCCGTCGCTCCCGCCAATCATCTTCCGCGTGCCCTTCGCGATCTTGCCGGGCCGCGGCGCGCCCTCACTGCAGCCGTTTGATGATGTGCCAGCCGTACGGCGAGTCCGGGTCGTTCCACTCCGCGATCCCGATCTCGCCCGGCTTGAGCGAGAAGCTCACGTCGCCGAACGCCTTGACCATCCCGTAGCGCGAGTAGAACCCCTTCGGCACCTGCTCGGCGTCGCACATCTTGTAGATGCCGGGGGCGGAGTCGGCGGTGTACTTCTTCACCAGCGCAGTGAAGTCGCCCCCCTTCATCGCCTGCGCCAGCAGCTCCTGGGCCAGCTTGGCGGCCTCCTCCTTCGTGCGGGCGATCGTCTTCCCGGGGACCGAGCCCGTGAAGCCGACCAGGATGTGCTGCACCTCGATGCAGCCCTCGGGGAGCGCCGGCTTGGCGGCCGCGTTCTCGGCGGCATGCGGCGCGGGGACGGCGAGGGCCGCCAGGGCAAGCGCGGCGGCGGCGAAGCGGGTGAGCGTCATCGGGATCCTCCTCGCCGGACGCGATCGGCGACGCGGCGTGCCGCCGTTTCTAGCACGCCGCGCCGCCCGGAGGGAGGGGTAGGAGGCGGAGGCGGTCCGGCGGACCGCAAGGGAAACGGAAGGGGCCGGTCGGGCCCCTTCGCGGGGAGGCTCAGGGCACGTCGGGAGGACGACCGCCGAGCCAGGCGTCGACCGACTCCTGCCGCCGGTCACGGCGCTCGGCGCGTTCGGCCTGCAGCTGCTGGAGGAGCGCCTGCTGCTCGGCGGTGAGGATCGCGCGCGCCGCCAGGAACAGTTTGTGGTGCGCTACCGCGAGGGTCGCGTCGGGGGCTGCTGTGGCCTCGGCCGCCATACGCAGCTGCTCCTCGGTCGCCGCCGGGTCCTGGATCGCGGCGCGCAGCGACTCGTGCGCGTCGCGCGCGGCGTCGACCATCGCGTGCAGGCCGCCGTCCCACTCCCGCTGCAGAATCGCGCGCAACTGCTCGCGTTGGGCCACCGTGAGGTCGAGCTCGCGCATCGCGGGGCCGAGACCGAAGGGGCCGCCGCCGGGACCGCCGGGCCCGAAGCCGGGCCCGCGGCCGTGGCCACCGCCCGCGCCGCGGCCCGAACCGGAACCGGCCCCGCCCGCTGCTATCGCCGCCCCGGCGAGCAGGGCCACCAGGGTCAGGATCATCACTGCCGGGATCGTCAACTTCCTGCCGCTCATCGTCGTTCTCCTTTTATCGCGGGCCGGGATGTCCGGTCCTGCCTGCGCCGAGAGAGAGACGGCCGGCCGGCGTCTCGGTTGACCCGACGCCCCGTCGCGCTGGCGGGGAGCCGGGATTGCCCGGCGTCAACCGCGGCCCGGCGACGGGCGTCTTCCTTCTCGAACGCGTTACATTCCGATGGGGCGGAGCGCGGCCCGGCGCGAGCCCCGCGCAAAGGAGAACCGACCATGACGTCCCGTCGCACCCTGCTCCCCATCCTTCTCATTGGTGCTGCCGTCGCGACGCCCTTCGTGCTGGCCGACGACGCGACGCGGCAGTGCCTCACCGCCGCGCGCGACGAGGTGCGCGAGTGCCGCGCCACCTGCCAGGACGGCTTCCGGTCCGCGATCGACGTCTGCCGCAGGATCGACGCGCAGTGCGGGAAGTCCTGCCGAACCCAGCGCGAAGCCTGCACCGCCGAGCCGCGCGCGGACCGCGAGCGCGCAATCCGCGCCTGCAATGACGCCGAACGGGGGCAGGTCCAGAACTGCCGCAGCCAGTTCCCCAACGACGTCGCCGCGCGCGACCGCTGCGTCGACGCGGCGCAGATCGCCGCCTTCGTCTGCCGCGACAACGCGCGCGAGGCGGTCAACGACGAGCTTCGCGCCTGTGCCGAGAATTACCGCGGCTGCATCGACGCCTGTCCTCCCGCGCCCTGAGGGGCGCCGGGTATACTCCCTCCCGGGCGCGACTGCCCGGGAGGGTTCGCGATGGAATACCGCTTCCTCGGCCGCTCGGGGCTGCAGGTCTCGACGCTTTCTTTCGGAGCGTGGGTCACGTTCGGCGACCAGATCGGCGAGGACGCCGCCCTCGAGCTGATGAAGACCGCGGTCGACGCCGGCGTCAACTTCTTCGACAACGCCGAGGTCTACGCCGACGGCGACGCCGAGACGGTGATGGGCCGCGTCATCCGGAAGGCCGGGTTCAGGCGCAGCGACCTGGTGCTCTCCACCAAGATCTTCTGGGGCGGGCCCGGGGTGAACGACCGCGGGTTGTCGCGCAAGCACATCGTCGAGGGGACCGATGCCGCGCTGAAGCGGCTGCAGACCGACTACGTCGACCTGCTCTTCTGCCACCGTCCCGATGCGCGGACCCCGGTCGAGGAGACGGTCCGCGCGATGAACGCGATCATCGCCAGCGGCCGCGCCTTCTACTGGGGCACCTCGGAGTGGAGTGCGGCCCAGCTGATGGAGGCCCACGGGATCGCGCGCGAGCTGGGGCTGATCGGCCCGCTGATGGAGCAGCCGCAGTACAACATGTTCCACCGCGACCGCGTCGAGCGGGAGTACGCGCCGCTCTACGGGTTGATCGGCCTCGGGCTGACGATCTGGAGCCCGCTCGCCAGCGGCGTGCTGACCGGGAAGTACAACGACGGCATCCCGCCCGGCACGCGGGCGACCCTTCCGGGCTACGAGTTCCTGCACAAGCGCTTCGTCGACGACGAGGCCACGCGGCGGATCGAGAAGGTGAAGAAGCTGCAGCCGATCGCCCAGTTGCTCGGCTGCTCCCTGGCCCAGCTGGCGATCGCCTGGACGATCAAGAACCCGCACGTCAGCACGACGATCCTCGGCGCGACGAAGGTCTCGCAGCTTGAAGGAGAACCTGGGCGCGCTCGAGGTCGCGGCGCGGATCACCCCGTCGGAGATGGAGCAGATCGAGGCGGTGCTGCAGAACCGGCCCGCGCAGGAGTTCGAGTGGCGAGGGATGTAGCAGCCTCGAAGTAGTGCCGCAGGATCTCGTACGCTGACGCCCCGCGGCGCGCCATCGCCGCCGCGCCCCGCTGGCACAGGCCGACGCCGTGGCCGTGACCGCGGCCTTCGATCCGCACGGCGCCGCCGGACACCGTCCAGCCGAAGCGCGCGCTCTTCACGACTGACCAGTCCCGGGCCCGGTCGAGGGCGCGCGCAAAGGCGTCCCCGGCGGCCCAGCGGCCGGTCGCTGTGTCGACCAGGCGCAGCACGCGTCCATCGGGCGCGTGCTCGAGCGCCAGCCGGTCGACCGCGACCGGGCCCTCGGCCCCGAGCACCGCACCTGCGGCGGACTCGACCTCGGCGATCCGGAGCACCGCCGTCCACGCGTCGGCGGAGCACTGCGGATCGGCTGCGGCGCGCGCGCCCGTCTGCTCGTCGCCACCGAAAACGGCCTGCGGCTCGGCGGTATCCCCGCCGCAGTCGGAATGGAAGACCGCGCGGGCGATCGCGCCCGGGGCGAGACGCAGCACCTGCCCGCGCGTCGCACGCGCCGCGCGCCGCGCCGCCGCCGCGTGGTCCGGGCCGGCGGCAGGCGCCAGGGACTGGCAGTGCGCGAGGTCGCAGAGCGGCGCTTCGCGGTGTCGCGCGCCGGGGGCCAGCGCGTACGAGCGCGCGACGATCGCCTGCGCCTCGAGCGCGGCCGGCGGCGTGCCGGGGAGCGTCTCGGCGGCGACGGCGCGGGCGACGTAGTTCTCCAGGTCGAGCGCGGCCACGATCCGCAGCTCGTCGCCGGCGGCCTCGATCCGCAGCGCAGCCTCGTAGCGCCGAACCATGCCGGTGTCGAGCGTGATCGTCCACGGCGCGCGAGCGAGCGTGACCGGTGCCGGCTGCGCTCGGCCGTCGACGCGCAGCAGGTCGCCGTCGGCCGCGACGCTCATCCCCCGCGGGCCGTCGAGCGTCGCCGCGTGCGGGTGGAACTTCGTCAGCACGAGGACCTCGACGGCGGGAGCGCCGGACTCCGCCGGGAGGGGTGCGCCGGGCTCGGCGAGCGCCCCCACGGTGAATGCTGCGAGCAGTCCCGCGCGGACCGCGCCGGCGCCGCTCATCGGACGGTGATCTCGGCGACCGCGTCGGGCGCGGCTGCTCCCGGGACCCACAGCTCCACCCGCTGGCGCCCGCGCGCCGCGGCGAGGCGCGTGACGAACGGCGCCGCGAGCGGTCGCACGGTGCCGTCGGCCAGCCGCAGCTCGAGCCGCGCGACGCCGTCCGGTGGCAGCGCCCGGAGGGGAATCGATTGATCGCCGGGCGGGAGGCCGGGATCCACGAGGTACTCGTCGCCGTCGGCAGGCGTCAGAAGCCGGGCGCGGCCCGGCGGAGCTGCGGACGGCCGTTGGCCGTCCGCAGCGAAGCGGGGCCACGGCCCGGCCGAGAGCCCCTCGCGCCGGGCCCAGGCGTAGTACGCCGGGCCGACGTCGAGCACCGGCCGCGCTCCGCCGGCGAGGCGGTGCATCGCGCAGGTCTCGCGCGGCGCGCTGCCGGGCAGGAAGATCTCGTCGATCGACGCCGGGCACGCGGCGCCGGCGCGCGCGCCGGACAGCGCGCAGACCGCCGCGTGCTCGAAGGCCGCGCGGTCGACGAGCGGCTCGGCGGAGAGACCCGCCATCGCGCGCTTCATGATCCTCCGGAACAGCGGTCCGGCCCCCGTCACACCGGACACCCCCTGCATCGGCTGCCCGTCGAAATTGCCGGCCCAGACCGCGACCGTGCGCTCGCGGGTGTAGCCGATCGTCCAGTTGTCGACGTGGGCCCGCGAGGTCCCGGTCTTGGCCGCGACCGGGAACGGCAGCCGCAGCGCGTTGTCGACGCCGAAGGCCGGCGCGCGCGCGAACTCGTCGGCCAGGATGTCGGTCAGCAGCGCGGTCGCGGACGCGGGCAGGAAGCGCGCCGGGGCGATCTCCGGGGCGATCGCGACCGGCCGACCGGCCGCGTCGGCCGCGCGCCGCACCGCGGCCAGCGGGGCGAGCACGCCGCCCCGCGCAAGGCCGCGGAAGGCGCGCGCCTGCTCGTAGAGCGAGACCTCGCCGTCGCCGAGCACCAGGGCGACGCCGTAGTGGTCGGGCGACTCCGCGAGCGAGCCGTAGCCGGCGCGCCGCAGCACCTCGAGCACGCGCCCCGGCCCCAGCGCCTCGCAGAGGTGGACCGCCGGCAGGTTGTAGCTGTTGGCGAGCGCGGCGCGCAGGCGCACCGGTCCGCGTTGGCGGCGGTCGTAGTTGTGCGGCTCGTAGTCACCGGTCGGCGTCGCGTAGCGCGCGGCCACGTCCGGCAGGAGGGTCGCCGGTGTGAAACCGGCGGCCAGCGCCAGGCCGTAGGCGAACGGCTTGAGGCTGCTCCCCGGCTGGCGCAGCGCGCGCACGCCGTCGTTCTGGCCGCCGGCCTCCTCGTCGAAGAAGTCGGCCGAGCCGGCCCAGGCGAGGATCTCTCCGGTCGCGTTGTCGACGACGAGCGCCGCCGCCTGCCCGACGCGCCGGTCCGCCAGCCCCGCCAGCTCCTCCGCGATCGCCTGCTCGACGAAGCGCTGCAGCGCCGGGTCGAGCGTCGTCTCCACGCTCGCGGTGCCGGGCGGCAGCGTCGCCGCCAGCCACGCGGTGAAATGCGGCGCGCGGAACGGCGCCTCGAACGGGGCGAGGTCGAGCGGGGCGTCCGCGGCCGCGTCGGCCTCCGGGCGCGCGATGAACCCCGCGGCGGCCATCCGGTCGAGCACCCGACGCATGCGCGCCTGGGCGGCGTCGGGGTGGCGGTACGGATCGAAGCGCGCGGGGGAAGACGCCATTCCGGCCAGCAGGGCCGCCTGTGACAGGGAGAGCTGCGACGCCGGGCGCCGGAAGTAGACCGTCGCCGCGGTTTCGACGCCGGAGAGCGAGCGCCCCAGCGCGACGCGGTCCAGGTACGCCCGCAGGACCGTCTCGCGCGGCAGGTGCAGCGTCAGCCGCAGCGCCCAGAGCGCTTCCTTGACCTTGCCGGCCAGCGTCCGCTGGCGCGGCACGAGCCGCCGCGCGAGCTGTTGCGTAATGGTCGAGGCCCCGCCGGTGACGCGCCCGGCGCGCGCGATGTCGCGCACGGTGCGTGCGACCGCCAGCGGATCGACGCCGGGGTGCAGTCCGAAACGGCGGTCCTCGATCGCGATGAACGCCTCGACGACGCGCTCCGGCAGGGGGCCGGGCGGGAGCGGGATCGCGCGGCCGTCCTCGCCCGAGCGCAGCTCGCGCAGCAGGCCGCCGTCGCGGTCGGTGATGCGGACGGAAGCGAGGCGCGAGCCGTCGAGCAGGCCGGCGGGAAGCGGCCAGGCGACGAAGAGCGCGGCCGCGGCGAGTGCGGCCGCGAGTGCGGCGACACTCGCCGCCATGCCCGCCCGCGCGAGCGTGCGCAGCACCCCGCGGGCGCGCGGCGCAAGGCGCCGCCCGCTCACGGGGTCACCGTCACCTCGACCGCGCCGTCGCGGCCGAAGGTCTCCGGCCGGTACATCTCCGCCGCCTGCGCCGGCGGGAAGAGGAACGTGCCCGGCGTCGTCGCGCGCAGCACGAAGCGGACCTCCCAGACCCCCGGTGGCAGGCGGTCGGCGAACGCCAGCACGCGGTCGTCGCGCAGCTCGCGCCGGGCGAACGGGGTGTAGTCGCCGTAGGCCCACGCGGGCAGGCCGCCGGGCGTGCCGCCCGATCCAGTCCTCACCGAACCCCTCCCCCTGCTCGGCCGCCTCCCCCTGGGGGAGCGGAGGCACCAGCGTCGCAGCGACCGACGCGGTCGAGAGCGAGGCGTCGACCGGCTCGAAGCCGGCCGGCACCGGGACGTCGAGCGCGACGTAGCGCCGCTCCTGCGGCGTGGCGACCCGGACGGTCAACGTGACCAGCGTGCCGGCGCCGAAGCTCCGCGCCTGTCCCGCGCTGCCGTAGGGGGAGAGCCAGCGCTGTACGACCAGGCCGCGGTCGAGTGCGCTGGCGGGCGGATGTTCCGGGACATAGGTCAGCCGCGCCCCGTAGTAGAGGATGCCCGCCCCCTGCTTCGAGAGGACGAGCGGGGCCTCGCCGGCGGCCGCCAGGTCCCGCATCGGCACGCTCTTCGTCACCAGCTCCAGCGACCGCCCGCGGAACTCCGCCGCCGCGACCTCCCTGCCGCCCAGCACGGCCTTCGCCGCGAAGTCGGGGACGACCTGCTCGCGCGTCGCCGCCAGGTCGGCCAGCGCCAGCAGCGTCCAGCCCGCTTCCTGCGTCGTGCGGTAGGCGCCGTTCGGGAGCCGCTCGCCGGCCAGCCAGCGGACGAGCATCGGGACCAGCACGTGCTGCGGAGCGTGGGCCTCGAGCAGCATCAGGACGATCGACGTCGTCGTCACGTCGGAGGACCAGGCGGCGACGTTCGAGGCCTGCTCCGTGTCCTGGAAGAAGGCCTCGCCGGCGGTGATCCGCGCCGCGTTCACCAGCTCGTCGAGCAGCGTGCGCCCGCGGGCAGCGTCGGCCGCCGCACCGCCGGGCCGCAGCAGCGCGTCGGTCAGCATGGCGCGCGAGCCGAGCGTCAGGTCGCCGCGCTGCGCGAAGAGGTCGGGGTAATACGACGCCTGCGGCGCGCCGGTGCGGGCGAGCACCCAGAGCGCGAAGGCACGGTCGTCGAGCGAGGGGGTGAAGGTGAGCGACCAGAAGCGCACCGGCCTCCCGGCCGCCACGACCTCTGCCAGGTAGCGCTGCCCCTTCGCGATCACGGCGGGATCGACCGCATGGCCGGCGTCCTTCGCGCGCGCCAGCGCCAGCACGGCCCACGAGCTGGCCCAGGGCGAGGCGTCGAGGCTGTTCGGCCAGTAGCGGAAGCCGCCGTCCTCGCGCTGCAGACTCACCAGCGCGGCGATCGTCTCCTCGACGATCGCATCCGGCGTCCTCGCCGGGCCGCCGGTTTCCGTGGCCGTGCCAGACAGATTCCCGCCGAGTCCGAACCACTCGGCCTCGCGCGCCCGCTGCTTCTCGCGCTGCTCGGCACCGGTGGGCGCGAGACCGTAGTCCTGCTGGAGCTGTCGCAGCGCGACGAACGGCACCAGCCGCGAGGCGAGCTGTTCGGCGCAGCCGTAGGGGTACGCGACGAGCTGCCGCATCGCCCCTTCGAAGCCGGCCATCGCCGTCGAGGCCAGCGTCAGCTCGAGGCCGCCGGCGTCGGGACGGACCCCCTGCGGCGGAACGATCGCCTCGGTCCGCTCGGTCTCGGTGTCGCCGTAGGTGGCCACCGTCTCGGGAGTCGCCGACGGGGCGACGACGATCGTCTGCTCGACGGCGTCGCGCTCCCCCGCGCCCCGGACGGTGAAGCGCAGCGTCGCCGGCTCGGCGCTCTTCCCGACGAACGCGAATCGGACCTCCTGTGCGCGGCCGTCGGGGAGACGCACGCTCTTCGTTGCCGGACCGGACAGCGCGACGCCGCCCGTCGCCTCGGCGCTCACCTCCACCGGCACGCCGCCGAGCGCCGCCGGGTCCTTCGCGTGCACGACGACCCCCGCCTCGAAGCGGTCGCCGACGCGCGCGACGCGCGGAAGCGCGGGGATCGCCAGCAGCGGTTTGCTGACCGTCAACGCACCCTTGCCGGTGCCGAAGCGCTCGTCCTCGCCGACCGCCAGCGCCATGACCCGGTAGGTCGTCAGGTTGTCGGGCAGCTCGAACGACACGCGCGCGCGGCCGTCCGCGCCGGTCACGACCTCCGGCGCGAACAGGGCCGTCGTCTTGAATCGGCTGCGGATCTCGCCCGCCTCCTCGCCGCCGCCGCCGCCCGGAGCGCTGCCGCCCTTCTCGCCGTACCAGCGCCGCAGCACGAGGTTGATCAGCGGCTCCGCCGTGCGGACCGAGAGCGGCCGCGGGGCGAAGATCGCCTCGACCGGGTCGGGCGGCTCGTAGCCGGTCAGGCGCAGGACCGTTTCGTCGACGGCCCAGACCGCGAGCTGCGCCCTGGCCGGGCGCCCCCTGGAGTCGGTCACGGCGAGGTCGACCTCGACCTTCTGCCGCGGCCGGTAGTCGGCGCGCTCCGGCGTCACCGCCACGGCGAGCCGCCGGGACTTCTTCTCGACCTTCAGCTCCAGGTAGCCCAGCTTGAACTCCGGCCGGCCGGGATCGGCCCCCTCGCCCGCAACCTGGTCGGTGGGCACGCGGCCGCGCACCAGCACGATCGAGACGTAGGCGTTGGGGACCATCGACTCGTCGATCGGCACCGGGATCGCGCGCGCCGCGCCGTCGAGCGTCACGCGCCGGGCCGACATCACGCCGGCGCGCTCGACGGTGACGATCGCCTCGGCCTTCGGGAACGGGCTCTTGACCAGGATCTGCGCCGTGTCGCCGACGTCGTAGAGCGGGCGGTCCGCGACCAGGTCGATCCGGTCGGTGCCGTCGCGCAGCCACGAGGCCCAGCCGCTGCCGATCACGTAGAGCCCGGTCCGCGTCTTCTGCGTCCGGCCCGCGCCGTCCTTCAGCGTCGCCTCGAGGATGAAGAGCCCGCCCGCTTCCGGGGTGAAGCGGCAGAGCTGCGGGGTGTCGGCGGTCGTCACGCGGCACGAGGCCGCGGGCTCGTCGACCGGCTCGGTGATCGTCTCCCAGCGCTCACCGGCCCCCTTCTTGCGGATCGACTTCCAGACGCGGCGGGTGACGGCGACGTCGATCGTCAGCCCGGCGCGGCGCGTCCCGTCGGGAGCCGCTGCGATCAGCTCGACCGCGACCGGCTTCCCTTCCTCGCCGAACCCCTCGTTCGCGACGCGCACCCCGGCGTAGGCCTCGGCCGGGTGCACGGTGACGCGCGCGCGGTTGGCGACGCGCTGGCGGCTGACGTCGGTGACCTCGGCCTCGAGCGTGTAGGACCAGGGGCGCTCGCCCGGCGCCTCGGCCCGGCCGGCGTCGAAGGCGAAGTTCCCCTGCGCGTCGACCACGCCCTCTCCCGCCGCGGTCTGCGCGGTCGACGGTCGCGGCGTCTCGTCGTCCCACCACCAGACGCTCTGACCGAACTCGAAGCCGGGATTCCCGGGCGGCGCGACGTCGAGCGGCGAGCGGATCGCGCTCCAGGTGACGGGCGCGCCGGCCATCGCGCCGCCGAAGGCATAGCGCGCGACGACCTCGGCGCCGAGCGGGTCGCCCGGCAGCGCGTCGGCCGCACCGGCCTTGACGTTGACCAGGAACGGCGGCGCCCGGTATTCCTCGACCCGGAACGAGCCGTAGTACTCGAGCTGCGTCGTGCCGTCCTTCAGCGTCGCGCGCAGGGAGTAGTAGCCGAGCGCGGAGCCCTTCGGGAGGACGGCGTCGCCGGAGAAGGTGCCGAACGGGGTGACGCTCGCGCTCTGCTTCGCGATCTCCGCGCCGCGGCCGTCGGTGACCGCGATCGTGACCGCGGTCCCGGCCACGGGCCGAGCCAGCCGGCCGAGCTTCATCAGGCGCGCGAGGCCGACGAAGTGGACGGTGTCGCCAGGGCGGTAGATGCCGCGCTCCGGCGTGACGGTGCCCAGTGCCTCGGGGGTGTTCCCCTCCCAGCCGCCCATCATCCCCATCGCCCAGGGGGTGAAGGCGTCCTCGAAGCCGGTGGCGGTGACGCCGGTATCGCCATCCTTGTTGGCGACGACGAGGAGGTTCAACACGGGGTTCCAGACGTTCCCGCCGACGCGGTCAGCGACGCCGGGCAGCCGCACGAGGCCGTCGCGATCGGTCGTGCCGCGGAAGAATGGCGTCCCGTCGAACGCCAGCAGTTCGACCGCGGCCCCCTCGACCGGCGTTCCCTTCGAGACCGACGTCACCCAGGCGACGCCGCTCTCGGGGCCCAGCTTGGCGTGCACCGCGAGGTCGGTGACCTGCGCCAGCACGCGGCGCAGCGGACCCCTCTCCGGGAGCTGGTCCGCGGGGATCTCGGGGCTGTCGAGCTGGACGACGAACAGGCCGCCGTCGGGCGGGCCGGGGGCGACCGAGGCGGGCGCAAGGGGGCTCCAGCGCGTCGCGTTGCGGCGCGCCGCGACGTCGAGCGTGGTGCGCACGGGCGGACGCCCCGGGACCCAGGCCGGAGCGGGCTCCCCGGACGAGGCGCCGGGCGGGAAGAACGCCTGCGCCATCTCGGCCGGCGTCACGCGCCAGACCTCGGCCGTCACCGTCTTCAGATTGACGGTGCGCAGCGGCAGCGCGGCCTCTCGCCCGCGCTCGATCAGCGCGACGCGGCGGCCGGCGTCCAGCGTCGGGCGGAGGTCGCTGGTCGTGATCGTCCCCTCCCAGGCGGGGGCCTCCTGGCCGAAGACGTCCCGCGCCCCCGCGGCGAGCCGGAGGCGGTAGGTCGTCCCGGGCCGCCACGTGCCGGCCAGCGACACGCTCGCCGTGACGTCCAGGTCCCACGAGACCAACGCCTCCGACGCTTCCCAGTCGATCTCGACCGGCGGCTCGACCGTCAGCCGCCCCTTCAGCGACGCGAGGTCGACCTCGTTGGTCGTCAACAGCGTGACCGGCCCATACGGGCACTCGTCGCTGTACAGAAAGCCGCACCGGGTCCCGGTCACGCGCAGCGGCCCGTAGGTGCGCATCTTCGTCGTGCGCGTATAGCCCAGCGTCAGCGGCCCCTCCTCGCCCCGCAGCGCGTCGTCGACGACCAGCGCGATCGGCGTGTCCTTCGGCAGCGGCCGGGCCGGCTTCAGCTCATAGCGGGTGCGGCGGTCGGGCAGGCCGCGATCGCGCTCCGCGCGGCGCGACCACCACCCCTCGGCCGCTCCGCGCTCGCGCCGCTCGCGCTCCTCTTCCGCAGCAACGTCGACCGCGCGCACCAGCGCGAGCGGCACGCGCGACGGGGCGTCGTGCTCCGGCCGCAGCTCGATCCACGCGTGCTCCGCGATCCTCTCGACGCGCTGGTTGAAGCTGAGCGCGAAGAGCTGCTCCGGCTCGACCCATTGCGAGTTCTCGCGCGGCGCGGCCTCGTAGATCTCCGGCAGCGGCGTCGCGAAGCTGTAGCTGTAGACCGTCGCCAGCACCGAGCCGTCGAGCGCCTTCAGCCCGGCCGGGACGGTGACGGTGAAGGGGGTCGCCATCGGGAACGGCGCGTCGGGCACGAACTCGACCGCCGACGAGCCGAGCCAGTGCCACGCGCCGGCGATCGCCGGGGCGAGCGAAGCCGGCGGCGGGAGTTGGGCCAGCGCCTCCGCCTGCTGCAGTGCGACGACCGGCCGCGAGAAGACCAGCGCGGGCCGCATCGAGCCGACGAGCTGCGTGCGCGGCAGCGCGATCGCGACCGTCAGCGCGGAGTTCGGCGCACCTGGGGCGAGCGCCAGCTCCGGAACGGCGGGGGGCGGCTCGGTGCCGGGGGCGAAGCGGGGGCCGGCGGCGCCGGCGCCGCGGGTCGCCACGCCGAGCGCGCCGACCGCGAGAGCGGCGACCAGGACGAGCGCGGCAGCGGACCACCGGGAGGCGGAACGCGGACTCTGTGTGGCGGCGGACATGGGAGCCCCCGGAGCGAAGGGGCGACGATGATACGCCGAACGGACTCGCGCGGGCCGGGAACGCGCCGCGTCGCGCCGCGTCTCAGGGCGCTACGGCCCGCCGCAGGGCCGGAAGTGATCCATGAACGCGGCGATCTCCTGCGGGTCGCCGCAGCTCCCGGCAAGGGCGGCGCCGACGGCGGCGGCGGACGCGGCCGGGTCGGCGGCGTCCGGCTTCAGGCCCTTGGCCGCCTCCGGCTCCGGGCAGAACCAGATCGCGATCCGCTGCTTGCCGTCCGCCGGCGCGCACTTGGGCATGACGAGCGCCGACAGCCCCTGCACGCTGTGCTCGTTCATCTGAAGCGAACCGCGCTTGACCAGGTAGAGCAGGCTCTCCGCGCCGGCGCGCCCCTCGAGCGTTCCGCGGGCCAGCACGTCGCCCGGGCCAATGTTGATCTTGTTGCGGCGCAGCGCGTCGACGTCGTCGGTCTTGCCCGTGACGAAATCCTCGATCTCCTGCGGGTTGCCGCCGAGGCGCATCGACCGCATGTAGATCAGCCCGCGCGCGCCGAAGCCGGGAATGTTCCCCTTGTCGTCCGGCGCCTTGTCGGTCAGGACCGCGATGTCCGCGATGTAGGGGATGCTGAGCGCGACCATCGCGTAATACCCCTCGGGCAGCTCCGTCGCCCCGAGCACGCGTTTGGCCTTCTCGGTGCGGGTCGCCGGGTCCTTCAGCTCCCGCTCGACCCCTTTCCCCCACTGCACGAGCATGAACCCCGCGCCGCAGACGACGAGGCCGAGCGCGACGATCGCGACGAGGCAGCCGCCCAGGAACCAGCTCCAGGAATTGCTGCCCGACTGGGACCCATTGGCCATGGTACGGTCAGGTTACCGCCGCCGGGGGGGGTCCGGGAAGCGGGTGCCTCGACCGCTCGGGCGGCCGGCGGGACCGCACGGCGCAGCACCCGGCGGGCCGGAGTAGGATGCGCGGGGGTGCACCGATGACGGCTCCGCAGGTCGGAGATCGGGGCGGCGACCGGCGCCACCGGGGCGCAGCACAACCCGGTGCCCGGGGCGCGAACCCGGCCTTCCCGGCGCTTCTGCTCGTGCTGTGGCTGCTGCCCGAACCGGCGCTGTCCGGCGCCGCCGAGGCGCCGCTCGCCTGCGGAGAGCGCGGCGCCTTCGTCCGGATCGATACCGCCGAGGTGCGGATCGTCGAAAGCTTCGCACTGATCCGGTCCATGGAATGGTACCGCGCGCGCCCGGAGTGGCAGGAGGGGCGAGGCGAGCAGGCGAAGCGCGGCGACGAGGCGATGATCGTGGAGCCTGCACGCGGTGCCGTGAAGTACCTGGCGGAACGGACTGGGCTGCCCTGCACCGCTTGCGACGCCGACGGGTCCGTCGATTGGGACTCCCTGGGGGACGACCTGGCGCTTTGGAAGCGCGCCGCGACAGACTACGGGCCGCGCTCCCGGCGCGAGCTGCTCGACGAGCAACGGGCGTGCGTCTCCCGCGCCGTCCACGCGCGCGTCGCCGAGCTCGACGCGATCGGAAGGGCGATTCGAGCCGGGAGGGACGGCACGGAGACGGGCACGGATCCGTTGCCGGACCGCGTCCAGCTCGCCTTTTCCTCGCTGGCCGCCGCGGAGGTCGCGCTGGATCCCTTGGCGAGGCGCCCGGCCTGGACGACGCGCGAGATCGAGCAAGCGCTCGCGTTCGCCGCACGCCTGAAAACGTTTCTCGACCGCGGCACGCCGGAGGCGTGGCGTGCGCTCGCCGGGCTCGAGGATCCGGCGGCGTACGCGGCCGCAGTCCGGACCGAGGCCGCGGCCGTGGTGTCCCGCACGGACGCGCTACGGGTGCGCCTCGACGCCTTCGAGCGGGACCTCATTGAGTTCGTCGAGCTCGGATCACCGGCGCCACCTTCGGGAGGCGGCGCGCCGGACGGACGCTCGGAACAGGAGCACGCCCGAGGCGAGCGCCTCGTGAACGAGACCGTGAGCCTCGCCGCGGGCACCCACGAGTGCCGGCGGATCCGAGTGCGCGAGGGCGAGCGCACGGCGGCGACCGTTACGCTGTGCCTTCCCTCCGCGACCCTGATGATGGAGACGGCGATGGTGCTCCAGCACAGGGACGGGCTGGCGGCGCTCCGGGAACGGATCGCGGCCTTCCGCCGGGCGATCGACGACACGGCCGCTATGGCGACCCGCGGCGTCCGCTTCGATCCGGCCGGAGGCGGCTGAGCGGGACCGGGAGCGCCGTCACCAGATCGTTTCGACCAAGCCGCTCTCCCGCATCACCTCGTCCCGCGTGATGAGCGGGATCCCCTCGGCCCGCGCCGTCGCCGCGATCAGCCGATCGGCCGGGTCGCGGGGGAAGCCGTCCGGGAACTGGACCGCCAGCGCCGCGATCGCCGGCGTGATCTCGCGTATCGCGACCCCTGTCCGCTCGAGCAGCTCCTGGAGCCAGGACTCGACGGTCCCCCGGATCCGCAGCCGCCCCGCCGCCACGAGCATCGCGATCTCCCAGAGCGTGATCGAGGCGGCCGCCAGGCCACCGGATCGGGCGGCACGCCGGATCGCCCGAGCGGCCGGCTTCGACAGCCGCTCGGGCGCGACCCCGAGGAAGAGCAGCGCGTGCGTGTCGAGCAGCGTCACCGCCCGCCCTTCCACGCCGACGGCGGCAGCACGGGCGACTCGACGTCCCCGACGATCGACGCCGTTCCCACCATGCAGCCGAAGATGTCGGCAGCCGGCGCGGGCGGCGGCACGAGCCGGGCAACGGGCACGCCACGCTTCGTGATCACGATCTCGCCGCCGCGCTCGCGGACCTGGTCCATCAGGGCGAGGCATCGGGCCTTGAACTCGCCGGCGGGGATGGTCGTCATGGTCATATCGTTGTGACCATGATTATATGGCGGCATCGCGGCGCGGTCGAGTCCAGGATCGCGGCGATGTCCCGCGCACGGGAACAGAGCGCGGGTGGGCGGCCACGGAGGGCCGCCCCTACGGTTGCGGGCTGGGCACCGCCGTTCCTTCCCGCCCCAGGATCGACCGCCACGGGAAGAAGTAGGCCGCGAAGACCACCGCGTAGACGCCGAACGAATCCAGCCCCAGCATCCCCGCGAAGAAGAAGAAGAAGATCAGCAGGTGCATCCGCACGACGTTGCGGTACGGCGCGCTCATGATGTCGCGCCCGCCGCGCTGGCGGACGTCGAACGCGGCGGTCCACGCGTCGCGCAGCGCGGCCCGCTCGGCCAGGAAGGCGGCGGCGAGGAACGGCCAGTAGCGGCGGAAGACCTCGACGTAGAGCGCATCGCCCGGGAAGCGCTTCGGGTCCTCGATCGGGAAGAAGAGGTTGAGGAAGACCGAGTGGACGAAGTGGAAGCCGCCGAAGTGGACCGTGAAGAAGACCAGCAGGAACGCGCCGCCGGCCAGCGACAGGCCGAGCCCGAGCGGGCGCCCGAGCTTCTCCATCGCCTGCGACGCGCGGAAGGCGCCGCGCCCGATCGCGATCACGATCGTCGCGTAGCCGACGACCAGGCTCGACAGCCAGAGGCTCCAGACCAGGTCCCGGGCCTGCCAGCCGTAGACCCAGGCCATGCCGAGCCCCGCGGCGAAGGCGAGCAGGTCGAGCAGGATCGCGATCGGGCGCTGCTGTGCGTTCATCGGGCGCGGTCCTCCCTCCCCGGAAGATAGGTCGGGAGGCGCGGCGCGTCCGCCGCGCCCGCCTCAGTGCACGATCCCGAACACGAAGTACCCCAGGCACAGCGCCGACAGCACCAGCATCCCGGCGTTCAGCTCGCGCCAGCGCCCGGTCAGGAGCTTCAGGAACGGGTAGACCGCGAGGCCCGCGGTCAGCCCGTTGGCGATGTTGTAGGTGAAGACCATCATCAGGATCGTCAGGAAGGCCGGGATCAGCTCGGTCAGGTCGTCGAAGTCGATCCCGCGCGCCGGCCCGATCATCAGCGCGCCGACGATCACCAGCGCCGGGCCGTAGGCGAAGCGCAGGCCGGCCAGCGCGCTGGCCAGCGGCACGAAGAAGAGCGTGAGCAGGAAGAGCAGCCCGGTGACCAGCGCGGAGAAACCGGTCCGCGCACCGTCCTTGATGCCGGCCGCCGACTCGATGTACGCCCCCGCGGTCGAGGTGCCGAGCAGCGCCGAGCCCATGCAGGAGACCGCGCCGACCGTCATCGGCCTGCCGATCCCGGGAAAGTTCCCCTGCTCGTCGAGCATGTTCCCCGCCGCGCCGAGGCCGACCAGCGTGCCGAGCGTGTCGAGGAAGTCCATCAGGAAGAGGGTCAGCAGGACGGGCAGCAGGGTGAAGGAGAAGAGGCTCACCGTGCGGCCGTCCGGCAGCGTCTCGGAAAAGCGCAGCTGCCCGGCGACCTCGGTCAGCCCGCCGGGCCCCGTGAACTGCGGCCAGGCGACGACGCCCGCCGGCGGCTCGGCGTAGCCGAGGAGCATCCCCGCCGCGGCGACGACCGCGATCCCGGCCAGGATCGAGCCGCGCATGCGGCGCGCCATCAGCACCGCGATGATCACGAGCCCGGCGAGCGAGAGCAGAACGGGTCCCGACGAGAGGTCGCCGATCTCGACCGGCACCGCCTTCCCCGCCCGCACGATCCCGGTCTCGACCAGGCCGATGAAGCTGAGGAAGAGCCCGATCCCGACCGCGAAGGCGCGCTTCATCGAGGGGCTGATCGAGTCGGCCAACCAGCGGAAGAGCCCGGAAAGCGCAATGAGAAGGAAGAGCGCCCCGCTCACGAAGACCGCGCCGATCCGCAGCTGCCAGCCGATCCCCAGCGTCGCCATCCCGAAGGCGATGAAGGCGTTCTCGCCCATGTACGGGGCGACGGCGATCGGCCGGTTGGCGATCAGCCCCATCAGGATCGTGCCCAGCGCGGCGGTGAGGATCGTGGCCAGCGTCGAGGGGCCGGTCGGGATCCCGGCGTTGGCGAGAATCGCCGGGTTGACGACGACGATGTAGGCCATCGTCACGAACGTCGTCACGCCGCCGGTGATCTCCTGGCGGTAGCTGGTGCCGTGTTCGTCGAAGCGGAACCAGCGCGCGGGCGATGGCGCCATCGCGACCCTCTCGGGAACGCGATGCTAGCACCGCGCATCGGCAACGGGCGGTAGGGGCCGCCCTCCGTGGCGGCCCGAGGCCGCGAACGGGTCCGGGAGGGCCGCCACAGCGGCCGGCCCCTACGGGCAGGAGTTGGGCGAGGCCGCGATGCCGGGATCGCGCGGGCCGGCCTGGCCCGTGCCGGCAGAGTCGTCGTAGCTCCCGGCGCCGCCGCAGTTGACGCCGCGCACCACGTACCAGAAGCCGTTCGAGGGCGCCGGCAGCGACGCGTCGTCGAGCGTCGTCGCGGGCGTGTCGTTGGCGCGGCACGAATCCGTGGCCGAGGCGAAGCTCCCGCTCGCGCGGAGCAGGGTGAGGCTGCCGCGCACCACGTCGTAGCCAGTGGCGCGCGCGAACGCGGGCCACGTGACACGCGCCGCGAGGCCGACGCGCGACCCGGCCAGCGCGGTGCTGTTGCCGGGCAGCGGTGCGTTGTCGGTGAAGCCGTCGCAGTCGTTGTCGAGCCCGTCGCAGATCTCGGGCAGGCCGGGGCGGATCTGCGCGTTGGCGTTGTTGCAGTCGCCGGCGCAGGCCGACAGGCCGTCGTTGTCGGCGTCGGTCGCGTCGCAGACCCGGAACAGGCCGTCGTCGAGCAGGGTCGACGGCGACCCCTCGTTGAACTGGCCGCGCGTCAGGTTGAGCGGCGTCGCGTCGCCGAGCGGGCCGGCGACGGTGAAGGTCACCGTGATCAGGTCGCCGCTCCCGGCGAGCGTGCCCGTGGTCAGAAAGAGCGAGACCCTGACCTCCCCGGGCTGGTTGAGGTTCGCGGTCAGCGTCATGTTCTGCGTCAGCGGCGTCTTGGCCACGCCGGTCGCGGTCAGGACCGCGGCGTTGAAGGCCAGCGCGAGGTCGATCGACTCGACCCCGTTGACGTTCGTCGCGGAGATCGGGACCACGACGGTCGTCCCCGGCCCGCTGCCGGCGTCGTCGGGGACCCGCACGAGCGAGTCCGCGGTCGCGACGGTGAGGGTTCCGTTCTGCGTCGTGCACGGCAGCGCGCCGCCGTTGAGCACGCACGAGAACCAGCCGAGCCCCGTCTGCCCGCCCGCCGCCTGAATCCGGAACGCGATCCAGGCCACCTCGCCCGTCCCGACGAGCGGGGCGCCGGCCGAGAGCGACAGGGCGACCCGGCCCGGCGTCGAGAGGCTCGAGGTCAGCGCGTACGACGAGGTGTAGGTCGTCCGGTAGACGCCGGTCGGTGAGGCGACGGAGGCGTCGTAGTCGAAGGTGAAGTCCATCGCGGTGACCCCGTCCGCCGACTCGAGCCGGATCGGGATCACGACGTCGGTGGCGGTCGCGCCGCGCGTGGTGGGGAGCCGGGCCGTGGCCGCGGCGGACGCGGCAATCGACGCCGCGAGCAGCAGCGCGATGACAGGGAGCAATCGTCACAGACGGCCGCATGCGATCTCGTTTCACCATAACCCGGCCCGTGACGACCCGCCGCCCGTTCCGCGGCATCCGTAATAGGTACGCCGAAGGCGGCGTGGAACAAGGGGCTCGCGGTGTTCGCCCTTGTTCGATCAGGGGCAGGCGCCTCCGGACAGGGCGATCCCGGGGTCGCGCAGCCCGGCCACCCGCCCCGGACTGGACGAGTCGTAGGTCCCGGGGCCGGCGCAGTTGACCACGCGCGCGAAGTACCAGAAGGCTTCCCCGTCCGCCTCGCCTGCCCCCGCAACCACCCCCGGCGAGGGGGCGTCCGCAGCGTGCAGAGGATCGATCCCTCCGGGGCTCTTTGCGCGGATGTTTGCACACGATTGAACAGGAATGACTTGCAGTCAGCCGAGGACGGCCTGAGATCTTCCGCGCGCTCCTTGGGCAGGCTCCTTCTCCCCACATCGTCACCCGCTCCGGAACCGCCGGGGCCGTAGCGTTCCCGTGGAAGGTGACGCGGAACGGCCCGTTGCGGCGGGCCGCTTCGCGAGGGCGCGGCCGAGCGGCTTGCGTCGGAGGGGACCCGAGACGGAAGCGGCGCGCCCGACCGGCGCCGGCCGACCCGGGACCCGCTTCCGGGACGGGCCACCCCCCGTCACCGCTTTGTGACCGCCACGGAACCGCCCGGAGACCGCCGCGATGTCGATCGTTCTCGACCAGCTGACCAAGCGCTTCGAGGGCGTCCCGGTCGTCAACCACGTCTCGCTCGAGATCGCCGACGGCGAGTTCTTCGTCCTGCTCGGACCGTCGGGATCCGGGAAGAGCACGATCCTGCGGATGATCGCCGGCCTGACCGGCGTCGACGGCGGCCGAATCCTGCTGCAGGGGCGCGACGTGACCACGCTGGCGCCGCAGTCACGGCACATCGGCTTCGTCTTCCAGCACTACGCGCTGTTCCGCCACATGACGGCGGCGGAGAACGTCGAGTTCGGGCTGAAGATCAAGAAGGTCGCCGCCGCGGAGCGCAAGCGGCGCGTGGACGCGCTGCTCGAGCTGGTCGGGCTCGCCGGCCTCGGCGGTCGCCGCCCGGTGCAGCTGTCGGGCGGCCAGCAGCAGCGGGTCGCGCTGGCCCGCGCGCTGGCGTTGCAGCCCTCCGTGATGCTGCTCGACGAGCCTTTCGGGGCCCTCGACGCCCGGATCCGCAACGAGCTGCGGCGGGTCGTGAAGCGGATCCACAAGGATCTCGGGATCACGACGATCTTCGTGACCCACGACCAGGAGGAGGCGTTCGGCCTGGCCGACCGCCTGGGAGTGATGAACCACGGCCGGCTGCTCGAGGTCGGCCCGCCCGACGAGCTCTACCTGCGGCCGCAGACCGAGTTCGTGGCGACCTTCCTCGGGACGGCGAACCTGCTGCTCGGCGAGTGCACCGAGAGCGAGGTCCGCGTCGGCCCGCTCTCCTTCCCGCTCGGGACCGAGACCCCGGCCGACGTCGCCGTCCGGCGCGTGCAGGTGCTCTTCCGCCCGGAAGACGTGGCCCTTTCGCCGTGGAACGACGACGCGCCGGCCGCATCGCTGGGGGCGGGCGAGGTCGAAGAGGTCGTCTTCGCCGGCGACCAGCAGCGGCTGCGGCTGAAGCTGCCGGCGCTCGGGGGGGTGCGGCCGATCGCGCCGCCCGTCCCGTTCGGCAGCGAGTCGATGCTGGTCGAGACGATCCGCTCGCAGGAGCAGGCGCGCGCGCTGCCGCTGGTCGCCGGCGACCGGGCCTGGGTCGGCGTGCGGCGGATCCACGCCCTGACCCACCCCGGCCTTTCGTTCCTGATGATCACCGACGGATCCGCGGTCTCGCACGCGGCGCTCGGGCTGGGGAGCTACATCGCGCGCCAGGCCCACGCCCGGGCGACGGTGATCGGCTGCGGACGCGACAACGCCGAGGCCGCCGCCGCGCTGCTGCGCGTGCGCGAGGCGCTGGGCCAGGGCGTCGCGTCGCTCGACGTCCGGATGAGCCCCGACGCGCCGGGCGCGGCCGTGACGCGCGAGGCGGAGCGCGAGCTGTTCGACCTCGTCGTGCTGGGTTTCCCGGCCGACGGCCTGGGTGACCTGCTGCGCCAGCTGCTCAACGCCGGCGACCACCACGTGCTGCTGGTCCGCGAGTCGCTCCCCGCGATCACGCGCGCCCTGGTCTGCGTCGGCGTCAGCGAGCCCGGGAAGCAGGACGTCCTCTTCGTCGCCCGCCTGCTGCGCCACCTGGGCGCGGAGGCCACCCTTCTGTCGGTCCTCGGCAAGGGGGACCAGAGCGCGGGCGCGGAGACGCAGGCAGAGCGCTTCCTCGCCGGCGGGCAGCGCACCTGCGCGCTGCTCGGCGTGCCGTCGCGCGCGCTCGTCCGGCACGGCGAGCTGGGCGACGAGATCCGCACCGAGCTGCGGGCGGGCGCCTACGACCTGCTCGTGCTGGGTGCGCCGCTCAGCAAGGACGACGCCGAGGTCGCGCTCTCCGCGCGCGCGCGCGACGCCTTGCGCGAACACGGACATACCCCGGTGCTCATCGTCCGCTCCGCGGTCGTGAGCCCGGCCCCCCACCCCGCCCACGATGAGGTGTGAAGCCATGACGAAACGGCACGCGCCACGTTCCCGACTTCCCGGATCTCCCGCGCTCCTCGTCCTGATTGCGGCGCTCGCCGTGTTCGGCGTGTCGTGCGGCGGGGGCGGAGGCGAGAAGGCGGGCGAAGCCGGCGGTACGGCGAAGCCTGCCGCGCGGATCACCCTCGGCGCTTATACGACGCCTCGCGAGGCCTACGGCGAGATCCTCCCGCTCTTCAAGCGGGCCTGGAAGGAGCAGTCGGGCCAGGACCTGACGTTCGAGGAGTCGTACCTCGGCTCCGGCGCGCAGTCGCGCGCGATCTGCGAGGGGTTCGAGGCCGACCTCGCGGCCCTGTCCCTGGAAGCCGACATCGACCGGATCGTCGAGTCCGGCCTGATCACCCACGACTGGAAGGACAACCCGACCAAGGGGATGGTCAGCACCTCGATCGTGACCTTCGCGGTGCGCAAGGGGAACCCCAAGGGGATCCGCGACTGGGCCGACCTGGCGCGGCCCGGGGTGCAGGTCCTGACGCCCAACCCGCGCACCAGCGGCGGCGCGATGTGGAACGTGCTGGGGCTGCTCGGCGCGGCGCGGCGGGGGTTCGTCGCCGGCGTGCCGGCGGGCGACGAGGCCGCCGCGACCGAGTTCCTGAGGCAGGTGCTCAAGAACGTCACCGTGATGGACAAGGGGGCGCGTGAGAGCATCACGAACTTCGAGAAGGGGGTCGGTGACGTCGCCATCACCTACGAGAACGAGGTCCTCGTGGGACGCGAGCGCGGGTTGGACTACGACCTGGTCATCCCCCGCTCGACGATCCTGATCGAGAACCCCGCGGCGCTGATCGACGCCTCCGTCGACAAGCACAAGACGCGCGAGGCCACCGCGGCACTCGTCGCCTTCCTGCGCGGCCGCGAGGCGCAGGAGGTCTTCGCGCGGCACGGCCTGCGCTCGGTCGACGCGCAGGTCGCCGCAGCCCACGCGGCCCAGTACCCGCCGGTGCAGGACCTGTTCACGATCGAGCAGTTCGGCGGCTGGAAGCAGGCGGTTCCGGCGATCTTCGGCGAGCAGGGGATCTACAGCCGCGCGATCGCCGAGATGCAGCGGTAGCGTCCGGAGTCTCACCGGCCGTGTTCACCGGCACGAGCGGCGGGAGCGCCACGCGCCTGGGCCTGCGCGCCCTGGCGATCGGCTATCTCGTCCTGATGCTGCTCGTGCCGGTCGCGGTGATCGTGCAGGACGGGTTCTCCGACGGGCTCGGCGGCCTCTGGGAAGCGGTCAAGAAGCCGACCGCCTGGCATGCTCTCGAGCTGACCCTCTGGACCTCGGCGGTGATGGCGGTGATCAACGCCGTGATGGGAACGCTCACCGCGTACGTGCTGGTGCGCGTCTCCTTCCCCGCCAAGCGGCTGGTCAACGCCGTGATCGACCTGCCGCTGGCGATCCCGACACTCGTCACGGGGGTGATGCTGGTCACGCTCTACGGTCCGCAGCACGCGCTCGGCGCGTTCCTCAACGACCGGCTGGGGTTCCAGGTGATCTTCGCGCCCCCCGGGATCATCCTCGCGCTGCTCTTCATCACCTACCCGTTCGTCGTGCGCACGGTGCAGCCGGTGCTGGAGGAACTCGATCCGGCGCAGGAGGAAGCGGCGGCGACGCTGGGGGCCGGCCCGATCCGGACCTTCCTCCGCGTCACCGTCCCCGAACTCTCCTTCGCGCTGCTCTCGGGGACGATTCTCTCCTTCGCACGGGCGATCGGCGAGTTCGGCTCGATCGTCATCGTCGCCGGGAACATCCCGCTCAAGACCCAGACAGCCGCGGTGTACGTCTGGGGCGAGGTCGAGTCCGACAACCGGCTGGGGGCCAGCGCCGTCTCGGTCGTGATGATGGCGATCACCTTCAGTCTCGTCCTGGCCGTCGACTGGATGCAGCGGCGGCGCGCCCGGGAGCGGTCCTCGTGAGCGGCGGCGAGCGACGGCGGGCGGCGGGGCGGCCCCGCTGGGGGCGGATGCTGCTCGTCGGCGTCGTCGTCGGCTACCTCGCGCTGCTGATGTTGGCGCCGATCGTCGCGCTGATCTTCGGCGCGCTGGACGAGGGGCTCGGAGAGCTGGCCTCCGCCCTGGCCGACCCCAAGGTGATCCGCGCCTTCGGGCTGACGATCGTGATCTCGACGATCTGCGTCGTCGTGCACGGGGTGTTCGGGACGATCGTGGCCTGGGTGCTGGCGCGCCAGCGGTTCCCCGGGCAGCGCTTCCTGAACGGCCTGATCGACCTGCCGTTCGCGATCTCGCCGGTCGTCGCGGGCTACATGCTGCTGTTGCTGTTCGGCCGCCGCGGCCTGCTCGCGCCGCTGCTCGACGCGGTCGGCTGGAAGGTGGCTTTCGCCTTCCCCGGCATGGTGCTGGCCACGCTGTTCGTCACGCTCCCGTTCATGGTGCGCGAGCTGACCCCGGCGCTCGAGGCCTTCGGCACCGACCAGGAGCAGGCGGCGGCGACCCTCGGCGCCCGGCCGTGGCAGATCTTCCGCTTCGTCACCTTCCCGGCGCTGCGCTGGGCGTTCCTCTACGGCGCGGTCCTGACCTTCGCCCGCGCGCTGGGCGAGTTCGGCGCCGTGCTGGTCGTGGGCGGCGGGGTCCAGGGCCGGACCGAGACCCTGACCCTCTACATCTACCGTGCGCTCGACGACCGGCAGTACGCGGGCGCCTACGGGGCCGCGCTGGTGCTCGGCGCGCTTTCGCTCGCGCTCGTCCTGGGCGCCGAGTTCCTGCGCAAGAAGCGCCCCTGACGGGCCCTCCCCGCGCGCCCTCCGGAGTGCGAGAATAGGCGTCGATGGACACCCCCCCGCGGGTCCGGCTCGGAGCGCTGCTCGTCGCGCTGAACGTCGTGCTGCTGCTCGTTGCCGTCACCGCCGTGACGCTCGTCGCCTCGCGGCTGATGCGTCAGCTCGCGCGGCAGGAGGCCCTGTCGCGGGTCACCTGGGCCGGCCTCGCCGTGCAGGAGTCGATCCGCGACGAGATCCGGAGCAGCGCCGACACCGCGCACCTGCTGGCCGAGCGGCCGCCGCTGGTACGGGCGCTGGAGACCGGCGACAAGCGCGGGCTGGCGGCGTTCCTCGAGCAGTTCGTCCGCGCCGGCACGGTCGACGCCGCCGCCGTGCTGGAGGGGGAGCGGATCGTCGCGATGAGCGGCGAGTCGGTCCCGTGGCGCATCTTTCTCGCCGAGCTGCCCGAGGGGCACGGCGTCTTCCTGCGCCCGCGCGCCAAGGGCGGACTCCTCCTGCTCGGCGGCACGGCCCCGGTCCCGGCCCGCCCCGGGGCGGTGGTCATGACCGCGTCCGTCGTGGACGAGCGGCTGACGAAGCGGCTGCAGGAGAAGGTCGGACTGACGATCGCGATCCTCGAGCGCGACCAGGTCCTGGCGACAGGCGCTGGGCCGCGCTCCTCCCACCGCGTGAGCGCGCTGTCGCGCGCCGAGAACGTCGCCGTGCGGGACCGCCGCTCCGATGCCTACCTGGCCGAGATCCCGCTCAAGAGCCCGGCGGGAACGGTCGTCGGGCTGGTCGAGGTCAGCCTGCCGCTCGAGGCGGTGGACGGCCCGCTGCTGACGCTGCGCCGCAAGCTGGCCTACTGGGCGCTCGGGCTGGTCGCGCTCGCGACCCTGACCGGCTTCTTCATCGCGCGACGCGTCTCGCGGCCGGTGCTGGAGCTGGCCGACGCGGCGGAGCGGATCGGGCTGGGCGACCTGGCGACACCGGTGCCGCGGGTCGGCGGCGCGGAAACGAGCGCGCTGGCGGCCGCGCTCGAGAACATGCGTCGCGATCTGCTGCAGTTGACGACCAACCTCAGGCGGCAGCAGGCCGAGTCGCAGGCGATCGTCGCCGGGATCGCCGAGGGGGTTTTCACGGTCGATCGCGAGCGCCGGATCCGCTTTCTGAACCCCCAGGCGGCCGCGGTGCTGGGCCTGCCGCAGGACGCCGCGATCGGCCGCTTCTGCGGCGATGTCCTCAACCCGCAGGGGACGCACGGGGTGCGCCCGTGCGACGACAGCTGCCCGATCCTCCACGCTCGCTTCCGCGGGGGGGCGCGCGCCACCGAGCACCTCGTGCTGCCCGACGGCCGGCGGCGCACGGTCGTGATCACCAGCTCGCCAATCGAGGAGGGGGGCCAGGCCCAGGTCATGCGCGACGAGACGGAGGTCGAGGCGGTGCGGCGAATCCGCGACGCCGTGCTGGCCAACATCTCGCACGAGTTCCGGACGCCGCTCTCGGCGCAGCTGGCGTCGATCGAGCTGCTGCTCGACCAGATCGAGCGGCTGACGCCCGGCCAGGCCCGCGAGCTGCTGCTGGCGCTCCAGCGCGGCACGCTGCGGCTGACGCACCTGATCGACAACCTGCTCGAGAGCGTGCGCGTCGAGTCGGGAAAGGGAGCGATCCGCGGCGTGCCGGTGGATCCCGCGGAGATCGTCGACGACGCCGTGGAGACCCTGCGGCCGCTGCTCGAGCAGCGCGGCCAGCGGGTCGCGGTCGAGCTGGCGCAGTCGCTGCCGCAGATCAAGGGCGAGAAGACGCGGCTGGTGCAGGTGCTGGTCAACCTGCTTGCGAACTCGAACAAGTTCGCGCCGGAAGGATCCACGATCTCGATCCGCGCGGTCGGCGACGCCGACGCAGTGACGTTGTGGGTCGCCGACGAGGGCCCGGGGATCCCCGCCGACCGCGGCCCCGAGCTGTTCGACCCGTTCGTGCGCTCGATCGCCGGCGAGGAGCCGGAGGAGAACGGCTTCGGGCTGGGGCTGTTCATCGCCAAGTCGATCGTCGAGCGGCACGGCGGGCGGATCGAGGCCCGGCCGGCGTCGGCGGGGCAGCCCGCCGCGGTCGGGATCACGCTGCCGCGGGCGCGCGAGAGGATCTGACGCCGCCCTACCGGTCGATTCCCTCGTCCTCGTGCGAGACCGGGTCCTCGATCGGCTCGAGGTGCGTCATCACGGTCGTCGGGCCGGGCAGCGCCTCGCGTACCTCGCGCTCGATTCGCTCCAGCAGATCGTGGCCGCGCTGGACCGTCCACTCCCCCGGGACCAGCACGTGGACCGAGATGAACCGCCGCTGCCCGGCCTGCCGCGTGCGCAGCGAGTGGAACTCGACTCCGCCTGCGGTGAAGCGCGCGAAGACCCGCTCGATCTGCTCGCGCTCCGGAACGGGAAGCGCGCTGTCCATCAGCCCGGTCGCCGAGCGACGTATCAGCTGCACGCCCGCCCAGACGATGTTGAGCGCCACGAGGATCGCGATGATCGGGTCGAGCGGCAGCCACCCGGTCAGTTGGACCAGCGCCACCCCGACCAGCACCCCGAGCGTGGTCCAGACGTCGGTCATCAGGTGCCGCGCGTCGGCCTCGAGCGTGATCGAGCCGTAGCGGCGGCCGACCCGCTCCAGCACGCGGGCGACCGCGAGATTGATCGTCGAGGCCACGACGGAGATCGCCAGGCCCACGCCGACGTGCTCGAGCGGCTGCGGGGCGAGCAGCCGTTCGATCGCGGTCGCGGCGATGCCCAGGGCGGCGACCAGGATCAGCGCCCCTTCGACCGCGCTGGCGAAGTACTCGGCCTTGGTGTGGCCGAACGGGTGGTCGTCGTCCGGGGGGCGCTCCGCGACGGCGAGCATCGCCAGCGCCGTCACCGCCGCCACGAGGTTGACGATCGATTCCATCGCGTCGGACAGCAGGCCGACCGAGCCGGTCAGGTAGTAGGCGCCGGCCTTGAGCGCGATCGTGGCCACCGCCGCGGCGATGGAGAGCCAGGCGTAGCGCCGAAGCGACGGCAGGGCGCTCGCGGGACGGATCATGGGCCGTCCTCCCACCCGTCCGGACGCGCCCGGAAGAAGATCCAGAGCGCCGCCGGGAGGGCGGTGAAGTCCGCCAGCATCGAGAGCAGGAACGCGCTCGCGGTGACGATCCCGAACTGCCGCATCGGCGGCAGGTCCGACAGCGAAAGCGCGAGGAAGCCGCCGGCGTTGATCAGCGTCGCGAAGAAGATCGCCCGGCCCGCGACGCGGATCGCGTGGGTCAGCGCCTTCTCCGTGCTCGCGCCGCTGCGCATCTCCTGGAAGTGGTAGAAGAAGTGGACCTGGTCGTTCTCCGAAGCGCCGAGGACGGTCGTCGCGATCAGGATCGTCGCCACGTTGAGCGGGATCCCGGTCAGCCGCATCACCAGGAACATCGTCAGGATCGCGAACAGCGACGGGATCATCGCCATCAACCGCGCCGCGCCGCTGCGGAACACGACGAAGAAGGTGGCGAAGATGATCGTCGCGGTCAGGAAGAAGCTCTCGACCAGCGTCGGCACGAGGTGCCCGCCGATCTTGGCCTCGAGCAGCCCCTGGCCGACGACCTTCAGCGAGGTCCCGACCAGCGCGGGGTCGCCGGCCACCGTGGCCCAGGCCCGCTGCACCGCCGCGGGGAGCGCCCCCTCCGCCGGTTGCGCGCCGCGCCGCGCGACCGCGCTGACGTGGGTGGCGCCCAGCGTGTTCATGTCGACGAAGCCGCGCAACGCGGGCTCCGTCAGCAGCAGCTGCTCGAGGTCGGCGGCCATCGCCGCCTGCGCCTCCGGGTCCTCGGGCAGCGCGTCCCCCTCCCCAGCAGCGTAGCGCCGGAGCCGCAGGATGTCGGTCAGTCCGGTCGCGGCGCCGACCTCCGGCTGCGCGGCCAGCGCGCGGGTGAAGCGATCGACCGCGACGAGCGTGGCGGGATCGAGCACCGCTCCGGGCGAGGTCGTGATCCAGGCCGAGACCTGCGAGAGCCCGAGCACGTTCTCCCCGAACCAGCGGGTGTCACGGTAGACCGGCAGCCTGTGGTCGACGTAGTCGAGCCCGCTGACCTGGAGCGGCATCGGCGCCACGACGCCGGGCACGCCGAAGAGCGCGCCGGCCCCGAGCAGCATCAGCAGCACCGACCCGAGCACCAGCGCGTGGCGCCAGCGGTAGCTCCAGCGGGGGATCCGCTCGGCAGCCGCCTCGACCCAGCCCCCCGCGACCTGGCGCTCAACCACGCCCGGTGTGCGGAAGATCCGCTGCAGCGCCGGAAAGAGCGTGAAGCAGACGATCCAGCCGGCGGCGAGCCCCAGCGCGGTCCAGCTCCCGAGCTGGCGGATCGGCCGGATCTGCGAGACCAGCAGCGCCGCGAAGCCGACCGCGGCGGCGAAGATCGACACCGTCACCGCCAGGAACTTGTTGGCCAGCGCGAAAACCTGGTGCTCGGCCATCGGCACGCCGGGCGGGTGGTCGACGTAGCGCGAGTGCAGGTAGACCAGCGAGGCCGTGGCGGTGACCATCAGCGTCAGCGGCACGAGCGAGGAGATGATCGTGAAGCCGAAGCCGAGCAACGCGCCGACCGCGACGCCGAGCAGGACGGCGATCGCGAGCGTGGCCAGGATCGCGGCCAGCGCGCGGAAGGAGCGATAGAGCCCGTAGACCAGCGCGACCACGAACAGCCCGAAGAGCGGGAAGTAGCGGAGCGACGAGCGCGCGGTCTCGCGCTCGAGCCAGGCGTCGACGAAGGGGCCGCCGACCCGGCGGACGGCGGTGATGCTGCCGTCCGCCGGGGCTGGGGCGAGCCCGGCGTGCTCGAGCGCGCGCTCGATCCCGACGAGCGCGGCATCGCGCTCGTCCGGTCCGCCGACGTCGAGCGCCAGCGTCACCCCCAGGAAGCCGTCACCGACGAGGGCCTGCCGGCGGAAGAAGTCCGTTCCGGCGACGAAGCGCCGCAGCGCTTCGGCCGCGCCGGGGGCTGCGGCCGCCGCCGAGTCGAGCCGCTGGAAGACGGTGAGCACCGAGACCGCCTGCACCCGGTGCACGCGCGCCAGCGCCGCCTCGAGCCGCTGGAGAGCCTCGATCACCGGCGGCGCGAAGGGGTCGGGCGCCTCCAGCACGAGGACTGCGCGCTTCGGCTCGGGGAAGACCGCCTGGAAGGCCCGCGTGTCGAGGTAGTCGGGGTCGTTCCGCACCACCATCTGCTCGATCGCGCTGTCCTGCGGGATCGAGAGGACGGCCCAGAGGGCGGGCGGCACCAGCAGCGCGTAGACGACGACGAAGACCCAGCGCAGCCCGACGATGCGCCGGAAGAACGGCTCGAGGACCGGATGTCGCGGTGGCGTGTCCAAGACGCGCCAGCATACCGGACCCTCAACGCGGCGTGTTAGGATCGCGCGGTGCGCTCGTCGAGTTGCGCGCCGCGCGGCGCCGCTCTTTCCGAGGTGATCGTGCGCTCGCCTTACCGGACTCGCCTGCCCTTCTCGCTCGCCGTCGCCCTTCTCGCCGCCGTGCTCGCCACCGCGGGGAGTGCGGCGCCGGCCGCGCCGGCCGCGCCCCCGACGCTCGTCGCCTGGGCCCCCGGGTTCCCGGGCTCGACGAAGGAAGCCCAGCCCACGATGGACGCGCTGGCCGCGGCCATCGCCACCGCCGCGGGCCTGCCGCCCGACGGCCTTGCGGCCGTCTACCAGGAGTCGGAAAAGGGCGGGCTCGCCCGGCTGCAGCAGCCCGACGCCGCGCTGGCGCTGGTCGCGCTGCCCGCGTTCCTGAAGCACGGCAAGGAACTCGGCCTCGTGCCCCGGCTGGCCGTCGTGTCGGCGGGCGCGCCGGACGCGAACGAGACCTGGAGCCTGGTCGCCGGCAAGGGGAAGCTGAAGGGCGCCGCCGATCTCGACGGGTGGCAGCTCGTCAGCGGCGCCTCGTACGCGCCGCGCTTCGTGCGCGGCCCGGCGCTCGCCGCCTGGGGCGCGCTGCCGGCCGGCGTCGCGATCGCTCCCGCCGGCGCGGTCCTGTCCGCGCTGCGCCGCGCGGCGAGCGGCGAGAAGGTCGCGCTCCTGCTCGACCGCGCGCAGGCCGATGCGCTGGCGACGCTCCCCTTCGCGAAGGACCTCGAGGTCGTGGCGCGCTCGGCGCCGATGCCGGGGGCCTTGCTCTGCACGGTCCGCGGCCGCCTGCCGGAACCGGAGGCCGCGGCGCTCGTCCAGGCGCTGGCCGGCCTGGCCGCGCGCCCCGATGCGGCGGCCGCGCTGGCGGGGGTGCGCATCGCGCGCTTCGCGCCGCTCGACGCGATCGCGCTCGAGAAGGTGCGCGCCGCGTACGATGCCATACCCGACACCGCACCCGCGCCGGCGCCCCCTGCCGTGCCCGCGACCGCGCCGGGCGCGGCAAAGCCCGCCCCGTGACGCGCGGGCGCGCGGCGCGCCCACCGCCCCCGCCGCGCGCGGCACGACTCGTCCCGCTGCTCGTCGCGCTGTTCGCCGCTGCCTGCGCCTCCGCGCTGAAGGAGCCGCCGCCCGTCGCGGTGCTCGGCGGCGCGCAGCCGGATTCCGGTGAGCGCGCGGACGAACTGCTGCGCCGCGCCGACGCGGCCTGGGCGCGACGGGGCGACGGGGACGCGGGTGGCGCGCTGGCCGCGGTCCGCCAGGCGCAGCAGCTCTACCTCTCCGCCGCGCGCACCGACGAAGCGGACGTCGCGGGGCTGGTCGGGGCGGCCCGCACCAGCACCTGGCTCGTGGAGCACGAGACCGATCCAGGCCTTCGCGCCGAGCTGGCAACGACGGCGGTGCAGGCCGGCCAGTGGTGCCAGCGCCGCGCGCCCGGCGACCCCCGGTGCGACTACTGGCTGGCGCTCGGCCTGGGGCAGCAGGCCCGCGAGCGTCCGTCGACCGCGCTCGACGGCATCGACCGGATGGTCGAGCTGCTGCGGAAGACGATCGCGGCCGACCCGGCGCTGGACGAAGCGGGACCGCAGCGCGCGCTGGCGCTGGTCCTGTTGCGCGCGCCGGGCTGGCCGGCGGGGCCCGGGGACGCCGAGGAGGCGCTCGCGCAGGCCCGGGCGGCCGTGCAGCTGCGGCCCGACTACCCGCCCAATCAGCTCGTCCTCGCCGAAGCGCTGGCCCGGAACGGCGACCCGGACGGGGCGTCCGCGGCACTCGACCGGGCGCGGGCGCTCACCCGGACCCGCGAGAAGGCGGGCGATCCCGACGCGGCGGGCTGGCTGGTCGAGGCCGACGGGCTGGAGGCCACGCTCCATTGAACGAACCGAGCCGGGGAGCCACGAGGCCCGGTGCCCCGGCCGCGTACCGGCCCTCGCCTCTCCTCCGCGCCGGGGCTCGATTTCGCACCCGCGGATCGCCGGGGCCAAGACCGAACGGCCGCGGCTGACTTCCCTCCACGGGTCGTTGATAATCGCGCGGGGCACGGATGGAAGGAGCATCGCGGCGCCATGCACGCCTTGAGGATCGTCACGGGCACCGCGTCCCGGGTGCTGCTGCTCTGCGCGGTGCTGTCGGCCCAGGCACTGGCCGGCGGCACGGGGGCCGGCCTGCCCCCCGACGCCCTCTCCCCCGAGGGGCGCACGCGCTGGGAGCTGGCGGCGCTTCCCGCCGCCCGCGGCGGCGACACCGTACTGCCGCCGCTGGCGCTCCGCGTCCTCCGTCCCGGCGAGTCGAGCACGGTGGAGACTCACGGTGAATACGTGCGCTCTCGAGGGGCGCGGCATCGGCTGGGCCGAACTGCCGATCGGCCCGCGCGAGGCGACATTGCTGCGCGTGACGATCGAGCGGCGTGAGACCGTGGACGCGCCATGGGAGCCGGCGCGTCACGGGTACGCGTGGCTCGACGGGGACGCGCGGCTGCTGGCTTCGATCCTGTGGGACGGCGCGCCGGATGACTGGAGCGCGGAGCCGGAGGGCGCATCGTACGCCCCCGATGGCGTGGCGGAGCTGAAGATCTACTCGACGGAGATCGCGACCGGCCCGTATTACGACGTCTCGTACGGCTGGGACCGCGGAGTGCCGCCGCCCAACCCGCAGACACCGATCTCGGTGCTGACGACGCCGAGCTATGCGACCGCTGGCGAACTGGTCGCTGCCTCGTACTGGGACTTCTCCGGCAACACGACAGGAACGGAAGTTTCCGAATCGCAGTCCGAGATCACCTCCGCCGAGACCTGCAACCTCAATCGCTGCGGCTACACCGGGGCGCCGGGCTGGTCGCTCCAGCGAACGGACAAGAGCTTCGACAGCACGGCGAACCTCCGCAAGGACAACCAGTCGGTCCAGCTCGACACCTCCGATCCGACGAAGGTGATCCTCTGGCTGCGCGCCGGGCGCCAGAACGAGGGGAAGACGGGGGGCTTCGGCACCGGCGAGACCGGCTACTGCTTCACCTCCGACGGATCGGGGACGCGAACGCCGGTGCCGCTCTATCTCTTCGGCCGCCGGGATGCCAAGGGCTTCTACTTCGTACCCGGCGACAACTGGGCCGGCGGCCCGTTCAACTGCGAGCAGAACGTCTTCAACCAGACTTGCGGCACCCCGCAGTTCTTCGACAAGCTCTACACCAAGGCCTGCGGGACCCACAGCGGCCAGCAGGGCGCCGCGGCGATCAAGAACGGCGTGGTCAAGCTCCCCTCGGGGCATACGTTCAACGCGATGCTGGTGAAGATCTACGCCGATTTCTGCGTCTACACCCCCAGCACGCTCTTTCCGTGCGCGGCACTCTTCAAGGTCGACGAGGTGCGGACGATCAACTACCAGTGGATGGTCCCCCACCTCGGGACCGTCGCCCGGATCCGCTCGGAGCAGAACGTGCCCGACGAGAGCTCCTGGACCACGGTCGCTGAAACCAACATCAAGTTCGGCCTTTACCCGCCGCTCTCGATCACGGTGACCGGCCAGACGCAATGCCTCGATCACGCTGTCGTGGGATCCCGGGCTGCTCACGCAGCGGATCAGCCGCTACAAGGTCTACTGGGACACCGACTCCGGCAGCGCCAGCGGCTACGCGTTCAACTCGCAGAGCCACCCGGGACAGGTCGTCTTCAACGGCACCTCGGCGACGATCAGCGGGCTCGTACGCCGGGACCAGCCATTACGTGACCGTCACGTCGCTGTCCGATTTCAGGAACCCTTCGACCGGCGTGACGCGAACCTACGAGAGCCTCGTCTACCCGACGCAGGTCTTCGGCGACCCGGACAAGGTCTACCCGGTCGAGGTCCTCGGAACGACGGCCGGCGGCTGCACGCCGACACAGGAGGTGCAGGGGCTCCGGATCACGCGGCTGGCCGGCGGCACGCTGCGCTTCTGCTGGAACGCGCTGGCCGATCCCTGTCTCGCGGGTTACCGGATCCTCGGCTCCAACGACGCCACCTCGGCCGCGGGCTGGAGCACCGTGGCCGACGTCGGCAACGTGACCTGCTGGGACGGAAACCCCTCGTCGCGCTTCTACCTCGTGCAGGCGCGGGGCGGCACCGGGACCGGGCCGTGGGGCCATTATGGCCGGTAGGGGCCGCCCTCCGTGGCGGCCCGCGCCACGCGGGCTCGGGCCGGGACGGAGCCCGGCCCCTACAGGCGGTACCGCGCGGCGTCTCGCCGCGGTCCTGCTGCTGCTTCTCGCCGCGGCGCTGCCCGCGACGGCCCAGACCGTCTCTTCGTCGCTCCAGGGCACCGTCACGGGGGCGGACGGCAGGCCGCTCGCCGACGCGGTCATCACTGCGCGGCACGCCGCGACCGGGGTCGTGCGCTCGACCCTGACCGGCCCCGACGGGCGCTACGTGCTGGGGTCGCTGCCGCCCGGAGAGTGGGTCGTGACCGCGACTTCGCCCGAGGGGAACCCGGGAGGCGAGCGCGCCGTCACGCTCGCCCTGCAGCAGACGGGGCGGGTCGACTTCGTCGTGCTGAGCGGGATCGCGGAAGAGGTCGAGGTCAAGGGGACGACGCCGCTGCTCGAGCCGAAGCGCACCAGCACCGAGCTGCGGATCGAGAATCTCAAGGTGGACGCGCTGCCGGTCCAGGGGCGCGCCATCACGCAGCTCGCGCTGCTCGACTCTTCGATCGTCGCCACGCCGCCCGGCGCGTTCTACGGCGAGCGGGGGGCGGTCTTCTCGGCCAACGGGCAGGGCGGACGCGCCAACGCTTACCTCGTCGACGGGCTCGACAACGGCGACCGCGTCAGCTCGACGACGCTCAACAGCTTCTTCTCGCAGCAGGTCGTGCGCGAGTACGTGCTGATGAAGAACTCGTTCGCGCCGGAGTTCGGGCGGGCGACGGGCGGGGTGATGAACGTCGTCACCGAGCGCGGCGAAAACGACTTCGCCGCCTCCGCGTTCGTGCAGGGCTCCAGCCGCCAGTTCAACTCGGCGGGCAGCTTCGTCCAGGACCTGCCCGGCGCCACCGCCGACGACTCCGGCGAGCTGGGGGCGTTCGGCTTCAAGCTCGGCGGGCCGATCGTGCGCGATCGCTCGTTCTACTTCGCGGCCTTCGAGCAGCAGACGAACGACGACGTCTACCCCTACACCGGGATCGATCGGAACGGGGTCCCCGGGGGGGTCCTGCGCGGCACGAACCGCGACACCAACCTCTTCCTGCGCGGCGACTTCAACCTCTCCGACAGCGATTTCCTGATGCTGCGGCTGTCGGGCGACCGGCGGGCATCGGTGGGCCTCAACGTCGGGGGCGTGACGACGCCGGAGGCGGGATTCTCGCTCGACGAAGAGGACTGGCAGCTGGCGGGGACGCTGACCTCGGTGATCTCTCCGCGGGTGGTGAACGAGTTCCGGATGCTCGTGGGAACCTCCGATTTCACCCAGAACGCCAACTCGACGCGGCCGGGCGTCGAACGGCCGTCCGGCCTCTTCGGCGGCAACAACCTGGCATTCCAGGACCGCACCGAGGACCGGGTCGAACTGCTCGACAACGTCGCTTGGACGGCCGGAACGCACCAGTTCAAGGCCGGGGTCGACCTGCTCTGGACCCGCACGAAGGCGCAGACGGCATTCAATCCGAACGGCAACTTCCTCTACGCGACCGACCTCCCGTTCGAGCCGGGGGACTGCGGCGACCTGCTCGCCTCCCAGGTGCCGCGCTGCCCGCCGGGCGACCCCTATTGCGCCGCGCTCAGCACCCCGGTCCCCTGCCCCGGCATCCCCGGCGTCGACGACGATGGCGACGGCCTGGTCGACGAGCCGGGCCGGATCGACAGCTACCCGTTCGTGTTCCAGTACATCGACGGGAAACCCGAACGTCACGCTCGACGACACGCAGCTCGCGCTGTTCATGCAGGACAGCTGGCAGGTGAACCCGCGCCTCACGATCGACTACGGCCTGCGCTACGACCTGGCGAGTTATGTGCTGCCCGCGGCGGTCGGCGTCCCGTCCCGCGTCGAGAACGGCGGGGCCGGTCGCGACACGAACAACCTCGCGCCCCGCGCGGCGTTCAGCTGGCTGGCCACGCCGGACGGCAAGACGATCGTGCGCGGCGGAGCCGGCGTCTTCTACGACAAGATCCCGCTCGGCTTCCCGGCCGTGGCGGCCGTGACGGCGCAGACCGCGATCGGGCTGATCTTCCCGCAGGGCCTGACCTTCGAGATCACCGAGGACGTGGTCGAGCAGTACGGGATCGACCTGATCCTCTCCGGCCTGGTCTTCCCCGACAACCTGACGATGCGCTTTTCCACGGCGACCGAGCTCGACACGCCCTACGCCGTCCAGTACACCCTCGGCGCGGACCGCGCGCTCGGGCAGTTCGGGGCGCTCTCGCTGGAGGCCGTGCGAGTGCTCGGCTACCACCAGGTCATGATGCGCGACCTCAACCCGGTCGTGACGACGGATCCGAGCGGGATGCCGATCCACCGCGACGCCGAATTCGGCTCGATCGCCGCGATCACGACCGAAGGACGCACCTGGTATACCGGGGTCACGCTCGGCTATCGCTGGTCGCGCGCCGCCGACTGGGCCTCGGCGTCATACACCTGGTCGACCGCGGAGGATCTCGCGCCCGATCCCCTGAAGGGCGGGATCGCGCTCCCGCCCGACTCCGACGACATCGCCAGCGAGAAGGGGCGCTCGGACTACGACCGGCGCCACCGGCTGGTGCTCTCGGGGTCGCTGGGACTCGGCTTCTGGGGGCTGCGGCTGGGCGCGGCGGCGCAGTACGCGACGGCGATCCCCTACAACGTCACCACCGGCCGCGACGAGAACCTCGACGGCATCACCTCGGACCGGCCGGAGGGGATCGGCCGCAACCAGGGCGAGGAGTCGCCGCTGGGGCCGATCAACGCGCTGCGCCGCGAGGTCGGCCTCGCGCCGGTGGAGAGTCTCTCGGCCGAGCCCTTCGCACAGGTCGACCTGAGGCTGTCGCAGCCGTTCGGGCTCGGCGGCGGGACGGGCGGCG
Organism: uncultured Acidobacteriota bacterium; assembly: GCA_963702425.1. Lineage (GTDB taxonomy): Bacteria > Acidobacteriota > Polarisedimenticolia > J045 > J045 > JALOKP01. The sequence continues at coordinate 122,443 of CAVPCQ010000021.1, forward strand.
AGTGGTACCTGCAGGTCTTCAACCTGTTCGACCGCTTCAACCCGGCGTTGATCGACGGTCGCGTCACCTCGGTGAACTTCGGCCAGGCGCTCGGGCTCGCGGGACCGCCGCGGACCCTCGAGCTGGGCCTGCGCGTCGGCTTCTGAGGAGCCCGTGAAGATCCTCGTCGTCGACGACGACCTCGACCTGCGCGGGCTGATCGGCTTCGCGCTGCGGCAGGCGGGCTACCTGGTGCTCGAGGCCGGCAACGGCGTCGAAGCGCTCGAACTCTTCGAGCGCGAGCAGCCCGATCTCGTCGTGCTCGACGTCAACATGCCGAAACTCGACGGCTTCGAGGCTTGCCGCAAGATCCGCGCCGTCTCGCGCACGCCGGTCATGATGCTCACGGTGCGCGGCACCGAGGAGGACCAGGTCCGCGGCCTCGACCTGGGCGCCGATGACTTCCTCGTCAAGCCGTTCAGCCCGCGGACGCTGCTGGCCCGCGTGCGGGCGCTGCTGCGCCGGACCGAGCCGGCGCAAGAGCCGACTCTCACGGCGGGGCGGATCGCGCTCGATCCCGGGCGCTTGACCGTGCGCGTCGACGAATCGGAGCCGGTCCACCTGACGCCCCTCGAGTTCCGCCTGCTGCAGTACCTCGCCGCCAGCGCCGGGCACCCGATCGCCAGCGAGCGGCTGGCGCGCCACGTCTGGGGCTACGAGGGGATCGGCGACCGCCAGCGCCTGAAGCAGCTGGTCCACCGCGTCCGGACCAAGATCGAGAGCAATCCCGCCGAGGCCCTGCTGCTGGTGACTGTCCCCGGCGTGGGCTACGTGCTGCAGGTCGACTAGCGGTCCCTCCCGCACGCGGGAATCCCGCGCGGGCAACGCCCGGGATCCGATCGCCGCGCCCGGTCCGCGTAGCGCGCAGACAATCGGCGCATGACGACACCGCGCATCGACCGCCCCTCCCCGGCCCGCGTCCGGCGCTTCGTCCGCGCGCGCGACGACCGGCGCGACTGCGCCTACCTCGTCACGCTCTACGCCACCGCGGGCGCGCCGCCGCTGGCGCGGCTCGACGGTTGCGGGATCGCGCTGCTGCCGGCGGGGCTGCTCGCGGCCGACGAGTGGCTGAAACTCCCGCTCGTCTTTCCGCACGTCAGCCTGGACGCCTGGGTCGTCGTACCGGACCACCTTCATGGCGTGCTCTGGCTCGAGGACCCGCGCGGTGTACCGCTGACCGCGGTCGTCAAGCAGTTCAAGGACGACTCGGCGCGTCGGATTCGGGCCCAGTTCGGCAGCGAGGCGCTCCCGGTCTGGGGTGCCGGCCACTGCGACCGGGTGTTGCGCAGCTTCGCCCAGGTCGCATCGGCGCGGGAGTGGGTGCGGGACGGGCCGCGGCGTTGGGCGGCCCGGGCGGGGTCCCCGTGATCGGAGCGGTATCGAACCTACCCCTTCCGGTCCTGTCCGTAGTGTCTCAAAGGCTGCCCGGAGCGTCTCGATATCGCGTGGCGCGGGTCCCCGGACCTGCGTAAGTTCTGAGCGCTCGCGCCGCCCCTGCGCCCAAGGGGGGCGGCGTGGCGGGACGCCGGGGAGAACGCCGGGCCGACTCGACGGGAGTGCTTGGAGCCTGATGTCGAGCCACGGCCCGGGGGGGGTCCTGTCCACTCGTTGCGGAACCGTTCGCGATGCGCAGAAGCGGCGCGCCTTCCCGCGCCCGCTCCGCGTCGCCATTTCCCGACCGGGACGGCGCGAGCCGCTGGCTTCATGGCACCGGAGGCCCCTTGATGAGAAGTCCGTCCGCCCTGTTCTCCATCCCCAGCGTTCCGCTGTTCGTGCTCGGCGCACTCGCCGGCGCCGTTGCGGCTCCGGACGTCCTGGCGCAATGCACGCCGGAACCTGAGCTGTGCGACGGCGTCGACAACGACTGCGACGGCTCCGTCGACGAGGTCCGGGGGACGCGCTACGTCGCGGTGAGCGGCTCGGACGGCGCCGGGTCGAACCTCTGCACCAGTCCGGGGTCGCCCTGCGCGACGATCACCCACGCGTCGAACGCCGCCTGCGTCAACGAGCTGATCTCGGTCGCGCCGGGCACCTACGCCCAGGACGCGGTCTTGGCCAAGGCCGGCGTGACGGTCGACAGCAGCAGCTCCTCGATCGACACCCGGCTGCAGGGGACGGGCGCCGGCGATGTCGTGAAGATCCTCGCGTCCGGCGTGATCTGGAACGGGATCGAGGTCTCAGGCGGCCCCGCGGGCGCCTGCGTGCGAGTCGGCGACGCGGCGCACCCCGACGTGCGCAACGTCTCGATCCAGAACAACCCGATCCACTCCTGCGCGGTCGGCGTGCTCTTCGACTCGACCGGCTCGCCGGCGAGCGGCGGCTGGAACCGGGTGCTCGACACGATCGTCCGCAATCACCTCGGGAACGGCCAGCCGAACAGCGGCGTGGGGATCCTGTTCGTCGGCGGCAGCGGCAAGACCGAGATCAAGCTGGGCCAGATCCGGGACAACGACGGGCCGGGCCTTCGTGTCGTGGCCCCGCCGCCCGGCGGGAGCAGTTCCACGATCCGGATCGTCGGCCTCATCATCTCCGACAACGGCAAGGGAGTCCAGGCCGACGGTCGGAGCGCGCTGGAGTTCTCGCACGCGAGCGACGTGGTCGTCGAGGGGAACGACATCAGGGGCCACGTCGGCCTCGGCGGAGTCACCGACGGCGGCGCGGTGCGCCTCGACGCGGTAGCGGGCGGGAGCATCCTCTGCAACCGCGTGCGCGACGGCGAGAACGGCGTGGCCGCGCTCGGCGGAACGACCGCCCTGAGCATCCTGTCGAACCGCTTCACGGGCAACACCGGCACCGCGCTGCTGTTCGACCCGACGTCGGGGGCCGGCTCGGTCGTCAATCAGGACCTCTTCAGCGGCAACGCCGTCGCGCTGGACAACCGGAACCCGGCGCCGCTCGACGCGCGCCTGAGCTGGTGGAATGCGGCGAGCGGACCGGCCCCCGGCGGGTCCGGCGACCTCGTCCTGGGGGCCGTCGACAGCTCGCGGTTCTGGGCCCGGGGCGTCGCGCCTTTGCTGGTCAAGGCGCCCGAGAACAGCGGCTGGAGCTGGCCCGTCGCCGCCTGCTACGCGCTCGTCGGTCCGGCCGCGAACGCCGCCGTCGACGGCGACCTGCTGCTGGTCGGCACCGGGCGCTACATCGAGCACGCGGTCATCGACGGCAAGCGGCTCGACATCGAGGGGATCGACGGCGGCTCGGCCTGCTCGCCGTCCCAGATGTGGGGCGAGCAGTCGGGCGGCTCGCACCTGCCGACGCTGCGGATCAGGAACGTGTCCGGCATGTCGATCAACAACCTGAGCATCGACGGGGCCGGCCAGGGGACGACCTGCGGCCAGGGCACGGGCGACGAGATCAACCTCGACCTGCAGAACGTGGACGACTCGCACTTCACCAACCTCTGCACCTGGCAGCATGGCGTGACCGGCGTGCGGGTCTACGGCGACTCCGACAACAACCTGCTCCAGCGGATCCGGGTCTCCGGCATGATCCGCGACCACGAAGGGGACGACCTGTGCGGCGCGCGGGGCCGCGAGGGGTTCCTGATCGATGGCGGCCCGGCCTGCGAAGGCGGCCCCGGCGCGTTCGCGGACGGCAACCGGATCGTCGACGTCCAGACCTTCCACAACTCGCGCGCGATCACGGTCAAGCTGGCCCGGGGCACCGAGATCTCGAGCAGCCTGGTCCACGGCGTGCCGTCCGGCCAGTGGGACGGCGGCGTGTTCGCCACCGCGATCTGGGTCAAGATGTCCGACGATACCTCGATCCTCGACAACTACGACGTCGGGAACCGCGGGATGACCGACGCGATCCGGATCCAGGGCCGCGCCGCGGCCGACTGCGCTACCGAGAATCCCGACAGCGACCGGACCACGCTCCGCGGCAACACGATCGACATGGTGGAGAACGGCGGCTACTGCCTGCGCGTCTATCGAGGCGCCGGCGACCCCGGCACCGTGACCGCCGTCGACGCCTCCTGCAACACGATCCGCGGCGGCTACCAGGGGGTGCGGCTCGAGACTGCGGATCCGGCGACGTCGTTCGCGATGAACGACCTCGTCGCCGACACGCAGGGCCTCGTGAACCTGGCACCGGACCTCGCGCTGGCCGAGAACAACTGGTGGGGCGATCCGTCCGGCCCGAGCGGCGCGGGACCGGGAACGGGCACCTCGGTGACCGGGAACGTCGACTTCACGCCGTGGATGAGCTCGTCCGCGTTCGACGACGCCGACCTGGACGGCTGGTCCGAGTGCGCGGGAGACGCGAACGACGCCGATCCGCTGATCAAGCCGGTCGACCCGTGCGACGGATTCGACAACGACCTCGACGGCACGACGGATGAGGACTTCGTGCCGCAGGCGACGAGCTGCGGGCTGGGTGTCTGCGCGCGGCAGGGAGCGACGACCTGCGTTGCCGGTGTCGCGCAGGACAGCTGCGCTCCGGGACCGCCGAACGACCCGCTCGACGCCTCCTGCAATGCGCTCGACGACGACTGCGACGGCGTCGTGGACGACGGGTTCGCGACCACTCCGACCGCCTGCGGCGTCGGGGCCTGCGCCGCCACCGGCGCGATCTCCTGTGTCGGCGGCGCGGTGCAGGACACCTGCCTGCCGGGTACACCGGCGCCGGACGACGCCACCTGCAACGCCGTCGACGACGACTGCGACGGTTCCGTAGATGAGGAGTTCGTCCCCGGCTCGACGGCTTGCGGGGTCGGTGCGTGCGCGTCGACCGGCGTCGGATCGTGCGTGGGCGGCACCTACGTCGATAGCTGCATTCCGGGAACGCCCGCCCCTTCCGACGCGAGCTGCAACGCGGTCGACGACAACTGCGACGGCCTGGTCGACGAGGGCTACGTCGCGCAGAGCACCGGCTGTGGCGTCGGCGCCTGCGCGCGCTCCGGCGCGACCTCGTGCGTTGCCGGCGTCGAGCAGGACGGCTGCCAGCCCGGTCTGCCGGTCTTCCCCATCGACGAGAACTGCAACGGCGAGGACGAGGACTGCGACGGCTCCGCCGACGAGGAGTTCCTGCCGACGACCAGCTCGTGCGGCCGCGGCGCCTGCGTGCAGATCGGGAACGTCACCTGCGTGAACGGCCAGATCGACGACACCTGCGTCCCGGGCGAGCCGCCGTCCCCGGTCGACGACTCCTGCAACGGCGGCGACGACGACTGCGACGGCTCGGTGGACGAGGAGTTCACCCCGCAGCCGACGACCTGCGGGTCGGGCGCCTGCGCCGCCGCCGGGACGCTGACCTGCTCGAACGGCGTACCGAGCGATTCCTGCACGCCGCTCGGCTCCGGCACCGAGACCTGCAACGGGCTCGACGACGACTGCGACGGGACGGCGGACAACGGCTTCGCGCTCGGCGGAGCGTGCAGCGCCGGCGTCGGGGCCTGCGAGGCCGCGGGCACGATCGTCTGCTCGCCTGACGGGCTCGGAACGGTCTGCAGCGCGGTGCCGGGCCCGCCGGCCGCCGACGACAGCCTCTGCAACGCGCAGGACGACGACTGTGACGGCGCGACCGACGAGGAGTTCACGCCGCAGGCCACGAGCTGCGGCGCCGGCGCCTGCGCCGCGGCCGGCGTCACCGCCTGCGTCGCCGGCGCGGTCCAGGACTCCTGCACGCCGGGACCATCCTCGCCCGAGCTCTGCGACGGCCTCGACAACGACTGCGACGCCGCCACCGACGAGGACTTCACGCTCGGCGCGGCCTGCAGCACCGGCCTCGGCGCCTGCGAGCGGGCCGGCGTCACCGTCTGCGCGGGCGACGGCTCGGCCGCCGTCTGCGACGCGGCGCCCGGCCTCCCCTCCGACGAGACCTGCAACGGCCTCGACGACGACTGCGACGGCACCACCGACGATGCGCTTCCGCCGACCGCCGGCACGCTGCTCTCGCTCTCGCGGGGCGTGACCGGGACCGATCTCGCCTGGTCGAGCGTCGCGCTCGCGACCGGCTACGACGTGGTCCGAGGCGGCCTGGCGTCGCTTTCCGTGACCGGCGGCGACTTCGCGATCGCCACCGACCAGTGCCTCGCCAACGACGATCCCGGCACCAGCGCGCAGGACGCTTCTGCCCCGGCCCCGGGCCAGGGGTTCTGGTACCTGGTCCGCGGCGGCAATTGCGGCGGCGTCACCTCGTACAACAGCGCCGGACCGGGCCAGGTCGGCAACCGCGACAGCGGCATCGCGGCCTCGCCAAACGCCTGCCCGTAGCGAACTCGACTCCGGGCAGAGCCGTGCCTGCGCGGGAGGGCGGGCTGAACGGCCCGCCTCTTCGTTTCAGGCGAGCGTCCGCGCCAGCCAGGCCCCGACGTCGACGAACTCCTGCGGGCTGACGCCGTGCGGGATCGGGTAGCTCTTCCACTCCACGTCGTGGCCGGCGGCGAGCAGCGCCTGCTTCGCCATCACCCCCGCCGGATACGGCACCACCGGGTCCTCGGTGCCGTGCGCCAGGAAGAACGGCAGCCCCGCGCGGCCCGCGGGCCGGCCCCCGACCGACTCGTCGGGCAGCAGCAGGTACGCCGACAGCGCGATCGCCCCCGCCAGCTGCCACGGAGCGCGGAGCGCGCTGTAGATCGCCATCGCGCCGCCCTGCGAGAATCCCGCCAGCACGACGCGCTCCGGTGACACTCCCCTCGCCAGCTCCCGCTCGACGAAGCCGCGGACCAGCAGGTCGCTGGCCCGGATCCCGTCCACGTCGTGGCTGCGCTCGTCCATGTCCAGCGCTGCGATGTCGTACCAGGCGCGCATCACGGCCCCGCCGTTGAGCGTGACCGGCCGGTGCGGCGCGTGCGGGAAGACGAACCGGACCGGCAGGCTCGCCGGCAGCCCCAGCTCGGTCGTGATCGGGAAGAAGTCCCAGCCGTCGGCCCCGAGGCCGTGCAGCCAGATCACGCTCGCCGTCGCGTCGGGTGGGCCGGCCTCGATCGACTCGAGCCGCGGCACCGTGCTCACGGCGCGGTCCGGTGGACGATCGTCGCGGTCGCCTGCGCGGTCGGCATCAGCAGGATCTCCTCGACGTTGACGTGCGGTGGCCGCGTCACGGCCCACAGCACGGCGTCGGCGACGTCGGCGCCGGTGAGCGGCGTCATCCCGACGTACGGCCGGCTGGCCTTGGTCTCGTCCCACTCGAAGCGCACCAAGCTGAACTCGGTCTCGACCAGCCCCGGCATCACGTTCGTGACCCGGATGCCGTGGCCGTGCAGGTCGACGCGGAAGCCGCGGTTGAGCATCTCCACCGCTGCCTTGGTGGCGCAGTAGACGTTGCCGCCGGGGTAGATGTCGCGTCCGGCAACCGACCCGATGTTCACGACGTGCCCGCGGCCGCGGGCGACCATCCCCGGCACGACCACGCGGCTGATGTTGAGCAGGCCGCGCACGTTGGTCTCGATCATCCGGTCCCAGTTGTCGAAGACCCCCTCCTGGATCGGCTCGATCCCCGCTGCAAGGCCGGCGTTGTTCACCAGGATGTCGATCTCTCCCCAGCCGGCGTCGGTGATCGCGCGGATCGCTTCGGTCACGTCCTGCCGGTCGCGCACGTCGATCGTCAGCGCGCCGGCGGCCAGCGGGTCGCCGCGCTTCTCGACCATCGCGTCGCGCAGCGCCTCCAGCCGCTCGCCGCGCCGGCCGGCGACGATGACCCGCGCCCCCTCGTCGAAGAACGCCCACGCGGTGGCGAGTCCGATCCCCGAGCTGGCGCCCGTGACGAGCGCGAGCTTCCCGTCGAGCCGTCCCATGCCGTGCTCCCCGCCGCCGACCTGCGGCCGGCGGGCATCTTAGTCCGGGTTACCCGCGGTCCGGAGCGCCTCAGCCCCGCCGTGACGGCCAACCCGGCGACACACGCCACTGCCGCCGCCGCGTACAGCCCGGTGTCTCCAAGCGGCGCGCGCAACTGGCCGGCCAGCAGCAGCCCCGCGCCTCCACCGAGCCCGTAGGCCCACATCGAGACCAGCGTCTGCCCCAGTGCCTTGCGTCCGGGCGGCGTCAGGCGGTCGGTCAGCGACACGGTGGCCAGGTGCAGCAGCCCGAACGACGCCGCATGCAGCAGCTGGCCCGCAACGACGAGCGGCAGCGGCGGGGCCAGCGCGAAGAGCACCCAGCGCACCGCGCCGAGGCCGAGCGCCCAGCGCATCCCCGAGGCCAGCCCGAGCCGCGACAGCACGCGGTGCCCGGCGGCCATCAGCGCGATCTCGGCCGCGACGCCGAGCGTCCAGAGCGAGCCGATCGCCCACGGCTCGACGCGCCGCGCCTCCATCTGCAGGGTGAAGAAGTCGTAGTACGGCCCGTGCGCCGCCTGGCCCAGCGCCGCCGCCGCGAAGACGACGAGCAGCGCCCGCCAGGGCAGCGCTGCGCGCAGCGCGCCGAGCGAGTGATCGGCCGGGCCGGCGGCCGGCGTCGGATCCATCGCTGCCGCGGAACGCGCCTCCGCCGCGCCCGCCTCGCGCCCCGGCAGGAAGAACGCGACCGCGCCCGCCAGCGCCATGAAGCCGGCCGCGGTCCACGGCACCGCGCCGAGGCCGAGCGGCCGCACCAGCAGCCCCAGCCCCTGCGAGGTCGCGATGAAGCCGAACGATCCCCAGAGTCGCACCCGGCCGTAGCGCTCGGGGCGGTCGCCGAGCAGTGAGAAGGCGGCCGCTTCGGCGAGCGGGAAGATCGGCACGACGAAGAAGCCGTACAGGAAGATCCACGCCAGCGTGGCCGGCACCGAGCGGGCGAGCGCCGTCCCGGCCAGGCACGCCGCGGCGATCAGCGTGCAGCTTCCCATGATCTCGCGCCGCGCATGCCGGCGATCGGCGAGGTAGCCCCAGAACGGCGTGAAGACCATCCGCGCGATCGACCCGGTGGCGAGCGCGGTGCCGATCAGCGCGGGCCCGAAGCCGCGCTCGGCGAGCAGCGGCGGGTACCACGGGAAGAACGCCCCCACCGTGGCGAAGTTGAGGAAGTAGAAGAGCGAGAGCAGGACGAGCAAGCCGCGCCTCTACCCCGGCTGCGGGATGCCGGGAGCGGGCGCCGCAGGAGCGATCGCCGGGACGGGCTCCGCGGCCGGGGCGACGACCGGCAGGCGACGCGTGAGGCGCCGCACCGTGAGCGGCGTCACGCCCTGCGGGTCGCCGTCCACCTGCACCGCGATGCCGGCGGGGCCCGCGATCGTCACCTCGTCCGCCACCGTGCGCGTCACGACGCCGGGACACCGGTCGAGGCGCCCCGCGAACGCCGTCAGCATCGCCAGCACGAGATCGCCCCGTCCCGCCGCGGGGAGCGCGACGAGGTCGAGCCGGCCGTCCGTCGGGTCGATCGACGGACCGAGCGTGAACAGGCCGCCGAAGTGACGGGTGTTGGAGACGATCGCCCACGCGAACGGACCACCGCGGAGCGGCAGCCCGTCGACGGCGAGCTCCAGGGGCGCCCCCCGCCACGCCGCCAGCGCGTCGACGATCGGCTTCGCGTAGGCTGCCTTGCCGAACGGAGACGGGGCGGCCCCCGCGGCCAGGCGCTCCTCACGCCGGCCGGCGAAGCGCCGCACGACCTCGGCATCGAAGCCCGCGGCCGCGAACAGCAGCCCGCGACACGGCGGCCCGTCACCCGAGCGGGCCTCGAACAGGTCGAGCAGGCGCAGGGAGTCAGCGGCGATCAGCCAGGCCAGCCGCCGCGGGTCCGGGCCGAGGCCCAGCTCCTGCGCCAGCACGTTGGCGGTTCCGGACGGCAGGATCGCGAGCGGCGTCTCGAGCTGCACCAGCCCGTCCGCCGCCTCGCGCGCGGTGCCATCCCCGCCGACGACCGCGAAGCAGCGGCAGCGCCCCTCGTGCTCGGCGGCGATCCGCGTAATGTCTCCGGCGGCGCTCGACGGGGCCAGCTCGGCCGCGATCCCGAGCGCGCGCAGCGCCTCCGCCAGGTCGGCGGCGAGGCGCGCCGCGCGGCCCGCGCCCGCGATCGGGTTGAAAGCGATGACGACCGGCCCGTCCTGCACGGACGGCATCGTACCCGTCTGCGCTGCCGCTGTGCGCGGGTGGCACCGGGAACGAGCGCGGACGGGCAAGCCCCGGCCGCGCTCGAACCCGGCGCCAGCCGCACATACGGGGAGCGCGGACGGGCAAGCCCCGGCCGCGCTCGAACCCGGCGCCAGCCGCACATACGGGGAGCGCGGACGGGTGGCGGCCCCGGGGGGCCTGTGGGATCTTGTCGCGCCCCGGCCGGGAAGCCGCCCCGGGGCGCGGGGGCCGGCTTGGACGGCCCCCCCTGCCGGCCCGATATTGATGCTGACGATGAGAGATGCCGCCCACCAGGCGCTGGAAGAGCTGCTCTCCCAGCCCGTCGGATCCTGGTCCCTCGCCGAGGGGGCGCTGGCCATCGCGCGCCTCGAGCACGGCGACCTCGACGCCCCGGCCTGCCTGGCGGAGCTCGACCGGCTCGGTACCGCGGCGCGCGAGGGGGTCGGCGGCGCGCGGCACCCGCGCTTCGTCGCCGCCGGGATCGCCGAGGTCCTGTTCGGGGACGAGGCGTTCCGGCTCGCCGACGAGGGCTCCGAGGCGCTCCCCGCGAGCTGCCTGCTGGACCAGGTGCTGGCGACCCGGGTCGCCGCGCCGACGCTCCTGGCGCTGGTCTTCGTCGAGGTCGCCCGCCGCGCCGGGTTCCGCTTCGAAACCGTCTCGCTGCCGGGCCACTTCCTGCTGCGCCACGGCGCGAGCGAGGAGGTCTTCCTGTTCGACCCGAGCCGGCAGGCGCGGCCGGTCGCGCTCGACGAGGCGCGGCGGATGGTCGCCGACGGCTCCGGCGGGCGGATCGAATTCCGCGACGGATACCTCCGGCCGCTCACGCCGCCGCAGGTGCTGGCGCGGATCCTCGCCAACCTCAAGGCGATCTATTGGCGCGGTCCCGAGTACGAGCGGGCGCTCGACGCGGTCGACCTGATGCTGGCGATCCGGCCCGACGACCCGCGGGAGATCCGCGATCGCGGGCGCCTGCTGTTCCTGATGGGCCGGATGCGGGACGCAATCGTCGCTTTCGAGGCCTACCTGGCGCACAATCCGCGCGGCGAGGACGCCGACGTCGTGCGGATGCTGCTGGTCGAGGCGCGCTCCGGGCTCCGCGCCCAGCGCTGAGGACGGCGTCCTTGGACATCACCGCTGCCGCGCGCACCGTCGTCGACATGTCCGCGCTGTCGTCCGACCAGCGCTACTTCTTCCTGATCTCGGCCGTCGTGCCGCGGCCGATCGCGTGGGTCTCGACCCGCGCCCGGAACGGCACGACCAACCTGGCGCCGTTCTCGTTCTTCCAGGCCGTCAGCTCGGACCCGCCGGTCGTGATGATCTCGGTCGCGCTCGAGAAGAGCGACGGGACGACCAAGGACACGCTGGTCAACGTACGGGAAACCGGCGAGTTCGTGGTCAACCTGGTGTCCGAGGAGCTGGCCGAGACGATGGTCCGGACCTCGGCCGAGCTGCCGCACGGCGAGAGCGAGATCGCGGCGTTCGGGCTGACGCCGATCCCCGCCGTCTCGGTCGCGGCTCCGGCGGTGGCCGAGGCGAAGGTCGCCCTCGAGTGCCGGCTCTGGCACGAGCTGCCCGTCGGGACCTCGGTCGCCCTGTTCGGCGAGGTGCTGCGGGCCCAGGTCGCGGCGGGGCTGCTCGACGCGCGCGGGACGATCGATCCGCTGGCGCTGCGGCCGCTCGGACGGCTGGGTGGCTCGCTCTACCTCCCCTTCTCGGAGCCGCGGCGCATCCGGCGCTGACCGGCGGTCGAATCGCCTGACCCCCATCAAGGATCGCTCCCCCCCGGCCGACAAGTCCCCTGACGGGGCCTGCCCGCCCCCAGGGGAGGAACGCGTGCCGGGCGCTCTCGAAGCGACCCGCCCGATGCTGGACCCCCGGCTGCGCGAGACGCTCGCGCTGGCCGGGGCGGGAGCGTTCCAGCTCGACGCCGACGCGCGGACCGTCGCGCTCACGCCGGAAGCTGCCGCGATCCTCGGACTTGGCCGGAACGACGAGTCGATCGAGGTCGCCCGACTGGTCGAGAGGGCGCTGCTCGACGAGCAGGAGGCGCTCGCAGCGGCGTTCGAGCGCACGCGGCACGGCGAACCGCTCGACGTCTCCGCCACCTTCCTCGACCGCGACGGGGCGATGCACCAGGTCGCGCTGCGGACGCGCCGGGAGGTCGACGCCGCGGGGAGTGCGTCACACGCCGGCGTCGCGATCGACCTCGACGGCCCGTTCCCGGGCGCGGAGCGCGATGGTGCCGCCGCGGCCACCGGCGCGCGCGACCTCCTCGCGCAGCTCCCCGGGATGTTCTACCAGTTCCGGTTCGATCCCGACGGCCGCAGCTGCCTGCCCTTCTGCAGCGACCGGGTCGAGGACTTCTTCGGCCTCTCGCCCGAGGACGTGGCGGAGGACGCGACCCCGATCTACTCGCGGATCCACCCGGAAGACCTGCCGCGCGTGATGGCCTCGGTCGAGGCCTCGGCGCGGACACTCGAGCCCTGGCACTGCGAATTCCGGACCTTCGGCCGCGACGACCAGTTGAAGTGGTTCGTCGGGCAGTCGCTGCCGCGGCGCCTCGATGACGGCTCGGTGATCTGGTTCGGCCACGGCTACGACAGCAGCGCCCTGCGCAATGCCGAGAGCCTGTTCCTCGCGCTGTTCGAGAAGAGCCCCAGTCCCGCCCTCCTGTTCGACCCGAAGACTCTGAGCCTCCTCGACTGCAACGACGCCGCGCTCGCGGCCTTCGCCTGCCCGGACAAGAAGACCGCGCTCCGAACCCCGCTGGCCGCGTTCTCTCCGGACCGCCAGTCCGACGGCGCATCGTCGCGGACGAGGTGGATCGCGATGTTCCGGAAGGGGCTGGTGCAGGGCATGCACGCCTTCGAGTGGGAGTACCGCCGGCTGGACGGGCGCACGCTGCGCGCCGAGGTGCGGCTGGCGCGGATCACCCTCGAGGGACGGGACCTGCTGCTGACGACGCTCTTCGACCTGACCGAGCAGAAGGAGGCCGAGCGCCGGCTGCGCGAGTCGGAGGCGCGGATCCTCGAGACGACGCAGCGCCTCGCGATGGCCACGCAGGCCGCGCGGATGGGGATCTGGGACTGGAACGTCCAGACCGACGAGCTGATCTGGGACGACACGATGTTCGAGCTGTACGGCGTCGACCGCGCGTCGTTCGAGCACAACTTCGCGGCCTGGGGTGGGCTCTTCCACCCGGAGGACCTCGACCCGAGCGTCGCGACGGTGCAGCGCGCGCTGACCGACGACTCGCCCTTCGACCTCAACTTCCGCGTCGTGCGCCCGGCGGACGGCACGGTCCACACGATGCGCGTCGTCGGCCGGGTGCTCCGCGACGAGCGCGACCAGCCGCTGCGGATGGTCGGCGTCAGTTGGGACGAGACCGAGGAGAAGCTGGTCCAGCAGCAGCTGCTCGCCGCCAAGGAGGCGGCCGAGGCGGCGGATCGCGCCAAGAGCGAGTTCCTGGCGATGATGAGCCACGAGATCCGCACGCCGATGAACTCCATCGTCGGCTTCACCAGCCTGCTGCGCCGTACTGCGCTCGGCACCGAGCAGCGCGAGTTCGTCGAGATGATCGAGGCCAGTTGCGAGACGCTACTGGCGCTGATCAACGACATCCTCGACTTTTCGCGGATCGAGTCCGGCCGGCTGGAGTTCGAGCCTGCGGCGGTGTCACCGCGGGCCATCGTCCACGAGGTGGTGGAGCAGTTCCGGCCGCGGGCCCGCGAGAAGCAGCTCGCTCTGGCGGTCGCGTTCGACGACGACGTGCCCGAGCGGATCGTCTCCGATCCCGTCCGCGTGCGGCAGGTGCTGTTCAACCTGATCGGCAACGCGACGAAGTTCACCGAGGAAGGGAGCGTCACGGTCCACGTCACACCGGACCTCGAGCCCGGGGGGATCGTGGTCACGGTGCTCGACACCGGGATCGGGATCACGCCGGAGCAGCTCGCCCGCCTGTTCCGCCCGTTCACGCAGGGCGACTCCTCGACCTCGCGGCGCTTCGGGGGCAGCGGGCTGGGGCTCGCGATCAGCAAGCGCCTGGTCGACGCGCTCGGCGGCCGGATCGAGGTCGAGAGCTGGCCGGGCGAGGGATCCGCCTTCCGCGTGGTTCTGCCGGCGGTGATGCCCGGCGCCGACCCCGCGCTGCTCGACGAGAGCACGGGTGAAGACGCCGCCTCGGGACCGGCCGGCGCCGGCCCCGCATCGCTCGGGGCGGTCCTCGTCGTCGAGGATCACCCGGTCAACCGGCGGCTCGTCGGCGTCATGCTCGAGCGGCTCGGGATCGCGGCAGACTTTGCGGAGGACGGCCGCCGAGCGCTCGAGATGCTGGCGGTGCGCGGTTACGACGTGATCCTGATGGACATCCAGATGCCCGAACTCGACGGCTACGAGACGACGCGGATCCTGCGCGCGCGCGAGGCCGAGGCGGGCGCGGCGCGCCCGGCGTGGATCGTCGCGCTGACTGCCAACGCGATGGAAGGGGACGCGCAGCGCTGTCTCGGCGCCGGCATGGACGACTACCTCGCCAAGCCCTTCAAGCTCGATGACCTGGCCCGCGTCCTGCGGCGGATCCGATCGGGAACCGTGACAGGCTAGAATCGGCGGGCGCGCAGGTCCCGCGTCGGCGGCCTGCCGCGGACGTCCAGGTGTGGAGCGATGAGACCAGTCCGCCGGGTACCGCTCGGGCGCCGGATCGGGCTCGCGCTCTGCCTCGTCCTGCTTGCGGCCGCGCAGCGCGGCACGCCCCTGGCCCAGCCGTTCGAGCGGATCGGCCCCGGCCTGGGCCTCGGCGCCGAGATGATCACGGCGCTCTACCAGGACCGCACCGGTTTCCTCTGGGTCGGCACGCGACAGGGGCTCTACCTCTTCGACGGGAACACGTTCCGGCGCTTCGAGCACGACGCCGACGACCCGCACTCGCTGGCCGACAGCGCGATCCGAGCGATCTTCGAGGACCGCTCCGGCCGGCTCTGGATCGGCACCAACAGCGGGGGCCTGGATCTCCTCGACCGTGCAAACTGGACGTTCCAGCACCTCAGGCACGAGTCCGCCGACTCGCACTCGCTGAGCCACGACAGCGTGAACGCGATCGCCGAGGATCCCGACGGCACGCTCTGGGTCGCCACGCAGAAGGGACTCAACCGGCTCGATCCGCAGACCCGCACCGTCACTCGCATGCTCCCCGACCCGGGCCACCCGCCCGACGCACGGACGCCCGCCAGCGCCTACGTCTACTCGCTCTTCGTCGACGGCGGCGGAGCGCTGTGGGTGGGGACGGTGGGGGGCGGCCTCTCCGTCCGCGATCCGGAGACGGGGCGGTTCACCCACTACCTTCCCGATCCCTCCCGGCCGGACGCGCTCTCGAGCGACTCGGTCTTCGCCATCACCGCCGACGCGCAGGGAACGATCTGGCTCGCTGCCGGACGAGAGGTCTGCCACTGGGATCCAGCGACACAGGGGTTCCGTTGCTTTCCCCTCACGGTGGCCGGGAAAGGGGCCGGTCCCGGCCACGTGGTGACCTCGCTCGCACACGGAGGCGCGAAGCGGCTGTGGGTCGGCACGCTCTCGGGTCTCTACGCGTTCGATCCAGGGACCGGAACGTTCCGTCCGGCGACTCCTCCCGACGATCCCGCGCGCCGCGGACGCCGGAGCCGCGTGATCTCGCTGCTCACCGACCGTTCCGGAACACTCTGGATCGGCACGTGGGAGGACGGCCTGCTGCGGCTCGGCGCTCCCGACGCCCCGTTCGCGGCGATCGATCACGGACCGGATGGCGCGGCGGGCCTCGGCGATGTCACCGCGCTGTTCGGGAATCGCGACGGGAGGCTGTGGCTCGCCACGTCGGGCGGCGGTCTGTATCTGAGAGACGCCGGTTCCGCGACCTTCCGGCGCGACGAGCCGCTTCAGAAGATCGCACCGCCCGGCGCGTCGCTCAGCCTGACCCGCCTGCTCGAGGATCGCGACGGTTTCCTCTGGATCGGGACGACCGGCGCGCTGCTGCGGCTCGACCCGCAGACGGGGGCGGTCCGGGAGCTCGTTCACGCCATCGACGACCCGGCCAGCATCGGCGCCGGGTTCGTCACCGCCCTGGCCCAGGACCGGGACGGCGTGCTGTGGGTCGGCACCGGCGAAGGGGGCCTGCAGCGGCTGGGTGCAGATGGCCGCTCGTTCGAGCGCTTCGTGCACGATCCCGCCGACCAGACGACCATCTCGGACAACTACGTCACCGCGATCCGCGAGGCCCGCGACGGGCGCCTCTGGGTCGGCACACGCTCGGGGGGATTGAACCTGTTCGATCGTCGCACCGGCCGGTTCCGGCGCTTTCGGTCCGTCCCCGGCGACCCGACGTCGCTCAGCCATCACTACGTCACGTCGATCCTGGAGGACCCCTCCGGCGCGCTCTGGATCGGAACCAGCGGCGGAGGGCTCGACCGCCTCGAGTCCGTGGAACCGGAGGGCGCGGCACGCTTCACCCATGTCACGGCGAAAGAGGGCCTGGCCGACAACAACGTGATGGCGCTGGCAGCCGACGACGACGGCAGCCTCTGGATCTCCACCCGCGAGGGGCTCTCCCGCTTCGATCCGCGCCGCCGCATCTTCCGGAACTATGACGCTGCAGACGGTCTCCCCTCCTCCGAGTTCGAGCCTGCCGCGGTCGCTTCCGGAGAGACAGAGATCTACTTCGGCACGATCAAGGGCGCCGTCGCCGTCCGCCGCGGCACGCCGTTCCCTGAGGTGGTCCCCTCCCCGACCGTGATCGCCTCGATCCGTACGCTCTCCGGGCCTGTCGCCGCCGGAGAACCGGTCTGGGCGCTCGACGAGCTCGAGATCCCGTATGGCGAGGTCCTGATCTTCGACTTCGCGGTCCTCGATTACAGCGATCCGTCCCGCCATCGCTATGCCTACCGTCTCGGCGGCGACGACGCCCGCTGGGTCGACCTCGGCGCGACACGCAGCATCACCTTCAGCCGGCTCGACCCCGGCCGCCACGAGCTGCGGGTGCGCGGCCGCGACGCCTCCGGCATCTTCAGCGAAACCGCGCACGGGCTGGTGATTCGCGTCGTCCCGCCGTTCTGGATGACGACCTGGTTCCGCCTGCTGGCCAGCCTCGCACTGCTGGGGGCGGTTTCCGGCTGGCACCTGGCGCGCACCCGAAGGCTCGAGCGCCGCAACCGCGAACTGCTCGAGCTGCAGGACCAGCGCGAGCAGGCGCTGCGCGAGTCGCGCGAGAAGGAGGAGCGGCTGCGCGACGCCTATGACCGCCTGCGCGCACTGACGCGCCGCCTCGAAGCCGCGAAGGAGGACGAGCGCAAGCGGATCGCGCGCGAGCTGCACGACGAGATGGGCCAGGCTCTGACGGCAGCGAAGATCACGCTCGACCTCGCCGAGCGCGCCGCGGCCGGGGGCGCCCGCGGCGGCGGGATGGAGGGGACCGCCTCGCTGCTCGACCGGATCATCGACCGGGTGCGCGACCTGTCACTCGACCTGCGCCCGCCGCTGCTCGACGAGCGCGGCCTCATCCCCGCGCTGCGCGGCTACCTCGAGGCGCAGTCCCGCCGCGCGGGGGTGGCGATCGAGGTCGACGCGCCGCCCGACATCGGTCGCTTTCCGCCGGAGCTCGAAATCGCGGGCTTCCGTGTGATCCAGGAGTCCGTGACGAACGCGCTGCGCCACGCCGCAGCGGCGCGGATCGCGGTTCGGGTGGCGCGGACCGAAGACGGGATCGAGGTCGCCGTCCGCGACGACGGCCGCGGGTTCGACCTCGACGCCGCGATGGTCCGCGCCGCAGAGGGGCGGCACCTCGGACTGCTCGGGATCCGCGAGCGGGTCGAGATGCTCGGCGGCCGGGCCGAGATCCGCTCCTCCCCGGGGCGGGGAACCGAGATCCGCGCTACGCTTCCCCTGGAGCCGCCGGCTTGAGGCCCATGCGCATCCTGCTCGCTGATGATCACGCCCTCGTGCGCGGCGGGATCCGGTCCCTGCTCGGGTCGATCGAGGGGGTCACGGTCGTCGCGGAGACGGGCGACGGCCTCGAGGCGCTCGAGCTGATCCGTTCGCTCGCGCCCGATCTCGCGCTGCTCGACATCACGATGCCCGGCCTGAACGGCCTCGAGATCGCCGAGCGCGCCACGAAGGAGGCACCGTCGACGAAGATCGTCGTGCTCTCGATGCACGCCAACGAGAGCTACGTGGCCGATGCGCTGCGGGTCGGTGTCGCGGGCTACCTGCGCAAGAGCGCCGCGGTCGCGGAGCTGCCAGCGGCGCTCGAGGCCGTCGCGCGCGGCGAGATCTACCTCAGTCCCGGGATCTCGCAGCAGATCGTCGACGTGCTCCGCGGTGGAGGAGCGCCCTCGAACCCGCTCGCCGCGCTTTCGCCCCGCCAGCGCGAAATCCTCCAGCTGATCGCCGAGGGCCTCTCCAGCAAGGAGATCGGCTTCCGGCTGAAGATCAGTTCCAAGACCGTCGACACCCACCGCGCGCAGATCATGGAGCGGCTGGGGATCCACAACGTCCAGGGACTGGTGCGCGCCGCGATGCGGGCCGGGCTGATCCCCTCCGACGAGTAGGCCGCTCGCGGTCCGCGCCCTTCGGGTGCCGGCGGCGGCCCGGACCCGTCCGTGGAAGACCGCACCCGCCCGCCCCACCCTCCGCCTAGGCAAACTGCTGACCCCCCGCTCAGCAATCGACCGATACCGCGCCGCGCGCATCCGGCGAATCATCGTGGGGCTCGATGAACGGCGGAGGTGACGGGTGGATGGTCCTGCGGCACGCGTGCGGTTGCTCCTCGTGGACGACAGCGAGGAGTTCCTGCGGGCCGAGACCGCGTGGCTCGGTTCCCTGCCCGGGTTCGAGATCGCCGGAATCGCGCGCTCGGGCGAGGAGGCGCTGGAGGCGGTGCGCCGCCTTCGTCCCGACATCGTGCTGATGGACCTGGCGATGCCCGGATTGGGGGGGTTCGAGGCGATCCGGGCGCTGAAGGAGAGCCCGGCCGCGCCGCCCGTCGTCGCTGTCTCGCTGCACGACAGCCAGGTCATTCGCAGCGAGGCCTCGATGGCGGGGGCCGACGCGTTCGTCCCGAAGGCCCTCCTGTCGACCCAGCTGCTGGCGGCCCTGCACGCGGTGCGGGCCGGGGATCGCGATGGCGACGGAGTTGGAAGAAGGCCCTGGGAGGCGGATCGGGAGCGGAAGCGACAGCCACAGGTGCAACAGGATGTCTCGTCACCGGCGCCGGAATCGGAGCCGGGGAGCGAACTGGTTCGTTCACTGCAGGAGGAGAGAGACCCATGTCCATGAGCAGGAAGTCCGTGATTCTCGTGTTGGTCGCGCTGCTGGTCGGTGCGGCCGGTTCTGCCTTCGCCGGCGGTGTCAAGTTCGTCCCGCTCGGCGTGCCCAACTCCTTCGCCACCGACGTTTCCGGCGACGGTCGGACGGCGGTCGGCTACATCTTCGACGGAGAGAACTTCTCCTGGACCAAGTCCGGCGGCTACGTCGGGCTCGGCGGCGGCTGCCCGGTCTCGTCCACCCGGATCTCCGGCGACGGCCTGACGATCGTCGGCTGTGCGGTCGACGAGAACGGCTACTGGAACGCCGCGCGCTGGCTCGGTGGGCAGGCCTGGCAGACGCTCGGCACCGTCCCCGGCGGCGTCAACTGCGACCTGAACGTCAGCAGCGCCTGGGGAATCAACGGCGACGGTTC
Source organism: uncultured Acidobacteriota bacterium (assembly GCA_963702425.1). Lineage (GTDB taxonomy): Bacteria > Acidobacteriota > Polarisedimenticolia > J045 > J045 > JALOKP01. The sequence goes on from CAVPCQ010000021.1 coordinate 142,170, forward strand.
GACGACGGTCGGCCTGATCTGGCTGCCCAGGCTTTGCCGGGCCAACGCCGGGAAGTGGGCCACCTTCTCAGGCGAGGTCACGGATCTGGGCACGATGATCACGGACAGCGCGTCGCGAGCCAACGGGATCTCCGCCGACGGCCGCGTCATCGTCGGCTGGCAGGACCTCGAGACCGGCCAGCGGGTCGGCGCGAAGTGGGTCGACGGCGTCCCCGAGTTCATCTACGACGGCGCCATGAACTACGTCGGCGAGGCCCAGAGCGCGAACGACGACGGCACCGTGATCGTCGGCTCCGGCTACAAGAACGGCTTCGGCTGGCGCTGGAAGCAGGACGTCGGCTTCACCGCGATCGGCCCCTACATCATCGACCGGTCCGGCGGGATCCTCGGCGAGAGTTACGCCAACGACGTCAACGCCGACGGTTCCGTCGTCGTCGGCAACACCAGCGGCTCCGGCCGCGCCTTCTTCTGGAGCGAGGCCGGTGGCTTCCAGTACGTCGACCAGTACCTCAAGAAGGTGGGCGTCAAGGTCCCCAGTGGCTGGACTCTCACTGGGCTCAACGCGGTGAGCGCCGACGGCCGCGTGATGGTCGGCACCGGTCTGCACAATGGGACCTTCGAGGGCTTCGTGCTCGAGTTCGACACCGCCCCCCGCTAGTGTCGGGGCCGGGGCTCTCCGGGCGGAGGGAGCGGGGCGCAGGCCCCGCTCCCTCCGTTTTGCTTTCGGAACACGACCTGCCGCCTGCTTCTCCTCTGGGGCGCACGTCTGCCGCGCTCCCGGGGGGCGGGCGGCGCCCTGCAGCCGGGGGGGAGGCGCTGTGAGAAAATGTCGAGGCAGCCCACTCCGGAGGCGGCCCGCCGTGGAGGTTCTTCGATGAATCCCGTTCCTGGTTCGCGCTCTCTCGCCCTCGTACCGCTCTGCCTGGTGTTCGTGGCGCTAGCAAGCCTGCTCCCGCTCGCCGCCATCCCCGCGACCGCGGCGACCCAATCGGCCGCGCCGGCCGCCGCGCCGGAGCCGCAGACCACCCCCGACGGCTTCCCGGCCACGAAGCAGACGACGGCCGGCCTGCTCACCGTCTACCAGCCGCAGCTCGACAGCTGGGACGGTTACCGGCTCAAGACCCACGCCGCCTGCTCGGTCCTCCCGCCGGGGAGCAAGGTCGCCATCTTCGGCGTGGTCTTCCTGCAGGCCAACACGCAGGTCGACAAGCCGACGCGCAGCGTGCTGCTCTACGACACGCAGATCGTGAAGGTCTCGTTCCCGTCGGCTCCGGACAAGGCGGCGCAGTTCCAGGCCGCCTTCGCCGAGCTGATCACGCCCGAGGGGAAGGAGATCGCGCTCGATCGGCTGGAGGCCGACCTGGCGATCTCGAAGGCCGAGATCGCCCAGTTGACGCAGCCCGTCCGCAACGACCCGCCGCAGATCATCTTCTCGCAGACGTCCGCGGTGCTGGTCCACGTCGACGGCGACCCGGTCTGGATCCCGGTCGAAGGGACGCCGTTCGAGCGGGTCCTGAACACCCACTCGCTGCTGCTGCGCCAGAAGGGGAACAGCGACATCTTCCTGCACCTGCTGGGCGGCTGGATGGCGTCGCCGAGCCTCGCCGGGCCTTGGGTCGTGGCCACCTTCCAGCCGCCCGGCGCCGACGCGCTGGCGCAGAAGCTGGCCCAGGAGGGGATCGCCGACCTGATGGACGCGAAGCCCGATCCGAGCGATCCGCAGGCCAAGACGCCGTCGCTGACGACCAGCTCGCCGACGATCATCGTCGCGACGAAGCCGACCGAGGTCGTAGTGACCGAGGGAGCGCCCGACTGGGAGTCGCTCGAGGGGACGAACCTGCTCTACGTGAAGAACACGACGGCGAACATCTTCATGGACATCCAGAACCAGAAGATGTACGTCCTGATCTCCGGGCGCTGGTTCGTGGCCGGGTCGTCGGCCGGGCCGTGGGCCTTCGTCCCGCCGAACACTCTACCTTCCGACTTCGCGCACATTCCGGACACCAGCCCCAAGGAGAACGTGAAGGCCAGCGTGCCGGGCACGGCCCAGGCGCGCGAGGCGGTCATCTCGGCCCAGGTCCCGCAGACTGCCGTCGTCTACGTCGACAAGGCCACCTTCGACCCGAAGATCGACGGCGAGCCGGTCATGAAACCGATCGACGGCACGGCCATGTCGTACGTCGCCAACAGCACCGATCCGCTGATCGAAGTCGGGCCGATGCAGTGGTACGCCGTGAAGGCCGGTGTCTGGTACACCGCCAGCGCGGCCACCGGGCCGTGGCACGTGGCCCTCTCGGTCCCGCCGGCGATCTACACGATCCCGACCAGCTCGCCGCTCCACTACGTCACCTACGTCCAGATCTACGACGCCACGCCGACCTACGTCGTCGTCGGCTACACCTCGGGCTACATGGGGACGGTGATCACGCCGTCCGGGACCGTCGTCTACGGGACCGGCTACTCCTATCCGCCATACATCGGTGGCTCGGTCTGGGTCCCGCCGCCGCCGACCTACGGCTACGCGGTCGGGATGGCCTACACGCCGTGGACCGGCTGGGGCTACGGGTATGGCGTCGGCTGGGGCTGGGGTGCGGCCGCCGTCGGCTTCGGCGTCGGCTGGGCGATGGCGACCGCTCCCTGCTGGGGCCCGATGCCGTACTACTACCACCCCTACTACGGCTACGGCGGCGCGGCCGTCGGCATGTACGGCGCGGCCGCGTGGGGTGCGCACGGCTGGGCCGCGACCAGCGGCAACATCTACCACCAGTACGGGGCGACCTCGGCGGTCACGCGCAGCTCGGCGGGATACAACGCCTGGACCGGCAACGCCTGGTCCTCGCAGGTCGGCCACTCGTACAACTCGGTGACGGGGCGGGTCTCGGCGGGCCAGAAGGCCTCAGTCGGGAACGCCTACACCGGCAACTACGCCAACGTCGCGCGCGGCGCGACCTACAACCCGTCGACCGGCGTTGCGGCCGCGGGGAGCAAGGGGACGGTCGGCAACGCCGATACCGGCAACTCGGCCAACTACGCGCGCGGCGCGGTGTCGGGGCCCGGCGGGAACACGACGAGCTTCGGCGCGGTCCAGGGCTCGAAGGGCTCCGTCGGACACGTCGGGAACAACTACTACGCCAGCGCCGACGGGAACGTCTACAAGTACAACGGTTCGTCGCAGTCGTTCCAGCAGTACAACAAGAGCGGCGGCTGGGACGACGCGTCAGCCGAGCGCTCGCAGTCGCTCTCGCAGCAGTCGGCCGCGCACGCGGCGGGTGAGACGCGGGCGTTCGGGAGCGGGAGCACGAGCTTCTCGGGCGGGGACGGCATGGACCGCTCGGGCGGCGGCGGCTGGGGCGGCGGCGGCTTCGGCGGCGGCGGTGGCGAGGACCGCGGTGGCGGCGGCTTCGGCGGCGGCTTCGGGGGCGGCGGCGGCTTCGGGGGTGGCGGTGGCGGATTCGGCGGCGGCTTCCACGGTGCCGGCGGCTGGGGCGGCGGCGGCGGCGGCGGCTTCGGCGGCGGCTTCGGCCGCGGCGGCTTCGGCGGTGGCTTCCGTGGCGGCGGCGGCTTCCGGCGCTAGCCTGGGCCCGAGCCGCACTGGATTGCGTGATCGGCCGAAGCCGATCGAGCGATCGGTGGCGCGCGCCGCTTGCAGCGGAGACACTTGCCCGGTAGCGTTACTGAGCAGTAAGCTGGAGTGCATCGAAACAGATCGTGATCTTTCAAACGAAGGAGGAGCGGCATGAATCGGGGCTTGGGAATTGTCCTGCTTGTCCTGCTGGCGATCGCCGCGGGACCGGCCGTCGCGGCAACGGGCCACAGCATCGTCCGCGGGGGCCTCTCCTACGCGATGCCCGGCGGCGACACCAACTTCAACATCTCCGGAGAGAAGGGATCGCTCGACGTCCAGGAGTCGCTGGGCGTGTACGTGGGCTACGAGTACCTGTTCACGGACTTCTTCGGCCTCGACTTCAACCTGGCGTGGCAGGACCATGACTACATCGCGAACTTCGCGGACTCCCCGAAGGTCGAGGGTTCCGTCGGGAACATCAACCTGATGATCGCGTCGAACTTCCACGTCGCGCGGTGCGACTGGGGCACCTTCTACCTCGGTCCCGTCGTCTCCTACGGCTTCGCGCAGGATCGTGCGAGCAATGCGCTCGGCCTCGGGGCGCAGGTCGGCACCGACATCTACCTCAACGACAGCGGTCTCCTGCTGAACATGTCGGCCAGCTACCAGTGGGTGTCCCAGGACTGGGACTTCTCCAGCGGCGGCGTCAAGTACGACGTCAATCCGCTGACGTTCCGCCTGGGGCTCGGCTACAAGTTCTGATCGTGGACGGCTTCGCGGATGCAGCGGGCCGCGGTGCACGCCGCGGCCCGTCCCGTTTTCGGCCGACCCCGGGGCGGGTATACTCCCCCGGCGTCGCTGGACCGACGCGGAGAGCCTTCATGATCCGAAGGACTTGTGCAGGAGTCCCGCCGTTCGCGTCGCCGGGGACTATCCCGGCACCTCGATGCCGTTCGCGAACGTCACCATAACATGTAAGTTCTGGAAGGAGACGGCGCCATGAGGACACGCGACAACGCGATCCGCTGGATGGCAGCGGCCGCCCTGTTCCTGGCGGTCGCATCGACCGGCAACGCGCAGCAGACGACCGGCACGCCCGGCTCGCCGGATGCCACCGCGACCCTCGACGGCAAGCAGCTCCCGCCGCCCGATCCGAAGTTCGGCGGCGTGATCAAGGATGGCGCGCTGCAGTCGAAGCCCTGGTGGGCGCCGCGGGTCGTGCCGCCCGCTGGCGCGCCGAATGTCCTGCTGATCATCACCGACGACGCCGGCTTCGCCGTGCCGAGCACCTTCGGCGGGGTGATCCCCACGCCGACCATGGACCGCCTCGCGAAGGACGGCCTGCGCTACAACCGGGTCTTCTCCACCGCGTTGTGCTCGCCGACCCGCGCTGCGCTGATCACCGGGCGCAACCATCACTCGGTCGGCTTCGGTGTGATCTCCGAGCAGTCCACCGGATTTCCCGGCTACAACAGCATCATCGACCGGGACAAGGCGACGATCGGACGGATCCTGCTCGACAACGGCTACAACACGTCGTGGTTCGGCAAGGACCACAACGTGCCGGCGTTCCAGGCCAGCCAGACCGGCCCCTTCGACCAGTGGCCGATCGGCATGGGCTTCGAGTACTTCTACGGGTTCGTCGGTGGCGATGCCAACCAGTGGGAGCCGAACCTGTTCCGCAACACGACGCAGATCTATCCGTTCCTGGGGAAGCCGCCCGGAACCTGGAACCTCATCACCGCGATGGCCGACGAGGCCATCGACTGGATGACGCGGATGCACCAGATCGACCCGAGCAAGCCGATCTTCATCAAGTACGCGCCCGGCGCCACCCACGCGCCGCACCACCCGACCAAGGAGTGGGTGGACAGGATCAGCAAGTTGAAGCTGTTCGACGAGGGCTGGATCAAGCTGCGCGAGCGCATCTTCGAGAATCAGAAGCGGCTCGGCGTGATCCCGAAGGACGCCAAGCTGACGCCGTGGCCGAAGGACGTGCTGAAGGAATGGGACCAGCTGACTGCGGAGGAGAAGAAACTGTTCATCCGCCAGGTCGAGGTCTTCGCCGCCTATGCCGCCTACAACGACCATGAAATCGGCCGCGTGATCCAGGCCTTCCAGGACCTGGGCAAGCTCGACAACACGCTGGTCATCTACATCAACGGCGACAACGGGACCAGCGCCGAGGGCGGGCCGATGGGCACTCCCAATGAGGTCGCGTTCTTCAACGGTCTCAACATGCTGCCCGTCGACGTTCAGATGAAGTTCTATGACGTGTGGGGCACCGAACAGACCTACAACCACATGTCGGCCGGCTGGTCGTGGGCCTTCGACACGCCGTTCCCCTGGTTCAAGCAGAACGCCTCCCAGCTCGGCGGCATCAACCAGAACATGGTGGTGTCGTGGCCGGCGCGCATCAAGGACAAGGGCGCCCTGCGCGAGCAGTTCGTCCACGTGATCGACGTCGTGCCCACGATCCTCGAAGCGGCCGGCATCCGCGCGCCCGAGGTCGTGGATGGCATCAGGCAGAAACCGATCGAAGGCACCAGCTTCGCCTACACCTTCGACGCACAGAACGCCAAGGCGCCGTCGCGGCACACGACCCAGTACTTCGAGATGATGGGCCAGTGGGCGCTGTACCAGGACGGCTGGTTCCTCAGCACCAAGGTGAACCGCGCGCCGTGGGAGGCATTCGGCGCGGCGAACCCGGACCCGCTGAACAACCAGGTGTTCGAACTCTTCGACCTGAACAAGGACTTCAGCCAGACCGAGAACGTCGCGGCCAAGTACCCGCAGAAGGTCAAGGAACTGAAGGACCTCTTCATCGCCGAGGCCAGGAAGTACCAGGTCCTCCCGCTGGATGCGTCGGTGGCCGCCCGCATCGTCGCACCCCGGCCCAACATCACTGCCGGCCGCTCGGAGTTCGTCTACACCCGGCCGATGGTCGGCCTGCCGCAGGGCGATTCGCCGGTGCTGCTCAACACCTCCTACACGGTCACCGCCGATGTCGAGGTACCCCAGGGCGGCGCCGAGGGCATGATCCTGACCTCGGGCGGGCGTTTCGGCGGCTACGGCTTCTACCTGCTCAAGGGCAAGCCGGTGTTCCTGTGGAACATGGTCGATCTCGAGCGCCTGAAGTGGGAAGCGCCCGAGGCGCTTCCGCCGGGGCGGCACACGCTCGAGTTCGACTTCCAGTACGACGGCCTGGGCGCCGGCACGCTGGCGTTCAACGACTTCAGCGGCGTCGGCCGGCCCGGCACCGGCACGTTGAAGGTCGATGGCAAGGTGGTCGCCACGCAGCAGATGAAGCGCACGCTCCCGATGATCCTGCAGTGGGACGAGAGCTTCGACATCGGCTCGGACACGCTGACCGGCGTCAACGACGCCGACTACCTGCCGCCATTCGCGCTGACTGCAAAGCTCAACAAGCTGACGATCAAGCTCAACCGGCCGCAGCTATCACCCGAGGATATCAAGAAGCTCGAGGCCGCCCAGCGGAACAACAAGGTGAGCGAGTGATCGCTTCGACAAGGGAGCAGTCATGAAGCTACGCACGAGGTCCGTCATCGCCGCGTTCCTGTTCGGTGTCGTCGCGCCCGTCGTGGCGCCGCAGGCACCCGCGCCGGCTGCGAGCACGGACCGCGTCGCCGCCGTCAAGCAGTCGCTCCAGGCGAGCTTGGCGGCCCTCCGCCAGTACGAGTGGGTCGAGACCACGGTCGTTTCGCTCAAGGGCGAGGAGAAGTCCCGGAAGCAGAACAGCTGCTACTACGGCGCCGACGGCAAGGTCCAGAAGACCCCGATCGGGGGCGAACCCGCGGCCGATGCCAAGCAGCCGAGGGGGCTTCGCGGGAAAATCGTCGAGAACAAGAAGGAAGAGCTTTCCGCTTCGATGAAGGAAGCGATCGCCCTCGTGAAGCAGTACGTTCCCCCCGATGCGGCACGCATCCAGGCGGCGAAGGACGCCGGGAGGCTGTCCGTGGTCCCGCCCGACGCCCAGGGGATCGCGAAGCTGGTCATCAAGGACTACCTGAAGGCGGGGGACTCGCTCACGCTGAACGTAAACGCCGCGGCCAATCGGATCGCCGGCGTCACGGTCGCCACCTTCACCGACAGCGCGAAGGACGCGGTCGGGATGAAGGTCGGCTTCGGCGCGTTCGCCGACGGCACGGTCTACCCGGCGACGATCAACCTCGACGTGAAGGCGCAGAACCTCTCGGTCGCGATCGAGAACACCGGTTACAAGAAGCGCGGCGGCTGAAGGCGCGCGCGCTCGTTCGATCCGAAAGCCGGGCGTTCCTGTGGGCTCTCCCCCACCGGAACGCCCGGGCCATGACGTACTTCACCTCGCCCGATCAGGCGGCGCCTCGAGCCGCACCTCGCTGCCTCAGTTGTTCGGCATCGGCAGCGTCTCCAGCTCCTTCAGGCGCTTCATGGCCTGCATCGCCTGCAGCGAGTTGTAGTTGATCCCCGCGGCGTTCAGGCTGCTCCCCTGCTGGAACGGATACTCCGGCAACGTCAGGAGGAACGTTTTCAGCTTTGCCTGCACCGGCACGAAGAGCCAGATGTTGTCGGCGTACCAGCGCAGGTAGAGCCCCGATTCGTGCGACGCCCGCTCGTACGGGTCGGCCCTCAGGTTGGTGATCACGGGCCAGCCGGGCACGGCGCGCACGGCCGTGGCGATGTTGCCGTCCATCGTGGCGAAGGACACTTTCCAGTCGTTCCAGCGCACGGCGTCCAGGTCGCCGGCCTGGCCGAAGTAGAAGATCTCCTCGCGCGGCCCCTTCGGGGCCTCGCCCCTGAAGTACGGCAGGAAGTTGTATCCGTCGAGATGCGCCTTCCAGGTCTTGCCGTTGGCTTGGTAACCCTGCTTCACCTTCTCGACGATGTTGGGCTCGCCGGCGGCCGCCAGGAGCGTCGGCAGCCAGTCTTCCTGCGAGAAGATCTCGTTGACGATCGTGCCGGGCTTGATCACCCCCGGCCAGCGGACGAGCATCGGCACGCGGAGGCCGCCTTCCCAGGTGGTGCCCTTCTCGCCCCGGAAGGGCATCATTCCACCATCCGGCCAGGTCCCGACCTCCGCCCCGTTGTCGGTGCCGTACACCACGATCGTGTTGTTCGCGATCCCCAGCTCCTCGAGCTTCTTCAGCAGTCCGCCGACCATGTCGTCGTGCTCGACCATGCCGTCGGGGTAGAGCCCGATCCCGGTCCGTCCCTGCGCCGAAGGCTTGAGACGGGTCCAGATGTGCATCCGGGTCGTGTTGAACCAGACGAAGAACGGCTTCCTCCCCGCCACCGCGGAGTCGATGAACTTGCTCGCCGCGGCGTAGATCTCGAGGTCCACGGTCGGCATCCGCTCGGTGGTCAGCGCGCCGGTATCCTCGATCTTCTGTCCGCCCTTGCCGTCCGACCAGGCGTGGATCACGCCGCGCGGGCCGTACTGCTTCCTGAACGCGGGGTCCTTCGGGTAGTAGTAGGTTTCCGGCTCCTCCTCGGCGTTCAGGTGGTAGAGGTTGCCGAGGAACTCGTCGAACCCGTGGACCGTCGGCAGGTGCGAGTCGCGGTCGCCCAGGTGGTTCTTGCCGAACTGGCCGGTGGCGTAGCCCTGGCCCTTCAGCAGGTCGGCGATGGTCGGCGCCCAATCCGGGATCCCCTGCGGCGAGCCGGGCATGCCGATCGTCAGCAGGCCCGTCCGGAACGGGTGCTCCCCGAGGATGAACGACGCGCGGCCCGCGGTGCAGCTCTGCTGCGCGTAGGCGTCCGTGAACAGCGCCCCCTCCTTCGCCAGGCGGTCGATGTTCGGCGTCTTGTACCCCATGATCCCGAGGCTGTAGGCGCTGATGTTGTCGCGACCGACGTCGTCGCCCCAGATCACGAGGATGTTGGGCTTGTTGTCCGCCGCCAGCGCAGGGACCACGGCGCCCGCCAGCGCGGCCAGGGCGGCGAGCACTGCGTGACCCGTCTTGAGAACATGGCTTCGTGTCATGGGTTCTCCTCCGTGCCCATCGTCGTTGCGGTCCGCCGATCCCTCGCTACTCGTCGAACGAGAAGATCTTCTTCCAGTCGTCTTTCATGCTGATGACGACCCAGCCCTGCTTCTTCGCCTCGTCGTACAGCGCCTGGGGAAAGGCGCCGATCTTCGTGTCGGGCAGCCCCTGGGCCGGTCCGTAAGCATACTCGCGCTTCGCGTCGTCGTGGAGCACGAGCATCGCCAGCCGCGTCCCGTCCCCGGCCTTCGTGTACTCCAGCATCTCCCGGTCGCCGGCCGAGTTGCCGAATGCGGCCCGCGGCCGGCGGCCGATCATCAGGTGGATCCCCTCCGGCTTGCCCGCCTTGTCGTCGTTGAGCAGGAGCTTGGGCTCCTTGGTCAGGATCGGCTTGCCGTCCTTGCCGTAGCCGTAGGTCGTCCCGCCGGCGGTGCCGACCACCTGCTCGGGCGGGATGCCGTAGACGGCCTCCGAATAGACGCGCACGAAGTCCTGGCCGCCGCCGGTGACGATGTAGGTCTTGTAGCCGCTGGCGCGCAGGTACTTCAGCAGCTCCTGCATCGGCTGATACGTCAGTTCGGTGTACGGCCGCTTCCAGCGCGGGTCCCTGGCCGTGCCGAGCCACTTCGCCACCTCGGCATTGAACTCATCCACCGTCATGCCGGTCAGGGTGGCGGCGAGGATCTTCTCGAGCTCCGGCATCGAGAGCTTCGCCATGGCCTCCCGGTTGCCGGACATCACGGTCTTGAACGGCTCGACGTCCTTCAACTCGGGCTTCTTCGCCACGAGCGCCGGGACCCGCTCCAGGCAGTACATCACCTGCGAGTACATCGGGTGCGACACCCACAGCGTTCCGTCCTGATCGAAGGTGGTGATGCGCTCGGAGGGGGGTACGAACTTCGGGCTGGCCTTGTCGGTCGTCTCCTTCACGAACGCGATGATGGCCTGCTTGGCGGCGCCATCCTTCCACGAGGGGAGCGGGTCGGACTGCGCCTGGGCCCGAGTGCTCAGCAGTGGCAGGACGAACAGCGTCACGGCTGCAACGCAAGCTGCTGCGCAGCGCGACTTGGTCGGTTTCATCGTCTCCTCCTGGCTAAAAGAAAGGCGGGCGGCCCGTTCGGTCCGCCCGCCTGGCAGCATCACAAGCCCTTGCCGCCGTCCTGGCTCGCTACGTCCTAGTCTCCATTGGCGCGAGTCTTCGCCATATCATCCTTCACCTGTTGGAGAACCTGGGCCAGGCTGTAGGACGCCGGGGACTGCAGCGCCGGGTAAGGCCCGTAGCTTTCAAGTTCCTGCAGCCACAGCGCCTGGCCGATGGGAATGATGTTCCAGTCGTAGATGTAGGCGGTGACGGGCCCGCCAAGTGCGCCGCCCTGGCCAAGGAGGGTTTTCGGTTCGAAACCGACGGAACCCTCGAATGGATCCCGCTTGATGTTGTCGACCAGAGGCCAGTGGAAGGTATGGACCCCCATCAGGCCACCGGTCGCGGCCTCGGACGCCATCGCGAAGTAGATTTTCCAGTTCTTGTAGCGCACGGCCGACGGAACAGGGCCTCCGTAGTAGAAAAAGGTGTCCCGCGCCGATTTCGCAGACTTGCCGGTCAGATAGTCGAGCTGGTTGACCCCGTTGAGCTTGGTCTTGACGATACCGGGATACTTGCCCGCCATGATCTTCTCGTTGAGGGCGTTGCCCTTGGCGCCACCGGCAATCTCAACAAAAGTCGGCATCCAGTCGTAGGACGCGAAGATGTCGTTCAGGACCGTGCCCGGCTTGATATGTCCCGGCCAGCGGATGACACAAGGCGCGCGCATCCCACCTTCCCAGGTGGTCAGCTTGCCGCCCTTGAACGGCGTGTTGCCGCCGTCGGGGTAGGTGATCACTTCCGCGCCGTTGTCGGTGGTGAAGACGACGATGGTGTTGTCGAGCTGGCCCATCTCCTCCAGCTTCTTCAGCACGTAGCCGATGTTGTCGTCCATCTGCTTCATGCCGGCTTCGTTGATGCCCCAGTCCTTACCGCCGGGCGTACCGACCATCGCCATGTACTTGTCGGACAGCATGGTGGTGATGTGCATACGCGCCGGGTTGTACCAGACGAAGAAGGGCTTGCCGGTCTTCTTCGGGTCGTTGCGATCGAGGAAGTCGATGACCTTGGCCGAGATCTCCTCGTCCGCGGTCTTCGAGCGCTCGAGCGTCATCGGCCCCTGGTCGCTGCACGACTGGTTCGCCTCGGTGCCGTCGGAGGACTTGCACCAGATCACGGGCCGCGGCGGCGTCATGCAGAGGGCCGTCTTCGGATCCACCGCGCCCGGGACCTCGGTGAGGCCGCGCACCGGCGTGTTCTTGCACGGCGCGATGATGGCCTGGTCAGTCGGGGTCTTGTTGATGTCGGGGAAACTCACACCTTGCATCGCGTCCAAGTGGTAGAGGTAGCCCCAGAACTCCTGGAAGCCGTGCGCCGTCGGCAGCGCCGCCGAGTGGTCGCCCAGGTGGTTCTTGCCGAACTCGCCGGTGTTGTAGCCGAGGTCGAGCAGGAACCTGGCCAGCGACGGCGTGCCGGGCTGCAGGAAGGACGGGCTGCCGGGCAATTGCGGCGGGATCATACCGGCGCGCAGCGGCGTCATGCCGGTGAAGAAGGCGGTACGCCCAGCCGTGCAGCTTTGCTCGGCGTAGTAGGTCATGAACATCGCACCCTCTTGCCCGATCCGGTCGATGTTCGGCGTCTCGCCGACCATCAGGCCGCGGTGATAGATGCTCGGCTGCATCCAGCCGATATCGTCACCCATGATGAACAGGATGTTGGGCTTGTCGGTCGCGGCGGAGGCGACGCCGGCAGCCAGGCACGCCATGAGGGCGAGGGCTGCGGTAACGCGCACCAGCCTCACGGTAAAGTCGCGTTTCCGAGATGAACTCGTATTGCCACGCATAGGCAGTCTCCTTCTCGCAGGTTCTCGTTGCTTGGCGGACGAGGTCGGTCCAGTGATCGGTCGCCCGATCGACCGCCTGATCGGCCACAGTCAGGCGGAGGGTATCATCGTGCCGGTGGGTCGTTCGCGTCGCTGCCCGAAAGGGCAATGAACTACAGGCGCCGCAGTTGCTCCGCCAGCCGGCCCAGCTCGGCCGCCGAGCCGACTCCAAGCTTCGCCATGACCTGTGCCCGCTCCGCCTTGACGGTGCGCTCCGAAACGCCGATCTCCTCGGCGATCTGCTTGTTGATCTCGCCGCTGACGATGCGATCGAAGACCTCACGCTCGCGGGGCGCAAGCGAGGCGAAAAGCCCGCGCAGCCGATCGGCCTCCGCGCGGTCCGCGCGCCGGCCTGCGTCGCGTTCCAGCGCCCGCCGGAGGGCGTCGAGCAAGACATCGCGTTCAACCGGTTTCGTCAGGAAGTCAACCGCTCCCGACTTCATCGCCCGCACGCTGGAGGCCACGTCGGCGTGGGCCGTCAGGAAGATCACCGGCAACTCGATGCCCCGGGTCGCCAGGTCGGCCTGCAGCTCGAGGCCCGACGGGCCGGGCATCCGGAGATCGAGCAGCACGCAGCCGGGGCGGTCCGGCGGCGGGTGCAGCAGGAAGTCGCCCGCCGACGGGTAGCCGTGGGCTTCGAAGCCGGCCGCGCCGAGCAGCCGCAGCAGCGCGGAGCGCAGCGACTCGTCGTCGTCGACGACGTGGATCAGTGGTTTCGTGCTCATGCCTGTGCCGGCAGCTCGACGTGAAACACCGCCCCTTCGCCGTCGCGGTTCTCGGCCCAGATCCGGCCGCCGTGCGTCTCGACGAGGGTGCGGGCGATCGGCAGGCCCAGTCCCATGCCCGCGCGCTTGGTGCTGAAGAAGGACTCGAAGAGCCTCGGCAGGTGCTCGGGCGGGATGCCGTGGCCGCGATCGCGCACCGTGATGGACGCGCGGCCCGCGCCGTTTTCGACCACCACGAGGACCGTGCGCCGGGCCTCGGGCGCATCGGCCACCGCGTCCAGGGCGTTGAGCACCAGGTTGATCAGCACCTGCTGGATCTGGATCCGGTCCCCGACCACCGTGACGGGAGTCGCCGCGGGCCGGACGTCGAGCGTCACGCGCCGTCGCTTCGCTTCCGCCCGCAGCACCGACTCGGCATCGCTCAGCGTCTCGTTCAGGTCGAACGGCTGCAGCTCGACCTCGTGCCGGGCGAGCAGCGTCCGCAGCCGGCGGATCACCTCGCTGGCCCGCAGGTCGTCGCGGCGAATGTCGGCGAGGATCTCGCGCAGCTCGTCGCGCCGATTCACTCCCGACTCGAGGATCAGCTCGGCGGCCTCGGCGTTGCTCAGGATCGCGCCGAGCGGCTGGTTGATCTCGTGGGCGATCGAGGCCGTCAGCTCGCCCGCGACCGCGAGCCGCGACGCATGTGCGAGCTGAAAGCGCTGATTCTCCAGGGTGCGCTCCGTCTGGCGACGGCGATGGCGTTCAACGAGGAGCCCGGCGATCAGCAGCGTCTGGAGCAGGAAGGCGACGACGGCGACGATCGACTCGGTCCGGTGAGCCTCCAGGAACGAGGGCGTCCTGAAGAGCACGACGGCGTCGCCCGGGATCGCCGCTTCGTCGATGCCCCAACGGCGGACTTGCCGCCAGTCGACGGTCACGGTCGTCGGCATGATCTCGGGCAACTGGATCGAGGCCGGCGAAGCGCCGTCCAGCAGCGCGTTCACGACCTGTCCCGCCTGCCTCCCCATGGCCTCGAAGCTCGCCACGCGGCCACCCACGACCCCCGTACCCAGGAATGTGCTGAACGGGCCGTACACGGGTGCGCTCGCCGCGGCGGCCACCATCTCGGCGGACTCTCGCGGGGTGATGCTGCGTCCGTTGCCGTCCTGGAAGTAGCCGGGCGTGAACACGATCTCCTCCGGCCCCGGCCTTCCCAACCGCTCCTGCAGCGCGCTGGTCGGTAGCCCGGCGAGGAACTCGACCGCTACGCGCCCCTCGAACCGACCGACCTCGTCGCGCAGACGGGCTTCGACCTCCCGGTCCGGTGCGGCGGCGCCCGTCACCACGACCAGGCGTCGGGCCCGCGGATGCCAGCGAAGCGCCAGGTCGATGGTCCCGGCGTAGTCGTAATCGACGGGGACACCGATCACGTCGTCCGGCAGCGGCGGGATCGCCTGCAGGGCCGCCCGGGAAATGCCCATGTAGACTACCGGGAGCGTCGGGAACAGCTCCGCGCGGTGGTGCAGCAGGAATTCGAGCGCGCCTGCGCCCGCCGCGATGACCACGTCCGGGGGGTGCAGGGCGTACTTCTCCTGCAGGAACACGGTGAAGGCGTGAGCGTAGGACTCGCCCTCGAACGCGGGATAGTCGAGGAACTCGGCGTGCAGCTCCGTGGGCCGATCCCGCGACTTCGCGATCGCTTCCTGCAGCCCCCGATCGGCGTCGACGTTTGCCGGCAGCATCCGGCCGTTGGAGTAGAGCACCAGGACGTGCCTGGTCTCCCCTGCGGACATTGCCGGACGGCTGCCTGCGACGACCAGTCCCGCGACGGCCAGGACGCACGCGCACCGCAAGGCCGAGCACGCGGACCGCGGCGGACGCGACGTGGAATCGACCCGCCCCTCCCGGGAGGGCTCGAAGCGGGGTGCGCCCGGACGATGCGAGCCACGGTTCACGACCCGCGAAGGGTAGCACCGGGGGCCCGGGGCGCGGGGAACCGCGCGGGACCGGGGGACTTCCCGAGTTCATCCAAGACGAGTAGCCTCCCTTCCGGCCTGGCCGGCATTCACCTGCCCGGGCATCCCCAGGCATCGAACGCAACGAGAGGGGTGGCTTCATGGAGAGAGTACCGTTCGCTGCCGTCGCCGCCGCGATCGCGATCCTCGGCCTCGCGGCCTGCTCCCGCGACGAGGTCCGGCCGGCCGCTCCCGGTTCGTCGTCCGGTCCACCGCCCGGCTACGCCGGCTCGTCGAGCTGCCGCGAGTGCCACGAGAAGTTCTACCAGCTCTGGTCGACCTCGATGCACGGCCTGGCGATGCAGCCGTACGGCGCCGAGTTCGCGAAGGCCCGCCTTTCCCCCCAGTCGCAGCCGGTCACGATCGGCGAGTACACCTACCGCGCCGACATCGCCGGGCCGAGCGGGGCCATCGTGGAGACGGGACCCAGGGGCGAGAAGCGGTATCCGATCGAGCAGGCCCTCGGCGGCAAGAACGTCTTCTATTTTCTGACCCCCTTCCCCAACGGCCGGCTGCAGACCCTCCCCCTGGCCTACGACGTCGGCACGAAGCAGTGGTTCGACGCCGCGGAGAGCGGCATCCGCCACTTCCCGGGCGCGCGCCAGAGCGAGGCCGTCCATTGGACGGACACGCAGTACACGTTCAACACCAGCTGCTACAACTGCCACGTCAGCCAGCTCTCGACGAACTACGACGCGGCGAGCGACACCTACCACACGACCTGGACCGAGCCGGGGATCAACTGCGAGACGTGCCACGGCCTGTCGAGGAAGCACAACGAGATCGCCCGGGCGACTCCCAAGGGCCAGCCGCTCCCCGAGCTGGGCCTGATCAGCACCAAGACCATGACCAGGGAGCAGCGCAACGACCTGTGCGTCAGCTGCCACGCCAAGGGAAGCCCGCTGACCGCGACCTACCGCCCGGGAGAGCGCTTCTTCGATCACTTCGACCTCGCCACGCTGGAAGATGCCGACTACTACCCGGACGGACGCGATCTGGGCGAGAACTACACGGCAACCTCGTGGCGCATGAGCCCGTGCGCGCAGTCCGGCCAGCTCGACTGCCTCCACTGCCACACCTCGAGCGGCCGCTACCGGTTCAAGGACCCGGCGAAGGCGAACGACTCCTGCCTGCCGTGCCACGAGGAGCGGGTGAAGAACGCCCCGGCCCACACGCACCACCCCGAGGGCAGCCCCGGGAACCGCTGCACGGCCTGTCACATGCCGATGACCGCCTTCGCGCGCATGAACCGCAGCGACCACTCGATGCTCCCGCCCGCGCCGGCGGCGACCCTCGCCTACAAGTCGCCCAACGCGTGCAACCTGTGCCACCCGGAGCAGGACGCCGCCTGGGCCGACCGGCTGGTCCGCGAGTGGCGTCCCCGCGACTACCAGGCGCCGCTCCTCGAGCGAGCGGCACTGGTGGAGGCCGCGCGCAAGCGCGACTGGAGCAGGCTGCCGGCGATGCTGGCCTACATCCGGTCGAAGGACCGCGACGAGATCTTCGCCGCCTCGCTGATCCGGCTCCTGGCGTCGTGCCCCGACGAGCGGGTCGCCCCTGCCCTGCTGGTCGCTGCCAAGGACCCGTCGCCGCTCGTGCGCTCGGCGGCGATCGACGGGCTCGCGACCAGGCCATCGCCACAGGCCCTGCGGGCCCTGCTCGACGCGACGGGCGACGCCTACCGCGTCGTCCGGGTCCGCGCCGCCGCGGGGCTGGCCGGGTTCCCCATGGATCGGCTCCCGCCGCAGCTCCACACGCAGCTCGAGCGGGCGGACGTGGAATACGTCGACTTCATCACGACGCGCCCCGACCAGTGGTCGTCGCACTACAACCTGGGCAACTACCAGATGAGCCGCGGAGAGACGGCAAAGGCCCTGGCGTCCTTCGAGGCCGCGCTGAAGCGCGAGCCGCGGGCCGTGCTGCCGATGGTCAACGCGTCGATCGCGTACGCGCGGACGGGAGAGGTCGACAAGGCGGAGCAGATGCTGGAGAAGGCACTCGCCGTCGCGCCGGACAGCGCAGCGGCCCAGTTCAACATGGGACTGGTGAAAGCCGAGCAGAAGGACACGAAGCAGGCGGAAGTTCACCTCAGGAAGGCGGTCGCGCTCGACCCCGGGATGGCGCAGGCCGCGTTCAACCTCTGCATCGTGATCGCGCCGGACCGCGTCGACGAGGCGATCGCCTGGTGCCGGAAGGCGGCGGAGCTGCTCCCACAGGAGCCGCGGTACGCCTCCACGCTCGCGTTCTACCTGAACCAGAAGGGGGACCAGGCGGGCGCGGTGGCGGTCCTGACTCGCCTGATCGGCGCCCACCCGGAACATCTCGACGCCTACACGCTGCTGGGCAGCATCTACGAGGGCCAGGGGAAGCGGTCGAAGGCGGAGGGCGTGTACCGCAAGGCGCTGGCTGCGGAGGGGATGGCCGGCCAGGACAAGGTCGCGATAGCGGCCCGGCTGAGCGCGCTGCAACGGGGCGGTGCGCCGGCCCGAACTCGGCGCCCGCCCGCCTCCCCCTAAGATCTCACGCCCTGGCCCCCACGGGTCAGACCTCTCGGATCCCCACCGATCCTCCAGTTTCCCTCACCCCCCCCTCTCCCCCCGGCTTCCGAGGTCTCTCCTCTCCCGCCCCCCCCCCCCCCCCCCCCCCGCCCCCCCCCCCCCCCCCCCCCCCCCCCCCCCCCCCCCCCCCCCCCCCCCCCTAGCGCGCCGCCGCCTTCGCGGGCGCACCCGCCTTCGCCGCACGCAGCTGCTCCGCCTCGTGCTTGATCTCGGCCAGGTCGCGCTGCATCTCGCTCCAGCCGTACCAGAGCGCGTAGTCGGGGTTGGCGTGGAAGGTCCCCTGGAAGGCGCGCATGCGATGCTCGAGGAACATCACGAACAGGCGCTGCTCGATCGGAGTCGGCGCGTCGTGGAATGTGAGCAGGTCGGGGAACGCCGCGGCGTAGCCCGCCGGCTTGGGAAGCACGCCGTCCTTGTAGAGCGCGGCCACGGTGCGGATCGCTTCGGCCATCAGGTGGTCGGACTGGCGAATCATGTCGTCGCCCTGCTTCAGCTGCGCGGCGGCGAAGGCGTCGGAGTGGCACTGCCCGCAGATCTTGAGCATCCGGGTGCGCTCGGCCTGCCACGACTCCTGCGTCAGGCGCGCGAGATCGGCGGCCTTGACCGCTTCGAGTCGCGCGGTCGGCTTCCCTTCCGGGTCGAGCACGCCCAGCCCCTGCAGGATCGTGACCTGGTCGGCCGCCCACTGCTTGTCCTCGGGCAGCGGCAGGCGCACCGCGAGGAAGCCCCACGCCGTGCGCACCTCGTGGTTGCCGCCGGCCATGTGGCAGTCCTGGCAGGTCGGGGCCGGGGTCGTCTCTGGCAGCGTGCCGGTCTGCTTGAGCAGGGCGCGCACGCCGTGCTTGCTGGCCGAGTACATCTCCCACTGCGGGTGGTCGAATCCCATGTGGCAGGTCTGGCAGGCCTGCGGCTGCTTCGCCTCCTTGACCGAGAAAGTGTGGCGGGTGTGGCAGGCGTCGCACGACGCGTTGCCGAAGGTGTGCGACCCGTCGGCCGCGATCTCCTTCAGGTCCGCTTCGCTCTTGAGCCCCAGCTTGTGGCAGCCGCCGCACCCCTTCATCCCGTAGGTCATCGCGACCGGCTGGGCGTGGATCGTCGGCATCGCCTGCATCGAGACCCAGGCCAGCGCGTGCTTCCCCTTCTTGAACTGCGCGACCTGCGTGTCGTGGCAGGTGGCGCAGGTGTCGGGCGTCGGGAGCTTGACCTTGGCGACGTCGGCCTCGCTCTTGTGCTCGGTCCCGTGGCAGATCTCGCAGCCGACGCTCGCGCCGCTGTGCTTGGACAGGCGCCAGTCGGCGACGATCTGCGGGGTGGCCTCCTCGTGGCAGCCGATGCAGGCCTGGGCGAAGGCGCCGGGGGCGAGACAGCAGGTGGCGGCAACGAGCGTCACGGCGGCGGCGAGCGGGACCAGGGCGCGGACGAATCGCATGGGAGCGGCTCCTCGGTTGGGTGTGCCGCCAGACTAGCGCGCCCCGGACGGGCCGGGGTTGACTTGAATCAAGGCCTGCCGGACGGGCCCGGGACGGGCTCCGGCGAGCGCGCCTACTTCGGCTCGCGCGCCTTACGCTGCATCACGGCCAGGTATTCATCCATCTCGCGCTCGCTGGCGAAGAGCGCCGTGCCGGGGAGCGCCTTGACGATCGCAAGGACCTTCTGAATCTGCGGCTGCAGGTTGGTCATCATGACCTGGCCGCCGGTCGCGGTGACCGTCTTCTGCGCCCGGAACAGCTCTCCAATCCCCGCGCTGGTGATGAAGTCGAGCCCGGCCAGGTCGAAGACGAGGACCTTCGGCCGCGGCGCGAGCACCGGTTCGATCTCCGTCGCGAAGCGCCGAGAAGTGTCCGAGTCGAGCCGGCCGCCGATGCTGACCACGACGGCTGGCGTGCCGCCGGAGAGATTGCGCTGGCTGACGTGCATGGTCATCGGCATGGGGGTTCCCTCCGGGATCCCGGTCAATCTCTCTCACGGAGGGCGTTCTGTCCAAAGGGTCCGCCGCGCCCCCGCAGGAGCCAGGTCTCCATCGGTCCCTTCCCCTTGATTTCGACCGTGCCGCGCGATTCGAACTCGTAGTCGTTCTTCAGAATTTCCCAGGTCGCCCGGGTGACGTGAATCGCTCCGGTGACGCCGTGCGACTCCATCCGGCTGGCGATGTTGACCGTGTCGCCCCACAGGTCGTAGATGAACTTCGACGCTCCGATCACGCCGGCGACGACCGGGCCCGAGTTGACCCCGATCCGCAGCTCGATCGTGAGGCCAGTCTCCGCGCTGCAGCGCCGCGCCTCGTCGAGCATGTCGAGCGCCATCTCGATCATCCGCCGGGCGTGGTCTTCGGCCGGCGTCGGGAGCCCGGCGACGGCCATGTAGGCGTCGCCGATCGTCTTGATCTTCTCGACGCCCCGCCGCTGCGCGAGCAGATCGAAGCGGTGGAACAGGTCGTTCAGGAAGGCGACCACCTCGTTGGGCGGCCGCCCGTCGGACAGCACGGTGAAGCCGACGATGTCCGCGAAGAGGACCGAGACCTCGGCGAAGTTGTCGGCAATCGGGTTGGCGCCGGCCTTCAGCCGCGTCGCGATCGCCGGCGGGAGGATGCTCAACAGCAGCGCCTCGTTCTCCCGGTTCTTCAGCTCGATCTCGCGCGTCTGCTCCTCGATGTTGCCGGCCATGCGATTGAAGGTCGTCGCCAGCTCCGCGATCTCGTCCCGCCCGGTCACCGGGGCCCGCGCCGACAGGTCCCCTTCCGCGACGCGATGGGCCGCGTCGGCCAGCGCCTGGACCGGGCGCACGATCTGCCGCGCCAGGAACCCCGCCGCGAGCAGCGTCGCCCCCAGCACGAGCAGCGTGAACAGGATCAGCCGGCGCCGCATCGCGGCCAGCGGCGCGAGCGCTTCGGCTTCGTCGAGGCGCGCGGTGATCGCCCAGTTCAGGCCGTCGATCTTCAGCGGTCCGTAGGCGTCGAGCGTCGGGACGCCGGTGAGGCCGATTTCCGGGAGCGCCCCTTCTTCCCCTCGCAGCGCGGCCTCGACCGAGGGGAGCCGCGCGTCTTCCTGCAGCGTGGTCGAGCCGTAGGCCCGGATCCGCTCCAGCGTGTCCTCCGATACCCCCCGACCGCGCAGCATCGCCAGGTACTTCTCGCCGTCCTCGATGAAGCGTCGTGCGTTCGTGCGCAGCCGGAAGTCGGGACCGACGATGCGGGCGTCGCCCGTCGCGCCGAGGCCGTCACGCGACCAGCCGCGGTCGCCGGAGACGGCGCGGTCGAGTTCCCCGACACCGATCTCGAGCACGAGCACTCCGAGCGGCCTCCCGTGGTCGAAGATCGCCGAGCAGGCGAACGCCGCCGGGGCGCCGAGCGACGGCTCGAAATCCTCGAAGTCGGTCAGGAAGACCTCGTCGCCGCTCTTCGCCACGCGGCACTTCTCGAACGCGGCCGCGAGTCCCGTCCCCCGGTAGGGCCCCTTCACCAGGCTGGTGCCGAGGTCCGGCTGCTTCATGACGGTGTAGACGACGCGTCCGGTCCGGTCGTCGACCAGCATCAGGTCGTCGTAGCCGAAGCGCTCGACGAGCCGGCGGTAGGAGGGGTGGAAACGCGCGTGGACGTCGCTGTAGCGACTGCCGTCCGCGGCGCGGTCCAGCTCCTGCTTCCGGCCGCCCGGCGCGGGGTTCTTCACGAGGTACCAGTACTGCGCGTAGTGCGGGCCCCGGCCGAGCGGCAGATAGTCGTCGAAGCTCGAGCGCGGCGTCACCAGGTCGGCCAACGCGGGCAGGTAGTCCGTGCGGTAGTAGGCCGAGACGGCGTCCCTCAGGTCGGCCGGCGCTTCGGCGCCGTCGATCTCGCGGAACGCGGCCCGAAACTCCTCCATCCCCTGCACGAACATCATCGCTTCGCTGAGCGTGCGGACGTGGTTGGTCACCGTCCGGAAGTAGCTCGCGACCGCGAACGCCTTGGCGCGGCGCACCCCGGTCAGCTGCCGCTCCACGGCTTCGATCATGCTGCTTCGCGCGTTGCGGTAGCCGATGGCGCTGGCCGCGAGCACGGCGGTGGCGCCGAGCAGGAGCAGGGCGAGCAGGAGGCGGGTGCGGATGCGCATCGGCGGGACCGCTGCGGATGATACGCTCGAAGGGACGCGGCGGGGCAGCGCCCTCAGAACCGATAGCTGAAGGAAGTGAAGAGCTGCCGGTTGTCCTCGATCCCGCCGGTCGTCTGCTCGAAGGAGAGCAGGTAGAGCCAGTGCCTCCCGAAGGCGATGTCGAAGTTGAGCCCGTACCAGAGCAGCTGCGTTTCCGGGACGTCGAGAGCAGTCCGGTCTCCCGGCGCGTGCCGCCGTCGAGCAGAACGTGGATGGTCGGCGTGATCGACGCTCCCAGCGCCAGCGAGAACAGCTGCCCCTTCGCTCGCTCGCTGTTGTAGTAAGTCGCGCGGCCTCCGACGTCGAGCCACGCGATCGGGAGCCGCGACGACCCGAGGAGCAGCGAGTACGACTCGCCGTCCCCGGCGCCGCCGCCGCGGGCGAAGCGCGCGTTCACGCCCGCCGTCAGCCAGGGGAACGACGCCTCGGCGCGCGGCCCAGTAGCCCTCGCGGAAGGCGTCGTCGAACTCGATCAGCGGGTCGATGTAGTCGCGGTAGAGGAGCACGTTGCGCCGGCTGTCGATCCCGGCGCTCAGCGTGAACTGCTGCGTGACGCGGAAGCGCACCGTGCCGAAGATGCTCGTCGGCGAGATCGCGCTGCTCTCCTGCTCGCGCTTCCAGCCGCGGTTGAAGTCGATCTCCTGCGCCAGGTAGGCCGAGAAGCGGGGGGTGTCGTAGTAGCCCTGCAGGTAGAGGAACTCGCGGTTGATCTCCCCTTCCTGGTAGGAGCCGACCAGGCCCATGGTGGCGCCCCAGTTGGACTTTCTCCCGGGCAGGCCGCGCAGCGTCGCGTAACCGCCGTACTGCCGGACGTCCGACGAGAAGCCGTAGGTGACCGGGTTCGGCTGCGAGCCGGCGAGGCCGCCGATCGACCAGCGCGGGCCGGCGTACTCGGCGAGCACGCCGTCGAACAGGCTGACCGTCGCCAGCGTCGGGGAGTACATCCGGCCGGCCACGACCCGCACGGGCACGTCGCGCCCCGTCCAGGAGGCGTTCGCCCGGTAGACGCGATTGGTCTGCAGCTGCGCCGACTGGTCGCCCGAGACGCGGTAGCTCCGGTAGGTGCGGATGTCGACCTCGAGCCCCATCGGGCTGCCGCCGAGGTTCGTGCCCGCGATGCGCACGTCGACGCCCGGTTGGTTGAACTGGTAGCCGGTGTCCGGCTGCTGGACGAGGAGATAGCGCAGGCCGATCCGGCCGGCCAACCCCCAGTCGCGCAGCATCCCGCGGCCGCTGGACGCGCGCCGGGGCGCCTCTGCGGCCGCGGCCCCGGTCGCCGAGGTCGCCCGCGGCGGCAGGAGCTCGCCGCAGGCCTTGGTCGGATCGACGTGCGGGACGAAGCGGACGATGTCGCCGACGACGATGTCGAGGCCGGGGTCTTCGCGCCGGCATCCGGACTTGTGCGTGGAGACGACGAAGACATGCAGCCAGCCGACCACCGTGCCGTTGCGGACGACGTCGAGGACGTCCCCCTCCTGCACGCCTTCCTCGCTCCCGGCGTCGACGTAGACCGTCGCGGAGGTCAGGTAGGTGACCTTGGCGTCGCGGGTGACCGGTTCCGCGGCGCTCGCGATGCCGGCGGTCAGTCCGATCAGGACGAGCGCGACGAGCGCCGGCCAGGCCGACCGGTGTCGGTCACGGCCCATCAGTCGGCCCTCCCCTGCGGGTGGCACTGGTAGCAGGCGCGACTCTCGTAGCGGTAGCCTGGCTCCCCGCGGTGGTGGCCGTCCGTCTCGTTCTTGTCGCTGTGCGGATGGCATCCGAGGCAGTTGAAGTCGGCGTAGTTGTTCGAGTTCGTGTGGCAGTCCGAGCAGCGGGACCACTTGTCACGGTGCCGTCCGGAGTAGATCGGGAAGTACTGCGCGTCGTGCTCGAAGCGCGCCCCCGGCCACTGGATCGTGGTGTGGCAGAGCATGCAGTCGGTCGGGAAGTGCGCGGTGCGGTGATTCGGGTCGGTCGTCCGGTCGTAGTCGTCCTGGTGGCAGCTGGCGCACGCCGTGCTCTTGCCGTCGTACACGTTGTCGGAGTGGCAGGAGCTGCAGGCCAGCGGCACGTGGGAGCCGGTGAGCGGGAAGCTGGTGCGCGAGTGATCGAAGCGGCCGCCGTCCCAGGTCGACGGTGGTGTGGCAGTCCTGGCACGTCGCCGCGAAGCCCGCCGCGCGGTGGTTCGGGTCGGTCGTGCGGTCGTAGTCGTCCTGGTGGCAGCTGGCGCACGCCGTGCTCTTGCCGTCGTAGACCCCGTCGGCGTGGCAGGCGCTGCAGGCCAGCGGCACGTGGGCCCCGGTCAGCGGGAAGCCGGTCGACTGGTGGTTGTACGTGGCGCCGCTCCAGCTCGTGGTCCCGGTGTGGCAGACCGTGCAGTCGGTCGGGAAGCCCGCCTGGCGGTGGTTCGGGTCGGTGGCGCCGTCGTAGTCCTTCCTGTGGCAGCTGTAGCAGTCGGTCGGCTTGCCGTCGTAGACACCGTCGAAGTGACACTGGCTGCACGACAGGCCGGCGTGGGCGCCCGCCAGCGGGAACTGCGTGGTCCCGTGGTCGAACGTCGACGGCCGCCAGCCGACGATCGTGTGGCACAGCGTGCAGTCGTTCGGGAAGGCCGCCTGGCGGTGGTTCGGGTCGGTCGTCGCGTTGTAGTCGTCGGTGTGGCAGCTCTCGCACAGCGTGCTCTTCCCCGCGTACACCCCGTCGCCGTGGCACGCCGCGCAGGAGGGGGACGCGTGACCGCCGGTCAGCGGGAAGCGCGGCGTGTGCGCGTAGCTCGCACCGGCCCAGGTCGCCGTGGTGTGGCACTGCGTGCACGTGGTCGAGAAGCCCGCCGCGGCGTGTGCGGGATCGGTCGTCCGCTGGTAGTCGTCGCGGTGGCAGCTGACGCAGTCGGTCGGCTTGCCGTCGTAGACCCCGTCCGAATGGCACTGGCTGCAGGAGAGCCCGACGTGGGCCCCGGTCAGCGGGAACTGCGAGCGCCCGTGATCGAACGAGGAAGGCCGCCAGCCGACGATCGTGTGGCACAGCGTGCAGTCGTTCGGGAAGGCCGCCTGGCGGTGGGGCGGGTCGGTCGTCGCGTTGTAGTCGTCCGTGTGGCAGCTCTCGCACAGCGTGCTCTTCCCCGCGTACACCCCGTCGCCGTGGCAGGCCTGGCAGGAGGGGGACGCGTGACCGCCGGTCAGCGGGAAGCGCGGCGTGTGCGGGAAGCTCGCACCGGCCCAGGTCGCCGTGGTGTGGCACTGGGTGCAGGTCGTCGAGAAGCCCGCCGCCGCGTGCGCGGGATCGGTCGTCCGCTGGTAGTCGTCGCGGTGGCAGCTGACGCAGTCGGTCGGCTTGCCGTCGTAGACGCCGTCCGAATGGCACTGGCTGCAGGACAGCCCGACGTGGGCGCCGGTCAGCGGGAACTGCGAGCGCCCGTGGTCGAACGAGGAGGGACGCCAGCCGACGATCGTGTGGCACAGCGTGCAGTCGTTCGGGAAGGCGGCCTGGCGGTGCGGCGGGTCGGTCGTCGCGTTGTAGTCCGCGTCGTGGCAGCTCTCGCAGCGCGTGCTCTTCCCGGCGTAGACCCCGTCGCCGTGGCACGCCTGGCAGGACGCCGCGGCGTGCCCGCCGGTCAGCGGGAAGCGCGGCGGTGTGCGCGTAGCTCGCACCGGCCCAGGTCGCCGTCGTGTGGCACTGCGTGCAGGTCGTCGAGAAGCCCGCCGCGGGGTGGGCCGGCGTCGTCGTGCGGTCGAAGTCGTCCCGGTGACAGCTGACGCAGTCGGTCGGCTTGCCGTCGTAGACCCCGTCCGAGTGGCACTGGCTGCAGGACAGCCCGACGTGGGCCCCGGTCAGCGGGAACTGCGAGCGCCCGTGGTCGAACGAGGAGGGCCGCCAGCCGACGATCGTGTGGCACAGCGTGCAGTCGTTCGGGAAGGCGGCCTGGCGGTGCGGCGGGTCGGTCGTCGCGTTGTAGTCGCGCGTCGTGGCAGCTCTCGCAGCGCGTGCTCTTCCCGGCGTAGACCCCGTCGCCGTGGCACGACTGGCAGGACGCCGCCGGCGTGCCCCCCGGTCAGCGGGAAGCGCGGGGTGTGCGCGTAGCTCGCGCCGGCCCAGGTCGCCGTCGTGTGGCACTGCGTGCAGGTCGTCGAGAAGCCCGCCGCGGGGTGGGCCGGCGAGAGGTGCGCTCGTAGTCGGGACGGTGGCAGGCGTAGCAGTCGGTGCTCTTCCCCTTGTAGACCCCGTCGCCGTGGCACGCCTGGCACGATACCCCGGCGTGTCCCGCGCTCAGCGGGAAGGTGGACACGTGGGTGAAGCTCGCCCCGGTCCAGCTGACCGTCGTGTGGCACTGCGTGCAGGTCTGCGGGAATCCGCCGGCCTTGTGCGCCGGATCGGTGGTGGCGTCGAAGTCGCGGCGATGACAGCTGACGCACTCGGTCGACAGGCCGTCGTACTGGCCGCTCGAGTGGCACGAGGCGCAGCTCGCCGCGGTGTGCGCGCCGGTCAGCGGGAAGCCGGACTGGGAGTGGTCGAAGGTCGCGGTCTGCCAGAGACCGGTCTGGTGACACTGCCCGCAGTCGGTCGGGAAGCCGAGGGCGACGTGGTTGGGCGAGGTCGCCGATTCGTAGTCGCTCTGGTGGCACGAGTAGCAGCCGACCGGCGTGTTGACCCACTGCAGCTGGCCCTGGGAGGCCGGCTTGTGGCAGGACTCGCAGTCGGCCGCGATGTGGCGCCCGGTCAGCGAGAAGCGCGTCCGCTCGTGCGCCCTCCCCATCCCGGTCCGGTCGCGGAAGTTGCGCGTGGTGTGGCACCGCCCGCAGTCGATGCCGAGCTCTCCGAGGTGGATGTCGCGGTGGCAGGAGGCGCACGACGGGCTGGCCTGCTTGAATTCCAGCGACCGGTGGCAGTTCCGGCAGCCCGCGGTCTGGTGTCCTCCTTCCAGCGGGAAGCCCGAGATCTTCCGGTGGTCGAACTCCTTGGAGATCGAAGCGGGAATCCAGCGGTCGGGGGCGTGGCAGAGCGCGCAGTCCTCGGTGAAGTCGCCGTGCGGATAGGGGGGATCCTCGGCCGGCTTCTCCTCGGCGCGGGCCGGGCCGCCGAGCGCCAGGAGGGTCGCGACGAGTGCCGGCAGCAGGGCGATGCGATGCCGGCGGATCCGTTTCGGGCCGTGGGCTGCGATGCTCATGAGGTCCCCCTCTCCTCTGCGGGCCGGGGCGGTACCTTGCCGTGGCAGTCCTGGCAGCGTCGCGGAAGCGGGCGGTAGGTGACGACCGGGCGGCCGTCGACCTGCTTCACCGGGTGACAGCGCGCGCAGGCGACCTGCGCGTGCTTCCCCGTCAACGGGAAGTTCTTCAACGCGGCGTGATCGAAGCGCGACGCCGGGCGGAACGAATCGGAGCCGTGACAGGCCTGGCAGGCGCCGCCGTCGCGCCGGTCGTCGAACTGCGTGCCGTGCGGGCCGGCGTGGCAGTCCCGGCACGCGGCGTGGCGTGCGCGGAACTCCAGCGGGTTGGCGGTGGCGGCGGCGGCGAGCAGGAGGTTCGGCCCCCGCGGCGATTTCCCCAGCTCGGCGTGACACGTCACGCACGGCACCGCGCGGTGCGCCCCCTCCAGCGGGAACGGGCTCTTCGCGTGGTCGTCCAGGTCGAAGAGGCTGGGCATGATGCCGCCGTTGCCGTGGCAGTCGGCGCAGCCCCCGGCGCGCGTCCGGTCCCCTTTCGGCCCGAACCGGCCGGCGTGCGGATCGCGGTGACACGACTCGCACGCCCGGTTCTCGAGGTTCAGCGCGATCTTCGCCGTCCCGAGCGTCTCGGGGCCGGGAAGCGGCGGGAGCATCGGGCGGGCCGGGCCGTGGCACGCGCTGCAGGCCACGGCCGCGTGGCGGCCGGCGATCGGGAAGCGCGTCGAGGCGTGCTCGACGGCGCCGAAGCGCGCCGGCTTCCAGCCGCCCGGCGCGTGGCACGCCCCGCACTCCCCCTGGTCGCGGCGGGACGCCAGCTGGCCCTTGTGCGCGTCGGCGTGGCAGTCGCGGCAGGCGCCGCTCTTCGGCCGGAGCTGCGCGGACCCCTTGCCCTGCCGGCGCGTGTGACATTCCGCACACGCCACGCTGCGGTGCTTTCCTTCCAGCGGGTAGCGGGCCGACGCGTGCTGCGCGACGGTGTAGGTCGCCGGCTTGAAGCCCTCGACGCCGTGGCATGCGGCACAGTCGGCGGGGCGTCCGGCGAGCGTCGCCTGGCCGTCGTGGGCGTCGGCGTGGCACGCCCCGCAGCTGTCGAAGCGCGGCTTCGCGCCGCCGGCCCGCGGGTCGTGGCACCGCGCGCAGGCGACCGCGACGTGCCGCCCGCGCAGCGGGTAGCGCGTGCGGCCGTGATCGAACTGCCCCTCGGCCACGCGCCGGAAGTCGTCGGTGACGTGGCACCGGCTGCACTGCGGGCCCAGCTGGGCCGCGTGCGGGTCGGCGTGGCACGCCGAGCACTCCGCGTGGGCCAGCGGCTTGAACCGCGGCAGCGGCTGCGCGACGCCGGTGCCGGCGAGCAACGCGCCGGGCGCGGGGGCAGGCGCGGCTTCGCCGGACGCCGGGTTGGAGGCCGCGGAGCTGCCGGTGACGACCACGCGGGCGCCGTCCACGCGGTGGCACTTCGCGCAGGCCGTATCGCGGTGCTTGCCGGTCAGCGGGTAGGCGGTCCGCGCGTGATCGAAGCCCGCGGCGGGACGCCAGCCTTCCGTGCCGTGGCAGCGCGCGCAGTCGGTCCCCAGCGTGTTCTCGTGCGGATCGCGGTGGCACGCGCCGCAGGCCGCCTCGAGCCCGGTCCAGCCGCGCGACGCGTCCCGCCGCGGGGACAGGCGCTGCGCCTCCGAGACGCGGAACGCCGCCTTGTGACAGGCGTCGCAGCGCTGCGCGGCGTGCTTGCCGGCGAGCGGCCAGCCGGCGCGGCGGTGGTCGAACTTCTCCGCGCTCCCCTCGTCCCACTGGATCAGCGCGAAGTCGGCCCCGGCGTGCTCGGGGTGGCAGGACGCGCAGTCCTTCCCCTCGACCTTCGCGTGCAGCCCCCGGTCGCGAGCCGCGAGCCAGGCGATCTCCTTGTGGCAGGCAAGGCACTGCGGCGTCACCCCGCCCTTGCCGCTCGCGTGGCACTGCGAGGCACTTGAGCGAGGCGTCGAGGGACGCGTGGGCGCGCGAGAGCGGCCCCGGCGAGACCTGGGCGAACGCCGGGCCCGCGCCGGCGGCCATGATCCACACGGTCGCGAGCGACGCCACGAGCGCCGCACTACGGCCGCGACCGTCCGCCCGCCCCGCTGGGTCCGCCACCCGGCGCGCGCTACGCAACGGCGGCCTCGCCGGCTTCCGGCAGCGGCACGTCCTTCTTCACGATCCGCACGCCGAGCCGCTCGAGGAACGCGAAAGGCGGCTCGCCGCCGAGCCGGAGGATCACGAAGTCGTTGGGCAGCAGCTGGCGCGCCCCCTCGTGCTCCAGCTCGACCGCGTCCTCGCGGATCGCCCGCACCTGGCTCCCCAGCACCAGGCGCAGCCGGCCGTGCGCGACCGCTTCCGCGAGCTTGGCGCGGTTGCGCTCCTTCGCGCGCTCGAAGCTCGCGCCGCGATAGGACAGCGTCACCGCCGTCCCGGGCTGGTTGGCCAGGCCGACCGCCGACTCGATCGCGCTGTCGCCGCCGCCGACCACGAGCACGCGGGTGCCCTGGAAGGCCTCCATCTCGACGATGTCGTAGAAGACCTTCCCCAGCTCCTCGCCGGGGACCTCGAGACGCCGCGGGTTGCCGCGCCGCCCCATCGCCAGCACGACGCGCCGGGCGCGCAGCGGGCCGGCCGCGGTGTCGACGACGAAGAGCCCTTCGTCGCGGTGGACGTTCTTCACCTCGTGCTGCACGCGCACGTCGAGCCCGGTGTTCGAGATGATCGTCTGCCAGACCTCGAGCAGCGTCTCCTTGGAGGCGTCGCTGATCCACAGGTCGCCGTAGAGCGGGATCGAGAGCGGCTCCGCGAAGAGCAGCTTGTGGCGCGGGTACTTGCGGATCGAGTCGGCCAGCGTGCCGCGCTCGAGCACCGCGCAGGTGAGGTGCTGGCGCATCGCCTCGAGGCCGGCCGACAGGCCGGCCGGCCCGGAGCCGACGACGATCAGGTCGAGCGCACCGGAGTCTGCCGTCTGCGCGGGGCGGTCGCACCCGGCGCCCGCGGCCCGCAGCTCGGCCGCGATCGCTTCGGCGGCGATCTTCCCCTCGTTGATCGCGTTCTTGATCAGGCCGCGCCCGCCCAGCTCGCCCACGATGTAGAGCCCCGGCACGCTGCTCTCGAACCGGCCGCTCAGCGCCGGGACCTCGACGCGGTGCACCGCCGCGCCGCTCGAGAGCACGATGCCGCCGACCGGGCAGGCCTCGACGCACTGCCCGTGGCCCTGGCAGATCGAGGTCTCGACGACGGCCAGCTTGCCGTGCAGGCGGATCGCGCCCGGCTCGGGGCAGGCCGCGACGCAGGTCCCGCAGCCGACGCAGACGTCGGCGCGCACGACCGCGTGCAGGCGCCGGCCGGCGCGCCCGGGCCGTGGGCCGCGTCCTCCGCGACCTCGCGGGCCGCGACGACCTCGAAGACCTGCTGCGGGACGCCGCAGCCGGGGCAGAAGGTCGCTCCGGGTGGGACGGCCGCGGCGCAGCGCGGGCACGGCTTCGCGGGCGCAGCCGGGGCCGTCGGCGCGGAGCCGCTCCCGGCCGACGCGCGCAGGTGGCGCCGCACCAGGAAGAGCGTCAGCACGAAGAACGCGACGACGGTGAGGATCATCTCCAAGGCGGCCCGCTCCTCACCAGAACCAGGTCGCGCCGACCGCGACCACGACCGCGACGTGGATCGCGACCGCGGCGAAGGCGGAGATCGCGAACGGCTGGTGGGCCGCGTGCCAGAACCGGAAGAGACGGTGGGTCGCGTCGAGCATCCGGGCCTGCTGCGCCAGCGCCATCTCGCGCCGGGCGAGCGCGAGCACGCGGCGCAGCGCGCGGCGGTCGAGCGCGTTCGGCCGGGCGGTGCGGATCTCCGCGGCGAGGCGCCGCGCCGCGCGCCGGCGCGCGAAGTCGTCGCGCGCCATCTGCGCGACCGCCGCAGCCAGGCCGAGGCCCGCGGCGTCAGCGGCGGCCGGGGCGAGCATCGTCTCGATGCGCTGCGGGTCGAGTCCGGTCGCCGCCGCGATCTCCCCGACCAGCTCGCGCCGCCGGCCGGCGGCTTCCTCGCGCGACAGCTCGAGGCCGTCCCTCCGGCGCGGGATGCGGACGTAGATGTAGCGCCCGATGACGCCGGAGAGCGCGACGACCAGCATCGCGGCATAGCCGAGGCCGATCAGGCCGCGGAATCGCCAGCCCGCGTGGACCGCGCCGGCCAGCGGCACGACGATGCCGGCCGCGACGTGCACGTCGAGCCAGCGCGGCACCGAGCCGGTGAAGGCGAGCCAGCGCACGCGCTTGCGCAGCGGGTAGAGCCACAGGAAGAGGAACAGCGCGAAGGCGAAGATGCCGACCGACTGCCCGACGGTGCCCGAGGGGCGGAGCCAGGGGTGCCAGGCGTGCCGCACGCGTCCGGCCTGCGACAGCAGGTAGTAGGGGCTGCCGAGCAGCGTGATGCGGCAGCACGGCGACGGGCAGGTAGGCCAGCCGCGGGTTGGCGGCGGTCTTCGGGGCCGCGGGAACCACCGTGGCCGGGGCGGGCAGGCGGCGAGTCTGGTGCGGCCGGGCGGGGGGAGGCGTGGCCGGGAAGACGGTCTTCCCGCTGGGGGGCGTGCGGCGCGATGGGCCGAGGGCCCGCCGGGGGTTGCGACGCGCCGGGGGCCGCGCGGACCGCACGCGCGGCCTCGCCCCCGGACCGGACGACGGTCCCCTGTGATTCGCTCATTCAGCGGCTCCCCTGCACCTCTTATCGGATCGCACTTAGCATCTTTTAGGCCCACTTAATGCAAGATCCGTGCCCTCTAACCTATGGAAATTGAGGCACTTGGGGCCCTTCCTCTTACGATTCCGAATTCCGCCGCCCGATTACGCACACGATCTAGCCTGCAAGTAATCTCGACCGAGAGCGCCGCGCGTGGCGCCTGCTGCCCGAGCCGCACCCGTTGGCGGTCCGGGGCCCCGCCGGTTCCCCCCGCCGCCGGAAGCGCTCCCGCGAACCGCTCCCGCCCCCGACATACAATTTCACGAGTTGTTCTTTGTAAGCAGGATGCGGCGTCGTCATCCGACATACATCGGAACTTCCTCACGCTCGCCGATCGACGAGCGTACCCTTCCGTCGAATCGGGAGGTGGCCATGCGCTGCGCGGGGCTGGGGTGGAGTTGTCTCGTCGTGGTCTCCGGGGCGTTGATGTTGGTCGCGGGAGGTCTCGCCCGCGCCGGGAGCCTCGAGCCGCCGGGGCCGCCGGCTCCGACGATGAAGACGCTGCTCGAAGTCGAGCCGCGCGTCCCGGTCCAGTCCCTGACCGGCTCGAGCGTCGCGCTGTACGAGATCACCGAGCCGGGCTCGTACTACCTGGTCGACAACATCGTCGGCGGGCCCGGCATGACCGCGATCGCCATCCTCTCCAGCAACGTCGTGCTGGACCTGAACGGCTACGCGCTGATCGGAACACCGGACTCGGACACCGGGATCAACTTCATGGGCGGGCTCCAGAACTGCGTCGTGATGAACGGGACCATCCGCGGCTGGCCCGTGAACAGCATCTTCGGCGTCAACTGCCAGGCCTGCCAGGTGCTGGACGTCCGGTCCGAGGACAGCGGCTCGCGCATCAGCACGATCTCGGTCTGGATGGGCTTCCGCAGCCTGATCGACGGCGTGACGGTCCGCGGCAACCCGAACGGCCCGGGCGTCCAGGTCGAGGGGCTGAGCCACGTCCGGTCCACCACGGTGACGGCGAGCCTGGTCGGGTTCGTACTGAACGGCGAGAGCTGCAGCATCACGGAATCGGTTTCGACCGGAAACGCGGGTGCCGGGATCCAGGTCAACGGCAGCGGGCTGGTCTCTCACTGCGTCTCGAACAGCAACGTCGAGGGGGTGACGGTCTCCGGTGACGTGATGGTGGCGGACAACGTGATGTTCAGCAATGAGCATGGCGTGCGCGTCACCGGCAGCAACAACCGCGTCGAGGGGAACCTCGTCACGACCTGGGACACCGGGATCGAGATCGAGGCGGGAGCGAGCGGGAACACGGTGCAGCGCAACCTGGTCGGCTGCGCCGGAAGCGGCACCGGGATCCAGGCCCAGGAGAACTCCCGCAACCTCGTCGTCGCCAACTCGGTCTCGGCCTGCACCACCCCCTACGACCTCGACCCCGCCAACGCGGTCGGCGAGATCCTCGACTTCACCGCCGGAGGCATCGTCACCTCCGGCAACCCGTACGCCAACTTCCGCTTCTGACGCGGACTCGCGGGAGGAACGATGAGCGAGCGCACCGGAACGGAGGGAGGGAAGGCCCGGGGCCGGCCGCGGCCGGTCGCCGGGCTCGCGCTGGTGACGTGCGTCGCCGCCGCGGCGTGGCTCGCCGCGGCCCCGGCGAGCGCGCAGTCCAACATCGATCCCGGGGACGCCGGGCTCCGCTACGCCTGGAGCGAGAACACGGGCTGGCTCAATGCCCGGCCGCTGGGCGCGGCCGGGCCCGGAGTTCTCGTCTCCGACTTCGCGTTGACCGGCTGGCTCTGGGCCGAGAATGTCGGCTGGATCAACCTGTCGTGCCGGAACCGCGGGACCTGTGCGGCCGCGCCCTACGGCGTGGTCAACGACGGGCAGGGCCACCTCTCCGGTTTCGCCTGGGGCGAGAACGTCGGCTGGATCGACTTCGGTCCAACCGGTGCCGGCGTGACGATCGATCCCGCGACCGGGGTCTTCTCCGGGCTGGCCTGGGGCGAGAACGTCGGCTGGATCTCGTTCGCCGGGACGGGTCCCGCACCCTTCGCGATCGAGACGGCGTGGCGCTGCAGCCCGCCCCCGCCCGCCCCGGCGGGCGTCCCGCGGCTCACGCTGCACGGCGTGGCGGAGGGGACGCGGCTCGATTGGACGGTCCTGCCCGGCGCCACGGCCTACGACGTGGTGCGCGGCGACCTGCGCACGCTGGCGCTGTCGGGCGGCGACTTCACGTCCGCGGTCACCGGCTGCGACGCGCGCCGGACCGCCGCCTCCACGATGCTGACGACGCTCACTCCCTCCCCGGCGGGAGGGTTCTTCTACCTCGTGCGGGGCGCGAACTGCGGCGCCGCCGGCACGTTCGACTCGGGCGGTCCGGGGCAGGTCGGATCTCGCGACGGCGAGATCGCCGTCTCCCCGAACCGCTGCCCGTAGCGCACGAAAGGAGAAACGGCCATGCGTCCCAGGACGCGTTCACTGGGCTTCATTCTCGGCGGGCTGATCGCGGCGGCCATCGCGGGCCCCGCTCTCGCCGGGTCGCTCGATCCGCCGGGGCCTCCCGCCCCGACCATGAAGACGCTGCTCGAGGTCGAGCCGCGGATCCCCGTGGAGCGGCTCCCCGGCTCGGCGACGGCGATGCACGTCATCACCGCCCCGGGCTCGTACGTCCTGACCGGCAACCTCGTCGCTGCCGGCGACATCGCCGCGATCGAGGTCGCCTCGGACAACGTGACGATCGACCTCAACGGCTTCGCGCTGATTGCGGAGAGCGCCGGGGCTGCGTCGGCGATCGACTTTCCCGCCGAGCAGCACTCGATCGCGATCCGCAACGGAACGATCAAGGGCTGGGGAGCGCACGCCATCCGCGGCTGGAACTGCAAGGACTGCCAGGTCCGCCGGATCCTCGCAACCGACAACAGCCTGGGGGGCGGTTACTCCGTGATCCAGCTCGGCGAGAGCGCCACGGTGTCGGAGTGCACCGTCGGCAATGCGGGCTTCACCGGGATCCAGGTCAGTGCCGGGAGCCTGATCGAAGACTGCATTGCGATCTGGTGCGGGCAGGGGTTCGAGCTGAGCGGCGAGAACTACACGATCGTGCGCTCGGTGGCGCGCTACAACGGCGGCTACGGCATCTACCTCCAGGGCAGCGGGATCGTGGAGGACTGCGTCAGCGAGGGGAACCAGATCGGGATCTACACCTCGAACAGTGTCCGCGTGGTGCGCAACACGGTCTCGAACAACGCGGTCTTCGGCATTCTCGTGGGCGGCTTCCACAACCTCGTGGCCGACAACCTGATCAACGGCCACTCCGCGGCCGGGGTGAAGATCCTGCCCGGGCTCGCGGGCGTCGTGCTCACGCGGAACCAGCTGGTCGGGAACGGGATCGGGGTCGAGGTCCAGGACGTCGGCGGGAACCTGATCGTCGGCAACACGGCGTCCGGCAACGGGATCGACTACAACGTCAGCCCGGCCAACGCCCTGGGCGCGGTCCACGACTTCACGGGCGGCGGCACGATCTCCATCGCCGCGCCCTGGGCGAACCTGCGCCACTGACCGAGGCGGCCGGCACGGCCGACGACCGCCCGGAAGGAGCGACCGACCGCTCGCGTGGAGGGCGGTGTACTCGCGCCCAAGCCGCACCGACGATGTCCCCAGAGCGGAGGACACCCCCATGACCGCCCGGCTCGCTGCCTTCGTTTCGCTCGTCGCCGCCCTGTCGACCGCCGCCCTCGCCGATGCCGGACCGCCGATCTCGATCGGGCAGATCCACACCCTCAAGTCCGCGGTCCTCGGCGAGGAGCGGACCGTGATGATCCACCTGCCGCCGGGCTATGAGGCCGGGGCGCAGCGCTACCCGGTGCTGTACCTGACCGACGCGGAAGCGCAGTTCGGACACACCGTCGCCACCGCCGACTTCCTCGCGGTGCAGGGCCGGATCCCGGCGCTGATCGTGGTCGCGATCCGGAACACCGAACGGACCCGCGATCTCACGCCGACGAAGGGCTCACTCGCGGAGGGAGGCAAAGCCGTCCCCTTCCCCAAGGCCGGCGGAGCGGACCGCTTCCTCGCCTTCATCGGCACCGAGCTGGTGCCGTACGTCGAGAAGAACTTCCGCACGGTCCCGTATCGCGCGTTCGCCGGGCACTCGTTCGGCGGGCTGTTCGCCATGCACGCCTTCTTCACGCGGCCGGAACTCTTCCAGGCGATCCTGGCCGTCTCCCCGACCTTCAACTGGGACTCGGACTACATCCTGCGGCTCGCCGGGCCGTTCTTCGCGGAGAAGAAGGAGGCCCGGCACGCGCTGTTCGTGGCGATCGGGGACGAGCCGGAGCTCGAACCGGGGTTCCGGGCGCTGCGTGCGCTGGCGCCGACGGGCGCCGCGGAGGACTTCGAGGCGACGTACCGCGAGTACCCGGACGACGATCACGGCTCGCTCGTGCTGGCCGCGCACCACGACGGCCTCCGGGCGCTGTTCGCCGACTGGGTCCTGCCGCGCGACGCACAGACCGGCTTTCCGCGCGGAAGCGCCGAGGAGATCGCCGCGCAGTTCGCGAGGCTGTCGAAGACCGTCGGCTTCACCGTGATCCCGCCGGAGCGGGTCGTGAACCTCGCCGGCTACGGGCGGCTCGCCGAGCGGAAGGTCCCGCAGGCGCTGGCGATCTTCGAGATGAACGCGCGGAACTACCCCGACGTCGCGAACGTCTGGGACAGCCTGGGCGACGGTCTCGAGGCCGCCGGTCGGCTCGACGACGCGAAGACCGCCGTGCTCAAGGCGGTCGCCCTGGGCGGGAAGAACGGCGATCCGCTGCTGCCCGCGTTCCGCGAGCACCTCGAGAAGCTCAACGCGCGGATCGCGGGCGGGAAGTAGCGGAGACCGCGGGCAGCTCCGCCATGGCGGCCCGCACGTCGCGCGCAATCGCGTCGGCCAGGGCCGGTGCCACGCGCTGAAGGTCCGGCGTCAGCGTGGCGCGGAATTCGTTCGCCGGCTCGATCTCGACGGCGTAGATCGCGATCGCCTCGTCCGGCGGGAGGTCCATCCCGAGCCTCCGCCCCAACGCGAGCGCGGTCGCGAGGTCCGCGTCGTGCGGGCCAGCGAGGCGGCGCGTCGGCGGCAGTGCGCCGGCCGTAAAGCGGTGCAGCGTCCCCGGCGCCGCCTGGCCGGTGACGATCGCGTCGACCAGGAAGATGCGCTCGCGCCCGGCCAGCGGCTCGAGCAGCTCCAGCCCCCCGGACGAGCAGTCGTCGATCACGTCGATCTCCGCGAGGGGACCGCTGCCGGAGAGCCGCGCCGCGGCCGCCGCGGCCAGCACAAGGCCGATCGCATCGTCCCCAAGGATCGGGTTGCCCAGCCCCAGGAGCAGCGTGTTCGCCGGCATGGAAGCCTCCCTCCTCTCCCCGCCTACCCGTCGCGCCGGATCTCGAGGACGACGCGGCCCCCCCGGTGCAGGCGCGCGACGAGCGGCATGGCCCCCGGGAGCGAGTGCGTCGCGCAGCTGTAGCAGGGATCGAAGGCGCGGAACGCCATCTCGATCCGATCCAGCAGCGCCGCGTCGGGCGTGACGCCCGGCCGGATCAACTCGGTCGCGACCTTCTTCGTCACCATCTGGATCGGCGCATTGTTGTGGGTCGTGCCGACGACCAGGTTGGCGCCGGTGCAGATCCCCTGTTCGTCGCAGGTGTAGTGGTGGATGAGGGTGCCGCGCATCGCCTCGACGATCCCCACCCCCTCCCCCGTGATCCGGTCGGGCAGGACCCGGAAGGTCTCGCTCGTCAATTCCGGGTCGTCGAGCAGCGCGTTCAGTCGCTCCGCCGCGAACAGCATCTCGACCAGCCGGGCCCAGTGGTGCGCCAGCATCGCGCCCGACGGTCGGCCACCGAGCGTGGCGAACAGCTCCTGCCGCGCCGCCTCGGCCTCGGGCGTCGCCATCCGCTCCGCGACGTTGAGCCGCG
Organism: uncultured Acidobacteriota bacterium; assembly: GCA_963702425.1. Lineage (GTDB taxonomy): Bacteria > Acidobacteriota > Polarisedimenticolia > J045 > J045 > JALOKP01. The sequence goes on from CAVPCQ010000021.1 coordinate 179,882, forward strand.
CCAGCGGGCCGGCGCCGTAGACCGGCGAGTCCGGCCCTTCGACGAAGCCGCGCCAGCCGCGCGCGCGGAGGTAGGGGAACTTCAGGTAGGTCCAGGGCTCGACGTGTTCGGCGATGATGCGGGCGTAGTCCGCCGGTGCGAAGCGCGCGATCTCGCTCCCCTCGCAGTCGACGACGCGCACCATGCCGTCGTAGAACGTCACCGCGCCGTCGGCGTCGACCAGCCCCATGTGTCCGATCGCCAGCGCGTAAGGGCCGCGAAGAATCGTCTCGACCCAGCGCTGCTGGCCGAGCACCGCGTCCTTGAAGAGCTGCACCGAGAAGCGCGCGAACTCCATCAGCGACGCCGCCATCGGCTGCAGGGCGGAGCGTTCCTCCTCGGAGAGTCCCTTCGAGACACCGCCCGGCACGCACCAGCAGACGTTGCGCTTGCGGCCGCCGAGCACCGCCTGGATCTCCTGCGCCGTCGCGCGCGCCTCGATCACCTGGCGCCCGATCTCCAGCCCCACCCGGGCCACCACGCCGAGGATGTTGCGCTCCGCCGGCGCGGCGTCCGGCCCGCAGATGAAGTCCGGCGCGGAAAGAGCGTAGAAGTGCGCGATGTGGCTGTGCAGGAAGTGGGCGCAGTAGTACGCCTCGCGCAGCTTGACCGCGGCCGGCGCGATCGCCCCGCCGAAGCAGGCATCCACCGCCTTCGAGCCGGCCAGGTGGTGGCTGGCCGGGCAGACGCCGCAGATCCGCGTGACGATCCGCGGCACCTCCTCGAGCGGCCGCCCGACGACGAAGCGCTCGAACCCGCGCAGCTCGGGAATCTGGAAGTAGCAGTCGGACACGCCGCCGGCGTCGTCGAGAAAGATCTCGATCCGGCCGTGTCCTTCGAGACGCGTGATCGGGTCGATCGTGATCGTCCGGCCCATCAGCGGTAGCTCCTCTGCAACAGCGATCCGGGAAGCGTGTAGCGGTTCGTGGTGCCGAGGACATCGGGCAGCCCGGCGAGCGCGGCCTCGGCCTCCTCAACGGTCTTCGCCTCGATCATCGAGGCCCAGGCACCGACCAGCGCAGCGCCCTGGTCGATCACTCCGGGCGGCGGTCCGTAGCAACCGCGGCAAGGCTGGTTGATGTCCGGGCAGCGCGCGCCGCAGCCGCCGCGCGTCGCCGGGCCGGCGCACGCGAGCCCCTGCTCGAGCAGACAGGTCTCGAGATCCGGCACGATCTCCCACGACCGGACGAAGCGCGTCACGCGCTTCTCGTCCTTGCGCCGGCGGCATTCGTCGCAGAGCGCCTTCTCCGCCGCGCCGAGCACCGCGCCCTTCGGTGGCAGAGTGCCGCTGGCGAGCGTCGCGAGCACCTCGCGCACCTGTTCCGGCACCGGCGGGCAGCCGGGCACGACGTAGTCCACCTCCACGACGTCGGCGAGGCGCCAGACCCGCGGGTAGAACGACGGCAGCTCCAGGTCGGTCCCGTTGACCGGCACGTGCGTCCGCGGCACGGTCCGGTTCCCCTCCTCGATCGTCGGATTGTCGAGGTAGACCCGTTCGAGGATCTCCTCCCGCGAGCAGGCGTTGGCGAGGCCGGGAATGCCGCCGAACGCCGCGCAGCTGCCGAGGGCCACGAGCAGCTTGCTCTTGCGCCGCAGGAGATGCGCGACATCTTCGTTCTCCGCGTTGCGGACTGCGCCACTGAAGAGCGTCGCATCGAGTGCGCCGTCCGGGAGTGCCTCCACGTCGGCATACTTGCCGTCCACCGCGATCGGCCAGAAGAGGATGTCGGCCTCCGCCGCCAGCTCGAGGATGTACTCGTGGGTGTCGAGCACGGCGACGTCGCACCCGCCGCAGGCGGCCCCCCAGTAGAGCGCGATCTTCAGCTTGTCTTCAGCCATCGCTCACCCCACCCGCGTCACGGCCGGGAGCGTCTCGACGCGGCTCGGGCCGAGCTTCCGGATCCGCTCGGTCATGTCGGCGACGATTTCCGCGAAGCGCTGCCCCTCGCTCGCGCTGACCCACTCCAGGCGCACCCGGTCCGGCTCGAGCCCGTAGGCCTCGACCAGGCGCGCCAGCAGCACCTGCCGCCGCAGCGTCTTGTAGTTCCCCTCCGAGTAGTGGCAGTCGCCCGGGTGACAGCCGCAGATCAGCACGCCATCGGCCCCTTCGGCCAGCGCCTTGAGCACGAACGACGGCCGGATCCGTGCCGAGCACATCGTCCGGATCACGCGCACGTTCGGCGGGTACTTGATCCGGCTGGTCCCCGCCAGGTCGGCTCCGGTGTACGAGCACCAGTTGCAGAGGAAGCCGACGATCTTCGGTTCGAACGCCATCAGAGTACCCCCTCGATCTGGGCGAAGATCTGTTCGTCGGTGAAGTGCCGGGCCCGGATCGCCGAGGACGGGCAGGCCGCCGCGCAGCAGCCACAGGCCTTGCACGACGCCTCGATCACGCGGCTGGTGCGCCGCGCGTCGTCGTACTCGATCGCGCCGTAGGGACACAGCGCGCCGCAGATCCGGCAGCCCGAGCAGCGCGTCTCGTTGACCTCCGCGAAGATCGCGTCGACCTCGATCTTCCCCTTGGCGACCTTCGCCAGGATCCGCGCCGCCGCCGCGCGGGCCTGGGCCACCGAGTCGGGAATGTCCTTCGGCGACTGGCAGGCCCCGGCGATGTAAACGCCGTCGGTCGTCGTTGCCACCGGATCGAGCTTGGGGTGGCTCTCGATGAACCAGCCGTCCTTGTCGCGGCTGATGTTGACCAGCTGCGCGACGCGGGCGGAGTCCTCGCGCGGCTCCATCCCCACCATCAGGACGACGAGGTCGGCGGGAACCTCGATCTCCTCGCCGGACAGTTGCTCGTCCAGCGTGATCAGCAGGTTGCAGTCGTCCTTCGGGCCGGCCGGCCGGATCTCCGGCGCCGCGTTCTTGCCGTACATCAGGAAGAGCGTCTTGATCTCGGCCGTCTTGCGGTAGAAGTCCTCGCAGCCCTTCCCGAAGGCGTGCATGTCGATGTACAGGTCGACCACCGCGGTGTCGGGCAGCGCCGACTTGACCTCCTGCCCGTACTTCAGCGCGGTCATGCAGCAGACGCGCGAGCAGTAGCCGTGAAACTCCTCCGAACGGCTGCCGACGCAGTGGACCAGCGCCACGATGCGCGGGGTCCGGCCGTCGGCGGTTTCGATCCGGCCCCGCTTCAGCATCGCCTCCAGCTCGAACGAGGTAATTACGTTGGGCAGCCGCCCGTATCCGAGGCCCGCGACGCGCGCGGCGTCGAACTCCTTGTATCCGGTGCAGACGACGACCGACCCGACCTCGAGCTGCCGCGTTGCGCCGCCGACGCCAACGTCCGCGGTGAAGTTCCCCTGGTACCCCTCCAGCCGCTCGAGCTCCGCGCGGAACAGGACCGTGATCATCGGGTGCAGTGCGACGCGCGTGAGCCGGTCGAGGAGCAGGTCACGCGCCGCATCCAGGTGCGGCGCGGTGAGGTCGACGCGGGCGACGTTTCCTCCCAGCCGGTCGCTCCGCTCGACGATCGTCACCGGCTGCCCGGCGTCGGCCAGTTGCAGCGCGGCGGTCATCCCGGAGATCCCGCCCCCGATCACGAGCGTGGCCGGGTTCATCGGGACGAAGCGCTTCTCCAGCGGCTCGTGCCGCGCGACGCGCGCGACCGCAGCCCGGACCAGCGCGAGCGCCTTGTCGGTGGCGGCACGCGGATCGTCGTGGACCCAGCTGCACTGCTCGCGGATGTTCGCCATCTCGAGCAGGTAGGGGTTGATTCCCGACGCCGCCAGCGCACGGCGGAAGGTCGGCTCGTGCATCCGCGGGCTGCACGCGGCAACGACCACGCGGTCGAGCTGCCTGTTCCGGACCTCTTCAGCGATCATCTCCTGGCCGGGATCGGAGCACATGTACTTGTAGGCCCGCGCGACCACGACTCCCGGCCACTCCGGCGCTACGCGGACGATCTCCTCGCAGTCGACGGTGCGGGCGATGTTCGTGCCGCAGTTGCAGACGAAGACGCCGATGCGCGGGAGGTCAGGCTGGCTCATCGCTCCTCCCTCACGCCGCCGCCGGGGCACGCCCGGCCGCGCCGGCGTCGTCCGACGGGTTGCCGGCGACGGGTACCGCCGCCGACTCCCAGGCTCGCTCGTGCAGGTCGGCGAAGTACATCGCCAGCGGCCGGTAGGCGAGGTGAGACCACTTGGAGAACGGGACCTCGACGGCGAGCATCGGGACGGCTCCCATCAGGTGCGCGACGTAGACGACGTTGGCCGCCGCGTCGAGTCCGAACCAACGGTAGAGCACATGCTGGAGGAACCCCGTCGAGGCGACGTAGACCAGGAGGATCAGGAACACCCAGTCGGTCTCGTGGGAGTGGCGGTGGAGCGGCGTCTGGCGGCGCCAGCGGCCGCGCAGGGCGTAGATCGTCGTGCCCAGCAGGCCCGCCGTCGCGAGGTAACCGAAGGCGTGGGCCAGCCTGTTCGCCGGTGACGCGTGCAGCTGTTCGAGGAACAGCATGATCAGCGCCAGCATCGTCAGGTAGCTCAGGACCAGGACGAAGTGGACCGTCCAGGGGCGCTTGCTCTCGCACTCCCGGTAGCGCTTCTGGGTGGCGAAGTGCAGCGGCGCGAGGAAGAAGCGCTTCACGTAATCGAGCGGCGGCACGCGGAGCCGGCGGTCGCGGCCCGTCGTCAGCCACCACATCCGCGTGCAGTTGGCGGCGAGCAGGGCCGCCAGCGTACCGCCCAGGATCCAGTCGAAGACGTGGACCGCGCTGGCCGGCAGAAAGGCGCCCGGCCCGGTGTAAACCGCGAGGCTCCCTCCCCCGTACTTGAGGCCGAAGAGCAGGAAGCCGGCCCCGGTGAGCAGCGCCACCAGCAGCACGGCCAGCAGCTCCGCGCGCCACGAGCGATAGAAGAGGCGCGAGAGCCCGGTCACGTCGTACTGCGCGGTGAGCCAGCGCCGGATGCTCATCATCGTCTCGCCCGGCTCGGCCTCGCGCGGGCACTGCTCGCTGCACTCGCCGCAGTAGTAGCAGAGCCACGGCTCGAGGGTGCCGGCCAGGCGCTCCTCCAGCCCCATCTGCAGGTAGCGCATCGACTTGCGCGGGAACAGGAAGGGCTCTTTCGAGAACGGGCAGACCGCCGAGCAGTTGCCGCAGTGGTAGCAATTCTGCACGTCCTCGGCGCCGTAGAGTGCCAGCTCGTCGATCAGGCGGGGATTCGCGCGAACGGCCATCGGCCTCTCCTCAGAGCGCCGCGAGCTGGGGGGCCAGCTCGCGTGCGCGGGCTTCGACGTCGGCGACGGTCAGCCCGCCGCTGCTGTCGCGCTCGATCCCGCTGACGACGCTGCGCAGCGCGCGGGCCGCGACCGCGGCCGCCTGGGCCACGCTGTCGGGGATGTCCTTGGGACCTTGGCAGACGCCGGCGACGAAGATCCCGCCGCGCTCAGTTCCGGTCGGGTCGGAGTTGTATTCCAGCTCGCGGAAGAAGCCGTGCTCGTCGCGCCCGATGCCCAGCAGCTTTGCCAGGTCCCCGGCGCCCGGTGACGGCTGGAGGCCGACCGACAGCAGGACCATGTCCACCGGGTGCTCGAGCATCCGCTCGCCGAGGATGTCCTCCCCCTTGACGACCATCTGTCCGTCCTTCTCGATCACCTTCGCCGAGCGACCGCGCACGACGGCGACCCCTTCATCCTTGATCCGCTCGAAGAAATCCTCGTACCCCTTCCCGAACGCGCGCATGTCGATGTAGAACTCGTAGCAGCGCGCCTCGGGCAGCTTCTCGCGGACCAGGTGGGCGAACTTCAGCGAGTACATGCAGCAGACGCGCGAGCAGTACGAGTTGTGGTTCCGGTCGCGTGAGCCGACACAGTGGATGATCGCGACGCTCCGCGGCGCCGGCCCCTCCGGATCGACGACCCATTCGTCGACCTTCTTGCGCTTGTTGAAGCGCCTGGTCTTCGTCACGATCCGACCGCCGGTCGGACCGGAGGCGTTGGTCAACCGCTCGAATTCGAGCGCAGTGAGAACGTTTGGCAGTTGGCCGTAGCCATAACGCTCGATCTTCTCGGCCGGGAAGGGCTCGTAGCCGGTGGCGACGATGATGTTCCCGACATCGCGCACGGTGACCTCGTCCTCGGCGTCGAGGTCGATCGCCCGCTTGGCGCACTTCTTGACGCACGCGCCGCAGCGCTGCCTCTGGCTCTGGACGTAGACGCAGTTCGCGGCGTCGATCAGGTAGGCGTTGGGTACCGCCTGCGGGAATGGCATGTAGATCGCCTTGCGCGTCGTGATCCCGGCGTCGAACTCGGACGGGACCACCGTCGGGCAGACCTCCATGCAGGCGTGGCAGGCGACGCACGCCACGGGGTCCACGCGCCGGGCGCGGTTCCGGATTTCGACGCGGTAGTTGCCCGGGCTGCCGTCGACCCCGATCACCTCCGACAGCGTCATGACCTCGATCATCTCGTGCTGCCCGACGGCGACCATCTTCGGCGTCAGGATGCAGGCCGCGCAGTCGAGCGTCGGGAAGGTCTTGTCGAACATCGCCATGTGGCCGCCGAGCGTGCCGGTGCGCTCGACCAGAACGACGCGCTGGCCGGCATCGGCGATCTCGAGCGCGGCCTGGATGCCCGCGACGCCGCCGCCGATCACCAGCGTCCCGGCGTGGACGGCGCGCGTCTCGCGGATCGTCGCCAGGTGGTACGGCACGCCGAGCACGGCGCAAGCGACGGCAGCCTGGGCAGCGTCGGTCGCGTCGCTGGCGCTGCCGCCGCGACGGTAACGCGCGAGGCGCACCCGCTCCGGGTTGCCGCCGGCGAGTTCCATCGCGCGCGTGAAGGCCGGCTTCAGCGCGCCGGGATTCACGCCCGCCAGCACGGCGACGTCCAGCTTGTCGCATCGAACCTTCGCCGCGAGCGCGAGCGGATCGGGGCGTGGCACGGACGCGAGGCGCTCGACGCGCACCACCTCGGGGAGGGCTGCGGCGTAGGCCTGCACCGTGGCCGTATCGACGGGCGGCGCATCGATCGCCGGCCGATCGGTCGGTTCCGAGATCAGAAAGACCGCGACGCGCGGAGGGGCGTCGACACTCATCGGGACTCTCCTCGAGGAGCTGCGGAACGCGACGGGGCGCACGGGGCGCCGCAGAAGGCGCGGGGATCGGGCATGTGTGGGCGCGGCGTTCAGTAGCGCCGCACTCGCGTCCCTCGACGCCGCACGCGAGTTCCGGCGCGCCGGCCCGCCCAACCCAGGGC
>CAVPCQ010000022.1:0-24116 GCA_963702425.1 uncultured Acidobacteriota bacterium
CAGCGGTCGCTCCGCGCGGCCCGGCGGTTTGACAGTGAATGAACGTTCATTCACTCTCACCGCTCGCGAGGAACCATGACCCCGATCGAAGTAAGCCCACCCGCCGCCGCCCCGCCCGACCGCCGCCAACAGATCCTGCAGGCGGCGATGACCTGCTTCGGCCGCCGCGGGTTCCATCCGACCACCATGCAGGACGTCGCCGACGAGGCGACGGTCAGCGTCGGGCTGATCTACCGCTACTTCCCCGGCAAGGACGCGGTGATCGCGGAGATCGCGCGCGAGCACAAGGCCGACCTTGCCCGGCTGCTCGAGCAGGCGCGGCAGGCACCGAGCCTCTTCGAGGCGATCGAGATCTTCTTCACCTGCCGTCACGCCGACGAGCACGCGCAGGTCATTGCTCCGTTCGTGCTGGACCTCTTCGCCGAGTCGGCGCGCAACGCGCACGTGCGCGCGCTGGTCCGCGACGTTCACCACTGCTTCGTTGACGGCATCGCGGAGCTGATCGCCTCGTCCGGCGACGCCGCGCGGCTGCCCCCGGGCTTCTCTCCGCGACAGGCAGCCGAGCTGATCGTCGACGCGACCCACGGACTGATGATCCGCGACGTCACCGAGCTTCCCGATCTCACCCCTGCTTCGGCCTGCGCTCGGCAGCTCACCGGCCTGCGCAGCCTCTGGACGCTTCTCTTTCCTGCGGCGCCGGACCACCGCGCGCCGACGGGTGAATGCCCATGAGCCGCAAAGTCACCATCACCGTCGTCCTCCTGATTCTCCTCGCGAGTGCGCTCGTCGGGATCAAGGCGCTGCAGATCAACGCCATGATCGACGCCGGCGCGTCGGCCTCGATCCCCGCCGAGACGATCAGCACGACCGAGGTCCGGCAGGAGACCTGGGACGCCAGCCTCCCCGCCGTGGGCTCGCTCTCCCCCGTGCAGGGCGTGACCGTGCGCGCGGAGCTGCCGGGCACCGTGACGAAGATCGCCTTCGAGTCCGGCATGGTCGCCGCCGCGGGTCAGCTCCTCGTCCAGCTCGACACCTCGTCCGAACAGGCGCAGCTTCGGTCCGCAGAAGCGCAGGCGGAGCTGGCGCGGCTGAACCTGGAGCGCGCCCGCCAGCTGCGCGAGCAGGACCTGATCGCGCAGTCGGATCTCGACAGCGCCGAGGCCGCCGCGCTGCAGACCGTGGGCGGGGTCGACACCATTCGCGCGACGATCGCCAAGAAGACGATTCGCGCGCCCTTCTCGGGCCGGCTGGGGATCCGCGACGTCAACCTCGGGCAGTTCGTGGGCGCGGGCGACCCGATCGTGTCGCTGCAGTCGCTCGACCCGATCTACGTCGACTTCACCCTGCCCGAGCAGCAGCTCGGCCGGATCGAGCCGGGGATGCGCGTCCGGATCACTACCGACGCCGCCCCCGGGCGCACCTTCGAGGGCCGCTTGACGGCGCAGAACCCGGACATCGACTCCGGCACGCGCCGGATCCGCCTGCAGGCCACGCTGCCCAACTCCGACGGCGCCCTGCGCGCCGGGATGTTCGCGCGGGTCCAGGTCGTGCGCCCGGAAACGCAGTCCGTGCTCGTCGTGCCGGCGACGGCGGTCCTGAATGCGCCGTACGGCGACTCGGTCTTCGTCCTCACCGAGAGCAAGGACGAGAAGACGGGGCGCGCGGGCATGCAGGTCCGGATGACCACCGTCCGCCTGGGCGAGGCCCGCGGCGACTTCGTGGCCGTGACGGACGGCCTGAAGGCCGGCGACGTGATCGCCGCCTCGGGCGTCTTCAAGCTGCGCAACGGCTCCCCGGTCACCGTCGACAACAGCCTCGCGCCCGCCCCCAAGGCGGACCCGACGCCGTCCAACTCCTGACGGGTGACGTCGTGAAGAACTTCACCGACCTCTTCATCCGACGCCCGGTCCTCGCGATCGTCGTCAACCTGCTGATCGTGATCGCCGGGTTGCAGGCGATCCGCACGCTGAACGTCCGCCAGTACCCGCAGAGCCAGAACGCCTCGGTCACCGTCACGACCATCTACATCGGCGCCAGCGCGGACCTGGTGCGGGGCTTCATCACCGCGCCGCTCGAGCGGGCGATCGCCGCCGCGGACGGGATCGACTACATCGAATCGCAGAGCCAGCAGGGCGTCTCGATCATCACCGCCCGGCTCAAGCTCAACCAGGATGCGACCAGGGCGCTCTCCGAGATCAGCTCCAAGGTCGACCAGGTGCGCGGCGACCTGCCCCCCGAATCGCGCGTCCCGGTGATCAACATCGAGACCGCGGACTCACAGTTCGCATCGACCTACCTGAGCTTCAGCTCCGAGGCCCTGCAGCAGAACGAGATCACCGACTACCTCGTCCGCGTGGTGCAGCCGCGCCTGACCGCGATCGAGGGGGTGCAGCGCGCGGACATCCTGGGCGGGCGGACCTTCGCGATGCGGATCTGGCTGAAGCCCGACCGGATGGCGGGACTGAACGTCAGCCCGGCGCAGGTCCGTCGGGCCCTGGCCGCCAACAACTACCTCGCCGCGCCCGGCCGCACGAAGGGCGCGCTGATCCAGGTGAACCTGACCGCCAATACCGACCTGCGCTCGGCCGAGGAGTTCCGCCAGCTCGTGATCCGCGAGGACGGCGGATCGCTCGTGCGCCTCGGCGACATCGCGGACGTCGTCCTGGGCGCCGAGGACTACGAGACCGAGGTCCGCTTCTCGGGCCAGACCGCGGTCTTCATGGGCGTCTGGGTGCTGCCCAACGCCAACGCGCTCGACGTCATCAAGGACGTCCGGGCCGAGATGACCCGGATCCAGGCCGAGCTGCCGAGCGGGATGAAGGCCAGCGTCGCCTACGACGCGACCGCCTACATCAACGACGCGCTCGACGAGGTCGTGAAGACCCTGCTCGAGACGCTGCTGATCGTGGTCATCGTCATCTTCCTGTTCCTCGGCTCGTTCCGCTCCGTGCTGGTCCCCGTGATGGCGATTCCGATCTCGCTGATCGGGGCGATCTTCCTGATGCAGGTCTTCGGCTTCACGATCAACCTGCTGACGCTGCTCGCGATCGTGCTGTCGGTCGGACTCGTCGTCGACGACGCGATCGTCGTCGTCGAGAACATCGAGCGGCGGCTGCGCCAGGGCCTGACGCCGATCCAGGCCGCGATCCTCGGCGCGCGCGAGCTGGTCGGACCGATCATCGCGATGACGATCACGCTGGCCGCGGTCTACGCGCCGATCGGGCTCCAGGGAGGCCTGACGGGCGCGCTGTTCCGCGAGTTCGCGTTCACGCTGGCCGGCGCCGTCACGATCTCCGGGATCGTCGCGCTGACCCTCTCGCCGCTGATGTCCTCGCGCCTGCTCGACGCGAAGGCCGAGGAGCGCGGCTTCGCCGGCCGCATCAACCGCGACTTCGACCGTTTCCGCGAGTTCTACGGCCGGCTGCTCGACGCGACGCTGCGCGCGCGCCCCGCCGTCTACACCGCGTGGATCGTGATCGCGCTCCTCTCGATCCCGATGTTCATGATGTCGTCCCGGGAGCTGGCCCCGACCGAGGACCAGGGGGTCGTCTTCGGCATCGTCGAGGGACCTGCGAACGCGACGATCGACGAGACGATGCGGTACGCAGAGCAGGCGAACAAGGACCTGATGGCGCTCCCGGAGACCGCGTACACGTTCCAGATCACCTTCGCCAACTCCGGCTTCGGCGGCGCCGCCCTCAAGCCGTGGAGCGAGCGCGAGCGGACCGCGTTCGAGATCCTGCCCGAGATCGAGCAGAAACTGACGAAGATCTCCGGGATCCGGATGTTCCCGGTGCTGCCGCCGGCGCTCCCGGGCGGCGGGCAGTTCCCGGTGGAGTTCGTGCTGGCCTCGACCGCGGAGCCGCAGCGGATCCTCGAGTTCGCCGACCGCCTGCAGCAGAAGGCGGCCCAGAGCGGGCTCTTCGCCTTCCCGCCGATCATCGACACCAAGATCGACCAGCCGCAGACCGAGATCGTGATCGACCGCGACAAGGCGGCGGCGCTGGGCCTGAGCCTCGAGGACGTCGGGGCCGACATCTCGGCCGCGCTGGGCGGCGACTACGTCAACCGCTTCAACATCGACGGGCGCAGCTACAAGGTCATCCCCCAGATCGAGCGGAGTGCGCGCCTCACGCCCGCGCAGGTCGAGCAGATCTACGTGACCGGCCCCGGCGGGAAGCTGATGCCGCTCAGCACGATCGCCAGCCTCGCGAACACCACCGAGCCGCGCTCGCTCAACCGCTTCCAGCAGCTCAACGCCGTCAAGCTCAGCGGCGTGGCGATCGTCCCACTCGACCAGGCGTTGCGCTACCTGGAGGACGAGGCGGCGGCGATGCTGCCCGACGGCTACACCCTCGATTACACCGGAGAGTCGCGGCAGCTCCGCACCGAGGGGAACAAGTTCCTCCCGGCGTTCGGCCTGGCGCTGGTGCTGATCTTCCTGGTGCTCGCCGCGCAGTTCAACAGCTTCCGCGACCCGTTCGTGATCCTTGCCGGATCGGTGCCGCTGGCGATGTTCGGCGCGCTGGTAATGACCTTCCTCAAGATGCCCAACCCGAACATGGCGTTCTTCACCGACGGCTGGACGACGACGCTCAACATCTACTCGCAGGTCGGGCTCGTGACCCTCGTCGGACTGGTCGCCAAGAACGGCATCCTGATCGTCGAGTTCGCCAACGAGCTGCAGCGCAAGGGGCACGACAAGATCGAGGCGATCCGCCAGGGCGCCAGGACGCGGCTGCGGCCGGTCCTGATGACGAGCGTGGCCACGGTCGCCGGCCACTTCCCGCTGACTCTGGTGACCGGCGCGGGCGCCGAGGCGCGCAACTCGATCGGGCTCGTGCTCGTGGCCGGCATGGCGGTGGGGACGCTCTTCACGCTCTTCATCGTGCCGTCGCTCTACGTGCTGATCGCGCGCGACCACGCCGCCGACGCGCGGTCGAGGGCGGCCGTCGACGCCGCGGAGGCCGAGGCGCTCGGGGCCCCGGTGGGCGCGGAGGCGTAGCCGGCCTTCGGCGTCACGCCCGGCGGCCTCCCCGAGCGTCCTGGCGGAGCACCTCGGCCAGCGCGTCGACCCCGCGCGTCAGCGGCTCCGGCGCGAGGCTCGAGAAGCCGAGACGCAGGTGCCGCACCGGCCCCGGCTCGATTCGGTAGACCCCCTCGTGCACGGCGAAGATCCCCGCCGCCCGTGCGGCGCGCGCGACCCGCCGCGCGTCGCGCTTCGTGTCGAGCCAGAGCGCCATTCCCCCGTCGGGGGTCTCCCAATCGACGTCGACCGTCTCCCGCGCGCGCGCGAGCGCCTCGACCATCGCGTCACGGCGCGCCTCGTAGTGGCGGCGCATCCGGCGCATGTGCCGTTCGATCCCCCCCGACGCGAACCAGCGTGCGATCGCGTCCTGCACGATGGCGTCGTTCTGGTGGCTCACGATCCGCCGGAACTGCACCACCTCGCGCTCCAGGGCGGGAGGCACGGCGAGGAAGCCGATCCGCGCCGCCGGGAAGAGAACCTTGGAAAGGGTCGAGGCGTAGACCACCCGTTCGTCGGGATCGTAGGACGCGAGCGGCGGCAGCGGCTCGGTGCGGAAGTGGAACTCGTGATCGTAGTCGTCCTCGAAGATCACGATCCCGTGGCGCGAGGCGACCTCGTAGACCGCGAGCCGGCGTGCGACCGAGAGGGTCGAGGTCGTCGGGAACTGGTGCAGCGGCGTGAGGAAGAGCAGCCGGATCCGATGACGCCGCGCGAGGCGATCGAGCGCGTCGGCGTCGATCCCCTCGCGGTCCATCCCGATCCCGACGATCCGCGCACCCGCGGTGCGGAAGGCCTCCCGCGCCGGCGGGTAGGTCAGCTCCTCCATCGCCACGACGTCTCCGGAGCGGATGAGCAGCTGCGCAACGAGATAGACCCCTTCCTGGGAACCGTTCGTGACCACGACGCGGCGACCGGTGACCCCGCGGATCCGACGCAGGTAGTCTTCGAGCGCCTCCAGCAGGGACGGCAGGCCGCGCGGGTCGCCGTAGTCCAGGAGCGCCGGGCGCGCGCGGCGCAGCGCGTCGGCGACGTGGGAGCGGAACTCCCGCAACGGGAAGAGCGAGTAGTCGGGGATCCCCGACTCGAGGTTGTAGCGAACCCCGGCCGCCGGGGCGAACGGGGAGAGCCGCGCCTGTCTCGACCACTCCCAGCGATGGGGGCACGCGGCACGCGACGGTCTCCGCGCCGAATCCGGCCCCGCGCGGAAGTAGTCGACGGGGAGCGTCGGCGCGACCCGCAGCGCGCGTCGCTCCTCCCCGACGATCCAGCCCTCCGCCTTCAGCTCCTCGAGGGCGGCGATGACGGTGTTGCGGTGCACGCTGAGCGCCTCGGCCAGCTCGCGGATCGAAGGCAGGGCCTCGCCGGGGAGCGCCCGGCCCCCGGCGAGCGCCTCACGGAACGCGCGGGCGATCCTCAGGTAGTGCGGCTGGCGGCCGGCAGGTACGGCGAGCTGGAGGCCCCTCATCGCGTCTCCGGGCCGAACGCCGCGTCGCGCGGGCGTTTCTCTGGTCTACGAGAATCTCATGATCTGGTACTTTTCGATAGATCAGCGATCCCGTAGCGTCGGTTGCCTGGCGCGCCGTGCCCCGCCCGGGGGGCCGGGCCGGAGCGCCGGAGAGGGGGTTTCATGGACGACGGAACGGAGCAGGAGAACGGCATGGGACGGGAGAGCGGTACGAAGCGGCGAGACGGCAGGCGCCCTGCCGGCGGCGCACGTGGCGCGGGATGGATGGCCGCGGCGGCCGTAGCGTTCGCGATGGCGGCCGCCGGCCCGCCCGCGCTCGCTCATTCCGTTCCGATGACGGCGCAGGAGATGGTCCGGGCCTCCCGGTTCATCGTCGTCGCCCGCGTCGAGCGGGCCACGCCGCTCTGGAACCAGCAGCACAACCTGATCCTCACCCGCTACACGCTGACCGTCGAGGATCCGCTGCGCGGGACCCCGCCGCGCGAACTCGAAGTGACCGAGGCCGGGGGAACGCTGGACGGCGAGACGCAGCGCTCGTGCATGACGGTCGGCCTCGAGACCGGACGGCGGTACGTCCTGTTCGTCAACGACCCCGGCGTGCCCTCCTTCAGCGCGTTCACGGGCGCCCAGTCCGGCGCTCTCCTCGAGGTTCCGGCCGAGGCGGGCGCCGGGACCGGCGGGGAACCGACGATCGCCGCGGCCGGCGGAGCGTTCGTCGAGCTGACCGGCGGGCAGCGCGTCGCCTTCCGCGAGTTCATCGAGCGGCTGCGGCGTTTCGTCGTCGAGACCGAGGCCGCGCCCGCACCGCCGGCGCTCGCGCCGGTCGTTCACGACCCGCCGCTGCCGTCCAAGACCTTCGAGCCGGTGACGCCGATGGACGTCCTGGTGCCCGTGGTCCCGATCGACCGCGGCACCGCGCCGATCGTCGCGACGCCCGCCGAGGGACCGGAACCCCCCAGCCATCCGCAGCTCCGCGTCTACGGCGAGGAGGCCGGCCGGCTCGTCCCTCCCCGCCCCGACTCGACCGACTACAGCTACTCGCGCGCGCCGGGCCGCTACATCGTCTGGAACCAGTTGACGCCGGGCTTCGCCCCCTGGTCGCCGCACGACCAGATGATGATGTCGCGCTGGAACAGCTACGGCGACATCCACCGGGTCTCGAGCGCACCGACCGGGAACTGGGCCTGGGGCAACAACCGCTACGACATGACCGGCTGGCCGTCGAGCCAGGACATGATGAACCAGTTCGGCCGCGGATGGGGAGCGAACGAGCTGGCGATCTGCTGGTCCCGCTGGTTCGGCGACGGCCCGATCGTCGAGTCCGACATCTCGATGAACCCGGCCTTCGGCTGGACGCTCGACAACGAGGAAGGAACCCACAGCGACGGCGCGTGGGGCTACGACCAGTCAGTGCTGCACGAGCTGGGTCACTCGTGGGGCCTGGCGCATCCCTGGGAGGTGCAGGACGTCTGGTGGGACTCGGTGATGAACTACTCGCCGAAGCCGATGCGCTACCCGAACCTGTACGCCGACGACACCAACGCGATCCGCGCCGCGTACCCGGGAATCGGCGTCCACGACGGGCTGCTCTCGATGTACCAGACCACGGACGCCATGAGCAACAACAACGCGGCGTACCTCGATACCTACCCGAACGTCTACACCGTGCAGCAGATGGACTCCTTCCGCTTCAATCAGAACTTCAAGATCGAGAACATCGGGACCGACAACATCGTCAACCCGCAGATCGAGGTCTACCTCACGCCGCAGCGGATGAACTGGTCCGGGAACGTCTACCTGCAGACGCTCTATTACGGCTTCACGATGGGCACGTACGCGACCTGGTCGCTCGACGCGGGCTGGATCTATGTCCCCTGGAGCACGCCGCCCGGCGACTACTGGGTGGGGCTCTGGCTGCGGGACGCCTCCGACCCTTACACCCACAACAACGAGGCGTGGGGCTCGCGGGAGAACGACACGCTGCGCGTGACCTCCTACCCCTGGACGATCTACCCCGTGTCCTGGTGGCAGGCGCAGACGGTCACGCTCGGCCCGAACGGGCGCTACGACTTCTACTTCTACGCCTACCCGGGGCAGCGCTTCGACTTCAGCACCTGCCCGAACGACGGCGGGAGCGGTTCGTTCGACACGGTGATCGAGGTCTACGACCCGTTCGGCTCCCAGGTCGGGTACGCCGACGACGACTGCGGCGTGCAGTCCCGCATCTCGCTCGAGACCGCGACGGAGGGCTCGTATCGCGTCTCCGTCCGCGGCTACTTCTCCTACTCCTACGGCCCCTTCTCGCTCGTCTATCGGTTGCGCGGCTTCGAGGAGAGCGCCTCCTTGCAGGTGGCAGCTCTCGGGACCGACCCCGGAACGGACTCGGTCGTGATTTCCTGGGTCGGCGACGTCGGGCCGTACGATCTCGAGCGTGCGACGCTTCCCGACTTCTCCGACGCCGCCCGGCTCCTGACCGGGGCCTTCGACACCTCCTACGCGGATCCCGTGCTCTCGGACGGCGTCAACTACTTCTACCGGGTGAGGTGAGCCTGCGGACGCGAGGCGCGAGAGGATCCGGATCCCGATCGCAGGTTGGGAGCCGGGTGAGGCTGGACCGGGAGAGGCCCGCAGGTGCCCCGTATCGACCGGGGCCGTTGCGCGCCTCTCCCGAGACCGCGTCGCCGCGCCCGGAGGCCCGCAGCCTCAGTCGCTCTCGACGTCGACCAGCTCGAGCCGCTCCCCTGTCTCGGGATCGACCTCCAGCACCACGCCGATCCCCGGGGCGTAGTACTTGTTCTCGAGGACGTCCGGCTCGATCGGCGAAAAGTCGTTCGTCTTGAGGCAGTTCGCGAACGAGCCGAACGGGACCGTCACCGACTGGCCGAGTGCGACGATCTCGCCGATGTCCTCGGCGACCTCCAGGGCGAACTCCTGGCGGTACACGTCGGATCCTCGCGGAGCGGCCCGCATGATCACGCCGGCCTGGGCCCCGTCGACGCCCGCCTGCCACGACCCCGCGAGGCCGGCCAGTTCGCCCCCCTCGAACTGCTGCGAGAGCTCGCCGAAGTACCAGACGTTCCCCGCCCGGTCCTGCGCGTACCAGTCGAGCGTGTCCTCGACCACGACCCCGTCCAGGCGGGCGATGTCCCTCACGACCACGCACGACACGCCCAGGATCGTCTTCGTCTCGCGCGTGACCTGGACCTCGACGTGCTCGAACCCGGCGTCCGTCTGCCCCTCGTAGATGGACGTCGTTCCCGGCGTCAGCGGGAAGTAGGGGTTGTCGATCGTATCGACGAAGTCGTCGGGATCGATGACCGGGTTGTAGGCGTCGCCGCCGAGCTGGGAGCAGAGGTCGATCCTTGCGGCGTATTGCTCCCGGCAGAGGTGCTGTTCTTCGTCGAGCACCGCCTGCGCGTCCCGCCGGCAGGCCTTGAAGTCCCCGCCGGCCGGGAGGTTGCGGCACGTTCCGATGGCGAGCCAGTAGTCCTGTCGCACTCCGAAACCGCACGACTCCTTGGCGGCCGAGGCCGTCGCCCCGCAGGGGCAGTTGCAGCCGTCTTTGGGCGCGGACTGGGATGTCCCCGCGAACAGCGATATCGTCAACCCGGCGAGCGTGAGCACGACCGGAGCGCGCTTCCTGGCGCTCTGCAATGAACGAGAGTTCATTCCCGTCTCCCTTCCCGGGCCCCTGGCCCGGACGATCCGGCAGGCTTCGGCCTGCAGGCAGTCAGTCATCCTCGGTCCCGAGCACGGTCCCGTCCTCGGCCACCAGCAGCTCCTTCTCCGACAGTCCGGAGCGGAGCTCGAGTTCGTAGGCCACCTTCCCATCGGCGTGCGTCACCTTTTCGACCGATGTCGGCTGCCTGTCCTTGTACTCCGCGTGGAACGCATCGAGCACGGCCTTCGGGACCTGCTCCAGCGGGATCTCTTCCTCGGTCACCAGGATCTTCCCGTCGGGCGCGACGCCGATCTCGACCACGCGCTTGTCTTTCGCCCTCACCATCACGGCGTACTGCTCGACTCCTCCCTCCTTCTCCGCCTTGCAGCTCTTGATCGTGCTCTCCGGGTACGCCCTGGCGATGGCCGCCCTGACGGCGTCCGGGCACTTTCCGGCGGCAGCCGGGGTCCCCGCGGCGAGCACCACGGTGACGAGTGTGATCAACGTCCTGGTCATCGCGACTTCTCCTTGCCGGGTGTTTCTCCCGGCGGTGTTTCGATCAGTCTGTCGGCCGCGACCTGTTGAGCGAGCGGCAGCAAGATCTCGACGACGAACTCTCCGCCCCGCTCGCAGCGCACGGCAATCGTTCCGCCGAGCAACTCGACGATCTGCCGCGCAAGCGGCATCCCCAGCCCGCAGTGCGCTCCATCGCCCGAGCGCGACGCGTCGTCGCGCCAGAACCGATCGAAGACGAGCTCGGCCTGCTCCGGGGAGAGGGGGCAGCCGCTGTTGGCGATCCTCGCGAGAAGACGATTCCCGGCGATCCGCGTTTCCACGCGCACGCATCCGCCGGGATCGGCATAGGTGGTGGCGTTGGCGAACAGGTTCCGGAAGGCGATCCGCAGCTTCTCCTCGTCGCCGAGTGCGGCGGCTCCCGCCAGGTCCCACGAAACCGAGAGCCCGCGTTCGGATGCCACCGGTTCGAAAGGCTGCCAGCACTCTCGCAGCAAGCCGCCGACATCGGCGGGCCTCAGGCGAACGGGGCTCTGCCCGGACTCGATCCGCGCCAGCTCGAGGAGGTTCTCCACCATGGTCTGCATGTCGGTGACCATGGAGAGGCAGCGCGTGTAGTCCTCGCGGGTGTCTGCCGGCCGGCCCGGAACCAGGAGCGCCACCTCCAGCGTCGTGCGCAACCCGGCGAGCGGCGTGCGCAGCTCGTGCGCAACGTTGGAGACCAGCGTCCGCTCGCGCGTGAAGGCCGCCGCGAGCCGCGCGAGCATGGCGCGCAGGGAGCCGACCAGCGGTTCCACTTCCATCGGGACCGGGCCGCGCAGCGCGACGCTCTGCGCGAGACCGGTCTCGTCCAGTGCGCCGATCTTCTGGGCCAGCTCGACGAGGGGCGCGAGGCCGCGGCGCGTCGCCCACGTCAGGATCGCCGCGAGTACGAGGCCGGAGACCAGCCAGGCCCCGGCCAGCACGAACCGCAGCCGCGCGAGGGCTCTGAGAACGCCGCTCGCGTCGCGGCCGAGGGCCACGACGACGGCGAATGGCGCCGCGGCGGGCGGCGACTCCTCGTCAGGCGGAAGGTCGGCGGCGAGGCGAACCACGCGGGCGCGGCGGCCTCCGGCGAGTTGGGCCCACGAATGGTGTGGTTTGTTCGACGCGGGCGGCTCGAACTCGAGGTCGGGTGAGCCGGACCCCGCCAATCGCGCAATCAGAACGCCGGAGTTGCTCCACACCCCGTAGAATGCCGGTCCCGCGCTGCCGTTGTCCTGGCCCGGATCGGGCGCCGCGGCCTCGCACTCGACCCCGTCGGCGTCGGCATCGCAGAGCGCGGCGACCGCCCGCGCTTCGGCCACCAGGGAGGCGTCGAGCTGCTGGATCCAATCGCGGCGGATCAGGACGTAGACCAGGCTCATCGACAGGAGCAGGACGACCGAGCTGCCCGCGAGCACGCTGGCGAGCAGCCGCGAGCCGATCGAGCGCGTCACTCGCACGGCGGTTCCTCCGCGAGGACGTAGCCGTAGCCGCGTCGCGTATGGATCAAGCGCGGGTGCCCCCCCGCCTCGAGTTTGCGCCGCAGGTAGCCGACGTAGACGTCGACGACGTTGCTCTGCAGGTCGGCCGTGCTCTCGTACAGGTTCTCCCAGATGGCGGTGCGCGTGACCGGCCGACCGGCCCGCAGCGCGAGGAACTCGAGCAGCGCGTACTCGCGCGCGGTCAGCTCGATCGGCTGGCCGTTGCGGGCGACCATGCGCGCCACCGTGTCGATCGTCAGGCCGGCGACGGCCACGACGGGGTTGCGGTGCTCGTGGTGACGTCGCAGGAGCGCCCGGACCCGTGCGAGCAGCTCCTCGAACGCGAACGGCTTGACGAGGTAGTCGTCGGCACCGCGGTCGAGACCCTGGACGCGGTCGTCGACGCCGTCCCGGGCCGTCAGCAGCAGGACCGCCGTCGTGCCCGCGCGCCGGCGGATCCTCTCGAGCACGGACAGTCCATCCATGCGGGGCAGCATCAGGTCGAGGATGACGAGGTCGTACTCCCGGTCCAGCGCGAGCGAGAGCCCCTCCAACCCATCGGCCGCTGCGTCGACCGCGTATCCGGCCGTGCGCAGACCGCGGGCGAGAGCGTCTCGAAGCGGCGCGTAATCCTCGACCACGAGGACCTTCATCCGAAGCCCTCCGCTGCAGACCATACGGGACCGATCATGAGAAGACGATGAGAGCGTGCCCCGGCCGGGTCAGAATTTCCCCGGCTCGCTCGCAGGGCCGCCCGCCGGCGCGGCCGGCAGCCCCAGCCGCTGCAGCAGCGCCGCGAACCGCGGGTCGGCGCGAAGCGCGTCGAACCCTGCCATCCCCGAGAACGTCAAGGTCGCCTGGTACTCCCTCTCGGCTCGACCGAGGACCTCCCACGCCGCATCCGCGTCGCCCTGCACACCGAGCAGCCAGGCTTCCGTCACGACCGCCGGCGCCGGCGCGGGGCTTGCGCGCAGCTCCGCGAGAATGGCCCTGGCCTCGTCGCCCCGGCCCGCCAGCGCCAGCGCCCAGCCCAGCGCGCCGTGAATGAAGCCGCCGCGATGCGAGCGGACGAGCCCGCGCTCGAGGTACGTGACTCCTTCGCCCAGCAGCCCCTGCGCGATCATCGCCACCCCCGAAGTCCAGAGGGCCAGCGTGTTCTCGCTGTCGAACACCAGGGCCTGCTCGAGGTGCCGCGCGGCTTCCCGCTCCCGCCTCGCGACCAGCAAGCAGAGCCCGGTCATCGCGTGCGGATACGGGGCGAGCGGATCGACCTGCCGGGCGTGCTGCAGCACGGGCATCGCCTCGTCCATCCGGGCCATCACGCTCAGGAGAACTCCGAGCCAGCAGAGCGCCGGAACGTGATCCGGATCGAGCTCGACGGCCCGGCGCAGCCGGCGCTCCGCGGCCCGCCAATCCCGCTCGCCGAAGGCGATCATCCCTTCGACGTAGAGGGTCGCGGCGGACTCCTCCTGCAACGAGGCCGCCGTCGCCAGCGCGTTCTTGGCGGCGGCGTACGCATCGCGGGCGAACGTGAGGCCGTAGAACGTGGCGAGCACCCGGACCTCGGCCATCCCGATCCACGAGGGGGCGTAGGAGGGATCGAGCCGGACCGCCTGCTCGTAGCACTGCAGCGCGCCCTGGTGGTCGTTCTTCGAGTAGCGCAGGTGCCGGGCCTCGAGGTAGTGCCGGTACGCTTCGAGGTCCTTCACCTGCGGCCGGGCTTTCACCGCCTGTCGCCCCGGAGCGAGCCGGGACCGGACCTCCTCGACCACGCCCGCGGCGATCTCGTCCTGGACGGCGAAGACGTCCTCGGCGGCCCGGTCGTAGCGCTGCGACCAGAGCTGGAAGCCGGACTCGACGTCGATCAGCTGGGCCGTGGCCCGCATCCGTCCGCCCGCGGTCCTCACGCTCCCCTCGAGCACGTGGCCCACCGAGAGCGCGCGTCCGATCTCGGCGAGGTCCTTCCCGTCGCGCGCGACCCGGAAGGCCGAGTTCCGCGACGCCACGCGAATCCCGTCGATGGCGCCGAGCGAGCTCATGATCTCCTCGGCCATCCCCTCGCAGAGGTACGCCTGGTCCTTCGCCGGGCTCAGGTCCGAGAAGGGCAGCACCGCGATCCGGAAACCCGCGTCCGGGCCCACCGTCGCCATCGAAGCCGGCGGGCGCCCCATCTCCCGCAGCTCGTTCGCGACGTCGCGCGCGGTCTGGACGCGGTCGCGCGGCTCCTTCTCCAGGCAGCGCCGAATGAGGCGCGCCAGGTCGCCGGGCAGATCGGCCCGGACGTCGGTGACGGGCGGCGGGGCGTCGCGCAGGATCGACGACGCTAGCTCCGCCGGCGATCGTCCCTGAAAGGGGCACCGGCCGGTCGACAGCTCGTAGAGCAGGATGCCGAGCGAGAAGATGTCCGTGCGCTGGTCGACCGCCCGGCCCGTCACCTGTTCGGGCGACATGTAGGCCGGCGTCCCCATCACGACCCCCAGCGCGGTCTGCGCGAACGAGGTCCGCGTGGCGTCGCTCGGGTCGGCGGCGCGCAGCTCCTTCGCGAGTCCGAAATCCAGCACCTTGACCCGCCCGTCGCCGGTCACCATCACGTTGGCGGGCTTGAGGTCGCGGTGCACGATCCCCTTCTCGTGCGCCGCGGCGAGCGCATCGGCCAGCGCGGCGGCGATCTCGCGGAGCCGCTCGACGGGGAACCCGGCCTCCGGGGCGAGCCGATCGAGCGACCGGCCCTCGACGAGCTGCATCGTGAGGAAGTGGACCCCCTCGGCCTCCTCGACCGAGAAGACGGTGACGATCCCCGGGTGGTCGAGGGCCGCCAGGGCCTTCGCCTCGCGCCGGAAGCGGTCGAGCCGCTCGGGGTTCGAGGCCATCTCCGCGGGCAGGACCTTGAGCGCCACGTCGCGGCCGAGCCTCGTGTCGGTCGCGCGATAGACCTCGCCCATGCCGCCGGCGCCGATCGCGGCGGTGATGCGGTAATGGGCGAGGGTCCGGCCGATCACGGTTGCTCCGTCCTGGTCGCCGTCCATGATACGCGGGTTGCGACGTATTGCGGCCTAACGTCTTGTTTATCAACATCTTGCAGGCAGGACAGGAGGCCGCGGACCGGGTCACCCTCCGGCGCTGGCACTCCCCCCCGAACCACCGGGGTTAGACTGACCTCGCGGTCCGGAGGACCCCGCCATGGGGGGCGGCCCGAACGGTGACGGGACGGTGTCGACGCGGGGTTTCGAGGACCCGCTCAATCCCGGTGACCGCGTCGGCCACTACGAAATCGTCGAGGCCCTTGGGCAAGGCGGCATGGCTGTCGTCTACCGGGCCCGCGACGTGCGGCTCGCGCGCCACGTCGCGCTCAAGAGCCCGCTGGTGCGGTCCGCGCTCGACCCGCGCCTGCAGCGCCGGATCCTCCAGGAGGCGCGCATCGCCGCGCTGCTGCAGCACTCCAACATCGTCCCGATCTACGACGTCTTCGACGTCGGCGGCCGGCCGTGGATCGCGATGCAACTCGTGGAAGGGGGCAGCCTCGCCGAGCGGATCAAGCGGGACGGCGCGCTTCCCCCGGCCGAGGCGGTGGCGATCGCCGCGGCGATCGCGGACGCTCTCGCCGCCGCTCACGAGCAGGGCGTGCTCCACCGCGACGTCAAGCCCGGGAACATCCTGATCACCCGGCAGGGCGTCCCGCTTCTCGCCGACTTCGGGGTCTCGAGCTGGAGCCTGCGGGACCGGGACGAAGACTCGCCCTACAGCACGGCGGTGACTGAGGCCGACCACGGACCGATTCCCGGCACGCCGGCCTACATGTCGCCCGAGCAGGTCGCGGGTGAACCACTCGACGCGCGCAGCGATCTCTTCTCGCTCGGCGCGATGCTGTACGAGATGTGCGCCGGCCGGCGCCCCTTCCGCGGGGAGCACTCGTCGGCGGTCCGCGAAGCGGTCGCCCAGCTGGACCCGCCGCCGGTCGCCAGCCTGAATCCCGCGGTCCCGGCCGAACTCCAGCGAATCGTCGCGAAGTCGCTGGCGAAGCGGCGCGAGGACCGCTACCAGTCCGCGCGGGAGATGCTCCTCGACCTGCGCGCGCTGGAGCAGCAGTTCCGGGAGGGGACGCTCGAAACACGGAGCACTCGGAGCCGGCCACGTTGGAGGGTTCTTGCGATCGCGGGCGTCGTCGCTGCCGCGGGCGTCGCGGTCGCCCTGTTGCTGAGCGGGTTCGAACTCCTGCGGCCCGCGCCGAAGCCGCCTGCCCGCCCGCGACAGCTCACGACATGGCCCGGCCGCGAGTCGCGGCCGGCGGTCTCACCCGACGGTACGCTGGCCGCGTTCGAATCCGATCGCGCGGGAAACGGCGACATCTGGCTCGTCGACGTGCGCGGCGGCGAGCCGCTGCGGCTCACCGACGACCCGGCCGCCGACCGCAGTCCGGCCTGGTACCCGGATGGACGCGCGATCGCGTTCGTGTCCGAGCGCGACGGTGCACCCGGAATCTGGCGCGTCCCGACACTCAGCGGGCCGCAGGTCCGGCTGATCCCCGACGCGGCCGATCCCGCGATCTCGCCGGACGGCAGGACGATCGCCTTCTCGGCACCGCACGGAAGGTGGCGCCGCATCGC
This sequence comes from uncultured Acidobacteriota bacterium, assembly GCA_963702425.1. Classification (GTDB taxonomy): domain Bacteria; phylum Acidobacteriota; class Polarisedimenticolia; order J045; family J045; genus JALOKP01. Next base: position 16,778 of record CAVPCQ010000022.1, read on the forward strand.
GGTCGCGCCGCTCGATGACCTGGGTGCAGTGACCTGGCTGACGCACGACGACGACGGCCTGTGGGACCACGCGCAGCCGGCGTGGTCGCACGACGGCCGGATGATCTGCTACGCCGAGGCGAAGGACCTCTGGCTGGTGCCGGCGACGGGCGGCGCCGCACACCGGCTGACCACCGACGGTGCGGCCGACTTCGCGCCTGCGTGGTCGTCCGACGATCGGATGATCTACTTCGCGTCGTACCGCGACGGCACGCTCGCGCTTTGGCGCATCCCGGTCGCGGGGGGCAGGCTCGAGCGCGTGACGCTCGGCACGGGGAGCGAAAGCGAGCCGAGCATCTCTTCGGACGGCTCGCGCCTGCTGCACTCCACGGTCGATGTCCAGATCGACTTCGTACTGCGCGATCTCGCGACCGGGACCGAATCGGTCCTTCCCGAGTCGCGCCTGCGCGCCTCGCCCGCGTTGGCGCCCGACGGCAGTTCCCTCGTGTACAGCGCGCGCGGGGTCGGCGGGCGGACGGACCTGTGGGTGCAATCGCTGGACCGCGGCAAGCCGAGCGGGCCAGTTCGACAGCTCACGGAGCAGACCGGGACCGTCTCACACCCGGAATTCTCTCCTGACGGCCGCTGGGTCGCGTACTACCGCGTCGCCGACGGTCAGCGCGACGTCTGGATCGTCCCCGCCGCCGGAGGAGCGCCGGTCCGCTTCACCGACGGTCCGGCCAACGAGATGGAGCCCGCGTGGTCGCCCGACGGCCGGTGGATTGCGTACTCGTCGGACCAGGGCGGCGGGAACCGCCTCTGGATCGCGCCGGTGAGCGCGGGGCGCCCTTCGGGGCCGGCGCGGCAGCTGACGCGCGGGCCGACCAGCGACTTCGACCCCCAATGGTCTCCCGACGGCCGGCGCATCGCGTTCCTGGGCAACACCGCAAAGAGCCAGGAGGTCTACCTCCTCGAGCTGGAAGGAGCTGCCGAGCCGCAGCAGCTGACGACTGGCGCGAGTGCGCGGGATCAGCAGTGGTCGCGCGTCCGTGACGAGCTCTGGGTGCTGGGCAACTGGGGCACGGAGGGGCTGGAGCTCCGGCGGTTGCCGTCTGCGGGAGGCCGGGGCAGCCCGCTCGAACCGCAACCGCGCGTCGGGGAAAACGAAGTGAGCGCACGCTTCGGCATCTCGGAGGACGGGCGGTACCTCGTCTACATGCAGGACCGTGCGGCCGGGAACATCTGGGTTCTCGACGCGTCGAAGGGTGCGTACTGAAAGCCGTGGGGGAGGAATCATGGCGAAGAAGCGGACGGGGACTGCGAAGGGTCAGGACAAGCTGACGGTGCTGGATCTCATCAATACGCTCGAGCACATCGAGGCCTGGACGGGTGCCGTACGGCAGGCTCTCGAGACGCTGCCGCCCACGCTGGAGTTGTCGCTCCGGATCCCGGGGCCCGTTCCGCCCCCGCCGCTCGCGCGATGGGAATGCTACCCGGAGCTCAGGGCGCAGAGCGGGATCTGGGGGCGTCCGGCATGGCTGTGCTTCCAGTCGCTGGACGCTCTGGGTTCCGACATCCGACCCGGCGACGCGGAGGCCACAACCAAGCGGCCGCAGAAGCGGCCCACCAAACGACCCAAGCGTTGACGGCGCGCCGCGATCGGACCGCCCGTCGATGGCCCCCGCGAGCGACGAGCCAGCCGCTGTCGTGCGCGCCCTGACCGCGCTGCTGACGGCGGAATGCAACCTCCGCTGCCGGTACTGCTATCAGCGGCGACGCGGGGCCGGACCCATGACGTGGCCCACGCTGCGCGCCGCCGTCGACTGGCTGTTCGCCGGGCCCGCGGATCAGCTTCGGCTCGGCTTCACGGGGGGCGAGCCGCTCCTGGAGATCGCGCTGCTCCGCCGCGCGGTCTCCCGCGCCGAGCGGCTTCGCACCCCGGGCCTTCCGATCGAATACGGGCTCACCACCAACGGCTTGCTGCTCGATCCCGCGGCCGCTCGCTTCCTCGAGCGGCACCGCTTTCGCGTGCAGCTCAGCTTCGACGGTGTCCCGCGCGCACAGGACCTGCGCGAACCGGACAGCTTCGCGGCGCTCGACGCGCTCCTGGCCCGGCTGCGGCGTGACAACCCCCGACTCCACGAGGACGGACTGAGCGTCGCGATCACCGTCTCTCCGGATGCCGTCCCGTACCTCGCAGAGTCGGTCGCGTACCTCCTCGACCGCCGCGTGCGGCGGCTGCTCCTCGGACCGGCCATGAGCACCGCCGGTGGCGGGAGCGCGGACGCGATCCGACGCCTCGAGCGCGAGTTCGAGCGCATCGAGCGGATCTGCTGGTCCCGCTTCCAGGCGACGGGGGCGGCGCCGCTCGTTCTGTTCGGTGGATCGCTCTGGGCGGCGTACGGACGCGAGCCACGCTCGAGACGCCGGAGCGCGCGCCGGCGCGCCCCCATTCCGATGTGCCGGATGGGGCAGCTCACCCAGCTGACGGTCGACGTCGACGGGGCGCTCTGCGAGTGTCCCCTGCTGGCACCTTCGGTGGCCGACCTCGGGTCCGGGCGCCCACGCTTCCCGCTGCCGCGGCTCGCGCTGGGCACCATCCGCAGCCCCGAGCTCGAGGCCCACGCCGCGTCGTACCGCGTGGCCCTCTCGGGGACTGGTCTCTTCGACGACCGGCGGGCCAAGTACTCGGGCTTCGGCCGCTGCGCCGAGTGCCGTCACCTCGGCCGCTGTGCGGTCTGCCCGATGTCGATCGCGATGACGCCGGGGAATGCCGACCCGCACCGGATTCCCGATTTCCAGTGCGCGTTCTACCGCGCGGCCCTCGGACACGCCGAGCGCTTCCGCAGGCGGGTCGCTCGCGTGACTCCTCCGGGCGGGGAGCCCTTCATCCCGCTCGCCATGCGCCGCCTTGCCGCGGCGCTCGGGGGAGACGGCCGGCCGGCGGCGGCGCTCAGTCGACCTCCTGCGCGGTGAGGAACATCGCCTTCTCGAAGGCCTGGAAGAACTGCTGGTAGAGCACCGGGTCCGTGACCGGCTCGACGGCGTACTGCGCGCTGGCCCGCACGACGACCTGCGTCGTGCCGCGCTCGCGGACGGTCACCGTGATCCGCAACGGGTATCTGTCCAGCTTGGTCGCGCTCACGGTCCCCAGCTCGAGATCGGCCTTGTCGATCACGAAGCCCAGGTCCTGGAGCGTGGCGATCGCGGTCCTCAGGGTCTTCTCGACGTCCGTCGTGTCGAACGCCCGCGTCTGGATCGCCCGGAGCTGCACCTGGGACTGGCCGGTGTCGAGCACCTGCTCGGTCGTCGTCGCACAGCCGACGAGAAGGAGCGCGAGGATCACTGCCTGTCCGAAACGGCTCCCGGTTCTCATCGGCTCAGATCTCGTGGGCGTCGAGGAAAACCGCCTTGGACAACCGGCGGAAGAACTCCTGATACAGCTCCGGGGCCTCCAGGCTCTCCTCCCGCGTGATCGTGTTTTCGGTGCTGAACACGATCCGTTGGAAGGTGACCCGGACGATCGTCCCCGGCTCCACACCGGCCAGGGGACGGGTCACGACGGCGACGCGGATCTTCTGGTTCTTCTCGATCGGGATCCGCACGCCGATGGCCGCCGCGAAGGCCGCTCCGACGATCTGCCCCGCGTTCATCGCATCGCGGTCCTTCGACCCGACGATCACTCCCAGCTTCGTCTCGCTCTCCTCGATCGTGAAGCCCAGGTCCTGCAGCAGACCCGCGGACGCCTTGAGCAGCTCGAGCTCCTTCCCGGTGTCGAAGCGGCGCGACTGCAGCTGCCGCAGCGCCAGGCTCTCCGGAGAGAGGGTGAGCGCGTCCGGGGGCACACCGGTCGCGCATCCCGTCAGGACGACACCGATGAGCAGGCAGGCGACGCCGGTCCGCATGAATGAAGATCTCAGAAGGTCGATGCGTGATAGGCGAAGTCCCGGACCTTCTTGTTCTCGTCGAATTTCACGATGATGGTCAAGGTCTTCTGGGTGGTCGTCTGGGAGCTCGACGAATTCGACCCGCCGACGACGACGATCGTGAAGTAGCCGTCCTGCGAGCTGTCGACGCGCGTGGTCGAGACCTTGTCCCAGACCCACACCTCCCGGCGCTGGTCGTCGGTCGTCACGACGTTCGGCGAGCCGAGTGCCTGGATGACCTCCTCGCCGGACATGCCGATGGCGATCTTCCGCTGCACTTCGCCGACGGTGAGCTGGGTCTCGCCCGGCGCGGGCTCGGGAGCGGGGGTCGTCGCGCATCCGAGGAGCGACGACGCCACGAGGACGGACAGCAACCAGGGGGTTTTCACGGGTCAGCCTCCTCGGGGATCATCTTCCGCCTTGGGACCCCGCACTTCAATCTAGGATCGGCCGCCGACGCCTCGTCCGTGGTCCGCCGCGCTCCGGGGTCTCGCGTCTGCGGCCCCCGGCGCCCCTTACGCGAGAACGAAAGCGGATTAGTGCGGGGTGGCACCAGCCTCCCGAGCAACCCGTTCCGATAGCATGGCTGCAGCGGTCCAACCTGGGGGGGGTGACTCATGAGTGCTTCCGGCTCTGTGGCGGGTCGCGCGGCGCTCGCCGTCGGCTTGATGGTCGGCTTCTATGTCCTGGCGCTCGCGATCACGGCCGCGCTCGTCTTTGTGCCGATTGCCGAGGTGGTCTACACGAACCGGATCCATCCGAAGATCGCGCTCATCTGCCTCATCGGGGCCGCGACGATTCTCTGGTCGATTCTCCCGCGCCGGGATCGGTTCGACGCGCCCGGTCCGACCCTCGAGCCGGCGAGCCACCCGAAGCTGTTCGCGGAGATCGAGGGGGTCGCGCGGGCGACGGGGCAGGTCATGCCCGCGGAGGTGTTCCTGGTCGGCGACGTCAATGCCTGGGTCGCGCAGCGCGGCGGCGTCATGGGGTTCTTCAGCCGGCGAGTGATGGGGCTCGGACTGCCCCTGCTGCAGACTCTCTCGGTGTCGGAGCTGCGTGCCGTCCTCGCGCACGAGTTCGGCCACTACTACGGCGGCGACACCCGGCTCGGCCCGTGGGTCTACAAGACGCGATCCGCGATCGGCCGCACGATCGGAGGCCTCGGGAACTCGTTCCTTCAGCTTCCGTTCCTGCTCTACGGCAACCTCTTTCTCAGGGTCTCGCACGCGGTGTCACGGCGCCAGGAGCTCAGCGCCGACGCGCTGGCCTCGCGGGTCGCCGGATCGCGGCCGCTCGTCGAAGGGCTGAAGAAGGTCCAGCTCGCGGCGGCCGGCTACGACGCGTACTGGTCACAGGAGGTCCTCCCCGTCGTGCAGGCGGGGTTCCTTCCGCCGATCGCGGAAGGCTTCCGGAGGTTCACTTCCGACGCTCGAGTCTCCGAGGGGATGACGAAACTGCTCGAGGCGGCATTGCAGGAGGCCAGGGCCAACCCCTACGACACTCACCCACCGCTGGCTGAGCGGATCGCCGCCGCGTCCGGCCTGCCGGACGGGCCCGATCCCTCCGGGGAGCCACCCGCGATCTCGCTCCTGTCGGACGTCGCAGGCCTGGAGCGCAGGTGGCTCGCCACGGTGGCCGATGCGACGAGCGTCGGAACGCTCGCCCCGATCGCGTGGGACTCGGTTGTCTCCGCCGTTTTCCTGCCTGCCTGGCGCGCTGCGGTGGCGACGAACGCGGCCGCGCTCGAGGGGGCGACCGTTTGCGATCTCCCGAAGTTCATCTCCGAGGGCGCTGCCCGGGCCACGCGTTTGCCAGGCCGCCTCGAACCGGACAATGCCCCGGATGCTCGCAAAGCCTTCGTCCGATGGCTGGCGGCCGCGGGAACGATCCTGGCGCTCGAGCGCGCGGGCTGGACGATCGCGGCCCCTCCCGGGGCTCCCGTGTCGGCGCGACGGAACGGGGACGAGCTGTTCCCCTTCGACGCGCTGCGGAAGATCGCAGACGGTTCGCTCACGGGCGACGCGTGGCGCGACGAAGCGTCGCGCCTCGGGGTCGGGGACCTGTCGCTGGCGGGCTGATCGCGGTCGGCAGCGCTTCCGCCCACCCGCGCTCAGAGCTTGACGATCTCGACCCTCCGGTTGGTCTGCCGTCCTTCCGGCGTGTCGTTCGGCGCCGCCGGCTTGCTCGCCCCGAACCCCTTGCTCTCCAGCCGCCCGGCGTCGATCCCGAAGTTGGCGACGAGCGACTGCTTCACCGCCGCGGCGCGTTTTTCGGACAGGACCTGGTTCGAGGCCTCGCTGCCGACGTTGTCGGTGTGCCCTTCGATCAGCAGGCGCAGGTCGGGGTGATCCTTCAGCATCTGGCCGATTTCCTTGAGCGTGCCCGACGACTCGGGGCGCAGCTTGTCGCTCCCGGTGTCGAAGTAGATCCCCTGGAGCGCAAGCCGACCGGTGACGGCGAACGCGTCGTAGATCTTCTTGTCGCTCGCCGCGACCCGGAAGTTGCCGACGTAGACGTAGTACGGCTCCTCGGCGAAGAACGTGTTGATCCAGATCTTGTTGCTCTTCAGGAGCTGGGCGTTGGGGACGTTCGCGATCCGGCGGTCGTTGACGTAGAACTTGACGTAGGAGCCGTCGGCCAGGAGCATCATCTTGTTCGGGCGGTTGTCGTTCAGGTTGGTGAGACCCAACTGGGTGTGCGGGGCGCCCTCGGCGCCGCCGAGCAGCGACGCACTGTCGGGCCGGAGCGCGAACATGTTCGCCAGGTGCCCGGCGTGGTCCTTCTCGAAGGAGATCTGGATGCCGGCCTGCCCCCGCTGATCGGCCGGGGTGGCCGAAGATGAAGTCCATCTCGAAGGTCCACCGTTCCGGCAGCGGCTCCGTCAGATTGATCGAGATCCACGCGCCGCCGTGGCCCTCGCTGCGCAGGAAGCGCGCCCCCTGCCACTCGACGATCTCCCAGTTGCCCGACTCGAAGCCCAGGCGGCGCGGGAAGTCGCCGACGGTGTCCTGCGCGAAGTCGTCGGCGAAGATCACGCGGTTCCCGGGCACGAAGTCGAAGTTGGCCCACACTCCTTCCATCGGCCCGACGGGACCCGGCTCCGCTCCTTGCTTGGTGCCTCCGGCCGGCGTTGCGGCCGCTCCGCCGGGCTGCTGGTCCTCCGGCAGCGGTTTTCCCTGCTCGTCCACGAGCACGACCTTCTTGCCCTTCTTCTTCGCCTTGTCGAGGCAGGCCTGGTCGGACGCGACGCACTTCATCCGTTCTCCGCCGAGTCCAGCCCCTCGTCGATCGCCTCGTCGGTCTTCTGGTCGGCGCGCTGCGCCGACTTCTGCTCGACTTTCTTCTTGACCTTGTCGAGCCAGCTCTGGCCGGAGACGACGGGGGCGAACAGCACCATCAGGACGACCGGGATCAAGACCAGGGAGGACGGCGAG
>CAVPCQ010000023.1:0-81034 GCA_963702425.1 uncultured Acidobacteriota bacterium
CTGTGGGCCACGGTGACGAGGTCGAGATCCACGAACGCCACCGTGCCGCGGCGCGCCGCGTCCCAGGGCGTCCGGTGGGTGTAGCCCGGCGGGCCCAGCGCGACCAGCAGCCGGGCGCCGTCCGGCGCCAGGAAGAGCGCCGAGGGCGCGCCGTCGAGCGGCAGGCTCCACCGCACCAGTCCCGTCTCTGCGTCGAGCGCGTGGATCCGGTTGGCACCGGGCTCGGCGAGGTAGATCCGGCGCCGGGGGGCGTCGAACGACGCTCCGGGGGAACGGAAGACGTACCGGAGGATCGGGTCCATCCCGCCGGGTTCGCTGGGATCGGGCACGAACGCGACGTCGGCGCGTGCCTCGGTCATGGCTGCCAGGCCCGACGGATCGGCGACGTGGACCCGGGCGAAGAACGAGCCGGCCCTCGCGTACCGCCGCTCGGTCGAGGGGGACGAGGTGAACGGCGTGTCCCACGTACCGTCCCCTTCGTAGTCCCAGCGGTAACGCAGCCCGGCCGCCCCGCTGTCGGGATCGGAGCTGGCCGACGCGTCGAGCACGAACGTCGTCCCGGTCGTCCCGCCGGCGCTGGGCGACACCGCGAGGGCGGCGCTCGGCGGCCGGTTCGTGCCGCCGTCCGGCGCCGGGTGGGGCAGCCGCTCGATCCTCACGCGCGCGGCGTCGCTGCCGATTGCGACGACCACGTCGCCGGCGAAGACGAGCGCCAGCGCCGGCGCCGCGAGCCGTGTGCCGCCGAACGGCAGCAGCGTGCTGGTGTTGAGGTATTCGAGGTCCGGCCCCCGCGCGTTGGCGCGCGTCAGGCGCGGAAGGTCGAAGGCCGTCAGGTAGAACGACGCCACGACGGGCTGCCGCACGAGGACGAGGTCCTGGTCCGCCGTCTCGGCCAGCGCCAGCTCGTAGTCGGTGCCCGTCACGAGCCGCTCGCCACCGGGGACGAAGAAGACGCGCTCCGATCCGGTGGTCGAGCTGGAGCACCGCGTGACCGAGACGCTGCCGCTCGCGGTCAGCTCGAAGCGGCAGACGGATCCCGAGCGGATCCCGTAGAAGCGCTGCCCGGAGGGGTGCGGCTCCAGCGTGATGGCCTTCACGCTCGTCGACCGGATCGCACCGGTCACCGGATCGATGCGGTCCACGCTGGGGTCGTCGTAGCTGGACTCCCGGCGTAGCGAGAGCACGGCCGCCGGCGTGGCGGCGAGGCCGAACGAGCCCTTCGCAAGCGCGAACTGCCGGTCACGGACCTGCCGCGCGAGGTCGATCGAAGCGAGCTGGGAGTCGCGCGTCGGAAGGTAGCCGCCGGTTTCGCGGATCGTCAGCGCGATCCACAGCCGCGCTCCGTCGGACGAGAGCGCCAGCTCGTCGGGGCGGCCGCTGAACTCGAAGACGCGCTCGGCCAGGCCGCTGGCGAGGTCGACCGCCACGACACGGCGACCCGCGGGGTCGGCGATCCAGGCCCGGCCGCGCGGGGCGTCGATCACCGCCCGCTGCGCCCCGAACGGCAGCTCGTACGGTGCGTGGACGAAGCCGGGAGCACCGACCGTCTCCGGCTCGCACTCGTCCCCGACTCCGTCCGCGTCGGCGTCGATCTGGCGCGCGTTCCAGAGCGCCGGGCAGTTGTCGCAGGCGTCGCCGTCGCCGTCCGCGTCCGCGTCCTGTTGGCCGGGGTTGGCGACGAAGGTGCAGTTGTCGCGGTCATCGAACAGGCCGTCGCCGTCGGTGTCCTCGCAGGCGTCGCCCACGCCGTCGCCGTCGCCGTCCTGCTGACCGGGGTTGGGGGTCGCCGGGCAGTTGTCGCACAGGTCGCCGCGCGCGTCCGCATCGGCGTCGGCCTGGTCCGCGTTCGGAAGGGTCGCGCAGTTGTCGCGCGCGTCGGTCAGCCCGTCGCCGTCCGAGTCCTCGCAGGCGTCGCCGGTTCCGTCGCCGTCCTGGTCCCCCTGCTGCGGATCGAAGACGAGGGGGCAGCGGTCGGCCGGGTCCGCGACGCGATCGCCGTCGCCGTCGGCCACGGCCGGGTCGGTGCCGCGCTCGAGCTCGGCCGCGTTCGGCAGGCCGTCGCCGTCCGCGTCGGCCGCCGGGTCGAGGAACGCGATCACAGGCTGCACGCCGCGGACGACGACGTCGTCGACGAACCAGCCCGCGCTCGGGTAGTACAACTCCCGGGAGAGCCAGAATCCAAGCTTGACCTCCTGCCCCGCGTAGGAGGCAAGGTCCAGCTCGATCCGGTCGTAGTCGGCACCGGAGGCCGTCGGTCGGCCGATCCAAGCCCAGCTCGCCCCTCCGTCGGTGGAGATCGTGACGCGTCCCAGCCAGTAGAAGGAGTCGATCCAGCTGGCGAATTCGAGACGGGGCTGGCCGGCGGCCAGGCGGTAGCTCGCGGAGACGAGCCGCGACTCCTCCCCGTACCCCGTCGGCTTCACGAACCCCGTGCTCCAGGTGGAGCGCCCCGACGCGGCCCGGCCCGGCCCGCCAACCGGCTCGCCGAGCCCCCACGCCATGACGCTGCGTGGATCGACCGAGAAGCCGCTCGGCGTCTCGAAATCCTCGCGCACGACGCCGGTGAAGCGGATCCCGATCACTTCAGTGTCGATCCCCGTCAGATCCACCCGCTCCGCGACGGCGTCGCGCACGTCGAGCACGACCAGGCCGCCGACGAACTCGACCAGCGCGCGCTGGGTGCCGCCGCCCGCGACGAGCAGGCCCTCGCGCGCCGTCTCGGCGAAGACGGCCGAACCGCCGAGCGCCAGCGTGATGCGGACATCGGCCTGGTCGGGGAGCAGGTTCCCCGCGTCATCCACCAGCCGCACCGTGATCGTCGCCGCACCGCCGGCAAGCACCGTCGCTGTTCCCTGGGCCTCGGCCGTCAGCGGGATCCCGAAGCGGTCGCACGCGTCGCCGATCCCGTCGCTGTCGGAGTCTTCCTGGCCGGGATTCGCGGTGTCAGGGCAGTTGTCACGGGCGTCCGGAACGCCGTCGCCGTCGGGATCCTCGCAGGCGTCGCCAGGCCCGCCGGGATGCACCGTGTCGGCCTGGTAGGGGTCGTAGGCGGCCGGGCAGCTATCGCACGGATCGCCGCGGCCGTCGCCATCGCCGTCGGCCTGCGCCGGATTCGGCAGGTCGGGGCAGTTGTCGCGCGGGTCCACCACGCCGTCTTCGTCGCGGTCCTCGCACGCGTCGCCGGTCCCGTCGCCGTCGCTGTCCTCCTGGGAGTAGTTGTATTCGGTCGGGCAGTTGTCCGTACGATCCCATGCCGCGTCCTGATCGGTATCGACGTCGAAGAGATCGGTGCCTCGCTCGAGTTCTTCCCGGTTCGTCAGGCCATCGTCGTCCGCATCGGCATCCGGGTCGAGAAAATCAATGGAGCACGGAATCCCCTCGATCGCGAACTCATCGATGTACCAGCCGGGGTTCGGGGCGTAGCGCCCGACGAGCAACCAGCGGAAGCTGACGTGCTGCCCGGCGAGCCACGAGATATCGATCACGCGACGATCCCAGCCGAACCAGGAGGTGTCGCCGTAGGGCTCATCGAGCGCCTGCCACGACTGGCCTCTGTCCGTCGTGACCGCGAGCTCGCCCCAGTCGCAGCATCCGCCGTGGAACCAGCTGCTGTAGGCCAGCTTCAGCGGTCCCTGCGTCGGGAGATCGAAGCCCGCTGAATACAGCCCCGACCAGCTGGGGACGGGGTAGTCCCCGGAGAGCCAGGCCGCCCACACGCGCTCTCCCGAGGCGGCAGCGGCGGGCCCTCGGACCGGGATCCCCCACTCCCAGTAGCCGTTCTCCATGAGGCCCCCGGGCGTCGATTCGAAGTCCTCGACAACCGCGTCCTCGAAGGTGATCCCCAGGCCGGCGCTGTCTTCGCCCCCAAGCCGGATCCGCTCGGCCGTCGTGTCGCGTACCTCGAGCACCACGACCCCGTCGACGAACTCGACGAGCGCGCGGTTCGTCCCGGTCCCGTCGAGCAGCCGGCCGGCGGCAGCTGCGGTAAAGACCGCGTGGCCGTCGAGCGTGAGCGTGGCCAGGATGCCGGTGAGCTGTCCCTGCAGGGTTCCGAGTGGCTTGACCAGCCGGTAGTGAGCTGTCGCCGCCTCCCCGGCCAGCTTCCACTCCTCGATATCCGCCCGGATCCGCAGGTCGAGGTCCGGGTACGGATCGCAGGCATCGCCGAGACGATCGCCGTCCTGGTTCTCCTGCCCGCCGTTCCAGACGGTCGGGCAGTTGTCGTAGGCGTCCTCGACGAAATCGCCGTCCTGGTCCGAGACCTGCGCGACGACGGCCGACACGACCAGCAGCAGGGCGAGCGCGAGCAGCGCCGCCCGGGCCGGCAGGGACCTCACCCGGTTCGACATAGGGACTCCCCTCCACGGATGTCCAGGATCGGGGCCATTTACCGATTCTTTAGACGTCGGGAAGGTACCACCACGTGCCGGGCCGGGATATCGAAAGCTGGGAGCGCAGGGAAATCCCCGGGCGCGAAGCCAACCTGGCGGGAATCGCCAGGACCCGCGCCGCTTTCAGACGGCCCCCGCAAGACCGGTCCGGGCAACCGGAACGGGTCCGGCTGCGGCGCTCCGGGAGCCTCTCGGATCTGCCGCATCCTATTTTAGTTAACCATCCGTTTAGTTGAGTCGATTATCCAGCCGGAATCTGAAGATGCCGGGCGCTGCGCGCGACGGCCCAGGGGTGCTGGTTCGCCGGGGCGCAGCGGCGGGCCGCTCGAACTTCGCGCGAGGGCGACCGCGGCGGCGACAAGGCACTCACTCCGCGTCGCCCTGCGGCGGCGTCTGGTCGGTACGGCCATGCCAGCCCCGCCTCAGCGCGTCGTGAGCTCCAGCGCCGGCAGCCGTAGGGACACGCCGCAGGCGGCGTCGGGGAGCGTGTACGCTCCCCGCAGCCGCGTCGCGGCCCGTCCCGCGTTGCCGCCGCAGTCGGTCGCCACCACCGCCAGCTCGGGGTTCTTCCAGGCGCGCACCCCGCAGCGGGCGGCGATCCCGCACAGGACCGCCTGGTCCAGCACCAGCGTTTCGTCCGACAACAGTCCGTCGCCGTCGCCGACGCTGGCGCCGTCCCACGCCACGCAGCCGTCGAGCAGGACGACCTCGTGCACGACCTCGCCGGCCGCGCCGTCGCGGTCGGCCGACTCGAACCGGACCTCAAGCGGCAGGACGAACTTCTGCCGCGGTTCGGGCTCGAGGAGCGTGACCTGCGGCGCGACGAGGTCGAGCGTGAACGGCACCTCGACGCGGCTCGCGTTCCCCGCCGGGTCGACGGCGCTCGCCACGAGCGAGTAGTCGCCGTGCGCCGTGAGCGGCCCCGGCGGCTCGAACGTCACTGCCGGCTCGGTCCCGGTGCACGCGTCCTGCGCGGACGCCTGCGGCACGACCGGCACGGCGGCCGGGCCGAGGCACTGCCCGGAAGCCGGGGAGTCGACGCGGATCGCCGGGCCGGCCCGGTCCACGACGTCGATCACGGTCTCGTCGGTGGCTGTGGCGCCGTCTGCGTCGGTCACCGTGAGGCGGAGGCTGTGTTCGCCCAACGCCAGCTCGCGCACGGCGCGGGCCGACTCGGCGAAGTGCTCCCCGCCCTCGGACCAGGCGTACGACGCGATGTCGTCCACCGTACCGGGACTCGAATCGCCGTCCGTCGAGCGGCTGCCGTCGACCTCTGCGCGCACCTGTCCGCCTCCCGAGCACTCGAGCACCTGATCGGGCCCGGCGACCGCGCTTGGAGCATGGTTGATGTGACGCTGCTCGATCCGCGCGCCGGGGATCGACTCGTCTCCTGCCGCGACGGAAAGCGTCTTCCCGTGCTTGCCGACCGCGATCCACGACGGTTGGTACCGCTCGCCCCCGACGAGTCGGAGCCCGTCGATGGCCACCTGCATCCATCCCGTCGGGTTGCCACAGAGAACGTGGAACTCCCTGTTCGAGAGGTCCCAGGCCAGTGACCGGATGTCTCGACCGTCGTGCGGCTTCTCGACGGGCAGGACGCCGACCAGCTCGAGGTCGTCCTCCGGCCTCTCCGACAGTCGATAGACGTCCTCCGGATCGACGACCAGCAGCGACCCGTCCGGAGCGATCCAGAGGGCGTCTCCGAACTGGGTGTACGGGTCGCGGCTCGGGCGCGAAGTGGTGCGCACGAGCGTCCCATCGGCTGCGAGATCGTAGCGCCGGATCTCAAACGGCATCAGGACGTAGACCCGGTCACCGGTCGGTGTGGCCGCCAGCGCCGTGACCTGCTGATCGAGCGGAAGATCCCGGGTCTCGGCCAGGATGCGCCCCGTGGACGGCTCGATCGCCTGCAGGGCATATCCAAGGTCCGCTATTCCAACTGCGAAAGCGACGCGAGCGTTCGCCGCGGCGATCTGTCCCGGCGGCGAGATCCCCACCCGGACATGCGACACCTTCGTCATCGTGGCCAGATCGATGGCCGCGAGCAGCGGTCCTCGGAACTCCGTCGAATGCTCGAATCCGCCGACGAGGAGTGTCGAGCCGTCGGACGCCATCGCGGTCCACGTCAGCCCAGCTCCCAGAGCGATGCGACGCTCGGACAGGCCGCTCGTCAGATCCACGAAGGTCACGGCCGATCCCGTTCGCTCGATGACGGCCATCCGCGGGCGCAACGAGTCGAAGGCGACCTGGGAGGAGTACTGGTCGAACGGTACGAGGAACGGCTCGTGATCCGGAGCCGGCTCGCCGGGGTCCGGCACGAAGGTCACCTCGAGGTCGACGGACGCCTGGGCCGTCATGCCGAGGGCGTCGCGGACCTGGACGGTCACGCGCCGTGGGCCTTCGATCACGAAGCGCTCCTCGCGGATCGTCCCCGGATCGAACCCCGTGTCCCAGAACCCATCGCCGTCGAGGTCCCACCGGAGCCTCAACTCCTCGCGGGGCGTCTCGGCGTCGGCCGCGGTCGAAGCATCCAGGCGGAAGCGCGTGTTCGTCGTCCCTTCTCCCGGCGAGACCCCCAATGAGATCGAGGGGGCCAGATTGGTCGCGCCTGCCGGGAACGGATGCGGTGCCAGCCGAATCCGGTTCCGCGACGGATCCGGCCAGTCGTAGTACGTCTCCACCACGGCCAGCTCGTCACCGGAGATCCCGGCCCCGACCACTGTCCACCCGGTGCCTGACTCCTCGAGGTACATCTTTCCGACCGGCAGCAGAGTCTCGAGGTTGTAAGTCCGGAGAATCTCGTAGGAACGGACGAACAGCTCCCGGCGGGGGGGATCGAAGAAGATGGACCCGCTCGATTCCGCGTACACCCGGTCGCCGGAGGGCCGGAGGTCGCGCACTGGATCCTCATCGAGGACGAGCGCATCGCGTCCGGTGATCAGGTGGGTTCCATCGGGCGTCACGGCAAGGCACCCGTACCCTGGCTCGCGCCTGACTGCGCTGGGGACGAGCCCCCCCGTGGCGGCTGCGTCGAAGCGGTGCACCTTGTCGTTGTTCGGACTGCAGCCGTAGATCACGGCCCACGTCGGATGGGCGACGATCGAGCTGCCTCCCGGGAGAGGACTGGCGCCGCGAAACTCTCCCGTCGCTCCGTCGACGACCCTCACCTCGGGGGTCTCCTCCCCAACCAGCAGCGCGACACGACCATCGACCATCATGTCAGCATCGGTCACCGTCCCATCGACCGGAAACTGCCGATCGAGCACGGCCGTATCGAAATCGATCGACATCACGTGCGCTCGCGACGACTTGGAACCGTCCTCGTCGACCATCAATTGCGGCACCGTGACGAGCAGCAGCCGAGAGAAATCGCTGGTGAGGCTCATGTGCGCCAGCGGCGCGCCGATCGCATACGCACGCTCGAGCAATCCGTTCTCGAGGTTCATGGACAGCAGCCGAAGTCCGTTCGCGTCGAAGATCCACGCACGCCGTCGGGCTGAATCGAAGACGGTCCTCACACTCCCCTCATCGAGCTCATAGGGCGCGTTGGGCTCGGCGACGTCGCCAGGATCTGGCTCGAAGTACGCAGTCACGACGACCGAAGCCGCGCTCGTGAGACCGAGCTGGTCTCTCACCTGCACGGAGATCCGGTACGAGCCGGCGTACGGAAAGCGGATGGAACGGGAGTTGGATTGCTCGAAGGGCGAGTCCCAGAGCCCGTCCCCGTCGAGATCCCACCGATACGACAGCTGGCTCGGTGCGTCATCCGCATCCCGCGAACCCGACGCGTCGAGCTGGAATGTCGTGCGCGTGCTCCCGGAGGGCGACGGCGTCACGACGAGCGCCGCCTCGGGCGCCGCATTGGCGGCGCCATCCAGAGCCGGATGGTCGACGAACCGAACACGCATCCGGCCGTTCGGAGAGTAATAATGGTACCGCGCGACGAGTGCGACGCGGGCTCCGGCGATTCCGATCCAGGATTCGTCCCAGTCCCGAGTCTGACCAGGCGTCGGTTCACTGCTGATCGGCAGGCGTGTGGCGAGATTGTAGGCGTCGAGCATCCCGTTGGAGCCGAGCGTCAGGAGCGCGCTCTGCGGCGGGTCGAACGCGATCTGCCACCAGTTGCGCAGGGCCTCCTGAGCTGGGACGAGATCGGCGGCAGGATCGGGGTCGAGCTCGAGGATCTGGGGGTTGCCCGGACGCAGCAGAGCGTCCCCCGCCGGCGTGATCACCAGGCGGTAAGGGGAGCCGCTCGTTGAGACCTCCCTCGACCGCCGGAACCCCCCGTCGTCGCCTTGATCGTGACGCTCGATGCTCGTTTCCGTGGTCACATAGATCGTCCGACCGGACGGTGTCGCGACCAGGTAGAGAGGCCGCGGGGCGGTCGAGAGGGTCGCGACGATCGTGCCGTCATCCTCGATGACTTGGACGGCTCTGCCGTCCGGCGTCGAGACCGTCAGCGCAACACGCCGAGGATCGAGTACAGCGATGTCATTGACGGCGCCGTCCACCGGGAACTGCCGATCGAGCAGGCCATTCGCGAGATCGATCGACATCACGTGCGCGCGCCAGGGATCTGGGGGCGTACTGTCAGGACAGGACTCGCAGGTCCCGCGGGTCACGATCGCGAGCCGCGAGCCGTCTGGTGGCAGTTCGAGCTGCCCTGGGTACAGACCGAGCTCATACTGGCGCTCGACGAGTCCCGTATCGAGGTTCATGGCGAGCACGCGACGCCCCGCTTCCTCGGCGATCCACAGAACCGATCGGCCGGAGTCGAACGCCACGTCGACCGGGTTGAACGGCAGCTCGTACGGGACGTGGTTGCCGAACGGCGTACCGGGGTCCGGCTCGAGTTGCACTTGCACGGTCGCGCTCGTCTCGCTGAACAGCCCGAGGCGGTCGCGCACCTGGACCCTGACCGTCCGGGTACCTGCGAACGGGTAGCGGAGCTCGACGACCGCGGTGGAAGCGAAGGGGCCGTCCCAACGCCCATCGCCGTCTGCGTCCCAGCGGAAGAGCAGCGAGGCCGCCCCATCCTCCGGATCGTCGGACAAGCTGGCGTCCAGGCGGAACGGGGTCTGCGTGCTGCCATCCGCTGCGGGCGAAATCTCGAGCCGCGCCGCGGGAGCCGTGTTCGATGCGGCGCCAGGGGCCGCATGATCGCGGACGATCAGCTCTGAGCGGCTCCACGTCAACGTGGCGACCACTAGAACTTTGTCGCCCGACAAACCAAGGAACCTCGGCCAGGTGCCGCTGGTGACGATCGGGTCCGAGCCGATCGCCAGGTAGGTCTGGAGGTTCCGGTAGACAATCCTGCCGTTCTCCAGCGTGACGATGGTTCCATGCACGCTGTCGGGGACGATCGCTGAGTAGTAGATCGATCCCTCCGCACAGTCCCAGCAGTCCGTGAGCAGGGTGATGTCACGGGCCGGATCGTCACCGATCTGGTAGGCGTAGCTACTCTTGGAGAACAGGAAGCGGCCATCGGCGCTGACGCTCGGCTCCCCGAGCAGTGTCGGCTCCGGTCCGTTCGCCGGCTGAGCGATCCCCTCTTCATCGACCGAAAGAACGCGTGCGTTGGTCCCGTACATCGTCGTGTAGATCGCTCGCTCGGAAGGATGGAGTGCGAGCGTGTCAATGCTGGTCGTCAGCAGGGCGGAAGAGAGCTCCTGCCCGCTCGCGAGCTCCACGATGTGGAGCATCTGCGATTCACCGCCGACGGCCGCCCAGCGCTGACCGGTCGCGTGCGCGTAGGCGATATAGGGCAGTTGGTAGTGCGCGATCTTGAGGACCGCGGCCGTATCGAACACGGCGAGTTGCGACTGGACGACGGTTCCGTGGTAGATCGAACCCGGCGGGTCCAGGACGTCGATCAGCACGGTCAGCTTCGATCCGTCCGGTGACAAGGACAGGCCCCGCGGTCTCCCCGAAAAGGCGAAACGGCGCTCGACGAGACCCGTTTGCGAGTTCACCACGGAGAGCGTGCGACCCTCCTGGTCGAGCAGGTACGCTCGCGGCCGGCTCGACTCGAAGACCGCGTCGTGCGCTTCGAAGTCGAAAGCGAACGGGGCGTGCGACGGACCCGGCTCGCCCGCACTGGGCTCGAAAGCGACGGCGAACTCCTGCACCGCATCCGCGACGGCGCCGAGCCGGTCGTGAGCCTGCAGGCGGACAGCCTTGTCGCCGGCGATGTCGTAACGGATCGTCGCCACCGGATCCTCGCTCCAGGCGGTGTCCCACGTACCGTCTGTGTCGAAGTCCCATCGGAAGGACAGGCCAGAGCCCCCGTCCTCCGGATCCACCGTCCCGGAAGCGTCCAACGTCACCGTCGTATTGGTCGTTGCGCCGCTCTCGGGGGATACCGTGAAATGCGCATCCGGCGCCTGGTTCGTGGACCCGTCGGGAACCGGATGTGGAATGATGCGCATTTCCGTGTACGCGGTTCCGCGCTCGACGAGCGCGATCAGTTCTCCCATGACTCCGATGGTGTCGACGGCGCCAAGCGCATTCCGGACGCCGATCTGGATCCGGCTGTCCAGGTTGAAGTACCGCAGCTCGCTGCGCTCGCTGGTGAAGAGGACGCGATTCGCCACGTCGAATCGCGCGGCGCTGATGAACCATTGAGCGAGATCCTCTCGACGTTCAAGGTCCTCCTCGCGGTTCTGCGACGTGGTAAACATCTGCCCCGAATCGGTGATGAGGATGTCTCCCTGCGGGCTGATCGAGATCACGGGCGGGCCGTAGGAGCTCTCCGACTTCATCGATTCCAGTGCTGGTCCCGCGCCGGGCGGCAGGGCGTAACGGAAGACGTACCAGCTGCCCCGCGCGTACAGTCGATCGCCATCAGGATGCGGTTCGATCTCGAGCCGATCGTACTGGGTCGACGTCAGGTCTCCGACCGGGCTGCCGGAGGCCGGGTCGTAGGCTCCGACCTCGCCCCGGTCGCTCGCCACGACGACGCGCCCGTCGCGGTTCTGGAAGAGGTCGACGGCGACCCGGCGCAGCGGGAACGTGCGGAGCACGGAGAAGTCGGCGAGGTCGACGAACACGACCCGTCCCGTAGCCCCGGGCACTG
This sequence comes from uncultured Acidobacteriota bacterium, assembly GCA_963702425.1. Taxonomy (GTDB): domain Bacteria; phylum Acidobacteriota; class Polarisedimenticolia; order J045; family J045; genus JALOKP01. The sequence goes on from CAVPCQ010000023.1 coordinate 11,467, forward strand.
GGAGCGCGGGATCGTAGCCACGCGGCACCAGCGAGACCAGGAGCTGGGTTCCGTCGACGGAGAGGGCCAGTGCCCCCGGCTCGCCGTCCAGCGCGACGCTCTGCACGATGAACCCCGAGATCGCGTCCACCGCGTGCACACGGTTCCTCGTCGGCTCGCTCAGGTAGAGCCGACTGCGCGCCTCGTCGACCACGATCCCTGCGGCACGGAATCCGTAGCGGTACCGCGGGTCCTGGCGTGAAGGGTCCGACGGGTCGGGCACGAACGCGACGTCGACGCGGGCCTCCGCCGTAGCAGCCAGGCCGAGACTGTCGCGGACCTGCACGCGCGCGAAGTGCGACCCGGCAAACGGATACCGGTGCTCGATCACGGGATCGGTCGAGAATGCGGTCTCCCACGAACCGTCCCCGTCGAGGTCCCAGCGGAACTGAAGGGACGCGGTGCCATCATCCGGATCCGTGCTGGACGACGCATCGAAGCGAAACGACGTCTCGGTATTGCCGCCCGACTGCGGCGCGACCACCAGACTGGCCACGGGCGGCGCATCGGCCATGACGTCCGGCGCCGGGTGGCGCTCGACGACGGTGCGCGACCCGGTGGACGTCACCGCGACCAGGCTCTCGGCAGAAAAAGCCAGTGCCTTGGGACGCCCCCCGAGCAGGACCGTCCCGATCGGCAAGAAGCTCTCGGAGTTCAGGTACTCGACGGATGTGGCCCGGGAGACGGCAAGGACCCCGCGCGAGAAACCGAAAGCTGCTGTGTCGAATCCCTCGGAGATCGGCCGACCCGCCGGGACCAGATCTTCCGCGGCGGTCGCCGAGAGCTCGAGCGCGACGCCGGTATCGGTGAGAAGCAGCTTGCCGTCCGGGCGAATGAAGACTCGCGAGCCACCAGCCGAGTCGACATTGCGTGGGTTCGAGAGCCCGTCGGAGGCGAGGGCGTCGAGCCGCCGCAAGGTTCCCCGGTCCGGCCCGTAGAAGCGCCGGCCGTCCGGGTGGACCTCGAGCGGGGAGGCTCCGTTCCACGCCCCTGCGAGAATGTCGCCAAGGAGCGGGTCGACGCGATAGACCTCCGGCGAGAAAGAGTAGGGGTCCCACGCCACCGACAGCAGGACCTCGGGCCCCGAAGCGACCCCGTGGGAGCCGTACCAGATATCGAACTGGCGATCACGCACCACTCGTCCCAAGTCGATCGATGCGAGTTGGGAGGCTCTGGTTCCGTAGTAGTCCTCCGGATCGCGCACCGTGAGGGCGATCCAGACTCGTGCCCCATCGGAGGAAAGCGCCAGGTGGTCCGGCCGCCCGCTGAAGTCGAAGACGCGATCGATGAGGCCGGTCGTCAGGTCCATGGCCACGACGCGACGCCCGCCGGGATCGGCAATCCAGGCATGCCCCCGCGGGACGTCGATGACGGCCTCGCCGCTGGCGAAAGGCAGCTCGAAGGGGGTGTGAGCGAGGCCGCCGGAGCCGGTCGTCTCCGGTGCACATTCATCACCGCTCCCGTCGCCGTCCGCGTCGATCTGCCGAGCGTTCCAGAACGCCACGCAGTTGTCGCACGCGTCGCCGACCTTGTCCGCGTCCGCGTCTTCCTGGCCCGGATTCACCACCCTGGGACAGTTGTCCTCGGCATCGACGATTCCGTCGCCGTCCGACTCGTCGCACGAGTCGCCGCTGCCATCTCCATCTTGGTCCTGCTGATCGGGATTGGGGGTGGCAAGGCAGTTGTCGCAGTCGTCGCCGCGCACGTCGGCGTCCTGGTCGAGCTGGCCCGCATTGGAAAGCGCGGGACAGTTGTCTCGGCTGTCGAGGACACCGTCCCCGTCGGAGTCCTCGCAGGCGTCCCCGATGCCGTCTCGATCCTGGTCGCCCTGCGGCGGATCGAAGGCGCTGGGGCAGATGTCTCCGCCGTCGGCCACGCGGTCACCGTCGGTGTCGGCGACGGTCGGGTCCGTTCCGCGCTCGAATTCCGCCGCGTTGGACAGTCCGTCCCCGTCGTCGTCCGCGTCGCGATCGAAGAACGTGATGGTCGGCCGGACGTTCTCTACGGTGACGTCGTCGACGAACCACCCGACGACCGGATTGTACGGCGTGCGGACGACCAAGAAAGCGAAGCGAACCTCCTCGCCGAGATAATGCCACAGGTCGAATGCGGCCTGCTGGTAGTCAGTCGTCGCCAGCGGGGGCTTGCCGAGGTCAATCCAGGTCGCGCCGCCATCGGTCGAGATCTCGACCGTCGAGTTCCAGTGATAGTCGTTCCAGTTGGCGAACCGGAGCGTGGACGATCCGCCGGCGGCGAGACGATACGAGGGAGAGACGAGCCGTGTCACGGTGTAACTCGTCGGCGTGACGCTCAGGCCCGAGGACCATGCGAGTCTCCCCGAGGCGGCCTGGCCCGGCCCGGTCGTGGGCTCCGCGAGGCCCCACGCCAGGTCGCTGCTCGCGAAGACCGAAAACCCGCTCGGCCGCTCGAAGTCCTCGCGTACGGTGCCCGTGAAGCGGATGCCACTCCCTTCGGTATCTTCGCCTGAGAGATTGACACGTTCGGGCACAGCATCGTGGACGTCGATCACGACGAGACCATCCGCGAACTCGACAAGGGCACGCTGTGTTCCGCCACCCGAGACAACCACACCCGTCTGTGCGGATGCGGCGAAGACCGCGGAGCCATCGACGACCAGCGTCAGGCGTACGCCGGCCTGCTCCGGGTGAAGGATGCCGTGCGCGTCGACGAGGCGCACGGTGATCGTCGCGGCGCCACCCGCGAAGCCGTTCGCCGTTCCCTGCGCTTCGGCGATCAGCGGGATGACGTACCAATCGCAGGCGTCTCCCGATCCGTCGTAATCCGAATCGAATTGGTCCGGGTTGACGACGTCCGGGCAGTTGTCGTAGGCATCGGCAACGCCGTCGCCGTCGGGATCCTCGCAGGCGTCGCCCGGTCCTCCGGGATGGACCGTGTCGGCCTGACTCGGGTCGTACGCTCCGGGGCAGCTGTCGCACACATCGCCAACGCGATCGCCGTCCGGGTCTTCCTGTCCGGGGTTCGATCGGTCGGGACAGTTGTCCTGCGGGTCCACCACCCCGTCCCCGTCGGCGTCCTCGCAGGCGTCCCCCGTCCCGTCCCCGTCGGAATCCAACTGCTGGTTGTTGGCGATCGTCGGGCAGTTGTCCGTGCCATCCCATGCGCCGTCGCGGTCCGTATCGACTCGGAACGGATCGGTGCCGCGCTCGACCTCCGCGCGGGTCGTGAGCCCGTCGCCGTCGGGATCGCCGTCGGGATCGAGGAACTCGATCGTGGTCGGGATCTCCTCGAGCGCGACGTCGTCGACATACCAGCCGGGATTCGGTTCCACGCGCCCGACGAGCGTCCAGCGGAAGCGCACCTCGTAGCCCGCCAGCCAGGAAATGTCGATCACGCGCCGCTCCCACCCCGCGGCGGAGAGGTCGCCGTAGGGGGAGTCGAGCCAGCCCCAGGACCGGCCACCGTCGGTCGAGACCTCGAGGTCGCCCCAGTCGCAGCAGCCGCCGTGGAACCAACTGCGGTACGCGATGCGCGGCGTGCTGCCGGCCGGCAACGTGAAGGGAGGCGAGTGCAGCTCGTTCCAGCTCGGCACCCGGTAGTTTCCGGTCAGCGACGTCGCCCAGGCTCGAGTGCCCGAGAAGGCGGACCACGGGCCGTAGATCGGCGTGCCCCGCTCCCAGTCGCCGTACGCGAGGTAGCCGCCGTCGCTCGCCTCGAAGTCCTCGACGATCGCGTCGTAGAACGCGAGGCCGACGCCGGCCGTGTCCTCGGCCCCGAGCCTCACCCGTTCCGGCGTCGCGTCGAGCAGGTCGATGACGACCAGGCCGTCGACGAACTCGACCAGCGCGCGAGGCGTGCCCGCGCCGGAAACGAGACGCCCGGACGACGCGGTGTCGCCGAAGACTGCGGCTCCGTCGAGCGTCAGCGTCGCCTGCACCCCCGCCAGCTGGGTCTGGAGCGCGCCGTCAGCGGAAATCAACCGATACGTCGCCCGGGCCGGGTCGCCGGACAGCTCCCAGGTCGCGACTTCCGCCCGGATCCGCAGGTCGAGATCCGGGTAGGGATCGCAGGCGTCGCCGAGACGATCGCCGTCCTGGTTCTCCTGCCCGCCGTTCGCGACGGCGGGGCAGTTGTCGAGCGCGTCCTCTACCAGATCGCCGTCGGAGTCCGGCGACTGCGCGATGGCGAACGACACGACCGACACGACCGCGAGCGCGAGGACCGCCACCCGCACCGGACGCCACTCCCGGCTGAGCATGCTTTCTCCCCTCCAGACGACACCCGGATCGAGGCCTGGTTACCGATCCATAAGGCGCCCAGAAAGTACCACCCGGACCGCGCGCGGAGAATCCGTATTTGGCGGACGGGGGGCTGCCTGCGCCGCGCTCCGCCGACGGTTCCGGACCGGCACGAACCCCTCCCGCCGGGACTTGACAAGGCCCCCCAGTGTACCCGATTGTTCATCCGACCGTTTGGTTGAACCGTCCGTTTGGTCAGGAGCCTCGATGAGCACGACCGTCCGCACAAAGCCGCGCCCCGCAAGGGATTCCGAAGCCACCCGGGAGGCCCTCCTCTCCGCCGGGGCCACCCTTTTCGCCGAGGGCGGCTTCGACGGGACCTCGGTCGACGAGATCGCCCGCCGAGCCCGCGTCAACAAAGCCATGATCAGCTACCACTTCGGCGGGAAGGAGGGGCTCTACGGGGCGATCCTGACCGCCGCCGTGACCCCCGCCGCCGAGCGGCTGCGGGACCTGGCGGCCGCCGACCTCCCGCCGACGGAGGCGCTGGCCCGCTACATCGAGACCTTCGTCGAGATCGCCGAGAAGAACCCGCACTTCCCGCCGATGGTCCTGCAGGAACTGGTGCACGGCGGCCGGCTCTTCGACGAGACGATCTTCCCGCACCTGCTCGCGATCTTCGGTGCGATCCGGATGATCGTCGCGCGCGGGATCGCGCTCCGCGTCTTCCGGCCGGTCGACCCGCTCGTCACGCACCTCGCGGTCGTCGGCTCGCTGCTCTTCTTCCTCGCCACCGAGCCCGTGCGCGCGCGGATGGAGAAGAAGGGGCTGCTTCCCGTGCCGCGCCCGCTGCCGAAGGACTTCGTCGCGCACCTGAAGGACGTCACCATCCGCGGCCTCCTGGCCGAGCCGCCGAGGAGCTGACATGCGCCGCGCTTCGCTCGCCTCGCTCGCTTCCCCGCTCGCCCTGCTCGCCGCCTTGCTCGCCGCGACGCTCACAGCGACCGGCTGCCGCGCGAAGAGCGACCCGAACCGGATCGTCGCCTCCGGCCACGTCGAGGCGACCGACGTGCGGGTCGCGACCAAGATCCCCGGCACGCTGTCGACGCTGACGCCGGAAGAGGGCGATGCCGTCACCGCCGGCCAGGTGATCGCGCGGATCGACACCACCGACCTCGAGCTGGCGCTGGCCACGGCGCGCGCGGAGCGCGACGCGGCCGGCGCCGACCTGCGGCTGAAGCTCGCCGGTGCGCGCGCCGAGGAGATCGCCGAGGCCCGCGCCGTCGTCGCGCAGGCCGAGGCCGACCTCGCCGGCGCGCAGCGCGAGCTCGACCGGATGCAGGGGCTGGTCGACTCCGGCTCGGGGATCGTCAAATCGCGCGATGACGCGGCGACGCGGCGCGACATCTCGGCCAAGGCGGTCGCGGCGGCGCGCGAGCGGCTGCACCGCCTCGAAGCGGGCTTCCGACCGCAGGAGATCGACGCCGCGCGGGCCCGCCTCGCAGCGGGAGACGCGCGGATCGCGCAGCTCGAGCAGCAGGTGAAGGACGCGACGATCGCCGCGCCGCGCGCCGGGATCGTCACCGGCCGGCTGGTCGAGCCAGGCGAGATCCTCGCGCCCGGCGCGGTGCTGGTCGTGATCACCGACCTGAACGACGCCTGGTTGACGGCCTACGTCGGCGAGCGCGACCTGGGCCGCCTGCGCCTCGGCCAGGAGGCGCAGGTCGTCACCGACGACGGCCAGTCGCGCACCGGCAAGGTGACCTTCGTCGCCAGCCAGGCCGAGTTCACGCCCAAGAACGTCCAGACCGCCGAGGAGCGGGAGAAGCTGGTCTACCGGATCAAGGTCGCGCTCCCCAACGCCGACGGTCTGTTCAAGCCCGGCATGCCGGCCACCGCGCGCCTTGGCGCGGCGGCGGCGCCCGCGGCCGCCGCGACCACTGCAGGAACCGCGAAGTGAGCATCCCGCCCCGCGCCGCCGACGGCCCGCTGGTCGCGGTCGACCGCCTCGTGCGGCGTTTCGGCGACGTCGTCGCCGTCGACGGGCTGTCGTTCGACGTGCGGCGCGGCGAGATGTTCGGGCTGATCGGGCCGGACGGCGCGGGCAAGACGACGACCCTGCGCACGGTGCTGGGGCTGCTCGCCGCCCACGGCGGCAGCGTCCGCACGCTCGGCGCTCGACCCGGCAACGGAGCGCCGGCGCCTGGCGCGGCGCCTCGGCTACCTCTCGCAGCGCTTCTCGCTCTACGGCGACCTCTCGGTCGACGAGAACGTCGGCTTCTTCGCCGACGTCCACGGCGTCGCCGACTGGCGCGCGAAGCGCGATCGGCTGCTCGAGCTGGTGCGTCTGACGCCGTTCCGCGATCGCCTGGCCGCGCGCCTCTCCGGCGGGATGAAGCAGAAGCTGGCGCTGGCCTGCACGCTGATCCACACGCCGGAGCTGCTGATCCTCGACGAGCCGACGACCGGCGTCGACCCGGTCTCGCGGCGCGAGTTCTGGAAGATCCTCGGCACGCTGCAGCGCGACGGGCTGACGACGCTGCTGACGACCCCGTACCTGGACGAGGCCGAGCGCTGCCAGCGCGTCGCGCTGATCGATCGCGGCCGGCTGCTGGCGCTCGACACCCCGGAGGCGCTGCGCGCACGCGGCGGCCGCGCGATGCTCGAGGTGATCGCCGAGCCGCGCCGCGAGGTGCGGGCCTGGCTCGCTGCGCGGCCCGGCGTGGCCGAGGTCGAGAGCTTCGGCGAGCGGCTGCACGTCACGCTGGCTGGCGACGATCGTCGCGGACTCGAGGCCGCCGATCGCAGCGGCCCCGAACCCGGCGCTCGCGCGGCGGAGGAACTGCGCGCCGCGCTCGCCGCCGCCGGGTTCCACGCCGCCACCGTCCGCCCCGTCGCCCCCGCCCTGGAAGACGTCTTCATCCACGAGATCCGGGAGGCTTCCCGATGATCACCGCTTCGCGCGTCGCTCCCCTTCTCGCGCTGCTGGTCGCGATCGCTGCGCCCGCCGCCGCCGCGCCGCAACTCCCCGCCGCTCCCGAGACCGCTCCGGACGCCACCGCCCCGGTCCGCCTCACTCTGGCCGAGGCGCTCGAGCGCGCCGCCTCCTCCGCCCCGCGCCTGGCTACGCTGGCCGCGCGCGAGCAGGCGGCGGTGGCCGGCGTCGACGAGGCGAGGGCCCAGCGCGGGCCCGAGTCGCTGCTCTCCGCCTACGCCACGCGCCTGTCGTCCGTGCCGGAGCTGACGCTCGAGTTCCCCGGTGCCCCGCCGCGGACGATCTTCCCGAGCATCGAGAACAACTTCGGCGCCCGGATCGGCCTGACGCAGCCGGTCTACACCGGCGGCCGACTCGTCGCCCAGGTCGACGGCGCGAAGAGCGAGCGCCAGGCCGTCGCGCAGGACCGCCAGGCCGCCGCCAGCGACATCGCGCTCGAGACTTCCGCCGCGTACTGGACCCTCGTCACGGCGCGCGAGTTCGAGGTCGTGCTCGGCGAGTCGATCGCGGTCTACGAAGCCCACCTGGTCGACACCGAGAACATGCTGCGCTTCGGGATGGTCGCGGAGAGCGACCTGCTCAACGTGCGCGTCCAGCGCGACCGCGCCGTGCTCGACCGGCTGCAGGCCCGGGCCGCCGCCGACACCGCCGAGGCCAACCTCGCGCGCCTCACGGGCCTGGCACCCGGGGCGCGGATCGCGGCGGTCGAGCCGCTCGGTGGCCCTTCCGTCGAGCCGCCGGAGCGCGACGCGCTGATCGCCGCCGCGCTTGCTGCCCGCCCCGACCGCGTAGCGCTCCTCTCGCGGATCGAGGTGCTCGAGGCGGCGGTGCGCGTCGAAGAGGCCGCCCGGTGGCCGCAGGTCTACGCCAACGCCGGCTACGACTACGCCCGGCCCAACCGCGAGGTCCTCCCCTTCACCGACCAGTGGAAGGGCACCTGGGACGTCTCGCTCGGGCTGGCCTTCCGCGTCTTCGACAACGGCCGCGTCAGCGCTGCCGTGGCCCGGCGCCGCGCGCAGCTCGCGGCGATCGAACAGCAACTCCGCGAGCTGGACGAGATCATCACGCTCGAGGTGATCGCGCGGCGGATCGAAGCTGGAGGCGGCTCGCGCGGCGGTCCCGGTCTCGGAGTCAGCCGTCGTCGCGGCGAAGGAGAGCCGCCGCTCGAGTGCGGAGCAGTTCAAGGCGGGCGTGATCAACTCGACCGACCTGCTGGCGGTCGAGAACGCCGCGCTGCGGGCCGCGCTCGAGCGGACCGCGGCGATGGCGCAGGTTCGCCTGGCCGGGGCGCGGCTCGACCGCGCGACCGGGCGCTGACGTCGATGGCCGCGATGGCCGACGCCCTCCGCACGGAGCAGCTGACCAAGCGTTTCGGCGCTTTCGTCGCCGTCGACGCGCTGGACCTCGCCGTCTCCGAGGGGGAGGTCTTCGGCTTTCTCGGCAGCAACGGCGCCGGCAAGTCGACCGCAATCCGGATGCTCTGCGGCCTGCTCAAACCGACCTCCGGCCGCGCCGAGGTGCTGGGGATCGACGTCGCGAAGCGCCCCGACGAGGTCAAGCAGCGGATCGGCTACATGAGCCAGCGCTTCTCGCTCTACGACGACCTGACCGTCCGCCAGAACCTCTGGTTCTTCGGCGGCGTCTACGGGCTCGACGGGAAGGAGCTGGCCGAGCGGATGGCGTGGGCGGTCCGGATGGCGGGGCTCGAGGGGAAGGAGGAGCTGCTCACCGGCTCGCTCCCCGGCGGCTGGAAGCAGCGGCTCGCGCTGGCCGCGGCGGTGCTGCACCGGCCGCGCCTGCTCTTCCTCGACGAGCCGACCGGCGGCGTCGACCCGATCTCGCGCCGGCAGTTCTGGAGCCTGATCGAGGAGATGGCGGCCGAGGGGGTGACGATCGTCGTGACCACCCACTACCTGGACGAGGCCGAGCACTGCGGGCGGATCGCGCTGATGCACGCCGGGAAGCTGGTCGCCCTGGGGACCGTGAGCGAGCTGAAGCAGGTCTTCGCGGGACGCGCCGTGCTGGAGGTCCACGCCGCGCGGCCGCTCGAAGCGCTCGACCTGCTGCAGGACGCGCCGTTCGTGCTCGAGGCGACGCTCTTCGGCAACCGGCTGCACGCGATCGTCGCCGACGAGGAGGAGGGGACGCGGCGGATCGCGGCGCTGCTCGCGGCGCCGGCTCGGCACGGCGCGGCGACGAAGGACGCCGCGACGGCCCGCTCGCGATCCAGCGGATCGTGCCGTCGCTCGAGGACGTCTTCATCCACTCGATCGAGGAGGCCGATGCGGCGGCAGCAAGTGCTGCCGCCGGCACAGGCGCCGCGGCGAGCCCGCGAAGCGGCGAAGCCGGGCCGGAAAGGGGGCCTGACCGTGCGCCAGGTGCTCGCGGTCGCGCTCAAGGAGATCCGGCAGATCGCCCGCGATCCGCTCAGCCTGGCGCTGCTGCTCGGCCTGCCGGCGATGATGCTGCTGCTCTACGGCTACGCGATCAGCTTCGACGTGCGGCACGTGCCGCTGGCGGTGCAGGACCGCGACCTGACGAAGGAGAGCCGCGAGCTGGTCGCCTCGTTCGTCAACTCGACCTACTTTGACCTGGCGCTCGACGCTCCCGCCGGAACCGACATCGGGCGGCTGTTCCAGCAGCGCCGCGTGAAGGCGGCGCTCGTCATCCCGGAGGGGTTCGGCGAGCGGGTGCGCGGCGGGCGCAACGCCGAGGCCCAGATCCTGATCGACGGCGCGGACGCGACGACCGCGACCGCGGTCCTGGGCTACGCCGAGGCGATCGCCGCGGCCTCCAACATCGCGCTGCGCCCGGGCGGATTCGTCCCACCGATCGACTATCGCCCGCGGGTCTGGTTCAACCCCGAGCTGAAGTCGAGCCACTTCCTCGTTCCCGGCCTGATCGGCTTCATCCTGATGCTGACCGCGGTCCTCTCGACCGCCCTCTCCGTCGTGCGCGAGAAGGAGCGCGGCACGATGGAGCAGCTCGCGGTCTCGCCGATGGGCCCGGGGCAGCTGATCGCCGGCAAGACCTTCCCCTACCTGGTCATCTCGCTCGCTGCCGCGGTGACGATCGTCGTCGCCGCGCGCGTCCTGTTCGGCGTCGAGGTACGCGGCTCGTACCTGGCGCTGCTGGCCGCCACGCTGCTCTATCTGGCCGGCGCGCTGGGGCTGGGCCTGCTGATCTCGAGCGTCACCGACTCGCAGGCCCTGGCCTTCCAGGCCGGCGCGCTGCTGTCGATGCTCCCGGCGATCTTCCTGTCGGGGTTCATCTTCCCGCTGCGCTCGATGCCGATGCCGCTGCAGGTCGTCTCGCACCTCGTCCCGGCCCGCTACTACCTGAAGATCGTGCGCGGGATCATCCTCAAGGGGACCGACCTCTCCCCCTACTGGGACCAGGTCGGGTTCCTCGCGCTCTACGCGGCCGTGGTCTTCGGCTGGGCCTGGTTCCGCCTGACCCGCGACGAGGTGCGGGGGTGAGAGTCCTGCTCAAGGTGATCGTCAAGGAGTTCCTGCAGCTCCGGCGCGACCGCCGGATGATCGGGATCCTGGTGATCGCGCCGATCATCCAGCTCGTCGTCTTCGGCTTCGCCGCCAACCTCGACGTCACCAACGTGCGGCTGTTCCTGGTCGACGCCGACCGGACCGCCGAGAGCCGCGACCTGGCGCAGCGCTTCGTCCAGTCCGGCTACTTCGAGCTGGTCGGCAGCGGCGACCGCACCGAGGACGCCGAGCCCTGGCTGATCAAGGGGACGACCGACGTCGCGCTGGTCGTCCCCCGCGGCTACGGCGCAGCGCGCCAGGCTCGGCGGCCGGCGCCGGTGCAGTTGATCGCCGACGGCGCCGACGCGACCGCCGCCAACGTCGGGCTCGGCTATGCCGCCCGCATCGTGCTGGCGGCGGGGGCCGCGGCCGTCGACCGCCGCGGCGCAACGATCTCGGTCGTGCCCCGGGTCTGGTACAACCCCGAGATGAAGAGCCGCTGGTTCTACCTGCCGGCGATCCTGGCGATGGTCCTGATGATGGTCACGATGATCTCGCCGTCGATGGCCGTGGTCCGCGAGAAGGAGATCGGCACGCTCGAGCAGATCATCGTCACCCCGGTCCGCTCGTGGCAGCTGATCGTCGGCAAGCTGATGCCGTTCGCGCTGATCGGCCTGATCGACCTGCTGGTCGTGACCGGGATCACGGTCTTCTTTTTCCGGGTGCCGATGGTGGGGTCGCTCGGGGTGCTGGTCCTGCTGACGCTGCCGATGCTGGTCACGCTGCTGGGGCTCGGGCTGTTCGTCTCGACAGTGGTCAGCAACCAGCAGCAGGCGATGCTCAGCTCGATGTTTCTCCTGATGATCCCGTTCATCTACCTGTCGGGGCTGATGTTCCCGATCGAGAACATGCCCCCGTTCATCCAGGGGATCACCTACGCGATCCCCTTGCGCTACTACGTCCCGGTGATCCGGGGGGTCTTCCTCAAGGGGTCGGGGCTGGACGTCCTCTGGCCCGAGGGGCTGATCCTCTGCGCTTTCGCCGCCGGGATCGTGACCTTGGCTTCGCTCCGCTTCCGGAAGCGGCTAGACTGACGGCCGGGAGACCACGCGCCATGGGCGAGCTGCGGACGCCGGTCGGGATCGAGAAGGTCGGGCAGATCTCCGTCAACGTGAAGGAGCTGCCACGCGCCGTCGCCTTCTACCGCGACGCGCTCGAGCTGGCGCTGGTCCTCGACACGCCCGGGATGGCGTTCCTGGACTGCGGCGGGACCCGGCTGATGCTGTCGGTCCCGACGGCGAGCGAGTTCGACCACCCCGGCTCGGTGCTCTATTTCACCGTGCGTGACATCGAGTCCGCGCACGCCGCGCTCGTCGCCCGGGGGGTACCGTTCCGGCGCGGCCCGCACTGCATCGCGCGGCTCGCCGAGCGCGACGTGTGGATGGCCTTCTTCACCGACCCCGAGGGAAACACGCTGGCGCTGATGTCGGAAGTCGAGACCCCGGCCGCCTTCTGATCCTGAGCCGACGAGACCTCGAAGATGGCGATCCCCGGCCTCGACGCCCCGCTCAAGAAGCTGATCGACATCGGCCTCGTCGCGGTCCTCGTCTACTTCGTCATCATCGGCCTGCGTGGCGCGCGGAGCAGGCTGGCACTGCTGGGCCTGGCGTTCGTCAGCGGGATCTACCTGGTTGCGCGCCAGCTCGGCCTTCCGCTGACCGCCTGGATCTTCCAGGGGTTCCTCGCGCTGTTCGTGGTCTTCATCGTCGTCGTCTTCCAGGAGGACATCCGGCGCGTCTTCGAGCGGATCGCCACATTCGGCCTGCGGCGGCCGCGCAAGGCGCCGCCGGACGACGCGATCGAGCTGATCGCGACCTCCGTCTTCGACCTGGCGCGGGTCAAGTGCGGCGCGCTGATCGTCATTCCCGGCGAAGACGCGCTGGAGCGGCACGTCGAGGGGGGCGTGCCGCTGGACGCCGTGCTCTCGGAGGAGCTGCTGCAGAGCCTCTTCGAGACGCACTCGACCACGCACGACGGCGCCGTCGTGATCGAGGGGAACCGCGCGAAGGTCTTCGGCGCGCACCTTCCCCTGTCCCAGGATTTCGAGCAGCTGGCCCGGCGCGGCACCCGCCACGCCGCGGCGCTGGGGCTGGCCGAGCTGACCGACGCGCTCTGCATCCTCGTCTCGGAGGAGCGTGGCCGGGTCTCGATCGCGCACGACGGCCAGCTGGCCGAGATCTACAGCCGCGGCCTGCTGGTTTCGATCCTTCGGCGCTTCGCCGGTCGGGCCGCGCCGGTGGAGTCGCCGCGGCGGGGCGTCGCGCGGCTCGTCGGGCGCCACGGCCGCGAGGTTCTCGTCGCCCTGGTCGTCGCCTTCGCGCTCTGGCTGCTGGTCGTCCCGGGCTCCGAGCGGGCGGAGGCGACGTTCGTCGTGCCGGTCGAGGTCCAGAATCTCCCTCCCGGATTCGAGCTCGTCGGCTTCGAGCCGCGCGAGGTCCGGGTGACCGTGCTCGGGCTGCGGCGCGACCTGGTCCTGCTCCAGCCGAACCGGCTGAAGGTGGACGTCGACGCGTTCCTCGTGCAGCTCGGGCGCCGCTCGTTCGAGATCCCGACGCAGTCGGTCAAGCACCCCGGGGCCTTCATCGTCACCGGCGTCGAGCCCGACCGCGTGACGGTGCGAGTGCGCGAAGGGCGCTGATCCCAGGGGCGGGCCCGCCGGGCCTACGGAGCGGCCGGCACCATCCGCGCCAGCCAAAGGACGTGGCGCGCACCGCCTCCGCGGCGTGCCGGAACCCGCTCCGTGCGCACCTCGAAGCCGGCGCGGCGCAGCCGCTCCGTGAAGCGCCGGTCGTCGGCCGGCGACCAGAGCGCGTAGGTCCCGCCGGGCGCCAGCGCCCGCGCGGCGGCCGCCAGCCCGCCCGCGCCGTAGAGCCGCGCGTTGGCCTCCGAGGTCAGCGCCGCCGGCCCGTTGTCGACGTCCATCAGGATCGCGTCGTAGACCTCCCGGGCGGCGCGGATCACCTCGCCGATGTCGGCCTCGAGCACGACGACCCGCGCGTCCTCGAGCGGGCGCCCGGCGAGGTGAGCGAGCGGACCGCGGTTCCAGCGCACCACCGCCGGCACGAGCTCGGCGACCTCGACGCGCGCAGCGGGTCCGAGCAGGTCGAGGCAGGCGCGGACGGTGAAGCCCATGCCGAGGCCGCCGACCAGCACGCGGGCGTCGCCGGCCTGTGCGCTGCGGTCCGGTGCACTGCCGTCCGGCATGCCGCGGTCCGGCACCAGCCCCGCGCAGCCGCGCACTGCGAGCGCCTCCTCCGAGCCGTGCATCCGGCTGTTCATCAGTTCCTGGTTGCCGGCGCGGATCGCGTACTCGTCGCCGCGGCGCAGGAGCGTGAGTTCGCCCCCGCCGGGAACGGGCGCGCGCTCGAGTTCTTCCCAGGGGATCATCGCGCCGCGATTCTACGGGACGGAGGGCACTCGAGATGGCGGCGTCGACTCGTAGGGGCCGGCCTCCGTGCCGGCCCGAGAAACGCAGGGCGCCATGCGGGCCGGCACGGAGGCCGGCCCCTACGGTTTCTCCAGCGCGAGGGCGGTGGCGTATCGCTGAATCGGCGAGCGGCTTCGTCGATGTCTGGGGCCGCCAGGCCGGCCGGCCCCGACATCGCCGCAGGAGCCCTCCGCTCACGGACACGGATGGTCGTTCGGCCGCGAGTTCCCGGAGCTGTCCGTCCCGAGGCTTCCCTCGCCGCTCCGGCCGACCTGGGTGACGAGATAGTGGACAGCCTTGCCTCTGCCCGGTCTCACGGTATCCGAGACGGACGGGGATCGGAGCTCGCAGAACTGCGCCGCGAGCGGCGAGTCGGAAAGCGTCTGAGTGTACAGCCGTCGGCTGCGGACGAGTTCGAGATCGCCGCGGTAAGCGTTCCAGGCCACCGCACCCGCCTCTTGCTGCCAGACAAGTCCTGTCGCGCTCGCGAAACGTAGGTCCAGGTAGCCGTCATCGAAGTCGCACCGGTCTCCGGTTCCGTCGGCATCGAGATCGACCTGGTCGGGGTTGAAAGCCGCTGGACAGTTGTCGCAGCGGTTGAACACCTTGTCGGCGTCGCTGTCCTGGCCTGACGCGTCGTCATCGACGAGACCGTTGCAGTCATCGTCGTTGCCGTTGCAGGTCTCCACTCCCGGCGCCGTGCAGATGCGGCATGCCGCCGCCTGGTAGACCCGGTCGAGCCCGACCTGGACATGGAAGGTCCGCGGACCGGGCGCCGCGTCCGGCGCCACGCTGGCGCTGAAAGTGATCGTGCCCGAGGGGTCGTTCTGCGTGCTCGCGCATCCCGCGCAGCTGACACCGTCGATCTTGAGCACCACGTCCTGTCCCAGCACGATGCGGGTCGTCCCCGGATCGACGGGCAGCCCTGCGACGCTCGCGACCAGGCCGTTGTAGACGGTTCCCTGGACGAGCGGCGGGCAGCTGACCGTCACCCCTCCGATCCGGGGGTTCCCGTCGGGATCGAGACTGTAGCGCGCGGAGAGGCGGAAGGCCGTCTCCACTTCGAGTTCGGCATCGATCGGCTCTGTTGCGGGCGACTGCGCCAGGGTCGGATCGTCTTCCTCGAGTGGAATCACAGTCGCCAGGCCGGCCACCGAGCGCATCAGGACCTTGACGCGGTAAGCCCCCGGTGTCACGCCGGCCCACGTCCCGTCGGGGTTGAAGACCCCGCCGTAGACGCCGTCACCGCTTCCGAGGTCGTCGTGGGCGCCGTCGTCGAACATCGGCACCGACCACGAAAGACCGCGGTGCGTCACCTGAGCCGTCATCGTTACCGGGGCAAGCCGGCCGCCACGGAACATCTCGCCGCGGATCGTGACGGGCGCATCAACCGGAAGCCGCGGCTCGGTGACATACGCGAATCCGTGTAGGAAGGGGTTCACGATCTCGGCGATCCAGCTGACACCGGTCTTGGGGATCTTCTTCTTCCACTCGCTCGGGATCGGCGATGGCGACGGGACCGGCTCCGTCTTGTCGATTCGAGCGGTCCAGGTCCCCGGCGCGGGGTTGCGCACGGTGATGGTGCGGTAGACTCCGCCTTGCGTGCCGGCCGGCCGGCCGGCGACGATGGCGGACCCGCTTGGCGGCTGGAGCTCCAGGCGGGAGATCAGGTTCAGGACCGGATCACAGGGAAACGACCCCGTCGATCTGCGGATGCAGGTCCGGTCGGCGAGCCACGAGAAGACCAGTTCCGTCGTTCCTTCCGGCACCCGGTACGTGCGGGACTCGATGGTCGAGGTCGCGAGCGGCTGCAGCCGCGCGCGCGACTCGAAGATTTCGTCGTTGCCGCGAACCCGGTGCCCCATCCGCGCCAGCGCCGTCTTGATTTCCAGCGCGTCCGGCTCGGCATGGCCGTTCGTCGTGGCCAACTCGGTCCCCGTCACCCAGGACTCGCCGCACTGCGCGATCTCCGCGAGCGCGGCCGAATCGGCGTCGCCGAAGGCGATCGTGTGGACGTTGATTCCCGCCTTGCACGCAGCCACCGCCGCGGCATAGGGATCGCCGCCGGCGTTCGACTTGCCGTCCGAGAACAGGACGATGTTTCGTGTCGCGTTCGGCAGGCTCGCCTGGTCGTTCTGGATCGCGAGGCGCGCGGTGTCGATCGCCTCGGCGATGTCGGTGTTGCCGTTCGCCGCAACCGCATCGATCGCCGCGATGTCCGCCCCTTTCGGATCGAAGTCGAGCGGCGCTCCGCCGCTCTCGGCGATCGACGTCGCGTCGTTGAAGAGGTAGACCCCCGCGTGGCTCCCCGTGTCGACGAGGTTGTAGACGTACAGCGCGCCGTCGAGCGCGAGGTCGAGCGCCTGGCGCGGAGGATCGCTCAGTTCGTCGTACGCCATACTCCCCGAGCGGTCGACCAGCAGCGCGGCGTTCGTGTTCGACGGCAGGCCGCCCACGAGCCACTGGCACTCCATCGGCGGGACCGGGCCGCTGTCGGCGAGGATCTCGTCGAACGTCGGATAGGCCCCCTCGGCGTGCCGACCCGCGAGATCGACGTGAACCTCCGCCGCGTCGCGCCAGCAGTTGTACTCGACGTAGTTCGGCTCACCCGCGATCCCGTCGGGGATGCCGACGTCGTCGCCGAGGTCGAAGCCGGGAATCCCGTAGGCGTGAGTCGAGCCATCGCACCAGCGCCGCCGCTTGCCGCCGCCCGCCATCAGGCAGACCCCGTCGGCTTCGTCCGTCGGGCTGAGGTTCGTATCGACCAGGCAGATCCGCTGCTTCTCCCCGTCGACCGCGTCGTCGCGGTCGGGATTGCTGGCCAGGCAGATGCCACCGCCGCTGCAATCAGCGTCCTCCTCGCACGGCGTGCCAGCGGGGTCGCTGCCGAGGACGCACTCGGACGCGAAGACGCACGCTGCCGAGCACTGGGCCTCCTCCTCGTCGCAGACGACGCCGGAGGCGACCCCTCCCGCCACGGAATAGGACTCCGAGCAGAGCCCCGTGTGCCCGGTCTGGGAGCCCTCCAGGTTGACGTACTCGTCCGGAAGGTCGTAGAAGAAATGCCCCATCTCGTGGTTGAGACCGCCGCCGTTGCCGGATGGCGTCGCCGACAGTCCCTTGCAGTCGCCGCCGCCGGAGCAATCGATGTCCTCCACGCACGGTGTGCCAGGAGGATCGCTGCCGTCGAAACACTCGCGATGGAGCTCGGGGACGTAGGGATCGGACGTGCCCTCGGGGAGACCGCTCTCGTTCCAGGTCAGGTGCTTGAAGAAACTCGCAACCCCCAGGCTCCCGCCCGGCTCGAGGTAGCGCCAGATCACGTCTCGGATCTGCGCGTTGCGGTAGAAGCGGACCCGTTTGATCCAGTGCTTCCCCTCGGTAGTACTGTAGAGCTTGGCGCTGAATTCCTCGAACGAGGCGCAGTAGTGCGCCTGCGCCAGCGGGTCGCTCAGCGGCGGCTCGAGGCTCGCCGGGTTGGCGGGGTCGCGCTCGAACGAGACGGTCAGCGTGATCCCGCCGTCGTTGCCGATCTCGGCGCCCTGCACGGGAGACCAGAAGCCGAGCCCCGAACCGAGTCCGAGGAGAATCGTGAGTGGCGCGGCGTACCTGCTACGCGAGCGATGAGTCATGGGGCACCCCTGAGTTTCGGAATCTCTCACCAGGGGTACGAATTCGACGCGCGCTCCCCGCCACGCAATCGAATCGGACGGCGTCAGCCCAGTTCGGCCCGTAGCCACGCACGGGCCCGCTGCCAGTCTCGCTCCGCGGTTCGCGGCGCGATGCCGAGCGCGAGCGCGGCTTCCTCGTTAGTCAGTCCGGCGAAGAGCCGGCACTCGATGATCCGCACGAGGCGCTCATCCCGCTCCGCGAGCCGTTCGACGGCGGCTTGCAGGTCGATCAACCACTCCGCCTGCTTCACGGTCGGCCCGGCGAGATCGTCGACCGGAAAATCGGTGCGCGCGCCGGCGCCGCGCTTCTCGGCGAGACGGGCTCGCGCCGCGTCGATCATGACCTGTCGCATCACCCTCGCACAGAGCGAGAGGAAGTGCGCGCGGCTCTCGACCGTAATGGACGATTGGTCAACCAGCCGCAGGAATGCCTCGTGAACGAGGCCGGTCGTGTCGAGGGTGGCGGCGCGATGACCCCGCAGTTGCACCCGTGCGAGCCGCCTGAGGTCCTGGTAGAGGACGGTCACCAGCCGGTTGAGGGCCCCCGGATCGCCGGACTCGACGGCCAGCAGGTCAGCGGTGACCTTGGAGCGATCGGGTGGATCGACCATGGGGAATGCTAACTCAAATCCAAGAGTGCGTTAGCCTGGCTTCTCGGGCCGCCGTATAGTCCGCGGCGATGGCTTCCTCCCCGGCACGGTGGCGCGAACTGGACGCACTCCTGGGCGGTGCGCTCGAACTTCCACCCTCCGACCGGCCGGCGTGGATCGCCGCGCACTGCGGGTCGGACGGGTCGCTTCGCGCCGAACTCCAGCAGCTGCTCTCGTGGAGCGAAGCCTCCGATCCTCGCTTCGACGGCCCGGGCGGCCTCGCGTCCGAGTGCTTCGGCGAGAGCGCGCCTCCGGTGCCGGAACGGGTTGGCGTCTGGCGCCTCGTCCGGGAGATTGGTCGCGGCGGAATGGCCGTCGTCTACGAAGCGGAGCGGGAGGACGGGGGATTCCGCCAGACCGCGGCCGTCAAGCTGCTTGCGACCGGTGCGTGGAACGCCGACGCGGTACGGCGCTTCGAACAGGAGCGCCAGATCCTCGCGCTGCTTGACCACGCGGCGATTGCCTCGCTGCTCGATGGGGGCATCGCACCGGACGGGCGCCCCTATCTCGTCGTTGAACTCGTGCGAGGGCTACCGATCACGGAGCACGCCAGACGACGGCAACTCGAGCTCTCGGCGAAGCTCTCGCTCGTGGTCCAGGTCGCACGGGCCGTCGGTTCAGCCCATCGCAGTCTCATCATCCATCGCGACCTCAAACCGTCGAACGTGCTGGTCGACGAGAACGGCGTGCCGAAGCTACTCGACTTCGGCATCGCTCGCGTCCTGGCGAACGATTTCCCCGGTGAACTCCCTCGAACCCGGACGGCGCATCGCCTGCTGACTCCGGAATACGCGAGCCCCGAGCAGGTCCTCGGCCGGCCGGTCACGGTCGCCTCGGACATCTACCAGCTCGGCCTCCTGCTGTACGAGATCGTCACGGACCGCCGGGCGCAGCCGCTGCCCGACGGGGACATCACCGCGATTCTCCGGGCGGTCTGCGAGCAGGATCCGGTCCGGCCCAGCCAGGCTGCGGCAGGCCGCGCGTGGCCGCGTGCGCGCGATCTCGACGCGATCGTGCTGCGCGCGCTGCGCAAGGAGCCCGAGTCGCGCTATCCGTCGGCGGACGCCCTGGCCGACGACATCGAGGCCTATCTCGACGAGCGCCCGGTCGCCGCCCTGCGCGGCTCGCGCGCATACCGTGCGGCTCGCTTTGCCAGCCGTCACCGCGTCGGGCTCGCGACGAGCATCCTGCTCGCTGCAGCGCTCATCGGTTACACCGTCACGGTGAGCATTCAGTCCGCGCGGGTCCGGCGTGAGCGCGACCGTGCGTCGATCGAGGCACAGCGCGCGGACGAGCTCAAGCGCTTCGTCTTCGCGAGCTTCTTCGGCGCGGATCCGGGCGTCGCCATGGGCAGCGGCGTCGTCCTGCGTGACCACCTCGCGTCGGTGGAGGCTCGCGCGCGGATTGCCCTCGCTCAGCGCCCCGCACTGTGCGCCGAAATCCTCGCCACGATCGGGCAGGTCTACATCAGCCTGTCGGAATACGACCGCGCCATTAGGCTGCTTCGCGACGCGGTAGCCGACTTTCGTCGCGCGCAGCCGGCGAACCCCCTCGCACTATCGGAGGCGCTGCGCCACTTCGGGCGGGCTCTTCACTACTCCGGCCGCTATCGCTACGCTGAGGGTCCATTCCTCGAAGCTCTGCACCTGCTCGAGCGGAACCTCGCGGCCGACGATCCGCGCCTCACGGTCGTCCGGCGACACATCGGCTGCCTCCTCCACGCCACCGGCCGCTACGACGAGGCTGCAACGATGCTGCGGCGTGCCCTCGCGGAGACCGAGGACCAGGCAAGGCACCAAGTGGCCGAGCCGACGTGGGCGCGGATCGATCTCGCCGACCTGCTGCTCGACATGGGAAGCCGATCCGAGGCCGCGGATCTCTACCGCGCAGCGATCGACGGCGCGCAGCGGCTCGATCCTCCGGACGAGGTCGCTGCGCTGTGGGCACAGGATGGTCTGGGACGGGTTCACTTGTTCGAGAACCGCCTGGACGAAGCGGCCGAGCTGCTCGAGCGGACGCTCACTCGGCGGCAGCAGCTGTTCGCCCCTCAGCACCCGTTCGTCGCGGAGTCGCTTCGCAGCGCCGGACTTCTGCACCTTGCGCAAGGTCGCCTCGACGAGGCCGGCGTGTTCCTGGACCGGGCGGCCGGCATCTATCGAAAGGTGCTCTCCGAACGTCACGCGTGGGTAGCTCGTGCCGAGCTGGACTTCGCGCGGCTGGAGGCGGCCCGTGCGCATCCTGCAGCCGCTGCGCGGCACGCTCGGCGCGCCGCGCAGCTTCTCGAGCGCACCGGCCTGACGGATCATCCGTGGCACGCGGACGCGCTCCTCGCCGCTCAATAGCCGGCGCGCAGCGCCGCCAAGTCGCTCCTTTTTCAGAGATGGCCGGGACACCGGGGGCTCGATGTGGTAGGCGACGACGTCGTCAGGGTCCAGGAACCGATCGCGCCATGCGCGCGCTCCCATTCACGGCGGCGTGACCGACTGGGGCCGGCCTCCGTGCCGGCCCGCAGGACGGAGGGCGCGATTCGGGCCGCCACGGAGGCCGGCCCCTACGGTTTCTCCAGCGCGAGGGCGGCGGAGTTCAGGCAGTAGCGCAGGCCGGTCGGCCCGGGGCCGTCGTCGAAGACGTGGCCCAGGTGACCGCCGCAGCGCGCGCAGAGCACTTCGGTGCGCAGCATCATGTAGGTCTGGTCGCTCTCGGTCGCGACGTTCTCGCCGGCGATCGGCGCGGTGAAGCTGGGCCATCCGGTGCCCGAGTCGAACTTCGTTTCCGACGAGAAGAGCGGCAGGCCGCAGGCCGCGCAGACGTAGGTCCCCTCGTCCTTGGTCTTCCAGAACGCGCCGGTGAAGGCGCGCTCGGTCCCCTTCTCGCGCAGGACCTGGAACTGCTCGGGGGTCAGCGATGCGCGCCATTCCTCGTCGCTGCGGACGACCTTGTCGACCATCTGCTTCTCTCCGTGGATGACGACGGGCACCTTCGAGGAGGACGGCGTTGCGGGGGCCGGGGCGAGGGCCGCGCCGCTCCCCTCCGCCGGGGAGGCGTTGACGATTCCCGTCGGGACGCCGCCGCAGCCGGTGACGGCGAGCAGTGCCGCGAACACCCAGACCGAGGCGCAGGCAACGAGAAGCAAGGCGGGACGGGCCATGAGCGGGATTGTAGGGAGTGCCGCCGGGACCGCCAGTAGCTGGGCGGTTAGGCGGCTGCCGGGCGGCCCGGGACTTCGACTCGACCGCGCTCCGCCATCGTCGGATCGTCCCGGTACGAGATCGACCACCAGATGGAGCATCTCCCTCACGCCCCTGGAGACTCCGGCTGGTCGTCGCGTTCCAGGCGCGACTCGGCGCGAAGACCCGAGGTCGAACCCCTGTCGATTCAGATATTTATGATTATCGTAAAAAAATGCTTGACTATCATAATATTCATCGTATGCTTCTGCTCGTGGCGATCGAAGTCCGGCTCGACCTGATGCTCGCTCGACGCAAGATGCGTCTGACGGAGCTCTCCGAGCGCGTGGGGATCTCGATGACCAACCTCTCACTGCTCAAGACGGGGAAGGTCAAGGCGATCCGGTTCTCCACGCTCGACGCGCTCTGCCGCGAGCTCGCATGTCAGCCGGGCGATCTTCTCGAATTCGCCCCGGAGGACGTATGAACACCAATCGCTACGCGGCTGCCGGATGGGCAGCCATCCTGAGCGCCGCAGGCACGCTCGCCGTACTTGGGCTGTCCTTCGTCTTCGACCTGTCGAAGATCGCCGGGCGCCCGGAGCAGTTCGGCCCCGGCCTGTGGAGCCTGCAGCAGGCCGCCCTCGTGATCGCGGTGGACGCCGTCGCCTGGATCCTGGGGATCTACGCGCTCGTAAAGTTCCGGGACCTGCTCCGCGAGCGTTACGACTTCCACGCCATCGACCACCTGATCTGGATCGTGATCGGGGCCGGGCTGCTCGTCGCCGCGGCCTCGTACGCGCAGCGCCTTGCCGCCGACGGGAAGCTGGGGAGCGCTCTCGTCGGGTTCGCCACGATGGCGGTACTCGGCGTCCTGAACGGCGTGATCGGGATCGTCTTCGCGACGCGGCTCCTCAAGATCAACGGCAACCTCAACGGCTACAAGAAGCCGCTCGCCTACGTCTACCTGGCGGGGTCGATCTGCTTCCTGCTGGTCGTGCCGGCCCTCGTGGGGATGGTCCTGCTGGCGGCCTGGAGCGTTCTCCTGGGGCTTTCCTTCTTCCAGGGCGAGGAGCTCGAGGAGCTCGAAGTCGTCTGACAGGGGGGCGCCATGAAGAGCGTGGCGTATCTGCTGGTGTTCTTCGCCGTGACGAGTGCGCTGTGGGCCACCGTGGCGGCCGTCGCGATGGCAGGCTGGCTCTCGCATCACGGCGTGAAGGTGAACTGGTTCCTGCTCCGGCTGTACATGCCGTGGTACGTCCACCGCTACCAGAAGATGACCCGGGAGCGCGACGGCAGGCCGGGCCCGCTCTATGCGCACTTCGTGGTCCCGATCAGCCTGGCGCTGCTGTTCGCGGTGGTCGGCCTGGTCGTGATCGTGGCGTCGCGCTAGGGCCCACGCCGGGACCCGGTGCGGCTTCCGGATCCCGGGGGCGGACAACCGCCCTGTCATGACGTATCATGATTCTTCAGGAGACCTCATGGCCATCACCAAGATCAGTTCGCAGGTCGAGGAGTCCGTTTGGGACGAGTTGAAGGCGACGGCCGCCGAATCCCACCGCAGCGTCTCCGGCATGCTGACCGAGGCGATTCGCGAGTACCTCGAGCGCCGGCGCGTTCGGCCCGCGGTCCTGCGCCACCTGGACGACTCGATCGCCGAGAACGAGAAGCTGGGGCGGTTCCTTGCCCGCTAGAGAGACGCTCTTCCTGACGACCGACGAGGTTCTCGCGATCCACGAGAGGCTCATCGAGACGTTCGGCGGGCCCCGTGGCGTGCGTGATCCCGGCCTACTCGAGAGCGCGCTGTTCCGGCCTCGCACCGGTTACTACCGCGACCTGGCGGAGATGGCCGCGGCCCTCTTCGAGTCCCTCCTCATGAACCACCCGTTCGTCGACGGCAACAAGCGGGTCGCGTTCTTCGCGACGGACGTCTTTCTCCGGCTCAACGGACACAAGCTGGCCGTTCGCCCCGAGGCCGCCCACCGCTTCCTGATCGGGCTGCTCGAATCCGGCGAGTGCGACTTCGCGCGCCTGCTGCCGTGGATCCGGCGGTCGATCCGGCCGCTCCCGCGGCGTCGCAGCGAGATGACCGGAGCCCCGGAGAGCCGCCGGGACCACCGGTAACCCGCCGGTCAGCCCTCCCCCGCCGGAAAACTCGCCCCCCCCCTGTGACGCCCGGCCCCCTCCCGGCGAATCATGGAGCGATGACCGACGAGACCTTCGCCGACCTGCTCGACCGCCACGCCGGCCTGATCCGGCGGGTCGCCTCGGTCTACTGCCGGGACGCCGCGGCCCGCGAGGACGTCGTGCAGGAGATCGCACTGCAGGCCTGGCTCTCCCGCCACCGCTACGACGGGCGCTGCAAGGAGTCGACCTGGCTCTACCGGATCGCGGTCAACGTCGCGATCTCGCACCACCGCAGGGAGCGCCGGCAGCCCGAGCGCGGCGCGCCCCTCGACGAGCAGTCGATTGCGGCGCCGGAGTCCGAAGGCGGCGAGGACATAGCCCTGCTGCTGCGCTGCGTCCAGGAACTCGAGCCGCTCGACCGCGCGCTCGTCCTGCTCTACCTCGACGGCAACGACCACGCCGCGATCGCCGAGGTGCTGGGGATCTCGCCTTCGAACGTGGGCACCAAGCTGCACCGCATCAAGGCCCGGCTGCGCGCCGCGTTCGAGCGGCACGCGCGCCCCACCCCCAAGGAGAGCACCGATGGAACTCGATGACCTGAAGGGCGCCTGGGCCGCCCACACCGCGACGCTGGAGCGAAGCCTGGCGATCCAGCAGCGCCTGCTGCGCGAGTCGCTGCTGCGCCGGCCGCGCCTGGCCCTCGCCCCCTGGATGATCTGGCGCGCGCTCGAGGTCGCGCTGGGCGTCGCCGCGATCGGCGCTGCCGTCCCGCTGCTGCTGGCGCACGCCGGCGAGCCTCGCTACGCGATCCTCGTCGGCGGGCTGCTCGTCTTCGCCGTGATCATGACCGCGCTCTCGACCCGCCTGCTGGTCCGGACGCTCGCACTCGACTGGGGGCGCCCGGTGACCGCGATCCAGCGCGAGGTCGAGCAGATCCGCAGCACGGAGTACCGCGCGATCAAGTGGGCGCTGCTGGGGGGTGTCCTCTTCTGGCTCCCCGCCCTGCTGGTCCTGATCGAGGTGTTCACAGGGATCCCGGCGCTGGCCCGCGTCGAGCTGCCGTGGCTGGTCGCGAACCTGGCCTTCGGGCTGGGGATGCTGGGACTGGGCCAGGCGCTCTCGCGCCGCTTCGTCGAGCGGCCCGGGCTGGGAGCCGGGGCGCGGCGCGTGATGGACGCGCTCTCGGGACGCGGGCTGCGCCAGGCGGCGGAGCGGCTGGCGGAGGTGGGGAGGTTCGAGGGGGAGGGGTGACCTCCCCTCACATCGATGCATCCTGCACGATCCGCCAGCCGTCCCCGTGCCGCTTCATCACCAGCAGCGTGTAGCCGCTCGCCTCGGGCTTGTCGGCGTATTTCAGCGACCAGCGCGCGGCGACCGAGCGCGTCTCGCCCAGGTCGCGCACGTCGAGCACCTCGAAGGAGAGCGTCCCCATCGCCGCGCGGTCCTTGTAGCGCGCGCGGTAGCGCTCCAGCACGGCCTGGCGGCCGCGCGTCATGCCGGAGGGGGTGATGAAGACCGCGTCGTCCTCGTAGAGCGAGCAGAACTCCTCGAGGTTGCCCGCGTTCCAGGCGGCCGCCTGGCGCGCGAGCAGAGCGTCGACCGGCGAGGCGGCAAGCGCCGCAGGGACGCATGGGAGGACCAGCGCAACCAGGAGCAGCAGCCGCACCGGGCCGCTCATTGGGCCGGCCACCCGTAGCCGAGCACCAGCGCGTACTGCGAGTAGTTCCCGGAGAGCGTTGCGGTACGCAGCGAGAACAGCACCGGCACCTCGAACTTGAACGACGCGCCGCGGCCGATCCGGACGTCCAGCCCGAGGTTGAACTGTGGGCCGAGCCGCCAGAACAGGCCGCCGTTGAAGTAGTAGCCCAGCGAGCCGTCGGTGTCGTCATACGCGGGCGGGTCGATGTCCAGCTCGTAGTAGGCGTAGGAGTACTCGATCCCCGCGCCGAGGTACGGTCGCCACCCGCCCTCGCGCAGCGGCAGCCACAGTGCGCCGAACGACAGGTCCCCGACCGCGGCGGTGTACTGGTACCCCTCGGCGGCGGTCGGCTCCTCCTGCGCAGCCGAGATCGTGAATCCCCAGGCCAGGTGGATCGGCCAGTCGTCCTGCCCCCAGTCGACCTGCGTGCCGACCAGCCACTGCCGGTCGACCGGACGCCAGTCGTCGTTATAGGTGCGCTGGCCGAGCAGGAACTGGACGTTGCCGGAGGCGGCCGCCGGCGCGGACGCCGCGACGGCACCGGCGATCAGGAGGGCGGAAAGCGCGATCGTGCGTCTCATCACGGGACTCCTGGGGCCCGGGCCTCGCGGGCTAGCTCTGACCGCCCTCGAGGGCATCGAGATCCGCGAGGTCCTTGGGCCGGCCACACGCGCGCTTGTTGCGCACGAGGTCATCGCGGCCCAGGAACGGGGTTTCCACCTGCGCTACGGGCAGCAACACGCGACGGGGCCACGCCTCGTCGAACTCGAGACCGGTGAGCTGCGTCATCAGGTCGATGCGCCGAGGCGGGAGACCGATCTGGATGACCGTCCCCCGGACCTCGAGATCGTCCCGCGAGAGCTGCATCTCGCGAACTGGCGCTCCGAACGCGATCAGCGCGTCCCAGACGCGTGCCGCGTTGCCGGCATCGGGACGAATCCATACATCCAGATCGCCTGTCGCACGGGGAATGCCGTGGACAGCCATGGCGTGGGCGCCGACGACGAGGAACTCGGCCCGGGCCCGGACCAGCGCGAGAAGGAAGTCCCGGAAGTCGTCGTTCACGGAGCCGCGGGCGCCCGACCGCGGAGGCAGCGCACCGGCGTCTCATCCCGGGCGTATGTCGGCAAGGGCCGACCGGTGAGTTCCCACGCTTCCAGCGCCAGTGGCCACATCATGGCGAGGCGCTCTTCGGGGGTCGTGAACGCGCTGAGGTCGTCTCCCGGCTCGGCCCCGAGCCGGTAGGTGCGGACCGGCCAGGAGGCTCGCGCGAGCGCGCGTGCGGTCGTCGAATCGGGAGAACTGCGCATCGGCGAATTATACACTTCGAGGCGCTCTGGAACGCCTCGAGGGCCGCATCCCGAGAGCGTGCTCGATCGCGCTCACCCGACGCCGCGTTGCAGCGCACCCCGCGCGACGGGGCGCCGCCCCGCACGGCCCGCCCCGCCGGTCGGCTCGGATCGGCGTATCCTCCTCGCCATGTCGCCCGCGCCGCCCGTCCTGCCGCCCAACGAGTGCCCCTCCTGCTCCGCGATTGCCCCGCCGGAGGCCGTCTCCTGCCCGCGCTGCGGCGCGGTCCTAGGCACGACCGCCGCGCCGCTTGCCGACGATTCCGCCGAGACGCGGCTGCGCGGGCCGTCCGTGCCGTCGCTCTCCGTCTCCTCGTCCGGGATCGACTCGTCGCCGCACGGCCTGTTCGTCCCGGGCCAGATCATCGCCGGGCGCTACCGGATCGTCGGCCGGCTCGGCAGCGGCGGGATGGGCGACGTCTACCGCGCCGACGACCTGCGACTGGGCCAGACGGTTGCGCTGAAGTTCCTGCCGCCGAACTTCGCCAGCGACCCGCGCCGGCTCGCGGTCTTCCACAACGAGGTCCGGATCGCGCGCGAGGTCTCGCATCCCAACGTCTGCCGCGTGCACGACATCGGCGAGGTCGAGGGGCACGTCTTCCTGTCGATGGAGTACATCGACGGCGAAGACCTCGGCTCGCTGCTGCGCCGGATCGGACGCGTCCCGCACGACAAGGCACTCGAGATCGCGCGACAGATCTGCGCCGGGCTCGCCGCCGCGCACCAGAAGGACGTGCTGCACCGCGACCTCAAGCCGGGGAACGTGATGATCGACGGGCGCGGCCGGGCACGGATCGCCGACTTCGGCCTGGCGGCGCTGACCGGCACGGTCGGCGAGGCCGACATCCGTTCGGGGACGCCGATCTACATGGCGCCGGAGCAGCTCGCGGGCCACGAGGTCACCAAGCGGAGCGACATCTACGGGCTGGGGATGGTGCTCTACGAGCTGTTCACGGGCCGCCGCGCGATCGAGGCGAAGACCGTCGAGGACGTCCGCCGTCACCACGTCGAATCGAGCATCGCGCCGCCGTCGGACCTGGTCGGGGATCTCGACCCGGCGGTGGAGCGCGTCATCCTGCGCTGCATGGACCGCGACCCGGCGCGCCGGCCGTCGTCAGCGCTGGCGGTCGCTGCCGCGCTCCCGGGCGGCGACCCGTTGGCCGCGGCGCTCGCGGCGGGCGAGACGCCCAGCCCGGAGCTGGTGGCCGCGGCGGGAGAGGAAGGAGCACTCCGGAAGCGCGCCGCGTGGGCCTGGATGGGCGTCGCCGTGCTCGCCCTGCTGGCCTGGGCGGCGATCGAAACGCGCCACTCGATGCTCGCGCTGCAGCCGCTGCCGCTGCCGCCCGACGCGCTCGCCGAGCGAGCTCGCCAGGTCCTGGCGTCGGCCGGACACGAGCCGGAGCGCCGCGACTGGTCGCGCCGGTTCTTCAACGACCGCGGGGCGATCGACTGGCTCTCCGGCAAGAACGGCGGCCCGGCGTCGTGGCAGGGCCTCTTCCCCGAGGTCGTGCGTCCGACGCTGTTCCGCTACCGCCAGTCGAGCGCCGCGTTCGAGCCGATCAACTGGTTCGGGTTCGTCGGGGTGGACGATCCTCCGCACTCCACCCCCGGCGTCAGCTCGGCGGTGCTGCGCAGCGACGGCCGGCTGGTCGAGCTGTTCGTCGCTCCGCCGCAGCACGAGGCCGACGGCACGGCGGCCGGCAACGGCGCGCCCGCCGCCGACACCGGCGCCGCTGCCGACTACGCGCCGCTCATCGCCGCCGCCGGGCTCGACCCGGCGGCGCTGCAGCCGGCGGCACCCGAGTGGTCGCCTCCCTTCTTCGCCGACAGCCGCGCGGCCTGGACTGGGACGATGCCGGGCGATTCCCGCTACCCGCTCCGCGTCGAGGCCGCATCCTACCGCGGCAAGCCGAGCTACTTCCTCGTCGTCGACCCGTGGGTCACGGCAGCGCGCGCGACCCCCCCGGAGGTCGGGCTGGCGAACCTGATCAGTATCCTGATCATCGTCGCCGCGATCGTCGCCGCCGGGCTGCTCGCGCGGCACAACGTGCGGCTCGGACGCGGCGACCGGCGCGGCGCCTGGCGCCTCGCGGCCGCCGTCGTCGCCCTGGCGGCCTCGACGAACCTGCTGCGGACGCAGATGCCGCAGAGCGTGGACGCGGCCTGGGACCGCTTATCCGGCTCGGCCGCGCTCGGGCTGTTCCTGGGGACGATCGTCTGGTTGCTCTACCTCGCGCTCGAGCCGATCGTCCGCAAGAGCCGGCCGGAGGTGATCGTCTCCTGGTCGCGCTTCATCGCGGGACGGTGGAGCGACCCGCTCGTCGGGCGCGACCTGCTGATCGGCAGTGCACTCGGCCTGGCCCTGAGTGCGGTCTCGCGCCTGCGCTTCGTCCTGCCGGGCTGGCTTGGGCTTCCGGCGACGCTCCCCTACGCGGCCGACATCGGCTCGCTCTCGTCGGTGCGCGACGCGTTGTCCGCGGCCCTCAACTCCGCGCTGGGCGCCGTCTTCGCCGCGCTGCTGATGACCTTCTTCGTCGCCCTCGGCACCCGCACCGCGTCGACCCGCCGCTGGGGAATCCCGCTCTTCTTCGCGATCGCGCTGCTGATGACCTACCTCGGGATGGAGGAGGCGCCGCTGGCGGTCCGGCTGCCCCTGTCGATTGCCGGGGCCGCGATCTACTCGCTGGTCTTCGTCCGTTTCGGCCTGGTGGCGGGCTTCGCGATGGTCTTCTTCCTCAGTTGGCGCCTGCCGTTCCCGACGAGTCCCCAGACCTGGTATTTCGGCACCGCTGCGGTGCTGCTGCTGGCGGCGCTGGCGCTGCCGGTGTGGGGGCTGCTGCGGAGCCTGGGGGCGTCGCGGGGGCGGGGGGGCGGCTAGCGTGCGGGGTGTCGCCCGAGCCGGCGCCCAGCGCCTCGAGCACCGGGTGGCCGGCGAGAATCCGACGTGGGGAGCGCCGCGCATCCACGGCGAGATCCAGAAGCTCGGCCTTGAGGTCTCCGAACGCACAGTCTCGCGCACCATGCCCCGGCGCCCGGCCCATCCCGACGAACCGCAACGATGGCGCACCTTGCTCGCCAACCACCACGAGGTCATCACTGCGATCGACCTCTTCACCGTCCCCACCGCCACGTTCCGCGTGCTCTACGTCTTCTTCGTCGTCCACCACGCTCGGCGCGAGCTGATGCTCTTCCGTGTCACCGTCCATCCGACGGCGGCCTGGATCACGCAGCAACTCCGCGAGGCGTTCCCCTACGACCAGGCACCGCGCTGCGGATAAGGGGAATTGCCCGCGTTTCAGCACGCGCTCAGCGTAGCATCGGGCCTCCGCCATGACGCGGTGGCGCCTCAAGCCCGTCTCCTTCAGGATCTGGGGGATCTGGGCCAGCTTCTCGTCGGGCATCGGGTTGCCGATGCCCATCGCGTCGCGCCTCCGGGAGGGGGACATGGTGGCGCGGGCGGGGGCCGGTTGACGCCTCGAGCGGAATCTGGCTATATTATAGCCAGAATGCGCTACCAGATCGTGCTGGCCCCCGAGGCGCTGGAAGATCTCAAGGCGCTGGGAGCGGTGCCGCGCGCGGCCGTGCGAGAGGCGATGGAAGCCCACCTGCGCCGCGAGCCGAGCAGGACGAGCCGGAGCCGGATCAAGCGGCTTCGCGGGTTGTCCAGGCCCCAGTACCGCCTGCGCGTCGGCGATCTGCGCGTCTTCTACGACGTCACGAAGCGAGCGGTCCACGTGCTCGCGATCGTGTCCAAGGCCGATGCAGCCCGCTGGCTGTCCGAGGAAGGCGAGGAGCCATGAGAAAGATCGCATTGTCGGAAGCGAAGGACGACCTTTCCCGCGTGCTCCGGCTTGCTGAAACCGAGGAGATCGTCATCACACGTCACGGCCGGCCGGCCGGCGTCCTGATCGGCTTCGCCAACGAGGACGATTGGTTCGACTACCGGCTCGAGAACGACCCGCGCTTTCTCGCGCGCGTCGAAGCGGCCCGGACGAGCCTGCGGGCCGGGCGCGGCGTGAAGCTGGAGGACGTCGAGGAGTAGCCCCCGGCGCAGCACACGGCAAGGCCGGCGGGGGCGGTGTACGATGTTGTCCCTCGCCATATCCCCGTCCGCCATGCCCTTCAACGAGTTGCGTTCCTGTGCAGGATACCCGAATCGCCCGCGGACGAGCCCGCTTGCCCTCCGTCCCGACCGCAGTCGTCGTGCGTGGTTGCTCAACCGCGCTCTTGGCCGTCGCCCGGACTCTCCTCGCGATCTTCGCCAGCCGGGCCGACCTGATCCTGGAGAACCTCGCGCTCCGCCAGCAGCTCGCTGTCCTCCGACGGAAGCACCCTCGACCTCGTCTCCGCGCGTCCGATCGATTCTTCTGGCTTACCCTGCGCCGCTGCTGGCCGTGCTGGAAGGAGACGCTCGCCATCGTCCAGCCCGAGACCGTCATCCGCTGGCATCGCGAGGGCTTCAGGCGGTACTGGCGATGGACATCGCGTCGCCGCGCTGGACGACCGAGCACCGGAGCCGACATCCGCGCCCTCGTGCACCGGATGGCCGCCGAGAATCGGGCCATTCCGCTAATCCGCTCAGCCCCGTCCTGGCTCGCCGGTGCGACCCTCAGCCCGTGCTGAAACGCGGGCCATTCCGCTTATCCGCCCACCGCCTAACCGCGTCCAGGTCTGGTGTCAGTTTTCCCACCGCGCCCTCTCCGCGGTATAAGTGTGGACGGCAGCCCATCGTTGGTCGCCTCCGTCGCCGTCGCGGCCCCGCGGATGGACGGGAGGTTCGGTTTGAAGCAGCGCCCAACTCCCCCGTCGTGGCGGCGCGCCGTCGGCGCGGCGAACGCCCGCACGCTGGTTTCTCTTGCGCTTCTCGTCGCTCCCGCAACCGCCTCGGCTGCGTCGGAAGCGCCGCCCCCGATCGAGTGGCAGGTCGTCTTCGGGGACGGATTCGAGGGCGGTCTCGGGCAGTGGATCGTCGACTCGTCTGGCGACGTGCGGATCGAGCCGATGGTGACGACCTTCCGCGCGCACTCCGGCACCGCCTCCGCCTACCCGACCGGAGGAGGACCCGACGGCGTCCCGCCCCCCGGCCCCTACCGGGGACGGTTCTTCTCCCGATTGACCACGCGCCCGTTCGACCTCTCGCGATACCGCGATGCGTACGTCGTGGTGTGGTTCTGGGAGCGCATCGCCGAACCGGCGAGGCATCAGGCCCGGGCCGTTCTCGAGAGCGCCGACGGTAGGCAAGGCGTCGTGCTCCCGCTCTCCAGCGTGACCGTCGGCGACTTGGCGTCCGACCCGACATCGGCAGCGGGTTGGCGCAAGGCGGTGCTTCGCGTGCCCCGGTCGATGCTCCAGGCCGACGTCGTCCTGCGAATCGGTTTCTCCACGCCGTGGGACGCCTGGTACGACGTCGGCAGCGAGGGGATCTACCTCGACGACATCCGCGTCATCGGGACCCAGGACGAGGGCATCGCGCTGCCGAGCCAAGACCCCTACTCGGGAGAGCAGTGGGACCTCCGGAACCGCGGGCAGGTCGCCCGATGCGGCTCCGAGTCGAATGTCCTGGGGTTGCCCGAAGCGTGGAACGCGGCCGGTCCCGTGGACCCCGAGATGATCGTGGCAGTCGTCGGCGACGGGGTCGAGGCGAATGACGACCTGGTGCTCGACCCAGGAATCGACGCGTTGAACGGGAAGCCGGGTGGAGCGCCACGGGAGTGGACCGAGCGGGTGGGAACCGCCGCCGCCGGCTTCATCGGGGCGAAGCGGGACGACGGGATCGGGGTCGTGGGGGTGGCGCCGGGGGCGCGGATCCTGCCGGTCTACCTCCCGACCGACGCGGCGGGTTCGGGCCTGGCGCAGGCCGTCGAGCGCGCCGTTGCGCGCGGCGCCAAGGTCCTGCTGGTGACCTCCGCGGTGACGACTGACGCCGAGGCGTTCCGCGCGGCCGTGGAGCGCGCCGTCGTGCTGGGTCGCGTGGTCGTCGCGCCTGCGGGCGATGCGACCGGCGTCGGCGCCGGGAGCCACGACACCGGGGAAGCGTGCCGCATCGTGTCCGCCGCGGGAGGAATCTGCGTTGGCGCCTCGAGCCCCTCCGACGAGTACAAGGGGGTCGCGAGCTGCGACGGGCTGGCGTTCTGGAGTTCGGCGTACGCCGGTCATGGTCCGGATCTCGTCGCTCCCGGCGTGGCGGGATGCACGACGGATCGTGCCGGCGGCGGCGGGTACAACCAGGGCTCGTGGCAGTACGGGATCGACGATCGGTGGACCTGCGAGGCCTCGGGGACCGCCTTTGCTGCGGCTCGCGTCGCGGGCCTCGCAGCCTTGATGCTGACGGCGAGCCCCACCCTCTCGCCCGCGCAGGTCCGGGACATCCTGGTCGCGACGGCTCGGGACATCGACGATCCGGGTCCCGACGACCGCACGGGGGCCGGCCGAGTGGACGCGGCGGCCGCCGTTCGCGAGGCGGCGCAGTCGACAGGCGACACCCATCCGATTCCGTTCCTCGAGTCGATCGAGCCGAGCGCGGCCCGCGTCGGGACCCAGGGGCTCGAGTTGACGCTTCGCGGCGCAGGGTTCGTTCCCGAGAGCGTCGCGCTGTGGGACGGGGAACCGCGCCCGACGACGTTCGTCTCCGCGCGCGAACTGCGGGCCGAGATCGGCGCCGCGGATCTTGCCGATCAGCGCGTGCTCGAAGTCAGCGTCGGCTCGCCCCCGCCGGGCGGCGGGATCGTCGACCTCACGGTGCCGTTCGCGGTCGACGGGGACGCCACGGTCTTCGAGCCGGCGGCGCCGATCGGGCTGCGCTGCGTTTCGGTCGGACAGCCGGCAGCGTATCGGGTAACCGGGGCGGCCTGTCATCCGGCGCGCGGCGTCGAGTACCAGCTCGATTTCGGCGACGACCGCTACTCGGATTGGATCCCCGCGGCGGTGCCGGCGGCTCGCGAGCTGCTTGCCGCACATCGACCGTCGAGCACCCTGGCCTCCAACGCGGACGACGCCATCGCACGGCGCCAGGACGCCGAGCGGCTGCTGCCCGAGCTGCGCGAGCGCGGCACGCTGCGCGTCATCGTCGAGCTGACCGAGCCCGCGAGCGTCGAGCTCGCGGCCTACGCGGTGGGGCCGGCCCGTCGCTACGAGACGCTACCGCTGGCGGCACTTACGGTCGACGAGGCGGGCTTGATCGGTCTCGCGGGGGACGCTCCGGTTCGCCGGATCTGGCGCGACGAGTTGCGCCGGCCGACGCTCTGGCGGAGCGTGCCGTCGATCGGCGCACCCCGCGTCTGGGCACTGGGGCCGACGGGACGGGGGCAGGCGATCGCGGTGCTCGACACCGGCGTCGATGCGGCGCACCCGGTTCTGGCCGGCCGTGTGTCGGCCGAGGCCTGCTTCTCGACGAACGACACGACGTATTCCGCCGTGAGCCTGTGCCCCGACCGCGCGCCGCGCGCGGAAGGTCCGGGCACCGCAGCCCCCTGTCTCCAGTACGGCTGCGAGCACGGCACGCACGTCGCCGGGATTGCGGCCGGCGACCAGGTACCGCTCCGGGGCGTGGCGCCGGGCGCCACGATCGTCGCGCTGCAGGTCTTCACGCGCTTCGACTCGGTGCTCTGGTGCGGCTCCAGCGCGCCGTGCGTCATGAGCTTCGTCTCCGACCAGATCGCCGCGCTTGACTGGCTGCTGGCGCGGTACGCCGAGCTCGGTGTGGTGGCGGTCAACATGAGCCTCGGCGGTGGGGTGTCCTCGGTCGCCTGCGACGACCTCGAGCCGACCGCGCCGGCGATCGCGGCGCTGCGCGAGGCCGGCGTGGCGACCGTCGTCTCGTCGGGGAACGACGGGTCGCGGCTCGGCGTGAGCTTCCCGGCCTGCGTCTCGAGCGCGATCAGCGTCGGCGCCGTCGATGCGGACGGCGTCCGCGCTTCCTTCAGCAACATCGGTCCGCAGCTCACGCTCCACGCGCCGGGCGTGGAGGTCTGGTCGGCGCTCCCCGGTGGCGGCCACGCCAAGCTGAGCGGGACGTCGATGGCGGCGCCTCACGTCGCCGGGGCGGTGGCGCTGCTACGCGAGACGCGCCCCGACGCGTCCGTCGACGAACTCGTCGCCGCGCTGCGCGACGGCGGGGTCGCCAACGGCCCTCCGAGCTGGAGCTATGGTCTCGCCCCGCGGCTCTCGGTGCCCCAGGCCTGGGGCCTCGCGGCAGATGGCAGCGAGCTGCAGATCGCCTCGGCTTGGAACGTGGGCTGCGAACGAGATCGCGCTCCGGGCCCGCGCGCGCTGCGCGGCGGTCCCGGGGGCGGTCTCGGCGTGGTCGGAGGTGAAGCTGCTGAAGGTGCAGCCCGATCCCACGCGGGCTTGGCCGCCGATCCTGCGCACTCTCACCGGGCCGGTGTACGTCGGGCACCCGCTGACGCTGGAGTTCTACCCCGGGAGTGTGGGGAACGGGGGGTGCAACGACACCGGGCAATACGAGCTCGACTGGGGCGACGGCGCAACGAGCGGCTGGCTTCCCCCGGGCAGCCGTTCGGGCGGCACACGTACGAGGCGAATGGCACCTTCCCGATCCGGGGGCGCACGCGAGCGTTCCACGAGCCGAGCATCGTCTCCGCCTGGTCGGAGCCGGTGACGGTCACGGTGACCACCTTCACCGCGCCCGATCTCCGCGCGCGTTGGACCTCTCTGAAACGGAACTGCAGCGGCAAGGGGGCCAAGACCAACTGCCGGGTCAAGGGAAAGCTGGTGATCGAGAACGCGGGCAACGAGTCGCTGCCCGGCGCGTCGTTCCAGCTTGCGCTGCGGAGCGCGACCGGCCGGGTTTGGATCGGCGCGGCGACGAGTGTCCCGCGCCTGACGCGGGGGGCGACGGTCGAGGTTTCGGTGCGGGCGGCGTTCCCGCGCGGTGAGAAGGGGACCGGTCAATTCGTAGTCGCCGTGCTCGATCCACGGGGCCTCGTGGAGGAGCTGGACGAGGCCAACAACGAGGCGGTATTCGGCCCCCTGCGCTGATGCCTGCGGGCGAGCGTCGCGGGCCCACGGTGGCCACAAGCGTGTTGGTGCCCCCCGTCGGGTGAGCCCTGTGCTTCGCCATGTCCCCGTCCGCCTTGCTCTTCAACGACTTGCGTTCCTGTGCAGGATATCCGAAGCGCCCGCGGACGAGCCCGCTTGCCCTCCGTCCCGACCGCAGTCGTCGTGCGTGGTTGCTCAACCGCGCTCTTGGCGTCGCCCGGGCTCTCCTCGCGATCTTCGCCTGCCGGGCCGATCTGATCCTGGAGAACCTCGCGCTCCGACAGCAGCTCGCTGTCCTCCGACGGAAGCACCCTCGACCTCGTCTCCGCGCGTCCGATCAATTCTTCTGGCTTTCCCTGCGCCGCTGCTGGCCGCGATCGTGGGGAGCGCCGCGCATCCACGGCGAGATCCAGAAGCTCGGCCTTGAGGTCTCCGAACGCACCGTCTCGCGCACCATGCCCCGGCGCCCGGCCCATCCCGACGAACGGCAACGATGGCGCACCTTGCTCGCCAACCACCGCGAGGTCATCGCCGCGATCCACCACTTGGGCAGCACACCAAAGCAGATCACGGCTCGCAGTCCCTGGCAGAACGGAGTCGCCGAGAGGTTCGTCAGCACCGCACGCCGCGAGCTCCTGGACCACGTCATCGTCCTCAACGAGAAACGTTGCAGCGCCTTCTGGCCGGCTTCGCCTCGTACTACCTCAACGACCGGACGCACTTGCCTTTGGAGAAGGACACGCCCGCAGTGCGAGTCGTGGAGCCGAAGCCGCATCCAGCCGCCAAGATCATCGCTCTGCCTCGCCTCGGCGGGCTTCATCATCGCTACGCTTGGCGCCGCGCGGCCTGACGCTTCTGCTCGACCAGTCCCTCGCCGCGGTCTCGTCGTGGAGGGCGTGTGCCTTTGCGGGAAGCCGCCGCTGTCAACCAGTGAGCAGAACCATCGCCGACACATGCAAGGGCGGGCTCGACCGGCGGTCTTGCCTGCCGTTCCGAGCCGCGTGGGCCATCAGCAATGCGCGGACTCGATTGTGGCGAAGGACACCTGGCTACGCCGACCCGGATCGCTCCCAACTCAGCCGGGGCTTCCCCTCCCGGAGCCTTCGCGGTATTGATGTCCCACCGCCGGAGGGACCGGTTGTTCTATCTCGAGGCGCGGACGGGGGGGAAGGTCGTTCGTTGGCCCTTACGGGCCGGGCGACAGTTGTTTGGCCGAGAGGCCGGCTGCGACATCGTTCTCGACGACGCTACGCTCTCGCGACGGCACCTGAGTATCGACCTTCGCGGAAACCTCGCCGTCGTCGAAGACCTCTCGAGCAAGAACGGCCTGTGGATGGACGGCGAGCGGGTCGATCGGCTCGAGGTGAGACCCGAGCAGTGGTTCGTCGCGGGCACCGTACTGTTCGCGGTCCGCCGGGGCGTCTCGCTGGTGTCCCTCGAGGGGTGGCCGGGACCCGTCGCCTCGGAACGAGCCGCGGCGCTCTCCCCGACGGTCGAGCCCATGCCCCCAGCAGTCGCCTCCTCCGCGAGAGGTTGGTCGGCCGAGCTTGCGAGCGTTCTGGAGTCGACCGCCGGCGAAGAACCCGGCCGGACCCTCGTCAGACTGCTGGAATCGATCGCTCGCCGCGCAAATGCCTCCGGTGCCGCGCTCCTGGAGCAGATCGGCAGCGGATGGTCCCTCCTCGCGCTCGCGGGGTTGGCGCCGCCCGTCGAGATCGACGAGGCGCTGGCGCTCTCGCTGCCCGGGAGGGGCCCGCTGGAGTCGGCGGCCGCGCGGCTCTGGCCGATCCCGGACGGCCGGGGAGCCGGCTTGTGGCTCTGCCTGCACCCCGGACCACTGGACCGTTCGTTCGACGACGACCTCCGCCTCGGCGCCGTCTTGGCCGCACAGCTCGCTCCGCGCTCGCTCCCGCACGACGGGAGAGCCGCGTCGCCGAGCCTTCCGAGTGCCGCGTTCGCGCCGCGCATGGCCGACCCGTCGCTGGTCGGCGTGTCGGGCGCCTTCCTGTCCCTCCTCGGAGAGGTCGACCGGCTTGCAGCCACGGCGCTACCCGTGCTGCTTCGCGGTGAGTCCGGCACCGGCAAGGAGCTTCTCGCCCGGCGCCTGCATCTTCGCTCGGCGCGCGCGCAGGGTCCGTTCGTGGCGATCAACTGTGCGGCGATCCCCAACGAGCTGATCGAGGCTGAGCTCTTCGGGATCGATAGGGGGGTGGCAACCGGCGTCACAGGTCGCGTAGGGCTCCTGGTGAGAGCGCACGGCGGCACCCTCTTCCTAGACGAAGTCGGCGACCTGCCCCCCTCGCTGCAGCCGAAACTCCTCAGGGCACTGGAGAGCAACGAGGTCCTGCCCGTGGGCTCCCCTTCCCCGATTCCCGTCGAGGTGAGAATCGTCGCCGCAACGCACCAGGACCTCTCTTCGACCGGCTTCCGCAGGGACCTCCTATACCGGGTCGCCGGCGCGACCATCGAGGTGCCGCCGCTGCGCGCCCGGCCCGAGGACATCCTCCCTCTTGCGCGCGCCTTCGCCTGCGAGGCCGGCGTGTCGCAGGGGCGCACTACCCCAGGCTTCGATCTGGAGGCGGCTCGTCTGCTCCTCGGATATCACTGGCCAGGAAACGTCAGGGAGTTGAAGCACGCGATCACACGCGCCGTCGCCCTCTCGGACGGCCCCGTAATGGGAAGCGAAGTGCTCCCGCGCGAACTCGCGGAGTCCGCACGGCCGGAGCGTGGCGACTACGTCTTGGGCCTGCGTGGGGAGTACCGCGAGGCGCGCGAGCGGTTCGAGCACCTCTACTTTCGAGAGCTCCTCGAGCGGTGCAGCGGGGCCAAGCCGGAAGCCTGCCGGCGCTCGGGCCTCAGCCGTAGCGCCTTCTACGCGAAGCTGACTGAGCTCGGGCTCTGATGAGCGACGACCTCGCGGAGAATCCGGGGCGCCCCGATCCGACCCTCACGGCTCCGGAGGGAGCGCGGCAGCTCGTGACGCGTTTCGGCCTCCTGACGCGGGGCGCGGTGTTCTCCGGCCGCTATCTCATCGAAGCAAGGATCGGCACGGGCGGTTCGGGCGAGGTGTACCGCGCCCTCGACCGGGTCGCGAACATCCCAGTCGCGCTGAAGGTTCTGTTTCCTCGCAGCGACGGGGGCTCGGCGGCGCTGGGCCGGTTGCGGCGCGAACTGCAGATACTGCGCGGGATCCACGGTCCTGGAATCGTTGAGATCCACGACATCGGTGAGCACGAAGGCCTGCTGTACCTGGTCATGGAGCTTCTCGCGGGACAGAGCCTCCGCGAGCGGCTCTCCAGCGGCAGCCCGCTCACTCCCGACGATGCGGCCCGGATCCTCCGGGGAATTCTCGAGGCGCTCACCCTGCTCCATGCCGCGGGTGCGGTCCATCGCGACGTTAAGCCGGCCAACGTCGTTCTGGCTCGCCGGCGCGGGACCGATGCGGAGCAGGTCGTCCTGCTCGACTTCGGCCTGGCACGGTGCGTGTCCGACGCCTCGCTCACGGTCACGGGCGAGTTCCTCGGCACCCCCGAGTACGTGTCTCCCGAGCAGGCGCGGGGAGAGCGGCAGGTCGGCTCGGGCTCCGACATCTACAGCGCCGGCATCGTTCTGTGGGAAATGCTGAGCGGTGCGCCACCCTTCGTGGGTGATTCTGCGATCGAAGTGCTTAACGGCCACTGCTCGAGAAGCGTCGTCTGGTCGCGGCACGAGATTCGAAGGCTGCCGGCGCATCTGCGGAAGCTCGCGGTCTGGATGCTCGACAAGTCGCCCGGTGCCCGCCCGGATGCCGAGGCGGCGCTTCGGACGCTGGCCGAGCGGCGAGTCCCCGCGAGGCCGAAGTGGCGCGCCCGCGTGTCCGCCGCTCGCCGCCATGGGCTCGCCGGGATTGTGGTACTCCTCGTGGCCCTCGTCTTCGCCGGATACCTCCTTGTCCCCGTTCGCGTGCAGGCGGTGCAGGATCGGATCGTTGCCGCAAGCGCTGCTGGCATCGAGGTGCGGACGATTCCGATCGAAGGTGCAGGATCCGCCGGCATCGAGCTTCTGGGACCGGAGGGGACCTGGAACCGGGAGCATCTCGTTCTCCTGCGGCCGACGAGCGGCGTCTCGCTGCCTGCGGAGTACCCCCACGGGCTGGCGCGGGTGGATCCGTTGACCGGTCGGACTGCCCCGTTCTGGACTTCCGCGCTCCTTCGCGGTCGCACGGGGTTCCCGCTTTGCTTCCCGCGAATCGACGCGTCCTACTCTGGTCATCAACTGCACGCATTTCGCGTCCGCGAACGGAGCGACCGGGTCTTTGTGGCAACCTACCATCACGCGGACCAGTTCCCGGCCCTGTTTGCCGTCTTCTCGCAGAAACAGCCGGGTGTTCTACAGCCGCATCCGGGATGGATCTGGGACGTTGCGGCCGTCGACCGGGAGCCCTCGGAGGGCGGCGCTCTGCTCGTCTTCCTCGCGACAAGCCACCATGCCGGCATGCGAGCGGTGGTCTTCGCGGTGCCCCTCGAGCAGAGTCTCTCCGGATCCATCATCGCGATCCCGCCATTCGAACTGGATCTGGGAGAGACCGAGCGAGCCACCTTCTACACCTTCCTGTCGACCGGCTACCGCGGAGGCAGGCTCGAAGTCGATCGCGATCGCGTGGATGTCGTGCTCGGCGCCGGTCGCCGGATCCCCATCGATATCCGCACCGGTGCACCGAAGTCCGCGGCCGACCGTGGTGGACTGAGCACTGGCGAGTGGAGCGACGGGCAGCAGGAACTCACCGAGCGGTTGATGAGGAGTGGCAAGCTCGCCCGGAATGGTACCCGGGAGTCTTCGATTCAAGCGGCGCAACTCCTCGAGGAGTTCGCCGAGTCCCGGCCGCTCTCGGCGGCACAGCAGGGTGTCGCGTTCGCCCGCGCTGCTGAGTTGCGTCGTCGCGCGGGCCAGATCGACGTCGCACTCAAACTCGTGCGCCGCGCGCTCGAGGCTGAGGGCGACGTGCCGGGTCACTATCGTCTCCTCATCGACCTCGAGACGCGGCGCGGCCGATGGCTCGAAACGCTTCAGGAGCTCGACGAGGCGAAGGGAGTGGCAGCGGAAACCAACGAGGTGGTGCGCGACCTGATCGTCGCCGGACTCGTGAGCGGTCACCCGGAGGACGTGAGGAAGCGGCTGAATTCGGCGACGCCGGACGCGGTGAACGCTCTTTACGGTGCGACAGAGCACGCGTTCCTGGCCCTCCACGACGGAGAAGGCGCCCGAGCTGCGAAGATGCTGGATGGCGCGCCTTACGCTCAGCATCATCAGGAGTACCCGTTCCTGCGCGCGCTGGCCCTGGCGATCGGGCCCCAACCGGGTGCGTCCGCCGAGCGCCAGCTCGAGATGGCCGAGGGGGTGCTCGGCGCCGGGCAGCGGCTTCCGGTGAGGTGTGTCCGTGCGTATCTCGACGTGCTGCAGGGGCGTGCGCCACGCGACCTCGAGGCGGTCGAGTTGGAGCTTCGAGAGCAGCACCTGGCGGGCCGCGAAAACGTGATCGATCTCTATTTCGCATACTGGGCCGAGGCCTTCGCGGCGCGGGCCTTCGCCGCGGCCGGCGATCAAGAGCGGGCCGCTCGCCACGCCGCCCTCGCGCGTTCCGCTCCGGGAGAGCCGGGGTATCTCCGCCGCATCCTCGAGGATCCCTGAGCCGAACTCCGCCCGATCGAGCCCGCCGGGCAGGGCGGAGCGGCGTGGGAGAGCCCGGCCCACCTGGAGTCCTGTCCGCCGGATCGACTCTGCCCTCCGTGCCGCGAGTTGTCCGTTTCCACGGAGCGACGCACGGGTGACCTCCCCGATCGGCCCGGGCCATCTCCTGCGCTCCCCGTCACTTCGCGGTCACCCGGGCGACCGGCTGCCGCCGGGCAGGCATCTTGCTTTACGGCAGTGCGGCCGAGGACCTCGCCGCCCGCTTGGCGGGCACTCCGGGCGGACGAAGGTGCGGACCGCGGAGGGGACTCATGAGACGCGTTCTGATCTGCATCGGGGTGGTTGCCGCATCCGTCCTTGTCTCCCTCGCGGAAAACGGGCCAAGGCGCTCGCCGGACGGCGGCACGCCGCCGGGGAGCGGAGGCGCTGGCTCGCCGCCACCGCTCGAGCCCCGCTCCACGAAGCCGCTCGTGATCTCACCGGAACGCAAGATGCACCCGGAGTGGTCTCCCGATGGCTTGAAGATCGCGTATCAGCGCCTCAACGGGGGGGGCTCGACGAGATCTGGTCGTTCCCATTCACCGACCCGGGTTCGGATGCGCCCCTGATCGCGCTCGGCGGCGACGAAGAGTACCCGCGCTGGAATCCCGCCCTTCCAGAGATCGCATTCAGTTCGGGGGTTCCCAACGGGGCGTTCTTCAGGAAGAACCTCTCGACGGGCGCGCTCCTCGGCCCCTTCCCGAACGACTTCAGCACCTACACCCTCTACTACCGCGGCAGCTTCAGCCCCGACGGGTCGCGGATGGTCGCCGACGGCATCGTGCCCGACGGCCAAGCCGACCTGATCGTGATGGATGCCGACGGCTCGAACGTCCAGGCGCTGCTCTCTCGGATCGGCAACGTCAACATCTGGGTCTCGCACCCGGTGTTCAGCCCCGACGGCTCAAGGATCCTCTTCGAGGCCAACCTCGACGGCTGGTGGGATCTCTACGAGATGAACGCCGACGGCTCGAGCCGGCGCCGGCTGACCCAGACTCCGGAGATCGAGGGGATGGCGCGCTACAGCCCCGACGGCAGCCGGATCGCCTTCGCGGCCAATCCGGGCGGCACCTTCGACCTCTACGTGACGGACCGCGACGGCTCAGATCGAAAGCGCCTCACCGATGATTCGGCCGATGACCTCATGCCCACCTGGCATCCTGACGGGCGGAAGATCGTCTTCTCGTCGAACCGTGCCGGCCAGTACGACCTCTACCTCCTCGACATCGTGTACGACGCCGATGGCGACGGCTACTTCGACGACGTCGACTGCGATGACAGCGACGCCAGCGTTCATCCGGACGCGCTCGAGGTGTGCAACGAGCGCGATGACGACTGCGACGGCTCGACCGACGAAGACGTCACGGAGACCTTCTTCCGCGACGCGGATGGCGACGGGTACGGGGACTCGACTGCGACCGCCGAGGGCTGCAATCCTCCTCCCGGCTACGTGCCCGACCCGACCGACTGCGAC
Organism: uncultured Acidobacteriota bacterium; assembly: GCA_963702425.1. Taxonomy (GTDB): domain Bacteria; phylum Acidobacteriota; class Polarisedimenticolia; order J045; family J045; genus JALOKP01. The sequence goes on from CAVPCQ010000023.1 coordinate 54,526, forward strand.
GACTCCACGGTGGCGGTTCATCCCGGGGTCGTCGAGCTGTGCGCGAATGGACTCGATGACGACTGCGACGGCGCGGTGGATCGGCACGATCCCGACTGCCCTTCCGTGGTGGCTCCTCGCTCGACGGACGCGCTCATGGTCTCGCCGGTCCGCAAGGTGCACCCCGAGTGGTCCCCCGACGGTACGGAGATCGTGTACCAGCGACTAAACATGTGGGGTCTCGACGAGATCTGGTCGTTCCCGTTCGATGATCCGGGCGCGGATGCGCCCCTGATCGTTCTCGGCGGCGACGAAGAGTACCCGCGCTGGAACCCTGTCCTGCGGGAGATCGCCTTCAGCTCGGGTATTCCCAACGGGGCGTTCTTCAGAAAGAACCTCTCGACGGGCGCGCTCCTCGGCCCCTTCCCGAACGACTTCAGCACCTACACCTTCTACTACCGCGGCAGCTTCAGCCCCGACGGGTCCCGAATGGTCGCCGACGGCATCGTGCTCGACGGCCAAGCCGACCTGATCGTGATGGATGCCGACGGCTCGAACGTCCAGGCGCTGCTCTCTCGGATCGGCAACGTCAATACCTGGGTCTCGCACCCGGTGTTCAGCCCCGACGGCTCAAGGATCCTCTTCGAGGCCAACCTCGACGGCTGGTGGGATCTCTACGAGATGAACGCCGACGGCTCGAACCGGCGCCGGCTGACCCAGACTCCGGAGATCGAGGGGATGGCGCGCTACAGCCCCGACGGCAGCCGGATCGCCTTCGCGGCCAATCCGGGCGGCACCTTCGATCTCTATGTGATGAACCGCAATGGGACGGACCTGACACGCCTTACCGACGACCCGGCCGACGACCTCATGCCCGCATGGCATCCTGGTGGCCGAAAGATCGCTTTCTCGTCGAAGCGTGCCGGCGAGTACGACCTCTATGTCCTCAACCTCGCCTACGACGCCGATGGCGACGGCTACTTCGACGACGTCGACTGCGATGACCTCTACGCGCCGACTCACCCCGGAGCGCCCGAGACCAACGACGGCCGGGACAACCAGTGCCCCGGCGATCCGGGGTACGGCTCCTCCGACGAGATCTCCGCTCCCGCCGACTTCCCGGAAGCGGAACAAGGATCCGCGTTCTGCTGGGCCGCGCAACCCGGAGCCACCCTCTACGAGGTCCGACGCTCGTCCTCACCTCGCTTCGACGGCGAGTGCCTGGGGATCACGACGACCGCTCTCTGCTGGGACAGCCCGGAAGAGCCGTTGCCCGGCGACGCGTATTTCTTCGTCGTCCGTCCGGTCGCCCCGTGGGTCGGCAGTTGGGGACGGACCTCGGCAGGCGCCGAGCGGACCAACGTTTGCCCGGGACTCGATGGCGTCTCCGGTGTCGCGGACGAGTTCTCGAACGGCCTCGATCAGTGGGAGGTAATGAGCGGGACGTGGTCCCTCGAGGATGGCAGGCTGCTTGGGCTCTACGACATTGCCTGCGGGAGTGTCGATTGCGAGCACGGCGACATCCTGCTCGCATCCCCGCTCGACCCGACCACGGAGAACTGGCGCATGGAGGTCGACTTCACCTTCGCGTACGCGCCGGGCTACGACTTTGGGCAGTCGCTCGCGACGTTCTCCCTCTGGTGGACGGGCGATCAGAAGGAGTCGTTTTCGATCGGATGGGACGACTGGGGCTGGACCGGGGAGCCGACGGAACGCGCGTACTCGCTGCACGACTGGTATGCGCCCTGGACCCACGCCGATGCCGCCTTCACGACGGACCTTCCGACCTGGCATCCCCGGGCCACGAATCACGCGGCGCTGGTGAAGACCGGGAAGCGCCTCTCTTTCTACCTCAACGGTACGCTGAGCCATGTGAGCGAGGGAACGCACTACCGGGGCCAGCCACGGCTCGGGCTGCACGTCTACGGCATCCGACTTCTCGACAACTTCCGGCTGACTGAACTGCCCCCCAGCGCATCGGTCGTCCTGCTCACCCGTCCCGGCGACCCGACGGGTGACTATTTCCGTCAGGTCATCGCTTCGAGCGGACGCCCATTCGAGGAACTCACAGCGGAGGAGGCAGCCGTCGCCGATCTCTCGAGCCGGATGATCATTGCGGCCTTCTCCTCCGAACCGACGGAGTACTACCCGGCGACCGCGAACATCGCTCGGGCGGTCTCCCGGGGCGCGTGGATCGTCGCCGAGTCGTGGGGCGCCTACCTGCTGTCAAACGCCGGGGTCGGTGAGAGTTGGATCCAGGGTTGGACTCCGGCCGTCGGTGACGCGAGCTACTTCGTCGCACCGATCGACGACAGCCCCCTGTTTGCCGGCCTCTCCCGGTGGGATCCGCCAGAAGCACCGGATGATCCCACCCAGCTCATGACCCAGGTGGATCAGCCAGGCGTGAGCCTCGACGCCGTCAAGTACATCCCGCCCGCACCGGGCGCCACAAGCCTCACCACCTGGGCGTTGACGACGACTTACGGCTGGTTCGGCCAGGGCGTCGACTCCGAGTACTGCGGAGCGTGGGGATCCTGCACTCCCGAGCGGTCTGTCGACCGTGCCGTGATCACCATGGCCAGGTACGGTAACGGTCGGATTCTGCGTGGCATCGACGTCGCGCACGTGCCAGGCTCCTTTACGTGGGGACCGATCCAGCAGGCGATACACCGCAACGCGATCGAGTGGTTCTTCCGCACGCACTAACGCGAAACCCCGGGGGCGTGGCCGCATGCGGCCACGCCCCCGGCATCCCGGGTTGCGGAGCACCCGGACTGCGCCGCCGCGAGAGAACCCGCGCGATGCCCTGTCCCGCCGATCCCCGCGTAGCTGTCCCTCGCCATATCCCCGTCCGCCATGCCCTTCAACGAGTTGCGTTCCTATGCAGGATACCCGAATCGCCCGCGGACGAGCCCGGTTGCCCTCCGTTCCGACCGCAGTCGTCGTGCGTGGTTGCTCAACCGCGCTTCTGCCGTCGCCCGGGCTCTGCTCGCGATCTTCGCCAGCCGGGCCGACCTGATCCTGGAGAACCTCGCGCTCCGACAGCAGCTCGCTGTCCTCCGACAGAAGCACCCTCGACCTCGTCTCCGCGCGTCCGATCGATTCTTCTGGCTTACCCTGCGCCGCTGCTGGCCGCGATCGTGGGGTGCGCCGCGCAGCCATGGCGAGATCCAGAAGCTCGGCCTGGAGGTCTCCGAGCGCACCGTCTCGCGCACCATGCGCCGGCGCCCGACCCATCTCGACGAACGGCAAAGATGGCGCACCTTGCTCGCCAACCACCGCGAGTTCATCGCCGCGATCCACCACTTGGGCATCGAACCAAAGCAGATCACGGCTCGCAGTCCCTGGCAGAATGGAGTCGCCGAGAGGTTCGTCAGCACCGCACGCCGCGAGCTCCTCGACCACGTCATCGTCCTCAACGAGAAACACTGGCAGCGCCTTCTGGCCGGCTTCGCCTCGTACTACCTCAACGATCGGACGCACTTGTCCCTGGAGAAGGAGACGCCCGCGGTGCGAGTCGTGGAGCCGAAGCCGCATCCAGCCGCCGGGGTCATCGCTCTGCCTCGCCTCGGAGGGCTTCATCATCGCTACGCTTGGTGTCGCGCGGCCTGACGATTCCGCTCGACAAGTCCATCGCCGCGGACTCGTCGTGGGGGGCGTGTGCCTTCGCGGGAAGGTGCCGCTGTCAACCAGTGAGCAGAACCATCGCCGACACATGCAAGGGCGGGTTCGAGCGGCGGGTTTGCCTGCCGTTCCGATCCGCGTGGGCCGTCAGCAATGCGCGGACTCGATATTGGCGAACAACAGGAGGCCGTGCGAGGGTCTGCCGCAGCCTGGGCCTTGCTAGCGCGCGCACCCGCCGCCGCTCTCCTCGCGCCCCTCTCCCGCGCTCCCACGGCCGTAGTTGCCCGAGAGGCCGTTCGGCCGCACGAGATAGAACCACGCCGTTCCCGGCTCCGGCTGCTGCCAGTCGATAGCGAGCGCGTCGGTGATGTCGTCGGCCAAGCAGCGCGTCGCACCGAGGTCGACCCACCCGTCACGGAGCACGAGCGCGGTCACGCCACCCTGAATCACGTCGTAGAAAAGGTTGTTCGCGGCGGGATCCCAAGTGAACGTATCGTTGTCGAGGAACCGCAGTTCATTCACTGCGGCCGCCGGAACTCCGGGCGCGGTGAGTACGGCGTCGAGCTGCGGCACCCAGCCGCCGAAATAGGTCCGATCAGCGAGTTCCATCATCGCGGGAATCGCCAGTTCCTCGCGCTCGACCTGGCTCGGGACCTCGAGTTCGTCCATCTGGCCGACGGGAGGGGCCATCCCGGCGGGAGCGTCAGGATAGCCGGCCGGGACCGATCCGTTCCACGCTTCGTAGTAGCTCGCGTCAGGCTGTATTCGACGCCAGAGTCCCGACGCCGCGAGGCCGTCCTGCTCGATCCGAGCCTCGAGGTGATCGGCGGTAACGAAGTAGTGGGGAACCGCGTCGAAGGAGGTGATCGTCCGCGTCGCATCGGCGTACGCGGCGAGACGGTGCAGGTGGTCGTTCGCGGTACGCGCAGCGTGGAACGGTACAGCCTGCGCCAGGCGGGCGACCCACGCCGGCCACGCGACGAGTGTGGCAGTTCCGGCGATCGTGATCACCCGATCCGGGATCGTGATCACTGATTCCGCTGATGGTGATCACGCGTCGGAGCGAAGCGACGGTCGGTTCGTTCTAGTTTCGCCTCCTGTCAAGCCTCGGCAGATTCTAACGCGGGATCCCGATCGGTTGAAGGCTGGGTGGCAGCAGGGCCTGTGGGGCCTGCGGGCGGCGCGGCCGTTCGCGCCGTCCAAGGGGCGGTGGGAAACGCGACGTCATGCGTTTTCCACGGACCCGCCAGGATCCATAGGCCGTCGCGCGTCAGCGCGAGTTCGGAGCGCAGCGACGATCATCGGGTCTTGTCTCCGCCACGGATCGGACTGCGGAGCTCGCGTTGCGAGGGCCCTTTGAGATCGATCTTGTGCGCGCGGTGGACCAGGCGATCCAGGATGGCGTCTGCGAGCATCGCTTCGCCGATCACCTCGTGCCAGGCTTTGATCGGGAGCTGACCGGCCAGGAGCGTCGAGCCACGCTCGGCGCGGTCCTCGATCACCTCGAGCAGGTCGCGGCGCTCGGCGTCCTGGAGCGGCGAGAGCAGCCAGTCGTCGATCACCAGCAGATCGAGCTTGGCGAGCCGGGCGAGCAGGCGCCCGGACGAGCCGTCGCCGCGGGCGACGGCTAGGGCCTGGATCAGGCGCGGGGCGCGGACGTATTGGGCGGTAAAGCCCTTGCGGCACGCTCGCTCGCCGAAAGCGCAGGCCAGGTAGGACTTTCCCGATCCGGTCGGGCCGGTGATGATCAGGTTGTGCCGCTCGGTGATCCAGGTGCAGGTGCCGAGCGCGAGCAGCACCTGGCGATCCAGGCCGCGCCCGGGCTTGACCTCGACGTCCTCGAGTGCGGCGTCGTAGCGCAGCCGCGCCAGCTTGAGCCGCCGCGTCAGCTTGCGCTGCTCGCGCTGGGTCCACTCGTGGTCGACCAGCAGACCGAAGCGCTCTTCGAAGCTGAGCGCGACGTGTGTGGTGTCGTGTTGCTGCCGGTCGAAGGCCTCGGCCATGCCGTGCAGGTTCATCGCCTGGAGCTTGTCGATCGTGGGTTGGGTCAGCATTCGGTCTCCTGGGACGCGTAGTAGTCCGCGCCACGGATGTTGGGATGGCCTTGCGGGGGAGGTGACGGAGCCAGCGACTCGTCCGCGATCGGGACACGGTCGAGACCGGCTTGCAGGATGTTGTGCACGGTCTTGAAGCTCACGGCGGCGAGACGCTCGGCCCGCGCACAGGCCGCCTCGAGACGGCCGTCGCCGTGCTTCTTGCCGAGACGCATCAGGCCCAGGCAGGCCCGATAGCCCTGCTCGGGGTGGGGCCTCGAGCGCAGGATCTGCTCGACCACGCGCCCCGTGGCCGGGCCGCTCTTCTCGGCCCAGTGGATCAGCCGCGAGGGCGTCCACTCGGCGTGGGCACGATGGGACGCGGGCATGTGCTCGGGGTAGGTCGAGCTCTGGCCGCGGCCCCGTAACCGCCGGTGCGACGTGATCCGGCGGCCGTTGTGGAAGACTTCGACGACGTCGGCGGTAAGGCGGGCGTCGACCTGCTCGTAGAGCAGCGTGTACGGCACGCTGTAGGTGTTGTATTCGATCGCGATGTGGTAGTCGATGCTGACCCGACAGGTCTTCCACTGGCCCAGCTCGTAGCGCCGAGGTGGCAGCGGCTTGAGTGCCGGCCGGTCGAGCTGCTCGAACAGCTCGCGGCGGCTGACACCCAGGGCGCGGATCCGCCGCTCGTTGAGTTGTCCGGTCAACTCCCGAATCGCCGCGTTCAGCTCGTGCAGGCTGAAGAAGATCCGATGCCGCAGCACCGCCAGGATCCAGCGCTCCGCCAGCAGCACCCCCGCTTCGACCTTGGCCTTGTCCTTCGGCCGATAGCTCCGCGCCGGGATCACCGCCGTCCCGTAATGCGCCGCCATCTCGCCGTAGCTGCGGTTGACCTCCGGCTCGTAACGACACGGCGTCGTCACCCCGCTCTTCAAGTTGTCGGGGACCAGCATCTCCGGGGCTCCGCCCCAGGCCTCGAACATGTGGACGTGCGCGCGGATCCACGGCTCCAGCTCCTGCGATTCCACCGCCTCGGCGTAGGTCTCACTGCTCGCCCCCAGCACCCCGACGAACAACTCCACTTCGCGCACGGCGCCCGTCGCGGGGTCAACGAGCCGCGGCTTGCTCCCGGCGAAGTCGACGAAGGCCTTCTCGCCCGCCCGATGGACCTGCCGCATGCTCGGCTTGAGCCGCGCGGCGAAGCGTCGATACAACTCGCAGAATTGGCTGTAGCGATAGTGATTCACCGGGTGCGCCGCGGCGTACTCGCCCCACAGCAGCTGCAGCGTCACGTGCTTGCGCCGCAGCTCCTGATGCACCCAGGTCCAGTCGGGGGGCGCCCGCTCGACCTCCACGCCCGGGGCCGGCGGGAACAGCCGCACCGTCAACGCCGCGTCGTCCAACTCCTCCGGCAGCGGCCAGGACAGACCGGCCGCCTGGGCGCGCCGGACGTAGGCGCAGACCGTACCCGTGCCGATCCCTGCCGACCGCGCGATCTCACGGTGCGTCAGCCGGCACTCCCATTTCAGTCGCAGGATCTCGCGCAACTTCCTCATCAGCAGCCTCTCGCCAGCCATCGGCCCCTCCGCAAAAGGGCCAGATTGACCGCGTTCGCTGCCGACGCCTACCAGTGATCACGATGCCCGGAATCCCTGATCACGATCCCGGAATCCCTGATCAGGATCCCGGAATCAGCGATCACGATCCCCGGAACCGGTGATCACGATCCCGGAATCCCTGATCACGATGCCCCGGAATGAGCGATCACGATGGTCCGGAACGCCAACGAGTGGGAAGATCTCCGCGTGAGCCTCCAGCCAGCGTGTGGCGGGCCGGGAGTAGTGGATCGTCAGGTTGCACGCGGCGTCCCATTCCTCGGCCGGGTTCTGGATCGGCCAGTCCTCCATCGGCTCGATCAGGCCGTCGTAGTCGACATCGGGGCAGGATCGCTGGAGGGGGCGGCTGTCATAGCGGCCGTTTCCATTGCCGTCGAAGTAGAGGAGACCGTTCCGCGTGACGCTCCCGCAGCGGCCCGAAGCGTCGGTCAGGGTGCCGGCCTGGAGCGGATCCCAGCGCAGACTGGAGTAGTCGATTGCCACCTCGCCGTAGGCGTAGTCGCGCTCGGGAACGTAGCGCGGGTTCCGGCCCTCGTTCCCGGGGTGTCCGTCACCGTCCGCGTCGAGCGTGGCGTCGCAGTCGAGGCTCACATTGCCGATCTCCGAGGTGCGAACCTGGTCGCTGCCGACGCCCTCCCAGAAGGACACCCAGCGGACCGCGCCGGCGAACTCGTCCGGCCAGGAGTCGAGGACGACGGGCGTGATCGCCGTCCCGTTCGAGATGGCATCAATGCCCATGGCGGCGGTGAGAACGGGGCGCCCAACCACGTCGTGGATGGTACGGCCGATCGAGTCCGTGCTCCGACCGAGCGCGAAGCGCCAGACGTCGCGAGCCGCAAGCGCGGACAGCGGACCCCGGTCGTCGTAGGTCCCACCGCTGCAAACGTCCTCGTCGCAACCGCCGGGGTAGATGAACTGCACCACGACGAATCCTGCCCGGTCGGCGAGCGCGGTGAAGTCGTGCAGCTTTCCCGTGCCCGCGCCGCCGAGCATCGCCACGACGACCGGCGGACCGTCAGGGTAGCGGTCGAGTCCGGGCACGTGCGGCCACTGCGGGTAGACCCCCAACGTTCCGCCGGCGGCGGAAGAAGGCAACTGTACGGTCGCGGACCCTGCGGCGAGAGCCTCGAGCGGCGTCGGGCCGAAGACCAGCGCTGCCGCGACGCCGAGCCCGTCGACGAGTCCACGCGATGCCGGCCGGAGCATGTTGCCTCCCCCGCTCGAGGCGTTTCGCCCGCGATCGCTCCGTGAAACCCAGCGCGTGCCCCGTTCCCCCGTTTCGCCGGGCCTCAGCGATCTGGCAAGGCATGCACCCCGCGAACGAGTGCTGCCTGATGGGGTTGATGTCCTGACGTGGCTTACCGGACACGAGGCGCCTCTTCGCCGCAGGCGCGCCTGCCGGGGAACCTACCCGCCGAAGACCAGCGGGTCCGGGATCTCGAACCGCTCGGTGCCGATCCTGATGATGGTCAGGTTGCCGTTCCGCTCGAACGTGCTGCCGTCCTTGGAGTCCGACGAGGTCGGCTTGCCGTTCTCGAAGTAGATGTAGCGCTCGCCGCCTCCCTAGCGCGTGGGATCTGGGCCTTGGCGGACGGTGCAGGGGCGACCTCGGGGGCCGCTGCCGCATCGCCCGTCACCCTCACACTCAGCGTGTAGTTGGCTGTCTCGTTCCACCGCGCGGCGTTGCGCATCAGGTGGATCCGGATCGTGGTGGGGCCGCAGGCCGGCAGCACGCCTTTGAACTCGTTGCCCTCCGACGAGCCCACGAACATCGACTCGTCCGTACCGGGAGCCGTCACGTTGAAGTACGCCGATGCATTGGTCGGCCTGAAGCTCACCGTCATCATCTGCCCCGCGTTCGCCAGGCCGGCGGTCCGAGCGCTGCAGCGCCAGCCTCCCGGATACGGCGTGGCGGCGCCGGCGCCGCGGGACGGAGCGCTTCGGACAGGGCCGGCCGCGTGCTACCCTCGCTCGCGACCCCTCTCGGAGCCGCGCACCGTGGATTTCCTCAAGATCATCCGCTCGCTCGAGGAGCTGCTCTACGAGGTCATGACCTGGCTCGTCTTCTACCCGCGGACGATGTGGCGGATCGTGGTCCACCCGCTGGCGACGACGGTCTACTCGGAGCATGAGCAGACGGACACCGCGACCGAGCAGTACACCGACACGCTGAGCCCGCCGCTGCTGCTGATGCTGACGCTCCTGATCTCGCACGGGCTGGCGCTGGGCCTGGGCGCCAAGACGCTGGAGACCGACTCGGCGATCGGAAAGACGTTGTTCGGCTCGGCGCAGAACCTCCTGATGCTGCGGGCGCTCGCCTTCAGCATCTTCCCGCTCACCGCTGCGACGACGCTGCTGCGACGGCGACGCCTCGCGATCGACCGCACGACCCTGCGCGGCCCGTTCTTCAGCCAGTGCTACTTGACGGCGCCGTTCGCGCTGGCGGTCTCGTCGGGGATGGTGCTGATGCGCTCGCAGGCCGGGGCCGCGAAGCCGGCCGGGGCGGCGGTCGCGCTGCTGGGGCTCGCGTGGTACCTGGCGGTCGAGACGCGCTGGTTCCAGCGGCAACTGGAACTGCCGGCAGGCCGGGCCCTGCTGGTCGGGCTCTGGGCCTTCGCGCGGGCGGCGTTCTACTGGTTCGTGCTGGGTGCGGCGCTCGTGGCGGTGATGGGGTGAGCCGGGGACGGATTGACGCGACAAGAGCGCCGCCTGACGAGGCGTTCCAGGCGCCGGGCTGCGATGCGGACCGTTCGGACTTGGAAGCACAGTGAGGAGAGCACGATGAGCAACGAACGGGTGGCGCCTGGGACGAAGGGTGTTTCGGTGAAGTTGCTTGCAACGGTTGACCTCGGGCCTGAGATCGAGGGCATGGCAGGCCGCCAACTTCGAATGCGCATGGTGACCATCGAGCCTGGGGGCGTCTTCGGCCCGATTCACGACCACAAGGGCAGACCCGGCACCGTGTACATACTGCAGGGAACGGTCACCGACCATCGAGATGGAATCGCTACGGACTATGGGCCGGGAGTGGGCTGGCCTGAGGATCGGAACACCACACACTGGCTCGAGAACAGAGGAGCGATTCCGGCGGTGGAGATCTCGGTCGATATCGTCAGGCAGGAGTAGACCGGGCCCCGAGATCCACAACGGTGCCTTGCGGCCTTGCCGGGTCATGGGTTTTCTGCCGAGTCGGTCTACCGTCCCTCAGAAGGGCGAGGCTCCTCCACTATCGGACGGACAGGCCCTCGGTCTGGTAGATGAGCACGGGCTGGGCGAAGGTCGACCGCAGGATCTCGATCACCTCGCAGGATGCGACCGGCTCGCCGTTGACCTTCGCTGCCTCGTAACGGTCGCGCACCAGGGATGGCAGCGCATGCGTCGCGGTGGACTCGCTGGCCTTGCCATCGAGGACCAGCAGGGGATCGACGACCCGCCCGTCGCGCGTGACGACGAACCGAATCAGGATCGACTCGTCGACCTGCCGCGTGAGGTCCGGCCTGGGTCCGCCGGCTTTGTCTTTCGACGGGAGCGCCGTGGCCGGCACGAAGCCGGCGCGGTCGCGCACCGCACACGGCCCGGCCGCGTTGCCCGTCAGACCGTCAGCGTCGCAGGGCCCCGCGACGAGCGTCCCGATCACGCGGCGCCGCTTACTGTCTGCGACGACGAATGCGCGGGCTTCCCCGTCGGCCATCGCGATCGTCAGCGCACGGTCGGCCTTGGGGAGCGAGGTTCGCTCGAGGACCGGCGCGTGTCGGCCCGGTTCCCCGGCGGCGGCGGGGACGTGGAATTCGAAGCGCTCGTTGCCGCGCCCGGGTACGTGGCCGGAGACCTCGAGCGCCTCGCTCTGCGGCGCGGCGAACAGGAAGCCCCACCCAAGAGCCGCCGGCTTCTCGCCGCCGAACCGCGTGGCAAGGGCCTGCAGCGCCGCGGCGTCGAGCCACGGCGAGGGGATGGGCACCACGGCCTGGGCCCGGTCGCCGAGCGGCGCCGTCGGCGTGATCTCGATCAGGCGCAGCTCGTAACCGCGACCGCCCGGCGCGCAGACGACCGGCGCGGGACGCGGCTCAGCGGCCAGGGCGGCGAAACAGGCGAACACGACGCCGAGGGGCAGAGCGGCGATTCGGCGAGGCATGGCGGCACCCCCGGTCCATGATAGTCGAGCCGGCAGCAGGCCGAAACGAAGGGCCGACGCCGCGGCCGCACCCCGCGAGCATCGTCACGCAGAGCCAAAGGGAGATGCGAGAAGGGTCTGGGGGCGGCGTGAACGCATGGCCCACCTCCCGGTCGGCGGAGTCTCCGGGTCCTCCACGTCAGCGTCGGGCCGCGGGTTGGGACCCTGCGGGGCGCGCTACGGTCACGGGCACGCACTCGGCGAAGCGTCGATCTCCGCGTCGCGCGAACCCACCTGTCCGCCCCCCGGCGCGTCGTAGGTCAGCGGGCCGGATCCCAGTTCGGCCCGCACCAGGAACCAGAACCCCGCGCCCGCCGCCGGCGCCGCGCCGTGCGGCCACGTCGTCGCCGTCGTGTCATTGACGACACAACTGTCGACCGCGGCAGTGAAGTCGCCCCCCGTGTCCTGCAGGACGATCAGGCTGCCGCGGACGACGTCGTAACCGATGGCGTCGTAGGCCGCGGTCCAGACCAGGTCCGTCGCGGTGAGCGTCAGGACGATCCCCTCGCACTCGTCCGGGACGCCGTTGGCGTTGCGGTCCACGCTGGTTCCGTCCGCCACGTCGCAGCTGTCGTTGCGCCCGTTCCCGTTGCAGTCGGACTCGCACTCGTCGGGCCGTTGGTCGGCGTCGCAGTCCTCGCTGGTCCCGTCCGCCAGGTCGCACTCGTCGGGCCGCGCGTTGAGGTTGCAGTCCGTCGCGTTCCGGCAGGCGTTGCGGATGATCGCCAGGATCCCGGCGGCCAGGTCCTCGTCCGGCAGCTGCGAGGAAAAGACCTCGCCACCCGTCGCGTCGGCGAGGGACTGCGCCAGCGCGCGCACCGCGGTCGACGTGCCCGTGCCGGTGATCGGGGACACGACCACGTGGCTGGCGACGGAGGTCTGGATCGCGTGCGTGATCGAGTCGCGGTCGACACCGGGATCCGAAGCCGGATCGCCGCACCACGGCCCCTCGTCGCTGATCGGAATGACCAGCCGTACCGACTCCGTCGGCCACGGCTTGTTCCCCGCGACGACCGAGGTGGCCCGCCCCCAGTCCTCGGATCCGACTTCGACCCCGCCCGGGCAGGCTCCCAGCGTCTCGTTGTTCGGCGGCGGGTCGCCGGGAACCGTCGTACCGTAGAGGTTGGCCACGCTGCCGGTCAGGCAGGAGAACTGCCCCGTCCCCGCCTGCATGATCCCCAGCAGCTCCGACTCGACGTCCACGAGCTGCTCGGCCAGCTCGCCCGCCACCGCGCTGATGCTGGCGCAGAGGGCGGCCCCCTCGTCGGTCATCGACGTCGAGGTGTCCATCACGAACACGACCTTCACCGGCGGACAGAGCGGGCACTCGTCCGGCCGGTCGTCGGAGTTGCAGTCCCCGCTGGTTCCGGCGTCGATGTCGCAGGCGTCCAGCACGCCGTTCCGGTTGCAGTCGCTCGCCGTGGCGGAGGCCAAGTCGCAGGCGTCGGGACGCAGGTCGCCGTCGCAGTCAGGCTGGGCCGCGTACGAGACCGCGATCGTCACGTAGGAACCCTCGCACTCGAATGCTCCCACGCTGGAGTCGGCGGTGAGCGTGAAGACCGCGTCCCCGGACAGAACGAGCGCGTTGTAGGCGGATGCCGCCAGCTCGACGGAATCGGAGATCACGGTGCAGAACGACGACGCGGTGTCGAAGACCCGGCCCAGGCTCGATCCGTTGAGCGAGACGTCCAGCGACTCGGTCGTCGCGTCGAAGTCGCCGCGGCCCGTGACCGTCACGGTCACGGTTCCGGTGGCGGCGGGCGGACGGATCAGCGTGAAGGACTGCGGGGTGCCGCTGCCGATCGGCGCACGCGGGGGCGACTGCTCGGCCAGCGTAGTGACGGCCAGGTCGCACTCGTCGGGCCGGGTGTTGGCGTTGCAGTCGGCACTGCTGGCGCTGGCGATGTCGCAGGCGTCAGCAACCGCGTTGCCGTTGCAGTCGGGCTGGCAGGTGTCGGGCACGCCGTCCGCGTTGCAGTCCGCCGCGCCCCCGGCGATGTCGCACGCGTCGGGGATCCCGTTCCCAGTGCAGTCGGCGCCGGCGACGGCGGTCACCTGGCAGAGATCCGGGAGCCCGTCGGCGTCGCAGTCGGCGAGCGGCTCGCAGGCGTCGAGCCCGCCGCTCTCGTTGCAGTCGCGATCGACCAGGTGGATCGCGCCGATCGCGTCGAGGTCGAAGCCGGTGCTCGAGCCCGAGCCTCCCGTCCCCGCGCCGTCGAGTTTCACGAAGCGGGCCCGGCGCACCCCGGCGTAGGCCAGGTCGTACGAGCGCCGGAAGAGGATGCCCCCGTGCGCGGCGTCGCCGGCGATCCGGACGCCGGCCACCATCGACCCGGTGATGTCCTGGAACGACACGCCGTCGTCGCTCACCAGGACGCTGACCGTGTCGAACTCGTCGGCGCCGCTGTCGACCTCGTAGACGGTGAGGTCCGGGCCGGGGCCGTCGACGATCCGCCCGCAGGTCCACTCGTAGGTCACGATCTGCCCGCCGAGGCCCCAGAAGACGTCGTCCGGCGGACCGACGAGGCGGGACGCGTCGGCGGTGGTCGTGTTCTGCGCCAGGCGAACCGGGAACGGGCAGCCCGCGCCGGCCGCCGCCAGGTCGCACTCGTCGGGGATGCCGTTCGCGTCGCAGTCGGCACTCGCCCCGCCGGGGGCGATGTCGCAGGGATCGGCGACGCCGTTGCTGTTGCAGTCGGGCTGGCACTCGTCGGGGATCGCGTTCGCGTCGCAATCGGTGCTGGTGCCGGAGGCGACGTCGCACTCGTCGGGCTGCCCGTTGGCGTTGCAGTCCGGGCTCAGGCCGGTCTCGACGTCGTAGTCGTCGGGGTAACCGTTGCCGTTGCAGTCGGCCTCGCAGCCGTCCAGCACACCGTTGTCGTTCAGGTCCAGGCCCGGGGCCGCGTCGATCTGGCAGTGGTCGATGCCGCCGCCGGCGTCGCAGTCCACCGAGGTGTCGTAGGACAGGTCGGCCTCGATCCAGCTCTCCGGGCACTCCTGCTTGTTGACGGCGCTGCTGGCGACGAAGCGGAGGACGGCGTCGCCGTTGGCGACCGCGTCGTTGAAGATGACGGGGTCGATGACCAGCGTGCCGACCGACGCGCCGCACTGGACGCCGCCGGACTCGAAGACGCGGCCGAGCGGCACGCCGTTGAGGTCGACGCTGACGTACTCGTCCGCGGCGTTGAAGTCGCTCGCCGCGGTGACGGTCAGCGTGACCGGCCCCCAGGCCGGGAAGGCGGACGGAACCGTCCAGGTCTGGGTGTAGCCGCTGCCGATCGGACGCATCCTCTGGGATTCCGCGAGGTAGGGGCTCGCCGGCGCCAGGTCGCACTCGTCGGGCACGCCGTTGGTGTTGCAGTCCGGGCTGTAGAGGCCGGCGATGTCGCAGGCGTCGGGACGCCCGCTCGCGTTGCAGTCGGTCTGGCACTCGTCGGGCCGGTGGTCGGCGTCGCAGTCCAGGCTCGTGCTTCCGGCGTCGCAGCGGTCCGGCACCGTGTTCGCGTTGCAGTCGGGGACGATCCCGGCGGCCACGGTGCAGGCGTCGGGCGCCGCGTCGCCGTCGCAGTCGGCCGGCGCCTCGCAGGCGTCGAGGGTGCCGTCGGCATCGCAGTCGAGGCCGAGGCGGTTGATCACGCCGATCGCGTCCAGGTCGAACCCCGTGTTCGAGCCCGACGCTCCGGACCCGTCGCCGTCGATCCGGATGTAGCGGACCACGGACAGGCCGCTGCCCAGGAGGTCGAAGGCGCGGGCGAAGGCGGCGTTGCCGTGGGCCTCGTCCCCGTCGATGTCGACCTTGGCGCCGATCGACGCGCGCACGCTGACGAAGTCGATGCCGTTGGCGCTGACCAGGACGTCGATCAGCGAGAACTCCGCGCTGCCGCTGTCGATCTCGTAGACGTTGAAGTCGGGACCGGGGCCGTCGACGACGAAGCCGCAGGTGAAGCGGTAGGTCACCTGCTGGCCGCCCAGGCCGTAGTAGACATCGTCGGGCGGTCCGACGAAGGTGGAGTCCGGCGACGTCGTGGAGTTCGACGCCAGCAGGCTCGTGAAGCGGCAACCCGCCCCGTTGGCCGCGAGGTCGCAACTGTCCGGAACGGCGTTGCCGTCGCAGTCCTGGGCCGTGCCACACCCGGGGACGTCGCAACCCCCGCCGGGTGCACCGCAGGAGAGATCGCACGCATCCTCGATCCCGTTGCCGTTGCAGTCGGCGGCCTGGGTGGAGAGCGCTGATGCGGTGCCGAGGACGAGAAGGAGGACGAGCAGGCGGCGGGAGCCGGGTGCGATCATGGCGGTGCCCCCTTGCGCGGCGCGCACGAGGAACTGGCGCGAATAGGCTACACCTGCCACGGAGACGAGGGAGCCTGCCGGACCGTCGCATCGGACGGCAAGACCGCGCGCGGGACCGCGCGGCTAGCCGAGAATCATTCCGAAGTTCGCCGGCCCTTGCGTGATGCGCGCCGCGCTCAACCGGCTATTTCTGCCGCTCGAGGTCGCCCGGCTTCCAGGTCTTGTGAAGTGGGCCAGCGATTCTTGCGGATCGCTCTCCGCGCCTCCATGTCCCGTTCCTACAGCGACTCACCATACTCCGCTGCGTGGTTGAGGATGGAAGCTCCGAGGAGGATCCGATCGTGTCGGGCAACCGCGGCTCGAGGCTCCGACTGCCCCCCAGCTGGTCCCGGCAGGCTCGCTCCGCGATTCTCCACGCCCTCTCCCGGGCCCGGATCGCCCCGCTCGCGGCCACCGACCGCGTCGCCGACTCCGTCCGCCTGGAGCGCGAGGTCTCCCTGCTCCGCGAGGAGCTCCGCATCAAGGACGCCCGCATGGAGCGCGTGCCGCCGCATCGACGCCCCCACTATCAGGCGGTGGAGCGCCTCGCCATCCTCGAGCTTCGCGCGGCCCGCGGCTGGTCAGCAGTGCAGACTGCCGAGTGATTCTTCGTCACCGAGGCGACCGTCGCCTCCTGGATGATTCGGCTCGACGAGGACGGGCCCTCCGCGCTCGTTCAGGCTCCCGAGCCCGTGATCGGGTTCCCGGACTTCGTTGCGCCCATCGTTCGGCGTTTGAGAGTGCTGTGCCCGGCGATGGGGACCGCGCGGATCGCAGCCGTGCTCTCCCGCGCCGGGCTTCATCTCGGGCGGACCACCGTCTGCCGGATGCTGAAGCGGCGGCCCCGGCGCGGCTGCCGTCGTGCCGGGATCCGCCAGCGCCTCGGCGCGATCGGCAAGCACGGCAGCATCGCGCTCGTCGAGCGCTGCATCCGCACGATCAAGGAAAATGGCGTGCAGCGCTGGCTTGCGACGATCCGGTGGTGGACCGTCGGGCGGGAGCTGTCGCTCTTCGCCGACTGGTACAACGGCCAGCGCCCGCATGCCGGGCTGGTCGGTGCAACGTCCGACGAGATCTACTTCGGGCGGCGGCCGGCCCATCATCGGCCGCGCTTCGAACCCCGGACGCGATGGCCGCGCTCCTCGCGCTGCGCCCGGCAGCAGGCGCCCGTGCGCGGTCGGCCGGGCGTGCGGCTCGCGCTCGAGGTGCGGTACCTGGAGGGACGAGCACAGCTTCCCGGCGTCTCGCTGACTCGCGCAGCCTGAGGCCGGACATCCGTGGTTCTGTTCCGGCCGCGATCGCCGTGTGCGCTCGTGCAGCCCCGCACGCCGCTCGACGAGAGATCTCCGTCGCTGTGCTGACGCTCCGCTGGATTTCGCCCAGCTGAATGAGCGTCGCGACGGCCTTTGCGACGACGAAAACCGCGTCCGGCTGCGATCCAAGACCGGTGGCCTACAACGGGGGGGGCTAGCGTCCGGGGTGTCGGCCCGAGCCGGCGCCCAGCGCCTCGAGCACCGTCGAGACCAGCACCACCAGCCCGCATCCCACGACGTTGTACCAGAGGAACCCAAGCTCGGACGCGAAGAAGAGGGCGATCACTGCAGCCTGTGCGACCAGCGCGCCTGCCAGCACCGGCGTCGCGGTGACACGCTTGAAGAAGAAGGCCACCACGAACAACCCGAGCACCGTGCCGTAGAAGATCGAGCCGAGGATGTTGACCGCCTGGATCAGGTTGTCGAGCAACGACGCGAAGGTCGCGAAGCCGACCGCGACGAGGCCCCAGAGCACGGTGAAGGCCTTGGAGATCAGCAGGTCGGTGCGGGGCGAGGCGGCACGGGCGACGGCCGGCCCGAAGCGCCTGTAGAGGTCGATCACGCTCGTGCTGCCCAGGGCTGAGAGCTCGCTCGCGACGGAGCTCATCGCGGCGCAGAGGATCACCGCGATCAGGAGCCCGACGACCCCGCTCGGCAGGTAGCGCAGCACGAACGAGATGAAGACGTAGTCGGCGTCCTTCGTCTCGGCGCTGGGGACGGCCTGCGCGACCAGCTCCCGGGCCTCCTCGCGGAGTTGCTGCGTCGCGGCGTGGGCCTCACGCAGTGCGGCCTTGGCCGGCTCCTCGCCGCTGCCGCGCTCGAGCGCCGCCACGTAGGAGCCCGCCGCCTCGCGCTGCGCCGCGAAGGCGCCGTCGTAGCGCTGCTCGAGCGCGGCCAGCTGCCCGGCGTACGGCCCCTGAGCCACCCGCTCGAGCGCCGGGGTGTTGAAGAAGATCGGCGGCGGCGTGAAGAGGTAGAAGACGAAGACCAGCACGCCGATGAAGAGGATCCCGAACTGCATCGGGATCTTGAAGAGGCCGTTGAAGACGAGGCCCAGCCTGATCTCGGTCACCGAGCGGCCGGCCAGGTAGCGGCCGACCTGCGACTGGTCGGTGCCGAAGTAGGCGAGCGCCAGGAAGAAGCCCCCCGTGATCCCCGACCAGAAGTTGTATCGGCTCTCGAAGCTGAGCTCGAAGCTGATCGGGTTCATCCGGTCGAGCGCGCCCGCGAGCTTGACGGCGTGCGGCAACGAGACCGAGTCGGGCAGGTTGAGCACGATCACGATTCCGGCTACCGCCATCCCGGAGAGCATCACGATCATCTGCTGCTTCTGGGTCTGGCTGACGGCGCGCGTCCCGCCGGAGACGGTGTAGGCGACGACGAAGAGCCCCATCCCGAGGTTGGTCAGGTGCAGCGGCCAGCCCAGCACCGTGCTGAGGATGATCGAGGGGGCGTAGATCGTGATCCCGGCCGCAAGCCCGCGCTGGATCAGGAACAGCAGCGCGCCCAGCGTGCGGACCCGGCCATCGAAGCGGTGCTCGAGGTACTCGTACGCGGTGTAGACCTTGAGCCGGTGGAAGATCGGCACGAAGACCGCGGCGATCACGATCATCGCCAGCGGCAGGCCGAGGTAGAACTGCACGAAGCGCATCCCGTCCTGGTAGGCCTGGCCGGGCGTCGAAAGGAAAGTGATCGCGCTGGCCTGAGTCGCCATGATCGAGAGCCCGATCGTGGGCCACGCGAGGGTGTTGCCGCCGCGCAGGTAATCGTCGATGTCGCGCACGTTGCGGGACTTCCACGCTCCGTAGATCGCGATGAAGCCGAGCGTCCCGACCAGCACCGCCCAGTCGAGCGCGGTCACGCGGCCCACCAGGCGAGCAGCGCGAAGGCGGCGACCAGCAGCGCCAGCTCGCCCACGAGCAGGAGGTAGACGTTGCGCCAGCTGCCGAGCAGCGGGGACGGGTCCTCGGGACCGGCGCCGTCGACGGCGCGGGACGGGCCGGAGGGTCCGTGAGGCTCGGGCGCGCCCATCGATCAGTCCTTCGCCACCAGGTTGGCGAGCAGCCGGTAGGCGCCGGGGACGCCGGCCGGGAGCTGCCGGAAGAAGGCCAGTCCGGTGTAGACGAATCGCCCCTTGCCGTAGCGGGCGACGATCGTGCTCCCCTCGAGCGGCTCCTCGCCCGGATCGGCGAAGGCGAAGAGCGGCGTGTACCGCTCGTCCCACTTGGCGGCGAAGTAGATCCCGCGCTCCTGCACCCACCCCTCGAAGTCGGGGGCGCCGATCGCATTGGGAGCGCGCAGCGCGGGATCGCCGGGGGCACGCAGTGTCACCGCCGCGGTCTCGTCGGTGATGCGGTCGCGGCTGATCTCGAACGGGTAGGGGCCGATCTGCGACTCCATCGGCGCGAGGCGGTTGTTGGTGCTGTACTGCACCAGCAGCGTGCCACCCTGCTCGACGAACGCCATCAGCTGCGGGTGGAGGCTCCGCAGGAAGGGGCGCGTATTGTAGGCGCGGATCCCGACCGCGATCGCGGCGAAGCGCGAGAGGTCGCCGTCGCGAACGGTCTCTTCGTCGAGCACCTCGACGGAGGCGCCGACGTGCGCGAGATCCTCGGCGACGGAGTCGCCGGACCCGGGGATGTAACCGATCGTGCCGGAAGGAAGCGCGATCGCGAGCGGCGCGAGGCGGAGCGTCGCGGGCTGGAGCACGAGCTGCACCGGGAGGTGCGGGTAGTCGATCGTCGACTCGGCGAAGGACCAGCGCCGACCGTCGGCCGCGAACACCGGCATCACCTCGATCGGGCCCGCGGCCGCGGGCGCGGTCACGGTGAAGGTGACGGTCGTTTCCTCGCCCGCCTTCGCGAGCTCGACCGGATGCGCCGCCGGCTCGGCCTTCCAGCCCGCGGGAAGCGGCAGTGCGACCTCGCCGGAGAGGCCGTCGCGGCCGGCGCGCACGCGCAGCGCGACGTGGGCGGCGCGGCCGTTGACGACCATCGTTGCCTCGCGCGCGGGGGTCACGGTCGCGGGAGGCACGACCAGGAAGGGCCGCAGCCGCTCGCCGAGCACCGGATCGACCGTGGCGTGCTCGACCGGCACGAAAACCGTCACCGGCCGGTCGCCGAAGAGGAAGCGCGCCGTGACGCCCAGAACGGGCGGGCCGAGCGGCTCGCCGACCAGGCGCGGGTCGGTGACCGCCTGGCGGCCGCGCGTGCCGGGCGCGGCGAGCCAGTACGGGACCGAGACCGGCGTGTCGGCCGGAAGCGTGACGGCTTGCGGGAAGGTCCGGCGCTCGTTCGCGGTGAGTTTCGCGGCCGGCTCGAGCGGCGGCGCGTAGGGGAACTCGACCCGCTGCAGCACGACCGCCGCGGGGCGACCCAGCACGACCTCCAGTTCCAGCTTGACCTCGGTGCCGGGCGCGGCCGTCGGGGCGGCGGCGGTGACCCGCACGAAGAGCCCCGCGGCCGACGCGACCAGGTGGTCGAGGGCGCGCCGCGCGTCCCGCACGCGGACCCCGTCGGGCAGCGCGTCCAGCGCGCGGTGAACGTCGAGCAGCGCGGAGATCGCGCGCTCCGGAGCATCGCGCTCCAGCGCCGCGCGGGCCCGGTCGAGCGCCGCAGTCAGCGGCGCCGCGGGCGCACCGTAGCGGCCCCACCCCAGGTCGAGCCCCTCGAAGATGTCGCCCGTGGGCTTCGTGCCGGCAAGCGGGACGAAGTACTCGAGGATCTCGCCGCGCTGGCCCGGCACGCCGAAGCCCTGGCTGCGGTGCTGGCTGCGCGAGAGCGCGGCCAGCTCGCCGTAGCCGAGGCCCAGCCGGGGATCGTAGGCGCCGACGTCGAGCTTGAGCGCGCCTTCCGGCGGAGGGTCGCCGCGCCATAGCCCCTGGTTGCGGAGCAGGCGATCGGCCTGCCAGGGCCCGACGCCGTTCTTCAGCTGCTCGGGGAAGCGCTTCGGGTCGGCCGCCGCGGTGAAGGCCTCGCGCGCAAGGGTCGCCGAGGCGGTGTGGTGACCGTGGTTGGGCGGGTTCTCGTCGAAGCGGGTGAGGATCACGTCGGGCTGGAAAGTGCGGATCACCCAGACTACGTCGGCCAGCGCCTCGTCGTGGTTCCAGAGAGCCAGCGTCTCGGCCGCCGTCTTCGAGTAGCCGAAGTCGCGCATCCGCGTGAAGCGCTGCTGCGCCCCGTCGATGCGCCGGGCGGCGAGCAGTTCTTCCGTACGGATCACATCGAGCAGATCTCCCTGCTCGGCGCCGATCAGGTTCTGGCCGCCGCCGCCGCGGGTCATCGCGAGGTACGCGGCGGCCAGGTGCCGGCCGTTGGCGAGGTAGGCGAGAAGGCGCGTGTTCTCGTCGTCGGGGTGGGCCGCGACGTAGAGCACGCGGCCGGTGCAGGCGACGCGGTCGAGTTCGTGAGCGAGGTGTCCGGCGTGCATGAGGGGCTCCGCAGCGGCAGCGGGGAGCGCCGCTGCGACGAGGGCGGCGGCCGTCGCTGCGAGTATGGGAAGCGGCTTGTTCATCGGGTGCCCCGGGCCCGGCTGCTCTCGATCACGCGCCGGAAATAGGCTTCGTAACGGTCGAAGGCGGCCGGCTCGGCGAAATGCGCGACGGCGTGGGTGCGCGCGGCCCGAGCCATCGCGTCGCGGCGCGCCGGGTCGTCGAGCACGTCGATCAGCGCCTGCGCCAGGCGCTCCGGGTCGTGCGGCTCCACCAGGCACCCGGTGACCCCGTCGACGATCACCTCCGGGATGCCACCGACGCGGTACGCGAAGACCGGCACGCCGGCGCTCTGCGCCTCCAACGCAGCGACGCCGAAACTCTCGGTCTCGCTGGGCAGCACGAAGGCGTCGGCGTGCTGCAGGTGCTCGACGAACTCGCCGCGCCGGCCGAGGAACGCGACCGCCTCGCTCACGCCCAGCGCGTCGGCCCGCTCGACCGCGGCCCCGCGCGAAGGCCCGTCGCCGACCAGCACCAGCCGCGCCGGGCGCTCGCGGCGCACGCGAGCCAGCACCTCCATCAGCTCCGGCACGCGCTTGACCTCGCGGAAGTTGCTGACGTGGAACAGGTAGGATGTGCCTGGTGTCGCCGGCGTGGGGAACAGCGTCGCCAGGCGCTCGGGGAGGCGACGCTCGGGCGGCGTGTAGTGGTCGGTGTCGACGAAGTTCGGCAGCACGTCGATCGGCTGCGACTCGGGGATGCCGAGGCAGCGCCGGGCCTCGCGCCGCAGGAAGTCGGACGGGACCGTGATCCCGTCGGCTGCGGCGACGGCGTAGGCCGTCACGGGGCGGTAGGCGGGATCGGAGCCGATGCGCGTGACGTCGGTGCCGTGCAGCGAGGTGACCAGCACCGGCGACGGCGTCCCGCCCGCCTCGAGCACCTGCCGGGCCAGGAGCGCGCTGGTGGCGTGCGGCACGGCGTAGTGGACCTGGACCAGGTCGAGCCCGCGGGTCCGCGCAACTTCGACGATCGTCGAGGCCACCGCCAGCGCGTAGGGCGCGTGCTCGAACAGCGGGTAGGGCGGCACGCGGACCTCGTGGAAGGTCTCGTTGGCGCAGGGCGGCAGCTCCCGGCTCGGCCGCGAAGACGCGATCAGGTGGATCCGGTGGCCGCGCCGCGCGAGACCGAGCGCCAGCTCCGAGGCCACGATGCCGCTGCCGCCGAGGCTCGGGAAGCAGACGATGCCGATCGCGAGCGGCTCGTTCATCGGCGCGCCTCGAAGGCGTGGGCACCGCCGAAGGGGTTGTCGCGGAAGTGGCGCACCGGATCGGCCAGC
This sequence comes from uncultured Acidobacteriota bacterium, assembly GCA_963702425.1. GTDB lineage: Bacteria > Acidobacteriota > Polarisedimenticolia > J045 > J045 > JALOKP01. The sequence continues at coordinate 77,359 of CAVPCQ010000023.1, forward strand.
CCCGGGGTCGCGACGGCGCGCAGCGGCTCGCCGGCGCTGGTGCCGATCATGCTGCCGTAGTAGCGGTCGCGGGCCTCGATCGCGGCGATCGCGGCGGCCGAGCCGATCAGCGTCGGCGCGCCGCCGGCGGGCGGCGCGACCTGCGAGGCGTGACACGCAATCGCGGCCGCCTTGCGCGCCGCGGCGGCCGAGGTGTCGACGACGAAGCTCGGGGGCATGCGGTGGCGCATCGCGTAGTGGAGGACCTGCCGCGGGACGAAGGGAGCCGTCGCGGGTCCGGGAGCACCGGGGCCGTCGACGCGACCCGCGCCGGTCACGTAGCGGGCCAGCCCCGCGAGGAAGATCGCCTTCAGCAGCAGCGCCGCGGCCGCCTCGTGATCGGGGTGCCGGTCCTCGATCCACGGGATCAGCACGATCTCCGGGCGCAGGCGGCGCAGAACCTCCACGACGGCTTCGATCTGCTGACTCGCGCCGGGCTCGAGCCCGGCGTCGGGCAGGCCGAGGTTCTCACGCAGCCGGAGGCCCATCACCTCGGCGGCTGCGGCAGCCTCCCGCACGCGCTGCTCGGGTGTGCCGTGCGTCGCCCGCTCGCCGCGCGTCAGGTCGAGCACGCCGGTCGAGTGGCCGAGTTCGGCGGCGCGGATCAGCGTCCCGCCGCAGAACAGCTCGACGTCGTCGGGGTGCGGGCCGACGGCCAGGAGGTCGAGGCCGAAGTCGCTCATCGGATGTCCTTCAGGGTGGGATCGAACGGTTCGATCGCGTCGAGCACGCGGGCGATGAACTCGCGCTCTCCGAAGCGCGCCGCAAAGGTCGCGAGGCCGAGGACCCGCTCCTGCGGGATCCCTCCGGGGTGCAGCATCCACTTGATGCGGCGCAATTCGTCCACGCGCGTCGCGTCGCGGTGCAGGAGCGCGGCCTCGTACTTGGCGGCCAGCTTCTGGACCGAGCCGCGCACGCTGGCGTTGGTCTTCTCGATCGCCGCGTCCAGGCCCTGGCCGGCCGCCGCGAGCCGTGGCGCCAGGGAGCGCAGCGCGTCCTCGAACGGCTCGCGGAGCACGGTCTCGAGATCGGCCGCGGCGCGCGCGGCGTCGACGCCACCCTGCAGTTGGCCCAACAGCTCGACCTCCGACCGCTCGGCGTCCGCCGGCGCCAGGCCCAGGCGGTCGAGCAACCGCCCGGTCTTCTCGTCGACGACACGGAAGCGGGCCCGCGGCACGACCAGCGGCATCGGCAGCCCGAACGCGTCGTAAAGCGGGGCGAGCTGCGCAAAGTACGCGACCTCGGCCGGGCCACCGACGTAGGCCGCGGTCGGCAGCAGCGTGTCCTGCACGATCGGCCGCAGCAGCGCGCTGGTGCTGAACGACAGCGGGTCGGACTCGAGCGCGGCCAGGAGCGCCGCGACGGTGTGCCGCGTGCCGCCTCCCGCGGCCCTGTAGCCGTCGCCGTCCGGCTCGAGCCGGAAACGCGGGCCGGTGGCGCCATGCGGGTGGAAGAACGACAACGGCGCGCCGGCACGGATCGGCACCTGGGGCTCGCGTCCCGCTGCGGCGAGCTCCGCGACCCGCGCCTCCAGCGCCGCCGCGATCGGGGCGGCCTCGCGCAGCGCCTTCGCGTGGACCGGCGCGACCAGCGCGGCGATCGCCGGGTCGCGCGGGTCGAGCAGCACCAGCCCCTCGTCCGCGAACAGCTCGGCCAGCAGCCCGGCAAACGCCGCGGCCCATCCGGCGCCCGGCCGGTAGTGCCGGGCAAGCCGCTCGACGTGCGCTGCGCCGTGCGGCAGGTGCGCCAGTTCCGCGGCCAGCGCTTCGAGCTGCGCCGTGACTTCGCCGGGGAGCGTGGCGTGCGCGACGGAGGAGCGGTCTGCGGCGCTCGCAGGCAGCGACAGCGTCAGCGGTTCGCCCTGCGAGCGGCCGACCTGGACGCTCGCGATCTCCGGCAGGTCGTGGTCCTCGGTCTGCAGCCAGAAGACCGGGACCACCGCCCGGCCCGACTCCGCGGCCAGCGCGCGCGCCAGGCGAACGGCGCTGGCGGCCTTGTAGAGCGTAAACAGTGGCCCGAGAAAGAGCCCGACCTGCTGGCCGGTCACGACTGCCGGAGCGCCCGCCGCCAACGCGGCCAGGTGCGCCTCGCGCGCGGGGCTCGGCGCGAGGCGGCCATTCTGCGCGGCGAGCGCGCGCAGCAGCGCGGGGGCGACGGGACGCGCCGCGCGGCCGAGAGCCGCGCGGCGGTCGTCGTGCTGCACGTCTACTTCTTCCAGTCGGCGATCGCCTCGGCGATGTCTTCCTTGAAGAACTGGTCGTAGATGTTGTTGCCTGGGCCGAGCTTCTGCGACTGCTGGGCCGCCGCCACCGCCTCGGCCTTCTTGCCCTGCTTTCCGAGGATGCTGGCCTTCACCCAGTAGTTCCACCAGTTCGGCTCGATCTCGATCGAGGTGTCGATGTAGGAGAGCGCCTTGTCGAGGTCGCCGCCCGAGTCGAGCAGGTAGCGGGCCGCCTGCCAGTGCGGGCGCCAGGCGTCGCCCAGCGTCTTGTCGATGCTGGCCGCGACCTGGGCCTTGGTGTCGACGGTGACCGGGATCCGCACGCGGAGCTTCTCCCACTCGAGGTCGAGGTTGGCGCCGGCGTCGGTGGTGTCCGAGACGATGAAGGTCATCCGCTCGCGCGGTGCAGCGAGCGCCTGCGGCGTCACCGTGATCCGGGCCACGTCGTTCTTCTCGTCGTAGCCGGTGGTCCCGGACAGCTCGGCCTTGGAGTTGAGGATCACGGTCCAGCCGGCCTTGCCCGGAATCGTGAACAGCGAGTAGCTGCCGGCCGGGACGGGCTTTCCGCCAAACGAGAAGTCGCGGCTGGCCGTCAGTTTGGTCGACATGTTCGCGCCGGTCCGCCAGAGCGTGTCGAACGGCACCAGCTCGCCCCAGATCACGCGTCCCTTGACCGCCGGGCTGGAGTACTCGATCGCGAAGTCGGTGATGCCGACCCGCTGCTCGACCTTGGCCTTCGGGCTGGGGGCGGGGGTTTCCATCGCGTTCTGCGCGAGGGCCGGCGCGGCCGCGAGGCCGGCCACGGCGAGGGTGGACCAAACAAGCTTGTAAACGAGCGCGTTGCGCATGGGAGGCTCCTGACCTGCCGGACGCCGGAAGTGGCGGCCGGGAACATGATCTTGCGTCGAATCGGCGGGATTGTACCGGCCGGGTCCCGCGCGGCAAGTTTGCACGGTTGCGCCGGAACCGGCGGCTCGCCCCAGGAATCGCTCCGAGTGCTGTCCGTCTCCGGATCACGGCACCCGCAGCTTCCCGCGCGAGTCGCCGTCCAGGTCCGCGAACCAGCCGATCGTGATCGGCGGCGATCCCCCCGGCATCAGGAACGGACCAGGGTCCTCCGGTCTGCGAGCTCGCGTCCGCCGTGATTGGCAGGCAGGCCTTCGCCCCGCACCACCGATAGGGGGGCCGGGCATCGCTCCCCCACCGAGCCGCCGATGCGTGCGATGACACGGACCCTGCTCGCCGCTACGGGCATCCTGCTCTGCCCGAGTGACCTCCCGGCCGGCCCTCCGGCCCCGCCCCCGCAGCCGCTCCCGGTCGTGCAGCTCCGGCGAGCGCCGAAAACGGGTCAGATGTCCCTCCAGGCCGTGGAATTCCTGGTCCGGCAGCGTGGCCGCCCGGTCGCTTTCCGGTTCC
>CAVPCQ010000024.1:0-120576 GCA_963702425.1 uncultured Acidobacteriota bacterium
ATGGACACTGCCGATCCCACCGCACTGCGAGCCGGCCTCCATTCCGTCGCGAACCGGGCCGCCGACTTCCTGGAGACTTTGCCCACCCGACATGCCTGCGGCGGGGTGACTCCGGAGGAGTTGCTTCGGGCATTGGACGGACCGCTCCCGGAGGACGGCACCCCGGCCGACCAGGTGATCCGCGAGCTGGCCGCCGATGTCGAGCTCGGCCTGGTGGCGACCGCCGGCCCTCGATACTTCGGGTTCGTGGTCGGCGGCGCTACGCACGGCAGCCTGATGGCCGACTGGCTCACTTCGGCCTGGGACCAGAACGCGCAGGTCTACGCCACCTCGCCGGCGGCTGCGGCGGCCGAGGTCGTCGCCGCACGGTGGATCGTCGAGCTGCTCGGCTTGCCCGCATGCTCGTCGGTCGGCTTCGTCACGGGCTGCCAGATGGCCAACTTCGCGGCGCTCTCGAGCGCCAGGAACACCGTGCTCGAGCGCGCGGGCTGGGACATCGGCAGCCAGGGGCTGTTCGGCGCCCCGCCCATCGCCGTGTTCATGAGCGAGTGCGCCCACGCGACCGTCCGGTCGGCGCTCCGGATGATGGGCGTCGGCTCCGCGCAGATCCGCGAGATTCCGGCGGATGCGGAGGGACGGATGAGCCTGCCCGCCCTGCAGGACGAGCTGCGGCGCGCGGCGGGTCGGCCGATGATCCTCTCGCTCCAGGCCGGGAACGTGAACACCGGCGCGTTCGAGCCGATCGACGCGGTCGCCGACCTCGTGCGGGCGGAGAACGCCTGGATCCACGTGGACGGCGCGTTCGGGCTCTGGGCGGCGGTCTCGCCGGGGCTGCGGGGCCAGTTGCGCGGATTGGAGCGCGCCGACTCCTGGGCCACCGACGCGCACAAGTGGCTCAACGTGCCCTACGACTCGGGCCTCGTGATCGTGAAGGACCCGGCGCGGCATCGCAGCCTCAAGACGGACCGCTGCGCCTACGCCGGGGAAGAAGCGGAGGACCGGCGGGACGGCTCGACCTGGGTTCCCGAGAATTCACGGCGGGCCCGGGCCTTCGTGCTCTACGCCGTGCTTCGGGAGCTGGGACGATCCGGCGTCCGCGCGATCGTCGAGCGGTGCTGCTCGCTGGCGCTGCGGTTCGCGCTGGAGGCCGCGCGGCTTCCGGGTGCGCGGGTGCTGAACGAGGTCGTCCTGAACCAGGTCCTCGTCCGCTTCGATGTCCCGGGTGTTGACGATTCTCCTGCGCTTCACGCGGCGATCGCCGCGCGCGTCCAGGCGGAAGGCCGGTGCTGGCTGGGGACGACCACCTGGCGCGGGCAGCCGGCACTCCGGGTGTCGATCTGCAACTGGTCGACGACCGACGCCGACATCACAGTGACATTGGAGTCATTGGCGCGAGCCGTTCGAGCGGAATCGAACGGATTCCCCGGACGTGAGGAGGCCGACCATGCACCGTGAGGGACACCGCAGCGAGCGGATCGGCTGGTTGCGCGCCGCAGTGCTGGGCGCCAACGACGGCCTCATCTCGACCAGCAGCCTGGTCGTGGGCGTGGCGGCCTCCGACACGGGCCAGGCAGCGATCCTGCTGACTGCCGTCGCGGGGCTCGCCGCCGGCGCCCTGTCGATGGCGGCCGGCGAATACGTCTCGGTCAGCTCCCAGGCGGACACCGAGCAGGCCGATCTCGCGCGCGAGCGGGGCGAGCTCGCATCCTCGCCGGAGTCCGAGCGCGAGGAGCTGGCGGCGATCTACGGCACCCGAGGCGTCGGTCGCGAGCTGGCGCTCCAGGTCGCCGATCAACTGATGGCCCACGATGCCCTGGGGGCCCACGCCCGGGACGAACTCGGCATCCACGAGACGACGCGGGCCCGCCCGATCCAGGCCGCGCTGGCATCTGCTGCCTCCTTCGCGGCCGGGGCGGCGCCGCCGACGGTTCTCGCGGCGATCCTGCCCATCGGCGCCCTGACGCCGGCTGTCGTGGCGGTGACCGTCGCGCTCCTTCTCGTGCTCGGCGGTGTCGCGGCTCGCCTCGGCGGCGCACCGGTCGCGCGGGGCGCCGTGCGTGTCGCGTTCTGGGGCGCGGTGGCGATGGGGTGTACGGCCGTGGTCGGGCGCCTCTTCGGTGCAGTCGTCTAGCGGCTCTGCTCTCGGGAGGTCACGATGAGGCATCTCCTCGCGCTCGCGGTCGGCACGCTGCTCTTCGTCGCCTGCGTCGGCGAGCAACCGCCGAACGCCCCGGCTCCGGCTCCTCCGGGCTACCTCGACAGCACAGGCCGCGACGACGCCCTCAGCGGCGGCGTCAGGCTGATCCCGGTGAACACGCCGAAGGGCACCTTCCGCGTCTGGACCAAGCGGGTCGGCAACAACCCGCGGATCAAGGTGCTGCTGCTGCACGGCGGGCCCGGCGCGACCCACGAGTGCTTCGAGGCGTTCGATAGCTGGTTCCCCGCCGCCGGGATCGAGTACTACTACTACGACCAGCTCGGGTCAGCCTACAGCGACCAGCCGGATGAGCCCGAGCTGTGGGAGCTGCCGCGTTTCGTCGAAGAGGTCGAGCAGGTCCGGCAGGCGCTTGGGCTCGACAAGGACAACTTCTATCTGATCGGCCAGTCGTGGGGCGGGATCCTGGCGATCGAGTACGCGCTGAAGTACCAGCAGCACCTGAAAGGGCTCGTCATCTCCAACATGATGGCGAGCATCCCGGCCTACAACGAGTACGCCAACCGCGTGCTGATGCCGGCGATGGACCAGACCGTCCTGGCCGAGATCAAGCGCCTCGAGGCCGAAGGCCGCACCGACGACCCGCGCTACATGGAGCTGCTGATCCCGCACCACTACGCGCAGCACCTGCTGCGCATACCACCCGATCAGTGGCCCGATCCCGTGGTCCGGACGTTCAAGCACCTCAACGCGAAGGTGTACGTCCCGATGCAGGGGCCGAGCGAGCTGGGCGCCAGCGGGAAGCTCGTCAACTGGGACCGCACGGCCGATCTCCCGCAGATCACGGCGCCCACGCTGGTCATCGGAGCCCGCTACGACACCATGGACCCGGCGCACATCGAGATGATGGCGGGCCGGGTGACGCGCGGGCGCTTTCTCTTCTGCCCGAACGGGAGCCACCTCGCGATGTACGACGACCAGAAGGTCTACATGAGCGGCCTGATCCAGTTCATTCACGACGTCGACTCCGGCCACATCTGAGACCCCCGTGAAACAGTCGCTGCCAGACAGGCTCTTCTCCGTCGCGGTCGTCCTGCCCTTCGCGGCCGCGATCGCGTACCTGCACTTTCGGCGGGACGTTCCCTTCGACCTCTTCATCTACGGGTCCGGCTCCTGGGGGTTCGGCTGCATCCTCAAGCTCCTGCTGTACCACGGCGTCGTCCGGCGGCTCCGCCACGACTCGACCCGCATCCTGGGCACGGCCGCGCTGAACGGTCTCGTGTCCGGATTGACCGAGCTGGGCCTCGCGCTGATCTTCTTCGCGTTTCTCCCGGTGCTCACCTTCTGGGAGGTCGTAGCCTTCGGAGTGGGGATCGGGACGATCGAGGCCCTGCTCGTTGCCACGACGCCGAACCTGCTGAAGGGGACCGCCCTCGAGCCGGCTGTCGCCGAGTTGGAGGCGATGGTGGCCCGCCTGCCGCGCGGCCGGCGATTCGTGTACGGATACGTCTTCCCTTTCCTGGAACGGCTGATCGCGGTGGGCATCCACGTGGGGACCCGGGGGCTGGTCTATGTGGCCTACCGTGCGGTGGATCCGTTACCGTTTCTCCTGGCGATGGCGGCGTTCGTCCTCGCGGACGGCGTCGTCGGCTATCGTCTCGTCTACCAGGGGAAGCTCAGCGATCTCCGCACCCTCAACCTGACGTACGTCGCGCTCGCCGCCATCGCGCTGCTCGCCGTCGCGTGCTTCCTGCTGTACTGGCCGGACGGCGCGGTCCCGTGAAGCAGCAGTTCGCCGTGAAGCGGTTGGCGCAGTCGCTGCAGCCGTGGATCGGGATCGAGCGTTGAGCGCCCAGTGCGCCCATACTGGCGACCTGAGGAGGCGCCATGGCGACACAGATCTTCGTCAACCTGCCGGTGAAGGACCTCGACCGGTCCGTAGCGTTTTTCACGAAGCTCGGATTCCGCTTCGATCCCCAATTCACCGACGAGCACGCGACCTGCATGATCGTCTGTGAGAACATCTACATCATGCTGCTGGTGGAGGAGTTCTTCCGTTCGTTCACGAAGAAGGCGATCTGCAACGCGAGAACATGCACCGAGGCGATCGTCTGCCTGTCCGTCGCGAACCGGGCGGAGGTCGACGGAATGGTCGCGAGGGCCCTCGCGGCCGGCGGTGCGGTTCCGAACGAGTCCAAGGACTACGGGTTCATGTACGGGCACGGGTTCGAGGACCTGGACGGGCACCTCTGGGAGGTCATGTACATGGACGCGAAGTCAGCTCACAGGAGCTAGGCGGCCGTGCTCGCGAAACGCAGGAACGTCCTGTTCGCGCTCGTCGGCGCAGCCGGGCTGCTGCTCAAGGGGCGCTACGCGGGGCCGTTCCAGGAACTCGTCCGCAACTACGGCGGCAATCTCGCCGCTTCCTTCGCCGTCTACTTCATCGTCCTGAATCTCCGGTTTCCCCCGCGGTATGCGCGGCCCTGCGCGGCGGGGCTCGCGCTGGCGGTGGTCGAGCTGTTCGAGGTGACGAACGGCTTCGGCGTGATGGCCAACGTCTACGATTCGGTCGATCTTGCCGCGAACGCGGTGGGGGTCGCGCTCGCGCTGGCGGTTGACGCGGCGACGAGCCGCATGGTCAGTCCACCTGAAGGGAGGATCCGTGCCTGATCCTGTGACCTGCGAGAGCTGCAGCATGCCGATCGAAAGCGGCCGCTATTGCCGCTACTGCGTCGACGAGAGCGGCGAGCTGCAGCCGTTCGACGTCCGATTCGAGCGCATGGTGCAATGGATGCTCGAGAGCGACCCTGAGCTCGGGCGCGCCGAGGCGGAGTCGCGGACGCGCGCGCACATGCGCACGATGCCGGCGTGGAAGGACCACCCGAGCCTTGCAAGGTAGCCGGCCGGCCGGGGCAGGACTGATGCGACGGGGCAGTGTGTTCCGGCGGCGCGGTGCGAGGACCTGAGCGTGCGGGGCACCTTCGTCCGGGGCGTCGCGATCTGGGCGCTCATCGCACTGGCCGAGACACTGCAGGGCGTCCTGCGCGCGCTGCTGCTGCAGCCGGTGGTCGGCGAGCTGCGCTCGCGGCAGATCGCCGTCTTCACCGGCTCGATCGTCATCCTGGCGATCGCGACCGCGGCGTCGCGCTGGCTGGGCGCCCGGAGCCGGCGCGAGCTGACAGCCGTCGGGCTGCTGTGGCTCGGGCTGATGCTCGCCTTCGAGATCTTGCTCGGCCGGTTCGTGGCGGGGTTCAGCTGGGAGCGGATCACCGCGGACTACGACCCCCGGCGCGGCGGGCTGCTGCTCTTCGGGATGGCGGTCATCGCAGTGTCGCCGCTCGTCGCGGCAAGGATCCGCGGCGTTGCCGCGCTCGACGGGCCGCCACGGAGGGCGGCCCCTACCGGGCCGGAGCCGGGTGATCGACGCGCCAGTACGCCCCGCCGCCCCCCTCGCGCTCCATGAGCCCGAACTCGACCAGGTTGCGGCGCAGCCGCGCGGTGTCCTCGCTGAAGCGCGCGAGGATCTCGTTGACCTGCTTCTCGCCGTAGCGCTGCCCGGGCTCGAACTCGCGCACGACGAAGCGCAGGATCGCCTGCTCCTTCTTCCGCTGGACGGGGAACGCGCGCAGCCGGCCGTCGGCGTCCATGTAGGTTCGCAGCACCTTCCGGTCGTAGGCATCGACGTCCACGTCCGCTGCGACGCCGGGCAACGTCTCCTTCGCGAGCAGCCGCTGCGCCATGTCGGCCAGCGCCTTCGGCTCGAGGCGATAGATGCTGTAGTAGCCCTCGGCCCGCGCCGACACGAGGCCGACGCGCGACAGCCTGGCGAGGTGGTGCGAGACGGTGGACGAGCTGAGGCCGAGCATCTCCGCCAGCTGCTCCACCGACAGCGGCTCGTTCGAGAGCAGCGCGATGATCCGCAGGCGATTGGCGTCGGCGACGGCCTTGAAGAGGGCGAGCATCTCGTCGAGCGGGGGGACTCGGTCATGGGGGCTCCTTGGTTCATTTCGATACTTATCGATTTAATTCTACGCAGATGGAAGGGTGTACGCAAGACGGACCACCCATGTGTTTGTTTCGCAACAGTTTAGATTGGACCGTGCGGCGGAGTAGACTGCGGTCCGCGACACGGGGTACCGCGCCGTTCGCGAAGGAGGCTCGAAGACCGCATGGCGCCAGGCGAGACGAACGAGCGGCCCGCGTGACTGGCGGGAGCGCCGCGCAGCGCGAGCACCTGACGCTCGACGAGGCCCGCCGGATCGCGCTCGCCGCGCAGGGGTTCGACCGGCCGCGCCCGCGTCGCCGGCCCGGCGAGGCGGCGCTGCTGGCGCTGGTTCGGCAGCTCGGCCTGCTGCAGCTCGACTTCGTCAACGTCGTCGTGCCGTCGCACTACCTCGTCCCCTTCTCCCGCCTCGGCGCCTACGACCCGGCGCGGCTCGACGCGCTGGCCACGCGGCGGCGCGCGCTGACCGAGCAGTGGGCGCGCGAAGCGTCGCTGGTCCCGCTCGAGACCTGGCCGCTCCTGCTGCACCGCTCGCCTGATCACGACCGGCGCGCGCGGGCGCTCGAGGCGTTCATGACGGAGCACGCCGCCTATTCCGCGCGCGTGCTGGCAGAGGTCCGCGAGCGCGGCCCGCTCGCCGCCGACGAGGTGATGCCGCCGCCCGGCGCGGAGCGGCGCGACCGCAGCGGGTGGGGCTGGAGCCCGGCGCGCGCGGCGCTCGAGGGACACCTGGCGCGCGGCACGCTCGCCGTCGTGCGCCGCCGCGCCGACCGCGCGCGCGTCTACGACCTCGTCGAGCGGGTGCTCCCGACCGCGCGCCTCGAGCGCCCCGCCGGCCGCCCCGCTGATCGCGACGGCGCGAGCCGCGAGCTGCTGCTGATCGCTGCGCGCGCGTCGGGGGTCGCGACCGCCGGCGACCTGGCGGACTGCTTCCGGATCCCGGTGCGCGACGCGCGGCGTCTCGCGGCGCAGCTGGCAGATGAAGGGCAGCTCCGCGAGGTGCGGGTCCTGGGCTGGAAGGAGACCGCTTTCCTGGACCCCGGCGCGCGCCGGCCGGCGTCGATCGACGCCTGCGCCCTGCTGTCCCCCTTCGACCCGCTCGTCTGCTACCGCGCCCGCGCCCTGCGCCTGTTCGGCTTCGACTACCGCTGGGAGATCTTCACACCGGCCGCGAAGCGGCGCTGGGGAACGCACGTCCTCCCCTTCCTGCTGGGTGAACGGCTGGTGGCACGCGTCGACCTGCGCGCCGATCGCGCGGAGGGGCGCCTGACCGTGCTCGCAGCACACGCCGAGCCGGGGATCGACCGCGCGGCCGCCGGGCGCGCATTGACCGGCGAGCTGCGCGCGCTCGCCGCGTGGCTCGGGCTGCGGGCCGCACCCGCGGCCGGGGGAAAGGCGCTGGTAGCATGGCGGCCGAAGGCCCGGAGCCCTCGCCCGTGAACGCGCCCTCGCTCGTGAACGCCCGCTCACCCCGCACCCGGCGCTTCCGCATCCCCCGTATCCTGGCCGGGTGCGCGGCCCTTCTGGCCGCCGCCTGCGGCCCGTCTCCGGCCCCGTCGACGGCCCCCTCCCCGGAGGCCTCGCTCCCGCCGGCGACGTTCGTCGGCAGCGCGCGCTGCGCTGCGTGCCACCAGGCGGAGTTCGCCGCGTGGAGCGAGTCACAGCACGCGGTGGCGATGCAGGAGCCGACGGCGACGGCGATCCTCGCTCCGTTCGGCGGCGAAACCCTGACTGCGGACGGCGTCACGTCGACCTTCTTCCGGCGCGACGGCAAGTACGTCGTGCGCACCGACGGGCCGGACGGGACGCTCGCAGACTTCGAGGTCAAGTACGCCTTCGGGGTCGCACCGCTGCAGCAGTACCTGGTCGAGCTGCCCCGCGGGCACGTGCAGGCGCTGCGGGCCGCCTGGGACGCGCGGCCGAAGGAGGCGGGCGGGCAGCGCTGGTTCCACCTCTACCCCGGCGAGCGGATCCCGGCCGGCGACGAGCTGCACTGGACCGGCCGGCAGCAGAACTGGAACTTCATGTGCGCGGACTGCCACTCGACGAACGTCCGGAAGAACTACGACGCCGGAACGCGCACCTACCGCACCAGCTTCTCCGAGATCAGCGTCGGCTGCGAGGCGTGCCACGGACCCGCTTCGCGGCACATGGACTGGGCGGCGCACCCGAAGGCGTGGCCGCAGCTGGCCGCGAACAAGGGGATCGTCGCGCCGCTGGTCGAGCGCCGCGGCGTCACCTGGGCCGTCGACAAGGCGACCGGCCAGCCGGCGCGCAGCACGCCCCGTGCGACCGAGCTCGAGATCGCGATCTGCGCGCGCTGCCACGCCCGCCGCGGCCAGCTGACGGACGATGTCACCGCCGCCGACCCGCTCGACGACGGCTTCCGCATCGCGCTGCTCGACCCGGGTCTCTACCACCCCGACGGCCAGATGCTCGACGAGGTCTACAACTACGGCTCCTTCCTGCAGAGCAAGATGTACGCCAAGGGAGTGACCTGCAGCGACTGCCACGAGCCGCACACGATGAAGACCCGCGCCCCCGGCAACGGCGTCTGCCTGCAGTGCCACGACGGCGCGAAGTACGACGCCCCGGCGCACCACTTCCACAAGCCGGGCACCGACGGCGCGCGCTGCAGCTCCTGCCACATGCCGACGGCGACCTACATGGTCGTCGATCCGCGCCACGACCACTCGTTCCGCGTCCCGCGCCCGGACCTGTCGGTCGCGCTGGGAACGCCCAACACCTGCAGCGTCTGCCACAAGGACCGGTCGGCGGGGTGGGCCGCGGCAGAGATCGCGAAGCGCCGGCCGGCGGGCGCCGCACCGGGCTCGCAGCGGTTCGGGGAGGCCTTCGCCAACTTCGATCGCGGGGCGCGCGATGCCGCGGCCGCGCTGACGGCGATCTCGGCCGACCCGACGCAGCCGGCGATCGTGCGCGCCAGCGCGCTGGCCCGCCTCGCGAACGCTGGGGTGCCCGGCAGCGAGACCCTGCTCGCCGGCGCGACGCGCGATCCGAGCGCTCTGGTGCGCGCCGCGGCCGCGGCCGCGCTGGAGGCCGCCGACCCGGCCTTGCGCGCCCGCCTGCTCGGGCCGCTGCTCGTCGACCCGTCGCGCTCCGTGCGCATCGAGGCTGCGCACGCCCTGGCCGAGGTGCCGGCGGCCGCGCTCCCCCCGGAGGTGCAGGCCGCACTCCCTCGCGCGATGGAAGACTACCTCGACGTCCAGCGCTTCAACGCCGACCGGCCCGAAGCGCTGGTGAACCTCGGCACGGCGCTCGCCGCGCGCGGCGACTTCGACGCCGCGCAGCGCGCCTTCCAGTCGGCGATCGCGTCGGACCGCGCCTTCGTCCCGGCCTACGTGAACCTGGCCGACGCGTACCGCGGGCGCGGGCAGGAGGCGGAGGCCGAGCGGACCCTGCGCGACGCCCTCGCCGCGATGCCGGCGAGCGGCGCGGCCCACCACGCGCTGGGGCTCGCGCTGATCCGGCAGTCGCGCGCCGCGGAAGCGGTCGCGGAACTCGGCGAGGCGGCCCGGCTCGAACCGGACAACACCCGCTTCGCTTACGTCTACGTCATCGCGCTGCACGACACCGGGGACCCCGCGCGTGCACTCAGCGCGCTCGACGCGGCGCTGAAGCGGCACCCGGACGATCCGGGGCTGCGCGAGCTCGTGGCGGCATACCGGCCGGGCGCCGCTCCGGCCCGTTGAAACGCCGGACAGCGGGAGGTCGTCCTCCCGCTGTCCGTCCGTGCGCGGTTCGACGGCCTGGCCTCAGTTCGACCCCGACCCTTCCGTCAGCTTGTCCATCGCGTTCCCCAGGCTGAAGGAGCCCGGTTTCTGACGCGGCGGGAACTCCTTGAAGCTCTGCAGCCACTGGCCGACGAAGACCTGCGCGGGTACCAGCGCGTAGACGCGGTCGATCCGCCAGCGCCCGTAGCCCATCCCCTCGTGGTCGGCCCGCTCGAAGGGGTCGGCCCGCAGGCTGAAGAGCTTCGGCACCCGGAGCGTCACCATCGGGTCCTGCCAGACGTCGAAGCCGTGGGAGCGCTGCTCCATGAACACGAGCTTCCACTGGTCGTAGCGAAGTCCCGCCAGGTTGCCGTCGTCGGTCCAGTAGAGGAACTCGTGCCGGGGCGCCTTCGCCTCGCCCTTGAAGTAGGGGAGCCAGTTGTAGCCGTCGAGGTGGACCTTGTAGGTCGTGCCGCCGACGGAGGCACCTTTCAGCAGCTCTTCCTTGACGTTGGGATTGCCGACCGCCGCCATCAGGGTCGGGAGCCAGTCCTCGTGCGAGACGATCTCGTTGACCTCCGTTCCGGGCTTGATCACGCCCGGCCAGCGCGCGACCAGCGGAACGCGATAGCCGCCCTCCCAGTTCGTGTTCTTCTCGCCGCGGAACGGGGTCGTCCCGCCGTCGGGCCAGCTCATCACCTCGGCCCCGTTGTCCGTCGTCCAGATCACGATCGTGTTGTCGGTGATCCCGAGGTCGTCGAGCAGCTTGAGCATCTGGCCGATCTGGCCGTCGTGCTCGACCATGCCGTCCGGGTAGACGCCGAGGCCGGTCTTGTTCACCGAGGCGGGCTTGAGGTGAGTCCAGATGTGCATGCGCGAGGTGTTGAACCAGACGAAGAAGGGCTTCCCTTCCTTCTGGCTGCGCCGAATGAAATCGACGGACGCCGAGAGCACCTCCTCGTCGATCGTCTCCATCCGCTTCACGGTGAGCGGACCGGTGTCCTCGCAGCGCTGCTTGCCCCACTTGCCGAAGCGGGGGTCGTCGGGAAGCGAGCTCACAGTGTCGGTCGCCCAGCAGTGGTAGACGCCGCGCGGGCCGAACTTCGCCTTGAACTCCGGGTTCTGCGGGTAGTCGTCGTTTTCGGGCTCCTCCTCGGCGTTCAGGTGGTAGAAGTTGCCGAAGAACTCGTCGAAGCCGTGGACCGTGGGGAAGAACTCGTTGCGATCGCCGAGGTGGTTCTTGCCGAACTGGCCGGTCGCATAGCCCCGCGCCTTGAGCAGGTTGGCGAGCGTGGGATCCTCGGCCCTGAGGCCTTCCGGCGCGCCCGGGAGGCCGACCTTGGTCAGGCCGGTGCGGATCGGCGACTGCCCGGTGATGAACGCGGCGCGCCCCGCGGTGCAGGACTGCTGGGCGTAGGCGTCGGTGAAGATCGCGCCCTCTTTCGCGATGCGGTCGATGTTCGGCGTGCGGTAGCCCATCATTCCGCGGTTGTAGGCGCTGACGTTCCAGTAGCCCACGTCGTCGCCGAACATGACGAGGATGTTGGGCTGCTTCGCGGCCGACGCTGCCGTCTGGGCCGCGGCCGGCAGGGCGAGCGCCAGGACGGCGAGCGTCGCCGCGGCGAGTGACCTCGTGATTCGCTTCATGGCTTGTCCCTTCCCCTTCGGTGTGTCGTCAGGCGTGACTGTTGGAAAGCAGGAGCTCGACATACGGAGTGGCGCCGATGACCTTTGCGTTCGACCCGATGAGTTGGCGCAGCGCCGCCACCCCGTCGGGGTCGGCGTCGCGCAGATCGGTGAGGTCGAGGACCAGCGGCGCCGCGGCGGCCTCGCAGGCCTCGCGGAGCGCGGGAACGCCCGGCGCGGAGAGCCAGCCGTCGACCTTGACGGCCGTTCCTGCCGCGAGCGGCCGCTGGGAGATGAACAGTTTCACGGTGTGGAGTAAGGCAATCGGCGTGCCACGGCCCGCTCGCCGCGGAGGCCGGGGGATAGGCCCGGAATCTCCCGGAGTTCCGGCTCTTCCCGCCGCTTGTGACCCGTAAGTTGATCTTCGCCAGAGGTTTCCTGAGTCTCAATATATTGATACACTCTCAGCCGGTTGAGATGAGCGATCCCCTCCAGGTCCCGGTGCCGGCGGCGGACCAGGAACTCCGCTTCGAGCGCCTGCTCGCGGACCTCTCGGCGGACTTCGTCAACCTCGAGGCCGAGGCGGTCCTGTCGCACATCGAAGGCGCTCTGGAGCAGATCGTCCGCTTCTTCGGCGTGGATCGCAGCAGCTTCTTCGAGTTCGTCGACGCGGAGGGCCGCGCCGAGATCCTCGCCTCATGGGCCATGCCCGGCGTGGAGAGCTCCCCCCCGGGCCGGTCTCGGTGCTCTTCCCCTGGTACGCGAGATCGCTCTGGCGGGGGGAGACGATCGTTCTGCCGCGCCTTCCCGAAGGGCTTCCGGAGCAGGCCGTCGCCGAGCGGGGCTACGTGGCCCGGTCCGGGATGAAGTCCAACCTGACCTTCCCGCTGCTGGTGGAAGGACGACCTTCGGCTTCATCGCGGTCGGGTCGTTCCGCCGCCAGGTCGACTTCTCCGACGCGGTGATCCCGCGCCTGCGCCTGGTCGGCGAGGTGCTCGCCGGCTCCCTCGTGCGGGCCCGCGCGGCGATCCGGGTGCGCGAGCTGACGGCCCTGCTCGAGGCGGAGAACGCGGTGCTCCGGGCGGAGATCACCGGCTCGCACGATTTCGAGCACATCGTCGGCGACAGCTCCGCGCTGCGCACCGCGCTCCGGCTTCGCAGGCCAGGTCGCTCCGACCGACACCGCCGTGCTCCTCACCGGAGAAACGGGCACGGGCAAGGAGCTGTTCGCCCACGCGATCCACGCGAAGAGCCCGCGCGCCGAGCGGCCGCTGGTCAAGGTGAACGTCGCCGCGCTCCCGCCGACGCTGATCGAGAGCGAGCTGTTCGGCCACGAGAAGGGGGCGTTCACGGGGGCGACCGCGCAGCGGATCGGCCGCTTCGAGCTGGCGCGCGGCGGGACCCTCTTCATCGACGAGATCGGGGACCTGCCCCGCGCGCTCCAGGCCAAGCTGCTCCGCGCGCTCCAGGAGGGGGAGTTCGAGCGGCTCGGTTCGTCGCGCACGCTCCGCACCGATGCGCGGATCATCGCCGCGACGCACCACGATCTCGACGCCGCGGTCCGGGAGGGACGCTTCCGGTCCGACCTGATGTACCGGCTCTCCGTCTTCCCGATCCGCGTCCCTCCGCTCCGCGAGCGTCGAGAGCGACATCGCCTCCCTGGCCTGGCACTTCGTGACGCGCAAGCAGGGGAAGCTCGGGCGCGCGATCGAGCGGATCACCGCGCGCTCGCTGGAAGCGCTCCAGGAGTACGACTGGCCGGGGAACGTGCGCGAGCTCGAGAACGTGATCGAGCGGGCGCTCGTGCTCTCCACGGGGCCGGTGCTCGACGAGGCGACGATCCTCGCATCGGCACGCCGCCCCGCCGGGGGCAGAGCAACGGGCGAAACGCTCGAGGCGGTCGAACGCGAGCACATCCACCGCACGCTCGAGGAGTCGCACTGGAAGATCAACGGGGCCGGGAACGCGGCGGAGCGACTCGGCCTTCATCCGAGCACGCTCCGGGCGAGGCTGCACAAGCTCGGGATCCGACGTCCCGGGTAGCCCCGGCCGTCGCATCGAACCAGGGACCGTGACCTGCCGCGAGGAGGAAGCGCATGACGATGCCCGTACTGTTCGTCGGCCACGGCAGCCCGATGAACGCGCTCGAGGACAACCGGTTCGTCCGGGCCTGGCAGGCCGTCGCCCGCGAACTGCCTCGCCCGCGCGCGATCCTCTGCGTCTCGGCCCACTGGCAGGCGGACGCGCCGCGCGTCACCGCGATGGAGCGGCCGCGCACGATCCACGACTTCCACGGCTTCCCGCCGGAGCTGTTCGCGGTGCCTACCCCGCCCGAGGCGCTCCTTCCCTGGCGGAGCGGGCGGTCGAGCTGGGGGCCGCGCACGGCGTGGCGGCCGACCGGGGCTGGGGGCTCGACCACGGTGCGTGGTCGGTGCTGATCCGGATGTACCCCGACGCCGACATCCCGGTGGTGCAGCTCGCGCTCGACACTCACCGCTCCCCCGCGGAGCACTTCGCGCTGGCGCGATCGCTGCGCCCGCTGCGCGAGGAAGGCGTGCTCGTCCTCGGCAGCGGGAACATCGTCCACAACCTGCGCCTGGTCCGGTGGGAGGACAACGCCGTACGACTGGGCGGTCGAGTTCGACGCGAAGGTGGCGCAGCGGATCGAGCAGCAGGACGACGACGCGCTGATCGACTACCGCGCGCTGGGTCCCGGCGCCGCGCTCGCGGTGCCGACCGACGAGCACTACCTGCCGCTGCTGTACGCGCTGGCGCTGCGCGATCCCGGCGAGGCGGTGCGCTTCTTTGCGGAGGGGGTCACGCTGGGCTCGATCTCGATGCGCTCCGTGCGGATCGGCTGACCCGGCGCGGGCTGCGGCGGTAGACTGCACCGGGAGGCTGCCGATGGCCCGCTCCACCGCGCTGCGCCTGACCTTCCGCCCCCTGAGCGCGGAGACCTGGCCCGACCTCGTCCGCCTGTTCGGCGAGCGGGGCGCCTGCGGCGGCTGCTGGTGCATGTACTGGCGGTTGCCGCGCGCACAGTTCGATCGGCAGAAGGGGGCCGGCAACAAGCGTGCGCTGCACCGGATGGCCGCCGCGGGCGAGCCGCTCGGCGTGATCGCGTACGACGGCGAGCTGCCGGTCGGATGGTGCGCGGCGGCTCCGCGCTCGGCCTTCCCGGGCCTCGACCGCTCGCGCCTGCTGGCGGCCGTGGACGAGCGGCCGGTCTGGTCCGCTCCGTGCCTGTTCGTCGCAAGGAACTATCGAAAGCGCGGGGTGTCGGCCGCGCTGCTCGACGCCGCCGCTCGCGTCGCGGCGGCCCACGGCGCGCCGGCCCTGGAGGGGTACCCGATCGACAGCGGCGGGGCGGAGCAGCCGGCGGCATTCGTCTGGACCGGCACCCCGGGCGCGTTCGCGCGCGCGGGCTTCAAGGAAGTCCTGCGCCGCTCGCCGCGCCGGCCGATCGTCCGCCGCGCGCTCACGGCGGCGCGCACCCGCCGGAAGAAGGAGGAGCGATGAAGCCGGGCATCCTGGTCGCGTTCGCGTTCCTGATCTTCGTCTCGCTCGGGCACCTGGTGCGGCTCGTCTTCCGGATCCCGGTTGCGATCGGCAGCGTGGTCGTCCCGATGTGGCCGAGCGTCCTGGCGGTACCCCTGTTCGCCGGGCTCGCGCTCCTGATCTGGCGCGAGACGCATCCGCCTTCCGGCCGTTCGTGACGACGCCGCGGCTGACGCTGACGCTCCTCCCGGGCCGCTACGCCGTCTGCCGCCTGGACGCCGACGCCGCGGTCCCCGGCTGGTGGGATCGCGGCGCCCTGGCCTCGGTGACCCGCACCAAGGACGAGCTGTCGATCGTCTGCGACGAGGCAGCGGCGCCGGAAGGACCGCGTGTCGAACGCGGCTGGCGTTCGTTCAAGTTCGAGGGGCCGTTCCCGTTCGAGTCGACCGGGATCCTGGCCTCGGTCGCTGGGCCGCTTGCCGCCGCGGAGGTCGGGATCTTCGCCTTCTCGACGTTCGACACCGACTATGTGATGGTCAAGGAGCGTCAACTCGGAGCGGCCGTTCGCAGCCTGCGGGCCGCGGGGCACGAGTTGATCGGCGCCTAGGGGAGATCGCCGGATGAATCGGCCACGCCAGGACTCGCCGTTCCCGGTGCGAGCGTGAGCCGCCGCGATCTCCGCTGAACCGCACACGGGTTTGGCCCCCCTGGGGGGCGGGGATCGGGTACGATCGACGGTGAAGGAGAACCCCTCCGTGTCCCCCGTCTACCCGCTGACCGAACGTGGCCCGATCCAGGTCCGCATCGAACGACTCGACCACATCGCGCTCACGGTGTCGGATCTCGACGCGGCGTGCGCGTTCTACCAGCGCGCGCTGGGCCTGGAGCCGGTGACGCTGGCCGGTGACCGGCGGGCGCTGCGCTTCGGCCGCCAGACGTTCCACCTGCGGGAGGTGGCAGGCCAGGACGAGCCGCGGCCGCGGCACGCCACGCCGGGCTCCGCCGACCTCTGCTTCGTGACCGAGGTTCCGCTGGACGAGATCGCGCCGCACCTGGCCGCCTGCGGCATCGGGATCGTCGAGGGTCCGGTCGAGCGGCCCGGAGCGGAGGGGATGCTCGTCTCGATCTACTTCCACGACCCGGACGGCAACCTGATCGAGCTGTCGAACGAGATCGCCTCAATGAAAGTGCTGTAGGGGCCGGCCTCTGTGCCGGCCCGACCGGCCGGCCTCTGTGCCCGCCCGACCGGCCGGCCTCTGTGCCCGCCCGACCGGCCGGCCTCTGTGCCCGCCCGATCGGCCGGCCCGCCGTGTCACGGCCCGTAGCGCTCGCGGATCCGCTCGATGATCGTCGAGGTCGAAGTTCCCGGCAGCAGCTGAACCCGCGCCACGCGGCCCCCCCAGCCCTTCACCTCGTGCGCGCCGACAATTGCGTCCTCGTCCCAGTCGGCGCCCTTCACGAGCACGTCGGGACGCAGCGCGAGGATCGTCGCGAGCGGCGTGTCCTCCCCGAAGAGCACGACGCGGTCCACCGCCTCCAGCGCGGCGAGCAGCTCGGCCCGCTCGGCCTGCGGGACCAGCGGGCGCGCGGCTCCCTTCAGGCGCGACACCGAGGCGTCATCGTTGAGCCCGACCACCAGCGCGTCGGCCGTCCCGCGCGCGGCGGCCAGCAGGCGCACGTGGCCCGCGTGCAGGATGTCGAAGCAGCCGTTGGTGAAGGCGACGCGATGCCCCAAACGACGGAGGCCGTCGCGCCAGGCGACGGCCTCCTCGAGCGATACGGCACCGGGTGGGTGCACGCTCAGGGCAGGACCAGCGGCAGCATCGCGCTGTCCACCTTGCCGAAGTGCTCCATCTTCCCCTTGCTGATGACGGTGAAGTGCGGCTGGCTCGTGACGTCGCCGTGACTGTCGAAGTCGATCGGCCCGGTGATGCCGACGTAGGAGATCTCCCGCAGCTGGTCGGCGACCTCGCCCGGCGAGGCGATCTTGGTACGAGTGAGCGCGGCAGCCATGACCTTGACCGCGTCGTAGCCGTAGGCGGCGAAGGCGCCCGGTTCCTGGTTGTACTTGCTCTTGTACGCGTTGACGAATCGCGCGACCACCTCGTCCCCGGAGTCCAGGTCGAAGGACGGGTGCGGGAAGGCGAGCCGATCGGCGGCGGTCCCGGCCACGTCAACGATCCCGGGCTTGATGGCCGAGGTCGCGAACCGGGCGGCACTGACACCTGCGTGCTCCATCGCATCGAGCAGGGTCGCGACGTCGAAGTCATAGGCCGCGAGGTAGACCACCTCGGGCTGCGCGGCCTTGACCCTCGCCATGATCGCGTCGGCGATCTCCGGCGTCAGCTGCCCGTCGTAGTCCTCGCGCAGCACGACCTTGTCGTTCGGATCTTCGAACTGCCCCTGGAAGACGTCCGCGATTCCCTGCCCGAAGGCGCTCTTCGTGGCCACGATCGCGGCCTTCTGGAAGCCGAGCTTGCGCGCCATGTCGGCCATCGCCTGGCCCTCGACCATGTCGCTCGGGTAGACGCGGAAGAAGAACTCGCCGCCGGCATACGTCAGCTCGGGGGTGGAGGCCGACGGGCTCAGCAGAACGATCCCCTTGCTGTTGACATACCCGGTGAGGCCGAGGGCGGCCGCGGAGGAGACGCCCCCGATCAGCGCGCGGGCCTGCTTCTGCTCGACCATCTCCTTGGCGATCTCGAGCGCCTTCTTCGGATCGCTTCCGTCGTCGGCATAGACGATCTCCAGCTTCCGGCCGCCCATGATGCCGCCCGAGGCGTCGATCTCCGCCGCCGCGAGCTCCATGCCGCGCTTGATCTGCTTGCCGTACTCGGCGGTGGAGCCGGTTTCGGAGATGATCGCGCCGACCAGCACCGGAGGGCGAGCCCCGCAGGCCGCCACCAGAGCCACGGCGGCGACGAGCGCCAGGATGGCGAAAAGAGCGAGTCGACTTACATGTTTCGGGTTCCCGGTCATGGATCCCTCCCGGGCCCCGCGGCGACCTGCTGCTGCGCTACGAGGCCCTTTCCCTGGCGCTCACGCGAGCGAGGTGTTTCTCGATCTTGAAGCGTACCACCTCGATGTCGGTCTCGGAAAGCTCCCGCTTGAGCTGTTCCTGGTACTCGACCGCCTTGCGGCGCGCGCGCTCCGAGTCGATCTCGGCCGCCTTTTCCGCCGTTTCCGCCAGAACGGTCACACGGTCGGGACCGACCTCGGCGATGCCTGCGCCGATCGCGAGGACCTCTCGCTCGCTCCCCGCACGCACTTCAGCCACGCCGCACTGCAAGCCGGCGAGCATCGGAGCGTGCCCGGGGAGCACGCCGAACGACCCCTCGACCCCGGGCAGCACGACCTCGTCCACGTCGCGCACGAGCACGCGCCGGGCCGGGGTGACGATCTCGAGGTGGATCTTCTCCGGGAGCATGTCGTTCTCCGGGCCGGCACGGAGGCCGGCCCCTACAGGTTTCGGTCGGGCGGCATTCCGCAAAGGCCGGCACGGAGGCCGGCCCCTACAGGTTTCGGTCGGGCGGTGTTCCGTAGGGGCCGGCCTCCGTGCCGGCCCGCACCGCGCGGCCCTTGCGTCAGGCTGCCTCACCCTCGCGCAGCGTCTTCGCCTTCTCCATCGCCTCTTCGATCGTGCCCACCATATAGAACGCCTGCTCCGGCAGCTCGTCGTGCTTGCCGTCGACGATCTCGCGGAACCCCCGGATCGAGTCCTTCAGCTCGACATACCGCCCGGGGAAACCGGTGAACTGCTCGGCCACGAAGAACGGCTGCGAGAAGAAGCGCTGCAGCTTGCGCGCCCGACCGACCGTGACCTTGTCGTCTTCCGACAGCTCATCCATGCCGAGGATCGCGATGATGTCCTGCAGTTCCTTGTAGCGCTGCAGCACCTGCTGCACGTCGCGCGCCGTCTTGTAGTGCTCGGCGCCCAGGATCCGCGGGTCGAGGATGCGGCTGGTCGAGGCCAGCGGATCGACCGCGGGGTAGATCCCCAGCTCGGCGATCTGGCGCGACAGGTTGGTCGAGGCATCGAGATGCGCGAAAGTCGTCGCCGGGGCCGGATCGGTGTAGTCGTCGGCAGGCACGTAGATCGCCTGCACCGAGGTGATCGATCCCTTGCGGGTCGAGGTGATCCGCTCCTGCATCTCGCCCATCTCGGTCGCCAGCGTCGGCTGGTAACCCACCGCGGAGGGCATGCGGCCGAGCAGCGCCGAGACCTCCGAACCGGCCTGGGTGAAACGGAAGATGTTGTCGATGAAGAGCAGCACGTCCTGGCCCTCGACGTCGCGGAAGTACTCCGCGACGGTCAGGCCGGTCAGCGCGACGCGCAGGCGCGCGCCCGGCGGCTCGGTCATCTGGCCGTAGACGAGCGCGGCCTTCGACTTCTCCGGGACGCCGGCGACGATCACGCCGCCTTCCTGCATCTCGAGCCACAGGTCGTTGCCTTCGCGGGTCCGTTCGCCGACGCCGGCGAAGACCGAGAAGCCGCCGTGCTTCATCGCGACGTTGTGGATCAGTTCCATGATGAGCACGGTCTTGCCGACGCCGGCCCCGCCGAACAGGCCGGTCTTGCCGCCCTTGGTGTACGGCTCGAGCAGGTCGACGACCTTGATCCCGGTCTCGAACATCTCGACCTGCGTCGACTGCTCCTCGAAGGACGGCGCATGGCGATGGATCGGCCAGTGCTCCTTCGCGGTCACGGGGCCGAGTTCGTCCACGGGGCGGCCGAGCACGTTGATGACGCGGCCCAGCGTCGCCGTCCCCACGGGAACTGCGATCGGTTCACCGGTGTCCACGGCGTCCATCCCGCGCACGAGGCCGTCGGTCGGTTCCATCGCGACGCAGCGGACGCGCGACTCGCCGAGGTGCTGTTGTACCTCGAGCGTCACGTCGATCGGCACGCCGGTGTCCTTGCCCGCGTCCTTGAGGTGGATCGCGTTGTAGATCGCGGGGAGGTGCCCCTCGGGGAACACCACGTCCACCACCGCGCCGATCACCTGGACCACCTTGCCTGTCTTCGCCATGTCGTCTGCCTCGTTCGTTTGGGGCGGAATCAACCCTCGAGCGCCTGGGCCCCACTCACGACCTCGATGATCTCCTTCGTGATCGCGCCCTGGCGGATCCGGTTCATCTGGAGCGTCAGCTTGCCGATCATCTCTTCGCCGTTGCGCGTCGCGTTCTCCATCGCCGACATGCGCGCCGCGTTTTCTGCAGCGGCCGACTCGAGCAGCGCGTGGTACATCCGGAACGCGACGTAGCGCGTGAGCAGGTGGCCCAGCAGCCGCTCAGGCGCCGGCTCATAGATGTAGTCGGACTCGCCCGGCTCGAACCCGTCCGGCCGCGCGCCGACCAGCTCGGCGAGCGGCAGGATCGGCTGCACCGTGACCCTCTGCGCGATCATCGAGCGGAACTCGTTGAAGGCGATGAACACGCCGTCGGTCTCGCCCTCGATGAAGCGCTGCTCGAAGTCCGCCGCGAGCTCGCGCGCAACGTCGAATGTCAGCCCGCGGAAGACGTCGGTCGGCCCGCGCCGCGCCGGGATCGATGGCCGGCGCCGAAAGTGGTCGCTCGCCTTGCGCCCGACCGGGGTGACCTCGACCTTGATCCCCGCCTGTTCGCGTTCGGCGCGCCACGACTCGGCGGCCTTGAGGATGTTCGTGTTGAACGCGCCGGCCAGGCCGCGATCGCCCGTGCAGACGATCAGGTCGACCTTCTGCTCGGGGCGCGCGGCGAGCAGCGGGTGCAGCTCCGGATGCGCGCGCCGCGAGACTTCCGCCAGCACGCGGCCCAGCGCGGCGGAGTAGGGCCGCGCCGCGAGCATCGCCTCCTGGCTGCGGCGCAGCTTCGCTGCGGCGACCATCTTCATCGCCTTGGTCAGCTGCACCGTGTTGCGGACCGACTTGATCCGCCGCCGGTAGTCGCGAAGATTCTCGGCCACGGTCCGTTACTCCCCGATCACCGCCTTGAACTGGGCGTTGAATTCCCCGAGCGCTGCTTTCAGCCCCTTCAGGATCTCGTCGTCGAGCTTCTTCTTTTCGCGCACCTGGGTCATCAGGTCGGCGCACTTCGCGTCGAGGAAGTCGTAGAGGCGCCGCTCCCACTCACGCACCTTGTCGACCGGGACCGCGTCCATGTAGCCGTTGATCGCGGCCCAGATCGCCGAGATCTGCTTCTCGACGGCGATCGGCGAGTACTGGTCCTGCTTCAGCAGCTCGGTCATGCGGCGGCCGCGCGCCAGCTGGGCCTGCGTCGCCTTGTCGAGGTCGGAGCCGAACTGCGCGAAGGCGGCCAGGTCGCGGTACTGCGCCAGCTCGAGGCGCAGCGAGCCGGCGACCTTCTTCATCGCCGGCACCTGGGCCGAGCCGCCGACGCGGCTGACCGACAGGCCGGCGTTGATCGCGGGCCGAATGCCGGAATAGAAGAGGTCGGACTCGAGGAAGATCTGGCCGTCCGTGATCGAGATCACGTTGGTCGGGATGTAGGTCGAGAGATCGCCGGCCTGCGTTTCGATGATCGGCAGCGCGGTCAGCGAGCCGCCGGTGTGCGGCAACTTGACCAGCTCGAACCCGTCCCCCTTCTTCTTCTTCTCCTCCTGCCCCTCGTGCAGGCCCAGCACGCCCCAGTAGACCTTGCCGTCGACGGCGTTCTTCTCGTCCGGGGCCGCGCCGCTCTTGACGATGACGTAGCCCTCGCGGAGCTTGGATGCGCGCTCGAGCAGACGCGAGTGAAGGTAGAAGACGTCGCCCGGGTAGGCCTCGCGGCCCGGCGGCCGGCGCAGCAGCAGCGAGATCTCGCGGTACGCGGCGGCGTGCTTGGAAAGATCGTCGTAGATGCAGAGCACCGCGTCGCCCTTGTCGCGGAAGTACTCGCCCATCGCGGTGCCGGAGTACGGGGCGAGGTACTGCATCGAGGCCGGCTCGGACGCCGCGGCGGCGACGATGATCGTGTGGCCCATCGCGCCCTTTTCTTCCAGGATCTTCACCACCTGCGCGATCGTCGACTGCTTCTGGCCGACGGCGACGTAGATGCAGATCACCCCCGTGCCCTTCTGGTTGATGATCGTGTCGATCGCGATTGCGGTCTTACCGGTCTGGCGGTCGCCGATGATCAGCTCGCGCTGGCCGCGGCCGATCGGGATCATCGCGTCGATCGCCTTGATCCCGGTCTGCAGCGGCTCCTTCACGCCCTGGCGGTAGACGACGCCGGGCGCGATCCGCTCGACCGGGTTGGTCGCATCGGCCTTGATCGGGCCGCGGCCGTCGATCGGGCGGCCGAGCGCGTCGACCACGCGGCCGATCATCTCCTGGCCGACCGGGACTTCCGCGATGCGGCGGGTCCGGCGGACCTGGTCGCCTTCCTTGATCAGCTGCGACTCGCCCAGGAGCATCGCGCCGACCGAGTCCTCCTCGAGGTTGAGCACCATGCCGAACACGTCGTGCGGCAGGGCGAGGAGCTCGAGGTAGGCGGCCTTCTCGAGACCGTACATGCGCGCGATGCCGTCGCCGACGGACACCACGGTGCCGACCTCGGCCACGTCGAGCGCCCGGTCGAAGCCCTCGATCTGGGCCTTCAGGATGTCGGTGATCTCGCCGAGCTTGAATTCCATGCCGCGTTCTCCGTGCCGCGGCGCCTGGGCCCGCGGCGTTCCCGTGTCCGTGCCGTTCCGGGGCCCGGTCTGCCGGGGCGCTACACTGCCGCGCCGGCCGTCAGCCGCTGGAGCATCAGGTCGAGCTTCGAGCGCAGCGTGCCGTCGAGCCGCCGCCCCGCAACTTCCACCGCGACGCCGCCGAGCAGCGCCGGGTCCACCTTCTCGACCAGGCGGATCGTCCCGCCGGTCATCTTCTCGAGCGAGCCGACGAGGCGCTTCCGGATCACCTCGTCCAGCGGCAAGGGGGTCGTCACGACCGCCTGGTGCACGCCGAGCCGGCGATCCAGCGTGCGCGCCGAAGCGGCGGCGATCTGCGGCAGGAGGGTGAGCTTCTCGCCTTGCGCGACGACGGCGAGGAACTTCTGGGTGATCGCCGACAGCCCGAGCTTGCGCGCGACGGCGACGATCGCCCGGGATTTCGCCTCCGTGGGGATGGTCGGGCCCTTCAGGACGGCGCGCAGGTCCGCGCTCTCGCGGTAGAGCCGCGCGAGCAGCGCGAGGTCGTCGCGGACGACCGTGAGTTGGCCGTTGTCGGGCACCGCGTCCGCGAGGCCCTGGGCGAACCGGTCCGCGATCAGGCGGACGTTCTTCATGAGGCCGAATCCTCCCGCTCCCGCACGGCACGCGCGGGGGCCGGGCGCAGGCCGGCGAAGCGCCCTCCTGCGAACGGCTAACTTTATGATCGGCCGAGACTTAGAGGTCCCGCACCGGGGTGCCGGAAAGGCGAATGCTAGCAACCGGGGAGGGGGGCGTCAAGCCGCGCCGGGTGCGGGCTTTGCCGCGATTCCGGGTCTTCTCTGACCATGGTCACGGCGCGACCCGGAGCAATAATGGCGGCCCGTCCCTCCTCTCCCTCCTACGGAGCGTCCATGCCCGACGCCGGACCCGGGAACGCCTCGTCCCACGGCCTCCCCGACAACGCTTTCCGCGAGCTGAAACTCGGCGAGGTCTACCGGCCGATCGTCCCGCCTGGCGCCGCCCTCCCGGAGGTGACCACCCGCTCGGTCGTCTTCGGGCTGGTGATGACCGTGCTCTTCTCGCTCGCCGTGGCCTATGTGGCGCTCAAGCTGGGCCAGGGGATCGAGTCGGCGATCCCGATCGCCATCCTCGCGATCGGCTACTCGGCCCTCCCGTGGCTGTCGCGCCGCTCGACGATCCTGGAGAACGTCAACGTCGTCACCTTCGGGGCGACGGCCGGGATCGTGGTCGGCGGCTCCGTCTTCGTCATGCCGGCGGTCTACATCCTCGGTCTCGAGTCGCGCTCGGGCTTCCTCCAGATCTTCCTCGTCCCGCTGCTCGGCGCCGCGCTGGGGGTCCTGTTCCTGATCCCGTTCCGGCGCTACTTCGTGGCCGACATGCACGGCAAGCTCCCCTTCCCCGAGGGGACCGCGACGACCGAGATCCTGGTCGCCGGCGACCGCGGCGGGAACCAGGCGCGCGTGCTGCTCTACGCGCTGGGGCTGGGGCTGGTGCTCGATTTCCTGGCCCTCAACCTGCACGCCTGGCGCGACACCTTCTCGACCGCCGTCATCACGCCCTTGCACCGCCTGACCGAGGACCTCAAGGCGGTCTTCCTGCTCAACACCTCGGCCGCGGTGCTGGGCCTCGGCTACATCATCGGCGTGCGCTACGCGGCGATCATCTGCGCCGGCTCGTTCCTCTCCTACTGGGTCCTGATCCCGCTCTTCGGCGCACTCGGGGCGACCGACACGGCCGGCGTCTTCCCGGGACGGCCGCCGATCGGCGGACTCGACTGGGAGGGGATCTTCTTCGAGCACGTCCGCTACATCGGGATCGGCGGGATCTTCACCGCCGGGGTGCTGTCGATCCTGAAGATGTCACCGGTCATCGTGCAGGCGATCGGCCAGGTGGCGTCGGAGATGAAGCGGCTGGCCGGGGGCGCGCACCGCGGGGCGACGCCGGCCCGGACCGAGCTCGACCTGACGATGAAGACCGTCATCGGCGGGACGATCGGACTGTCGGCGCTGATCTTCCTCTACTTCCGGTTCGTGGTGCTGGCCGCCAACCCGCGGGCGACCGCCGTCTCGCTCGCCGCGCTGGGGCTGACGCTGGTAATCGCCTTCCTGTTTGCGGCGGTGTCGGCCTGGGCAGTGGCAACGATCAGCATCACGCCGGTCTCGGGGATGACGCTGACGACGCTGATCATCTCCGCGATCTTCCTCTCCCGGCTCGGGCTGTCGGGCCAGGAGGGGATGCTGGCGGTGCTGCTGATCGGGGGGGTCGTCTGCTCGGCGCTCTCGATGACCGGGTCGCTGGTCACGCTGTTCAAGGTGGGCTACTGGACCGGCGCCACGCCGCGCCGGATCGAGCTGTCGCTGCTCGCCGGCTCGATCCTGGCGTCGATCACCGTCACCGCGGCGATCGTGCTGTTCGCCCACACCTACGGCTTCACGGTCTCGCCCGAGCACCCCAACCCGATGCCCGCCCCGCAGGCCAACGCGATGGCCGCGGTCATCCAGTCGGTCATGGCGTCGACCGAGGCGCCCTGGTTCCTGTTCGGGATGGGGGCCGTGATCGCGGTCCTGGTCAACCTGCTCGGGATCTCGCCGCTGGCCTTCGCGCTCGGGATGTACCTGCCGATGGACCTCAACACCCCGCTGCTCTTCGGCGCGATCCTGGCGTGGCTCGTGCGGCGGGCCGTCGGGCGACGAGCAACTCGACCGCGCGCGCGCCAACCGCGGCACGCTGCTGGCGTCGGGGCTGATCGCCGGCGGCGCGCTGGCCGGCGTCGCCGACGCAGCGGTCAAGGCATTCTCCGACTGGATGGGATGGGGCGCGCGCGAGGGGAACGCCGCCTACCTCGAGGGCGTCGGGAATGGGGTCGGCCTGGCGGTCTTCTTCGCGCTCGCCGCCTTCGTCTACTGGGACGCGCGGCGCGCGACGGCCGAAGAGGGGGCCGGGCCTACGATCCAGATGTGAGATCCGCCGCGGCCTCGGCCAGCGCTTCGCGCCAGCGCAGGAAGGCCCAGGTGACGAGCGGCGTGGCGATCGCCGCGAGCAGGAACGCCGCCGCGACGGTCTGCAGCTCGACGCCGAGGAACTCCTCGGCCAGGCGGCTGAAGTCCATCCAGCGGCCGCCCCCCTTCGCTTCCTCGTACTCGACGCGGAAGCCGTGATCGGTCATCAGCCGCCAGGCGAAGCCGGCCGCGTTGAGCAGCAGGAAGGTGGCGACCGCGCCGTAGAGCGGGCGCTCGCCGGGGGTGCGGCAGGCCGACCCGGAGAGCGCGCGGTAGAGGAAGATCCCGGCGAACAGCAGCTCTGCCGCGTGACCCGCGGCGAGGAAGGCGATTTCGTGACCGGGCGTGAAGGCCGCCATGCTGTAGACCGCGACGCCGAGCGCGAGGACCGCCAGCGCGACCTGCGCCCCGCGGCGCCAGAGCCACCAGCCGAGCAGCGCGAAACCGGCGTAGACGAAGATCAGCACGCCGGTGTTGCGCTGGTCGAGCATCGTCACGCCGCCGCCGTAGACGAAGTCGAAGGCCGGGATCGACGGGTAGCCGAAGGCCCAGCCGACGACGGCGTGGCCCAGCTCGTGCACCAGCGTCGCCAGGTAACGCAGCAGGAAGCGCGTCAGCGGCAGCGCGTAGAGCACTGCGCCGATGAGCGCGCCCCAGCCCAGGGCGCGGCGCGCGGCGCCGTCCAGGCCGTTCGACAGCGGCGCCGCGGCGGTCCCGTCCAGCACGTCGGCCGGGTTGAGGGAGTGCACGCGCACCGTGGCGGACGCCAGCAGGACCGCGTCCTGCCGCTCGCGCCAGCGCGCGAAGACCAGGCCGCAGCGCTCGCAGGCGGCCCCGGGATCCGCGGCGACCGCGGACTCGTGGCCGCACTTCGGGCAGGCGGTGGTGGTCAGGGTCGGCATGCGCTCGAGGGACGGAATCTAGTGCCCCGGGCCATGGGGCGTCCCGGGACGGGGATCTGCCGCGGAAAGCTGAGGAGCGGCGCCGCTCCTGTTAGTCTCTCCGTCATGCGTCTCCCCCTCCTTCCCCGGGTGGTCATCTTGCTCGCGGGCCTGCTGCCGGCCGGGGCCCCGGCCGCCTCCGCGGCCCCGCCCCGCGCGAAGTCCGTGATCGTGATGGTCGGGGACGGGATGGGCTTCTCGTACGTCACCGCCGCGCGCCTGGCGAAAGGGGGCGTGGACGGCCCGCCGCTGGCCCTCGAGACGCTCGAGCGTTTCGGATACCAGCGGACCTACTCGGCCAACGGCGTGATCGCCGATTCCGCGGCCACCTCCTCCGCCTGGGCCTGCGGCGCGAAGTTCCCGAACGGCGTGCTGTGCGACCACCGCGACGGCCGCCCCGCGCCGCCGTCTCTGCTCGACCTGGCACGGGAGAGCGGCCGCGCCGTCGGGCTCGTCGCAACCTCGACGATCACCCACGCGACGCCGGCGGCGTTCGGAGCGAGCGTGCCGGATCGCGCGTGCGAGTCGGAGATCGCGCGGCAGTACCTCGTGGATGCGAAGATCGAGCTGCTGCTCGGCGGCGGCCTGGCGCGGTTCCGCTCGACGACGAAGGACCGCTGCGGCGGCGGCGGCGCGGACTACGTCGCGCTGGCGAAGCGCGAGGGCTATGCCGTCGTGACCAGCGCCGCGGAGCTGAGGTTGGCCGCCGGCACGGGGAAGCTGCTCGGGCTCTTTGCGAACGAGGCGATGGCGCGCGTGCAGGCGCGCCCCCCCGACTCCACCGAACCGACGCTCCCCGAGATGACCGCGGCCGCCCTGGCTCGGCTCGCGCCGGACCGCGAGGGCTTCTTCCTGATGGTCGAGGGCTCGCAGATCGACTGGGGTGGCCACGAAAACGATCTCGGCTACGCGGTGTCCGAGCTCCTCGCATTCGACGAAGCGGTACGAGTGGTGCAGGACTGGATCGCGGCCCGGCCGGAACGCGCTGTGGAGACGCTGCTGATCGTGCTCGCCGACCACGAGACCGGCGGGCTGGCGCTGGTCGGCCCCGTCGAACGCCCCGCCTCGCCCGGCCCCGTGCGGGTGAAGCCGCAGTGGGCCACGAGCGGGCACACGGCCGCCGACGCGCCAATCTGGTCGTCGGGACCGGGGAGCGCGGAACTGGGCGGCCTGATCGACAACACGAAGGTGTACGAGGTCGTACGCAGGGTGTTGGCGAAGTAAGGCCTCCCTCCGGGAGCTCCTGGCGGCGTACTTTCCTCTCCGTCACGGGGAGGACCTCCCGATGTCGCTGCGCTTCGCCCTGCCCGTCGCCGTGTCGCTCGTCCTGGCTTTCCCCGCGGCCGCCTCGTCCGGCGACGACTGGAAGACCGAGGCCAACGCCCGGATCGAGACGATCCGCAAGCGCGACGCCGTCGTGGCGGTGGTCGACGAGTTGGGACGCGGCGTCCCCGGCGCCCGGCTCGGCGCCCGGCAGGCCAGCCACCACTTCGCGTTCGGCAGCTGCGTCACGCGGAACCTGACCTACGACCCGCCCTACCAGGCCTTCTTCCTCGCGCACTTCGAGTGGGCGGTCTTCGAGAACGAGACGAAGTGGTTCATGAACGAGCCGTGGCGCGACTACGTCAACTTCGCCGCCGCCGACGACATGGCCGCGTACTGCGAGCAGCACGGGATCCGGATGCGGGGCCACTGCATCTTCTGGGCCAAGGAGGAGTACACCCCCCCCTGGTGCCGCTCGCTCCCGGACGATGAGCTGCGCAGCGAGGTCGCCGAGCGGCTGGTGGACGCGGTGCCGCGCTACCGCGGCCGGTTCCGGCACTGGGACGTCAACAACGAGATGCTCGACGGCGACTTCTTCCGGCGCCGCCTGGGGACTGATATCGAGCCGTGGATGTTCGTCCGGGCCCACGAGCTGGATCCCGACGCGGACCTGTTCGTCAACGACTACTCGATCATCGCGGGGGACGCGGCGCGCACCGCGGCGTACATCGCGCAGATCGAGAGCCTGAGGCAGCGCGGCGCGCCGGTGCACGGGGTCGGCGTCCAGGGTCATTTCTGGGGCGATGTCGTCGATCCGCTCTCGATCCTCGCCCGGCTCGACCAGCTGTCGGTGCTGGACCTCCCGATCTGGGTGACCGAGTACGACGCCGTCGACGCCGACGAGAACCGACGCGCCGACAAGCTCGAGAACCTCTACCGTTCCGCGTTCAGCCACCCGAGCGTCCACGGGATCCTGATGTGGGGCTTCTGGGCCGGCGCCCACTGGCGCGGCGCGAACGCGGCGATCGTCGACCTCGACTGGCGCGTCAACGCCGCCGGGCTGCGCTACGAGCAGCTGCTCGCCGAGTGGACGACGAACGTTCCCCTCGCGGCTCGGCCGGACGGCGCGCTCGCGTTCCGGGGCTTCCACGGCAGGTACAAGGTGAGGATCGAGGCGTACCCCGATCCGCCCCGCACCGAGGTCGTGGAGCTGCTCCCCGGCGAGGGAACCGCGAGCTGGGTCTTCCCGCTCGCGGGGACGACCTGCGTGCCGGCCGGAGAGCTCGAGGAGCTGCGGCTCTCGCACGATCCCGCGTCCGCGACGACGAGGCTGACCTGGCGGGCCCCCTCCGAGCCGGCGGGGATGGTGCTGCTCCACGACCTGCTGCGCAGCGCACGCGCGGACGACTTCGGTGCGACCGCCGCGTGCCTGCTGAGCGACGGCGCCGACGCATCCGCGACCGACGCCGAGACGCCGGCCGCGGGGAGCGCGTTCTTCTACCTGGCCCGCGGCCGGAATCGCTGCCCCTCCAATGAGGGGCCGCTCGGAGCGCGATCCGACGGGACGCCGCGCGCGGGGCGCAGCTGCCCGTAGCGACTCGTGTGACGCGGGGCGCGTTCCGACGCACCCCGCGTCGCGCGGCGGCTCAGAGCTGCTTCAGCGTCGCCTGGACCGCCTCGAAGTTCGGCAGGTCGCCCGGGGTCGGGGTCTGCTCGGCGTAGCGCACCACCCCGGCCTTGTCGATCACGAAGGCCGCGCGCGCGGAGGTCGCACCGAAGCCGCCGAGGTCCTCGAGCAGCACGCCGTAGGCCTTGGCCGCGCTCTTGTTGAGGTCCGACGCCAGCTTGACCCGGATCCCCTCCTTGATGGCCCAGGCCTCCTGGCTGAACGGGCTGTCGACCGAGACGCCGATGACGTCGGCGTTGAGGCTCTCGTAGGCGCCGAAGCCGGCAGTGATGTCGCACATCTCCTTCGTGCAGACGCCGGTGAAGGCAAGCGGGAAGAACAGCAGCACGGTGTTCTTCCGGCCGAAGTTCTCGCTGAGCTTGACCTCGCCGACGCCGGCGGCGGTCTTGCTCTTGAGGGTGAAGTCGGGGGCCTTGGATCCTACGGCGATGGGCATGGGTGTGTTCCCTCCTGTGGTTTCAAGGGCCGGCACGGAGGCCGGCCCCTACGGGTCGCGTGATTCATGGTCGGGCAGCCTGTCGGGGCCGCCCTCTGTGGCGGCCCGAGTCCGCGCTCGGCATCCCGGGCCGGCACGGAGGCCGGCCCTTACGGGTCTCTTTTCTTGCCGGTCTCGGGATCGAAGACGCGGCCGTACACGAAGTCCTCCACGCTCCACGGCGGCGGGTCGCCGCCGAGGTACCGGTGGAACCAGTCCTGGTGCGCGGTGTAGTAGAGCGCCATCTCGTACCACGCAGGCCAGTGGCCGGAGTTCGGCAGCACGACGAGGCGCGCCGGGATCCCCTGCCGCCGCAGCGCGGTGAAGGCCTGCAGATTCTCAGTGTAGGCGATCCGGTAGTCCTTCTCCCCGGTCACGATCAGCGTCGGCGTCTTCCACTTCCCGGCGTTCTTCGCCGGGCTCAGGGTCTCGTACTGCGTGGAGGTCCAAGGGGTCCCCTTCAGTTCCCACTCCGGGAACCACAGCTCCTCCGTCGCCCCGTACATCGAGGCCGGATTGAAGACTCCCATCATCGCGGCGTAGGCCTTGTACGGCGTCTCCTGCCCGAGCAGCCAGTACATTGCGTAGCCGCCCCAGCTCCAGCCCATCGCCCCGATCCGCTCGCGATCCACGAAGGGGAGCTTCGCCAGGTGGTCGGTGACGAGGCGGATGTCCTCCATCACCTTCCCGCCCCAGTCGCCGGAGATCGCCGCGGTGTAGGCCTGGCCGTAACCGGTCGAGCCGTGTGGGTTGGGGAAGGCGACGATCACCCCGGCCCCGGGATAGACCTGCCAGTCGCCGCGGAACGAGTCGGACCACTGCATCTGCGGCCCGCCGTGCACATTGATCACCAGCGGGTACTTCTTCGCCGGGTCGAACCCGTGCGGCTTGACGAGGAAGGTGTGGACCTTCTTCCCGTCCGCTCCCGGGATCCAGAGCTCCTCGACCGGGCGGATGTCGACCTCCTGCTCGAGCCCCTCGTTGTGCCGCGTCAGGCGCACCGGCGGTGCGGTGCCTGACAGGTCGAGCCGCCAGATCTCGGTCGGCTGCGCCACGCTGCGGCGTACGACGACCGCGCTCTTTCCGTCCGGCGTGACGTCATACTCGTCGAGCTGCGCGAAGCGCGCGGCCTCGCGCGGCGCCCCGCCGTCGATCCCGACCACGAACAGCGGTGTGCGCCCCTCGACGTCGGCCTTGAAGACCAGCCCCTTCGAGTCGGGGAGCCAGGCCGACGTCGGTGACCCAGTTGTCGAAGGCCGGGGTCAGCTCGCGCCGCTGGCCCGTCGTGCGGTCGTAGAGCATCAGCGAGAAGCGGTCCGACTCATAGCCGGGTGTCAACTGGCGGCGGTAGGCGATGAACCGGCCGTCCGGCGAGTAGCGCGGCCCGCCGTCCCAGGCCGGGTTCTCGGCGGTGATGTTGCGCGGCGCGGGCAGCTTGCCTTCGAGGCCCGGCTCGGTCGATGCGACCCAGATGTCGCTGTTGGTCGAGCGCGCGAGCTGGTCGGCCGGGTCGGGGTTGCGGGTGAAGGCGACCTCCTTCCCGTCCGGCGCGACGTCGATGTCGCCGCCGCCGAGCGAGAAGACCGGGGCCTCGCGGTCGCCGGGCGAGAGGTCGACGACCTTCTTCGTCGCCACCTCGACCGCCAGCACGTGCGGCACCTTGCCGCGCGTCCAGCTCGTCCAGTGGCGGTAGAGCAGGTCGTCGGCCAGGTAGGCCGTGAGCGGGTTCTTCTCGAGCATCGCGTCGTACTTCTCGTTGCAGGCCTCGTCGGCGCCGCACTCCGGCCAGACTTCGCTGGTGACGACGAGGAACCGTCCGTCCGGCGACCAGAGCGGCCCGTCGACGCCAGCCGCGATGTCGGTCAGCACCCGGGCCTCGCCGCCGTCAGCCGGCAGCAGCCAGAGCTGCGGCGCATCGCTGCCTCGCTTGGCGACGAATGCGATCGTCTTCCCGTCGGGCGACCAGGCCGGCGCGGACTCCGAAGCGTCGTCGGTCCAGGTCAGGCGACGCGCCTCGCCGCCGCCGCCCGGCACGCGCCAGAGATCCTTGTTCGACTTCCCACGGGCGAAGTCCTTGACGTCGAGGGCGTAGACGACCCACGCGCCATCCGGGCTGAGCTGCGCGCCCGAAGGGGCCTGGACGCGGTAGAGATCCTCGATCGTGAAGGGGCGCTTCGCGGCGGGAGGCGCGGGCGCGCCGGAAGGCCGCGGGGTGGAGGCCGCGGAGGCGGGGGCAGCGGCGTACGCGGCCGGTCCGGCGAGGGACATGAAGGCCGCGGCCGCTGCGGCACCGAGCGCACGGAGTCGGCGGGCGCGGGTGTTCGTCGTCATGGGGGGCGTTCCTTCCGAGGTCCGGCTGGGGCGGAAAGGCGACGATATCACCCCGCCCGCGGGCCGGCCGCCGGGGCCGGGCCGGGGGGCTGGATGGCGATGGAGCCCGGCCTCGAACGCCAGCGCCAGGGCGAGACTCTCCAGGAGCCTGGCCACGGGCCGCATGCGGTGAAGGGAGCGCTCGGCTTACGGCATGCCCGATTCGTAAGCCCCCCGTCCTTGACGGGGAACCCTCGCCGGGGGGACCGTCCGGTCGGTCGCGGACCGGGGCCCTGCAACCTGACCGCGTTCGAGCCGTTCGTGGGAGTAGAGATGGAGGCCGAGGCTTACCAGCGGGCGGTGCTGGAGCTCAAGGACCGCGTCTATGGCTACTCGGCCCACCTCCTGCGCGACCGGGAGGAGGCGAAGGACGTGACCCAGGAGGCGCTGATCCGGCTGTGGGAGCACCGGGCCGAGATTCCCGACCCGGCCGCGGCGAAGCCCTGGCTCCTCAGGACCGCGCACAACCTGTGCATCGACCGGATCCGCCTGCGCCGCACCCGCGCCGCCGCCCATCTGGACGACGTCGCCGAGCCGGCTGCGGGCGAGGCGTCGGCGCCGGACCGCCCGTCCGACGACCGCGCGCGCCGCGCGGAGGTCGAGCGCGCGCTGGGCCGGATCCCCCCGCGCGACCGCGCGCTGCTGCTGCTGCGCGAGGTCCACGGCCATTCGTACGAGGAGCTGGCGGGGCTGCTCGACACGCCGATCGGAACGCTGAAGTCGCTGCTGCACCGGGCCCGGGCGCGCCTGCGTCGCGAGGTCGAGCTGCTGCGGGTGGAGAAATGACGACCCTCTCCAACGACTGCCGGACCGCGCGCCGTACGCTCCTCGCGCGCGAGGACGGGGCGCAGCCGGCGGCCACGCGCGAAGCGCTCGAGCGGCACCTGGCCGCGTGCGCCCCGTGCCGGCGCCGCGCGGTCGAGATCGATCAAGCGCTCGGCGCGCTGCGCTCGCTCCCGCCGGCCCTTCCCTTCCCCGCCGAAGCTCTCGAGTCCGTCTGGGACCGCACGATCCGGGCCGAGCCCCGCGCAGCGGCCCCCCCGGTGCTCGACGCGATCCGGTCAGCGCGTCCGCCGCGCGGAGCGCGCGTCACCGGCTGGCGCCTCGCGCTTGCGGCGGCGGTGCTGCTGGCGGCCGTGCTCGGTCCCTACGTCGCATTCCGCGCGCGCGAGGACGCGGCGCCTGCCGCACCGCAGGCCTCCGCGTCGCTCGGCCCGGAGGAGCGGCGCGCCGCTGCGGAGCTGCGGCTCGTGCTGGAGCTGACCGACCGCGCGCTGCAGCGCTCGCAGCGCGCCGCCGTCGACGGGGTCCTGCGCCGTGGCGTGGATCCCGCGTTGCGCCGCGTGCCAGTGCTGCGCGAGATCGTTCCCGACCGACCGTCGTCCCGCGACGGCTCCGTGGAGACCCTGAGATGACCATGCGACACGCCCCTTCCCTGCTCACGAGCGCGCTGCTCGCCGCCGGCCTGCTCGGCGCGGCGCCCGGAGCGGCGCTCGCCGGCGCGGCGTCGCCGGGCGCCGAAGAACCGATCGGCGCGTCGCTCTCGGCCTTCTTCGATCCCAAGTTCATCGCCGCGGTCGCCGATCCCGACGGGGAGCTGGTCGAGGTGAACCTCCCGGGCACGCTGCTGCAGGGACTCGCCAAGGGAATGGCCGCGGAGGAGCCCGGTGCGGCGAAAGCGTTGGGCGGGCTCACCGGCGTCAATGCACTGGTCGTCACCGTCAAGGCCGACAAGGTCGAGGAAGCGCACCGGCGTGTACGCACGCTCTCGGAGGAGCTCGTCGCGAAGGGCTGGAGCCCGCTGGCGCGCGTGCGCGACAAGTCGTCCACCGTGACGGTGCTGTCGGGCAAGGGTGCCGGCGACGGGAGGATCGACGGCCTCGTCGTGCTGGTGTTCGATCGCGAGGACCGCGAGCTGGTCGTCTGTCACCTGGCCGGAACGTTCGACCTCTCGCAGCTCGGGACGATCACCAGGAGCCTCGACGTTCCCGGGCTCGACGCCCTCGACGGCAGCGCGCAGAAACCGTAGTCCGGGGGACCGCTCTCGTGGGCGCGCGGGTGACCTACGCGGTCTGCACGTCGAAATCGCGGACGATCGTCTGCCAGCCGACGATGTCGGGGTCGTCGAGCGGGTAGATCAGGCAGCCGCAGACCGCCCCGGGAAACGGCGCGGGGCTGATGTGCATCACCAGCAGGTCGGCGAAGACGCGCCGCCCGCCGATGCGGATCGCGACCTTCTGGATGCACCGTCCCAGCTCGAGGCCCGGCAGGTCTTTCCCGAGCACGAACGACAGCCCCGAGGCGCTGATGTCGCGCACGGCCATCGCGCAGCGGTGGGCCTCCGGGGTGGGCCACCCGAACTGGACCTGCGCGTCCACCCCGGACGGGATGGAGTGGCGCAGGGCGCGGCGGCGGCATTCTGTCGATGTGCGCATCTGGGGTTGGTCCAGGGTCAAAGCTAGGTCCCCCCTCCCCGGCGAGCCAGCGCTGCGGGCGGCACCGGGATCGGTCATCCTCCCGGCGTGGCCAGCCCGCCTCCAGACGCCCGCGCGCCGACCCTCCTGCGTCGGGCCCTCCTCGCCTGGTACGACGGCGCCCGCCGCGACCTGCCGTGGCGCCACACTCGCGACCCCTACGCGATCTGGATCTCCGAGGTGATGGCGCAGCAGACGACCATCCAGGCGGTGATCCCGTTCTGGGAGCGATTCCTGGCCTCGTTCCCGGACGTGCGCGCGCTGGCCGCGGCGCCGTTCGACGAGGTCCTGCGCCACTGGGCCGGGCTCGGCTACTACCGGCGCGCGCGCTACCTCCACGCCGCCGCGCGCACGGTCGTGACGGAGCACGCCGGCGAGTTGCCGCGCACCTCGGCGGGCTGGCTGACCCTTCCCGGGATCGGCAGCTACACCGCTGCCGCGATCGCGTCGATCGCGTTCGCTGAACCGGTGGCGGTCGTGGACGGCAACGTCGTGCGCGTCCTCGCACGCTTCGACCGCGTCGTCGAGCCGCCGGATCGCGCTCCGGCCCGCCGTAGGTTCGCGGCCCGCGCCGGTGAGCTGCTCGACCCGGCCCGGCCCGGCGACTCCAACCAGGCGTTGATGGAGCTGGGAGCGACGGTCTGCACGCCGCGCGCGCCGCGCTGCCCGGCTTGCCCGTGGACCGGGGCCTGCCTCGCGCGCGCCGCGGGCGACCCGGAGCGGTTTCCCGCCGCGGTCCCCCGCCCGGAGACAGTCCCGGTCCTGCGCGGTGCCGTGCTCGTGCGCGACCGCCGCGGCCGGGTCCTGCTGCGGCGCATCCCCGAGGGGGAGGTGAACGCCGGCCTGCTCGAGCTGCCGAGCGCTGCGATCCGCGAGTGGCCCGGCGGCTCGAGCGTCGAGTCGCTCTCTCGAACGACCGACCTCGTGGCGCTCGCACGGCGCAGTCTCGGCCGCGCGCTCGCGCGCGACGCCGGACTCGCGGTGACGCTGCGCGACGCGCTCGGCACGGAGCGCCACGCGATCACCCATCGCCGGATCACGGTCGTCCTCTTCGCGGCAACGCTGCGCGGGGCCGCGCCGCACGGTCGGGGCTGGTCGTGGACGGAGCCGGAGGAGTTGCCCGTCGCCGGGCTGACGAGCGCAGCGCGCAAGCTCTCGCGATTCGTCGAGGGGCCGGCGGAGCCGGAGGCGAAGCCGCCTACGTCGCCGCCGGCTCGACG
The DNA here is from genome assembly GCA_963702425.1 of uncultured Acidobacteriota bacterium. Taxonomy (GTDB): domain Bacteria; phylum Acidobacteriota; class Polarisedimenticolia; order J045; family J045; genus JALOKP01. Next base: position 36,076 of record CAVPCQ010000024.1, read on the forward strand.
ATCTTGACGTTCCCCTGAAAGATCCCCCCCTCCTGCACGGAGAGGGACGGGCGCAGCATCTCCAGCTCGCCGGTGAACTTCCCGCCGGTCGCGATCAGGACCGACTCGCGCACCGAGACGTGCCCGTCGAGCTGGCCGTAGACGGCGAGCGACGCGACCTCGACCCGGCCAGTCACGTGTCCCTTCTCGCCGACGACGAGCGCCTGGCCGCTGAGCTTGACGTTCTCGACGACCCCTTCGATGCGCAGCGTCCCCTCGAAGCGCAGCTCGCCGCCGGTGAGCTGGCTGCCCTCGCCGAGGCGGCCGTCGGACGCGCCCGAACCGTTGCTGCCCGGCCGGCGCAGCATCAGTGCACCTGGCTGCCGGAAGCGCGCAGCAGCAGGCGGTAGAGCCGGTCGAGGTCGTCGTCGCCGGCGAACCGGATCTCGATCCGCCCGCGGCCGGCGCGGCTGGTCTGGATCGCCACCTTCGCTCCCAGGGCGCGCGACAGCGTCTTCTCCGCGGCCGCGACGTTGGGGTCGCGGGCCGCCGCCCCCTCGCGCGGTGCGACCGGGCCGATCGTGTTCGCGCGCCGGACCCGCTCCTCCGTCTCGCGCACCGACCACTTGGACGACGCGGCCTGCCGGGCCAGCCGAATCGCCTGCTCACGGTCCTCGAGGCCGGCCAGTGCGCGGCCGTGGCCCATCTCCAGCTCACGGTTGTCGAGCAGCTCCTGGACCTCGTCCGGCAGCTCGAGCAGGCGCAGGAAGTTCGCGACCGAGCTGCGCGGCTTGCCGACGCGCTCGGCCACCTCGGCCTGCGTCAGCCCGAACTCGCGGATCAGCGTGCGGAAGCCGCGCGCCGTCTCGAGCGGCGCCAGGTCGTCGCGCTGCAGGTTCTCGACCAGCGCGATCGCGAGCATCTGGTCGTCGGTCAACCGGCGCACCGTGACCGGGATCCGCTCGAGCCCCGCCTTGCGTGCCGCGCGCCAACGCCGCTCGCCGGCGACGAGCGTGAAGGTGCCGTCCCTCTCCTCGCGCACGATCAGCGGCTGCAGCACGCCGCTCTGCCGGATCGACGCCGCGAGGTCGGCGATCTCCTCCTCGTCGAAGCGCTTGCGCGGCTGACGGGGGTTGGGGCGGATGCGGTCGATCGGCAGCTCGCGCGCCCCGCCGGGCGCGGTGACGGGCGCGGACTCGACCAGCGCGTCGGCCGCGGGGGCATCGGGAATCAGGCTGCTGAGGCCCTTACCCAACGCTCGGCGCTTCGGTTCGACCTTCACGGCTGAGTATCTCCTTGGCGAGATCGAGGTAGGCCTCGGCCCCCTTCGAGCGGCCGTCGTACATGAAGATCGGCTTACCGAACGAGGGCGCTTCGCCAAGCCGGATGTTGCGCGGGATGACGGTCGTGTAGACGGCGCCCTTGAAGAAGTTGTAGACCTCCTGCGCGACCTGGCGCGAGAGGTTGGTGCGCTCGTCGTACATCGTCAGCAGCACCCCTTCGACCGCGAGGCGCGGGTTGAGCGCCTTCTTCACGCGGCGCAGCGTCTCGATCAGCTGCGTCACCCCTTCGAGCGCGAGGTACTCGCACTGGATCGGGATCAGCACCGCGTCGGCGGCGGTCAGAGCGTTGACGGTCAGGAAGCCCAGCGACGGCGGGCAGTCGACGAGAACGAAGTCGTACCGCTCGCGCACGGCGCCCAGGATCTCGGTGAGGCGGAACTCGCGGCGCGGCAGCCCCTGCAGCTCGACCTCCGCCCCGGTCAGCTCGTTCTCGGAGGGACACAGAGAGAGGTTCTCGAGGTCGGTCGCGAGCAGCGTCTCCTCGATCGGAAACCCCTCGATCAGCGCGTCGTAGATCGTGCGCCGCTCCGGGTTGCGCTCGAAGCCCAGCGCGCGGGTGCTGTTGGCCTGCGGGTCGAGGTCGACGAGCAGCGTGCGGCGCCCGGCCAGGGCGAGCCCGGCACCGAGGTTGACGGAGGTCGTCGTCTTGCCGACCCCACCTTTCTGGTTGGCGACAGCGATCGTGCGCGACATGCGGGGGGACCCTAAATTCGGAAGGCCGGATCGTAGCACAGGGGGGTCACGCTGACCCTGCCCTTGCCCCTGGTCGGATGGCTTACATGAGTGGTTGGAGGGGTTCTGTTCTTTATTAAGTTGTTGATAATAAACAATTTAAACTGGGCTCCGGAAATGTTCCACGTGGAACATCGTGCCGTTCTGAGGGCGGTCGGACCCGGATGTTCCACGTGGAACAATCCCCTGCGCCGGGCACCTCCGGGGAGGAGACCGTAAGATCTCGCGCCCGGAGAGGAGTCGCGGTGCGGACCCGAGACCCCGTGGTTGTGATCGGCGGCGGCCACGCCGGAGTGGAAGCGGCGGCGGCGGCGGCGCGCCTCGGGGTCGAGGTCGTTCTGCTGACGCTCGACCCCGGGTCGCTCGTCCGGCTCTCGTGCAACCCGGCCATCGGCGGGATCGGCAAGGGCCACCTGGTGCGGGAAATCGACGCCCTGGGGGGGGTGATGGGACTCGCGGCGGACACCGCTGGCACCCACTTCCGGTTGCTCAACCGGAGCCGCGGCCCGGCGGTCCAGGGGCCGCGGGCCCAGCAGGACTACGATCGCTACCCCGCCGCCGTCCAGCGGATGATCGAGGCCGACGGCCGGATCGAGCTTCAGGCGGGGGAAGCGACCGGGTTGCGGGTCGAGAACGGGCGAATCGCGGGGGTCGACAGCGCGGACGGGCGGCACTTCCCGGCCTCCTCGGTGGTACTGACGACCGGGACCTTCCTGCGGGGCCTGCTGTTCCAGGGAGAGACGGTCACCCCGGGCGGGCGAGCAGGAGAGTCCCCGTCCGACACCCTCTCGGCGGCCCTCGAGGCCCTTGGCCTCCGTCTGGAACGCTTCAAGACCGGCACGCCACCGCGACTCTGGCGGCGATCCCTCGATCCTGCGCAGTTCGAGGAACAGCCCGGGGATGAGCGGCCGGTCCCGTTCTCGTTCCTGAACCTGGGGGACGATCCCTTCTGCCCGGTGCTGCCGCAGCTCACGACATGGCTCGCGTACTCCAACGAGCGGGTCCACGCGCTGGTTCGGGCGGGGCTCGATCGCTCCCCGCTCTACACCGGAAAGATCCGGGCGAAGGGGCCGCGCTACTGTCCTTCCTTCGAGGACAAGGTCGTGCGCTTCGCGGATCGCGAGCGCCACCTCCTGCACCTCGAACCGATGGGGATCGACCACCCCTGGGTCTACGTGAACGGGCTTTCCACCAGCCTTCCGCCGGAGATCCAGGCCGAGCTGGTCGCTTCGATCGACGGGCTCGAACGGGCTGAGGTCGCGCGCTGGGGGTACGCGGTCGAGTACGACTTCGCGCCGCCGACCCAGCTCCTCCCGAACCTCGGGGCGCGTTCGATCCCGGGCCTCTACCTCGCCGGGCAGATCTGCGGCACCACCGGCTACGAGGAGGCGGCCGGCCTCGGACTGATCGCGGGTGCGAACGCGGGGTTGGCCGCCCAGGGCCGCGACCCGTGGGTCCCTGATCGTTTCGAGTCGTACCTGGGGGTGATGGTCGACGACCTGACGACGGTCGGGGTGCTGGAGCCCTACCGGATGTTCACCTCCCGCGCCGAGCTCCGCCTCTCGCTCTCGGCCGACTCGGCCGACCGCCGCCTCAGCGCCGCCGGGGAGCACCTGGGGCTCGTTCCGGCCGGCCGCGCGGCCCGCAGCAGGGCGCGCTGGGAACGAATCGAGCGGGCCCGGTGTGCCCTTGACGGGGCAGCCGACCTGCGCGGTACGCGCGGCGCAGCGCCGGCTGACCGGATCCGGCGCGGCGACCTGCCGGAGCAGGTCTTCGTCGATCACCTCCCGCCGGACCTCCGGCTGCCGGACAGCGACGCCGGGACGCTGGCGGGGCTGCTGCGCTACCGTGGGTACCTCGACCGGGAGCGGCGCGAGGCTGAGCGCCTGGCCGACGCCGAGCGGGTCCGGATTCCGGGCGATTTCGGCTACGACGGGCTCTCCGGCCTCTCCAACGAGTTGCGCGAGCGGCTTTCCGAGGTTCGGCCCGCGTCGCTCGGACAGGCCTCGCGAATCCCGGGGATGACGCCGGCAGCCCTGGGCCTGCTCGTTGCCGCGATCGGCCAGCGCGCCCGGACGGCGTCGTGAAGCCCCAGAGGCTGCCACCGTCGGCCGATGAACTGGCACGCGCCGTCGCCGACGGCTGGGACCGAATGGGGGGAGCACCCCTCGCCCCCGCCCTGGCGGGACGGATCGGGGGGCAGCTGAACCTGCTGTATCTCTGGAACCGTCGGTTCAACCTGACCGCGATTCGCGATCCGCTCGAGGGGGTGCGCCGGCACGCGCTCGAGGCGCTCGAGGCGACGCTCGTCCCGGGGCTGCCGGAAGGAGGGCTGCTCGTCGATCTCGGCAGCGGGAACGGCTTTCCAGCACTGCCGATCCTGGCGGCGCGGCCGGCCCTCTCCGGGCTGCTGGTCGAGAGTTCCGCGCGCAAGGTGGACTTCCTGCGCGCCGCGGCGCGCGAGAGCGGGCTCGCGGACCGGGTGCGAGTCGAACAGCTCACCTTCGCCCGGATCGAGCAGCTTCCTCCGGAGATCGCGGTCCTGACCCTGCGCGGTTTCCCCGATCCAGAGCGCTGGGTCCTGGAGGCGGGGGTTCAACGGCCGGCCGCAGCGGTCCTGGCCTGGCTGTCGCTCGATGACGCCTCGCGCATCGCACGGCTTCTCGAGCAGCGGGGAGCCCGGGCCGAGGTGCGTCCGCTCCGCTCCTCGGGCACGGGGGCGATCCTTCGGACCGGGGGCTAGCGCGACCGGCCGCGGGCGGCCGCGGCGGCGCTACTTCCCGATGCAGAAGCGCGCGAAGATCCGCTCCAGCAGCGCTTCCGGACCCACGTCGCCGAGGATCTCGCGCAGCGCGTGGACTGCCCGCCGCAACTCGAGTGCGACCAGTTCCGGCCCGGCCTCGTTCTGCGCCAGGCCTGACGCCGCCCGCAGCGCGTCGCGTGCGTCGAGCGCCGCGGCGAGGTGTCGCTCGGTCGCCAGCGCAACGCTCTCGATCGGGCGCGCGCCCGGCGCGTGAAGCGCCTCGGCGATCGCGGCGCGCAGCGCGTCGATCCCCTGCCCCGTCCGCGAGCTGACGGCGATCGTCCCCTCGGCCGGCGCTCCCGCGGGGGGGAGGTCGGCATGAGTGCCGACCCGCAACCGGAGCGGGGCCGGCGGACCGGCAGGCCGGTCAGGTAGCGAGAGGTCGTAGACCTCGAGGACGAGGTGCGCGGCCTCGGCGGCGGCGAGCGCGCGGCGCATCCCCTCCGCCTCGGCGTGGCCGCCGGGATCGCCCACCCCGGCGGCGTCGACGAGAACGGTCGGCAGGCCTTCGATCACGACCTGCTCCTCGATCAGGTCGCGCGTGGTCCCCGGCTCGGCCGTCACGATCACGCGATCGAATCCGATTAAGTTGTTGAAAATACTGGACTTGCCGGAATTCGTGGGGCCGAGGAGAACGACCCGCGCCCCTTCCCGGATCCGTCGCGCCCGCTCCGATGCGCCCGCCAGCCGGTCGATCCGGGAGGCCAGGTGCTCCACCCGCTCGGTCACAGCCGCGCCGTCGAGCGCGAGCACTGCCTCGCCGTCGGCGAAGTCGAGACCGGCTTCGACCTCCGCCAGCAATTCGAAGATCGCGTCGGCGAGCGGGCCGATCGCTGCCGAGACCTCGCCGGCGAGTTGGCGCGCCGCGATGCGCGCCTGCTCCACGCTCCCGGCCTCGACCAGATCGCGCACCGCTTCGGCCTGGGCGAGATCGAGCTTGCCGTGGCGCAGCGCGCGCAGCGTGAACTCGCCGGGCGCGGCCGGGCGCGCCCCCGCGGAAATGCACGCAGCGACCGTTTCCCGCACGATGGCGGGGGATCCGTGAAGCGTGATCTCGGCCACCTCCTCGCCGGTCACGCTGTGCGGGGCTCGATGCAGCGTGGCCATCGCCTGGTCGATGATCGCCCCGCTCCGATCGCGGACGCAGCCGAGCATCGGCCGACGATCGATGAGCGGCGCCGCACTCACTCGGGTGAAGACGTGCGCGAGGATCTCCGCGCTGCGCGACCCGGAGAGGCGCACGACAGCCAGCGCGCCCCGTCCCGGGGGGGTCGCCTGAGCCACAATGGTGACGACTTGCGGGTCCGTGACCGGCCTCCTACCGTCGTTTGGGATTTGCGCTAGCATGCATGTTTCGCCCGGGCGGGGGGAACCCTCCCGGCTACGGGGAATGCCAGGAGGCCTCGATGCTGAAGACCCTTCGTCGCACGGTCGCACTGCTCGCGCTGCTCGCGATCACCCTTCCGACCGCCCTCCTCGCCCAGGCCAATGGAACGGCCGAGGTGCGGGGCGTTCTGCTCGACACCGCGGGGCTGCCCGCCAAGGGCTACCAGATCGGGCTGAAGACTCCGGATGGAAACCTGTTCCTTTCCAAGGCGACCGCGGCCGACGGCACCTTCGTCGTCGGCGGCCTGCCGCCCGCGACTTACCAGCTCGCTGCTTTCGCGCCGGACGGAGGGGAACTTGCAGTCGTCGCCAAGCAGGTCGCCCTCGCCGCGGGCCAGAAGGAGCGCGTCGAGATCCGCCTCGCGTCCGACAAGGCGCAGGTGGCCGGCCGGGTACCGGCCGGCGACCCCGCGGCCGCCGGGTCGTCCGCCGCCGCGGGCTCGACCTTCAGCTGGAGCGCGCTCGGGATCGCCGCGGTCGCGACGGTGGGCGTCTTCGCGATCGGGGCGTGGGTGATCAACGACGACGACAACGACGTCGAGCGCGACAATGGTTCGCCCATCCTCCCGCCGCGCCGCTAGAACCGGTTCCTCCTCCCCATCTCCGACCTTTCCGGCGGCGCAGCCCTCGGGCTGCGCCGCTCGGCTTCGGCTGGGGTCCCATCGACTCGTTCGGTGCTATAAACGATTCGTAAGAACCGGCTAGCTTCAGTCCGGTCCCGGGGTTCCGATGCCGGCCTCGCGCTCCCGCGGCCTCGTCGCCGCGATCGCCCTGCTCGTCCCGCTCGCCGGGCTGGCCGCATTCCTGGTCTACGGCGGCCGCCACCGGAGCTTCGGCTCGCACGAAGCCGGCGCTCCGAGCGCTTCGACCGCCTCCGCGAGCGGGATGGCCGCGCTGCTCGACGGGCTCGCCGAACGGACCGCCGACCTCCCGCCCGAGCGCTTCCACGAGCAGGTGAACGGTGCGGCCGAGTTCCTGATCGCGCTCGGCGGGACGCGGATCGTCGCCTGGCGCTTCGCAGGGCCTCCCCAAGCGACACTCGAACTGCTGGAGTTCGTCGACGAGGACGGCGCCCGGCGCGCGCTCGCGCAGGACGCCGGTGCCGACCGCACGCCGGGGCCGGGCGACGAAGCCTGGGCCGGCGCCGACAGCGTCTTCTTCCGGCGCGGACGCCGCTACGCGCGACTCAGCGCGCCGGGAATGAGCGGCCCCGACGCGCCGGCGACGCTGGCCGCCGTGGCCGCCCGCGTGGACGAGCGCCTGCGCGCGCTGGCGTCGAGCGGAGGGGGATCGTGAGCTTTCACGACCGCGAAGCCGGCGCGGGCGCGGAGCCGCAGGCGCAGATGCAGGGACTCGCGCGACGCGAGGTGCTCGCGCGTCTCGGGCGGGCCGGGCTCGTGCTGGGGGGCGCAGGACTCCTGACCGCGCTCGGGCTGCGCTCGAAGGGGCGCTGGTCCGGGGGCGATGCGCCGGCCGTGATCCTGCGGCGAGAGGTGGCAAGGGATCCGTCGCGACCGACGGCCATCGTTGCCGCGGGTGGCGGGATCGCGCCGATGGTGCGCGCCGCGATCGACGCGCTGGGCGGGATCGGGCGCTTCGTCGTCGCCGGCGACGTCGTGCTGTTGAAGCCGAACATGGCCTGGGACCGGCCGCCGGAACTGGGCGCGAACACGCACCCCGAGATCGTCGCGGAGATCGCGCGGCTGTGCCGAGAGGCGGGCGCGGCGCGCGTGCTCGTCGGCGACGTGCCGGTGCACGACGCGGAGCGCGCCGCGGCGCGCTCGGGGATCGCCGACGCGGCGCGGCGCGCCGGGGCGGAGCTGGTCCTTCCGGACGACGGCGGCTTCCGCGAGGCGGCGCTCGACGGAGCGGTGCTGTCGTCATGGGAGGTCTTCCTTCCGGCGCTGACCGCGACGAAACTGATCAACGTGCCGGTCGTCAAGGACCACGCGCTGACCCGCCTCACGGCCGGGCTCAAGAACTGGTACGGCGTGCTCGGCGGGACGCGGGCGCGTCTGCACCAGGCGATCGACGCCTCGATCGCCGACCTCGCGGTGGCGTTTCGGCCGACGCTCACCGTGGTCGACGCCACCCGCGTGATGACCAAGGGCGGCCCGACCGGCGGGCGCCTCGAGGACGTGCGGCAGGTCGGGCTCGTCGCGGCCGGCACCGATCCGGTCGCGCTCGATGCCTGGAGCGCCCACCTGCTCGGGCTCGACCCGGGCACGATCGGTTACCTGGCGCTGGCCGAGGGAAGGGGCGTGGGCTCGATCGCCGCCGGCCTCGGGCTCGAGACGGTGCGCGCCGGTGCGTGAGCCGCTGGCGGGCTTGCCCGGCGTAGCTCCCCGTGCCGCCAGGCACGGGGAAACGGAGCCGGGCGGCGTCTACTGGCCGCGCGGCGCGCGGCGGATCCATCAGGCCTTCTTCCTCGCGCTGTTTCTCGCCGCGCTGGCAGCGATGACCGCGGAGGGGGTCCGTCGCCTGCCGGTCGCGTGGCTCTTCCAGCTCGACCCGCTGACGGCCGCCGTCTCGCTGCTCGCGTCGTGGTCGCTGACGGCGGCGCTCGCCTGGTCGCTGGCGATCGTGCTGCTGACGGTCCTCGCGGGGCGCGCCTTCTGCGGCTGGATCTGCCCGCTCGGAACGATCCTGCAGCTCGTGTCGTGGGCGACGCAGCGACTGCGACCCGGGCCGGCGACCGAGCACAACCGCTGGCGGCCGCACTTCGCGATCAAGTACCTGCTGCTGGTCACGCTGCTGGCGGCCGCAGCGCTGGGCGCCGGGATCGCCGGCCTGTTCGACCCGCTCTCGCTCTTCGCGCGCTCGCTCGGCTCGGGGTTGTCGCCGGCCCTGCACCAGCTCGTCGGGATGGGCGGCTGGCGCGCGCGGATCTTCATCGGCGCGTGGCTGACCGGCCTGATCTTCCTGGCCGTGCTGGTCGCCAACCGTTGGATCGCGCGCTGGTGGTGTCGTGCGCTTTGCCCCCTGGGAGCGCTGCTGGGGCTCGTCGCGCGCGCGGCGATCGCCCGGATCCGGATCGACCCCGCGCGCTGCACGCACTGCAACCGCTGCGCGACCGACTGCCAGGGGGCCGACGAGCCGTTCGCTCGACATCGCGTCGCCGAGTGCCACGTCTGCCTGAACTGCATCGCGAATTGCCCGGAAGACGCGATCGCCTTTCGCGCTTTCGCCCCCGAGGACGCCCCGCGGGGCGGCATCGACCTGCCGCGGCGCCGGCTGCTCGGAGCGGCAGCGGCAGGGATCGTGCTGGTCCCGCTCTTCCGCGTCAGCACCCACTCGGCGCTGCAGCCCGGCCCGCTCGCGATCCGGCCGCCGGGGGCGCTGCCGGAGGCTGCTTTCCTCGCGACCTGCGTGCGCTGCGGGGCATGCGTGAACGCCTGTCCGACGAGCGCGCTGCAGCCGGCGCTCGGCGAGGCGGGGGCGGAGGGGCTCTACACGCCGGTGCTCGTCGCGAGGCAGGGCTGGTGCGAGCCGAGCTGCGTGCTCTGCGGGCAGGTCTGCCCGACCGGCGCGATCCGCCCGCTCTCGGTCGCGAAGAAGGGCTGGACCGGCGAGTCAGGGAAGGGGATCCGGATCGGGACCGCCTTCTTCGACCAGGGGCGCTGCCTTCCCTGGGGCATGAACGTGCCGTGCATCGTCTGCCAGGAGGTCTGCCCGACCAGCCCGAAGGCGATCTGGCTCGAGGAGGTGACGGCGCTGGACCGCGCGGGGCGGCCGGTGCGTCTCCAGCGGCCGCGCATCGAGCCGGGTCTGTGCGTCGGCTGCGGGCTGTGCGAGGCGAAGTGCCCGATCACCGACATCGCCGCGGTCCGCGTCACGCGGATCGGGGAGTCGCGCGAGATCGGCTCGTCGTTCCGCCTCGGAGCGGCGGCCGTCGGGAGCTGACGGCCGCCGTCCCGGCCGGGATCAGGGCGCGCAGTCGTCGACGAGGTCTCGCGGATGGCAGGCCTGCGCCGAGGGCGGGCGCTCGCTGCCGTCGGACGCCCGGCCGTAGCTGCCGGCGAAGCCGCCGTCGGTCGGCACGACGAGGAAGAAGTCGGCGGTGCCCGCTCCGGGCGGGACCGAAGCACTGGTCCCGCTCGCCGCGCAGTAGCCCAGCTCCGGCTTGAGCGACGCATAGCCCAGCGCCAGGTCGCCGCGATAGACCTCGTAGCTCGGAGTCCCGCCGCAGTCGCTCGCCCAGCCGAGGGCGAGCTCGTTGCCGGCCCGCTGGACCGTCAACCCCGAAACCGCGCCCGGCCTGGCCCGCGCCACCGGCTGGCAGGAGTTGCGGGTCACGCCGGTGAGCCGGATGTCGTCGACGTTCCAGCCGGAGAGCTGGACCACGTTGTCGGCGGTCAGGCCGAAGCGGATCCGGAAGTCGGGGTTGCGGTCGGCCCACGCGGACACGTCGTAGGCGTGGTTCGACCAGGCGTTTTCGACGACGTAGCCGCTCGAGGCGTAGAGATTCACCCAGTTCACGCCGTCGGCCGAGACGTCGACGCTGGCGATGTCGTTGGGCGCGACGTTCAGCCAGCGCTTGAACTGGATGCCGACCTGGACGGCGTCGGCGCAGTTGATCGGCGGCGATGTGGCGTTGGTGTTGACCAGCCCCTCGTAGTTGCCCGGGCTCGGACCGGTCCCGGTCAGGTCGTTGCCCAACACGCGCGTCCCTTCCGCGGCAGCGGTGGGATCGGGGCTCGGCTTCGGCTGGCCGGGCAACGAGGTGCCGCCGCCGAGCCCCCGGGGGGTGTCGATCTGCCACTCGCCGGACGGGCCGGAATTGTTGTTGAAGGCCCAGCCACGGTTCGTCTCGATCCCGTCGGTGTAGAACTGGACGGGCGCCCCGGAGCCGCCGACCAGCACCCGCACCGCTGCGACCTCGTCCGGATAGGCGTTGGCCGGATCGGACGAGGTGATCGCGCGCACGGTGAAGGTCGCATCCTGGCCGCACGGGAAGGCCTGGCCGACCTGGAACCGGATCTTCTGCACGCCGGTCGCGCTGGCGTTGGCCGGGATGTTCCCGAAGCTCGTCGCCCCGCTGATCAGCGAGACCGGGCCCGCGTTCCCGGCCCAGGCGGCGACCGTTGCCGTCACGTTCGTCGCCGTCTCGTTTCCCTGGTTGCGCAGGACGATCGATAGGTCGAAGACCTCACCGGGGTCGACCGCGCCGTTGCCGTTCCCCTGGACCTGAACCAGGTTGACGTAATTCTCGTAGCGCAGGTCGGGCCCCGTCACGGTCACCGTCTTCTTGACGGTCGCCGAGCAGGCGCCGGCGTCGCGCACCCGCAGGCGCGAGTCGCCGACGTACGGCCGGTGGAAGACCGTGGACGGGTCGGTGTCGATCGCGTCCACCGTCCCGTCGACGGTGAAGTCCCACTCGTAGGTGTAGGGGCCGCCCGCACCGCCGCTGACGCTGCTGTCGAAGGTCACCGACTGGCCGACCCGCGCAGGGTTCGGGCTCGGCGTGAAGTCGACCGTCGGAGGGGTGCAGATCGAACCGGTTCCGCCCGTGACCACCAGCGCAAAGACCGCGTCGGCGGCGGGGGTGGCGAGGTGCTGGTCCTGGTTGATCTCCGGCGCATCGATGTCGACGCGCCAGGTCCCCGCCTGCGGGTTCTGCACGAAGACGTTCTCGACGTTGTTCTTGGAGTCGCGGGTGCCGCCCGGCTGCGAGTATCGCGCGCCATCGAGCCCGAAGTTCCCCTTGTAGATCGTTCCGGAGGGGGAGGTCACGGTCAGATCGAGGTCGTTGATCCGGTGCAGCGTGGCGGAGGTCGTGCCGGGCAGGTCGTTGTAGACCAGCGTGACCTTCAGCTCGGTCTCGCCGGACTCGACCCCGACGTCGTACGAGCCGCGCTCACCGACCCTCAGCGCCACGTCCTCGTTGATCACGAAGCTCCGCGCGGCGCGCTCCTTGGCCAGCCGCACGCTCGGCCGCCCCCAGCCCTGGTGGACCCGGGTGAGGTCGCTGCCGGTGCCGCTGAAGGGGTACTGGTTGGCGTTGTTGATCAGGAGCGCCTTGATCGTCGAGGCGTGGGGCTGGCGTTCGAAGACGGTCGTCCCGACTGGATCGGTTCCCCAAACGTTGTCGGACCACATCTGGACGATCGAGCCAGTGATACCAGCGACGATCGGCGTGGCACCCGAGGTCCCGCCAAACGAGGACGTGTAGCCGTTGCCGGTCGTCGTGGTGAAGGTCTCGTCGTAGTAGTAGCTGACGTCGGGCTTGAGGCGGCCGTCCTCGGCCGGGCCGATCGACGCCCCCGAGCACCAGCAGTCGTCGGCGGTCGAGAGGGTGTCGTAGTGGTTGATGGCGCCAACGCTGACGATGTTCTTGGCCCACGCCTCCGGGCGGCTGTCCTGGTTCCCGGCGTTTGACTGCGACTGCAGGATCGCGATGTCGAGCCGCCAGATGATGTCGTCCATCTCCTGCGAGTAGCTGGTGTAGTTACGGACGCGCGAGTTGCCCCAGGAGTTGGTCTGGAACGAGGCGAAGTAGGGGGCGTTCTTCAGTTGCTGGGTGTGGGCGAAGCGGTCGCCGAGCTGGTTGTAGTCGGCCATGATCCCGACCGCGCACGGGAGGCTTCCCAGCCCCTTGGCCGAGCCGTCGCCGTCGCGGTCGCCGTTGCCGAAGACAATGCCGAAGGTGCTCGTGCCGTGGCTGTCGACCCCGTGGGTACCGTGGTAGATCTCGGTGTCGAAGTCCATGTGCGTGTCTTCGAAGCCGGCGTCGAGGTCCTCGCCGCGGACGCCGGTGCCGCAGTAGCCGTAGTTGCTCTCGAGCCAGCTGAGGCCGTTGTCCTGGCGGACGATGTCCATGTCCTTCCCGGGCACCCCCTTGGGGTCGATCCACGCGACGTCGTCCAGCGCGGCGAGCGCCCGCGCCTGATCGCGCGTCAGGCGCAGCTCGACCACGTAGCCGTTCGGCCAGGCACTGAGCACCTCGGCGCCGAGGTGGCGCGCGCGCGCCACGATCCGCTCCTTGCCGGAAGGACCCCACTCGAACGCGGTGACGCGCAGATCCTTCCGGTCGTCCGAAGAGCCGTCGGCATCGGGGCCTGCCGACGCGCCGGACAACCAGTCGCGGACCTCCCACGAGAGGCGGTAGGAGGGGTGGAACGGCTCGACGCGCTCGATGAAATCGAGGCCGGCGAGCGCCGCCGCTCGCAACGGCTCGATCCTCACCAGATGCGCGTTGTAAGGGAAGAAGGCCAGCAGCTCGGCCCCCGAATCAGCGAGCGCCTGCCGCCACTCGGGTTGGCTCGGCGTCCGGAACTGGACCAGGAAGATGCGCCCGGCGGGGGCCTGGGCCAGCCCCGGCAGGATCGTGGGGAGCGGCTGGCCCGGCTCGGTCCGGCCGTCGCGCAGCAGGAGAGCGGTCTCCGCCTCGCGGGCCGTGCTCCAGGTCGCGCCACCGTCGCGCGTGACCGCGTACCAGCGGGTCGCGAGGCCCCCTTCGGTCCAGGTCGCGAACGCGGCGGGTGCCGACGGTGCTCGGCCGGTGGAGAGCGGCGCGATCCGCTGTGGCGACTCGCGCAGCAGCGCGCGGGCTTCGGAGCCGTCGGGGCGCGGTGTGACCGCGAACAGCCGGAAGACGTCGCCGGCCTGCGTTCACCTCGAGTCGGGGCCTGGACATCGGTGCGGCGAGGAGGGGAAGCGCGGACAGGACGATCAGGGCGAGAAGCGCGTAAACGGTGACGAACGACGCGCGGGCGGGCGCACGGAGCATCGGGCAAACCTCCAAGGTCAGCAGAAGTTACCTTGAAGCGCGGCGGGATGCCTCCATCCGGGGGCAGTCCGCGCTGGAATTCGGTCCGCTCGCCATCCATGATCCGCGCTCCGGGCCGGAGGTGGCATGACTTCCTGTTTAGTCGCGGCCGCGCTGTGGGCGATCTCGATCAGCCTCTTCCGCCCGCTCATCGCGCGCTTCGGTCCCGCGCCGGTCAACTTCTTCAAGTGCGCCTTCGCCTCTGCCGCCTACCTCGCTTGGCTCGCGCTCGCCGGACGGCTCTCCGGGATGGCGGCGACTCGAGCCGGCCGCGCTCGGCCAGCTCGCGCTTTCCGGGTTCGTCGGCATGGCGATCGGCGACTCGCTGCTCTTTTCGGCCGTCGAAGCGGGGGGGGTCCAGCGGGCACTCGTGATCTACAACAGCGCCCCGCTGATGACCGCGCTGCTGGCCTGGGCGGCAGGGGGCGCCGTCCCGTCCGCCCACGTCTGGCTGGGGATGGTGCTGGTCGTCACGGGGGTCGGCCTCGTGGAGACCGACCCGGCCCGCTTCGGCCCGGCGCCCGGAGGCGCGGGGGGCGGGGCAACACTCGCCCCGCCGCGCGCCGGGGCCCTGCGCTGGACGGTGATCGCTGCGCTCGGCGCGGCGCTCGGCCAGGCGGTCGGACTGCTCCTGATGCAGCGCCCGCTGCAGTCGGTACCGATCGTGGAAGCGAGCTTCATCCGACTTGCGGCCGCCGGGGCGGGGGTGCTCCTGCTGCTCCTCGTCCGGCGCGGGGGACGCGCGGAGCTGGCACGGCTCGGGCCGCGGGTCTGGCCCGGGCTGGCCCTGCCGAGCGTGATCGGGACGGTGATCGCCGTGATCTTCATGATGCGCGGCGTCCGCGACCTGCCTCCCGGGATCGCGGCCGCTCTGCTGGGCACGACGCCGCTCTTCTCACTGCCGATCTCGCGCTTCGTGCTGGCCGAGCCGGTCGGCATCCGCTCGCTCGCCGGGACCCTGCTGGCGGTCTGCGGGGTGGCTTTGTTCGCCCTCTGACCGGTGCAGTATCCTCGGCCGGTTGCGCCGCTCGCGACAAGGAGTCCCCATGACCAACGCGTCGCTCTACAGGAGCCACCTCGAAATCCTCGACAAGGTCCTCGCCGACGCGCTCGAGCGCGCCGGCGCGCGGGGCTTGACGCTGGACGGCGTCCTGTTCCACGCCGGCCGAGCCGAGACCTACCACGTCGACGACATGGAGATCCCGTTCCAGTCGACACCGCACTTCCGTCGCTGGGTCCCGCTCGCCGGGCCCGAGCACGTCGTGCTCGCGCGGCCAGGGCGCAAGCCGTTCGTGGTCCGGGTCAACCCGCGCGACTACTGGTACGAGGCCGCGCCCGTGCCGCCCTCCTACTGGCAGGAGGCGGTGCAGTTCGCCGAGGTCGCCGACTTCGCCGAGGTCGCCGGTGTGGTCGGGACGCTCTCGGGCGTCGCCTACGTCGGCAACTCGCCGGCGGCCGCGAGCGAGCTCGGGATCGACGTGACGCTGGTCGAGCCCGAGGCGCTCATGAAGCCGCTCGACTGGCACCGTGCGTCGAAGACCGCGCACGAGATCGCGCTCGTCGAAGCCGCCGCGCTCAAGGCGGCGGAGGGTCACCGCGTCGGACGCAAGGCGTTCGAGGGGGGTGCGTCCGAGCGCGAGATCCATTACGCCTACCTGCAGGCCACCGGCCAGCTCGAGCACGAGCTACCGTTCGAGACGATCATCGCGCTCGACGCCAAGTCGGCGACGCTGCACTACCACACCAAGCGCGGGCGCGAGGCGGCGCCGGGAAAGGTCTTCCTGCTCGACGCCGGCGCGTCGCACGAAGGGTACGCCTCCGATATCACGCGGACCTGGAGCCTGGCCGGCGTGGAGCCGGTCTTCGTCGCGCTGCTGGAGGGGGTCGACGAGCTCGAGCGCGACCTGGTGGCAATGGTGGCGCCGGGCCGGCCCTACCTCGAGATCCACCTCGAGGCGCACCGCCGCGTCGCCGCGCTGCTGTCGAAGGTCGGGATCAGCAAGGTCTCGCCGGAGGAGACGCTGGCACTGGGGATCTCGCGCACCTTCCTGCCGCACGGCGTCGGCCACCAACTGGGGATCCAGGTGCACGACATCGGCGGCAGGCAGGCGGCGGTCGACGGCGGCCTGCTCGCGCCGCCCTCGGAACACCCCTACCTGCGCAACACGCGCACGCTGGAGCCGGGGCACCTGGTGACGATCGAGCCCGGGCTCTACTTCATCCCGATGCTGCTCGAGAAGCTGCGCGAGGGCGCGGCAGGTGCGCGCGTCGACTGGGCCCTGGTCGATCGCCTGACCCCCTTCGGCGGGATCCGGATCGAAGACGACGTGCTCTGCACGCCGGCTGGCGCGCGCGACCTGACCCGTCCGCTGATCCAGGGGCCGCGCGGCCGGTGAACGAGGGCTCCGGCCGCGCCGCGACGCGCTTCGTCGACCGTCGGCCCGGCTCGGCGCTGCTGTGGGTCGTGGCGCTGTTCGTCACCTTCGGCCTCGCCGCCTACCAGCGGCTCACCGGGCCGACGCACCCCGTGCGCGTCCGGGCCGAGATCGGCGGCGCGCCCGTCACCGGCCAGCTGCCGCGCAGCCATGGCGGCGAGGGGGGCGCGCTCGTCGCGCTCGTCGCGCCCGATTCCTCGATCGCGGGCGAGCTCGCCTGGCGCCGCTTCCCGACTGCCGAAGCCTGGATCGAGACGCCGCTCGAGCGGCTCGGCGACGAGCTGGTGGGCGAGCTGCCGCACCAGCCGGCGGCCGGGAAGCTCGAGTACAGCCTGCGCCTCGCGCGCGGGGACGCGACCCGGGTGATCCAGCAGGACGACGGCCCGATCGTGATCCGCTTCCGGGGCGAGGTCCCGGCGGCGGTCCTGCTGCCGCACGTCATGGCGATGTTCCTCGGCCTCGTGATCGGCATCCGCGCGCTGCTCGGCGCGCTCGTCGGCGAGCGCGACCTGGGTCGCCACCTCCCCTGGTTGCTGGTGTTCCTGGTCCCCGGCGGACTGGCCCTGGGGCCGATCGTGCAGAAGTACGCGTTCGACGCCTACTGGACCGGCTGGCCGTTCGGCGAGGACCTGACCGACAACAAGACGCTGGCCTCGGTCCTGGCGTGGGCCGCCGCGTGGCTCGTCGCGCGCCGCTGGCCGGACCGCCCGGCCCGGCACCGCCTCGCGGTGCTCGTCGCGGCGCTGGTGAT
The DNA here is from genome assembly GCA_963702425.1 of uncultured Acidobacteriota bacterium. GTDB lineage: Bacteria > Acidobacteriota > Polarisedimenticolia > J045 > J045 > JALOKP01. Next base: position 53,273 of record CAVPCQ010000024.1, read on the forward strand.
GATCGCGGTCTATCTGATCCCGCACAGCGCGCGCGGCAGCCAGCTCGACTGGTCGAAGCTGCCTCCGCCCGCCTCGGCGCCTGGCGGCGGGCCGATCAGCCCCCGATGACGATCCGCTGCGCTTCGTGCGGCTCGAGTCGCACCGCGGCGCGCGTGATGGCGCGCAGGAAGGTCGCCGATCCGAGCGGCTCGCCGGCCTCGAGCAGCTCGTCGAGCTCGGCGTCGCGTCCCAGCGCCGCGGCCAGGCGCTCGCGCAGCCGGGCCTCCTGGACGGGATCGAGGGGGGCGCTGCCGTAGAGCAGCCCGAGCGCGTCGAGCAGCACCGCGCGGTCGTGCGCGATCAGATCCTGGCGGTTGTTCACCAGCTGCATCATCGCCGCCAGGCCGGAGATGTCCTGCCAGAGGCGGATCCCTTCGTCCGGGTCGGCCTCGACGCCGCATTCCAGCCAGCAGCCGAGTCGCTCGATGACGCGCCGCAGCTGGCAGCGGTCGGCGACGCGCAGCTCGACGAACAGGGCGGAGGCGACCAGCGACTCCAGCGCCTGTGCCGCCGTCGCCAGCCGTTCCCCGATCCGCTCGCGTTCGGGATCGCCGCCCACGGCGAGAGCCTGCTGCAGCCGGCGATACCCGGCCCGGATGCGCAGTGCCGACGCGACCTCGTACAGCGCGTCGAGCTGCGTCGGCACCCGTTCGCGCGCGCAGACCGCCGCCTCGAGCGACACCGCTGCCTTGATCAGCGCGCCGCGGGCGTGGTTGCAGGTGGTCAGGAACTCCCAGAGCTCGGCCTCGTCGTCGCGTCGCAGCATTTCGAGCCGCTGCGACAGGTCGAGCCGGATCATCCCGCAGGTGTCGAGCAGCTCGCCCTGCCGAGGATCGGCGGCGGTCCCCTCTCCTTCGCCGGCGTCGAACAGCCAGTCGTCGGGCGCGGGGGTGGCGTCCCTGGCGATCGCCTCCTCCAGCTGCGCCACGTCCTCCAGCGCGACGAGCAGGAGGCGCTCGATCATCGGGCGCACCAGGCGGCGCGCTTCCTGGGGGTGTTGCGATTCGTAGGGGAAGAGGTCGACGCGGCGCGCGACGCGGGCCAGGCCTCGAACCCGATCGAGGCTGTCCTGGACGCTGTCGGTCGATGACGACGGCACTGCCGCGGGCAACAGGGCCCCCAAGGTGCTTCCCCCCCGGGGAACTTAGTGACCCCGGGGAAGGCGGGGCAAGCCGAAGCGGCGGGCCGGGGGCCCGGCCTACTCTTCGCCGGCCGTCCCCTCCGCCCCGTGGTCATCGGCATCGGCCTCGTCGCTTCCGGCCGGAGCCACGTGGAGCCGCCGGTGGTAGCCGCTCCCGGTGGAGAAGGTCTTGATCCCCTCGGTCTGGGCCAGGGTCACGTGGATCAGGCGCCGCTCGTAGGGCCCCATCGCCGGCAGCTTTCGCGCCTGACCGCTGGCCAGGACCTCCCGCGCGATCTCGCGGGCACTCTCGACGAGCTTGGCCTCGCTCCGCGCGCGCCAGCCGCCGGCGTCGAACGAGACCCGCCCCTGCACCCGCCCGTCCTTCTGGAGCGCGCGGTTGGCGAGGTACTGGAGCGCTTCGAGCCCCTCGCCGTCCGACTCGAGCAAGAGGGGGACGTCCTCTCCGACCAGGCGCACCCGGAGCCCGACTTCGTCCTGGTCGATCCCCTCGACGGTCAGGTCGAGTCCGAGTCCGGCGACAAACCCGCGCGCCACGTGCTCGAGCAGCGGCGCGACCTCGGTCACTTCGGGCCCCGGGAAAAGGGGCGGAAGCTCGACCGGCTCGCCGTCGGGGGCCCGAGGGCCGGCCGGGCGGCGGTCCGGTTCCCACTCGCGATCGCCGCGGTCGCGCGGGCCGCGGTCGCCGCCGGCGCTCGGGCCCCGGTCGCCGCGGTCGCGCGGTCCCCGGTCGCCGCGGTCCCGGCCGCCGCGGTCGCCGCGGTCCCTCCCCCCGGGGCCGCCGCGCCCGCCCCGGTCGCGATCCCCGCGGCCGCCGCGCTCGATCGGCGGCGGCGGGGGCGGCGCGCCCGGGTTGGGCCAGGCGTCGATTTCAAACAGGCCCGCTTCCGCCCCCATCAGGCCCGGCTTCGGCTTCGCGATCACCTCGAACGCGACCTCGTGGCGGGGCAGGCCGAACCGGGCCCGCGCCGCGGCGAGGGCCTCGGTCAGGTCGCGGCCGGTGAATCGAACGCGCTCTTCGCTCACGGTCTTCTCCCTCCCGCCGCTCAGCGCGCGCGCGCGCCCGCGGGGGCGGCGGCCGGCGGCGGCGCGTCGGCGTGGCGGTTGATGAAGTACTGCTGGACGATTCCCAGCACGTTGCTGACCAGCCAGTAGAGAACGAGGCCGGCCGGCATGTACATGAAGAACCAGGTAAAGACAACCGGCATGATCAGCATCATGCGCTGCTGGGCGCGCTGCTGCGGGTCCTCGGTCTTCGTCATCGTCATGATCTGCTGCAGGAGCTGCGTCGCGCCCATCACGACCGGCAGGACGAAGTAGGGGTCGCGCGCCGACAGGTCGTGGATCCAGCCGAACCAGGGCGCGCCGCGCAGCTCCACGCTGACGGTCAGCAGCGAGTACATCGCGAGCATGACGGGGAACTGCAGCAACAGCGGGAGGCAGCCCGTGAGCGAGGCCATCGGGTTGACCCCCTCGCGCTTATACAGCTCCATCATCTCTTCGTTCATCTTCTTCCGCGACTCCATGTCGCGGGAGTCCTTGTACTTCTCCTTGATCTTGTGGATCTTCGGTTGGACGCGCGCCATGTCCTGCTGCGTCTTCCGCATCTTCACCATCGAGCGGTGCATCAGCGGGAAGAAGGCGAGCCGGATCAGGACCGAGAGGGCGATGATCGTCCAGCCCCAGTTGCCGATCAGCCCGTGCAGCCACTCCATTCCGACGTAGAGCGGCCGCGCGAGCCAGCCCCAGAAGCCCCACTGGATCAGGCCGGTGAGCGAGACGCCGAGCGCCGCGTCGACCTTCTGGAGCACCGGGCTCGACTTCGGGCCGACGAAGAGGGTCAGCGCGGGGCTGGCGCTGCCGATCATCAGCTGCCGCTCCTGTCCCTTGGCGGCGTTGGGGATCGGGAACGGGCGCATCTCGAACGCGGACGGCTCGACCGGCACCATCGCGACCGCGAAGTACTGCTCCTCGAGCGCCAACCAGTGCGGCCCGAGCCCGGCCTGCCAGGCCACCGCGGACTCCTGCTTGGCCGGATTGAACGACTTGATTCCGTCGGCGAGCGCCGCGACGACCAGCCCGCGGTAGGCGTACTGGTTGCTGTGCGCGACGTCCAGGGCGGCGCCGACGCCCGGCCCCCAGGTGATCATCGCCTGGGGTACCGGCTTCCCGTCGCGAGTCAGGCTCCACTCGACGCGCACCAGGAAGAGGTCGTTGCCCGGAATCCAGAGCGACTTCGCAACCTCGAGTCCCGCCCCGTCGGCCCAGCGGAACGAGACCCGCTGGGTCTCGGGAGGAAGCCCGCGAGTGGACAGCTCCTCCGCGGTCGGTACGCCGCGCTCCACGACGTACCACGGGTCGTTGATCTGCTTGAAGAGCAGCGGGTCGTGGGGGTCGATCGTCAACGGGTTGTGGTCGAGGGCCCGCGACTCGCTCGAGACGAGGTCGACGAACCCCTTGGAGGCGTCACCCGGCACCTTCTCGTAGCCGGGCAGTTTCCAGGAGACGACCTTCGCCCCGCGCGCGGTGAGCGCGATCTCGTGCTGCGCGGTCCGGATCTCGATCAGCGGCTGGTTCTCGGCCCCGACGACCGCCGCGCCGAAGCTGCCGGGCTGCGCGGGAGAGAGCGAGGCCTCCCTGCCGGGCGGCGTGGCCGCCGGCGCGGCAGCCGCCGCGGAACCGTCCGCGGCGGGCGCGGCCGGCGTTGCGCTGGCGGCTGACGGGGCGGTGACCGGGACCGGTTTCGGGCTGGGGAAGAAGTACTGCCACCCGAAGAGGATCAGGATCGAGATCGCCACCGCGGCGATGGTGCGAATCGTCGTGTCACGGTCCATCGGTCAATCCAGCCGAGCGGGAGTCGGCGAGGGCAGCTGCGGAAGGGGCGTGTCGCCGGGGCGGCAGGTCGAGGCCCGCCTCGGCGAAGGGGTGGCAGCGCGCGAGGCGGCACGCGGCGAGCCAGGCGCCGCGCAACGCACCCCACTCCGTCAGCGCCATGACCGCGTATTCCGAGCACGAGGGAAGAAAGCGGCAGTGCGCCCCGAGCAGGGGCGAGAGCGTGCGCTGGTACAGCCGCACGAGGGCGATCAGCAGGCGGGCGGGCACGGAGGGCCTTCCTGGCCGGGCCGGGGCTCGAGCCGCCGGCGGACGCGGCCCACCAGCGCGACGAATTCGCCTTCGATCACGGGGAACTTCGACCCGACGGCCGCCTGCCGGATGTTGACCACCATGTCCCACCGGCCCACCAGCTCGCGGTGGCGCCGGAACGCCTCGCGCACCAGGCGGCGCAGGCGGTTCCGAACGACCGAGCCGCCGACCTTCCGGGTCGCGGTCAGGCCCAGGCGCGGACCGTTCTCCTCGCGGGGCAGCGCAAACAGGACGAGCCGCGACCCGGCCACGCGCGCGCCGGACTCGTACACCTTCTGGAACTCGGACCGCTTGCGGAGCCGACAGGTGCGGGGGAAGCCGTCCCGGCCTCCGCGGCTCAGACGGTCAGACGCTTGCGGCCCTTGCGGCGCCGCCGCTTCAGCACGAGGCGGCCGCCGGAGGTCTTCATCCGCTGGCGGAAACCGTGGACCTTCTTCCGCTTCCGGTTGTTGGGCTGGAACGTTCGCTTCATCGCGCAAGCCTCTCACCTCGACCGCCGCACGGAGTATCACCGCCGGACGGTGATCGCAGGGACCCTCCGCCCTCGGCGCGCCGGGCGCCGTCCGCAGGGGGCCGCAGAACAAGCGAGGTAGGTTATGGGGAGCCCCCGAGGCTGTCAACCGTCGCCGGTTCCCGCGCGGCCGGCTGGGGATCCGCCCGGAAGTCGTTGACCCGAGTGGGCTACCCGGGAACCGATCGGACACCCTTGCCGCGGCGAGCGATCCGGTGCTACCTTCCGCGCCTCGTTCCAGGGGTCTTCGTCGACAATGTGAAGTCCGTCCCTCCCGGCCACCCGCCGCGGGACGGGTTGGCCAAGGGTGTGGGGGAGCTGTGGACCGCGACCGGCATTCGCGCCTGGTCCGTCTTTCTAGGTCCAAGAAAAAAAAGGACTTACAGATCTCTTCGGCTCGTCGCTGCCTGTGGAAATCCTGTGCTTCGTCCGCGCTCCCCGGCACCCTAGAAGCCTGTTCTGGAGAGGGTTACCCCTGTGGATAACCGGCCCGCCGACCCTGTGCAGCCCTCGGCGTGGGACGCCGTCCGCGCCCTCGTCCGAGAGCAGATCGCGGAGGGGGTCTTCGAGACCTGGTTCGGCCCGACGCGCGCCCTTCCCACCCTGGGAACGACGCTGCGGGTCGGGGTCCCGAACGAGATGTTCGCGGAATGGCTGCGCTCGCAGTACCTGGCCCTGATCCGCAGCACGATGAACCGGGCCGGGCTCGGCCACCTCCAGCTCGAGTTCGTCCCCCCCGTCGCCTCCGTGCCGGGCGCGGCCGCGGGACGGACGGACGGCGCCGGGCTGGCGCCCCCCGTCGCTTCAGCCGCCGCGCGACCGGGGGGAGCGGAGGCGCCGCGCCTGAACCCTCGCTACTCGTTCGACGGCTTCGTCGTTTCGTCATGCAACCAGTTTGCTCACGCCGCGTCGCTGGCGGTCTGCGACCAGCCAGGCCGGGCCTACAACCCGCTCTTCCTCTATGGCGGGGTCGGACTCGGCAAGACCCACCTGATGCAGGCGCTCGGCAACCGGCTGCTGGTCGAGCGGCCCGAGGTGAAGCTGCGCTACCTGACCTCCGAGCAGTTCATGAACGAACTGATCGCGGCGATCCGCTTCGAGGAGACCTCCCGCTTCCGCGACCGCTACCGCCAGCTCGACGTCCTGCTGGTCGATGACATCCAGTTCCTGGCCGGCAAGGAGAGCACGCAGGAGGAGTTCTTCCACACTTTCAACGCGCTCCACGACGCCGGCCGCCAGATCGTCCTGGCCTCCGACTGCCCGCCGCGCTCGATTCCGGGTCTCGAAGAGCGGCTGCGGAGCCGCTTCGAGTGGGGCCTGCTGGCCGACATCCAGCCGCCCGACCTGGAGACCAAGGTCGCGATCGTCAACAAGATGGCTGCCGCGCGCGGTTGGAACGTCCCGTCCGACGTCGCGCTGTTCATCGCCAGCAGCATCCACTCCAACGTGCGCGAGCTCGAAGGGGCCCTGACGACCCTGATGGCCTCCTCCTCGATCCGCCGACAGCCGCCCGACCTTTCCCTGGCCCGCGAGGTGATCCGCACCCTGATCCCGACACAGCGCGAGGAAGTCACGCTGGAGACGGTGATGCGGGTGGTCGCTCGCCACTTCAACCTGAAGGTGCCGGAACTGAAGTCGCGCACCAACGCGGCCAAGATCTCCTACCCTCGCCAGATCGCGATGTACCTCGGTAAGAAGCTTGCCGGGGAGAGCCTGCCGTCGATCGGCCTCGCGTTCGGTGGCAAGCACCACACGACCGTGCTCCACGCGGTGCGCAAGATCGAACTGCTGCGATCGACCGACCCGGGGACCGAGAGGACGCTTCACGCGATCGAGGAGCAGCTGCGATGAGCCGCGGTTCCACACCGTCCACAGCCCTGTGCAACGGCGTCCTGTGGATGGGACGCGGCCCGGGGCGACGGAGCGCTCATCCCTCCTCCCATCCACGTTCCGGTCCTGAAGGCTCCACTCTCCCGGCCCCGGTCAACCCTGCGGTTCCCGCCCAGAAGAGGGTTTTCCCACGCTTTTCACACCCCTACTGCTACGGCTATGAAGATTCAGTCCATTATTTCGATGTTCTTTCTTGCCTCCCCGCGGCGCCGAGGACCCAGCAATGAAGTTCTCTCTCGACCAGGCCTCCTTCATGCGCGAGATCGCCCTCCTGCAGGGCGTGATCGAGAAGAAGTCGACGTTCCCGATCCTCCATCACGTGCTGCTGACGGCGACGGAGGAAGGACGGGTGACGATGGTCGCGACCGATCTCGAGGTCGGCTTCCGGTCCGAGGTGGCGGCGACGGTGACAACCCCCGGGAGAGCCGCGGTTCCCGCGCGCCGGCTGTACGAGGTTCTGCGCCGCCTGCCGTCGGGAACACTGCTCCTGCGGCTCGACGGGAACGCGTTTCACATCGAGTGCGAGCGGATCAAGTACAAGCTGACGACCCAGGACCCGGACCAGTTTCCGGCGGTGAGGACGCGCGAAGGGAGCCCCCAGGCGGTGGTCGCTTCGGACCTGCTGGCGGAGATGATCAAGATGATTCTCTTCGCGATCACGACCGACGACCCGCGCTACACGCTTGGTGGAGCGCAGTGGGAGTTCTCCGAGGACCAGCTGACGATGGTCGCGACCGACGGGCATCGGCTGTCGATTTCCAGCGCGTCCCGCACAGCAGGTAGGAAAGGACTTCCCGGTCGTCCTGGTGCCGAGGACTGCGCTGCGCGAGTTGCAGCGGCTGGCGGCGGATCACGAGGGAGACGTTTACCTCTGGGCCAACGCGGGTAGCCTGATCGCGCTCGTCGGACACCGTGAGATCACGACGACGCTGCAGGAGAACCACCGCTTCCCCGACTACCGGCGCGTGATCCCGCAGAACAACGACAAGATCTTCGAGATCGGCACCCAGGTGATGCGCGACGCGATCGACCGAGCATCGGTGCTGCGCGACGAGGAGACGAAGCTCGTCCGAATCGAGCTGAAGAAGGAACTCCTCAGGGTGCTCGCCGTGAACGACAAGTTCGGGTCGGCGCAGGAAGACGTGAGCCTGAACTACACCGGCGGCGAGATCGAGATCGGCTTCAACGCTCAGTACCTGCTCGACTTCCTGAACAACGTCGGGACCGAGCAGGTCCGCGTTCTCCTGGGCGAGTCGATGGGGCAGGGGCTGTTCGAGCCGGTCCGACCGGCCGAGGACCGGCGGCACGATCGCTACGTCGTGATGCCGATGGCACTGTAGTTCCCCGTGCTGGTCTTCCTCGAGGCGGAAGGGGTCCGGAACCTCCGGCCCGCGAGGACTCCCCTCGATCCCGGCATGACGCTCGTCACCGGGCGGAACGCCCAGGGGAAGACCTCTTTCCTCGAGGCGGCATACATCCTCGCCACGACCCGTTCTTTCCGGGTCCGGGACACCCGCGAGGCGATCGCCAATGGGGCCGTTCTGGCCCGGGTCAAAGGGGGTCTCGGGGAGGCGCCGGAGGGGCCGCTCGAGCTCGGCTGCGGCTGGGGCCGGGAGCGTGGCGAGCGCCTTCTCACCGTGGGACAATTCGAGCGCAAGATACAGGATTATCTCGGGTTGCTTCCTGCGCTGGTGTTGACCGGTGAGAGCCTCCGAACGATCGCCGGCAGCCCTGCGGAGCGGCGGCGATTCGTCGATCGGGCGGTCGCCGCAGCGGATCCGGGATACGTCACCGCGCTGGGCGAGTACCGGCGCGCGCTGGCCCAGCGGAACCGGCTGCTCCGGGAGGGGCGCCCGGACCGGGAGATCGGCCCGTGGGACGAGGTGCTGGGGCGGACGGGAACGGTCGTCGCCGACCGCCGGAAGCGGCAGGTCGAGGCGTGGCAGGAGGATCTCGGGGGCTGGCCGGAGTTGTTTCCCGAGGGGGCGACGGCGCGGCTCACCTACCTCGAATCGGGCGCGGGAAAAGGCCGCGAGGGTGAGAGAATCCTCGATCGGCTGGCGCGCGTCCGGGAACGGGAACGGCGCTACGGAATGACGCTCGTCGGACCCCACCGCGACGATCTCGAGGTGGCAGCGGGAGGGCAGGACCTCCTTCGCCAGGGCTCGTCCGGGCAGGTGCGGGCGGCGCTCTCGGCGCTGCTCCTGGCGCAGGCCCGGCAGGTCCGGCGCCAGGCCGGCGGGAAGCAGCCGCTGCTGGTGCTCGACGACGTCGACACCGACCTCGACGCCGCGCGCTGCGAGGCGCTGCTCGCGGCCGCTCGGAGGGAAGGACAGGTGCTCGCCGCGACGAGCAAGCCCGACCTGTTGAACGCGACCGGCGCGCTGGTGTTGCTGATGGAGCAGGGCGAGGCGCGGGTCCGGGAGGCACGAGAGGCACGATGATGGAACGCGACGAAACGGCCGTGGCGCCCGAGGCGGGGGCCCCTCCCGAGGGGCCGCCCGGCGCCGGCGACTACACGGCGAGCTCGATCAAGGTCCTCGAAGGGCTGGAAGCGGTCCGCAAGCGGCCCGGGATGTACATCGGGTCGACCTCGGTCGAGGGCCTCCACCACCTGGTCTGGGAGGTCGTCGACAACAGCGTCGACGAGGCGCAGGCCGGTTTCGCCGACCGGATCGACATCAACGTCCACGCCGACAACTCGGTCACGGTGGTCGACAACGGCCGCGGCATCCCGGTCGACCTGCACACCGAGACCGGGCTGTCCGCCGCCGAAGTCGTGATGACCAAGCTCCACGCCGGCGGCAAGTTCGACAACGCGGCGTACAAGGTGTCGGGCGGGCTACACGGCGTCGGCGTGTCGGTCGTCAACGCGCTATCCGAGCTGCTCGAGCTCGAGATCTGGCGCGATGGGAAGGTCTACCAGCAGGAGTTCCAGCGCGGCGTTCCGACCTCGCCGTTCCACCAGACCGGGACGACGACGCGCCGCGGGACCAAGCTCACCTTCCGTCCCGACCCCGAGATCTTCGAGACGCTCGACTTCGCCTACGAGGTCCTGGCCCAGCGCCTGCGCGAGCTGGCGTTCCTCAACAGCGGCCTCCGGATCGTGCTCAAGGACGAGCGCGGGACGAAAACGCGCGAGGCCGACTTCCACTACGAGGGCGGCATCAGCGAGTTCGTGACGCACCTCAACAAGAACCGCGAGACGCTGCACGAGCCGATCTTCCTGCGCGGCGAGAAGGACGGCACGCTGGCGGAGATCGCGCTGCAGTACAACGACGCCTACCAGGAAACGGTCTACTCCTTCGCCAACAGCATCAACACCACGGAAGGCGGCACGCACATGGCCGGCTTCCGCTCCGCGCTGACGCGCACGCTGAACAACTACATCCAGCAGAACGTCGTCGCGCTTCCCGAAGGAATACCGCGAGACCCAGCTCACCGGTGACGACGTCCGCGAGGGCCTGGTCGCCGTCGTCTCGGTCAAGGTGCCGTCGCCGCAGTTCGAGGGCCAGACCAAGACCAAGCTGGGCAACAGCGAGGTCAAGGGGATCGTCGAGGCGCTGGTCAACGAGCGGCTCAACGCCTACCTCGAGGAGAACCCGCGCGCCTCGAAGATGATCGTCGAGAAGGCGGTCCAGGCCGTGCGTGCGCGCGAGGCGGCCCGCAAGGCGAAGGAGCTGACGCGCCGCAAGGGGGTGCTGGACTCGGGCGCGCTCCCCGGCAAGCTGGCCGACTGCCAGAGCCGCGACCCGCAGGACTCGGAGATCTTCCTGGTCGAGGGCGACTCGGCCGGCGGCTCGGCCAAGCAGGGCCGCGACCGCCGCTTCCAGGCGATCCTCCCGCTGCGCGGCAAGATCCTCAACGTCGAGAAGGCGCGCTTCGACAAGATGCTCGGGCACGAGGAGATCCGCACGATCATCACCGCGCTCGGCTGCGGGATCGGGCAGGACGACTTCGACGTCACCAAGCTGCGCTACCACAAGGTCATCCTGATGACCGACGCCGACGTCGACGGGAGCCACATCCGGACCCTGCTCCTGACCTTCTTCTTCCGCCAGATGAAGGAGCTGATCGACCGCGGGCACCTGTTCATCGCCCAGCCGCCGCTCTACAAGGTCAAGAAGGGGAAGCAGGAGTTCTACCTGCAGAACGACAAGGAGCTGGCCGCGTTCCTGGTGCGCAAGGCGGCCGAGGAGCGCACCGTCCGCGCGCTCGAGACCGGGCGCGAGTGGAGCGGCAACGCGCTGGTCAACCTGCTCGAGCAGCTGGTCGAGTTCCGGCGCTACCGCGAGGCCCTCGAGCGGCGCGGCTGGCCCGGCTCGGCGGTCGAAGCGCTGCTGGAGCACGGCTTCTCCAGGCGCGACGACTTCGAGGACGAGCTGCGGCTCGAGAACCTGGCCGAGCACCTGCGCGCCCGGGGCCACGAGATCCTCTCGATCGAGCCCGACCCGGAGCACGGGCTGCGCGAGCTGCGCGCCGTCGCGCTCGAGAAGGGGCACCGCGAGTACGTGCTGTCGGACGAGGTCGTCCTGACCGGCGAGTTCCGCCAGCTGCGGACCCTCTACCCGCACCTGAAGGACCTGACCGGCACGATCCAGATCGCCGCCGGATCGTCGACGATGGTGACGACGCAGCGGCGCGAACTGCTCGACTCGCTGCTCGAGGCCGGCCGCAAGGGGGTCGTGATCCAGCGCTACAAGGGTCTGGGCGAGATGAACCCGGGCCAGCTCTGGGAGACGACGATGGACCCCGACCGGCGCTCGATGGTCCGCGTGTCAGCGCAGGACGCGACCGAGGCCGACGGCCTGTTCACCATCCTGATGGGTGACGCCGTCGAGCCGCGGCGCCTGTTCATCGAGGAGAACGCACTCGAGGTTCGCAACCTCGACGTCTGACGGGGAACGCATGACGGAAGCGAATCAGCCGCCGCAGTTCACGGCGGTCAACATCCAGGACGAGCTGAAGACCTCGTACCTGGACTACGCGATGTCGGTGATCATCGGCCGCGCCCTGCCCGACGTGCGCGACGGTCTCAAGCCGGTCCACCGGCGCGTGCTCTACGCGATGCAGCAGTCCGGCAACACCGCCGACCGGATCTATCGCAAGAGCGCGAAGACCGTCGGCGAGGTGATCGGCAAGTTTCACCCGCACGGCGACCAGGCGGTCTACGACACGATCGTCCGGATGGCGCAGGACTTCTCGCTGCGCTACCCGTTGATCGACGGGCAGGGGAACTTCGGCTCGATCGACGGCGACCCGCCGGCGGCGATGCGGTACACCGAGATCCGCATGTCGCACCTGGCGGCGCTGATGCTCGAGGACTTCGACAAGGAGACCGTCGACTTCGGGCCGAACTACGACAGCACGGAGGACGAGCCGCTGGTCCTGCCCTCCGCGATCCCGAACCTGCTGGCCAACGGCGCGGACGGGATCGCGGTCGGGATGGCGACCCGCATCCCGCCCCACAACCTGCGCGAGCTGATCGACGCCTGCGTGCACCTGATCGTCAACCCCGACTGCACCGCCGCCGACCTGACGGAGTTCGTGCAGGGCCCGGACTTCCCGACCGCGGGCGAGATCTACGGTCGGGCCGGGATCCGGCAGGCGTATCTCACCGGCCGCGGCCGGATCCTGATGCGCGGCAAGATGGAGTTCGAGGAGGGGGCGAAGGGCTCGCGCGACCGGCTGGTGATCAGCGAGCTGCCGTTCCAGGTCAACAAGTCGCAGCTGATCGAGGAGATCGCCCAGCTGGTCCATGACAAGCGGATCGAGGGGATCGCCGACATCCGCGACGAGTCGGACCGCGACGGGATCCGCGTCGTGGTCGAGCTGCGCAAGGACGCGATCGCCAAGGTCGTGACCGCGAACCTGTTCAAGCAGACCAAGCTCCAGACGACCTTCGGCGCGATCTTCCTGGCGATCGTCTCCGGCCGGCCGCGCGTGCTCGACCTCAAGCAGATGCTGGTGCATTACGTGCGCCACCGGCGCGAGGTCGTGGTCCGGCGCACGCAGTACCTGCTGAAGCAGGCCGAGGCCCGGGCCCACATCCTGGAGGGGCTCAAGAAGGCGATCGACCTGCTCGACGAAGTCATCGCGCTGATCCGAGCCGCCTCCGGGCCGCCGGAGGCCAAGCAGCAACTCGTCGAGCGCTTCGAGTTCAGCGAGATCCAGGCCCAGGCGATCCTCGACATGCGCCTGCAGCGCCTGACCCAGCTCGAACGCGAGAAGCTGCTGGAGGAGCTGGCGGAGCTGCTGGGCCTGATCGAGCGCTACCGCCAGATCCTGGGCTCGACCGCGATGGTGGATCAGGTCGTGGTGGACGAGCTGAAGGCGATCCGCGAGAAGTTCGGCGACGAGCGCCGGACGGTGATCGTCGAGGACGAGGGGGAGATCGAGACCCTCGACATGATCCCCGACGAGAAGATCGTCGTGACGCTGTCCCACAAGGACTACGTCAAGCGCACGCCGCTGTCGGAGTACCGGACCCAGGGGCGCGGCGGCCAGGGGATCCGCCTGATGGAGGTCGGCGAGGAGGACTTCGTCGAACGCGTGCGGATCTGCTCGACGCACGATCTCTCGCTCTGGTTCACTTCGGAGGGGCGCGTTCACATTCTGCCGGTACACCACGTGCCGGAGTTCAGCCGCGCGGCCAAGGGAAAGGCGATCGTCAACCTGCTGGGGCTGAAGCCGGGCGAGAAGATCCAGGGGCTGCTCGCGTTGCGCGACATGGACCAGCCCGGCCTCCACGTGATGACCGTCACGGAGCGTGGCGTCGTCAAGCGGACCGAGCTGTCGGCCTACGCCAACATCCGCAGCGGCGGGATCATCGCCCTCTCGCTCGACGAAGGGGACCGCCTGATCGCGGTCCACCTGGTCCGCGACAGCGACCATCTGTTCATCGCCACGCGGGACGGGATGGCGATCCGTTTCCCGGTGACGGAAGTCCGGTCGATGGGACGCACGGCGCGCGGCGTGCGCGGGATCGACCTGCGCGAAGGGGACGCGGTGGTCAGCGCGCTCGTGCCGTCGCCGGGCGAGGACATCCTGACGGTCGCGCTGCACGGCTACGGCAAGCGGACCGAGCTGGACGAGTACCGGCCGCAGGGTCGCGGCGGGCTCGGGCTGATCAACCTCAACGTCGGCGAGCGCACCGGCCCGGTGGTGGCGGTCCTGTCGGTGCTCGGGTCGGACGAGATCGTGGTCGCGACCCGGCAGGGGATGGTCATCCGGACCCCCGTCGAGCAGGACGAGAACACCAGGATCAGCCGGCTCGGGCGCGCGACGCAGGGCGTGCGGGTGATCCGGCTCAAGGAAGACGACGAGGTCGTGTCGGTGACCCGGCACACCGCCGTGCAGGAAGACGCGCCGGAAGAAGACGTCCCGGGCGCGGGTCCGGACGGACCGGAAGGGGAGACCAACGCATGAAGTTCTTCATCGACACTGCCGACGTCCGCGAGATCCGCGAGGCCGCCGCGCTGGGCGTGCTGGACGGCGTGACGACCAACCCGTCCCTCGTGGCCAAGACCGGCCGGCCGTTCCGCGTGGTGCTGGACGAGATCCTGTCGATCGTCGACGGCCCGGTCAGCGCGGAGGTCACGGCGACCGATTTCGACGGGATGGTGCGCGAGGCACAGGAGCTGCACGCGATCCACAAGAACATCGTCGTCAAGATCCCGATCATCGAGTCCGGCCTCAAGGCCGTGAAGTGGTGCTCGGACCACGGGATCCGGACCAACGTGACGCTCTGCTTCCAGGCCTGCCAGGCGCTGCTCGCGGCCAAGGCCGGCGCGAGCTACATCAGCCCGTTCGTGGGCCGGCTGGATGACATCTCCGAGGACGGGATGGCGCTGATCGGCCAGATCCGTCAGATCTACGACAACTACGACTACCCGACCGAGATCCTGGCAGCGAGCATCCGCCACCCGGTGCACGTCGTGCAGGCAGCGATGATGGGGGCCGACGTCGCGACGATCCCCTACGGCGTGATCGCGCAACTGCTCAAGCACCCGCTCACCGACAGCGGCCTGGCGAAGTTCCTCGACGATTGGAAGAAGGTACCAAAACCGTAGGGGCCGGCCTCCGTGCCGGCTCCGCATGGCGCCGTTCGGGCCGGCACAGAGGCCGGCCCCTACAGGGAGCACAGGGCACCGCCGGGCCCGAAAGGGGACGCGTGGACAAGATCTACGAGCTGAGGCACCGCCTCGAGCAGGCGCGCCACGGCGGGGGGCCGGAACGGATCCGGAAGCAGCATGAGGCGGGCAAGCTCACCGCGCGCGAGCGGGTCGAGCTGCTCGTCGATCCCGGTTCGTTCGAGGAGACCGACGCGCTGGTGGTCCACCGCTGCCGCGAGTTCGGGATGGAGGAGCAGAAGATCCCGGGCGACGGGGTCGTCACCGGCTTCGCCCGGATCGACGGCCGGCCCGTCGCGGTCTTCGCCCAGGACTTCACGGTCTTCGGCGGCTCGCTCTCCGAGACCTACGCCCGGAAGATCTGCAAGATCATGGACCAGGCGCTCAAGGTCGGGTGCCCGATCATCGGGCTCAACGACTCCGGCGGCGCGCGGATCCAGGAGGGTGTCGTCTCGCTCGCCGGCTATGCCGACATCTTCCTGCGCAACACGCTGGCCTCCGGCGTCATCCCGCAGATCTCGGCGATCATGGGGCCCTGCGCCGGCGGTGCGGTCTATTCCCCGGCGATCTCGGACTTCATCGTCCAGGTCAAGGACACCTCCTACATGTTCCTCACCGGGCCGGACGTGATCCGTGCGGTGACCCACGAGGACGTCACCAAGGAGGACCTGGGGGGTGCCCAGACTCACGCATCCAAGAGCGGCGTGGTCCACTTCGCCGCCGACAACGACATGCACGCGCTGCACATGATCCGCCGCCTGCTCTCGTTCCTGCCGCAAAACAACCACGACGACCCGGCGCGGCAGCCGACCGACGACCTGCCGGACCGGCGCGACGAGTCGCTCAACAGCATCGTCCCCGAGGACTCGAACAAGCCCTACGACATCAAGCAGGTCATCACGCGGATCGCGGACAGTGGCAACTTCTTCGAGGTTCACGAGCACTACGCGCGGAACCTGGTCGTCGGCTTTGCGCGGCTCGACGGCCGGTCGGTTGGGATCGTCGCCAACCAGCCGGCCTACCTGGCCGGTGTGCTGGACATCGATGCTTCGCGCAAGGGGGCGCGGTTCGTCCGCTTCTGCGACGCATTCAACATCCCGCTGGTGGTCTTCGAGGACGTCCCGGGGTTCCTCCCCGGCGTGGCGCAGGAGCTGGGCGGGATCATCGTCCACGGCGCGAAGCTCTGCTTCGCCTTCGCCGAGGCGACCGTTCCCAAGCTGACGGTCATCACGCGCAAGGCCTACGGCGGCGCGTACTGCGTCATGGCCAGCAAGCACATCCGGGCCGACCTGAACCTGGCTTGGCCCACGGCCGAGATCGCGGTCATGGGGGCGGAGGGGGCAATCGAGATCCTCTACCGCCGGGAACTCCAGGGCGCCAAGGACCGCGACGCGTACAAGAAGGAGAGGGTCGCCGAGTACCGCGAGCGTTTCGCCTCGCCGTACGTGGCCGCCGAGTACGGGTTCATCGACGCGGTGATCGAGCCGGCCGATACGCGGCGCCGGCTGATCGCCGGGCTGCGCTTGCTCGAGACCAAGGTCGACACGATGCCGCCGAAGAAGCACGGCAACATCCCCTTGTAAGAGAGCCAGGAGAGCCCCTGTGAGAGATCCGCAATGAGAAAGGGCGCCCGGTGTTCCGCAAGATCCTGATCGCCAACCGCGGCGAAATGGCGGTGCGGGTGATCCGCGCCTGCTGGGACCTCGACATCAAGACGGTCGCGGTCTACTCCACCGCCGATCGCGCGGCGCCACACGTGCGCGTGGCCCACGAGGCCTACCTGATCGGGCCGGCCCCGGCGCGCGAGTCGTACCTCAACATCGAGCGGATCATCGAGGTGGCGCGGCGCACCGGGGCCGAGGCGATCCATCCCGGCACCGGGTTCCTGGCCGAGAACCCCGACTTCGCCGAGGCCTGCGAGGCGGCCGGAATCGTCTTCATCGGACCGCCTGCGGGCGCGATGCGCCTGATGGGCGACAAGATCCTCGCCAAGGACGAGATGCGCCGCGCGGGGGTGCCGACGCTCCCGTCGACCGGCCCCTTCACGGGCTCGATCGTCGAGGCGATCGAGGCCTGCGAAGCGATCGGCTACCCGGTGATCGTCAAGCCTGCGAGCGCGGGCGGCGGGAAGGGGATGCGGGTCTGCGACAAGCCGGAGCAGGTCGGGGCGGCGATCGAGCGCTCGCGCTCGGAGGCGCGCACCAGCTTCGGCTCCGACGTCGTCTACATCGAGAAGTATCTGCGCGCGCCGCGCCACGTCGAGATCCAGGTGATGTTCGACAAGCACGGCCACGGGGTGCATTTCGGCGAGCGCGAGTGCTCGATCCAGAGGCGCCACCAGAAGATCATCGAGGAGTGCCCCTCGGTCGTGGTCGACGCCGCCACGCGGGCGGAGCTGGGCCGGATGGCGCTCGCTGCCGGCGGGACGACCGGCTACACCGGCGCCGGCACCGTCGAGTTCCTGCGCGACGCCGACGGGTCGTTCTACTTCATGGAGATGAACACGCGCCTGCAGGTCGAGCACACCGTGACCGAGCAGGTCTACCAGGTCGACCTGGTCCAGGCCCAGATCAAGGTCGCCGCCGGCGAGCCGCTCCCCTACCGACAGGAGGACCTCGTCCCGCGCGGCCACGCGATCGAGTGCCGGATCACCGCCGAGGACCCGGAACGCAACTTCATGCCCTGTCCGGGTCGGATCGAGGCGGTGCGCCTGCCGTCCGGACCCGGCATCCGCGACGACTCGGCGGTCGCGCCCGGCTACACGATCCCGATGGACTACGACCCGATGGTCGCCAAGCTGATCGCCTACGGCCCCGACCGCCAGGACGCGATCCGCAAGATGCGCCGGGCGCTCGACGAGTACCGCCTCGAGGGGATCAAGACCAACATCCCGTTCTTGAGGCGCCTGATGGAGCACCCGGTCTACGTCGCGGGGGACGTCAACACCGCGTTCATCGACGAGTACGGCGCGGGGCTGCTCAAGGGGAACGACCCCTGGCTCGACGAGGTGGCCGTGGTCGCGGCGGCCATCCACGCCTACCGGATGCGGGTCGAGCAGGCGATGCGGGAGGAGGGCACAGCGGGCGGCGGCGGTCGCAGCGGGTCCCGCTGGCTGGCCGGCGGCCGGCAGCGCGCCCTGCGAGGTGCGCCATGAAGCTCCGCGGCGTGATCGACGGCAGGCAACAGGAGATCGAGCTCGAGCCGACCGAGGGGGGATACATGGTGACCCTCGACGGCAAGACGCACGAAGTCGACTGCGCCGACCTGGAGGCCTCGTTCTACTCGCTCATCATCGAGGGGAAGTCCTACGAGATCTCGGTGCGCGAAAGCGGCCCCGACGAGTACGCGGTGCGGCACGGCGGCTCCCTCCGGACCGTCCGAATCGTCGACCCGATGGCGGCGATCGCCGGCGCGAACCTCGTGCAGACCGGCACGATCACCGTCAAGGCGATCATGCCGGGGCGCGTGGTCAAGGTCCTCGTCGAGGAGGGGGACGAGGTCGACGAAGGGCAGGGGCTGATCGTGCTCGAGGCGATGAAGATGGAGAACGAGGTCGGAGCGCCGCGCCGCGGCAGGGTGCAGTCACTGTCCGTTCAGTCGGGACAAACACTCGAGGCCGGCGACAGAATCGCCGTCATCGAGCTAACGGGCCGCCGGGCGGAGCCCCCGCGTGGGAAGCGCCGCGCCGGCGCCGGGATCAGTGATTGAGGAGCTCTTCCAGTTCCTTGCTGGGGCGGAAGAGAACCGTCACCTTCGGGGGGATCTCGATCGTCGCGCCGGTCTGCGGGTTGCGCCCGGTGCGTGCCTTCCGCTTGCGTGCGGTGAAGGTGCCGAAACCAACCAGCGCCGTCCGCTCACCCTTCCGCAGCGACGCCGCGACTCCCTCGATAATCGACTCGATGGCTCGCGCGGCGGCGACCTTGGTGATGCCGGCGTCCTGAGAGATCTTGTCGATCAACTCGGCCTTGTTCATGACGACCCTCCCCGGTCTTCGGGCGGGAATACCGCCCCGGCCGCGCTCGCGAGCGCTCGCCGACCGGTTGTCTAGCACGACGGTTGCCGGCGGGTCAACGGGAAATGGGGTGAAAATGGCCGTCCTGCGGGCCTTCCGGGAGAACTGACCGTGGATCGAAAGACACTCGCCAAGCTGCTCGCCGCCGTCCGAGGGGGAAGGGTGACCGCCGATGAGGCCCTGGCGCGGCTCGACGCCCTCGCCACCGGCGAGCTCGGGTTCGCCCGGATCGACCACCGCCGGACCCTGCGCCGAGGGATCCCCGAGGTCATCTTCGGCGAAGGAAAGGCGCCGGCCCAGGTCGAGGAGATCGCAGCCCATATAGCCGGCCGGGGTGGCACCGTCCTGGTCACCCGGATCGGCCCGGAGATCGGCGAGCGGTTGAAGCGCCGCCTCCCGGCCGGGACCCACGACCCGGTCTCGCGGACCTTCCTGCTGCGCGAAAAGAGCCGCCGCCGCCCCCTGCCGGGCCTGCTCGTGATCAGCGCCGGGACCGCGGACATCCCGGTGGCCGAGGAAGCGGCGGTCACGGCGGAGGCCTTCGGACTCGGCGTGGACAGGCTCTACGACGTGGGAGTCGCCGGGATCCACCGGCTCTTCGAGCACCTCGAGCGGCTGCGCGAGGCGAAAGTGCTCGTGGTCGTCGCCGGGATGGAGGGGGCGCTGCCGTCGGTCGTCGCCGGACTGGTCGAAGCCCCGGTGATCGGCGTGCCGACCGCGGTGGGATATGGGGCGGCGCTCGAAGGGTTCACGGCGCTGTTCGCGATGCTGACCTCCTGCGCGGGCGGATTGACCGTCGTCAACATCGGCAACGGATTCGGGGCTGCGTGTGCGGCTCATGCGATCCTCCGCGGGCGAAGCGGACGTCGTTGACCAGGGACGGTCATGGTCAAGTTCCCGCGCGGAGAGGGGGAAGTCCCCGCGAAATACCTTTGCGCGGGCGAAAGCCTGTCGGTAAGATTCTGGCAATCAAGGGGTTCAGCGGGGGCCCGGAGGATGGCCCCCGTGTGCGCAGGGGTCGGGGGATGCTCGGCGGAACGGTCGACACGGGACGCCGCGCGCACCCGGGAAGCGGTCCTCACAGGTGCCGGTGCACAGGCCGGTGCCGATTGGCTTGTTCAGGGCTGGGAGGACGATGGCTCCGGTCGGCTACCGCGAATACAGCGATTCGGTGCGCGCCGGCGCGGACATCGTCGATGTCGTGTCGGAGGTCGTGTCGCTGCGCAAGAGCGGGCGCTCGCTGACCGGGCTCTGCCCGTTCCACCAGGAGAAGACCCCCAGCTTCCACGTCGATCCGGTCAAGCAGGTCTACTTCTGCTTCGGCTGCCGCGCCGGAGGAGACGTTTTCGACTTCGTGATGTCGCTGCACGGCGTCCCCTTCCCCGAGGCCGTGCGGCTGCTCGGCGACAAGCTGGGGATTGCCCCCCCCGCGCCGCGTAACCCGGCCGAGGCGGAGACGGACCGCCGCCGCCGGCGCGTGCTGGAGGCGCTCGCCGAGGCCCAGGCCTTCTACACCGCGCGGCTCTTCGGCGAAGGGGGCGAAGGGGCACGGGGCTATCTGGAGCGGCGCGGGCTGGCCGGGGAGGCGGCGCGCACGTTCGGGCTGGGTTTCGCCCCGCCCGGATGGGACGGCCTGCTGCGGCACCTCGTCGCGAAGGGGTTCCAGCCGGAAGATCTGGTGCAGGCCGGGATGGTCGTGCCGCGGCCATCGGGGAGCGGCGTCTACGACCGTTTCCGCGCGCGGGTGACCTTCCCGATCCGCGACTCCGCGGGGCGGGTGATCTCGTTCGGCGGGCGCGCCGTCGACGACGACGAACCGAAGTACCTGAACGGCCCCGAGACCGCCGCCTACGACAAGGGGCGCACCCTCTTCCGGCTCTTCGAGTCGGCGCAGGAGATCCGCCAGGCGGAGCGCGCGGTCGTGGTCGAGGGCTATTTCGACGCGGTCAGCCTCGCGGCCGCCGGCGTACCCGGGGTCGTCGCGGTCTGCGGCACGGCGCTGGGCCCCGAGCACGTGAAGCTGCTGCACCGCTGGACACCGCGCGTCGTGCTGTTCTTCGACGGCGATGGCGCCGGGCGGCGCGCGACGCACGCCGCGCTCTCGCCGCTGCTCGCCGCGGGGATGACGGTGACGGTCGCGACCGCGCCGGACGGATTGGATCCGGACGACCTCGCGCGGCGTCACGGGAAAGAGGCGGCGCTCGCAGCGGTGGAAGGCGCCGCGGATCTGCCGACCTTCCTCGTCGACGAGGCACGCCGGAACTACCCGGTGGCGACGCTCGAAGGGAAGCTGGCGGCGCTGGAGATGGTGTTGGCGCACCTGTCGCACCTCCCCAACTCCGTCGCGCGCACCGAGATCATGTCCAAGGTGGCCGACGGCCTTTCGATCGAGGACGCACTCTTCCGCCAGGAGTTGCGGCGGGTCGCCTCCGAGCGGCGGCGCGAGGTGCGGGCCCCGGCCGCGGCGGCGACCGTTGGTGCAAGACGGATGACCCACGCGGAGGAAGTCGTCGTACGTTTCCTCGGGGGCCGGGCGCACGCTGCGGACGCGGACGTCGCGGAAGTCGTTGCGGCGATCGAAGACGTCGACGCCGCCCACCTCGGCGAGCTCGGCGGAGTTCTCGTGCGGCGCTGGTGCGAGGCGTTCAAGCGCGGCGAGCACTGGGACCTCCGGCGGATCGCCGAAGCCGCCCCCGAGGAGGCGCGCGCGGAGGTCCTGGCGCTGGCATTCGCGCCCGGCGAGGAGCCGGGAGCGGCGGAAGCCCGCGGTGCGCTGGCCGCGATGCACGGCCGCGTGCTGGGCCTCCGGCTGCGCGAGGTGCAGGAGGAGATCGAGCGCACGGCCGACCCGGCCGCGCGCTCGCAGTTGATGCTCGAGAAGGTGTCACTGGCCAGGGAGATGCAGGGGCTCGGCGCGCCGGAGGGGAGACCGGAAGCGAGCCCCGCGCACGGAGGAGGGCACTAGGGAGAGCTGGAGCAGGACCCGTCCGGTCCGACGAACCCAGGGACGGTCGGACACGGAGCGCGGCAACCAGGTACGAGCCCAACGAACGGGAAGGACACAGACGACGCGGAGTGTTCACGGCGGCCGGGATCGGCACGACGGCCGGCGCGTGTCGCAGGAGATGAACCGTGCGGATCGACGAGAAGTACGAAGAGGTCAAGGCGCTCCTCTCTCAGGGAAAGGAGAGGGGAGTCCTGACCAGCCAGGAGATCAGGGACCAGTTGCCCGAAGAGCTGGTTGCTGACCCGGCGGAGCTCGAAGAGGTCTTCGAGTTCCTGCGCGCGCGCGAGGTCGACGTCGTCGAAGCCGACGCCGAGATCGAATCGGAGGACGGCGCGATCGCGGAAGCGATTCCCGGGCGCCGGGACCGCCGCAAGAACGAGCCGGTCCCGCCGGCCGAGCAGGAGCGCACCAACGACCCCGTCAGGATGTACCTGCGGGAGATGGGTACCGTTCCGCTGCTGACCCGCGAGGGCGAGGTCACGATCGCGAAGCGGATCGAGGAAGGGGAGATGAAGGTCCTGCGGGCGCTGTCCCGCAGCCGCTTCGGCCTGGACCAGCTCCTCGGCATCCCCGAGCGCCTGAAGCAGCACGCCAAGTCGGTCGAGGAGATGTTCGACATCTCGGAGGGCGCCGTCGGCGGCCAGAACGGCAACATCCCGCGCGAGGAGCTGATCAAGCGCAAGGTGGCGCAGGCCAACAAGCGGCTGGCGAAGATCAAGAAGCACGCGGCCGACCTGGAGGTCCTGCACGCCAAGCACGGCAAGCTCAAGGCGGGCACGAAGACCGAGAAGGACACCAAGGCCAAGATCTCGCACTCCGAGGACGAGATCGCCAAGGCGATCCAGTCGGTCGGCCTGTCGCAGCACTACATCGACCGGCTGGCCAAGGAGGTGAAGGACGCCAACCACAAGCTGCAGCGCCACCTGCGGATCGAGAACGATCTCAAGCACCGGCTGAAGAGCGCTCAGGACGCCGCGATGAAGCGCGAGCTCAAGCGCAAGGCGGACGAGGCGCGCGACGAGATCCGGATCATCGAGTCGATGATGCGGGCCACCGACACCGAGCTGCGCGAGCTGGCGAAGGACATCTTCCAGGGCGAGATCGAGGCCCAGCAGGCCAAGAAGGACCTGATCGAGGCCAACCTCCGCCTGGTCGTGTCGATCGCCAAGAAGTACACCAACCGCGGCCTGCAGTTCCTCGACCTGATCCAGGAGGGGAACATCGGGCTGATGAAGGCGGTCGACAAGTTCGAGTACAAGCGCGGCTACAAGTTCTCGACCTACGCCACCTGGTGGATCCGCCAGGCGATCACCCGCGCGATCGCCGACCAGGCCCGCACGATCCGGATCCCGGTCCACATGATCGAGACGATCAACAAGCTGGTGCGGACGGCCCGGGCGCTGGTGCAGGAGCTGGGGCGCGAGCCGACGCCGGAGGAGATTGCCGAGCGGATGGACGTGCCGGCCAGCAAGGTCCGGAAGGTGCTGAAGATCGCGCAGGAACCGATTTCACTGGAGACGCCGATCGGCGAGGACGAAGACTCGCACCTCGGCGATTTCATCGAGGACAAGAAAAGCCCTTCTCCAGTGGAGGCGGTGGTCAGAATGAACCTCAAGGAACAGACGGGGACCGTCCTAAAGACCCTGACACCGAGGGAGGAAAAGGTCCTGAAGATGAGGTTCGGAGTTGACGAAGGCAGCGAGCACACGCTCGAGGAGGTCGGCCAGTCGTTCGCCGTGACCCGCGAGCGGATCCGCCAGATCGAATCGAAAGCGCTGCGGAAACTCCGTCAACCGTCACGGTCGCGGATGCTCCGGCCGTTCCTGAGTGGGCCGGGGCCGTTTGCGACCCCCTGACGTGGCCATCGCCTGAGACGCCGTGCGGGCGCCCTGGAGACGGGGCGCCCGTTTTCTTTCAGGGGCAGCTCGCGAGCCGCTGGGGCAGGCAGGAGGCGGGCCCGGGCGGTCGTTCGGCCCCGCGGCTGTCGGTCCCCAGCGAGCCCTCCCACCCGCCGTGCAGCGGCGCAATGAGGTAGTAGGTGCTCCCTTCCGCCGCGAGACCGGTGAACTCGGTCGCGCCCGCGGTCGAGCAAGTCATCGGGATCTGCTCGTAGAACGCGCCCAGCGATCCTTCGTACACGGCGTAGTCGGTGTCGCCGGCGCGGCACGAAGGCGCCCAGCGCAGCGTCACCTGCCCGCCCGCGGCGCGCTCGACGGTCAGCGGTCGCGCGGGCCAGGAGCTTCCGTCCGGGACGCGGCCCGCGCCGGTCTGCCCGAGGATGTCGGCGAGCGCCTCGTACGACGTGTCGAACAGCGCCTGGTCGAGCGGGTAGTGGTAGCTGTCGCGGAACGTCGCGGAGAGGTCCTCGCCCGCGGCGGCGCTGACCAGCGCGGCGAAGACGGTGTGCCGGTCGGCGTCGTCCTCGATCCCGCAGAGCACGGGGCCGAGCGATTCGACCCGGACCGGCTCCAGCGGGGCGAAGAAGCGCGCGGCGAAGCCGAAGACGTCGGAACCGGCGTGGTGCAGCCACAGGCCGTCGACGATGTTCGGGTCGAGAAGCCCGAAGTCGGCCCCGGCGGCCAGCCACGCCCCGAAATCGTCCCGGAACCGCTGCGAGTCGCTGTCGCAGACCAGGGCCAGCGAGCTCCGGGCCGTCGTCCCGAGCGGGTAGTGGAGCGGGTTGTCGAGGATCCGGCGCATGTCGGCCAGCGCGAGCGTCGACGCCATGCCCTCGGAGTAGACGAAGGTCCCCAGCATCCGCGCGAAGAGCGAGGACGACCACGAGAAGTTGTGGCCCAGCTCGTGGTGGAAGACGAACCACTGCGGGCTGCGGGGCTGCTGGAACGGGACGAGGAAGCAGTTCTGCCAGGCGTTCCCCTCGATGTTCCAGCCCAGCCGGATCGGGTTGCCGGAGATCCCGCAGACGCGCCCCTCCTCCGTGACGCCGAAGTCGACCTCGAAGACCTGGCGGCAGCCGTTGTTCGGCTCGATCGCGAGCAGGTTCCCCTGGATCGCGTGGGCGTAGCCGTTGACCGCCGGGATCTCGTGCTGCGCAACCAGGGTGCCGAGGTTCTCGCCCTTCACGACCATCGGGTAGTAGAGAACGGCCTTGCCGGCGATCGCTTCGGCGAACGGGACAGCGTAGTCCTGCGGCAGGACGCGGATCACGCTCGTGTTGGCGGCCGGCCGCCCCTCGGTCGTCAGCGTCGCCGACGCCCAGGCGCCGATCTCGGCCGGGCCCTCCGAACGGAGCGCCGTGACCAAGCCGTCTTCGGCGATCGAGGCCAGGGTTGCGTCGCCGGGGTCAAACGAGAGCGGTTCGGGCGCCGGCGCGCCGGCCGCGTCGCGCAAGTGCAGCGGGACCGAGCTCGTGGCGTCGTCGACGAGGTGCATGTTGTAAGGGTAAAGGTAGCGGCACGGCGCCGCCGCGTGACACGGCGGTGCCGAGTCCGTCGGACACCCGGAGCCCTCGGCCCCAGCGACGACGGCGACCGTCGTCTCGACCTCGCTGGTGCAGCCGACCGCGGACACCGTGATCTCGTAGATGCCGTCGACGGCGTAGCGGTGTGAGGCGGGGAACCAGCTGATGCTCCTGGTCCCGTCCCCCCAGTCCCAGACCAGGTCCCAGAGCTGCCCGTCGCTGTCGTGGACGTAGCCGTTGACCCGGACCCAGCCGCAGGCGCACGGCTCAGGCGCGGACAGGATGAGCGTGATGTCGTCGCTTCTGGCCGAACCGGTGCCGAGGGAAGTCACGATGAGCAGGGAGCAAGCGAGGGTTGCGAGGCGCCTCATCGTCGTCCTCCCCGGCTCGCTCTCGAGCGGACGGAGATCGCGATGTCGATGAGCCGGTCCCGGTCCGAGCGAGGAACGAGCCGCCGCGTGAGCGGGCTGCTGACGCGGGATGAAGGTACGCCCCCAGCCCACGAAAGCAACGGAGTGCGATGGCGGCGGCGCAGGGCGCAGGCGCAGTCCGGAGGTTCGCGCCGCCCGGGGCCGGAAGCGCCCGCCCTTGCTCGGGCCATCGTGGCCCCGGACACCGGGCCTGGCGGAGGTCGCTTCCGACCGGCGTGCGTGCTTGTTCGCCCGCTACGCGGACCTGCCCGATCCGGCGGACAACACCGGGCGAAAGGGGGTCCGGAGCAGGGTAAGCGTTGACTCTCCAGAGGGTTGAGGGGTACAAGGACCCCGGGGTGCGCCCGCTTGGGCGACAGTCTCGCCGCCCGAAGTGGGTTAACCCGACCGCTCATCGCTGCGGGGCGCAACCGGTTGGCGGGTTGTGGTACGGGGACTGAGTGGCGCTGCCTCCCTGCGCGAGCAGGTCTTGGCGGGGCACCTAGCTTTGGATTGCCGCTGACGGGCGCGCCGGCTGCTTTGGCAAAGCGAACGAACGCGGGCGCGCCCGCAGGTGATCGCGAACGTCATGCAGAAGGCGAGTGCGCCATGAAGCGAAAGCGATGGGTCCTACCCGGCATCGCGATCGTGACCCTCGCCCTCGCGTGGTTCGCTCTGAACCGTCCCGGTCGTTTCGGCCTCGCGGTCTTCGGTCTCACAACCTACAACTCCATTCCCTGGCCTGGTGTTGACCTCCAGGTTCGTCCGGACGGCACGAGTCGCCGCGTTGAGAAGACTCACGAGCTCACTTCGAACGACATTGCCTGGCTCGTCGAGTCGCATCCTCAGACGCTCATCCTGTCGGAAGGGTGGCGCGGCGCTGTGGGGATCTCCGAGGAGTTGCGCCATCAACAGGGTCTGGATGTACGCGTTCTAAGAACGCCAGACGCCCTGCGGCTCTTCAACCAGCTTCGGGCGGCTGGGACTCGGGTAGCAATTCATGTGCACTCTACTTGCTGACGGATCGGCCGGGGTCTGCATCACTTTGCGCTGCAGCCGACGGGCGCTCGGGGTTCCACGTGAGGGTGTACGATTATCCCGCGCCCCCAGCTGAGCGCGGCGCTCGGCGGAAGACGAACCATGGAAGACACCTGTCGTCTCTACACGGACCTGGCATGGCTGTGGCCAGCGTGGGGCGATGCCGCCGATGAATACGCGCACTATTGTCGTCACGTCGCAAGCCTGATTGAACAGCACGCAGAGCGTCCGGCAGGCACACTGCTGGACATCGGGTGCGGCGGCGGCAAGAACGTCTTCAACTTGAAGGAGAAGTTCAGTGTCACCGGTGTGGATCTGAGTCCCACGATGCTCGCGCAGGCAAGAGATCTGAACCCGGAGAGCACGTTCGTCCACGGGGACATGCGGACGTTCCGGCTCGGTAGGACGTTCGATGCCGTCCTGATGGACGACGCAATATCACACATGACTTGCCTCGCGGACTTCGTGGCGGCGTTCCGCACCGCGTCTGCCCACCTGAACCCCGGCGGGATTCTGGTTGCGACTCCAGACGTGACGACCGAAACATTCCGCCAGAACAAGACCATCGCCACGCCGGCCACGCGCACGGGCACACGGGACGAACTCGATGTCGTCTTCGTCGAGAACGTGTATGACCCCGACCCTGCGGATGAACAGTATGAAACGACGATCCTTTATCTCATCCGCGACCATGGGCACCTTCGGATTGAGACCGACTACTGGACAATGGGCCTCTTCTCTCTCGACACATGGAGGCGTGTTCTGCGCGAAACCGGTTTCGAGGTGCATGAGGGACGGTACAACGCGGGCGAGGACGAGTACACGGTGTTCGCTTGCGTGAAGACGAGATAGAGGCCGAACAACGGGTTGCAGCCGACGTTGCTCGGCTGCGCTCCGCAACGCGGCTGAACCCGACCGTTGGCCACACGGGAATGACGATGGAGTTTCTCGAACCGTGGGTCCCTGCGGGACCGAACGCGCACCGACTCCAGGAAGAGCTCGCGTCGGAGCTGGGGGAGCGCCATCCGCTCGAGGGTCGAGACATGCGGGCCATCGCCGTGCGGCAGGACTGCGACGACGTCCTGTTCATCAGCGTGGATGACCCCAGAGTGGTTGCGGTCGTCCACCTCACCTACGCGAATAGACCGGAAACCGACCCTCGATGGCCCGAGACGACGATGTTCGCCTCGATCGAAGACTGGGTAGAGCGCGGGATGAAGCTGGATCACGACGACTTCACCGCATAGAGCCGCGAGAGGCCTAACAACCGGTTGAAGCCCCAATCAGCAGCGCGAGTGTGCTCTTTCGCGGCACAACATCGCGTAGCCGCCGTCGGACGGCCCGGCGGCTTGCGCGAACTGAACGAACATGAGGCCGCCCGCAGCTGAACGCATCGCGAGCCCCATCACATGGTCAGTTCTCGGAGGAGCCGATTCGTGAACCCCATCGAGCGCAGTGCAAGGGCGTACGTCATCCGGTCACTGCCAAAGAGACGCGCGGTGCACAACTCGGCGCACGTCGCTGCAGCCCTGGAGAGACCGCAGCACCGCGTTGTCTTGCCTTCGGGGTCTGCAACGACGTGGATGGTGCATCCGTTCTCGGCCATCGACACGGACTTCGTCGTTCACTCTGGGGAGCGGAACGGTTTCGCCAACTGCGTGTGGGATTGGCTCTCGATCCCTGGGCTCGCGTCGTGCAGCCCGGGCTGATTCCGCGACCGGCAACACGAAGGGCGGCCTCGCGGCCGCCCCGTGGCTTTGGCTTTCGCGCGGAACCCGGCGCGCGCAACTAGCCGTCGGTCCCGATCGCCTCCGACGGGCAGCCTTCCAGCGACTCCTTGCACAGCCCTTCCTCGTCGGCGTTCTCGGGCTGCTTGCAGACGTAGGCGTGGTCGTCGTCGTCGGTCATCTTGAAATTGTCCGGCGCGGTGTCCACGCAGACCTTGCAGGCGGTGCAGCTGGTGTCGACGTAGTACTTGCCGGGGACGCTCTCCGCGACTTTGGCGCTGTTGTCGGCCATCTCGGAACCCTCATGGGAAGTGGAGCGTGACGGACGGTGGGAGCGGTGATTTTAGCAGTAATTTCGCCGCCGCCAGCTGACCCGGGTCAAGCCGGCTCACCCGGCCGGGGAGCCGGTGCCGTGGCCGGCGGGATGACCCGAAACTCACGGCTGTCGAGGACCGGGCCGTCGCTCAGGATCCGGTCGATGTCCTGCCGGGACGCGGCCGGGACGGCGGGGTCGATGATCGCGATCCCGTAGGAGCCTGGGGCGAGCGAACTCTCGGGCGCGGCGGCCTCGTACTCGCGACACGCGGTCGTCTCGCTTCGGACCTCGCCGCGCGGCGTCGGCATGATCTGGTAGATCGACTCGCGCACCGGCTTCCCGTCGGCCCCCGGCAGCGGCCGGAAGAGGATGGTGCGCGGCGCGCCCGCCAGCCCGCAGGCCACGAACCGCAGCACGACGCGGTCGGCCGACTGGACCGATTCGGCGTCGAGCAGCGGGACGACCGCGACACGGGCCGCGTCGCGCGGCACCTCCTTCCCCTTCGCGTGCGCCGGATCGAGCAGGAAATCGCGCCCGGTGCTGCGCCCCAGGCGCACCGCCGAGACCGGCGCCATTCCCATTCGCCGGGGCCGGCAGGGAGAGCCGTACCTGCGCCGCGCCGACCTCGCCGGTCACGAGGTCCTCGACCAGCGTGCGCACGTCGAAATCACCCGGACCGGGCAGCGCGCACGTCGCCGAGAGCAGCAGGTAGGTCGGCGGATAGCGCGACGGCGGCGACTCGATCCGCACCGTGCGCTCGACGCCGTCACCCAGCGTGCAGACCGGGTTGCCCCCCTCGTCCGTGAGCAGCCCCTCCCAGGCGAAGCGCGCCACCAGGTCGCCGCGCTCGGGATCGCGCAGGAAGGAGAGGTCGGCCAGCAGCGCCGCGACCTGGATCGGCACGACCAGCGCGCGTTCGCGCGAGGGGTAGGCGACCGAGACGCGCACGCTGGGCAGCGGGAAGCCGGTCGGATCCATCAGCGCGCCGAGCCGACGGCGCTCGCGCAGCTTCTGACGCGAGGCAAGCGTGACGATTCCGGTCGAACGCACGCGGTAGCCCCAGAACTCCGGGTGCCGGGCCGTGTCCAGGCGCACGTCGATCCTGCGCCGCTCCTCGCCGCGCGCGGGCGCCTCGAGCGGCAGGCTGAACAGGTAGTAGCAGGACATCGCCGCGATCACGCGGTCGAAGACGACGCCCAGCGAGCCGGCGGTCCGCACCGGCTCACCGCCGGTTCCGGTGGCCAGGAACTCCAGCAGGCGCGAGCCGCCTCCCGACGCCGAGGGGACGCCCAAGCCGCGGGCATCGACGGTCCAGATCGAGAACCCCCCCGCCGCGGCGCGCTGCGGTTCGAAGGCGTAGGTCAAGAAGAGGTCCTCGTGCAGGTCGAACCACGGGGACGAGAAGAGCACCAGCGCCTTGCGGCCGCGCAGCGACGAGTGCGCCAGCAGGACCGCTTCTATCGCCGCCAGCGACGGCCGTGGGTCGATCGCCTGCGAGGCCAGCTCGGTCGTCGGGTTGCGGGCCGAAGTGATCTCCGCGCTGCGCAGACCGAAGTCCTCCGGCAGGAAGACCTGGTAGGCCGGCTCCGGCGACGGATCGGGCGGGCTGTCGCCGCTCGTCAAGTCGTACAGCGAGCGCGAGTCGATCGGTGTGTCGAACGACTCGCGCGTCGGTGCCGCGGAGATCCCTTGCAGCGGGGGCCCCGAGCCGATCGTGCCGGCCAGTTCGCGCGCGGCGCGACGGATCGCCTCGGGATCCGAAACGAAGTCCGGCGTGATCGGCACGATCCGCCGCGTGTAGGCGACGACCTTGACCCGCACCGGGCGGGTGGCGGCGATGTCGGCCAGCCGGTCGAGCGCCTGCGTCACGCGGTGGCGCATCCGCGAGTCGAGGAAGTTCAGGTCGGCGAAGACGACGATGGTCGGTCGCTCGTCGGCGAGCCGGTCCCGGGGCTCGCCGGCCCCGGCCGAGCCGTCGCTGCAGATCGCGTCGAACTCGGTCCGCGCGGCGATCGCGGGCGGGAGCGGGCGGCCGTCGATGTGGATCAGGAAGTCCTCGCGGGCGAGGCCGGGGACCGACGACCACGCATCGCCGCGCGGGTCGATCACCGAGACGTCGATCTGCACCCGCCGGACCTGCTGCTGCTCGACGAGCGGGGCGGGGAGGGGCGGGAGCGGGGGGGCGGGGGCCTGGGCGAGGGCGCCGGGGATCGCCGCCACCGCGATGGCGGCGCAGCCGGCGGCGCGCGCCGCGGCCCGGGCAAGCCCCCGGAAGCGGCGCCGGAAGCGCCGGAAGTCGTATGCTAGACTGCCCGATTCGGGGCCCATAGCTCAGGTGGTTAGAGCGGCTGACTCATAATCAGCTGGTCCCAGGTTCGAGCCCTGGTGGGCCCACTGGACGGGAGCCGCCGGGACCGCACCGCCGGACAGGAGCCCTCGGCTACGCCGAAGCGGAGGAGAGCCTTGAGCGAGCACATCCGCCGACTCGTGCAGTTGCAGGAGATCGCCTTCGAAATCAAGGAGATCCGCGACCTGGGCGCCCGGACCCCCGAGCGCCTGGCCGCGCTGGACGACGCCTTCCGGCAGAAGGTCGAGGAGATCGGGGCGGCCCGTCTGACTCACGAAGCCCTCGTCGCCGAGCGCCAGCGGCTCGGCCGGCAGCGCGAGGAAACGCTGCAGCGGCAGCAGCAGGCTCAGCAGAAACTGATGCAGGTCAGCAATACCCGCGAGTATAGCGCCGCCCTCAACGAGATCGACTCCAACAAGTCCGCGCTGGCCGCAATCGAGGACAAGCTGGCCGAGATCGAGCTGCAGCTCGAGGAGCTGAGCGGGCCGGCAGCGGAGGCCGACGAGCGGATCGCCGCGGCGCAGGCCGAACACGACGCGGAGAAGGCGCGGATGGAAGAATCGTCCGCACGCTCCGGTGTCCGGCTGGCGGAGCTGGAGTCGCGGCGCGAGCAGCTCAAGGTCGGGATCCCGCGCGATTTCGTCTCCCGCTTCGATACGATCTTCAACGCCCGCGGCGGCGTCGCGGTGGCGCGGATCGTCGCCAACGCGTGCAGCGCCTGCCACGTCCGGCTGCGACCGCAGATCATCAACCTGGTGAAGCGCGGCGAGGACCTGTCGTACTGCGAGAGTTGCCGGCGGATCCTCTACTTCGCAGAGACCGAGGGCGAGGCCGGCAACCCCGCGGCACCGGCGCCGGGCGCGCCGGCCGACGCGGCCGGCAAGCAGCCGGGCCCGGGGCTGACGCCGGCCGGCGCGTAGCCCGGCGCCGGAAGATGCGCCTGCTCGCCTGGGTCGACGGGGGGGCCCGCGGGAACCCCGGGCCGGCCGGGTGGGGGCTCTTCCTCAAGGACGCGGACGAACAGCCGCTGCTGCGCGCCTGGGGTTATCTCGGCGACACCACCAACAACGTGGCGGAATACCGCGGGCTGATCGCGGCGCTCGAGGAGGCGCTGTCGCGCGGCGCGACGGAGCTGGAGGTGCGCACCGACAGCGAGCTGATCCAGCGCCAGGTCACCGGCGTCTACCGCGTGCGCCAGCCGCATCTGGTGCCGCTGGCGACGACGGTGCGCGAGCTGGCGGCGCGGCTGGGAGGCTTCCGGATCCTGCACGTCCGACGCGAGCAGAACCGCGACGCCGACGCGCTGGCCAACCGCGCGATGGACGAACGGAGGTCCGGGCGCGAGGAGGGGGTGGCGTGAACGGAGCGCAGCCGCCCGATGCCGCGCTCCACGCGGGCGTCGCCGCCAACCTGGCGGACGTGCTGCACCGGATCGCCGCCGCCTGCGCGCGCGCCGGGCGCGACCCGGCGGCGGTGACGCTGGTCGGGGTGACGAAGACCGTGCCGGTCCCCGCGATCCGCGCCGCACTCGACGCCGGGCTCGCCGTGCTGGGCGAGAACCGCGTGCAGGAGGCGCTCCCGAAGCTGGCCGAGCTGCCGGGCGCGCGCTGGCACTTCATCGGCGAGCTGCAGCGCAACAAGGCGCGCCGGGTGGCCGAGCAGTTCGAGCTGATCCACTCGGTCGACTCGCTCCGGCTCGGCGAGACGCTGGCGCGGATCGGAGACGAGCTGGGGCGCCCGGTGCAGGCGCTGGTGGAGGTCAACGTCGGCGGAGAGGCGACGAAGGCCGGGATCGAGCCGGAGGAGCTGGAGCCGCTGCTGCGCGGGCTCGCCGGCCGGCCGGGCCTGGCGATCCGCGGCCTGATGGCGGTCCCGCCGCCGCTCGACGATCCGGAGGACGCGCGGCCGTACTTCCGCCGGCTGGCGGCGCTCGCCCACGCCGCCGGCACGCTCGCCCTGCCGGGGATCGCGATGGACGAGCTGTCGATGGGGATGACCCACGATTTCGAGGTCGCGATCGAAGAAGGCGCAACCTTCGTGCGCGTCGGGACCGGGATCTTCGGCGTGCGGGGACGGTAGACGCGCCGACAGGAGGCAGCGCTCCCCGGGGCCCGCTCCGCTACTTGAAGAGGCCGACCATCTTCAGCAGCGCGATGAGCAGCGACGCGCCCACGACCGCCATCACCCACGACAGGACCGGCCCCCCGCCCATGCCGAGACTGCCGGCGATCCAGCCGCCGAGGCCGGCCCCGACGATCCCCACGATGACGTTGGCGATGAGGCCCATCTGAGCGTTCGTCTTCATCACCATGCTGGCGAGCCAGCCGATCACGCCGCCGACGATCAACTGCAGGATCAGGTTCATCGTGCACTCCTTTCAGGGGGCTCCCGCGCCGTTCGATGGCGCGCGCGGTGACCTCCCCATGCTAACCGAGAACCCTTGCCCCGCCGGGCCGAGGCAGGGCCTCCGGCTTTCCCGCTCCTCGATTCTCCGGCCGGGATCGCGATGTGACGAACCTGTCCGCCCGCGCCCCTTCCCCCGGCGCCCCGGGCCGGGTTTCGCAGCCCGCACGGCGAGCCGGCCACCCCGCCGCCGGTTCCGTTCTTGACAGGGGCCGGAAAACCCGTATCTCCTTACCCAGCTTCGGGCTGGTTCCAGTGGGATCTTCATGCCGGGCGACTGACGCGAACGCACGGGGCGTTCGCTTCGCCGTGCTCGGGCCGTAGGACGGAGACCGCGAAAGCGGTGTTCCCGGCCTCTCGTCCGGAGGGAACGCTCCGCCGATGAACTCGATCGTCGATTACCTCGATCACTGGGCCGCCGTCCAGCCGGACAAGTGCCTCTACAGCTATCTCGAAGTCGACGGAACCGAGCGCGAGGCCTACACCTACCAGGCGTTCAGCGAGCGCACGCGCCACCTCGCCGAGTTCATCTCCCAGCTCGAGGGGCTCAAGCACGGCGATCGAGCGCTCCTCGTCTTCCCGCCCGGACTCGAGGTCATCGTCGCCTTCCTGGCCTGCGCCCGCGCCGGGATCATCCCGGTCCCCGTCTACCCGCCGACGCCGATGAACTTCGAGAGCGGCCTCGCCAAGCTGACCTTCGTCGCGAAGGACTGCGGAGCGAAGATCGCCCTGACGACGCGTGGCTTCTACAGCTCCTACCGGCTGCTGCTCGCCAAGCGGAAGATCGCATCGCTCTGGCTGAGCGGTCCGGAGTTGCCGAACCTCGAGTGGGTCACGACCGACGACGTCCGCGGCCAGGCAGCAGCGGACTTCCGGAACCGCGTCCACGACACGCTCTTCCTCCAGTACACCTCGGGCTCGACGAGCGACCCCAAGGGGGTCATCGTCTCCCAGCGCAACGTCGTCCAGAACGCGCACGCCACGCTGACCCACGTCCCGATCTGCGTCTCGTGGCTGCCGCAGTACCACGACATGGGCCTGATCGGGTATTACCTGTTCCCGCTGATCGAAGGCGGCACGGTCTACGGCTTCTCGCCGCTCAACTTCCTGAAGCGGCCGGCGCTCTGGCTGCAGACGATCAGCCGCGTCAAGAGCACGATCACCTCCTCGCCCAACTTCGGCTTCGACTACTGCCTGCGCGAGGACAAGCTGCCCGCCGAGGAGCTGGCCGGGATCGACCTGTCGTCGCTGCAGTTCCTGATGAACGCGGCCGAGCCGGTGCGGGCCGAGACCTTCTCGCACTTCTACGAGCGGTTCGAGCCGTATGGCCTCTCGCGCGACGCCCACGTCGTCGCCTACGGGCTGGCGGAGTACACGCTCTGCGTCTCCAACTGGGGCCGCCAGATCGTGACGGTCAACAAGCAGTTGATCCAGCAGCGGACGCTGCACATCGAGAACTACCAGCCGCTGAACAACAACCAGGTCCGGCTGGTGAGCTGCGGCAAGCCGCTGAAGGGGGTGCAGGCGCGGATCGTCGATCCCGATACCTGCGTCGCGCTGAGCGAGCGGGCGATCGGAGAGATCTGGCTCGCCGGAGACAGCCGCTGCCAGGGCTACTGGAACCGGCCGGAGCTGAGCCGAGAGGTCTTTCAGGGCCGGATCGCGAACGAGCCGGCCGACGCGCCGCCCCATCTGCGGACGGGCGACCTGGGCTTCCTCTACGAGGGCGAGATCTTCGTCTGCGGCCGCAGCAAGGACCTGATCATCATCCGCGGCGTCAACTACTACCCGCAGGACATCGAGGCGATCGTCGAGGGCGCCTCGCCGCGGATCCGCAAGGGCGGTGCCGTCGCGTTCGCGGTGGACATCGGCGGCGAGGCGCTGGTCGTACTGGCCGAGGTGCGCAAGGCGGGCGACCTCCCGGACCCCGCCGAGATCGCCAAGGCGATCCGCACCCAGTACTACATCGAGCCGCACACGATCGCCTTCGTTCCCCACGGCAGCATCGCGAAGACGACCTCGGGCAAGATCGCCCGGGCGCTGACGCGGCAGCGCTGGCAGGACGGCGAGCTGGAGGTGATCGCGACCTACGTCAGCACCCGCGACCACGAGCCGCCCGGCGAGTTGAACGGGCTGCGCGAGCGGTTCCAGTACATCGTCACGCTCTACAACCTGACCGGCCACGAAGAGTACACCTTCGCCGAGATCGGCATCGACTCGCTCACGCTCGTCCGCCTGCTCGAGGACATCAAGGTCCTGCTCGAGGAGCACGATGCAGGCTCGCTCGTCAAGGACGTCGACGTGCGCCTGCTGCAGCGGCTGACGGTCGCCGAGTTCTTCTCGCTGCTCGATCAGTTCGAGCACTCGTCGAACGAGCCGATCCTGGCACTGCGCTACGTCCTGCGGCGGATCCAGGAGGAGCACGAGGGGTACGAGCGCGAGTGCATGCGGTCGGATGCCGAGTTCTCCGTTTCCGGTTTCGCTGTCAGCCGAGCCGAGCAGCAGCCCGTCAGCAACGTATTGCTGACCGGAGCCACGGGCTTCTTCGGGCCGTTCCTGCTGAACAGCCTGCTGCGCAAGACCCCGTTCAACTTCTACACCGTGACGCGGGCGACCGACCCGGTCCATGGCCTCGACCGCATCAAGTCCGCGCTCCGGCGCTCCCGGCTGCTGACGCCGGAGCTGGAGGACGCGCTCGAGCGGCGCGTCCACGTCGTGTGCGGCAACCTGACCCGGCACAACCTCGGGCTCTCGTCCGAGCAGTGGAAGAACCTCAGCCAGAAGGTCCAGGCGATCTGCCACAACGGCGCGCTGGTCAACTACGTCCTCAACTACGACGCACTCCGTCCGGCGAACGTCGACGGAACGCGCGAGATCCTGCGCTTCGCCTTCACCGGCGCGCCGAAGCAGTTCCACATGATCTCGAGCACGTTCATCTACGGGTGGACGGTCAAGGCGATGCTGTTCGAGAAGGACAACAACCCGGAGATGGCCAACCTCGACTTCGGCTACGCGCAGAGCAAGTGGGTGGCCGAGCAGCTCGTGCTCGCGGCGCAAAAGAGCGGGCTCGACGCGCGGATCTACCGCCCCTCGCTGATTTCGGCGTCGACGAACGGCGTCGGCAGCAAGGACGACATCGCCGTGCGTCTCCTGGCCTTCATGATCCGCCACGGCATCGGCGTGACCGCCCGGAACCAGATCAGCTTCCTGCCGGCCGACCTCGTCGCCGACAACATCGCGTCGATCTTCAAGGAGCCAGAGATCCCGGCTCGCACGCTGCACTTCACGGTCGACGACTACTACAACATGGCCGACGTGACGCAGGTGATCAGCAAGAAGTACGGCTACCACTTCACGTATTTCGACATCCCGGGGTTCATGAAGCAGATGAACC
The DNA here is from genome assembly GCA_963702425.1 of uncultured Acidobacteriota bacterium. GTDB lineage: Bacteria > Acidobacteriota > Polarisedimenticolia > J045 > J045 > JALOKP01. The sequence goes on from CAVPCQ010000024.1 coordinate 90,206, forward strand.
AGCGCTGCACGCAGGACGACCTGCTCTACCCGCTCACGGACTTCTTCATCCGCTCCCAGGACAAGCTCGCCGCGATGCAGCACAAGCGCTACAACAACGACATGTACCGCGTGGCCAGGGCGCAGTCCGGCGGGCGTCCCGATCCGTCGCTCGAGGACACCGTGACCTACATCGTCGACTACATGCTGCGCGAAGGGATCATCGAGCCGCTGGGCGGAAAGTCCGCGCGGGCCGGGGGCGCGTCGTCCCTGCCCGCGTAAAGACGATCCGGGTGCCCGGCTGACACCCGGTTGCCGTCCCGCTCCGGGTTTGCGTATCGTGGGGCGCCCGAAACGCCGCCTCCCGGCCGGATCCCGGAGCCCCTGCATGCCGCTCACCCCGCTCGACATCGAGTCCCGCCGCTTCAAGCGCGAGTTCGCCGGCTACAGCAAGAACGAGGTCAGCACGTTCCTGCGCTCCGCCGCCGACGCCCTGTCGCAGGCGACGCTGGAGCGCGAGGAGCTCGGCCGGATGCTGCAGGCGGCCCGCGGCGAGGTGGACGACTACCGCCACCGCGAGCGGATCCTGATCGACGCGCTGGCGGCGTCGGAGAAGATCGGCGAGGACCGCCGCGCGGCGGCGCAGCAGGATGCGGAGCGGATCGTCGGCGAAGCCCGCTTCCAGGCCGAGCAGCTCCTGGCGCGCACGCGCGAGGAGATCACGCGCCTGCAGCAGCACATCATCCGGATCAAGACCGAGCGCGAGATGTTCGAGAGCCGGCTCTCGGCGCTGATCGACGAGCACCGCCGCCTGCTCGACATCCGCCGCCAGGAGGCGGTCGTCACCGACCGGCTCCGCGCGGGCCGCACGAGTCTGCCCCCCACGACCGAGCATGAGTGAGCGGCCGCCGGCGGATCTCGTCATCGTCGGCGCGTCGGAGGTCGTGACCTGCGCGGGCCCGGGCCCGCTCGCAGGGGCCCTCCAGGGGCGGCTGACGATCATCGAGGAAGGGGCGATCGCGGCGAAAGACGGCCGCATCGTCTGGGTCGGCCCCGAGACCAGGCTGGCGCGCTCGGTCGCGGTCGAGCCGGGGGCGACGCGGATCGAGGTCGGCGACCGCGCGGTGCTGCCCGGGCTCGTCGACGCCCACACGCACCTCGTCTGGGCCGGCGACCGCGCCGACGAGTTCGAGCGGCGCCTGGCCGGCGAGAGCTACTCGGAGATTGCGAAGACGGGGGGCGGGATCCTGCGCACGGTCGAGGCCACGCGCGAGGCGTCCCGTGACGAGCTGGCCGCAGCAGCCGGCGCGCGGATCGATCGGATGGCGCGCTTTGGCGCGACGACCTTCGAGGTGAAGTCCGGCTACGGCCTCGACCCGGCCAGCGAGATCAAGCTGCTCGAGGCGGCGCGCGCCGCGGCGCGCGCGCGGCCCTACGAGGTGGTGACGACTTTCCTCGGTGCGCACACCTTTCCGCGCGAGGCGCGCAGCTCGGCGCAGGCCCGCCGCCGCTACGTCGACAGCGTCGCGAAGGAGATGATCCCCGAGGTGGCGGCCCGCGGTCTGGCGCGCTTCGCTGACGTCTTCGTCGACGAGCACGCCTTCAGCCTGGCCGAGGCGCAGATGATCCTGACCGCGGCGAAGGAGGCCGGCCTGGCGATCAAGCTGCACGCCGACCAGCTGGCCGACGACGGCACGGCGCAGCTCGCGGCGGAGCTGGGGGCGACCAGCGCCGACCACCTCGAGCACGCCTCCGACCGGGGCCTGGCTGCGATGGCGGCGGCGGGGACGGTCGCGGTGCTGCTCCCTGCGGCCAGCGTCTTCCTGCGCAACCGGGAGCAGGCGCCGGCGCGGCGGATGATCGAGCTGGGCCTGCCGGTGGCCCTGGCGACCGACCTCAACCCCGGGACGTCACCGTGCGAATCGCTGCCGTTGACGATGCAGCTCGGGGCGCTGCTCTACGGGATGACCGTCGCCGAGACGATCGTCGCCGCGACGATCAACGCCGCCGCCGCGTGCGGTGTCGCCGACCGGGTCGGCTCGATCGAGAAGGAAAAGCGCTGCGACCTGTTCGTGCTCGACGCGGCCGACCACCGGCAGCTGCTCTACCAGTTCGGCTCGGCGCGGACGCACATGGTGATCGCAGGCGGGCGGATCGTCGCCTGAGGGGCGCGCCGCCCGCGAGTCACATTCTGAGGTGCTTGAACTCCTCGCTGAAGTCCCAGACCCACTCGTAGACCTCGAGGTTCACGACGATCCGGTGCTTCATCGTCAGCCGCAGGTCGTTGGGACGGACCTCGAGGTCGAGGTCCTTCTTGTTCAGCGGGATCTCCAACTCCTTGGCCTTGTCGAGGACCGACTTCAGGATGTCGTCGGTCTTGACCCTCGTCATCGTGCCGGCGAGCTGGACCTGCGAGTCGGCGAAATCGTGCAGCTCGAGCACCGCCATGCGCGTCGGGATCGTCCGGACCGCGACGAAAATGCCGGCGGCCATGAGCAGCAGCCAGATGACGACCCCCAGCCGCCCCTCACCTCGTTCGTTGTGCATCATGGACAGGCTCCTCCGGCGCCGTCCCCCGGGACCCACGACGGTCCACCGGGAGCGGCCTCCTCGGTGAGAATCTAGGAACGGAGGCCGGGGATGACCACGCGGCAGGCGAGGGGGGCGGGCGAGGGCGGTCCCGGGGTCGGGAGCGGCGGCCCGGGGGCCGGACCGCTCGGGGACCGCGAGCTGCTGCGGCAGACCTCCCGGACCTTCGCGCTCTCGGTGGAACTCCTACCAGCGCGCTTGAGGGGGCCGGTTGAGGCAGCCTATCTCCTTGCGCGAATTGGCGATACGGTAGCGGACCGGGGGATCGCGCCGACCGCCGCGCGGATCGATGAGCTGGAGCGGCTGCGGGGGGCCAGGGCCGCGGGGCCCGTCGGCAAGGGGTTCCTGGCGGAGGGGGGTGGGGACGGCGACGAGCGAGCGACGCAGGCCGAGGCGCAGCTGCTGGCCGGCGCGGAGGGGATCCTCGCCCGCCTGGCGCGGCTCCCCGTGGCCGATCGGGACGACGTGCAGCGGGTCGTCGACCGCCTGCTCGCGACGATGGTCGGCGAGCTGCGCCTCTTCGACGAGGAAGGGCGCGCCCGGGGCGGACTCGCCGCGCTCCCAGACGCCGCCGCGCTGACCGCCTACACCGAGGGGATCGCCGGCTGCGTCGGCGAGTTCTGGACGCGGCTGCTGGTGCGGCACGCGTCGCTGCCGGCGCTGCTGCGTGTTCCGGCGTCAGCGTCGCCTCCTGCGTCGACGCCGCGGATCGACGCCCTGATCGTCGAAGGCCGGCGCTACGGTCGCGGCCTGCAGCTGGTCAACGTGCTGCGCGACCTGCCGCGCGACCTGCGCCGCGGCCGCTGCTTCCTCCCGGCCGACGAGCTGCGCGCGCTGGGGCTGACGCCGCGCGATCTGCTCGATCCCGCCGTGGGCGAGCGTCTCGCGCCGCTCCTCGCCCGCTGGCAGGCCCGCGCGCGGCGCGGCCTCCTCGCCGGTCTCGCCTACACCGCGCGCCTGCGCGGCGCGGGCTGGCGCGTGCGCACGGCGACCGCACTGCCGGCGGCGTTGGGGCTGGCAACGCTCGCTGTGCTCGAGCGCGCGCCCCTCGCGGCGCGGCTCGATCCGACCGAGGTGCTGCGCGTGTCGCGGGCCGAAGTGCGCGGGATCGCGGCCCGCACCGCGGTGCTGGCGCTGCATCCGAGCTGGATCGCGCGGGCCGCGCGGCCCCCCCGAGCGTGACGGTCCGAGCGCAACCCCATCCGGCTTGACCGGCCAGACGGCGCGGACCGAGGTTCCCCTGCGGGGGCGTTCCCGCGGAGTGGCCGGTGATCGTCGAGCGCACGACCGAAGGACTCACGGCGCGCCTCGCGCCGCGCGGCGCGGGCCGCTTCGCCGGTGCGGGGTTCCTGGCGCTGTGGCTCGCCGGCTGGGCGGTCGGCGAGACCATCGTGATCGGGATTCTCGGTGGCGGCGCCTGGGCGCTCGCGACCGGGCGGCCGCTCGGCAACGCGGAGAGCGCACCCGGACTCGCCGGCGCGCTCGCGACCGGCACCTTCCTGCTGGTCTGGCTGGCTTTCTGGACGCTCGGCGGCACCCTCGCCGCGCGCGAGCTGCTGCGCCTCGCCTGGTCCGAGCAGCGGTTCGTCGTCGGCCCGGAGGGCCTGACGCGGATCGAGCGGATCGGGCCGTTCACGAGCCGGCGCACGTTCGCGCGCGGCGTGCCGCTGCGGTTCTACCTGCTCGACCGCCCGGGCGCGCTGATGGCCGACGCCGCCGGCGAGCGGGTGGAGCTGACGCGCCTCGGGACCGCGGAGGAGCGTGCGGAGCTGCGGCAGGCGATCGTCGGCGAACTCGGCCTGCCGGACGAGCCGGCCGAGGCGAACGAGCCTCCCGCGCTCCCGCGCGGCTGGGAGGTGCTGATCGACCCCGAGGGGAGCCGCGTGCTGGTGCGCGAGCTCGAGGCGCGGCGCAAGCTGGCGCTGACGATGATCGCGCTGACGACGCTCGCGGGCGCGGCGACTGCGGCGCTGGCCTGGCGGGGGCAGGACGACGGCAACGCGCTCGTTCCCGCGGCGATGGCGGCCGCGCTGACGATCGGCTTCGCGCTGATGCAGCAGCGGCTGGCGCGGACGCGCCCGGAGTGGCGCCTCGATTCGGGGCGGCTCCTCCTGCGGCGGCGCGGCCCGTCCGGGGCGAAGGACCTGTTCGAGGCGGCGTCGCTCGAGATCACGGAGAGCCACGACGACGACGGCGACGCCTGGTACGAACTGGTCGCGCTTGCCGCCGATGCGGCGCCGGGCGGAGCGGCCATCGCACGCGCCGGCCGCCGGCACGAGCGCCGCACCGTGATCCGCGAGCTTCACGACCCACGCCCGGCGCGCGCCCTCGGCGCCTGGCTGGCCCGTGAGACGCACCTCCCGCTCGCCGATCGCTCCACGACCGAAGGGCGCGCGGACGAGTGTCGTCAGCCGGGAGCCGTCAGCAGGTAGACCGCGAACGACGCCAGCCAGTGCTCCCCCTCGTAGTGGCCGCTGGCGACGCGCGCCAGGCCCGACGCGGCGTGCGCGTCGGCCAGCTTGAGCAGTCGCGCGCGCCGCGGGTCGGCGGCCGGCAGCGCCGAGGCGATCCCGCGCATCGTCCAGGCGCGCACGAGGTTCAGGCCGTCGAGGTGGACGATCTTCCCGTCGGTCGGGTCGGTCACCTGCGCCGGGCGCTCGAGGTGGCCGAGGCCGGCCGCCGCGCCCGGCCGCAGCCCCGGCAGGAAGCGGTCGAGCCACGACGAGAACTCCGCCGCCGGCAGGACGCGCCGCATCAGGTCGGCCTCGAGCAGGCAGGGGGAGAAGAAGTCCTCGCCGCTCGGCTCGTAGGCCACGGGGCAGGCGGCGTCGGCGAGGTAGTACGCGCGGCTGCGCTCGACGACGAGCCGCTCGAGCTTCGCGTCGCCCGACCGCGCGCGCGTAGTCGAGTGCGAAGGCCAGCGCGAAGGCGGTGTTGGGGTGCACGCCGGAGCGGACCGGGTACGACAGCTTCGGGAGGTAGGCCGACAGGCGCTCGACGATCGCGCGCTCGAGCGGCGCGATCTGCTGCGCCCACGCCCGGGCCTGCGGGTCGTCCCAGGTGCGCAGCTCGGTCGCGAGGCGCAGCAGCCAGGCCCAGCCGTACGGCCGCTCGAACAGCTTCTGGTCGGGCTCCGCGAAGAAGGCGACCTCGCCCGCGAAGCGTTCGGCGGTGAAGCGTGCCGCCAGCGCCTCGCGCGCGCCCGCGGCGAAGGGCTGGTCCGGGTAGAGCCGCGCCAGCCGGACCAGCATCCAGTGGCCGTGCGCGGCGCTGTGCCAGTCGAAGCAGCCGTAGAAGACCGGGTGATCGGCGCGCGGCGGGCGGACCGACTCGGCGGAAGCCAGCACGCGCTCCGACTTGTAGGGCCACGGCCGGTCGATGCAGGCCAGCGCGAGCTGCGCGTAGCGCGCGGCGTTGGCGGGATCGAGAGAGGGCGGCGCGGGCGCGGCCGGCGGAGCAGCGGCCGGGACGGCAGCCGGCGGGGGCGCAACGGGCGCAACCGGCGCGGCCGGAGTCGCCGCGGCCGCCGCGAGGAGCGCGACGATCAGCAGGGTGCTCATGGCGGGATTATCACGGAGCGGGCGCCCGGCGGTCACAGGACCGTGAAGCCCCCGATTAGCAGCTCGGCCACCTCCAGGAACAGGTTGCCCGACGCGTGGACGACGATCGGCGGGATCAGCGACCCCCGCTGCAGGAAGACCGCGGCGGTCATCAACCCGCCGAGCAGCGGGAAGAGCGGGAATCCGTCCTGGTGATAGGGCCCCGCGTGCATCCAGGCGAATACGGCGCCCGACACCAGGAGGGCCACCCACCCCGGCGTACGTGCCGGCAGCGCGAGGAGCAGGACACCGCGATCGATGAGTTCCTCGCTCAGGGGAGCCAGCAGGAGACTGGCGACGGCGTATCCGAGAAGCGCCATGCCGCCCGCCGGCGCGGCAGCGGTCAGGTCCAACGACGCGGGGCCGAGGGGAATCCGGGAGATCGCGAGGACCGCCGCCAGAACGAGCGTCGTCGCCACCGCGCCGAGGCACACGACGAGCGCGCTCCAGCGCAGTTCGCGCCCGGGATGCGCGAACAGGGCCCGCAGCCGTCCGCGACCGAGCACGGCGATCGCGATCCCCGCGCGCAGCAGCGCCAGGCCGTTGTGTGCCCAGACGTCCTGCCCGAAGGGGAGCGTGTTCGCCCAGCCGATTACCAATGAGCAGAGAGCGGCATCTGCGGCCAGGTAGGCGAGCGCTGGAAGGAGCGGCAAGCGCGCGGTGCCGCGGAGTCGCGCGCCGATCGGCTCGACCCCCACCTTCACGATGTCCCGCCAGAGTTCGAGCAGCGCGCGGCAGGGAGTGGATCTCACCCCGACATCATCGCGACCAAGGGGATGCCACCCCATCGCCTCATCACGCTCGCCGGCCGGGGGGCGCGAGGATCGCCTCCGCTCCACGCGCCGCGAGTTCCGCCAAGGGCACCACGCTCACGCGTCGCTCGAGTTCGTAGCGCTGCGACCCCGGATACAGCACGACGAGGCGCCTGAGCGAGAGGTCCTCGAGCGCAATGCGCATCGAAGACGTCCAGCGCGGTGCGTCCTGAAACTTGACTTCGACGCCATATCGGTGACTTCGAACGAAGAGGAGCAGATCCAGCTCCGCACCCGTATGGGTCGCCCAGAAGTGGGCTGCATCGGGCGCGACCGCCCGCAGCGTCTCCTCGATGGCGAATCCCTCCCAGGAGGCCCCCACCTTGGGATGGGAGAGCAGATCGCGCTCCGAAGAGAGTCCGAGAAGCGAGTGCAGCAGCCCGCTGTCGCGCAGGTACACCTTGGGCGACTTCACCTGCCGCTTCTTGAGATTCTCGTGCCACGGGCGGAGCTGGCGTACCAGGAACAGCCCGGTGAGAAGGTCGAGATATCGCCGGGCGGTCGGCTCGGCGACGCCGAGCGAACGAGCGGCCTCGGCAGTGTTCCAGATACCGCCGTGATAGTGGGCCAGCATCGTCCAGAACCGCAGCAGCGTGGTGGCTGGGATCGTGATGCCGAGCTGCGGAAGATCGCGTTCGAGGTACGTCTGGATGAACTGCTGACGCCAGATGACGCTCGCCTGTTCCGATCGGGCGAGGTAGGCAGGTGGAAAGCCGCCACGCCTCCAACGCCGGCGGAGCGTGCCCGGGCCAGCCCCCACCTCGTTCAGACCGAAGCCGTCCAGGATGAGGATCTCGATCCGGCCCGCGAGCGTTTCCGAGGACTGCCGGAGGAGATCGGGGCTGGCGCTCCCGAGGATGAGGAACCGCGCGGGCAACGGGCGCCGGTCGGCCAGGACCCTGAGCACCGGAAAGAGGTCGGGCCGTCGCTGGATCTCGTCGATCACCACGATTCCCCGGAGCGGAGCCAGCGCCGTCATCGGCTCGTCCAGCCGGGCCAGGCTGCGAGGGTCCTCGAGATCGAAATAGGCCGGTGAATCCGACCGTACGATCTGTCTCGCCAGCGTCGTCTTGCCTGCCTGGCGCGGTCCCACGAGGGCGGCGATCCGGCTCCGCTTCAGGGCGGCGCGGATTTCGGCCAGCCAACGGGAGCGCACGATCACGACGCGCAGCATACCATGAAAATCAAACACTCACAGTCTGTTTTTCATGGTTCCGGAAGAGCGGCCGAAAGGCGAGGAACGCGCCCCCCCCGGACGAGTCCCTGCCGAGCTACGGCGAGGCAGTCCCCAGCGCCGGGTACTCCGTCCCCCCCGCGTCGACGGCGAACACGCGGTAGAACGCCACCGCCGGCGCGGCCGCGTCGGTCCACGCGGTCGCGGTTCCGGCATTGGTCGCGGTCGCGGCCAGGAACGCCGCGGGCGGGGCCGACGCCGTGCGCCGGACCGCGTAGCGCGTCGCCCCGGCGACCGCGCCCCACGCGAGGCGCACCGAGGTCCCCTGGCGCGTCGCGGTGACCGACGGCGTCGCCAGCGTGGGCGCCGCGGGCTGCACCGTGGCCAGCACGAGCTGCGCCCCCGAGCGCTGTCCCCGCTCGTCGACCGCCCGGGCCGCGATCCAGTGCGGCCCGGTGGGGAGCGCCAGGTCGAGCGTGTAGTCCTCGAGGAACCCGTCGATCGCGCCGTCGGCCGGGACAGCGGTGACCGCGCTCCACGGCCCGTCGTCGATGCTGATCTCCACTGCCGCGAGGCGCACGACGCTGAAGTCGGCGTGGGTCGTCGAGTAGCCCGGGTTGTGCGTGGCCAGCCGCACGATCCGCGCCGCACCCGCGAGGCGCGCCCGGCCTCCAGGCACCGGCGACGAGGTGTCGAGCGCCAGCGCGATCTCCGGCGGCACATCGGAGACGTCGGGAGTGCCGTCCGCGTCGGTGTCGTACGTCCCGGCCTGGCGCCGCGTCGCGTCGCAGGCGACGGCGACGTTGTTGCGCATCACGCAGCTCGTGTCGGTCGGGCAGGGGGTGCAGCCGGTCGAGCCGGAGGCGCAGACCTGGCAGTTGTCGTTGAGCCCGTCGAGGTAGCCGGCGTGCGCGGTGCAGGTGCAGGCCGAGCCGTAGTACTCGTCGAGCGCGAAGAACGAGTGGTGCAGCTCGTGCAGCAGCACCATGTGGAACCGCGAGATCCCCCAGCCGTCGTTGGAGTAGGTCAGCACGATGTGCGGGCCACCGAGATAGGCGTAGCCGAAGCGGCCGTCGGTGAACTTGCCGTCGGCGTCGGCGCCCGCGGCGCCGGCGTTGCCGCCGGTGTGGGCGACGAAGACGCTGACCGCCCAGTCGGCGCCGTCGGCGATCCGGGTCGCGTCCGCGAAGCGGCGCGTCAGGACCGTGCGGTGCACGTACGGGTCGGCGTATCCCAGCCGGCCCATCACCTCGCGCACCCAGACGTCCTCGCCCGTGGTCCCGCTCGTGGCGGCCGCGCGGTTGATCGGCTCGGTGCCGGTGCGCGCCACCGTGTCGGTCCGGCCGGTGACCATGTGGACGACGAACGACAGCTGCGCGGCGGGGTAGAGCGCCGCCGCGTTGGCTGCGAACTGCATCACGTTCGAGAGGACCTGGCTCTCCTGGTCGAGCGTCCAGTTGTAGACGTTCGGGTCGACCGAGCCGTCGCTCTCGAGCAGGAAGAGGGTCAGCGAGATCGTTCCGGCGAGGAACTCGCTGGTGTTGTCCCAGCGCGCGCCGTAGGGGCGGCCGTCGAGACCGCTCTCGTCGGCGGGAGCCCGGAAGCGACCGGTCTCGGCGGGCGGCGGCTCGAGCGCGTCGTGGATCAGCGGATCGCCGTCGGGCGGGGCCGAGAGGGTGCCGCGCACCGGCGTCTTCAGGCGGTTCCACGCCGCGGCGGCGAGGCGCTGCGGCTCGGGGAGCGCGGGAATGTCCTCGCCGGTCAGGGCGTCGCGCGCGCCGGCGGCGACGCGCGGGTCGGCGGCGAGCGTGGCCAGCGCGGCATCGGGGCCGGTGACGAGCGCGGTCGACGCGCCGGGGAAGAGGGCGACGACGCGAGCGCCGGCGGCGGCGACGATCGTGCGGACCTCGGCGGGCGAGGCGTCCTGGAAGATCAGCAGTGCGGTGGCGTCGGCTGCGGCGGCGGGGGAGGTCGATGCTGCGGCGATCGCCAGCACAGTGCCCGCCGACACGGCGACCGCGATCGCGACGCGCGCGATCCGTGCGGCGGCCGAAGCAGCGCCGCGGGCGAGCCGGACACGGAGAAGCCCCACCCGGCCGAATATGATCCGGATGAGAAACCGGACCAGAGCGGCTGTCCAGCCTTGCCCGTGGAGTTTCGTGCGGGTCCGCGCGCCGAGACGCTCCGGTGCCGGGTGACAGGAGTACGATCGCACTCTCTCGGGAGGACCGGATCATGTCGAGAAAGACGCAGGTTGCGGCCCTGGTATTGCTCCTCGTCACGCTCGCCCCGGCAGCGGCGCTCGCCGGCGGCAACGCGAACTTCACGATCGGCCAGCGGGATCTCGGCAGCGACTGGGACCCGCTCGACGGCCAGATCATGTTCGGTGCCACCGTCGACTGGGGGATGGACGACTGGCCGGTGCACCTGGCGTGGGGGCTCAACGCTTCGGCCGACAGCCAGGACAACGTCTACGGAACGAACGTGGAGTTCACGGCGGCGCTCGCGGAGCTCTCCTTCGGGGTGCTCTGGCTGCCGATCAAGGACAAGCCCTTCCGCCCCTACCTCGGCGCCGGGATCGCCGGCGTCTCGGCGGCCTACCAGGCCGAGGCCTTCGGGGTTTCGATCGACGACGACGACCAGGACTTCGGCTACTACGCCAACGCCGGGATCTACTGGCGGCTCGGCTCGAGCTTCAACCTCGGAATCGACCTGCGCTACGGCGGGGGGACGGAGTTCGACTTCTCCATCCCCTCGGAGTTCGGCCGGCAGGCACTGACCGTGGACGGCGGCTACTTCGCCTACTCGCTGCTGCTCGGGTTCGGCTGGGGCAAGTGACGCGCGCTCAGCCCAGCCGCGCGAACACCTTCTCCAGCCGCTCGAGCGCCCATTCGACCTCGTTGGCCGTGATGCAGAGCGGCGGGGCGACGCGGATCGTGTTGTCGTGCGTCTCCTTGCAGAGCATCCCCTCGCCCTTGAGCGCCTCGCAGTAGCGCCGCGCGCCGCCGGCCGCCGGCTTCAGCTCGAGCCCGATCCAGAGGCCGATCTGCCGCACCTCGTGGAAGGAGGGCGCGGCGATCGCCTTGATCCCGTCGCCGAGCCGCTTGCCCATCACCGCGGCGTTCTCGACCAGCCCCTCTTCCCGCAGCACCTTGATCGCCGCCTGGCCCACCGCGGCCCCGATCGGGTTGCCGCCGAAGGTCGAGCCGTGGTCGCCGGGGTGGAAGACGCCCATCACCTCGTCGTCGGCCACGAAGGCCGAGACCGGGTACATCCCGCCGGAGAGCGCCTTGCCCAGCGTCATCGCGTCGGGCCGCGCCCCTTCGTGCTCCCACGCGAACATCTTGCCGGTCCGGCCCAGGCCGGACTGGATCTCGTCGAGGATCATCAGCACGCGGTTCTTCGTGCAGATCTCGCGCACCTTCTTCAGCGTGCCGGCGGGCGGGATGACGATCCCGGCCTCGCCCTGCACCGGCTCCATCAGGATTGCGACCGTGTTCGGCGTGATCGCGCGCTCGAGCGCCTCGGCGTCGCCGTACGGCACGAGCTTGAAGCCCGGCGTGAAGGGGCCGAAGCCGTCGCGGTACTGGGCCTCGTCGGAGAACGAGATGATCGCGATCGTGCGGCCGGAGAAGTTGTGCTCGAAGGCGATGATCTCCTGCTGGCCTGCGGGGACGCCCTTGACCTTCTCGCCCCACTTGCGCGCGGCCTTCAGCGAGGTCTCGACCGCTTCCGCGCCGGAGTTCATCGGCAGCACGCGCGCGAAGCCGGTCAGCTCCGAGACGGCCTTCACGAACGGGCCGAGCTGGTCGTTGCGGAAGGCGCGCGAGGTCAGCGCGATGCGCTGCGCCTGCTCGATCATCGCGGCGACGATCCGGGGGTGGTTGTGCCCCTGGTTCACCGCGGAGTAGGCGGCGAGGCAGTCGAGGTACTTGCGCCCCTCGACGTCCCAGACCCAGACACCCTGCCCCTTGGTCAGGACGACGTCGAGCGGGTGGTAGTTGTGAGCCCCGTACCGCTCTTCGAGCGCGATGAAGTCCTGGGCAGAAAGCGTTTGGTAAGACATTCGTTCCTCCGAATGAAATCAAGAGGCGTGGGCCGTAGGCAGGCCACCGCTCTACGCTCGGAGGATATCAGACGAATGTCGTTCGGTCACGTCCCTTGGGGCTGGGGGACCCCTCTCCCGGCCGCAACGGCGGCGAGCGCCTGGTGCCGGAGCAGGGTGTTCCGGTCGAACCGCCGGGCCAGCAGGCCGTCGTAGAGGGCCTCGTACTCGGCGACGTTCTCGGCGACGGACTTGAACGAAAGCCCGCGGACGCCCGCGCGCAGGCGATCGAGCAGCGCGCGATCGGACGCCAGCCGTTCCAGCGCTGCGGCTAGCCCGGCAGCGTCGCCCGGCTCGACGAGGAGTCCGGTCGTTTCGTGGACCACGCGTTCCGCCAGGGCCCCGATCCGGGAGGCGACGACGGGTATTCCCAGGCGCAGCGCCTCGTCCAGCGTGAAGCAGTAGGACTCGGGGCCGACCGAGGGGATCACGACGACGTCGGCGTCGGCGAGCCGCTTCGGCAACTCGCCGGGGGTATAGCTCCCGGTGAGCGCGACCCGTCGCGCGAGCGCGGCGAGGTCCTTGCCGCCGGGTGCTGCCCCGACCACCGAGAAACGGATCGGCCGCCCAGCCAGCCGCCGCACCGCCTCGAGGAATGGCGCGCGCCCCTTCACGGCAGTGAGGTTGCCGAGGAAGATCGCGTGCAGCGTGCGGTCCCCGCCGTGGCGCGACGCCGCGCGAAGCTCCTCGGTCCCGTGGCCGATCACCGCCGTGCGTGCGGCGATCTCCTCCCCGAAGGCGAGGGCGAGGCGGTCGGCGACGGCGGCCGACGGCGCGACGATCGCGTCGGCCGCGAGCAGCGCCGCGCGGGCGACCGCCTGGCGCTCGGCGAGGAGCGCGGCCAGCGCGTCGTCCCCGAGGCCTTCGACGCGCGCGGCCTTGGCACCGAGGCAGGCCACGCAGCGCGCGTCCCCTTCGTACTGCGAGCGACCGCAGTGCCGGCCGTCGAGTCCCAGCATCGTGAAATCGGGACAGAGGAAGAACAGGTCGTGCGCCGAGACGACCACCTTCGCGCCGAATCGCCGAGCGACCGCCGGTAGGGCCAGCGTGCCGAACCGCGCGAGGTGATGGAAATGGACCAGCTCCGCACCGCTGCCGGCGACGATCTCCGCGAAGGCGCGCTCGACCAGCAGGGAGCGCGACTCCAGCGGAGCGCCGAAGATCGCGGCCCGGGCCGGCACCGTCGCCGCGTTGAGCGTCACCTGCAGCGTGCCGTCCTCGTCCTCGTGCGCGACGGCGTCGAACCAGCCGTCGAGCGGAGCGGGGTGGAGCACCGTGTTGTCGAACCGCTCGCGCGTCCCGGCCACGACCCGCCGGGTGTGCAGCTCCGTTCCCGCTGGAACGCCGTAGCTGTGCACGACGTGCAGCAGGCGCAGCCGCCGGTCGCCCGGAGGCCGGCGCAGCGCGGCGAACAGCCGCTGGTGCTGAAGCCGCAGCGGGTTGAGCAGGCACCAGGTCCGGACCGCGCGCTCGTAGGCTGGCCAGCGCTGCGCGACCAGCTCGCGGTTCCGCTCTTGCAGCGTGCGCCGCTCCGGGACCGCCGAGAAGCCGACCTCGCCGTGGTGGTAGACGAACGCGTCGTCGCAGATCGCCGACTCCATGCCGTAGGCCCAGCCGCGCTGGCACCAGTCGACCTCCTCGCCGTAGCCGCGGCCGAAGGCCTCGTCGAGCGGTCCGACGGCGTCGATCAGCGCGCGGGTGACGAGCAGGCAGAAACCGACCCCGGTCGGGACGCGCGGGTAGCGGTGCAGCGACGTCCGCGCGACGAGACGCGCCATGTCGTCGGGAGAGAGGCCATCCGGCAGCGGGTTCTTCTGGTTGAACTGCGGGACCGAGCAGATCGTCGCGTTGTTGGAGAGCGGCGTGACGGTGTGGATCCGCGGGTCGGAGCGCCGACAGCGGTCCATGCGCGCCAGCCAGCCGGGCGTGACGACCGTGTCGGCGTTGAGCAGCACGACGTCGCGCGTCGTCCGCTCGAGCCCGGCGTTGACGGCGCCGGGGAAGCCGCGGTTCTCCGGAAGGCGGTGCACGCGGATCCGCGGGTCGCGCGCTGCGTACGCGTCGAGCACGCCGGCGACGCGGTCGTCGGGACTGGCGTCGTCGACCAGCAGGATCCCGTGACGGGAATCGGTGTGGGCGAGCAGCGCGTCGAGGCAGCGCAGCAGGTCGTCGACCCCGTCGTAGACCGGCACGACGATCTCGTAGAGGTGCTGCTCGGGCTCCGGTTCGTCGGAAGCCGTCAGCGCCGCAGCGACGAGCTCGGCCGTCACCGCCCCCGCGATCTCCTCCGCCTGCCGGCCTGCCGCGTCGGCGACCGCCTGGTCGCGCGCGGCCCGCTGCGCGCTCTCGAGCGCGGCGCCCAGCATGTCCGCCTCGGCCACCGTGCGCGCCAAGCGCGCGGCCCTGCGATCGAGGTCCTCGCGGGCCTCGCGGCCGAAGTCGAGGTCGCTCCCGAGCATCTCGCCGATCTCGATCGCGCCGGCGCCGCCGCTCGCCGGAAGGCACCCGTCCGCGACGATCCGCTGCAGCAGGGCCTCCCGCCGGGACCACTCGGCGGCAGCGCCGTGCGGCTCGGTGGCGCCGAGCAGGGCGAGGCACTGGCGGTGGAAGTCGGCGAACGAGGCGCCGCGCTCGAACGCATCGCCGGCGATCCACGGCGCGTGCGTGCGCCAGAGCGAGAGCAATCCGCGGAAGAGGACCCAGCCCAGCGGGACCGGCTCGCTCCAGGCCCACTCGCGATCGACGTAGTGCCAGCGGCCGCGGCCGTCCTCGAGCAGGTTGTCCGGGATGCAGTCGAGGAACTCGGGGCGGAGGCTCGACTCGCCGTTGCCGGTGGCACCGTGCTTCAGCAGGAAGGCCAGCCAGGTCCGCAGCTCGGCGGCGAACGCGTCGGCGCCGCCGGAACCGCGCCGCAGCGCGGCCAGCATCCGCGAGGAAAGGGCACGGGCGCTCTCGTGGAGGGCGCTGCGCTCCTCGAGCCGCTGCGTCAGGGGGAGCGCGGGGTCGGCCGGCCCGGCACCCGGCATCCGCTCCTTGCGGATCCAGGCGGCGCCGCCGTCCTCGACCAGCGTCGTGGTCGTGCGGAAGGCCGGGTGCCGGGAGACGTTGTAGCGCCGCGCGGCCCAGGCCGGTGCTCCCACCGGGAGCGAGCCGCCGTGTCCCTTGCGCGCGACCCAGAGGAACGAGTTGGCGTGGTCCGCGAGCAGGCCGTTGGCGGCGAGGCCCGCGAGCGCGAGGTGATCGGAGAACAGGAACTGCCGCGGCCGGACGTAGTCGGCGAACGGCATCGAGCACCACTGCGCCAGCCCCAGGCGGCGTGCGTCGTCGGCGCCGCAGCGGGCGGCGTTGACGAACGTCGTCGGGACCTTGTAGTCCGGGAACGGGAGCAGCAGCGCCGTCGAGGTCAGCCCCTGCGCCTCGAGCAGCGCGGCCAGCTCGGCGCGCCCGAAGGTGCGCGGTCCGTCCGGGTCGGGATAGCCCTCCAGGTTCGCGAAGCGGGGCGCGCCGTGGTCCTCGCCGCAGCCTGCGAGGTACTTGACCCCGAGGCGATTCTCGATCGCGACGATCAGCGCGCCCCCGGGACGCAGCCGCGCGGCCGCCCGTGCGATCAGCGCGGCGAACGGGTCCTTCGCTCCGCGTGCAAACTGCGCGGCGTACTCGAGGACGCCGATCAGCGTGACGATGTCGAACGCCTCGCTCGTGACGAAGTCCTGGAAGTCGCAGGCGACGACCTCCACGCCGGCGAGGCCGCGACAGCGGCGGTGCGCGATCGTCGCCCGGGCCAGGCTGCCCTCGACCGCGACGACCCGCGCGCAGGTTTCTCCGAGGTAGCGCGTGATCGCCCCGCAGCCGGCGCCGATTTCGAGCACCCGCGCCGCAGCGTCGAGGTCGAGAGCGCGCAGGAGGTTCGCGCGCTCGGAAGAGAGGTGGTAGCGCGACGGCCAGTCGCGGATCGCCGCCGCCAGCTCGCGCGACCCGCTCCCCAGGTCGGTCGCCCGGTCGAGCACCTCGACCAGGTACCCCTCGGCCTCGACGCCGTCGGTGTAGGCCAGGAAGGCCGCCGTGCCGGCCGGCACGAAGACCCCGTCTCGCGACACGAACTCCTTCGGGAAACGCGCCACGGCGCCATCCTCCGAGGACCGGGACTGCAAGCGCGCTGCCAGCGGAAAGGCCTGCGCGGCGGGGGGTTCCAGGGGACGTGCGGGGCGCCGCCGACTCCCGCTTGGCAGCCCTGTCGGATCGTTGACGCTTCCTCGAGCGGACGCCGCAGGGTCAGAATGGCGGGGCCACCGACTCCCGGAGCCGCGCATGGTCCCGCTCGCCCAACTCCTCGTCGCACCTCGACGCCTTCCTCGACGTTCCCGCCGTCCGCGACTACGGCCCCAACGGGCTGCAGGTCGAGGGGCGGCCGGAGGTCCGCAAGGTCGCGCTCGGTGTCAGCGCGGCGCGCGACTTCCTGCAGCAGGCGGCGGCGTGGGGCGCAGACGCGGCGATCGTCCACCACGGGATCTTCTGGCGCGGGCAGGGCGAGATGCGGGTCGAGCGCGCGCTGCGCGCGCGGCTGAAGCTGCTGCTCGACGCCGACATGAGCCTGCTCGCGTACCACCTGCCACTCGACCGCCACCCGCTGGTCGGCAACAACGCGGTGCTCGCGCGGCGGCTGGGGGCCGAGGTGGTGGACGCGGCGTTCGAGCACGAGGGGGTGCCGATCGGCGTGGTCGCGGAGTTCGCGGCGCCGGTGACGCTGGGCGGGATCGCGGCGCGGATCGAGGCGGTGCTGCGGCGCGCGCCGCTGGTGATCGAGGCCGGAGAGCGGCCGGTCCGGCGCTTCGGGGTCGTCAGCGGCGGGGCGCCCAAGTACCTCGAGGAGGCGGCCCGGCGCGGCCTCGACCTGTTCCTGACGGGCGAGCCGTCGGAGGCGGCGGTCCACCTGGCGCGCGAGGAGGGGATCCACTTCGTCGCGGCGGGACACCACGCGACGGAGCGGTTCGGAGTGCAGGCGCTGGGGGAGCACCTGGTCGAGCGATTCGGGTTGGAGACGCGGTATTTCGAGGTGGACAATCCGGTGTAGGTAGCCGGAGACTGGCAACGCGGAGGACGAAACATGGAGCGGGGAGCGGCAACGCGGGGCAAGGTCGCCAAGGCGGTCGCGGGCGCCGAGGCGATCGAGATCAAGGCGACGATTCCGGACCACCAGATCCAGGCGGCGCTGGCGCAGTTCGGCCTCAAGCGAAGCAACGACGAGGAACGCTACATCTACTTCTTCGACACGCCCCAGCTCGACCTGCTTCACGCCGGGATCATCGCCCGGGCTCGCCGCGTGGTCGGCGACGCGCACGACAGCACCGTGAAGTTCCGGCCGGTGATTCCCGCGGACGTCGACCGGAAGTGGCGCAAGTACCGGGACTTCAAGATCGAGGCGGATGCGAGCGAGAAGGGTGTCACCAAGTCCGCGTCGTTTTCGATGCCGGTGACGCGGGGGCACATCAAGCGCGTCGCCGTCGGCAGGAAGCCGATCGCCGAGATCTTCACCAGGGAGCAGCAGGAGTTCCTGTCGGCCACGGCGGGCCACGCGATCGACTTCACGAGCCTCGCCGTGCTCGGGCCGCTGACGGCGCAACGCTGGCAGTTCGAGGACCCGGGTTGCCCCTGGCCGATCACCGCCGAGCTGTGGAA
The DNA here is from genome assembly GCA_963702425.1 of uncultured Acidobacteriota bacterium. Taxonomy (GTDB): domain Bacteria; phylum Acidobacteriota; class Polarisedimenticolia; order J045; family J045; genus JALOKP01. Next base: position 108,139 of record CAVPCQ010000024.1, read on the forward strand.
GCGCGAGGACGGCGACCTGCTGCTGGAGGTTTCGATCAAGGCCCCGGTCAAGCAGGCCGCGGTCGCGACGGCCGGCTTCATGGCCTTTCTCGCCGAGATGGGCGCCGAGCGCGACCGGAACGAGCAGGCCAAGACGCGCTGGGCACTCGAGTACTACGCCGGCAAGCTCGCGCGCGAGGCCGCTGCCGGGAAGGCACCGGCCAAGGCGAAGCCGAAGACCAGCAAGCCCGCCCGGGCTCAGGGCGCGCGGCCGCCTTCCCCAGGAAGTAGGCGACGACGGTGTTGCCCGTCCAGGTCGGGACGACGAGCAGCCGCTCGCTCCGGCACGAACGCGAAGTTGCACGCCCCCTTGCCCGGCACGCTCGTGTCGAGCAGGCGCGTGACGGTCCCGTCCGGCGCGATGCGGAAGATCCGCCCCTCGACCTGCGAGACGAGCAGGTTCCCGGCGTCGTCGGAGGTCAAGCCGACCAGGATGCCGGGGCCGAAGCGCGCGAGCGTGCGCGTGGCGCGCGTCGCGATCTCGACCGAGCGGACGGTGCCGTCGCCGTTCGTGCCCACGAAGAGGGTCCCGCCGCGGATGTGGAGCGCGTTGGGGCGAAGCAGGCCGGTCAGCCACTCCTCGGCGCGGCCGTCCGCGAGGCGCCAGATCACCCCCTTGCGCGAGTCGGTGACGAAGAGCGCGCCGTCGGTGTCCGAGCGCCGCCTTGTTGAGCATGACCGAGCCGGCGACGGGAATGCGTTCCCGGACCTTCGCGGTCGCGACGTCGATCACGGCGACTCCCGTCGGCTCGACCGCGAAGAGCGTGCCGCCGTCGAGCACGAGGCCCGTCGGATGGGTCAGGCCGTCGACCCAGCGCAGCGTCTCGATGCGCCCGTCGGGTCCGAGCTTGGTGAGGAACTGGCGGCCGGGCGACGGGTCGGGGTTTGCCGCGTCGTATGCCGACACGTAGAAGGCGCTCCGCGCCGGATCGAAGACGGCCGACTCGGCGGAGGGGATCTCCGCCTGGGTCTCCCAGAGCCTCGTGATCGCCCGGCGCCGCGAACTCCGCGCCTGCGTCCTGGAACTCGAAGCCCCAGCCGCCGAACCCCTCGTAGAGGTAGATCGTCAGGTCGTTGTCGCCCTCTTCCAGCGGCAGGAAGAGGTGATCGAAGAGTCCGATGAAGCCCGGGAAGGACGGGTCGCGCGAAAGGTAGGAGCTGTCGCCGGCGAAGACGGGACGGCCGTTGAGGAAGACGGAGATCGCGTCGCTGTACCCGAAGCGCAGCCGGCGGACCTCCTTCGCCGAGGCGGTGAGCCGGGTGCGGGCGACGACCGCGTCGACACCCGGCCCGAGGCGGCCGTAGTGACGCGAGACGTCGACGAGACCGCCGGGGAGCGCCGTCACGCGCTTCCAGACCAGCGGCGGGAGCTGCTGCTCGCCGAGCGGCTTCCCGTCGTCGAGCTGGTCGCCGCGCAGGGGCTGCGACAGCTCCCACTCGGCGATGAAGCCGGGAGCGGGCCAGGCGGCGGGCGGCGGATCGAACTGCAGCGCGTCTTCGGCGCGGAAGCGGAAGTCCGAGAAGTACGCCGACCCGTCGGCGGGGCCCAGGAGCCCCAGCCCGCCCTTCGACATCCCGCGCTGAAGCTCGTGGATCTCGAGGGCCGGCTGCTCGGCGCCGTCGAGGAAGACGCGGGCCTGCGTTCCGGAGACCTCGACCCGCACGTGCAGCCAGCGGCCCGTCGGGAGGTCCGCGTAGGCCGTCTTCCCGTCGCCGCCGTAGAGCTGCCACGAGTCGATGCCGTTGAACGCCGCGACGTACTGCACGACGTCGGGAACGCGCGCCGTGTTCGCGTGGTGCGGCCGCAGGTAGACCCGCTCGTGGTTGCCGCGCGACGCGATCCGGAACAGCACGCCGGGATAGGAGCGCTCGCCGTTCACGGCGACGTCGAACTCGATCACACCGTTCTCGAAGACGGCGTCGCCGAGCAGGGCCGAACCGGCGAGCGCCTTGCGGCCGAGGTGCTCGACGACGCTTCCCTGCACGATCGTCCAGCGCGGGGAGTCGAACGGGATCGGCGACGCGCTCTCGTCGGCAGCGGCCTGCGGCGGCAGGAGCGCAGGGCTGCGAGGATCACGACGATCGAGGCAGGGACGGGACGGACGACTCGAGCCCTCATCGGCACTCTCCACGGAACGGAGCAAGTGTCGACCCGCGCGCGAGCCTGCGGTGTGCCGCTGGGATACGGGATCGAACCGGTCGTGGCCTAGTAACGCCGGGGCGCGGGGCCTCTAGCCCACTCCGCAAAGAGCTCGATGCACGCCGCGCGCCGGCAATCGGGGACGATCCCGACCGCGCTCCCGCCGATGTTGCGAAGCGTCTCGTTCGATACGCCGAGCTCATTGAAGCCCGCCTCGAGGGCATCCTCGATCCGTGCGCCGAAGACCAGGCGATGAAGGCGTGCCCAGTGGATGGCACCGAAGCACATCGGGCAAGGCTCGCAGGTCGAGTACAGGACGCACTCGGAGAGGTCGATCGTGGCCAGCGTGCGGCTCGCGGCGCGGATCGCGCGCACTTCGGCGTGGCTGGTCGGGTCGGTCTCGGCGATGACGGTGTTGTGCGCCTCGGCGACGAGTTCCCCCGCGCGTCACGACCGCCCCGAAGGGGGACTGTCCGGCGGCGATCCCGCGACGCGCCATCTGGATCGCACGCTGCATCCAATGGTCGTCGGCGGTCATTGGCGGGTCCCCTCGTCTGCAGGAGATCGTAACCCCGGGACCCGGACCCGGGCACCTGCGCGCGATCTCGCCGTGGAGTGCATCTGTGCTAGCGTCTGCGCATGACCAGAGGGAGAACCCATGACGCGTCTCTGCCGATCGCCGCTGCCGGCCCTGGCCCCGGCCGTGACCGCCTTGCTCGCCGCATGCGGCAGCGTGCAGCCCGTGGCTGACGCTCCGTCGCTCGAGAGCACCGCTTGGGTGCTGTCCGCCCTGCCCGGGCAGAGCCTCGCCGCGGAGAGCCCCGCAACGCTGCGCTTCGAGGCCGGGCGCGTCAGCGGCACCGACGGCTGCAACCGCTACGGCGGCCCGTACTCCATTGAGGGCTCGGAGCTCAAGGTGACGCCGCAGCTGGCCTCCACGATGATGGCCTGCCCGCCCCCCGTGGACGCGCAGGCGAAGGCGTTCATCGCCGCGCTGACCGGCGCGGGCAGGTACCGGATCGCGGAAGGGCAGCTGGAACTGCTGTCCGCGGACGGCACGCTGCGCGCGACGCTGGCCCGGCAGTCGGAAACGCTGGCCGGCACGACGTGGCGCATCACCGGGATCAACAACGGCAAGCAGGCGGTCGTCAGCGTGCTCGCCGGGACCTCGCCGACGCTGGCCTTCGCGGCGGACGGTCGCGCCAGCGGGTCGGCGGGGTGCAACAGCTTCAATTCCCGGTACACGGCCGACGGAGCGCAGCTGAAGTTCGCCCCGCCCGCTTCGACACGGAAGATGTGCGCGGAGCCCGTGGGGGTGATGGAGCAGGAGCAGATGCTCCTGGCAGCGCTCGAGACGGTGGCTACGGCCCAGGTCGAGGGGGATCGGCTGGAGCTGCGAAGGGGCGACGGAGCGCTGGCCCTGTCGGCGACGCGGGACGGGGGCGGCTAGAGAATCCCGCACAGTCGAGTCGCGCTGGACGGGGCCCCCGGCTCTCAGATCTCCGCTCGCTTCACCTGCTGGACGACCCACCGCGCCGCGTCGCGCGCCCGCGTGGCGTCGGCACGCACGTAGAAGGTCGAGGGGGTGAGATCCTCGGCGCCGTAGAACGCGCAACTCGAGGTCCCGCCGGAGCTCTTTCGAGATCTCGGCCAGGCGGTCGGCCTCCGAGGCGAGGCCGTCCGGCACCCGGTCCCGCTCGAGCAGCAGGACCTCGGACACGTCGTGGATGCGCGGGGCCTCGACGCCGCACCCGCGCAGCAGCCCCTTCAGCGCCAGCTCGACGACCTCCTGCGATTCCCGGACGACGTCGGCCCAGCCTCCGCCTTCGAACAGGGTGTCCACCGCGCGGAGCCGGAGCTCCGCCCGGGCAACGTAGTCGCGCGCGAGCTCGACGTTGTGCAGGTCGACCGCGCGGGATAGGGTGGAGTGGTCAGGCGACCTCCGTCCAGTAGGGTTGTCCGTGGACGACCCGGCGCACCAGGTTGCCGGAGGCGATCCGGCTGCGAACCTGCGCGAGAACGCGCGAGACCCGGCGATCGCGCTCGAAAACGACGAACCCGTCGGTGGCGATCTCGGCCCAGAGCGGAGTCGCCGCCTCGGCCCCGGAGGGGAGGCGGGCGAAGTGCGCGTCGGCCGCGTGGCCGTCGATCCGGAGCGGTCCGGCGGCATCCCAGCGGCGGTAAAGCTCACGGCAGACAGGCGTGCGTTCATCCACGACGAGCATGACGTCGACATCGGAACCGTCCTGCGCCTCACCCCGAGCCCACGATCCGTGTACGACGACGCCCACGAGGGAGCCCTCGAGGAGTTGGAGGGCGTGCACCACGACGGCCTGCAACTCGGCGTCTTCGACCGCGATCCCAGCGGGTTCGGCCAGCTTGCGCGCGCAGTGCTCGTTGAGGGAGATGCCTCGCTCCGCCGCCTCGCGCCGCAGCTCGGCGTGCAGGTCCGCGCCGATGCGCAGCACGAAGCGGCCGGAGGCCGCGGGACGCTTCCTGCGCGGGCCCGGTGTCTTGACGGTACTATTCGTCATTACAGATGATACTGTCATGAATCAGGCGCGATATCAAGGGACGCCGGCAGGCTCGCGAGTCTCGCCGCATCCAGACGGTTTGAGCGGCTCTTCCTTGGAGAGTAGGCTCCGGGACCTTGCCCGCCTTCGCCGGAGCCCTCGTGCCCGAAGCCCTCTCCCCTTGGACCGCCCTGCTCCTCGGCTGGCTCGGCGCCGCGCTGGTCATGGCGGCGCTCTGGACCGTGCAGCTCCGGACGAAGGACGCCTCGGCGGTCGACGTCGCCTGGGCCGCGCTGCTCGGAGTGCTCGCGATCTTCTACGCCGCCGTCGGCGCCGGCGATCCGCAGCGCCGGCTGATCCTCGCGCTCCTCACCGCGCTGTGGGCCTTCCGGCTGGCGCTCTACCTGCTCGTCAACCGCGTGATCGGCAAGCCGGAGGACGGCCGCTACCAGGCGCTGCGGACGAGCTGGGGCGCGAACGCCCAGCGCAACTTCTTCCTCTTCTTCCAGGCCCAGGCTGCCTTCGACCTCGTCTTCTCGATCCCGTTCCTCGTCGTCGCGACCAACCGCGCTCCCGCGCTCGCCTGGACCGACTGGGCCGGCGCGGCGGTGATCGCCGTCGCGATCCTCGGTGAATCGATCGCCGACCGGCAGCTCGCCCGCTTCCGCGCCGATCCGGCGAGTCGCGGGCGGACCTGCCGCGTCGGCCTCTGGAATTACTCGCGCCACCCGAACTACTTCTTCGAGTGGCTCCACTGGTGGGCCTACCCGCTGCTGGCAGCCGGCTCGCCGTGGTGGTGGGTGACGCTGCTCGGCCCGGCGTTCATGCTCTACCTGCTGTTCAAGGTCACGGGCATCCCGGCGACCGAGGCGCAGGCCCTGCGGACCCGCAGCGACTACGCCGAGTACCAGCGGACCACGAGCGCTTTCGTCCCGTGGTTCCGCAAGGAGACGCGATGAAGGCCGCTCTCGAACTCGCCGAACGGGGCCTCCTGCCCGACGCGCTGGTGCGCCGCGGGATCCGCCAGATGCTCGAGCAGCGGATCGAGGAGGAGCACGTCGCCGACCCCGAGCTGCAGCGCGAGCGCAAGCGCCGGCTGACCTCGCTGCTGAGAGGGAGCCCGATCGCGCTCCACACCGACAAGGCCAACGAGCAGCACTACGAGCTGCCGGCGTCGTTCTTCGGCGCCGTGCTGGGCCGGCACCGGAAGTACAGCAGCGGCTACTGGGGCGACGACGTCACCACGCTCGACGCGGCCGAGGAGATGATGCTGCGGATGTCGGCCGAGCGGGCCGAGATCGTCGACGGCCAGCGGGTGCTCGACCTGGGCTGCGGCTGGGGCTCGTTCACGCTCTGGATCGCGCAGCACTATCCCGGCCTGCCGCGTCACCGGCGTCACGAACTCGCGCGGTCAGAAGGAGTTCATCGACGACGAGGCGGCGCGGCGCGGACTCGCCAACGTCCAGGTCCTGGTCGACGACATGAACCATTTCCAGGCGCCGGCGCGCTACGACCGCGTGGTCTCGATCGAGATGTTCGAGCACATGCGGAACTACGAGGCCCTGCTGGCGCGGATCGCGGGCTGGCTGGACCCGGGCGGGAAGCTGTTCGTCCACGTCTTCGCCCACCGGCGCTACGCGTATCCCTTCGAGAGCGAGGGCGAAGACAACTGGATGGGCCGCCTCTTCTTCACCGGCGGGATCATGCCCAGCGACGACCTGCTGCTGCACTTCCAGCGCGACCTCTGGGTGGACGACCACTGGGTCGTCAACGGCGCGCACTACGGCAGCACCGCCGAGGCCTGGCTGGCCAACCTCGACCGCCGCAAGGACGCGGTGCTGCCCGACCTCGTGAAGACCTACGGCGAGGACGACGCCGACCGCTGGTTCGCGCGCTGGCGGATGTTCTTCATGGCCTGCGCCGAGCTGTTCAACTACGCCGACGGGACGGAGTGGATCGTCTCGCACTACCGCTTCGCCAAGCGATGAGCGGGGCGCCGCCGGTCGTCGAGCTGCGCGGCGTCACCCGCGTCTTCGAGGAAGGGGAGGCGCGCCGCGCGGTCCTCTCCGATGCCAGCGCGGCGATCCACGCCGGCGAGATCGCGGTCATCCTCGGGCGCAGCGGCTCGGGCAAGTCGACGCTGCTCAACCTGGTCAGCGGGATCGACCTCCCGAACGCCGGCGAGGTGATCGTCGACGGCGTGCGGCTCGACGCGCTCTCCGAGCGCGAGCGGACCCTCTTCCGGCGCCGGCGGATCGGTTTCATCTTCCAGTTCTTCAACCTGATCCCGACGCTGACGGTGGAGGAGAATCTCCTGCTGCCGCTCGAGCTGAACGGCCCGATCGGCGCGGCGGAGCGGGAGCGCGCGCGCGCGCTGCTCGAGGCGGTCGAGCTGGCGGATCGGGCGCGCAGCTTCCCGGACCGCCTCTCCGGCGGCGAGCAGCAGCGCGTCGCGGTCGCGCGCGCGCTGGCGCACCAGCCGGCGCTGATGCTGGCCGACGAGCCGACCGGAAACCTCGACCTCGAGACCGGCCGCAAGGTGCTCGACCTGCTCGACCGGCTGACGCGCCGCGAGGGACGCACGATGCTGATGGTCACGCACAGCCCGGAGGTCGTCGGGCTGGCCGACCGCGTCTTCGCGATCGAGGGCGGGAAGCTGGTCGAAAGGGCGCCGTGATCCGGCTGCTGACGCGCTCCGGCCTGCGGCACGCGCTGGCCCACCCGGCGCAGCTCGCGCTGTCGGTGCTGGGGGTGGCGCTCGGCGTCGCGGTCGTGGTGGGGATCGAGCTCGCCTCCGACAGCGCGAATCGCGCCTTCGCGCTCTCGACCGAGGCGATCACCGGGCGCACCACGCACCACGTCTTCGGCGGGCCCGCGGGACTGCCGGACGCGGCGTATGTCGCGCTGCGCGTCGGGGCTGGCGTGCGGCCGTCGGCGCCGGTGGTCGAGGGGTTCGTGGCGGTGCCGGGGCGGGCCGGCGTGACGCTGCGCGTGCTGGGCGTGGACCCGTTCGCGGAGGCGCCGTTCCGGCCGTTCCTCGCGCCGGGTGGTGCACCGGACGCGCCGGGTGGTGCACCGGACGTCCCAGGCCGCGACGGCGCCTTCGACCTGAACGCCTGGCTGACGCGCCCCGGCGCGGTGGCGCTCTCGCCCGCCACGGCGCGCGCGGTCGGCGTCGCGCCGGGCGGGAGCTTCGAGATCGAGTCGGGCGGGACGCGGCAGCGCGTCGCGCTGGCGGCGCTGATCGAGCCGCAGGACGAGCTGGCGCGCCGGGCCGTCGAAGGGCTGCTGCTGGCCGACGTCGCGACCGCGCAGGAGCTGCTCGGCCGCGTCGGCCGGCTGTCGCGGATCGACCTGATCGTGCCCGACGGCGCGGCGGGGGAGGCGCTGCTCGCGCGGGCCCGCGCCGCGCTGCCCGCGGGTGCGACGATCGTGCGCGCCGCCGCGCGCAGCGCGTCGATCGAGACCATGACCGGCGCCTTCCGCCTCAACCTGATGGCGCTGTCGCTGCTGGCGCTGGTCTGCGGCGCGTTCCTGATCTACAACGCGATGACCTTCTCGGTCGTGCAGCGCCGGCCGCAGATCGGCCGGCTGCGCGCGCTCGGCGTGACGCGGCGCGAGGTGCTGGCGGGGGTCCTCGGCGAGGCGGCGGGGGTCGGGATCGCCGGAACGGCGCTCGGGCTGCTGCTGGGGGTCGCGCTCGGGCGCGGCCTGGTGGTGCTGGTGACGCAGACGATCAACGACCTCTACTTCGTGCTGACCGTGCGCGAAGCGATCGTCTCGCCCTGGCCGCTCCTGAAGGGGGCGGCGCTCGGCCTGGCCGGGACGCTGCTCGCCGCCCTGCCGCCGGCGCTCGAGGCGACCGGCGTGCCGCCGGTCACGGTCCTGTCGCGCTCGGCGGTCGAGACCGGCGTGCGGCGCGCGCTGCCGCGGCTCGTGGCGGCCGGCCTCTCCCTGCTGGCGCTGGCCGCGCTGCTCCTCGCGCTCCCGACGAAGAGCCTCCTCGTGTCGTTCGCCGGGCTCTTTGCGGTGATCCTCGGCTGCGCGCTCCTGACGCCGGCGGCGGTGCTGGGGTTCGCGCGCCTGGTGGCGCCGCCCGCCGCGCGCGCGTTCGGGATCCTGGGCGGGATGGCGGCGCGCGGCGTCGCGGCCGGGTTGTCCCGCACCGGCGTCGCCACCGCGGCGCTGATGATCGCGATCTCGGTGGCGGTCGGCGTCGGCGTGATGATCGGCAGTTTCCGCGACACGGTGATCCGCTGGCTCGAGTACACGCTGGCGGCGGACGTCTACGTCACCGCGCCCAGCTCGATCGACTCGCGGAGCGAGCGGCCGCTCGATCCGGCGCTGGTCGCGGCCCTGCGTGGCGCCCCCGGGGTGGCCGCGGCACACGCGCTGCGCGCGACCGAACTGGAGACGCCGGACGGCCCGGTGCCGATCGTGGCGATCGACATGACGCCGCGTGGCCACGGGGCCTTCTCGTTCAAGCAGGGCCGACCGGAAGCGATCTGGCCGGCCTTCGACGCGGGCGGCGCGGTGCTCGTCTCCGAGCCGTTCGCGTTCCGGCGCGGGGTCGGCGTCGGCGACCGGGTGATGCTGCCGACCGATCGCGGACCGCAGGCGTTCCTGGTGGCCGGGGTTTTCTTCGACTACGGCTCCGACCGCGGCGTGGTGATCATGAGCCGTGCGACGTGGGACCGCGCCTTCGAGGACCGCGGCGTCAACGCACTGGGGCTTTTCGTCGCCGACGGCGCCGATCCCGACGCGCTGGTCGAGGCGCTGCGGGCGCGGGTGCCGGCCGGGCAGGAGGTCGTGATCCAGTCGCAGCGCACGATCAAGCGGATCTCGCTCGAGATCTTCGACCGGACCTTCCTGATCACCGCGGTGCTGCGCTTCCTCGCGTTCGTCGTGGCCTTCGTAGCCGTGCTGTCGGCGCTGATGGCCCTGCAGCTCGAGAAGGCGCGCGAGATCGCGGTGCTGCGCGCGAACGGGATGACGCCCGGACAGGTCTTCCAGCTGGTGACGGCGGAGACCGCGATCCTGGGGGCCGTGGCCGGTCTGCTCGCGCTGCCGGTCGGGCTGGTGCTCGCCGCGCTGATGATCTTCGTGATCAACCGGCGCTCGTTCGGCTGGTCGCTCTCGATGACGGTCGACCCGTGGCTGCTGGCCCAGGCCTTCGGCGTCGCGGTGCTGGCGGCGGTGCTGGCCGGGCTCTACCCGGCGATGCGCATGGCGCGGACCTCGCCCGCGCTGGCGCTGCGGGAGGAGTGATGCCCGGGCGGGGCGTCCTGCTGGCGGCGGCTTTTGCAGTCGCGCTCGCGGCGCTGGGTGCGCTCGCGTGGCGCGCGACGGCGCACGAGCGGGCGCCGCTCGCGGCCGGCCTCTCGCTGAAGGACGCCATGGGGTCCCGTGCCGACGACACGCTCTACGCGCGCGCCGTCGCGCCGCGGCCGTTCGCGTTCCCCGCCGACCACGGGCCGCACCCGGAGTTTCGGACCGAGTGGTGGTACTTCACCGGCAACCTCGCGGCCGCCGACGGCCGCGCCTTCGGCTACCAACTGACCTTCTTCCGCCAGGCGGTCGCTCCGGAGTCGCCGGACGACACGCCGCGCGCCTCGGCGTGGGCGGCGCGGCAGGTGTACCTGGCGCACTTCGCGGTCACCGACGTCGAAGGCCGCCGCTTCCACGCCTTCGAGCGCTTCGCGCGCGGGGCGGCCGGACTGGCGGGGGCGGACCTCGTGCCGGAGCGCGGGCTGCGCGTCTTCCTCGAGGATTGGAGCGCGGAAGGGCCGGGCGAGGCGATCTTGCCGCTGCGGCTGCGCGCGGCGGACGGGAGCGTCGCGATCGACCTGTCTCTGGAACATGGAAAACCGCCCGTGCTCCAGGGAGACGCGGGCCTCTCTCAGAAGGGCCCCGAGCCCGGCAACGCGAGCTTCTACTATTCGCTCACCCGGATGCCGACCTCCGGCACGCTCACGGTCGACGGGCGCACGTTCCCGGTGACGGGCGCGAGCTGGATGGACCGCGAGTGGTCGACCAGCGCACTCCCCGACGGCGTCGTCGGTTGGGACTGGTTCGCGCTGCAACTCGACGACGGCAGCGAGCTGATGCTCTACCAGCTTCGGCGCGCGGACGGCTCGGCCGACCCGTTCAGCAAGGGGACGCTGGTCGCGGCCGACGGCCGCTCGACGCGGCTCGGCGCGGACGACTTGCAGTTGGCGGCGGAAGGGGCGTGGCGCAGCCCGTCCGGGGCCGAGTACCCCGCCCGCTGGCGGCTCGCGATCGCGTCGCACGCGATCGCCCTGACCGTGACGTCGGCGCTGGCGGACCAGGAGCTGCCGGTCTCGATCCGCTACTGGGAGGGAGCGGTCCGCGCCGAGGGAACGCGCGACGGCGCAGCGGTCCGCGGCGTCGGGTACCTCGAGATGACCGGGTACGCCGGGACTCCGGGCGCGCGCTAGTCGAGTTTCCCGAGCCTCTTCCCGGCCAGCGACGGCACCTTGTCGGTCCGGGTCCCGATCTTGACGCTCGTCGCGATCCGTACGACCCCCTCCGCGTGCAGCGTCTCGTGGATGCGCTGAATCGCGGCGAGGATGTCGTCCAGCTCCCCTTCGACGTTGGTGCCGTAGGCGTGAGCTTCGACCGTCAGGCCGGACTCGACCAGCAGCTGGTGCGCGCGCCGGACCTGCGGCCGCACGGAGACGCCGACCCCGATCGGGATGACCTGGATTTCCGCGAGGGCTCTCATGGACCGCATTGTAGCCGAGGGCGGCGCGGTCGCTTGACCAATCAATCAGTCACTCCTATCGTGGAGCAGGCTGCACGCCGCGGCCCCAGGAGTCCCCATGACCGTCCGTATGTCCCTTCGTCGCGCCGTTGTCGCCACCGCGGCCTGCGCTGCCACATTGTTCTTCCTGGCGCTCCCCGCGGCCGCCGACGACGATTCGGCCGGTCTCAAGCCGGCGCGCGTCCTCTCCGACGACTGGCACTTCGAGCTCGGCGGGCTCTGGTCCGACTTCAGTTCCTCGCTGCAAGTGAGCCGGGACCGGGGCCTCGGGACCAGCCTCAACCTCGAGGACGACCTCGGCCTCTCGTCGGACACGACGACCTGGTACGTCAACGGGTTCTGGCGCATCGGTGGCCCCAACTCGGTCGGTTTCGCCTACGCCGCGTTCAACCGCGACGGCAGCAACAAGCTCGACCAGGCGATCACGATCGGCGACACCGTCTACGACGTCGACGCGCGGGTCGACTCCAGCCTGGACTTCAATTTCCTGCAGCTCTACTACCACTGGTCTGCGATCAACAACGGGAAGACCGAGGCGGGATTCTCGTTCGGTCTCAGCACCTACAAGATCAGGGCGTCGATCTCCGGCGAGGGGACCGTCAACGGGAACGGCGAACCGACGTTCCGCAGTGCCGCCACGGAAACAGAGGACGTCGTCGCCCCGATCCCGGTGGTCGGCCTGTTCATCAACTACGCGTTCACGCCGAACCTGATCCTGATGGCCAACGCGAACTTCTTCCGCATCAACGTGAGTGGCGTCTCGGGCAGAGTGATCTCGAGCCAGGCCAGTCTGGACTGGTACTTCACCAAGAACTTCGGGGTGGGCGCGAGCATCTACGGGAACTACGCCCAGGTCGAGGTATCCGGCGACACCGATTGGAACGTCGGCCTCGATCAGGCCGGCTTCGGGGCGCACGCTTCATTCGTGTTCTGAGGCCGGCGCCTTCGCCCGGGCCCGGATC
>CAVPCQ010000025.1:0-88915 GCA_963702425.1 uncultured Acidobacteriota bacterium
TCCCCTCTGACACCGAAGTTGCTGTCGCTCCTTCCCCACGCTCCAATGCCGTCAATAGACCTTGCGACGATCCCGTTGGCGCTGCTGTTGGCCGTGAAGCTGCCGGCCTGCGCAGCTCCCGTGAGTTCCACGCTGGTGCCCGTTTCGTAGCTCACGAGCACCGCCGACGGTGCGGGGCCCGCGTTCCGGATGACCATTGCCTGTCCCGCAAGCACGGTCGACCCGACGTCGAGCTGCCCGGGTTTCCCCTGATAGGCACTGCTCGTATCGAGGAAGTCGCTTGCCGCGCGCCCACCGAGCGCGTTGGAGTCCTGTGCGACCTGCGCGTTCTGCGCGTTTTGCGCGCTCTGCGCGTAGGCTGACGAAACGACGCGCGTGCGCGGTGTCAGCGTTTCCGTGCCGATCGTGATCTGCACGTAGACGGCGCTGTAGTCGCGGAACAGGTCCGACAGCCTGGTGTAGGTGCCTGCTCCGCTACCGTCGGTGACGACGCCGCCGCCGAGCTGCGTGTCGAACAGGCCGCCGCTGACCGTGACGGGATTCGCGTCGGCGGCGCGGTGCGCGTCGATCATGATCTCGGTCCCCGCGGTGGCGGCGTCGAAGAAGGTGAACGTCATGTCGTAGCTGCCGGACAGCGGCGCGTCGTTGGAGCCCCGCAGGACGCCCTGGTAGTTGATCAGTGCCGGCGGCGAGGCGGCCAGCGCGGCTGTCGCCGCGACGACCCCTACAACGAATGAGCTGAGCGTCGAACGTCGCATGAGAGTTCCTCGGATCATGGACAGGGATTGGTGTTGGTGCGGATGGAACCGTTGGACCGCGTCCCCTTGGTTCCCTCCTCGCCCAGGCGGTTGCGCGCCGTCACGAGGTAGAAGTAGCCCGTTCCGCTGCTCGGGGCCTGCGTGTCGGGGGCGGTCGCACTCGCCAGGTTCGCCGCAAAGCACGCGCCCCACGTGCCCGGCAGCGAAGAGATCAGGCCGCGATACAGCTCGTACTTGCCGATCGATGGCTCCGGGTTCCAGACCAGCGTGGTCCGGTTGGAAAAGCGCAGGCCGAGCGTCTCACCGGGCGGGCGGTAGGCCGAAACGAAGGCGCTGTCCATGCGGTACGAGCTGCTGGACGCGCCGATGCCGACTGACGCCTCGCCGATCGAATCGAGCCTGATCCGATAGCTTGCCGAGCTGGGCAGGCTGCCTTGCAGCGGGTTACCGCCGGCGTTGATCACCGCCTCCTGCAGCTTGAAGCTGGCGCTGGTCTGGGCCGAGGCAGTCGAAAGCGCGGCAGCGAGGCTCGCCATCGCCACCAGCAGTGCGTGTCGTCGCGTCATCAGGCACCTCATCGGGACATCACGAGCACGCGGATCGTGCCGCTGCCGTTGGGAAGAGCTTCGAGAGCCTTGGCTACCACCGTGCCCGCACGCGCGCCCTCCGGCGCCTTCATCGCATGGCCGGGCAGCGGAGAGGAGACGAGCAGGTCACCGGCTTCGATCGGCGCCACGCTCGCATCGGCGTGGCACAACGTCGCGACGCCCGCGAACGCCACGGGCGCCTGGTCCGAGAAGCGCTGTCCCGGTGCCCCTGCGACGATCCCGTAGACCAGCGCGTCGCCGGCCAGCGAACTGCGCAGCAGTCGCCCGTCCGAGGCGACCGCGAGGAGATCACCAGCCTCGGCGCTCTCACCGATCGCGACCAGCTGACTTCCGCTCGGTGGCATCTGTTCGACGACGGACCCTGTCAGCCTCGGACGGGTTTCCGCGGGCGACGCGACGTCGTCTGCCATGCGCGGTGGTTCGGGTCGTTCGGCATTCCGTTTGCGCGCAATCGCCTCTCTGCGCGCGGTCCCCTCCTCGTAATCAGGCGGCGCGACGCGCTTGAAGTCGCGCGCCTTGTCATAGACGCCGATCGCGTTCTCGAGCGTCAGTGAGCGCTGTACTTCGACAGCCCTCGCCAGCGGCTCAACCTGCGCGCGCTCCGCCAGATGGCGTTGCCGGGCGGCGAAGCTGCGCAGTTCCGGATGCGCGGCGTAGATCGCGTCGTCCGGCGAGCGCGAGGGGATGTACGCCTCGTGCACTTTCGGCTGCACGACGGCCTTGTCCTCGAAGCCGATCCGGAGCGCCCAGACCTGGTAGTCGAACGTGACATCGTTCGCCTGCGGATCGCGGCTGCGAACGACCAGTTCCTCGGTCGACTTCGAGACAACGTAGAGGTCGGCCCAGGCACCGGTCGGCGTCAGCTGTGCGGTGATGCCCAAGTCAGGATTCGCGACTTTGCGGAATGTCGGACCGAGCGCGACGCGCGCCTCGCCATCCACGAGTCTCGCCGAACCGCGCGTGTAGACCGCGACTTCATCCCCCTCGGGTGCAGCGTAGACGATCACCTGCGATGCATCGTCGGGATCGTTCTGGACGAAGCTGACGGCGCCGGTGCCCTGGATTTTGTAACCCGCCTTGCCGACCGCCGCGTAGCTTCCGGCGGTGAAATCCTGGAACCAGCCGGGGTTCTCACCGGGAACGTAGGTGTACGCCGCGACGGCGGTACCGCCGTACGCGAGCCGGGCGACGACAGAGGACTGTGTCGACCGGAATTCCCCTCCGGCGAAGGCGCCGTCGCCGTACACCCCGACATCCCCAGAGCCGAGGCTCGCGTAGCCGCCGTTGTTTGAGTCCAAGAAAAACCCGCCACCGACGAGACCCACTCCCACCACCCCCCAGCTCAACTCGCTGTCCCCGCGAACGCCAGTTCCCGTGGTGCTCCCTCCGCGGACTCCGAAACCGTCAACCGCGGCGGCGAGAACCCCGCCGGCGGCGCCACCCGAGACGAACTTCGCGGCCTGATCCGTTCCCGCAAGTTCCACGAGTGCTCCGGAGTTTGCGCTCGAGAAGATCGCGGCGGGGTCTGCACTCCCGTTCTGGACGAGCAGCGCGCGACTCTGAAGTCCGCCCGAGCCGATATCGAGCCGCCCTGACTTCGACTGGAAACTGCTGCTCGTATCGACGAACTGACTCGCGGGGAGTCCGTTCAGCGCGTTCGAATCCTGCGCGACCTGCGCGTTCTGTGCGCTCTGCGCGTACGCCGCGGCGACGATCCGCGTCCGCGGGTTCAGCGTCTCCGTTCCGATCTTGATCTGCACGTAGACGGTGCTGTAGTCGCGGAACAGCTGCGCCACGCTGGTGTAGGTGCCCGCTCCGCTGCCGTCCGTGACGACGCCGCCACCGAGCTGGGTGTTGAACAGTCCGCCGCTGACGGTGACGGCATTCGCTTCGGCCGCGCGGTGCGCGTCGATCATGATCTCCGTTCCGGCAGAGGCGGCGTCGTAGAAGGTGAACGTGATGTCGTAGCTGCCCGTCAGCGGCGCGTCGTTCGCGCCGCGCAGCACGCCTTGGTAGTTGATCAGGCTCGGCGGCGAGGCGGCCAATGCGGAGGCCGTCGCGACGATTCCCACGACAAGAGAGCTGAGGCGAGACAGACGCATACTCATTCCTCGTATGGAAGAGAGGGGGTGGTCGTGGCTCGCGAGGTTCCTCATCGGGACATCACGAGCACGCGGATCGTGCCGATGCCGTTGGGAAGAGCTTCGAGCGCCTTGGCCACCACCGAACCCGCGCGCGTGCCCTCCGGCGCCTTCATGGCGTGGCCGAGCAAAGGCGAAGAGGTGAGCAGGTCACCGGCTGCGATCGGTGCGGCGCTCGCATCGACACGGCACAACGTCGCCACCCCCGCGAGTGCCACCGGGGCTTGGTCCGAGAACCGCTGTCCCGTGGTTCCTGCGACGATGCCGTACACCAGCGCATCGCCGCCAACCGAGCTGCGGAGCAGGAGTCCGTCCGAGGCGAGGACGAGCAGGTCACCCGCCTCGACGCTCTCACCGACAGCGACCCACTGGCTGAGAACCGGCAGTGGAGGTTCGACGACAGCCTCCGGGAGACGCGGGCGGGCGGCTGCGCGTGCCGCCGCGTCGCGCGCCTCGAGCGGCGGTTCAGGTCGACTGGCATTCCGTTCGCGCGCAATCGCCCCATTGCGCGCGGTCTCGGCTTCGTAATCAGGCGGCGCGACGCGCTTGAAGTCCCGCGCCTTGTCATAGACCCCAATCGCGTTCTCGAGTGTCCGCGAGCGCTGTGTTTCGACAGCCTTCGCCAGCGGCTCGACCTGCGCGCGCTCTGCCAGATGGCGTTGGCGGGCGGCGAAGCTGCGAAGTTCCGGATGCTTGGCGTAGATCGTGTCGTCCGGCGAGCGCGAGGGGATGAACGCCTCGTGCAGCTTCGGCTGGACGACGGCCTTGTCCTCGAAGCCGATCCGGAGCGCCCAGACCTGGTAGTCGAAGGTGACGTCGTCCGCCTGCGGATCGCGGCTGCGGACGACCAGTTCCTCGGTCGACTTCGAGAGGACGTACAGGTCGGCCCAGGCACCGGTCGGTGTCAGCTGTGCGGTGATGCCCAGATCCGGATTCGCGACCTTGCGGAACGTCGGGCCCAGCGCGACGCGTGCCTCGCCATCCACGAGTTTCGCCGAGCCGCGCGTGTAGACCGCGACTTCGTCCCCCTCCGGCGCCGCGTAGACGATCACGCGCGATGCGTCGTCAGGGTCGTTCTGCTCGAAGCTGACGGCGCCGCTGCCCCGGATCTTGTAACCCGCCTGGCCTACGGCGGCGTAGCTCCCGGCGCTCAGATCCTCGAACCAGCCGGGGTTGTCACCGGCGGTCACGGAGTAGGCCGCGATACCGGTGCGCTGGTACGCGAGAAAGGCGTATGCGCTCGACGAGGTGGTTCTGAACTCCGCACCCGCGCCGTTCCCAGTGCCAACGACCCCCGTATCACCTCTCGCGACTGCCGCCCAACTCGTGTTGTCTGAGTCTTCGAACCAACCGCCGCCGAGGACACCGTACCCCGCCACCCCATAGTCCCTCCCGCTGTGCCCTGCAACGCCAGCGCCAGCGGTGCTATTTCCGCTGACTCCGAAGCCGTCAGCCGCGGTGGCGAGAACCCCGTCGGCGGCGCCACCCGACACGAACTTCGCCGCCTGACCCGTTCCCGCAAGTTCCACGAGTGATCCAGAGCTCGCGCTCGAGAAGATCGCGGCGGGATCTGCACTCCCGTTCTGGACGACCAGCGCGCGGCTCTGAAGTGCGCCCGAGCCAATATCGAGCCGCCCTGACTTCGACTGGACACTGCTGCTCGTATCGATGAACTGACTCGCGGTGCGTCCACTCAACGCGTTCGAATCCTGCGCGACCTGCGCGTTCTGCGCGTAGGCGGCGGAAGCGACCCGCGTGCGCGGACTCAGCGTCTCCGTTCCGATCCTGATCTGGATGTAGACGGCGCTGTAGTCGCGGAAGACCTGCGAGAGGCTGGTGTAGGTGCCCGCACCGCTGCCGTCCGTGACGACGCCGCCACCGAGCTGAGTGTTGAACAGTCCGCCGCTGACGGTGACGGCATTCGCTTCGGCCGCGCGGTGCGCGTCGATCATGATCTCCGTTCCGGCAGTGGCGGCGTCGTAGAAAGTGAACGTGATGTCGTAGCTGCCCGTCAGCGGCGCGTCGTTCGAGCCGCGCAGCACGCCCTGGTAGTTGACCAGGCTCGGCGGCGAGGCGGCCAGCGCCGCGGTGCCACAGAGTGACGACAGGAACAGAAGGGAAGACAGGCGCATGGGGTTCTCCGTCTCGGCGGCTGTCGCCGGCTGCGAGGAGTATTCGGGGGGCAGGGCCGGGGGGCACTACGCGACCACGTAGCGAACGACGGCCAGCCGTGCCATTCCGGCCAAGCGGCTTGACCCGGCGCTTGGATCGACGAACACTCTGTCGCCGTGACAGCCGCCCGCGCCGTTCTCATCGCCGTCGTGCTCTTGCTGGGCTTCGGGCCGGCGCGGGGCGAACGCCTGCCGATCAGCCACTGGTCGATGGTCGACGGGCTGCCGAGCAACACGGTCGGGGCGACCACCCAGGACCGGCGCGGTTTTCTCTGGATCGCAACGGCCGAAGGGCTTTCGCGCTTCGACGGCAGGCAGTTCGTGAATTACGGCACGGCGGAGGGTCTGCCCGGCGAACGCGTGGTCAGCCTCAGGATCGACCGAGACCAGCGCCTGTGGGTCGGAACGATGACCGGACTCGCGGTGGCCGATCTGGAGCGGTCGCCGATCGAAGGGCCACCGTTCTCCGCGATCGCCGCGCCTTTTCCGGCGGATACCGGCGTGTTGACGATCGCGGAGTCGCCCGACGGGACGCTCTGGTTCGGGACATCGCGCGGGCTCTATCGACTCGCGCCGGATGCCGCTCCATCGTCGATCGCGAAGGTCGACCTCTCGGCGTTCTTCCAGCAGCCGGACCTCGCGATCAACCGGCTCGCCGCCGGCCCCGCGGGTGACCTCCTGCTCTACGGCGCGCAGCGCGAACCCGCCCTGCTCCGGTTCGTCGCGATCGACGCGGGCGGGACGCTCCACGATCTGCCGACGCCGGCGCTCTCCCGCGGGACGGTGACGACCCTCGCGGCGGACGCCGACGGCGCCTTCTGGTTCGGCGTCGAACTGGCGACGATCTGCCGCACCTCGCTCCGCGAGCCGCAGGCCGAGACGTGCTGGCGGGTCGATCCCTGGCAGAACGGTGCGGTGATCGACGCGATCACGTTCGACGGATCCTCGCGAGTGCAGATCGTCACGCGCAACGGCGTGGCCAGCGCGGCGCTCCCGCTGACGGATTCGTCCACGTGGAGCGTGATCGACAGCACCAACGGCCTGACCGCGGGGACCGCGAACTCCGCCGCGTTCGATCGTGACGAGACGCTCTGGATCGGAACCCCGGCCGGGCTTGCGGCGCTGCCGCGCGAGGGGTTCCTCGGCTTCGATGCCCTCGACGGTGTGCGCGATGCCAAGTTCACGAGTTTGTGCAGCCTCGACGACGGCCGCGTGCTGGCGCGCGGACGGGACTTCGACTGCTACCTCCTGAGTCCCGGTCAGCGCGCGCTGCGGCTCGAGGCCGCGCGGCCGCCCGACGTCGCACCGCCGTCCCGCACGGGCGCGCGCACGATGCTGCGGGCGCGCGACGGCTCCTTCTGGATGAGCAGCGAGTGGGGGCTTGCTGCACTGGCCGGCCATCGCCCCCGAGCGGCTCGCGAGCACGCAGCCCGAGCGGATCATCTTCGACACCGAGGACTCGGGCTGGGACCAGCTCTTCACGCTGTTCGAGGCTCGCGACGGGGGGATCTGGGTCGGCCGGACGACGAGCCCGCCGACCGTCGGGCGCTACGATCCGCGGACACGCCGCTTCGAGGCCCCGGCGCCGGCCGACGTGCCGCCGGATGCCGTTCCCACCGACTTCGCCGAAACCGCGGGCGGCACGATCTGGGCGGGGGCGTACGGCGGGACGCTCTACCGCCGGCGCGGTGGCGCGTGGGACCGTCACGCGATCGTCCCGGGCGACAGCCGGGGCGTCGGGTTCCGCCTGCTGACCGATAGCGAAGGACGGCTGTGGGCAGCCACGACCGGCGTCGGCGTGGCGCGGTGCGACGATCCTGAAGCCGATCGGCCGCGCTTCCTGTTCCTGACCCGAAAGGACGGACTGGCCTCGGATCGGGTGTACGGGATGACCCAGGATCGTTTCGGGCGGCTCTACTTCGCGACGGACAGCGGGATCGACCGACTCACGCCGGCGAGCGGACGGATCGAGCATCTCGGACCGGACTTCGGGATGGACGCTCCTCCGGTCCGGACGATGCTCGCGACGGATGACGGCACGCTGTGGTTCGGCGGCATGGGACGTCTCTTCAAGCTGGAGCCGAGGGAGCCGCGTGATGTCGAGGCTCAGCCCGCCGTACTGAGCGCCCTGAGGATCGCGGGTCGCGGCGTGGCGTTGCCGCTCTCCGGATCCGATCGCCTGGAGCTCGGAGGCCTGGCCGTCGACGACAGGAACCTCGAGGTTCACTTCACGTCGCCGGCCCTGCTCGATTCCGGCGCCGTCAGTTATCAGGTGAGGTTCCAGAACGAGCCCGGCGAGTGGAGCGCGCCGAGCGCCGTCCCGGCGCTGCAGCTGGCGCAGCTTGCACCTGGCCGCTACGACTTGCAGGTGCGCGCGACCAGTCGAGACGGTACGCCCAGCTCCCGGCCGGCCACGCTGCGGTGGACCCTGCCCGCTCCCGTCTGGCAGCGCTGGTGGTTCCTGTGCGCCGTGGGCGCCGTCATCGCAGGCGTTCCCGCCCTGCTGGTGCGGCAGCGGGTCCGGCAGCTGCTCGCGGTCGAGCGCCTCCGCAGCCGGATCGCGGGCGACCTGCACGACGAGATCGGCGCGAGCCTGACGCACATCGCCCTGCTGAGCGACATGACGAGGCGCCAGGCCGCCACGGGTCGCGCGGACACGGGGGCGGGACTCGACAAGATCGCGAGCGTCTCGCGCGAGCTGGTCGACTCGATGAGCGACATCGTGTGGTCGATCAACCCGAAGCGGGATCGGCTGAGCGATCTGATCGACAGGCTGCGCTGGTTCGCGACCGAGCTGGCGGAGCCGAAGGGGATCGCGGTGAAGCTGAACTCGGGCGAGGGGGAGGGCGATCTGAGCCTGAACCCCGACACCCGCCGGGCTCTCTACCTGATCAGCAAGGAAGCGATTCACAACGCGATCAAGCACTCCGGAGCACGATCGCTCGCACTCGACATCGAGCGCAAGGAGGGCGGAGTGCAGGCCCGGATCGCCGATGACGGGCAGGGTTTCGAAGCGATCGCGGTCGGCCAGGGGAACGGCTTGATCAGCATGCGCCAACGCGCCGCCGCGATCGGTGGTTCGCTGGAGGTGCTCTCGACGCCGGGGAAGGGGACCCGCGTCGTGCTTTTCGTGCCACTGCGGCCGGAATCCGTGCCGCGGACGCAGCGGGCGTGAGCGACAGCACGCCGCTCCGGGTGGCGGTCGTCGAAGACCGTCCCGAGTTGCGCTCACTGCTCCAGTCGCTGCTCGACTCCGAGCCCGGATTCCGGTGCGCCGGCACCTATGGGTCGATGGAAGCGGCGCTCTCGGCGCTACGCCAGGCCGAAGTCGATGTCGCGTTGATCGACATCGGCCTGCCCGGCATGAGCGGCATCGACGGGATCCGCCTGTTGCGCCAGATGCACCCGGAACTGCCGATGCTGGTGCTCTCGATCTATCACGACGACGAACGGATCTTCGAAGCGCTCTGCGCCGGCGCCTGTGGCTACCTTCTGAAGAACACGCCTCCCGAGAAGCTGATCGGGGCGCTTCGCGAAGCGAAGGCGGGGGGCTCGCCGATGACACCCGAGGTAGCGCGCAAGGTCGTCACCCTGTTCCGCGAGTTCCGCCCCCCGCCACGCGCCGACTACGATCTGACCCCTCACGAGCAGAGGATCCTGAAGCTGCTGGTCGAGGGCCACAGCTACAGGACGGCCGGGAAGGAACTCGAAGTCACGCCGCACACGGTCTCGTTTCACCTTCGGCGGATCTACGAGAAGCTCGAGGTGCACTCGAAGAGCGAGGCGGTGGCCAAGGCCATCCGGGAGCGGTTGATCTCGTAATTGGCGAGGGGATGCGTCGAGCGAACGGCGAAGTGGCGCCGAGCCGAGTGGACGCCGCCATCGGGGCCGCTGACGCTACGCGGGCTGCTTTACCCGGCAAGCCTCCCGGATCGCCGCGGACAGTTGCTCCATCTGGATCGGCTTGGTCACGTAACCGTCCATGCCCGAGGCAAAGCACTGCTCGCGATCGCCCTTCATGGCGTGGGCGGTCATGGCGACGATGGGCAGGTGGCCGCCGCTCTGCCTCTCCAGCTCGCGGATCCGGACCGTCGCCTCCAGTCCGTCCATCTCCGGCATCTGGACGTCCATCAGGATCAGGTCGTAGGCCTTCGGGTTGGAGGCGCACGGCGCCAGCGCCTCCACCGCCACGAGGCCATTCCCCGCAATGGTCACCGAGTGACCCCACTTCTCGAGCAGCCGCTGGATGAGCTTCTGGTTCACGACGTTGTCTTCGGCGACCAGGATGTTCAGCGGGCGACTGATGGCGTCCTGGCGCATCGACGCGCGTGCCATGGTTGCCGTGTCCGCATCCTGCGGCGCAAGCTTGAAGTGCGCGACGAAGTGGAACACGCTTCCGCGCCCGGCCTGGCTTTCCACCCAGATTCGGCCACCCATCAACTCCGCCAGCCGCGCGCAGATCGTCAGACCCAGCCCGGTGCCGCCGTACCTGCGCGTGGTCGAGCTGTCGGCCTGGCGGAACATCTCGAACACGGTGGCCTGCTTGTCGGGCGGAATCCCGATCCCGGTATCCGCCACCGAGAGGCACAGGTCCAGCTCGGATTCGGTCGCCTGCTCCACCGCCACTCGGATCGAGATCGACCCGGCCTCGGTGAACTTGAACGCGTTGCCGACCAGGTTGAGGATCACCTGCCGCAGGCGCACCGGGTCACCGACGAGCTTGTCCGGCACGTCGTCGGCCACCGTGCCGTCGAAGTCGAGGTTCTTCTCGCTGGCTCTGAGAGAGAACACCCGGACCGCATCGCTCACGCAACGCCGGAGCGAGAAGGGAATCGGGTCGAGGTCCAGCCGTCCCGCTTCGATTTTCGAGAAGTCGAGAACGTCGTTCAGGATCGCCAGCAGCGAGCTGCCCGAGGTGCGGATCGTCTCCAGGTAGTCCCGCTGCTCGTCGGACAGATCGCCCATCAGCGCCAGATCCGTCATACCGAGGATCCCGTTCATCGGCGTGCGGATCTCGTGGCTCATGTTGGCCAGGAACGTGCTCTTCAGTTGGCTGGCCTCCTCCGCCCGGGCCTTCTCCTGTTCGGCGCGTGCCTTCTCCTGTTCCGCGCGGGCCCTTTCCTCCTCCGCGCGGGCCTTCTCCTGTTCGGCGCGGGCCCGCTCCTGCTCCACGCTCAGCTTCTCGGCGCGCAGCTCGCGGGTCCGGTCCGCCACGGCCTGTTCCAGTTGCTTCGTCTCCGCGTCCAGCCGCCTGGTGTGCCGCGACCAGGCCTGCCAGGCCAGGCCGACGGCCGCCACACCGACGAGCAGTGAGAACCACCAGGTCTGCCAGAACGGAGGCCGGATTCTCAGCGTGACCGTCGCCGGCGCCTCGCTCCACGTCACCGCGCGCCGTGCGGGCAAGGACCTCGAAACGGTACTGCCCGGCCGGCAGGTTCGGGACTCGCACGGTCCGGTTCTCGGTCTCGATCCAGTCGTCTTCGAAGCCGACGAGCCGGTAGCGGAAGCGGACGTCCGATACCTTGAGGAACGTGAGTCCGGCGAAGTCGACCTCGAGCGAACGGTTGCGGAAGTCCACCTTGGGGGACTCGGACGGGTCGAACGCCGTGTCGCCCATCCGCACTCCGCTGATCACGACCGGGGGCGGCAGCGCGACCCCGGCTGACCCTGCGGAGCGGTGACGCGAGAGCCCCTTGGAGGTTCCGATCCACACGCTGCCGTCGGCATCGGCGAGGAAACCGAACGAGCTGCAGTCGTTCCAACTCAGTCCATCGCGACGGTCGAAGTGGCGCCAGCTCCGGCCGTTGAAGACGTCGACACCCTGACCGCTGCCGGCCCAGACCGACCCGCGCGCGTCGATCCCGAGGAACATCGTCTGACTCGGATTCAGGCCATCCTGCTCGGAGAACGTCCGGACCTGCAGCCGCCCCCCGTCGAACGTCAGACGCGTGATCCCGAGAGGTTCGCGGTACGCGACCCACAGGGCTCCGTCCTGAGCCTCCGCCAGGAACGCGGACTCCTCGCTCTGGAATGTCCCCTCGGTCGCGTAGCGCGTCCAGTCGCCGTTCTCGTATCGGGCCAATCCCCGGTCGCCGGCGGCCCAAACTCCGCCGCCGCGACTCGGAAGGATCTGCAGGAACATCTCCTCCCCGTCGCCCGCAGCCGGAAGCATCCGCTCGAAACGGACGGGGATCGCGCCCGTCGATCGGAACAGCGTGGTCCGCGTCGACACCCACAGTCGCTCTTCGCTGTCCAGGACCACGTGGATGACCCGGTCATCGCTCAGGCCGGATCCCTCTCCGTACGTCTTGATCACGCCGGTCCGCGGATCGAGCCGTGCCACGCCGCCCGGGAAGCTGCCTGTCCAGACCACCCCGTCCTTCTGGATGGCGAGCGATCCGATGAGGTCGCTCGGCAGGCCCTCCTTCCGGGTCCAGATGCGTTGCGGCCGCCCATCCCTTGCGAGTTCCACCAGTCCCCGCTGCGTTCCCAGCCACAGGTGTCCGGAAGGGGCGCGGCCGATGGCCCAGACATGGTCGCTGGGAAGTCCCGCGCTCTTCGTCCAGGTGGCCCACTCGTCGTAGCCGAGCCAGCGCGCCGGTCCTCCGCCCCGGGTTCCGATCCAGAGCGAGCCTTCGCGGTCGGTGGCCATCGAGGACACGGTATCGGAGCCGAGCCCCTGCTCCGCGCCGATCAGTTCCCAGCGTCCCTCGGTGAATCGGGCCAATCCCTGATCCGTCGTGGCGAGCACGCGCCCCCGCGAGTCCATGCCGATGTTCCGCACCGGACTGGCTTGTGGAAGATCCGCGTCCCGGGCGACGAAGGGCAACTCCCCCCGGGAGAGGGTGCGGACCCGGCTCGGGCTCGCGATCCAGACCGTGCCTTCCCGATCGGTGAGGATCCCGGTCCAGCGATCCTCGGGCACCCCCTCCGGCTGTCCGAGGACGCTGAGCGACCCCTCCCGGAGTCGGCACACCTGACGGCCGCAGCCGTACCAGAGCGAGCCATCCGCGGCGAGGTGAACGCCGTACGCCCCGCCCTTGGGCGCTTTCTCGCCGGCGGGGGTGAGAGCGAAGCGCATCGCCGATCCGGACGGTTCCGGCGTGCCGACCATCAGCCCGCGCACCGTGCTGACGAAGAGCCGTCCCGACTCGTCGGAGGTCACGTAGGGTCTGACCTCGGAGGCGGGCACGCCGACGTCGATGGGCTCGAACCGCTCCCCGTTGCGCCGCGCGAGCCCCCCCGACGTGCTGACCCACAGGTTCCCATCGGCGGACTCGTGCAACCCCCAGACCGAGCCGCCCGGCAACCCCCCTTCGAGGCCAAAACGGGCGAACCGCCACCCGTCGTAGCGGTAGAGCCCGTTCACGGTGCCGACCCAAAGGAAACCGGTCCGATCCGCCAGCAGCGACCGGATGTCCAGCTCGTTCAATCCTTCGTCCTGGCCATAGGTCTTGAAGCTGAACTGCTGCGCGAGCACAGGGATCTGGAGGCACACCGCGACCACCCAGAGCAGGCACCACCACGGCGCTCGCGGGCGTCTCATGAATCCTCCCGTTCCCATTGCACACCCGCGTATCGGCCGGGCAGGGGAGGAACCTGAGCCTCGGTGCCGCATTTTCGGGCGCGTTCGGACGTCTCGGCGCCCCCATGAACCCGTCGGCGGGAGTGGGCGCTCGGCCGGGAGGGTCCCGGGTAGCCGCGGGCTCGTCCGCCGGCCGTCGAGGGGCTGGTTACGCGAAAGCCGGCGTGAGTAAGCCCAACCGGTCAGCCGCGTCGGCCAGGGCGTGAGCTGCCGGCGGGGCCCCCCGGAAGGCGGCAAGAGCGAGGCGCGGGGCTGGTAGCCCCGCGCCGGGATGAAACGTGAAGGCCGAGTGAAACCGACCCTGCCTAGGGCGCCGCCAGCACATCGCCCCAGACGAGGCTGGCACCCGACACGAGGCTGTCGCCCCAGATCACGCTGTCGCCCCAGACCAGGGCGTCGCCCCAGATCACGCTTCCGCCCCAGATCACGCTCTGGCCCCAGAAGCGGTTGTAGTTGTATCCCGTTTCGCCCCAGACGACGTTGTTGCCCCAGACGAAGCTGCCGCCCCAGACGAAGCTGCCGCCCCAAACGAAGCTGTCGCCCCAGATGAGGCTGTGGGTGTAGACGGCGTTGCCCCAGATCACGCTGTTGCCCCAGATGAAGGCGTCGCCCCAGATGAGGCTCTGCCCGTCGATCGCGGTCGACTTGGTGACGCTCGTCACCAGCCAGTTGCTGTCGACCGGGAGCGTGGGGTTGATCGCCCGGGCCAGCGTGAGCGCCCCGGCCGTGTTCAACGCGCCCGCCCCTTGCGCGAACACGTGGTACGGCTGGCTGCTGGCGTCGTTCATCGGCAACGCCGACACTTGCAGCATCGCCTTGATCGTGTTGACCGGCGGTACCGCACCGTAGGTCGCCCGTGCTTCCTCGATCATCAGCGCGACCGAACCGCTGACCACCGCGGCCGCCATGCTCGTGCCGCTCAGCGTCAGATACGGCCGGCTGGCGATCGTCTGCCGCAGCGCCGGGTAGTTCGTGTACAGGGTCTGGTTCGTCGCCGCGGCCGAGAGCAGCCGCGAGCCGGGCGCGACCAGGTCGGGCTTGGCGAAGCCGTCGTACCACGTCGGGCCGCGCGAACTGTAGTCGGCCACGACGTCGTCACCGCGCGTCGCCGTGTCGAGGGTCCTGAGCGCCCCCACAGTGATCGCCGAGGGCGCGTTGCCCGGCGAACTGATGCCCGTATAGCCCACCTGACCCGTCTGCGTGTTGGTCCCGTAGTTGCCGGCCGAGACCACCACGACGATGTGCGCCCGCACGGCCGCTTCCACCGCCTGCACCAGCGGGTCGGTCGCCGCGGGTTCGAAGATCGGGTGGCCGAGCGACAGGTTGATGACGTCGATGCCGTACGTGGCCTTGTTGGCCACTGCCCACTGGAGGGCCGCAATGACGTGGCTCGTCTGGCCGCTACCGATGGCGTTGAGCACCCGCAGGCTCACGTACTGGACACCGGGCGCCACGCCCCTGACTTCGGCCTTGTTACCGGCGATGAGTCCGGCCACGTGCGTACCGTGCCCGTACCCGTCGAAGGGACTGATCGCCGGAGGATTGCTGCTGCCGGTCGTGAAATCCCGGGCCGTCTTGATCCGGCTCGTCCCGCCGCCGTCCTCCAGCAGCCCGGAATCGATCACCGCCACCGTCACGCCGGCGCCCGTCCGCGCCATCGTCACCCCCGGCGACGCGGGCTTGAGCGCTACCGCTGCGGTCGACCACGGTTTGCTGGCCCCCATAGTCCACGCCAGCGCGGTCGTACTCGCACCTGGCACCGCGCCACCCGCGCCCCAGGCATTCCCGCTCGCGGTGCCCGACTTCGTGCTCCAGGGTGCGGTCAGCGTTGCGGTCGTCGTCATCGACTTTGCATCCCCGTTGGCGGCGACCATGCCGACCACGACCTGGTCCGGGGCGCTGCTGATCGTCACGGCCGGAGCGTTGCTCGAGCCCGACGCCGTCTTGACCAAGGCCACCGGCGTTGACTGATCGACACCGGTGATGCAGATCGCCGAGACCACGAAATCGACGGCGCCACTCGCGGTGACCACGATCGATGCCATGCCGACCGGTGGGTTCACCAGGTACCAGAACGTCGATCTGTTGCTGGTGCCCGAGCTGTTCTGCGAGACCGCCTGGGTCAGCGCCCGGCCGGCGAAGGTCACTTGAGTAATCGACCGACTGTTGTTCGCCTGAGCGAAGCTCACGAGGAGCAGCCGGTTGCTGCCAGGCGCCACGTTATGCGAGAAGGTGAGGCTCGCCGTCGCCACGCCCGCACCGACCGTCCACGCCCCGACGTCGATGGAGCCGTCGAGACCCAGCGTGCGGCGCAGCGTGTAGGGCGTGCCCTGGGCCGTCCCGCTGACCGTGGCACCATCGGCACGAACCTCGGCATCGGAGGACAGGGTCACGACATCCGCGTGGCGCTGCAGCGCGCGCACCAGACCGGCCGGCAGTTCGCCGGCGAAGCCCTCGATCAGGGAGAAGTCGTGGTTCACGCGCGCGCCCTGCGCGCGCAGGGCGTTCAGCATCCCGCCCTTGGTCCCCGGCTTCATCGTCACGATGACGCGCTGCGGGTCGGTGTCCCCGGCGCGGAGGAGACGGTCCGCCAGATGCTTGTCCACCCGCGCGCCCTGCGGTGCCCGGTCTTTCCGGGTATCGGGCGAGCCGGCGACGGCGAGGCCGAGCGAGAGGAGGAAGATCGAGATCCAGATGCCAGCGCGTCTCATGGGAAAGCTCCTGTGGCCGCTAAGGGAGCCGGCGCACTCCAGAGAGCAAGGCGTGTGCCGTTCGCGCCGCTCGGCAACGCAGCCGATAAGTCGTTTGTAATCAGTGGCATCGCTGGAGCGCGCGGGGCCGTCGGGTGCCGCCGAGGCCGTCCGATCGGCCATTCCGTCGCGGCGTCCTGGCCGGTTTCCGGACGGAGCGTCCGAGGGCCGCACCGCGCGTGGGAAGCGGGAGCGCAGGGCCTTCGCTCGTGTCAGGGAAGGGGCGCGCGGAGGGGAATCGAGGGTCGCGGCGGCAAAGACAAGGCGCGGGGCCATGGGCCCCGCGCCGCGGTCGTCTCCGATGAGAACGCCCGGATCAGTCTTCGCCCTGCGTCACGACGTTGAGCGCCTCGCCGGTGGGGACTCCGTTGCCCCAGATCGCCGCGTTGCCCCAGATGGCGCTGAAACCGGAGGTCGTGTCGTTGCCCCAGATCGCCGCGTCGCCCCAGATCCGGGAGTTGCCCCAGATCAGGGAGTTCCCCCAGACCAGGGCGTTGCCCCAGATCCGCGAGGTGCTCCAGAGGGTCGAGTCGCCCCAGATCAGCGCGGTCCCGTCCACCGTGGTCAGGTAGACGTTTCCGGTCGCGGCGTCGTAGTCCGCCTTCGGTGAGCGGGCCGGCTTGCTGGCCAGATCCGTGTTGGTCAACGCGGCCGGGATGTCGAGATAGCCCGCTCCGACCGTGAAGATGTCGTACTGGCTCGTGAAGGACTGCCGGGTCTCGGGGTCGGTGGCGACGCTGGACGCCGGGAACGCCTTGGAGGCCGACTTCATCAGGCGCGCCTTGACCTGATCGGGGGTGAGCGCCGAGGTCTTCTGCAGCATCAGCGCCACGGCCC
Organism: uncultured Acidobacteriota bacterium; assembly: GCA_963702425.1. Classification (GTDB taxonomy): domain Bacteria; phylum Acidobacteriota; class Polarisedimenticolia; order J045; family J045; genus JALOKP01. The sequence goes on from CAVPCQ010000025.1 coordinate 16,851, forward strand.
CGCTGACCAGCGGTGTCGCCATGCTGGTCCCGCTGAGCTTCATGTACTGCGGGGCCCACCCCTGGTTGGTCGTCCAGTACTCGTTCGGAACCAGGGCGTTGGGAAACTGCGCTCCGAGTACCGACATGGGGCTGCGCACGGCGATGATCCGGTTGCCGGGAGCCACCAGGTCCGGCTTGACGATGTGATCGATCAGGCTGGGTCCTTTCGAGCTGTAGCTGGCCACGTAGTCGTCGGTCCGGGACGGCGTCCCCATCGTCTTCATCGCGCCCACGGTGATCACGTACGGGTCGTTGCCCGGCGCGGTGATCGTGGAATAGCCTTCCGTCCCCTGCTGGTAGTTCCGGCCCTCGTTGCCGGCCGCCACCACCACGACGATGCCCGCCTTCCAGGCCTTCTCGACCGCCAGGCACAGCGGGTCGGTGAGGTAGCTCCCGGCGACCGGGCGGCCCAGGGACAGGTTGATGACCCGGATGTTGTAGGTCTTCTTCAGCGCGATCGCCTTGTCGATCGCGGCGATCACCCAGCTGTCCGTGCCGACGCCCTGGGCGTTGAGCACCTTCAGGTTGACCAGCTTTACGTTGGGGGCGACGCCGCGGAAGCTCTTGGTGAACTCGGGTCCGCTGAACCAGGTGGCATTCGAGCCCAGGATGTAGGCGACGTGGCTTCCGTGACCGTAGTCGTCGGTCGTCCAGCCGGATCCCGTGAAGTCCTGGTTGTAGACGATGCGGCTCGTGGTCTTTCCCGCGTACCGCAGGTCGGCGAAGTCGTTCATGCCGCTGTCGATGACGGCGACGGCGATCCCGGTGCCGTTGTAGTTGTAGTTCTGGGCCAGGCCGTTCCAGACGGTCGGAGTGGCGTTGTCCAGCGTCGCCTTGACCTCCCGGTCCGGCGAGATGAAGGCGACGTCCGGGTCGGCGGCCAGGCTCTCCAGCTCTTCGGCCGGGAGCGAGTAGGCACCGCCCTGCACCAGACCGAGTTCGGCCTTCATCGTGCCGCGCCGACTCTTGACCTTGTCGTGCTGCTTCGCGGTCGGCGCGTCCTTGAACTGCACGATGACGTCGACGCGCTCGCCGGGCTTCTTGTTCTGCAGGTCGCGGGCGACCTTCGGCGAGCCGGCGAAGACGAGGCCGACCGAGAGGAGGAGGATCGAGATCCAGATGCCAGCGCGTCGCATTTGACAGCTCCTGTGCCGGCTGCGGAACCCGGCGCACTCCATGGAGCAAGGCGCGTGCCCTTCGCGCCGGCCCGCAACGCTGCCGATAAGTCGTGTGAGATCAACGATATCGGGGGTGCGTGCCGGGCCGGGGGGCGCCGCTCGGGGCCGTCCGATCGGCCATTCCGTCGCGGCGTCCTGGCCGGTTTCCGGACGGAGCGTCCGATCCGGGCTAATGCCGCGCGGCGGCCAGCTCGTCGATCGTCTCGAGCAGGTGCCGGGCATCGATCGGCTTGGTGACATAGCCGTCCATGCCCGCCGCCAGGCAGCGCTCCCGATCGCCGCTCATCGCGTGCGCCGTCATGGCGACGACCGGGAGGTGACGCTGCGTGCCGCGTTCGCGAGCGCGGATTTCCGCCGCGGCCTGCAGCCCGTCCATCACGGGCATCTGCACGTCCATCAGCACGAGGTCGGGCTCCTCGGCCTGGAGCCTGGCGAGCGCTTCCCGGCCGTCTCCCGCGAGCGCCACGACGTGGCCCGCGGCTTCGAGCAGGCGCGCCGCGAGTCGCTGGTTGACCGCGTTGTCCTCAACGAGAAGGATCTTCAACGGCCGCCGTGCCGTTGGCTTCAACGGACGGGCCACGACCGGCCGAGGCGGCGCCGTAGGCGGCTCCCCGGCGACGAGGCGGAGGAGGAGCGCCAGGAGTTCCGGGCCGATGACCGGCTTGGTCACCGCGTCGTCGACCTGGTCGCGGCCCGGAAGTTCGCCTGCCGCCGCCATCTGCCGGGTGGTCAGCATCACCACCACGCGGCCCTTTGGGGGAGCGCCCGCGGCGCGCAGGGCCCCGAAGTCGGCGGGTGTCCCGACCCGGGCGTCCGCGAGCACGACGCGGACGGGCCGGCCATCTCCGCCGCTTGCTCGAGTGCCTCGAGCGCGGCCGCGACGTTCGACGCCGCGGTCGCGCGAAGGCCCCAGCGCTCGAGCATCGATGCCGCCTTGAGCCTGGCCGCCCCATTGCCGTCGACGACCATGGCGGTCGTGCCCGCCAATCGGTCAGCGCCGGCGGCCGCGCCGCCCTCGTTGCCGAGCAGCGGCGTCGCCTCGCCAAGTCGCACCGTGAAGCGGAAGACGCTTCCCTGGCCGGGAGTGCTTTCCACCCAGATTCGGCCGCCCATCAGCCCGATGAGGCTGGACGCGATCGCGAGGCCGAGTCCCGTGCCGCCGTAGTCGCGGGTCGTCGAGCCGTCCGCCTGCTCGAAGGCGCGGAAGATCCTCTCCTGCTTGTCCGGGTCGATTCCCGGGCCCGTGTCCCGCACGGCGGTGCGCAGCAGCACACCGCGGTCGGTCCGGCGTGCGGACACGGTGACCACCACCTCGCCCGCGCGGGTGAACTTGATCGCGTTGCCGACCAGGTTGAAGAGGACCTGGCGGAACCGACCCGGGTCACCGACGAGCCGTCCCGGCACGCTCGGGCGGACGTCGCAGACGAGTTCGAGCCGCCTCTCGTGCGCGCTGACTCCCAGCACGGCGAGAGCCTGCGCGATCTCCGCTCGCACATCGAAGGGACGAGCGTCGAGGCGGACCCGACGCGCCTCGATCTTCGAGAAGTCCAGAATGTCGTTGATGACCTCGAGCAGCGTCTGGCTCGAGGTGCGAACGATCTCGAGGCAGTCGCGCTGCTCGACCGTCAGATCCGTCGTGAGCACGATGTCGGCCATGCCCATGATGCCGTTCATCGGAGTCCGGATCTCGTGACTCATGTTGGCGAGGAACTGGCTCTTCGCGCGGCTTGCCGCCTCCGCGGCCTCGTTGGCGCTCTGCAGTTCGAGTGTGCGCTCGCAGACCCGCCGCTCCAGATCGTCCTTCGCCTCCGCGAGTTCGGCGAGCGTCGCTTTCAGGAACGCGTCGCTCTCCTGAAGTTCGCGCTGCGAGCGCTCGAGGGCGGCGAGGGTATCGTTGATCGCGATGGCGAGCGCGGCGATCTCATCGCGGCCGCGGACGGGGACGCGCCCGGAAAGGTCCCGACGCCAGCCGACATCCCGCACCGAGAGCACCAGCGCAGTCAGGCGCACCAGCACGCTGCGATCGAGCACCAGCAGAATCGCCAGACAGACGAGCACTCCGAGAGCAACCACGAAGAGCGCCAGACCGCGCAGGAGCGTGACGCTCCGCGCGTACGCCTCGCGGGGCAGCCAGGCCCGCAGAAACAGCGCCGGCTCGCCGGCAAGATCGTCGAACCGGGCATAGCCGGCGAGTTCCGACTCCGACAGCCGCTGGACCCGGCTGCTCCCGGGGGTCGGAAGCGCTTCCGCCACCCGCTCGAGCCCGGGCGGCAGCGGCCGGGCCGAGGCCGGGATCAGCGTCAGATCGAGGTGCGACGCGTGGCGCAGGCGGGTGGCCACGCGGGCGTCCACCGCGCGGCTGACCAGCAGCGTGCCGCGGCGCGGTCCCTCCCGCTTGCTGGTGAGGATCGGCAGCGCGGAGACCAAGAACGGACCCTCGGGAAGGACGAGGACGCCGCTGGCGGCCTCCGGGAGGGAGGCCCGGCGGGAGATCTCGCAGAACGCGGATCGTGCCGATTCGACCTGCGCCCCCTGTGGCCGGTCAGGCAGCGAGACCGTCTTTCCGTAGAGGAGCCGGCACTCCGGGTCGAGGAAGAGGATCAGGTCCACTCGGGACTCGCGCAGCACCGTGTCGTAGAGGTTCACCTCGATGAAACGCGGGTTGAGATCGAGGGCGAACTGGTAGGCATCATCCCAGATCGCCCAATAGCGGTTCGTCTCCTGCAATCGCTCGATTTCCGTCGTGAGCGCCTGCCGGGCACGGGCGAGATCCCCCGCTGCGAGCAGCTCCTCGACGTGCCTCGAGTTGCGATCGAACGTGACATAGGCCGCGGTGAGCGCGAGGGTACCCAGGCCGAGCGTCGCGGTCCCGACGATCAACAACGTCTTGACACGCAGGTTCAATCGCGCCCTCCGCGCGAGCGCGCATTATCCGCGCTCCGCCGCTTCAGCGTCCGGGGTCTACGAAAGCGTTATCGGACGTGCGCCCGGAGAACTTGAGTGGCCGGCCTCCTCCCGTGCTGCCGTCGCCGCGGCCATGCACCAGGGACCCGGATGCCCGCGAAAAAGCGGCCGAACGCACGGCAGCCGGCGACGCGCTCCCGGCGAGTCGATCGTTCAAGTCGCTTCCGGACCGTCCGATGAGTCCCGACGGGCGAACGCCGCTCCTGCCGAGCGCTGTGCCTTGCGTCGCCACGAATGCGAAGGGGGCTCCAGGTGGCGTTATCGCCGCGCCGGCCGTTACGCAGCGCCTCTGCCAGGTACACGCTCCGCGGGGCAGCCTTCGGAGTGTGCTTCCCGGTCTGCGCGACGCTGCTTCACGCCTGGACTCACACCGGCGGGCTCTCGCCGGAAGCGCTCACCGCCGCGCTCCGCGATCCCCTGCTCTGGATCATCGACTCGGCGCCGCTCTGGCTCGGCCTGTTCGCGTGGGTCGCCGGCACTCGGCAGGACCGGCTCCGGCGGGTCGTGGAGCGGCAGGATCAAGTGATTGCCGAGCGGACCGCCGCGCTGAAGCAGGCGCTTCGCGCCGCCGAGGCGGCCGCGAAAGCGAAGAGCGACTTCCTCGCCAACATGAGCCACGAGATCCGCACGCCGATGAACGCCGTCATCGGGCTCTCGTCACTGCTGCGCGACACGTCGCTGAGTCCCGAGCAGCGGGACCTCGTCGAGACGATCATCAGCAGCGGCGACGTCCTGATCAGCCTGATCAACGACATTCTCGACATTTCGAAGATCGAAGCCGGAAGAGTGGAGCTGGAACTCCGGCCGTTCGACCTGCGGGACGTCGTCGAGCAGAGCGTCGCGGTGCTCGGCGCGCAGGCGGCGGCGAAGAGCCTCGACCTGTCCTGGTGCGTCGACGAAGACGTGCCGCACCGCCTGCTCGGCGACTCGACGCGACTCCGCCAAGTCATCATCAATCTCGTCGGCAACGGCGTGAAGTTCACCGAGAGGGGCGGGATCGGCGTCGAGGTCTCGGCAGCGGGCGGGTCGCCTCGCGATCCGTTGCGCGGCGACAGCATCGTGATTTCCGTCACGGTCCGGGACAGCGGAATCGGCATCGCGCCGGACCGCGTCGACCGGCTCTTCAAGCCGTTCAGCCAGGTCGATTCGTCCACCACGAGGAATCACGGCGGCACCGGCCTCGGGTTGTTCATCAGCCGGCGACTCGTCGAGATGATGGGCGGGACTATCGGTGTCGAGAGCGTGCCAGGGCGCGGCTCGACCTTCCGGTTCTCGATCCGCGTGCGCACTCTGCCCGAGGGGACTGCTGCTGAGCGCGACGCCGAGACGCCGCCAGCCACTCGCGGGATGTTGCTCGTCGCAATCGCGAATCCGATCTGCCAGCGGCTTGTCGCGAGCGAGGGGCGTGCGCTGGGGCTCGTGTCCGTCGTCGTCGACCCAGGCCGCAGCACGGAACTGATCGAGCTTGCGCGCGATGCGGACATCGTGCTCGTGGACGTGGACGATGTCCAGCGTGACTCGCGCGCGGATGCCCTCCGCGCCGCGTTCACGGGCGGGGTGCGCCGGCGCCGCGCTGTTTTTCTGACCCTCCCGGGAGCGAGCTACCCCTGCGCGAGCGACCCCCACTGTGCGGGAGTCGTCACGAAGCCGGTACGGCGGGCAGAACTGAGACGAGTCCTGTGCTGCGCTCTCGAAGGAGGCGACCGACCGTGTCTCTTCGTCGATTCGCGGCACGACGGACGACCCGCGGAGCCCCCGACGCGCGCGCTCCGCATCCTGCTCGCCGAAGACAATCCGGTGAACCAGAAGGTCGCGCTGCGCCTGCTCGGACGGATCGGCCAGCAGGCTGATGTCGCCGGCGATGGCCAGGAAGCCCTCGACGCGCTGGAGCGATCGGAGTACGAAGTCGTGCTGATGGACCTCCAGATGCCCAAGCTCGATGGGCTCGAGGTGATCCGGCGCCTGCGTGCCGGCACCGGGCCGTCGCGACGGGCACTCGTGATCGCACTCACGGCGGAGGCGTTGGAGGGGGATCGGGAGCGGTGTCTCGCGGCCGGCGCCGACGGTTATCTCAGCAAGCCCGTGCGCCCCGAAGAGTTCTCAGCGGCCATCGCGCGCTGCGCCGAGTCGCTCGCGGTGACGGAAGCGACGTAGAGCGGCCGGGGCCGATGGGCAGGCAGCGGATCGGTGTCGCTGCGGTTCACGGTGACGCGGTCGCCATCCTCGGAGTTCCTCTGTCCACGCCGAGATCGCGGGTCCGGTCAGCCCCGCCACGACTCCGATCGGGAACGGGAGCGCGGCGCTCGGTGCTCTGGCCGAGGATCTCGGCGTCCCGAGACGCCGCTGCCGAGACCGTTGCCGCAGCGAGCAGCGGCACGTACGATCCGGCCTTGGCGGATGGCTGCGGGGCAGGCCGGAGCCTTGGGGTGGGTGCCATGAATGGTGAAGGGGGAGGAGCCCCATGAGTCCCGAAACGCGATTCGAGTTCGACAAGGCCGCTCTCGCGGCGATCTGCTCGCGGTTTGGCGTGATCGAGTTGTCAGTTTTCGGCTCTGCCGCGCGCGGCGAGCTTCGAGCGGATAGCGATATCGACCTGCTCGTGGACTTCGAAGAGAGTCAGCGGGTGACCCTCTTCACGCTGTTCGACCTCCGGTCGGAGCTATCGACTCTGCTCGGTCGCACCGTGGACGTGGTTCCGAAACGCGGGCTCAAGCCCCTGATTCGGGAGCATGTGCTGAGCGAGGCTCGGGTCCTCTATGCGGCCTGATCAGCTCTATCTCGCCGACATGCTCGAGGCGGCCGACAACATCGGCGTGCACCTCGGCCAGCGGCCCCGCGAGGCTTTCCTCGGCGACGTGACGGCGCGGGCGGCGGTGCTGCACGAGTTGACGGTCATCGGGGAAGCGGCCTCACGCATTTCCGCTGAACTTCGCTTGCGGCACACGGACGTTGCTTGGGCGAAGATCGTGGCATTCAGTAACTTCGTGGTTCACGAGTACTTCGGACTCGACTGGTCCATTGTCTGGGAAACCGCTACGTCGCTCGTTCCCGCGCTGCGCGAGCAGATCCAGGATCTCGTGTTGGCCGAGTTCCCCCCGGAATAGGCTGCCGGTCCGATTCGCCGCGCGGGCCGAAGCTCCGAGGCGCCCGGCGCCCTTGCCCGCGCCCGGCGGGAATTTGGGCCGCCACGGAGGGCGGCCCCTGCGGTGCGCGGGCGGGCCGCCACGGAGGGCGGCCCCTACATGCCGTACTTCTCGATGATCCCCTTCTTGTCGAGCCCGAGGATCCCGTACTTGGCCCCGATCTTCTTGAACGCCAGGAGCGCCTGCTCCAACTGCGGGATCTCGTGGTCGGCCGACATCTGGGTCCGGATCCGGGCCTGCCCCGCCGGGACGACCGGGAAGAAGAAGCCGATCACGTAGATCCCCTCGTAGAACAGGTCGCGCGCGATGTCCTGGCTCAGCTTGGCGTTGAACAGCATGACCGGGACGATCGGGCTGTCGCCGTCCTTGATGACCAGGCCGATCTCCCTGAGCCCCTTCCTCCAGAAGTGCTGGTTGCGCTCGAGCTTGTCGCGGCGCTCGGTGCTCTGGCCGAGGATCTCCAGCACCTTGAGCGCGCCGTAGGCGATCGGCGGCGCCACCGCGTTGCTGAAGAGGTACGGCCGCGCCTTCTGCCGGCACAGCTCGACGATCTCGCGGCGGCCCGAGACGCAGCCACCGGACGCCCCGCCGAGTCCCTTGCCCAGCGTGGTCGTGATGATGTCGATCTTCCCCAGCACGCCGAAGTGCTCGTGCGTGCCGCGGCCGGTCTTCCCGATGAAGCCCGAGGCGTGGGAGTCGTCCAGGAAGACGAGCGCGCCGTACTGCTCGGCCAGCGCGCAGATCCTGTCCATCGGCGCCAGGTCGCCGTCCATCGAGAAGACGCCGTCGGTGATGATCACCTTGACCCGCTTGTCGGCGTGCTCCTGGAGCTTGTCCTCCAGGTGGGCCATGTCGCCGTGCTTGTAGGTGTCGTGCATCGCCTTGGCCAGGCGGATCCCGTCGATGATCGAGGCGTGGACCAGCCGGTCGCTGATCATCACGTCCTCGGGGCCCAGGATCGCCTCGAAGACGCCGGCGTTGGCGTCCAGGCAGCTCGGGAAGAGGATCGTGTCCTCGGTCCCGAGGAACTCGGTCAGCTTATGCTCGAGCGTGCGGTGGACGTCCTGCGTCCCGCAGATGAAGCGGACCGAGGACATCCCGTAGCCGCGCTCGTCCAGCCCGCGGTGGGCGGCGGCGACGACCTCGGGGTGCGACGACAGGCCAAGATAGTTGTTGGAGCAGAGGTTGATCACCTCGCGCGGCGGGGCGTCGGTCGGGAACTCGACCGAGATGTGCGAGGACTGCGGCGAGTGGATGTACCGCTCCTGCTTGAACAATCCCTTCTCCTGCAGGTCGGCCAGCGTCGCCTGCCAGGTTTCCTTGACGGCAGCCGGGTAAGCCATGGCTACGCCCCCTTCTGGAACTTCTGGACCAGCGCGATGATCGAGGTGACGGAGTCGAACGCCTCGGGCGAGGCCTCCTCGTCGGGGATGCTGACCGCGTACTTCTTCTCGAGGAACCGCTTGAGGCTGACCATGCTGAAGCTGTCCACGATGCCCGACGAGATCAGCTTCGTGTTTTCGTCGAGCGGCATGTCGTCGTCGTCTTCCAGGTATTCCTTGCGGATGTAGTCCAGGATCATTTCTTTCACGTGGGCCTCCGTCTCAGTCGTTTTCGAGCGTGCTGGTGTCGCCGATCTCCTCGCCCCACTCCTTCGCCTTCAGCAGCCGGCGCATGATCTTGCCGCTGCGCGTCTTCGGCAGCTTGTCGACGAATTCGATCTCCTGCGGCATCGCCAGGGGCGAGAGCTTCTTGCGGATGAAGTTCATGATGTCCAGTTCCAGGTCATCGTCGGGCACGACGCCGGGGCGCAGCGCGACGAAGGCCTTGACCACCTCCATGTTCATCAGGTCAGGCTTGCCGATCGCGGCCGACTCGGCGACCGCCGGGTGCTCCAGCAGCGCGCTCTCGATCTCGAACGGCCCGACCAGGTGGCCGCCGGTGTTGATCACGTCGTCGTCGCGCCCGGTGAACCAGACGTAGCCGTCGGCGTCGAGGCTCCCGCGGTCGCCGCAGATGTACCAGCCGCCCAGGAACTTGCCGTAGTAGGTGGCGGAGTTGTTCCAATAGTGGCGCATCATGCTGGGCCAGGGCGGCCGCACCGCGATCATCCCGACGCGGCCGGGCTCGGTGATCGGCTCGCCGGTGTCGGGATCGACGATCGTCGGCCTCCAGGGCGGGGAAGGCGCGGCCCATGCTGCCCGGCTTGACCGGCATCCCGGGCAGGTTCGTGACCACGATGCAGCCGGTTTCGGTCTGCCAGAAGGTGTCGTGGAAGTCGAGCTTGAACGCTTCGCGGCCCCAGTGCACCGCTTCCGCGTTGAGCGGCTCGCCGACGCTGGCGAGGTGGCGCAGCGAGGAGAGGTCGCAGGCCCGGACCGGCTCGAGGCCGTCCTTCATCAGCATCCGGATTGCGGTCGGGGCGGTGTACCAGACCGTGATCCTGTGCTTCTCGATCGTCTTGTACCAGCGCTCGCTGGAGAACCCCGCGTCCAGCACGACCTGCGTCGCGCCCATCGACCAGGGGCCGATGATTCCGTAGCTCGTCCCGGTGACCCAGCCCGGATCGGCCGTGCACCAGTAGATGTCGTCGTCCTTGACGTCGAGGACCATCTGCGTGGTCAGGTACTGCGCCACGACGCTGCCGTGGACGTGGAGCGCCCCCTTCGGCTTGCCGGTCGTGCCGCTGGTGTAGTGCAGCACGCTCGGCGTCTCGGCGAAGGTCTTCGTCGCCGTGAAGCGCTCGAGGCGGTGGTCCTCCATCCGGAACGCGACCTCGCCCTCCTGCAGCGGCTTGCCGTCGGCGTCGTGGTCGATCACGATCACGACCTTCAGGTCGGGCAGCTTCTCGCGGATCTTGCGGACCTTGGCCAGGTGCTTGCGCTGCGTGATCACGGCGCTCGCGCGGCTGTCCTCCATCCGAGTCAGGAGCGCGTCGGTGCCGAAGGCCGAGAACAGCGGCTCGACCACGGCGCCGGCCTTGAGGATTCCGAGGAACGAGATGTACAGCTCCGGCACCCGGTCGAGGAAGAGGCAGACGCGGTCCCGCGGCCGGACGCCCTGCTTGGCGAGGTAGTCGGCCCAGCCGTTGGAGAGGACGGAGAGGTCGCGGAAGCTGAACCGGCGCACCTCCCCGGCGTGGTTCTCATGCAAGAGCGCGGTCTTCTCGCCACGGCCCTGCTCGACGATCCGGTCGGTGCAGAGCCAGCCGATATTGACGGGGCCGTGCTCCGCGAGCCCGAGCTCGCGTCGTGCAGCATCCCAGGACGTCTTGGCGCGCAGCGATTCGTAGTCCGAGGCCGCGATCAAACTCCCTCCTCCCGTGCGGTAGAGCACGACCGGCACCCGGCCGCCTGGTGGGGGAGGGGACGGGCTCGCACAGTTTAACATCCCGGTAAGCCCCCCGGAAGCCGCCCCGGGCGGGCGAAACCGGCGCGAAATCCGGTCTTGCCCCGCCGCCGGAGGGTGGTCGGCGGGGCGCGCCGGGGCGACAATGGCCCGCCCTCCCATCCCCCCGGGACACTCGTCCTCGCGAGGACGCCTTCAGCGATGTTCGGACACCTCAAGGACCACCTGACGACCGAGCTGTCCGCGATCCGGAGCTCCGGGCTCTGGAAGAGCGAGCGGGTCATCACCAGCCCGCAGGGGCCGGCGATCACGCTCGACAGTGGCCAGTCGGTCCTGAATTTCTGCTCCAACAACTACCTCGGGCTGTCGGGCGCGCCGTGGCTGATCGAGGCCGCCCAGGCGGTGCTCAAGGACCGCGGCTATGGCATGTCCTCCGTCCGCTTCATCTGCGGCACACAGGACATCCACCGCGAGCTGGAGCAGCGCATCGCGGAATTCGTCGGGCAGGACGACGCGATCCTCTACGCCGCGGCGTTCGACGCCAACGGCGGCGTCTTCGAGCCGCTGCTCGGCGAGGACGACGCGATCCTCGCCGACCGGCTCAACCACGCCTCGATCATCGACGGCGTCCGGCTCTGCAAGGCGCGGCGCTTCGTCTACAAGCACAACGACATGGACGAGCTGGAGGCCAAGCTGCAGCAGGCCCGCTGGTGCCGCTTCCGGCTGATCGCCACCGACGGCGTCTTCTCGATGGACGGCGACCTCGCGCCGCTGCCCGACATCTGCGCGCTGGCCGAGCGCTACGACGCGCTGGTCATGGTCGACGACTGCCACGCCACCGGCTTCATCGGCAAGCACGGCCGCGGGACGGCCGAGCACTGGGGCGTCACGGGGCGGGTCGACATCACGACCGGGACGTTCGGCAAGGCGCTGGGCGGCGGTCAGGGCGGGTTCACCGCATCGCACCGCGAGGTCGTCGACCTGCTGCGCCAGCGCTCGCGGCCGTACCTGTTCTCCAACACGCTCGTCCCGGAGGTGGTCGGCGGCTCGCTCGCGGTGCTCAAGCGGCTGTCCGAGACGACCGCGCTGCGCGACAAGCTGGAGGCGAACACGCGCTACTTCCGCGAGCAGATCGCCGAGCTGGGCTTCGAGATCAAGCCGGGCTGGACGCCGATCATCCCCGTCATGCTCCACGACGCGGTGCTGGCGCAGAAGGTCGCGGCCGACCTGCTCGACGAGGGGATCTACGTGATCGGCTTCTTCTACCCGGTGGTCGCAATGGGCGAGGCGCGGATCCGCGTGCAGATCTCCGCCGCGCACGAGCGCGAACACCTGGACCGCTGCCTCGCGGGCTTCGAGAAGGTGGGGCGGCGACACGGAGTGATATCGTAGGGCGCGATGGACGCGGGAGATCACGCGTGAGCCTGCTCGCCTCGGCCTGGGCCGCCTGCCGGGCGCTGAGCGCCCGGGTGCGCGGCGGTGCGGACGCCGTCGGAACGGCCGGAGCAGCGCCGAACCGGGGCGACGCGGAGTCCGCCTCCGACGACCGCGTGCCGACCGACTTCGACGAGATCGAGCGCCTGCTCCTCGCCTCCGAAAAACACGCCCCGGCCGACCGCCGCGTCGCGGACGGGATGGTCTGGCTGGCCGGGCAGCGCGCCGAGGCCGGCCAGCTCGAGGAGGCCTACCGCCTGCTCCACCGCGCGATCGCGATCCGCGAGCGCGCCGGACGCCAGGGGGGGCGCGGGATCACCCGCACGATGGAGGCGCTGTCGAGCGTCGCGGCCCAGATGAGACGCTACGACGAGGCGCTCGAGATGCGGCGCCGGACGCTGCGCAACCGGGAGAAGATCCACGGCCCAAACCACCCCGAGGTCGCCTACGGGCTGGCCCAGCTGTCGAACCTCCTGTGGGAGATGGGACAGACCCGTGCCGCGTGGGAGTGCCACCGCGGCGCGATCGACATGGTGCGCGAGGCCCCGGTCGGCCAGATCCCGGCGGAGCTGCGCGAGGCGTTGCGGGACTTCCCGGGCCGCAACGGCGACGGGCGCCCGCACCCGCCGCGGATGCCGCGCTCCGAGATCGGCCTCAACTGACGGCAGGCGCAGCCCCGGCGTAGTCTCGTGCCCAGGAGCGCCCCCCCCGAGCGACCGGCGAAGCCTGGGCCGCTAGCCTGCCGGCGCGGTTCGGCGTACCTTCCGGCGGTCTCGAGCGCCCGCCGGGGGAGCGCCGAAGACGGAAGCGCCCGGATCGTGACCATTCCGCTACATGCCAGGCTCTCGAAGCGAAACACCCTCATCGCCCTGGCGTGGGTGGCGAGCGGGAGTGTCCTGCTCGCCGGAGCGGCCCCCCCGAGACGGTCGTCGTCGGCGACCGGACCGTGATCGTCGAGAAGGAACTCCCTTCCGCCGCGGCGTCCGCGCTGTCCGTGAACGATGCCCTCCGCGAGGCGAGCCGCGCGCGCCCGCGCGTCGCCCCGCGCCTTGCCGACTGGCTCGAGCGGGCCGCGCCCGGCGAGCGGACCGTGATCCTGCGCGTCGATCCGGAGGCCGGACTGGATGCTCGTCGAGGTCGATCGCGCGGAGGCCGCGGAACTTGCGCGTGTCGCCGGCCCCGACACCCGGCTCGAGCTGCTCGCCGAGCGCGAGCCGGCGCTGCGCTGGGTGCGTCCGACGCTGGGTATTCCGCGCGCCTGGAAGATCGCCGGCCACGGCGAAGGGGTGAGGGTCGGCCTAGTCGAGATCGGCGGGCTCGGCCGCACGACCGACACGGTGATTCCGTTCCTGCGCTACGGCGGCTGCGCCGACACGTGGCACGCCACGATGGTCGGCGGCGTGATCGCCCTGCGCCCGGCTGCGACGTGGAACCGCTGGTTACGAAGGGATCGCGTCGTCCGTACGACTGCTCGATGCCGGCGCCTGCTCGGCCCGTGACCACGACCTATTCGCCGCGATCGACTGGGCGCTGGCGCAGGGTGCGACGGTGCTGAACCTCTCGTGGGGTGCGCCGACCGGCGGCGCCTACGACGCGGCCGCCACCCTCGTCGACGAGATCGCCTGGAGCCGGGGCACGCTGATCGTCGCGGCGGCAGGGAACGACAGCGCGTCGGTCTGGTCGCCGGCGCTCGCGCACAGCGCACTGGCGGTCGGAGCGACCGACGATCGCGACACCGAAACGGTGCGCGACGACGCGCTCGCGGGCTTCTCGTCCTGGATCGATCCGCGGAGCGGGAGCGCGAAACCAGAGCTGCTGGCGCCCGGGGAGGACGTGGTCACGGCGGCTCCCGGGTTCCAGGCGATGGCCCGCGCGACCGGCACCTCGGTCGCCGCGCCCGCGGTGACCGCCACGGCGGCGCTGCTGCTCGGCGCGCGTCCCGACCTCGCGGGCCACGGTCCGGCCGTTCGGGCGCTGCTGCTCGCCTCGGCGGGGCTCCAGCCCGGCGCTGGCGATGCCGATCGCAGCCCCGGAGATCGCGCGGGCGAGGGCTACCCGCGAGCCGAGATCGCGGCGGAGAGCGCGAGCGCCGGGCGCTATGGCTGGCAGGAACTGAGGTCCGGCGATGCCGGCACGAAGCGCACGCTGGCGACCCTGCGCCTGCGGCGCGGCCAGAAGGTCCGGGCCGCGATCGCGTGGGACCAGCCGGGGAGGTACCACGCCGCCGGCCTCGGTGCGATGGCCGACGTGGATCTCGCCCTGCTGGCGCCGAACGGCGCCGTCGTCGCCGAGAGCCGCGCGGCGGCAGGCGCCTACGAAGCGCTCACGGCCCGGGCGCCGGTCGGCGGCTACTACCGGCTGGTGGCGACCGTCTTCCGCCACGACACCCTGGATCGCGAGGGGCAGCTCCCCGGGCGCACGCCGCTCGGCTGGGCCTGGGCGATCATCCCCTCGGTCCGGTAACCGGCTGCCCGGCCCCCTGCGGCGCCGGGGTGGGTTACCTTACGCACCGGGACGTTCCGGTGCGGAGAGCCGATGGACCGACACGATAGCCCGAGCCGCCTGCGGGTCGAGGACTTCGAGCGCCTGCTCGACGTCACGCGCGCGCTCGCCCACGAGCTGGATCTCGACGCCCTCCTGACCCACATCGTCGACGCGGCGCGGGCGCTGCTGGATGCCGAGCGCGGCAGCGTCTTCCTCTACGACGCGAAGACCGGCGAGCTGTACACGAAGGTCGCCACCGGCAGCGGCCAGATCCGCGTCCCCCCGGGCCGCGGGATCGTTGGCGAGTGCGCCCAGACGCGGGCCGTGATCAACGTGCCCGACTGCTACGCTGACTCGCGCTTCGACCGCAGCTTCGACCAGCGCACCGGCTTCCGCACGCGCTGCCTCCTGACGGTGCCGCTCGTCGGCCACGACGAGGCGCTGGTCGGCGTGATGCAGGTCCTGAACCGGCGGGGCGGGTCGTTCGGCCAGCAGGACCAGCGCGTCGCGACCGCGCTCGCCGCGCAGTGCGCCGTCGCGCTCCAGCGCAGCCACATGCTGGAGGAACTGCTCGAGAAGCAGAAGATGGAGCGCGAGCTGCAGGTCGCGCGCGAGATCCAGCTGCGGTTCCTGCCGCAGAAGATGCCCGACCTGCCGCCCTACGAGTTCGCGGGGTGGATGCGCCCCGCCGACGAGACCGGCGGCGACGTCTTCGACACGATCCCGGCCGGCGACCGGCGGGTGGCGCTGCTGCTGGGCGACGCCACCGGCCACGGGATCGGTCCGGCGCTGAGCGTGACGCAGGTGCGGTCGATGCTGCGCATCGCGCTCCGCCTCGGCGCCAGCCTCGAGGCATCCTTCAAGAACATCAACGACCAGCTCGCGGCCGATCTTTCGAGCAACCGCTTCGTGACCGCCTTCCTGGGCGTACTCGACGCGGACGCGCACGAGATGCGCTTCCACAGCGCCGGCCAGTCCCCGGTCCTGCACCTGGTCGCGGCGACCGGCGAAATACGCGAGCTGCCGACGACCGCGCTGCCGCTCGGGATGTTCGCCGGGTTCCCGGTGCCCGACCCGCCCCGGATCGAGCTGGCGCCGGGCGACATCGTCGCCCTGATCACCGACGGCGTCTTCGAGCGCGAGGCGGAGGGCGGGGAGCTGTTCGGCACCGAGCGCGTATCGGCGCTGCTGCTCGAGCACCGCGCGGCCCCGCTGGAGGAGATCATCGGTGTCGTCGTGGCCGCCGCAGATGCTTTCGGTGGGACCAGTCCGCAGGCCGACGACATGACGCTGCTGCTGGTCCGCCGCGGCGAGGGCTGAGCGGTCAGAACGGGATCTCGTCCCCTTCGCGTGCCAGCGACGTGTTGGGGAACTCCGCCCGGGCCAGCGCCAGGATCTGCTCCAGCTCGTCGTCCGTGTGCTCCGGGTGGTGGTGGAACAGCACGAGGTTCTTCACCCGCGCCGTGCGCGCCAGCGCCACGGCGGCGTACCACGTGCTGTGCCCCCAGCCGCGGCGCAGGCTCTCGTACTCCGACGGGATGTAGGTCGCGTCGTAGATCAGGTGGTCCGCGTCCTCGCAGAAGACGTTCAGCGCCGCGTCGACCGCGGCGTCGCCGTGCTCGTGGTCGGTGGCGAAGATGACGCGCCGCCCGGCATGGTCGAGGCGAAAGGCGTTCGAGCCGTCCGGGTGATTCAGCGGCAGCGTACTCACCGTGACGTCGCGGATCGTGAACGGACGCCCGTCGATCTCGACGTATTCCAGCATCGCCGGCGAGCCGGCGAGCGCGACGGGGAACCAGGGCGGCTGGATCAGTTGCTCGAGCGTGTCGCGGAGGCTCATCCGGTGGGGCGCGCAGCCGCGCACGACGATCCGGCTGTGGCCATCGTAAAGCGGCATGAACAGCGGCAGCCCTTCGATGTGGTCGAAGTGGTAGTGCGAGAAGAGCAGGTGGACCGTCGTCGGCTTCCCGGCGCGCTCGGCGCGGATCGCGGCCCCGAGGTGCCGCAGGCCGGTCCCTCCGTCCAGGACCAGGTACTCGTCCTCGGCGAGCCGGGCGGCCAGGCAGATCGTGTTCCCGCCGTAGCGCAGCCGGTCCGCCGCGGGAGTCGCCACGGTCCCCCGGACCCCCCAGAAACGAAGCCCATAACTGGAAGCGCTCACCGGTCCCTCGTCCGCCGGCGGTCGCTCGTCGCCGGACAGCTCACGGATTCTAGCCCGACCCGACGCCATCGCCCTCGCCTGCTGGTCCGGCCTGGCGTTGCCAGCGGCCAGAACCTCGCTCAGGTCAGCAAGATAACAAGTAACTGAGCTCTAGCTAACTTTGCCGACACGGTAAACTAGCCTCAATATAGGGTTAGCGGAAGCGTATGCTCTTCCGCGTTCGGAAGGTCCCGGAACGGGGGACGAAGAGTCCGTGCGAGGGAGGGGCGGGACCATGAAGGGAATCAATCCGATGCCTGTTCGCGTGTCGTGCCGTTGGCGCAGCGCCGCCACGGTGTGGATCGCTTTCGGCGCGAGCGTCGCGTTGGCGGCCGCGCCGCCGCCCGCTCCGAAGCCCGGTCAGCAGGCCAGGATCATGAGCATGCAGAACCAGGTCGACGCCAAGCCGTCGGCCGCCACCGGCTGGTCGCCGGCGACGATCGACCAGCCGCTCTTCGCCAACGATCGCGTGCGCACCGGCGCGGCGAGCCGGGCGACGATCCTCTACGCCGACCAGACGGCTCACCGCCTCAACGAGAAGAGCGAGGTCGAGGTCGTCGCGCCGGAAGGCGACAAGCCGGGGCTGCTCAAGGTCCTCTCCGGCCAGCACTACTTCTCGAGCCGCAAGCCGAAGGACTTTGGCCGCGTCGAGACCCCGACCGTCACCGCCGCGATCAAGGGGACGGAGTTCGTCGTCGACGTCGCCGAGGACGGCGGCACGACGATCACGATGCTCGAGGGGGTCGTCGAAGCGACCAACCAGTACGGCGGCGTCAGCGTCACTGCCGGTGAGAAGGCGGTCGTGGAGCCGGGCAAGGCTCCGGTCAAGGCGATCGTCGTGCGGCCGCGCGACGCGGTGAACTGGTCGCTCTACTACCCGCCCGTTCTCGGCGGCGCGGACGCCGAGCGGCTGAAGGCGATGGGGACCGACGGCGCGGACCTCTCCAAGGCCGCGCAACTGCTGTCCGTCGGCCAGGTCGGGTCGGCGATGCCGCTGATCGACGGCGTGCGCCAGCGCCAGCCCAGCAACCCGATCGCGCTCGCGCTGGCCTCGATCATCGAGCTGACGGAGGACAACAAGTCCGAGGCGCAGGAGCTGGCGAAGAGCGCCATGGCGGCCGACGAGAAGTCGCCGGCGGCCAACCTCGCCGGGTCCTTCGCGGCGCAGTCCGATTTCGACATCGATCGCGCCGCGAAGCTGGCCGAGCGCGCGGCCCAGCTCGACCCGGAGGACGCCACCGCGCTGATCCGGGTGGCCGAGCTGCGGATGGCCAAGGGCGACATCGAGGGGGCCCGGCGCGCGGCGGAGAGCGCCCTGAAGCGCAACCCGGACGACGCGCACGCGATGACCGTGCTCGGCTTCGCGGAGCTGGCGGTGCTGCGGGCCGACGCGGCCCGGCCGCTCTTCGAGCAGGCGATCGCCAAGGACCCCGCGTTTCCGATGGCCCGCCTCGGGCTCGGCCTGGCGCGAGATCCGACAGGGCGACCTGACGGCCGGCCGCGAGCAGATGCAGACCGCAGCCGCGCTCGACCCCACCAACTCGCTGCTGCGCTCCTATCTGGGCAAGGCCTACTACGAGGAAAAGCGGCTGAAGGAAGCGGGCAAGGAGTACGCCACGGCCAAGGCGCTCGACCCGTCGGATCCCACGCCCTGGCTCTACTCGGCCTACCTCAAGCAGAACGACAACCGCCCGGTCGAGGCGCTCGGCGACATCCAGGAGTCGATCGCACTGAACGACCGGCGCGCGGTCTACCGCTCGCGCCTGCTGCTGGACGAGGACCTCGCGGTCCGCTCCGCGGACATGTCGCAGGTCTACAACCAGCTCGGCTTCGAGCAGCTCGGCCTGGTCACCGCGCGGCGCAGCGCCGACACCGACCAGGCCAACTACTCGAGCCATCTGGCGATCGCCGGCAACTACCGCGAGCTGGCCGGGTACGCCCCGGCGTTCCTGTCCGAGGTCCTGCAGTCCCGGATCTATCCAGCCGCCGACGGTCAACGCGGTGCGGCCCGGACATCGTGAACGACTCGGTGTCGTTCAACGAGTACACCGCGCTGTTCGACAGCCCGCGCTGGCGGGCCTTCGGGCGCCTGCTGTACGGCCAGACCGACGACGGACCTCTCGGAGCTGATCCCGGCCGACCTGATGTGCTACCCGCCGCCGACGTCGAGGAGGTCCCTGCCTCGAGCTGACCCAGCTCGACTCGAGCAATGCCAGCGGCGGCGACTTCACGGTCACCAACAACGGCGAGCGTTACGCCGCGGCGCTGAGCTTCCGCACCTTCAACGACGACGGCTATCGCCGGAACGCCGACCAGGCCAACGACAACTACCGGGGGTTCGTCCAGTTCATGGCCTCGGACGTCGACTCGATCCAGTTCAACGCGATCTACGGCAAGCGCGACACCGGCGACCTGCCGATCCGCCAGTACCCGCAGCTGATCACGCAGGAGCGCTTCTCGACCACCGAGCAGAACTACGCCCTCGGCTGGCACCGCAAGCTCTCGCCGGCCGCGGACCTCGCCGTCTCGGCGATCTACAACAGCACCGAGCAGACCGGCAACGCACTCGATGCCGCACTCAGCTCGACCGGCAAGCTGGCCGGCCCGCAGCTCGAGGCGCAGTACGTGCGGCGGCAGGAGCGGTCGATGTGGACGGCCGGCGTCGGTGCCTTCGAGGGCTCGATCAAGGTCGAGAGCCAGGGGACGACGCTCGAGGCCGACGACTCGTTCCTCAACGGCTACGCCTACGGCAAGTTCCGTTCCGGAAGCGCGCTGGAGTTCACCGTCGGCGCCGCCGTCGAGCAGGCCGAGGCCCCGGTCGGCATGCTCGCGCCCCGTGACTCCTACATCGGCGTCTCGACCGTCACCTACGACGACACCGTCTTCAGCCCGAAGCTGGGCATGACGGCCTCGTTCCGCTCGGGAACGACGCTGCGCGCGGCGGTCTTCCGCCGCCTCAATCCGGCCCTCGGGCGGCGTGCAGACCCTCGAGCCGACGCAGGTCGCGGGCTTCAACCAGTTCTTCGAGGACCCGGCCGGCACGAGCGCCTGGAACTACGGCATCGGTCTCGACCAGACGATCGGCAAGAGCGTCTTCTTCGGCCTCGCCTACCAGCGGCGCGACCTCGACGTCCCCGAGGCCTCGTGCGACCAGCCGGATCCGTTCTCCGGCTGCGCCTTCCAGCCCTCGACGACCATTGCCGACAAGTCGGCCACCATCGACCTCGCGTCGTTCTACTTCAACTGGACGATGGGCCGGCAGCTCGCGGCGTCGATCGAGTACGAGTGGAGCCGCAACGACTTCAACACGACCAATGTCAACCCGTTCGGCCTGTTCCAGGACTACATCGAGACCGGGCGTCTGCGCCCGCAGCTGCGCTGGTTCCTGCCGTTCGGCCTGTTCGCCGGCGCGACGGCGACGCAGTACGACCAGACCGTCGAGCAGTTCGACGACCTGAACAGCGACCGGCGGCAGACCATCGACTCGAAGTTCTGGATCTACGACGCCACGCTGGGCTACCGGCTCCCCGATCGCTGGGGTACGCTGGCGGTCGACGTGCGGAACGCCACCAACGAGAAGTTCGCTTTCTACGATCGTGCGATCCAGGACACGATCGTTCCGGCGCGGCAGTTCCTGCTGCGGCTGGAGATCACCTACTGATGGCCCGGCGGGCGGGTCCGCGCCCCCGCGTCCGGTCGCACCGGACCCGCACCGCCGTTCTCCTCGCCCTGCTCCCCGGCCTCGTCGGGGCGCTCCTGATGAACTGGCCTCCCGCCGAGGGGCTGGAGAAGTCGGGGCTCGACTTCCTGTTCATGACCCGCGGCTCGCTTCCCGAGCCCCCGAAGGTGCGCGTCGTCGCGATCGACGACGACTCGTACGAGGAGCTGGGCTTCGAGCCGACCAGCCCCTGGCCGCGCGGCCTGCACGGTGAGCTGATCCGCACGCTCGCGGCGCAGGGCGCGCGGGCCGTCGCCTTCGACGTGATCTTCGAGGAGGCCGGCGACCCGGAGCAGGACGAAGCCCTCCGCTCCGCGCTGGAAGAGACCGGAATCGTCGTGCTCGGCGCGACCGTCGACCAGGTCATCGACCCGCGCTTCCGGCGGGCCCAGACCGTCGAGCCCTACGAGCCGTTCGCCCGCGCGGCGGCCGCGCTGGCCGAGGTGAACCTGCTGCCCGACAGCGACGGCGTGATCCGCAGCGCCTGGCTGGTGCCCTACGGCCGGCCGGGCCTGGCGCTCGCAGCGTACGAGAGAGCGACGGGCGACACCTCGCAGCGCGACGAGGAGGCGCGCCTGATCGACTACTACGGCCCGCCGCGGACGGTGCGGACCGTCTCGCTCTACCAGGCGCTCGAGCCGGAGCGCTTCCTACCCCCCGACTTCTTCGAGGACGCGATCGTCTTCGTCGGACTCTCGCAGGCCGCGGCCGCGGGCCCGGCGGCGAAGGACGCCTTCATGACGCCCTACCGCGGGGCCAGCGGCGCCGCGACCTTCGGCGTCGAGATCCACGCGACGATCGCCGCGAACCTGCTCGAGGGACGCCGGATCGACCTGCTCCCGCCCTGGGTCGAGATCGGGATGTTGATCCTGCTGCCGATCATCGCCTCGATCGCTTTCGTGTGGCTGGGGCCGCTCTACGGACTGCTCGCCCTCGCCGCGCTCCTGGTCCTGCCCTTCGCGACGAGCTACGTCGCGTTCAACCACTTCCAGCTCTGGACCCCGACCGTGATCCCGGCGGCGATCCAGCTCCCGCTGGCCTATGTCGTCAGCGTGATCTGGTTCTACCTGACCACCGTGCGCGACCGCGAGCGAATCAAGCGCGCCTTCTCGCTCTACCTCTCGCCGGCGATGACCAAGCAGATCGCGGAGGACCCTTCGAAGCTCGACCTCGGCGGCGAGGAGATCGTCGCCACCGCGATGTTCACCGACATCAAGGGGTTCACCACGGTCGCCGAGTTGATGTCCGCCAAGGAGACCGCGGCGCTGCTCAATCGCTACTTCTCCGAGGCGACGCGCCACGTCTTCGACTCCGGCGGGACGCTGGTGAAGTACATCGGCGACGCGGTCTTCGCGATCTGGGGCGCCCCGTTGAAGATGGAGGACCACGCGGAGAAGGCCTGCGAGGCGGCGCTCGCGCTCTCGCGGATGCAGGCTGGCGGCGACGGAACGGAAGGCGAGGACCACCCGGTGCACCAGCTCAAGACGAGAATCGGCGTGCACACCGGGCCGATGCTGGTCGGCAACCTGGGGTCGGCGCAGCGCTTCGACTACACCGCGATCGGCGACGCGGTGAACCTGTCGGCGCGGCTGGAAGGCCTGAACAAGCTGTTCGGCACACGGGCGATGATCTCGGGGGACACGCTGGCCCTGGCCGGCGGCCACTTCGCCGTGCGCAAGCTGGGCCGCGTGCGGGTCGTGGGACGCGGCGAGCCGGTGACGGTCTACGAGCTGCTCGGCCGGACCGGCGAGGCGACCACGCCGCCGGCGGAGACGGTGGCCCGGTTCGAGGCGGCGCTGGCAGCGTTCGAGGCGGGCCGCTTCGCGGAGGCGGGGGCGGCGTTCGAGGCGGTTGCGCTCGAGGGCGAGGTCGCAGACGCCCCCGCGGCCTTCTACACGGGTCTCTGCCGCCGGTACCATGAGCAGCCGCCGCCGGGACCGTGGGACGGCGTGGTGACCGCGGAGTCGAAGTGAACGGGTCGTGAGCAGGAGGAGTCGGGCGATGTCGCGGAAGTTCGTCGTGGGGATGGCCGTCCTGGCGCTCGGCGCCGCCTTCGCAGCCGGACGGGCGAGCGGTGCCGGATCGGCCGTCGCGCCGGCCGCCGGAACGTCGGTGACCGCCGCCGAGGGATACGGCCTGGTCGCGCTGCGCAACACCTACGATCCCGGCGAGAGTGCGCCGCTGCACGAGCACGCCGCCCCGCGCCTGGTGGTCGTGCTGTCGGGCGGCTCGTTCGAGGTCACGGCCGGCGACGGGGCGATGCGCACGGTGGACCTCGCCGCCGGACAGGTCATGTTCCGCGGGCCCGAGACGCACGCGCTGAAGAACGTCGGCGACACGACGATCGAGACGATCGAGCTGGACCTGAATCGGGGACAGCAACCGTAAGTCGGTAAGTCGGCCGAATCGGGGACAGCAACCGTAAGCCGGTTAGCCGGCGGAATCGCCCCGCTCGCGCTCCCGCTCCAGCAGCGCGCTCGCCAGCACCAGCGGCCCGACGCGGCCGACGAACATCGCGACCGCGGCCACCAGCTTGCCGGCCGTCGTCAGCTCCGGCGTCAGGTTCATCGTCAGGCCGACGGTGCCGAGCGCCGAGGCCGCCTCGAACGCGACCCGCCGGTCGAAGGTCCCCTGGGCGAGCGCGAGCAGCAGCGCGAAGGCCCCGTACGAGCCCAGGTACGTCGAACGCCAGGCGCAGCGCGCGCCGGCGCTCGCGCGTCCCGGGGCCCCGGCCGCGGAGTGCCGCCGGGAGCAGGGCCGCGGCCGTGCTCGTCTTCATCCCGCCGGCGGTCCCGCCCGGCGAGCCGCCGACCAGCATCCAGGCGATCGAGAGCACGATCGCCGGCCCGCCGAAGGCCGCGAAGTCGAGCGAGTTGAAGCCCGCGGTGCGCAGCGTCACGGACTGGAACAGGGACGCCAGCCACTTCGATCCCTCGTCGAGCGGCGCGAGCGTCCGTCCGGCTTCGAACCCGCGGAACAGGAGCATCCCGGCCACGATCAGGAACGCGGTCGTCCGAGCGCTGCACGCTGCTCCCAATCGAAAGGCGAGCGGTCGCGTGTCGTCGCGCGCCGGCCCAGCCGGATCAGCAAGACGAAGCCGAGGCCGCCGAGCACGACCAGCGCGGCGATCACCAGGTTGGTCGGAACGTCGGCGACGAGGCCGGTCAACGAGGCGTTCCCCTTGAAGAGCGAGAAACCGGCGTTGCAGAACGCGGAGACCGCGTGGAACGCGGCCCAGCCCCCGCGCGTCACCGCGTCGGGCACGATCTCCCGCCAGGCCCAGAACAGCCCCGCTGCGCCGACGGCCTCGATCGCCAGGGTGACGCCGATGATCCGCCCGAGCAGCGTGCGCACGTCGGTCGCGTCGTCTTCGGTAATCGCCTCGGCCAGGGCCTGCTCGTGCCGTCCGGTGTACCGCCGCCCGCCGAAAACCGCGAACGCCGTCGTCAGCGTCAGCACGCCGAGCCCGCCGACCTGGATCAGCGACCAGCAGCACCCCGTACCCCAGCTTCGAGAACTGCCCTGCCGTGTCGACGACGACGAGCCCCGTCACGCAGCCCGCCGAGGTCGCGGTGAAGAGCGCGTCGACGAGCGACAGCGGGACGTCACGATGGCAGCCCGGTAGGAGCAGCGCCAGCGTGCCGGCGCGCGACCAGCAGGCCGAACGAGACGACCGCCATCTGGGCCGGGGCGAGCCGCAGGCGCAGGAGGAGCTGGTTCGCGAGCGACGACCGCGCGGCCACGATCGCGAGGAAGTAGAACTGCACGACCAGGACGAGCAGCGCCCACGTCGGGTCCGGGATGTCGCGCGCCGCGAGGTAGGCGGCCTCCGGAGTTTCGTTCAGTCCCAGGTAGACGAAGACCTGCGACGCGAGCACGGCGAGCATCGAGAAGTCGAGCCAGCGCGTCCTGAGGTAGTCCAGCGGCTGCCCGGCGACCAGCAGCTTCGAGAGCTGCAGCAGCGACGAAGGCGACGACGCAGAGGAACTGCAGCCGTGTCAGCCACCCGTCCCACGGCGGTCCGACGAGCAACCCGTAGACGAGGATCGCCGCGCCGAGGCCGGTCAGCGCGGGAATGGCCATCGCGGCGTTGATCCGCGCGATGGACCGGCTGCGCTCCGCGGGCCTCACGCTGCGTCGTCGGTCCCGTCGGGCCGGGTGGTCGGCGCCGGCCCGGGCGGCCGCGCGTCGAACTCGAGCGGCACGCGGGCCAGCGCGCGGTAGGGGACGCGCACGAACGCGCCGTCGTCGGTGCGGAGCGTCAGCGCCAGCGGACCGTCGGCGACGACGACGCCGGCGAGCGGGCCGACCCGCACGCGCGTTCCGCGCTCGACGAAGCGGCCGTAGTGGAGCGCGAGGCCGGCGAGGAAGTCGGCGGCGAAGTCGCGCATCCCGACGAGGAAGAGCAGCGCCAGGAGCGCGGAGAGCGCGAGCAGCGCCACGCCGGGCGGCCCCGGCAGCAGCAGGCCGGCGACGAGCACGAAGAGCCCGATCAGCAGCAGCTGGATCGTGATTCCGGCGGTGTGGGGGCCGCCGAACGAGCGCGAGACGGCGCGCAGGCTGGCGCGCAGCAGCAGCGCCAGCAGTCCCAGCAGGACCAGGCGCGGCAGCAGGCCGAGCAGTGCCACCCCCGTCTCGCTCGCCGCGCGCCAGACGAGCTCGGTCAGGCGCACGCCGTAGGCGGAGGTCGTCGGGATCAGCCGCAGCAGCGCGACCGCGAAGCCGTACGTCAGGACGAGGTAGGCGACCCAGCGCAGCACGGCCAGCAGCGAAGCTCAGCAGGCGGCGAACCGCCGACGCGCTGAGCAGCGTGACACCGCCGACCTCGATCGCGTGGCGGTGCCAGCGCGGGTGGAGCAGCACCGAGCGCAGCCTCAGGTAGAGGAACCGTGTCGCGATCAGCGCGGCGAGCCAAAGCACCGGGATGACGATGCCGAGCACCGCGCTGCGCAACAGGCTCGCGGAGTAGAGCGCCGCCTTCTCGCGCGCGAAGCGCGGCCGGGTCTCCTCCATCCAGCGCCGTGCGACCTCCTCTGCCGGAAGGCCGGCCACGATCGAGTCGTTCGGACCGGCCCGCAGCAGCTCGCGACCGCAGACGAAGAGCGCGGGCCGGCCGTCGGCCTCGCCCAGCGAGAAGCTCTCCGGGGTGCAGGCCGGATCGACGAGCGCCTCGTCGATCCGCACCGCGGCCAGTTGCGCCCGCTCCGCCGCGGAGAGCTGGCCGAGCGGGGCGTAGACCGTCGGGCCCGTGGTGCGGCCGATCCGGACCGGGAAAGCGGCGGCGGCCGGCGCGAGCGGAGGGGGCGACGGCGAAGGGTGCGCGGGGCTCGGGGTCGGCGGGGGGGCCGGCGTCGGCGGGTCCGTCGCGCTCGCCGGCAGCGCCAGGGCGGCCAGCGCGGTGGTGACGGCGAGCCATCGCGAACAGGGTAAGCGACCTCACGGCGGCATGATAGCGGACCCGGCCAGGAGGCCTCGGCGGCGGCTCGCTGCGACGCCTGCGCCGGGTCGCCCGGTGCCACCTCGGGACGGTCCGGCCGGCGCGAGCAATCGCCGGGCTGTGGCCGCCGGGCCGCTCTCCCTTATCCTGCTCGGGTCGCCGCGGGTCGACCCGCGCGGCCGAGAGGTGCCGATGCACGTGCCGGATGGGTTCCTGAGCGCCGGGGTCGCGGCGGGGGCGTGGGCCGCGGGCGCGGTCTCGCTGGCCGGCGCGCTCGGCGCCGAGCGGCGCGACCCGGAGCCGGTCCCCGCCGGCGTGCTGGGCGCGCTGGCGGCGTTCGTGTTCGCGGCGCAGATGGTCAACGTCCCGGTCGCCCCCGGGACCAGCGGTCACCTCGTCGGCGCGACCCTGACCGCGGCGCTCGTCGGGCCCTGGCGTGCGATCGTCGTGATGGCGGTCGTGCTCGCGGTGCAGGCGCTCCTGTTCCAGGACGGCGGGATCACCGCCTACGGCGTCAACCTGCTGGCGATGGGAGTCGTCGCGGTCGTCGTCGGCTTCGCCGTCACGCAGGCGATCGCGCACCGCGTCGGCGGCGTGCGCGGACAGGCGGCAGGGGCGGTCGTCGGCGCGTTCCTGGCGACGCTTGCAGCGGCGAGCGTCGTCGCCGCCGCGCTGGCCCTGTCGGGCCTCTACCCGATCGGCGGCATCCTGCCGCTGATGCTCGTCACGCACGTCCCGATCGGCCTGCTCGAGGCGGCGCTGACCGGCGCGATCCTCGCGACCGTCCTGCGCTGGCGCCCCGACCTGGCCGCCGGCCTGCAGGATGGCCGGCCCGTGTCGCGGCCGGTCGCGACGGCGCTCGGCGCGCTCGGCGTCGCGCTGCTCGTTGCGGGCTTCGTGGCTCCGTTCGCATCGACGCTGCCCGACGGCCTCGAAGCGATTGCGGAGCGGCTCGGTTTCGCCGGTGCAGCGCGTGCGCTGTGGCCGGCCCCCGCGCCGGACTACGAGATCCCCGGCGTGGCGGCGCTGGGACGGGTGGCGCCCGCCGTCGCCGGCCTGGGAGGCACGATCGTCGCCGCGGGCCTCGCGTGGGCCTTGTCGCGCGGCCTGGCGGCTCGCGGCCGGGCCGGACACCGTTGAGCGGCGTGCGCACGATCCGCCGCCCGGGCCTGGTGCTTGCGGCGGGACTCGCGCTCGTCATCGCGTCGGCGCTGGCGCCGGCCGGGCTTGGCGGCCGGGCGATCCACACCTGGTCGTGGGCGCTGTGGGGCGCCGCGTTTCTCGCCGGGCTCGCGTTCCTGAGCGCCGCCGGCCTGACCGTCGCGCAGGCGGTGCGGCGCCTGGCGTGGCTGATGCCGCTGGTCCTGCTGCTCGCGCTTCCGGCTGCGCTGCTGGCTTCGCCCGGCCACCGGATCGAGATCGCGCTCGCGCTCGGCGCGCGTGCGCTGGCGGCGACCGCGGCGGGCGCGGGGATCGCCAGCCTGCTTGGTCCGCTCGGGCTCGTGCGCGGCGTGGCGGCACTCGGCGTGCCGCGGCGGCTCGTCGACGTGCTGGAGGCGGCGCTCGGCAGCCTCTCCGGCGTCTTCCGCCAGGTGAAGGGGATGCTGCGCGCGCGCGAAGCGCGGCGCCCGGCGTTCGGCGCGTGGAGTTCGCTCGCGCGCGAGCCCGTAGCGACGGTCACCGGCTTCGGACGCTTCGCGGGTGCGCTGTTGCTGCGCTCGCTGGAGCGGGCCGAGGCGCTGGAGCGCGCCCGCCGCGCGCGCGGCGGGGGCGAGGCGTGACCGGCGCGGTCGCGCTCGAGGTCGAGCACCTCGCCTACCACTATCCCGACGGGTCGGCCGCGCTCGACGGCGTGTCGTTCCGCGTCGCACCCGGAGAGCGCGTCGCGCTGCTCGGACCCAACGGGGCGGGGAAGTCGACCCTGCTGCTGCACCTCGCCGGGCTGCTGCCGGAGCGCCAGCGCTACCTGCACCGCCACGCCGCGCACGACGCGCCGCACCGCCACGACGTGCAGGGGCACGTGCACGTCGACGGCGTGGAGCTGAGACCGCACGCGATCCGCGCGATCAGGGACAAGGTCGGGATCGTGTTCGAGGATCCCGACGACCAGCTGATCGGCCTGACCGTCGGCGAGGACGTCGCCTACGGGCCGCGCGCGCGCCGCTGGCCGCCCGCGGAAGTCGAGCGCGCGGTGCACGAGGCGCTCGCGGCGGTCGGGCTGGCAGGCTTCGAGGAGCGCTTTCCGCACCACCTCTCGACCGGCGAGAAGCGGCGGCTCTGCCTGGCCGGCGTGCTGGCCTGCCGGCCGGGCCTGCTGCTGCTCGACGAGCCGTCGGCGGGGCTCGACCCGCGCGGCCGGCGCGAGCTGGCGGCGCTGCTCGACGGGCTGCCGGCGACGATCGTCGCCGCCAGCCACGACCTGGCGTTCGTCGAGCGGCTGGCGCCGCGCGCGATCGTGCTCGACCGCGGGCGCGTCGTCGCGGACGGGCCAACACCCGCGCTCTTTGCCGACCGCGACCTGCTGCGGCGGCACGGGCTGGACTGAGCGTCGTGTCCGAGGAGACCCCATGAACAGCTTCGTCCTGCGCGTGCTCGACCCCCGCGGCCCCACCGCCGGCTTCCTGCTCGAGTTGCGCGAGGAGCACGCACTGTCGGACCTGCACTGGGCGATCGCGACCGCGCTCGGCGTGGCAGGCGAGGGGAGCTACGCCTTCGACCTGGCCGGGGGCGAGGCGCCCGACTTCGACGATCCCGACTTCGTGCTGGACGACAGCGTCGCGCCGCTCTTTCCGCTGCGCGAGGTGATCGACGAGCTGGGCGGGCGGATCTGGCACCGCGCCGGGCGAGGGAATCGGGACCGAGATCGTCCCCGAGCGGCTGCGCGTCGCGTACGCGCACGCGACCTACCCGCGCCGCGCCGGGACCGGCACCGAGCTGGAGGGCTCGCCGGTTCGCGGCGACGCGACCGAGACGAGCGGGCGTCTGCGGAGCGAGGCCCGCGTCCACGCCGCGGCGATGGACGAGATCGTGCGGCGCGGCACGGTCGGCGACCTCGATCCGGAGCACGGCCCGCTCGATCCGCGCGCGGCGCTCGAGCGGCTCGGCGAGCTGCTCGACTGGGCCGCGGGCGATCGGCGACGGGTTGCCGCGGTGGAGATGCTGGCCGAGTCGCACTGGAGCTACTGGCTACGCCAGTGGCTGACCGGCGAGGCGCCGCGCCTCGGGCTGGTCGACGAGGCGGCGGCGCTGCTTGCGCGCTGGGCCGAGATCGACCGGCGCGAGGATGCGCTGGCGCGGCGCGCGCTGGTGCTGGCCAAGACCGGACGCGGCGCCGCGGCGATCGCCGAGGCCGACACGGTGCTGGCCAGCGCGCGGCGCGACGGCTGGGCGATGTTCCTGGCCGCGCAGGCGCTCGAGGCCGCGGGCGAGCCGGCGCGCGCCGAGACGGTCTATCGCGAGCTGCTCGGCGCGGAGGACATCCCGCCGACCTTCGAGCTCGGCGTCCTCGAGCGGCTTGCGCCGCTGCTGGCGCGCGCCGGGCGGTCGGCGGAGGCGGCGCCGCTCGTCGAGCGGCTGGCCGCGCTCGAGAAGGCCGCGGCCCGCGACGGGGTCGACGAGGAGTTGGACGAGCTGGGCGCGCTCGACGACGAGGCGGACGAGGTGATCGACGACGAGGACGACGACGAGCTGATGGGCTTGGTCGCGGCCGAGGCCGAGGCCGACCTCGAGATCGGCGCCCCCGAGCTGCCGGACGAGGGGGACGAGAGCGCAGCTTTCCGGACGGCGCGCGCGGCGCTGCTCGAGTTCGCCGCGCGCCCGGAACACGCGTCGCGCGTCGCGGCGGCGCTGACCGAGGCGATGGACGAGGAGTTGTCGCAGTACACGCTGCAGGACCTGCTCGAGCGGTTCGCGCCGCGCGGGGCCGCGCAGGCGCTGGTCGAGTGGGTGCTCTTCGATCACCGCGACGAGGCGGGCGAGACGATCGCGGCGCGCTTTCTGCGCGAGGACGGGCCGTCACTCGATGACGACCAGCGGCTCGTGCTCGAGCGTGCGATGAAGAGCCCCGTCAGCCTCTACCGCGTGAAGGCGATCGCCCCCGGCCGCGGGATGACGCTCGCCGACCTGCCGCGCGGTCGGACGATCGCGGCGCTCGATTCGCTGCTGGCGCACCGCTTCGACCCGGAGGACCTGGTCGCGATGCGCGTGGTGGAGCTGGACGGGGCGCCGCGCCCGACTGGCGGCTGCTTCGCCTTCGAGGCCGAGGACATGGGCGAGCTGATGGCCGCGCTGCTCCAGGCCTACGAGGACTACACCGAGATCTTCCCCGGCAGCGGCTGGGACGAGGTGCTGCGCGAGCACTTCGACCTCTTCCCGGCCTTCCTCGCCTTCAAGTCGACGCGCGAGCGGCAGGCGTAGGCGGGCGCTCTGGGCGGCCGCAAGGGAGAACGGAGATGGCACTCAAGGTGTCCGAAGAGATCGCGATCGATGCGTCGCCGGAGCGGGTCTGGTCCTACCTGGCGAGCGAGCGCGGGCTGGCGGCGTGGAACGACGGCCTCGTGCGCGTGGAGCCGCATACGCTGCGCGCCGGCGAGACCTGCCGGATCGTGGTGCGGGCAGCAGGCAGCGACATCGAGCAGTCGCAGGAGGCGACGGTCGTGGTTTCCGAACCGCCGCGCCGCCTGGGTCTCGAAGTCGCGGGGGGGATGCTGCCGCCGGGCGTGAGCCTGCGCGTCGACCTGAGCCTGCGCCCCGTGGGGACCGGGACCCGGCTGGTGGTCGATGCGGAGGCAAAGCTGACGGGCTTTCTCGCCGGGCTGATCGGCTCCTCGATCCTGCCGCTGGCGACGACGCGGTTCCGCGCCGCGGCGGCGCGGCTCAAAGAGGCGGCGGAGGCGGGGCGGTAGTTGGCGGTGCGACGCGCCAAGCCGGTGCACGTGTCCAGCCGTGCAATCTTGCATTCGGAATGCAAGATTGCACGATCCAGGCCTTCAGCGTCCTGCGGCTGCGCCCCGTGCCCTGCTACCGCCACTCCCCCGCCGCCACGAACGCCCCCCAGTAGAACGGGTGCGTAGACAGGCCCGCCCGGCGCCGCTCCTCGAGCGTGCGCAGGCTGGCCTGCCGCACCGCGTCCGCCGTCGTCGAGCCGTTCAGGCGCGCTTCGTACAGCGCCCGCATCCAGGCCCGCGAGGCCTCGTCCTGCACCGGCCACAGGCTCATGATCAGCGTCCCCGCTCCCGCCACCTCGAACGCTCGACGCAGGCCGAGTACGCCTTCGCCGTTCATCACCTGGCCGACGCCGGTGTTGCAGGCCGAGAGCACGACCCAGTCGACGCCGGAGAGGTCGAGCGACGCGATCTCCTCCGCGGTGAGGATGCCGTCCTCCTCGCCGGGGCCGGCGTCGTCGCGGTGGTTGGCGCCGGCCAGCGCGAGGCCGGAAGAGAGCAGGGGACTGGCCGTGCCGCCGGCGCTGAGACACTTCGGCTCGAGATAGAAGCCGTGGGTGGCGAGGTGGACGATGCTCCGGGACGGCGCGAGCTGCTTGAAGAGCGCTTCGTGGGCCGCCGGGCCGGTCAGCTCGAGCGCCGCGTCACGCGAACCCTCATGCGCCGACCAGATCGCCGTCACCTCATCGGCCTCCAACTTCGAGGCAGGCAGCGCCTCGAAACGCAGCGAGCGGAAGTCCCCGCACGAGGCGCGTGGGCCGCGGTAGGTATCGGCGAGCGCGGAGGGAAGCGCCGCCGGCGCGCTCGCCCGGGCAAGCCGCAGGACCTCCGCGCCGCTCGCCGGCGCGCGGTCGAAGTCGGGGGCGCCGAGTGCGAGCAGCGTCGGCGTCCCGCCGCCGGCCGGTCCCGGCGGGCGCGCGAGGTCCCGCTCCGCCGAGAGCAACTGGATCACCGGACCACGCTCGACGAGATAGCGCCCGTTCGGCGCCGGCAGCGTGGCCAGGTTGACGAGGTGGAGCGCGCCGTCGGGGACGACGAAGACCTGCTTCGCTCCGCCGACGTGCCTTGCGAGCGGGTCCCAGACCGCGCGCCGCAGCGCCTCGCCGGCGCGTCGCGCGCGCTCGTCCGCGTCGCGCGCGGGCGCTTTGACCGCCGCTGGCTTCGCGGCCGCTTCCACGCGCCACGCCGCGACCAGCCGTTCGATCTCCTCCGCCGGGCCGAGCGGGACGGCGACCGGCTCGCTCGCCGCGCGCAGTACGAGCGCCGTGTACGTCCGGCGCGGAGCGCGCGCGACGCCGCCGGGGGCCGGCGGTGTCCGATCCCATGCCGAGGGGTCGTGGATCGCGTACGCCACCAGCGCCGCGCCCGCGGGAAGGGCGTCCTCGACGTCGCCCAGGCTGACGCCGCGCCACGCCTGCGCGCGCCGGAAGGCGGCGCTCTTCGCCGCCAGCGCGGCCTCGTCGCGCTCCTTCTCGTCACGCGCGGCGCGCAGCCGCTCGGCGTAGCGCTCCGGTGTGTCGGAGGCGATGCCCCGGACCGTCAGCCGGGCCAGCCGCGTCCGCGCCGCCTCGAACTGCGCCCGGAGTGCGGCGCTCTCGGCATCGCCGTCCCCGGCCGCGAGCCGGCGCCGGGACGCCATCTCGTCCAGCACGAGGGCCCGCGAGCGCACCAGCGCGTCCCAGGCTGCGCGCGTCCTCGCCGATGCCGGGTGCGCCACGGCGAGCGAGAGCGCGAGGTCCCAGCCCCACGGCGTCGCGGAGGAGAGCGTGAGCGCCTGCCGCTCGGGCAGCCCGCCGGCGTAGAGCGCGAACTGCTCGCGGCCGATCCGCGCCGCCGCGAGCACTGCGCGTTCGGCGCCCGCTACGTCGCCCGCGTCGGCGCGCACGGCCGCGAGACCGAACAGCGTGTTGAGGTGCGTGATCTCGAGCCCTGGCGTCCCGTCGAGGACGGCCTCGTTCGCCGCGTACAGCGCGGCCGCTTCCTCGCCGCGGCCCGAGAGGCGCAGGTTCCGCGCCAACTCGGTGTGGCACCAGAGCGCCTCGTGCTTGTCCGGGCCGAGGGCGCGATCGTAGATCGAGCAGGCCCGTTCCAGTCGGGTGCGGCCGGCATCGAGATCACCGAGATCCGTCAGGAGCGAGCCGTCAACGACGAGGGCCTGTGCGATGTTGGGATGATCGGGCGGGAGAAAGTGCTCCTGGATCGTGACGGAGCGGGTGACGAACGGGCGGGCCTCGGTGAACTTCCCCTCATTGAGCAACAGGTAGCCGAGCACGGAGAGCGCGGCGGCCGTCTCCTCGTGCATCGGCCCGAAGATGCGCTCGTGGAGCTCGAGCGCGCGACGTGCAGTGACCTCCGCTTCGGGCAGGTCGCCGACGTACTGCTGGGCTTCCGAAAGGACTCGTACCGTGATGGCGACCCACGGATGGTCGGGTCCCTGCGTTCGCTCGAGGATCGGGAGGGCTCGCTGGAGAGCCGCAAGCGCGCCAGCCGGGTCGCCCGCGCCGACGGCGGCCCACCCGAAGTTCACGAGCTGCCCCGCGAACTCGGGCGAGTCGGGTCCGAGAGCGGTTTCCATCGCCGCGATCGCTCGCTCGCGGTGGGCGAGGGAGGCGTCCTCGTCGCCTCGGCGCTTGAGGAGGCTGGCGTATCCTCCCCACGCACGTGCCGTGAAGATGCTCTCCGGTCCTGGCGTCGACTCCAACACCGCCAGTGCCGACTGGTAGAGCTCGTCGGCCTCTTTGTAGCGTCCGAGGCGGTAGTAGGCCCACGCCAGCCCGGACTTCGCGCTGGCCGTTCTCGGATCGGCGTCGCCCAGGGCCGCGCGCCGGACCGCCAAGCTCCGCTCCGCCAAGCGCATCGCGTCTTCGACATCTCCCAGCTGCTCGACACCCCAGCACATCCGCAGCAGGCTGTCGGCGACCGCGAGGTCGTCCGGCCCAAGAGCGGCCTCGCGGATCTTGAGCGCCCTCTCGTGCAGCGCGCGGGCCGCGGCCAAGTCGCCGCCTTCACCCTCGATGATCGAAGCGAGGTTGTGCAGGCTGGCCGCAATGCGCGGGTCGTCCGGCCCGTAGGCTGTCTCGTGGATGTGCAGGGCGCGCTCTGCCAACTGCCGCGTGGCGGGATCGCGCGAGCCGCTGCAGTTGCAGAGCACCTCGACCAGCAGGTCGATCGCGTCGGCGGCTTCGACCGAGTCGGGTCCGGGGTTCGCTTCGGCGGCCCTTAGCCATTCGCGGGCGACGGGTACGGCTTCGCGATATCGACCCTGCTCGACGAGAGCGCGGGCGGTGGACGGTTTGCGGGCAGACCCGGGGCGCGCGACTTCGCCCGGGCCGGCGCGACCGGCTCCCTCCGCTGTCGCGAACAGGCCGAGGCAGATGATCAGAGTCATCGGAGTCCGCATACGCTTCCTACCGCCACTCCCCCGCCGCCACGAACGCCCCCCAGTAGAACGGGTGCGTCGACAGCCCCGCCCGGCGCCGCTCCTCGAGCGTGCGCAGGCTGGCCTGCCGCACCGCATCCGCGGTCGTCGAGCCGTTCAGTCGCGCCTCGTAGAGCGCCCGCATCCAGGCCCGCGAGGCCTCGTCCTGCACCGGCCACAGGCTCATGATCAGCGTCCCCGCTCCCGCCATTTCGAACGCTCGACGCAGGCCGAGGACGCCCTCGCCGTTCGTCGGCTGACCGACGCCGGTGCTGCACGCCGAGAGCACGACCCAGTCGACGCCGGTGAGGTCGAGCGACGCGATCTCCTCCGCGGTGAGGATGCCGTCCTCCTCGTCCGGCCCGGCGTCGTCGCGGTGATTGGCGCCGGCCAGCGCGAGGCCGGAGGAGAGCAGGGGACTGGCCGAAGCGCCGGCTTCGAGGCACTTCGGCTCGAGGAAGAAGCCGTGCGTCGCAAGGTGGACGATGCGGTTCTTCGGGGCCAGTTCCTTGAAGAGCGCCTCGTGGGCGGTCGGCCCCGTCAGCTCGAGCGCCGATCGCGTGGACCGCGCGTCCGAGCTCCACAGCGCGGCGACCTGGTCGACCTCCGTGCGCGACGCGGGGAGCGCCTCGAACTTGAGCGAGCGGAAGCTCTCGCAGGCCGAGCGAGGACCGCGGTAGACCGAAGTGGACGCCGGCGCGATCAGCGTCGGGACCGCGGCCTGCGCCAGCCTCACGACCTCCTCCGTCCCCGTGGGCGCACGGTCGAAATCGGCGCCCCCGAACGCGATCAGCGTCGAGGAGCCCAGGCCGAGGGCGCCTCCCGCACCAGGTCGCGCTCGGTCGACAGGTAGTGGATCAGCGGTCCCGTCTCGACGAGGTAACGGCCGGCCGACGTCGGCAGGGCGGCGACGTTGACGAAGTGCAACGGTCCGTCCGGCACGACGAAGGTGCGCTTCGCCCCGGCGAGGTATTTCACGACCGGATCCCACACGATGCGGCGGAGTTGTTCTCCCGCGGCGCGGTAGCGATCCTCGGCGGCCCGCTCCGTAGTCCGCACCGCGGGCGGTTTGGCCCCCGCTTGCTCGCGCCACGCCGGCGACGAGTGGGTCGATGCGCGCGGCCGGTCCGAGCGGAACGACGACCGGTGGCGCGCCCGACGCCAGCACGAACGCCACCAGTTGCCACGGGATCTGCCCCATCGTCCCGCCGACGGCCCAGGGGATCGGCTCCAGGGCCTGGGGATCGTAGACGGCGTAGGCGACCAGCGCGGCGTCGGGAGGGAGCGCGCGCGCGACGTCCTCGTAGCCGATCCGCAGGTGCGGCGCCTCGAGCGCCACCTCACCGGCCGCGTCCGAGCCCGCGAGCGCGCTCTCGATCCGCTCCTTCTCGCCGCGGGCGGCCTCGAGACGCACGGCGTACTGCTCGGGCGTGTCGGCGCCCGGGCCGCGGACCGTCATCCGCGCCAGCGTTTCCCGCGCGGCCACGAGCTGGGCCGCCAGCGACGCCGTGGCCGGGTCCATCGGTCGGGACGCCATCCGGTGGCGCGCGGCGAACTGGTCGAGGACCAGCGCGCGCGCGTGAACGAACGTGTCCCAGACCAGGGCGACCCGCTCCGGATTGGGGTCGCGGAGCAGGATCGTCAGCGTGCGGTCGGGGCCGCGGATGTTGCCCGACACAGCCAGGGCCTGCCGCTCCGGGAGCGCGCTGGCGAACAGCGAGACCTGCTCGCGGCGGATCTGCTCGGCGTCGAGCGTGCAGTCCAGCGCGCCGGGGAAGTCGCCGAGGTCCTTGAGCAGCGCCGCCTTCTCGATCAGCGCCGTCAAATAGTCCATTCGACTGCCGACGCGCTGAAGCCGCGGCAGGTAGTCTTCCGTGATGGCCAGGGCTTCCGCCCCGCGGCCGGCGAGCCGCAGGTTGTGCGCCAGCTTGAGATGCGCGTCGACGGAGGTCAGGTGGTCCGGCCCGAGGAGCTGGTCCAGCAGCGCCGCCGCGCGCTCGATGGTCGCGCGGCCGGCGTCCAGCTCGCCCAGCTCGGTCAGGAGCCAGCCGTAACCGAGGAGACAGCCGGCGTAGTTGCTGTGCCCGGGTCCTTCCGTCTTCTCGCGAATCGCCAGGGCCCGCTCCTTGAGCGGCCTGGCGGCGCCCAGCTTCCCCTGCCAGACCGACACGCTGGCGACCGTCTCGAGGGCCGTCGCCGTCTCCGGGTGATCGGGGCCGAAGGCGCGCTCGTGCAGACGCAGTGCTTCTTCGGCCATCACCTTTGCTCCGGGCACATCGCCGGACTCGCTCAGTTCCTCCGCGAGCAGGCGGGTCGCGATCGCGACGAACGGGTGCTCCGGCGAGAAGGCCGCCCGGAAGATCTCGAGACTGCGCCGGGTCGGGGCGAGGGCGCGGACCGGGTCGCCCGCCGCGAGCGCGGTGTACCCGAGGTTGACGAGGGCGACGCCCAGCGACTGCGACGCCGGGCCCGTCGCGGCCTCGGCGACGGGGATCGACCGCTCCCGCAGCGCGAGGGCCGCATCCAGGTCGCCGCGGCGCTGGAGCACGCTCGCGTAGCCTTGCATCGCATCGAACGTGAAGTAGCTGTCGGGCCCCGCGGTCCGCTCGAGGACGTCGAGGGACTGCCGGAAGAGCGACTCCGCTTCTGGGTACTGGCCCGCGAAGTAGGCAAGCCAGGCAAGCCAGGAGACGCTGAACGCCGTCAGGGGGTGTTCCGGTCCGTAGGAGCGCAGCCGGATGTCGTGGACCCGCTCGGCCAGCGCTTGCGCGCGCGGCCGGTCACCTGCCGTCCTGGCGGCCTCGACCGGCAGCGCGAGGCTGGTCGCGACGTCGGGGTGATCGGGGCCCAAGGCACTCTCGCGAAGCGCCAGCGCGCGCCGCAGGAGCGCATAGGAGCAGTCGCGGTCCCCGGCCCCGAGGTTCTGGACCATGCCGAGGTTCTGCAGGCTCGCGGCGATGCGCACGTCGTCCGGTCCGAACAGCGCCTCGTGGATCCGCACCGACCGGTCGGCGAGTTCCTGCGTCTCGGGCTGGCTCGTCTTCCCGACCATGACGAGCGACGCGACGAGCAGGTCGATCGCGTCGGCGGCTTCGGCGGAGTCGGGCCCCCAGCGTGCCTCGGCCGCGCAGAGCAGTTCGCGAGCCGAGGACTCGGCGAGGAGGAACCTGCCGCTGTCGACGAGGGCGCGGGTCGGGGCGGGATCGGTGTTGCTGCAGGGGAGGTCCGCGGCGTGTACGGAACCCCCCACCGCAATGAGAGCGGCCAGCCACAAGACCGTGCCCGCTCCCCATCGGAGCATCGGCCTGCCTCCCGGGGACGCCCGCGGCCGCGCCGGCGGCCGCGGGCGTCCTGACCGGATCATACGCCGATGCGGGTCGTCCGGCGGCGGGTTACGGCGTCGGCTCGTCGCCGCTCGTGCCGGCGGCGTTGACGGCGATGACCAGGTAGTACTCGTTGAACGGCAGCGGCGAGCGCACCAGCGAGGTGCCGGCGGTCGTCCTCTCGACGGCGAAGTCCGAGAGCGGCTGGTTCGAGACCCAGACCTGGTAGTAGGCCGCGCCGTCGTGGGAGGCGTCGATCGGTGGCGGCGCCCAGTTCACGTCCACGCTGGAGGCGGACCGGGTGACCATCAGCGAGGACTCGACGGCGTTCGGCGGGTGCGTGATGCCGAGGGCCGCGCAGACCTGGCGTTCGCCGATGACCTTCACGTTGTCGAAGCCCATCTCGACGATGTTGTCCGATCCCAGGTCGCAGGCCTCCATGTGATCCGGTTGTCGGCGATGAGCGGGGTCAGCGGGGTCAGGTCCTTCTCGACTGTCACCCAGCCGCTCGTCATGTCGTACCGCGTGATCAGCTGCGTGGCGGGCGTACTGTCGGCCGTCACCGTGTACCACTGTGCATAGTCGTCCTGGGACTGGCTCGGTGAGTTCTGTAGAGCCAGAGGTCGAAATAGTAGACGACGCGCTTGTAGCCGGTGTAGTCCATGCTCGGCGAAGAGACGATGGGCAGATGAAGCCGACGGTGTCGACGTCGTTGGCGTTGGGACTGCCTCCGGGCGCTCCATTCTCTGTGACGTAGCACTTCGACCCCGCGTCGTTGGGGCTGTCGATCGCCGGGTTCGCCTGGCGGGTTCCGTCGATCGTCCCCACCGGAACGCCGCGCTGCCAGATACCGCGACCGGCAGTTCCGGCCACCTTCGTCCAGCCCTTGTCCGTTTCGAACCTGTCCGCGAAGATCGTCTGCGGTCTGCGTGCTGCCGAAGTCGACCGTCCACGGTGAGAGGGCGCGCGTCCCGGCCTCGTCCACGATGTCGAGGTCGAACGTGAGCGTGTCGAGGCAGGTGCGGTCCGCCGGCGCCGTCACGGTGAATCCCGGCCCCGCGGAGGTCGCCGAGCCGCCGGGCGCGATGTCCGGGAACGTGGCGCCGTCTTCGTGCACGAGCAGCCCCGCGTCCCGCTCCGCAGCGTGGCGACCGGCGCCCGGGCGGTCACGGTCCCGTCGTTGGTGAGCGTGGCGGTCAGGCGCGCGGACTCTCCCGGCTCGAGCACGCCGTTCCCGTTGCCCCAGCCGGGCTGCGTGTCGTCGACCGTGACGCCGGTCACGCGCAGCGCCGAGCGGCCGCAGACGGTCGCGCGCTCGATGCGGACGTTGTCGATCCCGTACTCGGCGAGCAGGTAATGCGGGAAGCGTGACGAAGCGGATCGACATCGTGCTGGTGGGAGTGAGGTAGTCTGCGAGGTCGATCTCGCCGCGCTGCCAGCTCGGACGCGCGTCCGTGTCGAAAATCTGCACGAGCGTCGAGTACAGCGAGCTCAGGTGAACGGTCTGGCTCGTGATGCCGTTGTGGATCTCGAGGCTGAAGCCAGCCGCGATGAGCCCAGTAGTCGAACGAGACGATCGTCGCCCCGCCGGTCCCGTCCCAGGTGGGCGAGATCAGGCTGACCGCCGCGTCGTTGTCGTAGGCCGCGATCGACGCGCCGCTGGGCCGTCGCCGGTGACCCACGCCATGGTGCCGCTCGACGCCGCGGGCGGCGCGAACCAGAAGCCTTGGTAGCGCGTCCCGCGCGGCGCGGCGAGCACCCAACCGCCGGTCGCGTCGCCCGTATTGTCCGTCGTCCAGCCCGCGGCACCCGACTCGAAGTCCCAGGACTGGACCGCCGTGCGGCCGAGCGTCGGCACGCGCGGGAACCAGCGGACCACCTGGGACGACCCGCGATCGTGGGCGTCGACCGGATCGTCGAGCGTGCCGTGCTGTGCGAGCACGAGGTAGTAGTAGGTAGACTGCTCTGGTAGTAGGCGTGGCCGCCTGCGGCGGCGTGTCCTGGAACGTGGTCCCGGTCGTGCGGCCGACGAGCAGCCGCTCGAACGGCTCGAAGCCGGATTCCGGGGCGCGGTAGACGTTGTAGACGATCGGCGTGCTCGACCCCGGACATCCCGGAATCGCGGGGGACCAGGAGAGCGTCAGCGCGCAGGAGGGGTCGCCGTCGGCGACCGTGAGCTGCGGGTCGAAGATCGGGAGGCGCTGCAGGTGCCCGTCGCCGTGGCGTCGGCCGTGCCCGAGGCGCCGCTGCGGCAGTACGTGCCGCCGGAACCGAGGGCGACGAGGTAGTAGCGGTAGCTCCGGCCGCCGAGCGGCGTTCAGTCGATGTAGCTGGTCGTGTTCGTGGTATACGCGATCCGCTGCGCCAGGTCGAGCGGGTTGTAGAGATCGTCGCGCCAGATCTCGACGGCGGCGGCCCCGGGCGCGCTGTAGCTCAGCGTATCGCGTTCTCGCCCTCGGGCGCGGCGAGGTAAGCGTCGGCGCGGCGGGGGCGGTGCAGGCATGCGCCGCGGGAACGACGAACCCCGCGTGGGGCGCGGTGTCCGCGTCTCCGGTCGTCGAGGCGTCCTGGCCCATGCCACGCTTCGCGAACACGTTCCAGATCACCTTGTGATGCGCCGAGCCATAGAGCGCCGTGTCGGCTTGAGCAGCGCGTCGCGGGCGACGAGGAAGGTCGGCGTGCAGGCCGCGCTCTTCATCCCCTGGACGACGAGATGCTCGAACGTGTCCCGACCCGCGGACGGCTCGAGGGCGAGCAGCGACTCGCGGAGGTCCCACAGGGCTCCGGCCCAGATCATCCCGTCGCCGTGGACCTCGCAGCCCTGGTTCGCGACCTTGCAGAAGTCGGCATAGGTCAGGTTGTGGAGCGCGCTCCGGCGTAGCCCGGCGTCCGAAGCCGAGGCCCCCGATCCCGTTGAGCTCATGAAGGAGTGGCCATCCCGTCGCCCCAACCCTCTGCGATGGCCCCCGACTGGGTTCCGCGGAGGCAGTCGTGCTCGTTCCGCCCCCGACCAGGCGCGTGCTGACGCCGTGGGTGTACTCGTGGTAGGTGGCGCTTCTGTCGTAGGCGCCGGCGCGCTCGCTGTCGCTCCCGGCGTAGCCGTCGTGGTCGTCGCAGTAGCAGACAGTCCCACCATTCCAGACCGATCGTGGCGCTGCCCCCGTCGACCAACAGGTCGAGAACCACGCCTCGTCGCGCGGCGTACCGCCCGCCATGACCACCTTCATCGGATCCCCGCCGACCCCGCCCTTCCCGAAGTTGTCCTGCTGGTAGTTCCCCGACGCCTCGTCGAAGCCGAGGTCGTAGAAGCGGTCGTGCGCGTCGTTGACCACCCACCAGGCGTTGACGAGCGCGGATTCCGGCGTGTTGAACGGGTAGTCGTAGATCCCGGTCGGCTCGGCGAGGGCCGGCTCGGTGGCCCAGCGCAGGTGGCCGGTCGCGTTGTTGCCGCGAGCGTCGTGGCGGGAGCGGCGATCCAGTTGCCGACCGATTGGCCCGCCGCCGCCGGGATCGGGAGCCGGTCGTAGAAGTCGGGGGCGTACTCCTCGACCACGGGAATGGGCAGCGGCGTGTTGATCACTCTCGCCTCGGCGTAGAGCGTCAGGTTCTGGCGGTAGAGGAACGACCCGTCTGCCGCGTCGACGAGCACCAGGTAGTCGGTGTAGAGGTTCGGCTCGCCGATCCGCGTCTCCCAGGCGAGCCGCGCGCCGTCCTGCGTCGGGAAGACCACCAGCCGCGCCTCGATCGGCCGCGCGAACTCCGCGCGGTCGAAGACCGTCCGCTGGTCCACGCCGTCCGACGCCTCCACCTGGACACCGGTGAAGACGCGGTCGGGGTAGGCGTCCCGCGCCGCGCGGGCGACGGCCTCGACGGCGCTGACCGTCGGCGCGACGCGCAGGTCGAGCTGGCCGTAGAGGCTGCCGCCGGCACTGATGGCCGCGTTGTCCGGCCCGAGGGTGACGCTGATGACGGCGCCGAAGACGTCGAGCCCGGCGACCGTCTGCGCGAAGTGGACGTGCGACCAGCCGTTCGCGCCGGGGATGGTCGAGGCATGGCGCAGCCGGTCGACCTCGCGCGGTGTCAGGCCGAACAGGCTCGCGTTGGCGCGCAGGAAGGCGCGCGCGGCATCCTCCGGTGTCCCGGGGAACGGAGCCGAGAGCGCCTGGCCCGGAGGCGCGGCGATCCACGCCGGCGACCCCGACATCCCGTCCCAGTACAAGGTGAGATCGGGGATCGCGGCGCGCAGGGCGTCGCCGGACGCAGCTGGGCCGGCGTGGGCGCGCGCATGACCCAGCCCGCGCGCGCGGCGTCGGTCGCCGGCAGGCGGACGTCGAGCGCCGGCTTCTCGACGGTCCCGCCGGGCTGGAAGGCGAACGCCGGGATCAGCGGAGCGAGCATGGCCAGGGCCACGAGCGCGATGCGAGACGAGCGCAGCATCATCGGAACCTCCCCCTCGGCGTGGAGCCGCGGCGGCCGCCGCGGAGCGCACCGTGTACTGGACTTGTCGCGGAAAGGGGCGGTGTGTCACCGCCCCCGGCGGAACGAGGCGCCAGAACGCGGGGCGTGCGGCTCACGGCCCGCTCGCCTCGCAGGCGTCCCCGACGCCGTCGCCGTCGGAGTCGGCTTGGTCGGGATTGGCGACCTGCGAGCAGTTGTCGCAGGCGGTGCCGATGCCGTCGTGGTCCCCGTCCTTCTGCATGGGATTCGCCACGGTTGGGCAATTGTCGGAGAGATCCGGGATGCCGTCGCCGTCCATGTCGCTTCGCACAGATCGCCGGTGCCATCGCGGTCGAGATCCTCCTGGCCGGGGTTCGCGATCGTGGGACAGTTGTCGCAGAGGTCGCCGATCCCATCGCTGTCGAGGTCCTCCTGCGCCGGGTTGGACTGGTCCGGGCAGTTGTCGAGCGCGTTGCTCACGCCGTCGGCGTCCCTGTCGCCGTCGGGGGAGAGGAACTCGATCGTCTTGCCGATGCCCCGGAAAGCGACATCGTCGATGTACCAGCCGGGTAGTTGACCGAGCCGTCGCTGGTCAGCAGGAAGCGAATCCGGACCGTCTGGCCCGCGTAGGCGGTCAGGTCGTAGGACACCTGGAAGTAGCCTCCGAGGTGGGCTTCGAACTCACCCAGCGTGGCCCAGCTCGCGCCGCCGTTCGAGGAGATCTGGACGCGGCCGCGGTCATACCAGTACTCGGACTGGAACCAGTGCCAGAACTTGAGGACGGGGTGTGTCCCGGCAGGAGCCCGAAGCTCGGGTGCCTCGAGCGACGCCGAGCAGGAGGACGGGTAGCTACCGGCGAGGTTCGTGGCCCACACCCTGGTTCCCGAGTGTGCGGCCCCAGGGCCCGAGGTCGGCACGCCCCACTGCCAGGGGTCATTCACCCCGGAGTGGGTGAAGCCGCCGCCGTCGGTCTCGAAGTCCTCCAGGATCGTCCGTGACGACGACGACGTCGTTTCCTTCGGTGTCGTCGCCGCGCAGGAGCACGACCTCGGGCACGGTGTCGCGCACGTCAAGCGTCACAAGCCCGTCTACGAACTCGACGAGCGCGCGGTTCGTCCCGCCGCCGCTGATCAGCAGGCCCTGGGCGGCCGTCTCGCCGAAGACGGCGGAGCCGGAGAGCGTAAGCGTCGTCCGCACGCCAGCGAGGTCGGTCACGAGCTCTTCGTGTCGCGGTGCTCCAGGCGATAGGTGACGAGACTCGACTCGCCGGTCAGGCCGTACTGCGGAACCACGGGGGTGACCACGAGCGCGTGGTCGGGGTACGGGTCGCAGATGTCGCCGAGGTGGTCGCGATCGCGGTTGGCTTGGTCGGCGTTTGGTGTGCCGGGGCAATTGTCGAGGGCGCAGGTCGAGGCTGGGTGACCCGCGTTGCCATAGCCGTCCTGGTCCGTATCCGTACAGGTGTCGCAGGCGTCGCCGACACCGTCCCCGTCCAAGTCGACCTGGCCGGGATTGTAGGAGGCGGGGCAGTTGTCGAGCGGGCAGGTCGAGGACGGGAACCCCGGGCTGCCGAGCCCGTCCCCGTCGGGATCGACGCAGGCGTCACACGCGTCCCCGACGCGGTCCCGGTCCGTGTCCGCCTGGTCCTGGGTTCGGGAGATCCGGGCAGTTGTCGGTCGAGTCCGATCGGCCGTCGGCGTCGGGGTCGTCGCAGGCGTCGCCGACCCCGTTGGGGTGCACGCGGTCCGCCTGGTCGGGGTTCGAGATACCGGGCAGTTGTCGAGCGGGCAGGTCGAGGCCGGGAACCCAGGGTTCCCGAACCCGTCGCGGTCGGTGTCGGTGCAGGTGTCGCACACGTCGCCGAGCGGTCCCGTCCGTGTCCGCCTTGTCCTGTGGG
The DNA here is from genome assembly GCA_963702425.1 of uncultured Acidobacteriota bacterium. GTDB lineage: Bacteria > Acidobacteriota > Polarisedimenticolia > J045 > J045 > JALOKP01. The sequence goes on from CAVPCQ010000025.1 coordinate 60,816, forward strand.
CGTTGGCGACATCCGGGCAGTTGTCGGTGGTGTCCGACCGGCCGTCGGCGTCGGGGTCGTCGCAGGCGTCGCCGACCCCGTTGGGGTGCACCCGATCGGCCTGATCGCGATTGCTCGTCTTCGGGCAGTTATCGCTGCCGTCGAGGACGCTATCATCATCGAAGTCCGGGTCCCGCGGGTCGAGTCCACGCGCCAGTTCTTCGGCGTTGTTCACCCCGTCGGCATCCTCGTCGCCGTCGGGTGCGAGGAACTCGGTCGTCGTCAGGTTCCCCCGGAGGGCAAAGTCGTCGATGTACCAGCCCGGCGCGGTGGTCCTCCAGTCGGTGGACATGTCGAAGCGGACCTGGATCTCCCGTCCCGCGTACGCGGAGAGGTCGTAGGTCCGCTTGGCGTAGCCACCCAACGAACCCTGGAGCGTCTGAAGCGTGTCCCAGGTCGCGCCGCCGTCTGGCGAGACCTGGACGCGGCCGACGTCGTACCCACTCCGAATGGAACCAGTCCCAGAATTCGAGGACCGGATGGGCGCCCATGGCGAGCCTGAACATCGGAGACACGAGAGCCGCCGAGCAGTTGTCCGGGTAATTCCCGCTCAGGTTCGTGGCCCAGACGTTCGTTCCGGAGTGCGCGGCCCAGGGGCCCGAAGTCGGCCGGCCCCATTGCCATGGGTCGTTCGTCCCGGAGTGAGTGAACCCGCCGTCGCTGCCCTCGAAGTCCACTTCGAGATCTGTCTGGACCACGACATCGTTGCCCTCGCTGTCCTCGCCCCTGAACTCCACGACCTCGGCCGTCGCGTCGCTCGCCGTCAGCGTCACGAGCCCGCCGACGAACTCGACGAGGACGCGGTTCGTCCCGCCCCCACTTAGCAGCAGCCCTTCGGTGGCGCTCTCGCCGAACGAAGCGGAGCCGGAGAGCGTTAGGGTCGTGCGGACGCCGACGAGGTCCGTCACGAGTTCGCCGCTTCCGCGGCGCTCGAGCCGGTAGGTCACGGTCGCGACTTCACCGACGATGTATTGCGGCGCCACCGGCCTGACGATGAGTGCGTGGTCGGGGTACGGGTCGCACACGTCGCCGAGATCGTCGCTGTCACTGTTGAGCTGGTCCGTGTTTGTTGTATTGGGGCAGTTGTCGAGGGGACAGACCGAGGCCGGGAAGCCCGGGTCGCCGAAGCCGTCGCGGTCGGTGTCCGTGCACGGATCACAGACGTCGCCGAGGCCGTCGAGGTCGTCGTCCTCCTGCGCGGGGTTGGGCTGATCCGGGCAGTTGTCAAGGAGATCGAGTACGCCATCGCCATCATGGTCGTCGCAAGCATCACCGAAGCCATCCCCATCGGCGTCTTCTTGACCCGCGTTGGCTTGACTCGGGCAGTTGTCACACGCACTGCCGCGGCCATCTCCGTCCGGATCTTCCTGAGCGGGGTTGGGCTGGTCCGGGCAGTTGTCGAGCGGGCAGGTCGAGGCCGGGAAGCCCGGGTTGCCGAAGCCGTCCCCGTCGGTGTCGGTGCAGGGATCGCACCCGTCGGCGGTGCCGTCCCCGTCCGTGTCCTCCTGCGCGGGGTTGGCATTGTCGGGCAGTTGTCGCGCAGGTCGACCACGCTGTCGCCGTCCGGGTCGTCGCAGGCGTCGCCGATCCCGTTGGGGTGGACGGCATCGGCCTGGTCGGGGTTCTTCGTCGCCGGGCAGTTGTCGAGCGGGCAGGTCGAGGCCGGGAAGTCCGGGTCGCCGAAGCCGTCGCGGTCGCGGTCGGTGCACGGATCGCAGGCATCGCCGACCCGGTCCCAATCGAGATCGCCCTGACCGAAGTTGGCCGCGGCGGGGCAGTTGTCGCAGGCGTCGCCGCGGCGGTCGCCGTCTCCGTCCGCCTGCTCGGTATTGGCCGCCTCCGGGCAGTTGTCGCACTCGTCCCCCGGACCGTCGTCGTCGCGATCGGTCTGGCAGGCGTTCATCACGGAGACGCAACTGTCGCAGGCGTCGCCGACCGCGTCGTGGTCGGCGTCGGCCTGGTCCGGATCGCGGTCGGCGGGACAGGTGTCGCAGGCGTCGCCCCAGCCGTCGCGGTCGCCGTCCGCCTGGTCGGGGTTGGCGGTGACGGGGCAGTTGTCGGTGAAGTCGCCGACGCCGTCGCCGTCCAGGTCCTCCCCGATGACCCAGGACCGCCCGGCCCCGAACGCCTCGGCGAAGCTGACGCGGGCCGTCGTCTCGCAGCGGACGCTGTCGCGGCCGACGACCTCGAAGACCAGGTCGGCGTCGCGGCCCGCGGCCGCCGCGCCGGTCAGCGCGCCGGCTGCGAAGCGGTACTCGTACGACGCGAACTGCGGGCGGGCGCCCCAGGCCGGGGGGCGGTTCCCGCGGATCGACGGTGACGGGCCCCGGTGTCGGCGCCGGACGCTCCGGGTCCGGCAGGTGCAAGTCGCCGACCGGCGCGTCGCGCACGACCCCCAGGCTCAGCTCCGCGTAGTGCCGGGCGTCGTCGCGCGGGACCTCGATCCGGCCGGCCGCGGAGATCGTCGCCCACAGGGCGTCGGCCGCTTCCGGGTCGTCGGCCAGCAGGCGGACGATTCCGGAGTTCCTCTCCGGCACCAGCAGCAACTCGATCTGGATCGTGCCGGGCTCGGCGGCGGGATCGTGCTGAATCTCGAGATGCGCCGGCAGCGCCGGCAGCAGCAGGTCCGCCTCGTGCCGCGGGCGCGGACAGACGAATTCTCCGTCCCCGTCGACCTCCAGCCGCCAGGTGATCGGCGACCGCTCGACGGGCGTCGGGGCGCCGCGCGGGATCGGCGGCAGCCAGGGGGCGAGCCGGACGTCGAGCGTTCGTCGCGTGCAGGCGCGGAAGGCGTTGGCGAGCGTCGTCGCCTCGGGCTCCTGGTTCGTCGCGCGCAGGTGATACGGACCGGGCGGCGAAGCCCGGCGGGCACGATCGCGGTCATCGCCTCGCCCGAGGACCACGCCACGTCGCTGCAGCGGCGGGGTCGGGCGCAGGACCTCGAGACCGGTGGCTCGGACCGACGACGAACGCGAGGTCCCCGGCGAGCGCGACGCTGCTTGCGCTCCGCCCGGGTCGTGCTGGCGCGTGGCAAGCGCTGGCTGGCTCGGGTCGCTGACGTCGACAGTGACGAGAGCCGCCTCGGTCGTCCGCGACGAAGGCGAGGCGTCCGGAGACCGTGACGCGGACGGCGAACCCGCCCGTGGCGTAGCTCGCCGACGAGCGACGGCGCCGCCGGGTTGCCGACGTCGATGATCTGCAGCCCGGCGTCGCCGCTCCGCAACGAAGGCGTAGGCTCCCGGAGACGAACACGCCGGAGGCCGAGCCGGGCATGCCGACGCTGCCGACGAGCGCGGGCACCGCGGGATCGCTGACGTCGATGATCTGCAGGCGCGCCGCAGCCGTCCGCCACGAAGGCGTAGGTCCCGGAGACGGCGATGCCCCGGACGCATAGCCGCGTCCCGAGGCTTCCGACCACCGCGGGGGCCGCCGAGATCGCTGACGTCGACGATCATGAGCCCAGCCGCCAGCCGTCCGCCACGTAGGCGTGGTCCCCCGCGACAGCGACGATCCGGTGGCGCAGTCTGGCGGGCTACCGAGGCTGCCGACCAGGAGCCGGCGCGGCGGGGTCGCAGACATCGACGACGTGGAGGCCGCCGTCCTCGTAGTCATAGGCGTCCGCCACGAAGGCATGGCTGCCGGAGACGGCCACGCCGCGCGCGTAGCCCGGCAGTGCCGACGCCGCCGAGCGAGCGACGGGGCCGCCGGGTCGCTGACGTCGAGGAGCTGCAGCCCCGCCCAGTCGTCCGCCACGAAGGCATGACTTCCGGAGACGTGCGACGTCCTGCGGCTCGCCTCAGCCCGCCGAAGCTCCGACGACCGCCTCGGCGCAGGCGCCGTCGGTGATCTGAAGGCCCGCTGAGCCATCCGCGACGAGGGCGTACTCCCCCGAGACGGCGACACCGACGCCGTCTCCGGGCGTGTCGCAGTGACCGGTGATCGCCGGTGCGGCGGGATTGCTCACGTCGATCATCTGGACGCCTTCGGCCCCGTCCGCGACGAAGGCGGTGTCGCCGGCCACGGCGACGTCTCCGGCGAATCCCGGTGTATCGACGATCCCGATCAGCGACGGCGCCGCCAGATTGCTCACATCGACGATCGACAGCCCGCTGTCTCCGCCGGCCACGAACACGCGCGTCCCGGAGATGGCAACGCCGTTCGCAGAACCCGGCGTGACGAAGCTCGCGACGAGCGACGGCGAGGCGGGCTCGCTGACGTCGATGACGTCCAGGCCGGCGTCGCCAAGGGCGACAAAGGCGTAGCCGCCTGAGACTGAAACGTCGTTGGGCGTGTATCCTCTGAAGTCGAGCCAAGTGACGTGCGAGGGCGCCGACGGACTGCTCACGTCGATGACCTCGACCCCACGCGACCATCTGCTAGCCAACGTGACGTACGCGTCGTTCCCCGCGACGGAGATGCCGCGGGTTGGTCCTTCGCAGGAACCGCCGCCCAACTCCTCCCAGCTTTCGGAGACCAGTCGCGGTGCTGCGGGCTCGCTCACGTCGACGATCGCGAGCCGCCTGTAGCACCAGCAATATCCCCACCAATCGCAGCCGCCTAGACTCCCTGCGACATAGGCGTATGTGCCGGAGACTGCAACGGCCTGCCCCAAGTCGCCCCAATTGTCCACCGTCGCGACGAGCACAGGTGCTGCAGGATTGTGGATGTCGACGATCTGAAGATCCCCGTCGGCGACGTACGCGTAGTGCCCCGCAACAGCGACGGATCCCGCGTAGCCCGGCGTGCTTACGCCGACCGGCCCCGGCAGCAGCGCGACCTTCGCCTGCGGCTCGAACCCCGCGCCGTGGATCGCGACCGCCGTGTCCGCGTCCACAAACCCCTGCTTCGGTTCGACCTGCGTAACGACCGGCGGCTCGGCCAGGACTCCCGACACCGCGAGCAGGCAACCCAGCGACGACAGCGCACTCCGCGTGATCCTGGTCATGGGACCCTCCCCCGGGACGCGTCCCCGCGCACCGGACCGACCGATCACTTCAGTTGTCGCGGAAGAGAGCGGTATGTCACCGCCCCCGGCGGAACGAATCGCCACGACTTGGGCCACCGCGCTTCCCCCACGCGCACGCGCGGGGTTGCGACCGAAAGACATCCCCGACGGGCGATCCCCCTGCCGTCACCCCGGGGTGGCGAGGGGAGCATACGCCGCTGCGCCATCGGCGGAACGCGAAGCCATGTCCTTTCCTCACGGATTCCCGCCAAGTTCCAACCCGGAACGACAACCGGTAACTCGGCCCATGCCGTGACATCCACCCGCCCCGCACGACAGAGAGGGTCGGAGAGCGCCGATGTCCCACGGATGCGCCGAAAGGACCACACCCCAGCTCGGTTGGGGAAGGGTGCGCGTGCGGACCGACAACCCGGCTAGAATCAGACCCATCTTCAAGCTCCAGCAGGCCGGGGGAAGCACCGTGGCCGAGCCGTGGAAAGCCGTTCCGGCAGAAAGCGAGCCGTGGGACGCGGCGCTCGTCCAGCGCTTTCTCCAGGGCGAGCCGCTGGCGGTGCGGCGCGTCGCAACGCTGGCCCGCCAGGTCGCCGCGACCCACGCCTACGCCATGCCGGCCCCCGAGCGGGAAGACGTCGCCCAGGAGGTTGTCCTGCAGGTCTACCGCGCGCTGACCGCGCGCGGGTTCACGTTGCGCGGCGGGCTCGAGCCCCTCGTCCGCGCCGTCGCCCACCGGCGCTGCGTGGACTGGATGCGGCGTGGGCGGCGCATGCGCCCGCTCGGCGTCGACCCGCCCTCGCGAGAGACCGCACCCGACGACGCGGCCGCGCGGCACGAGGAAGCGCTCGCCGGCGCCGAGGTGATCCGCCGGCTGAGCGAGCCGTGCCGAGAGGTCCTCCGGCTGCGCATCGCGCACGGGCTGTCACACCGCACCGTCGCCGAGCGGCTCGGTCGCAGCGAGGGGGGCGTCCGGAATCTCCTCTCGAAGTGCCTGCACGAGGCCCGGCGCCTGCTCCACGAACTCGACGCGCACCGTGGCCCCGGCGGTGACCGAGGACCGACACGATGATGCACGACGAAGCCACCCCGCTCCTGCTCGACCTGGCGCTCGGGACGCTGGCGCCGGACGAGCGCGCCGCGCTCGAGGCGCACCTCGCGGCGTGCGAGGAGTGCCGGGCGATGCGCCGCACCGTCGAACGGCTCGTCGCGGCGGTGCGGGAGGAGACGTCCGACGCAGGGCACCCGGATGCCGACGCCGTCGTCTCATTCGCGTTGGGGGGGCTGTCCGGTGCGGGGAGCGCCGCGGTCGCGGAGCACGTCGCGTCTTGTGCGGCGTGCGCGGCGGAGGTCGATGCCGTGCGGCGCGCGGAGGCCGAGTCGCGCGAGGAGGCCCTGGCGGGTGACATCCGCCGCGATCCGGGCGGCCGCGCGCGGGAAGGGACGCGGCCCGCGCCGCGAGCGACGTCTCGCCGCGCGTGGGGTGCGCTGGCGGCAGCGGCGGCCGGGCTCGCTGCGCTGCTGGCGTATCCGGCGTATCTCGGGCTGGTGCGGCTCCCCGTCGTGGAAAGCCGGTCGGCGGACGTGGCGCGCGAGACGCAGTCGCTCGCGACGCGTGTCGGCGCGCTCGAGGGTGAGCTGGGCGCGGCGCGCGACGCGCTGGCGCGGGTGCGCGAGTGGGGCGGGGCCACGCCGCTGCATCTGCTCTCCGCTGCGATGCGGGGCGGGGAAGAGGCGCGCACGGTGCGGGTCGATCCGGCGCAGCCGGTTGTGGCGCTGGCGGTCGAGCTGGGCGCGCTGCCGGAGAGCGCCGCAGCGACGCCGGTCCGGTTCGTGATCACGCGGGCGGACGGCGGGGCCGCGTTCGCGGCCGACCTCGCCGCTGCCGACGTGCGGCGCGAGCTGCGCGAGGCGGGCGTCGTCCTGCTGCTCGTGCCGAGCGCGCGGCTGGCGCCGGGGAGTTATCGCCTCGCCGTGACGCTGGGTCCCGAGGCGGAGGCCCGCCGGCTGCTCGAGCTGGGCTTCGCGGCGGGGACAGCAACAGCAAGTCGGTAAGCCGGTCGAGCCGGGGACTCCAACCGCCCCTGGCCGACCCCCCGCAGTCCACCCCTCAGAGGTACTTCGCGATCATCGCGTCGTCGATCCGCGACGGGTTACCGCGCCACACCACCTTCCCGTCCTTGAGAATCGCGGCGGCCGGGACCCCCGTGACGTTGAAGGCGGCCGACAGCTCGCCCGTTTCCTTCGCGGTCGGGTAGGTCACGCCCTTCTCCTTGATGAAGGTGAGCGCCTGCTCCTCGGTCGAGTTCCTCGTCAGCTTGGTCAGGCCGATGACCTGCAGCCCCTTGTCCTTGTATTTCTGCCAGATCGCCTCGAGCTTGGGGACCTCGCGCTGGCAGTGCGGGCACCACGACTCCCAGAAGACGACGAGCGTCGCCTTGGCCTTGGCCGGATCGACCTGCTTTTCGCCCTGGTACCACTTCTCGACCTTGATCACCGGGGGCGCGTCGCGCCCGACGACGGCCAGTTCCTGCGAGAGGCGCGTCGTCGACTTCCAGGCCTGCGTCGCCGAGAACTGCGCCTGCCCTTCGGTGAGCTTCGCCTTCGCACCGGCGAGATCTCCGGCCGCGACGAGCTGGTTGATCTGCGAGACCGCGAGGCTGGCCTTCTCCTCGAGCACCGGGTCGACCGGAGGGGCGGCCGGGGCGGCCGGCCGCGCCGCCTGGGCGAGCTTCTGCTCCATCGCGGCGAGCTGCTGGCGGAGTTGCTCGATCGCCGCGGCCTGCTGCTGGACCTGCGCCTCGAGCGCGGCGACGCGGTCGGCGGCGGGTGGGGCGGCGGGCGGCGGCGCGGGCGCGGGCGCGGGCGCGGTCTGTGCGCCGACCGGCATCACGGCGGCCGACAGCGCCAAGGCGATCAGGACAGCGGCAGCGCGGAATGGGACGCGGGGGGGCCTCATCGATCATCCTCCGGGGGCCGCCGTCCGGCGGCGCGAGGCGGCATGGTACCCGGTCTCAGGGCGCTCGGCCGCCCTGGTTCGTCGAGGTCACCTGGCCCGCGCCGTCGACGATCCGGAAGTCGAAGCGGATGTCGTAGTAGACCGGCACGAGGGTCAAGGAGCCGACCGCCGTCGCGTCTGGGGTTCCGTCGGCGTCCGCATCGATCGAGGCACCCCGCTTCGCGAAGTATCCGGGCTCGAACCGCCAGCGCCGCAGCACTCGCTCGACCGACTGCCGGAAGGCGGCGGCGTGGGGGCCCGCAGAGGACGCCTCGAGCGGGCTGTCGGTGACGGCGGTGAGCGTTCCGTCGAGGCCGATCAGGAGCCGCACGGTGACCCAGGCGTCCCCGACGCCGTCCTCGAGCGCCCGTTCCGGGTACTCCGGGAGCGGCAGCCGGCCGCTGACCGCGACCGGATTCTGGAAATCGCCCTCGTCCGCGGTCCACTCGGGCATCTTCGCCGACGGGTCGGGCAGGAACCGGTAGGCGCTCTGGCCGAGACGTGCCGGCGGGGCGGCGGGCGGGGCGGCCGCGGACGGCGCGGTCGCGACGGGTGCGGGCCGCGGTGGTGAGGCGCAGCCCGCCGCGATGAGCGTCGCGAGCGCGGACAGGAGAAGGGCCGTGCCGGGCAGCACGGGGCAGCAGTGGCGGTGCGGTCGCGTCACGGGCGCATCGTACTCGCGACACCGCGTGACCTACAATCTTCCGGTGCGTTCCCTCGTCGATCGTCGCGAATCCGGCTTCGGGCCGCGCGTCCGGCCGGCCGTGCTGCTTCTGGCGGCGCTCGTTCCGGCGGTCGCGCCCACCGCCGGAGCCGTCCACGCCGCCGAGGTCCGCGTCCTCGACGCCGCCGGCGCACCGGTCGCGGATGCGACCGTCCTCTGCTGGACCGGAGCGAAGTTCGCGGACCTCACGGGCCCGGACGGCATCGTCCAGGTGCCCGACGGCTGCGCCGAGGTCCGCTGCGAGATGCCGCGCGGCGACATGTCCTCAGGGCAGGCGCCGGTTCGCAACGGGCGGGCGGTCTGCCGGATGCAGCGCGGCGCGTTCGTCGTCGTCGCGCCGGCGTTGCCCGACGCCGCGCGGGACCTGCAGGTGCTGCTCTTCCACGACGACGGAACCGTGGGCGCGAGTGCGCACTACTTCGGCGAGCGTCCGGAGGACGGCGCGACGCAGAAGCGGCTCGGGCCGGTGGTGCCGGGACGGTACACGCTCGACGTCTCGGCGCCGGAGGAACCGGGCTGGTCGTGCGCGCGCGACCTCGGCGCGCTGGCGGCCGGGGAGACGCGGGTCGAGCTGCTCTACCGCGAGCCGCTGACGGTCACCGGGCGCGTGATCACGGCGTCGGGCCGGCCGGCGCGCGGCGAGATCGTCCGGGCGAAGCCCGCGCCCGCGCCGCCCGGAGCGGACGTCGGCGCCGCGTGGCGCTGCTCGACCGAGCGGCGGGACCGAGAGCCGCTCACGGCCGACGACGGGTCGTTCACGCTACGCGTCGATCCGGCCGCCTGGCCGATCGTGATCGAGGTCGGCCACCCGCAGGACGAGGAAGGGACGACGACCTGGCCGCTCGACGGTCCGCCGACGGGACCGCTGACGATCACGCGCCGGCCGACGCCGTACGAGAAGGGGTACGCCGGACGGCCCGCGCCGAAGTGACCTGAGGCGCGGCCTGCTCCGCGGGCCTCCGCAAGGTCCGATGGGCCGGGGCCCACCGCGCCGCCGCCCTCGGCCCGCGCCTCTTCCGCCGAAAAAGCCGCGCGCCCGGCCCCCTCGGGACCGGGCGCGCGGTATCCACCACGCGGAAACGGCGCGTCAGGCCGGCGGCGCCGCCGCGATCTGCTTCTTGACCCAGCCGGTCGTGACGCTCTTCGGCCGCTCGAGCGGCATCCCCATCGCGCGCGCCCAGACCAAGTGCGCCAGGGTGCCCATCGCGCGGGAGACGCCGAACAGCACGGTGTAGTAGTCGTACTCCTTCATGCCGTAGTGGACCAGCAGCACGCCGGAGTGGGCGTCGACGTTCGGCCACGGGTCCTTGGCCTTGCCCTGCTCGAGCAGGACCGGCGGAACGACGTCGTAGAGCATCGCGACGATCTGGAACAGCTCGTCCTTCGGCATGTGCTTCAGCGCGAACTCGCGCTGCGCGGTGTAGCGCGGGTCGGTCTTGCGCAGCACGGCGTGGCCGTAGCCCGGCACGACCTGGCCGCTGTTGAGCGTGTCCCAGACGTACTTGTGCAGCACTTCCTTGCTCGGCACGCCGCCGCCCAGTTCCGCCTGGACCGCCATGATCCAGCGCAGCACTTCCTGGTTGGCGAGGCCGTGGAGCGGGCCGGCCAGGCCGTTCATCCCGGCCGCCAGCGCGAGGTAGGCATCCGACAGCGCGGATCCGACCAGGTGGATCGTGTGCGCGCTGACGTTGCCGCCCTCGTGGTCGGCGTGGAGCACGAGGTACAGCCGCAGCAGCTCGGCGAACTGGGGGTCGGTGTAGCCGAGCATGTGGGCGAAGTTGGCGCTCCAGTCGAGGTCCTTCGGGCCCGGCGGGATGTGGACGCCGCCCTTGTAGCTGCGGCGATAGATGTAGGCGGCCAGCAGCGGGAGCGACGCGAGGATGTTCATCGTGTCCTCGTACATCGGGTCCCACAGGTCGGTCTTGGCGAGGCCGTCGCGGTACTTCTTCGCGAAGATCGACTCGGTCTGCATCGCGTTGATGCCGATCGAGAACTGGGTCATCGGGTGGCAGTCGACCGGCAGCGCGTCGAGCGTCTTCTTGACGTGCTCGGGCAGGCGCTCGCGGCTCCGCCACTCCTTCGTCACCTCGGCCGCCTCGGCAGCGGTCGGGACCTCGCCGATCAGCAGCAGGTAGAACAGCGCTTCCGGGAGCGGCTCCTCGCCGCCCTTGATCTTCGGCAGGGCCTCGCGCAGCTCGGGGATCGACATCCCGCGGAAGCGGATTCCCTCGACCGGGTCGAGAGCCGACGGCTCCCAGACCATGCACTTGATGTCGCGCATGCCGCCGTAGGCCTGGGCCAGGGTGACGTCGGCGATCTTCATGTTGCCGTGCTTCGCGAGGATGTCCTTCACCTCGGCGCGCAGCGTCTTGGCCTTCTCGACGAACTTCTCCTTGAGCGTGGACATGCGGACTCTCCCTTCGAGAATGGTTAGGCAATACAAACCAGATAGTAACGAAGCGGTATTGTGGCCCAAACCGGGGGCCGAGAGAAGCGGATTAAGCGGGGTCGGCGAACCGGTTTCTCCCCGGGGGAAGGCAGGGCGAGAGGCGCCCGGGCGCGGGGCCGCCGGGGAGCCGGGACCGGTTCAGGCGGGGCCGGCGGAGGTTCGCCGGACGAACTCCAGGTGTTTCTTGGGCTTGCTCCCCCGGGGAGTGGGTCCGGTCGCTGGCTGTCAACCAACGGGTCGGGGGTCTGAGTCCGGGGTGAGGAGCCAATCCTCCTGTTTTCGAACTCGGCGTCGGGCGGTTAACGGGGAAGGTGTGTCCGGGGGGCTCCGGGATCGCGGAGGAGCGCGAGGGGGCGCGGGGAGGCGGGGGGTAGCCGCCGGGTCGCGGCTCTCCGCGAGCTTTCTGGCGCGAGGCCGGCTGAGGTCCTGTCGGCGCCGGGGGCTTGAGCGCTCTGCTCCTCTCCGCGATAGTCAAGAGAGCCGGGCGGACGCCTCGCCCGGTTCCGCGTTCTCGGTGGCGCAGAAGAGAGCGTTCGTCCGGGAGACGGCGTCACCGTGGATCGGGGAGTTCGAAGAACCCCTCTGGCCCATTTCACCAGACCCGACAGAGGTTCGCGGAGAGGAGAGCGCTTTGAGCCAGCTCCTGATCCAGCAGTACCTAAACCAGCTTCAGGACCTCCGGAAGGTGGGCGGTACTCACCGCGAATCCGTGGTCCGGGAAGCCTTCAAGGACCTCCTCAAGGGCTGGGCGAAGTCTCAGGAACTTATCTTCGTTCCCGAGTACGAGATCACCACGCCCGCAAAGGAACGGCGGTACGTCGATGGCGCTCTCCTGCATGCCCTCCGCGTGCCATTCGGCTACTGGGAGGCGAAGGACGAGAAAGACGATCTCGACGGCGAGATCGACACAAAGCTGCGGCGCGGCTACCCTCAGGTGAAGGCGGCCACCGATCTTGGGACGCGGCTGGACGCGGTTCTCGGCATCGCAAAGGTTGTCGCGAAGCTCACTCAGCGCGGCGAAATCGGGCCGAGCGTGAGCACAGCGACGGGAATCGCTTGTCGAGCGGCATGCCGGGCTGCTCGAGCGCAGACGGCGCCCCCGGCCGGAACAAGACCGCAGATACCTCCCTCACGCCGCGCGGGTCAACAAGACGACGGGAAGGTGCGCTCGCCCTTCCAGGTACCGCACCTCGAGCGCGAGCCGCACGCCCGGGCGACCGCGCACGGGCGCCTGCGGCCGGGCGCAGCGCGAGGAGCGCGGCCATCGCGCCCGGGGTTCGAAGCGCGGCCGATGATGCGCCGGCCGGCGCCCGAAGTAGATCTCGTCGGGGGTCGCACCCGCCAGCCCGGCGTGCGGGCGCTGGCCGTTGTACCAGTCGGCGAAGAGCGACAGCTCCCGCCCGACGCTCCGCCACCGGACCGGCGCCAGCCAGCGCCGCACGCCTTCGTCCTTGAGCGTCCGGATGCAGCGCTCGATGAGCGCAATGCTGCCGTGCTTGCCGATCGCGCCGAAGCGCTGCCGGATCCTGGCGCGACGGCAACCGCGCCGGAACGATCGCGCCGTGAACTCACGTCCGCGATCCGTGATCAGGTGCCGCGGAGACCGCCCCGCCGCCCGGATCATGCCGGCGAGGAAGGCGCTCATCGCCTTGGCGGTGGGCCGGCCGCGAAACGCGCGGACGCCCATGATCCGCCGGGAGAAGTGGTCGACACCGACGGCGACCCAGCAGCAGAACGGCCAGCGCTGGGGAAGCGACCAGGGCAGCCACGGGATCCAGAACCCGGCGAGCGTCGGCACGGTGGTCAGGTCGACCAGCCAGATGTGATTCGGGCGCGACGACCGGATGCGGCATTCGCTCCAGACCGTCGCGACAGGCGCTACGCCTTGGGGCCGGCGTTTCAGCATCCGGCGGACGGTCGTCCGCCCGAGATGAAGCCCAGCGCGGGAGAGCACGGCCGCGATGCGCGCGGTCCCCATCGCGGGGCACAGCACCTTCAAGCGCCGAACGAGGTGCGCGACGAGGTCCGGGAACTTGTTGACGGGCTCGGGCGTCTGGACGAGCGCGGAGGACCCGTCCTCGTCGAGCCGCATCATCCAGGAGGCGACGGTCGCCTCCGTGACGAAGAATCGCTCGGCGGTTTGCGCTGCCGACCAGCCCCGAGCGGCGCGGAGCTCAAGGATCGCGAGACGCTCCACCGCCGGGTAGTGCGGGCGGCGATGCGGCGGGACGCGCTCCAGGCGAGCGTCCTTGATGCGCAGTTCCTCGCGGAGCAGGGCCACCTCCTGCTCCAGTCGGACCGATGCAGCGACGCGATCGGTGGCCGTGGTCAGCGCGACGCGTGCGAGGGAGAGGGCGTGGACGATCGCGGCGCGGACAACTCGGGGCCAGCGGGAAGGGAGCGGAGCACAAGACCATTGCTCGACCGACACCACACAACCTCCAAGAGGCGTGGACGATCTTGCCGACGTCACGCGAGCCCGATTTCGTCGAGCCTCGACATCGACGATGGCGCAGCTTAGGGCGAACGGCGCCGGCGGACTCGAATACGTCCGGGCTCGACGACGACGATCGGATCCGAGGGCGGCGACTGGGAGAGCGACAGCAACGCGCGGACGATGATGACCTTCAGGTCGGCGACAAGGACCGCGGTCGGGACGCGCACGAGCACGAAGCCGGGCACGCTCCGGCTGCCGGGGTCCCGCGGCGCGACCATCCCCACATCGCGCGTCACGAGAATGCGGGAGGACGCGGCGGCGAGTTCCCGGACCAGGGCATCCGAACGCCCGCCGAGCGCGACATCGACCGCGTGCACCGCATCGAGTCCCGCATCCCGAAGGTCGGCCGCGAGCGAGCGCGGCAGATCCTCGTCGACCAGGAAGCGGGACCAGGCCGGGGAGACAGGCGCCATCGTCTAGCCGACGGCGCGGACGGTCTCGTCGCCGAGCAGTCGCGCCGCGTAGCCGAGGGCGGCTCGGATGCCCTGCTCCGTGACGCCGTACTCGGCGCAGATCGTGGCCATGCTGTCGCCCGCGGCAAGATGACCCACGACCACCTCGACCGGCACGCGGGTGCCCTTGATCAGCGGCTTTCCGGCCTGGACCGCGTCGTCGATCACGATCCCGGGAGCAACCTCGGTGACGGCCATGCTCTCCTCCGCTGCGGGTGTCGATGCCGGCCCGCCCTTTCCGGGCTGCCGCTAACTCACAGCCCTGGTGCATGTTACGCCAGCTGCTCCTCGGCGGCCATCGGGTTCGAGGAGCGTTCCGAACGGGGAGCCAATCCTCCACTTTTCGAACTCGGCGTCGGGCGGTTGACGGGGAAGGTGTGTTCGGGGGGCGGCTCCTGGTTCCCGCAGCGGCGCGAGGGGGTGCGGGGAGGCGGGCGTTGGCCGGTAGGCGACGGCTCTCTGCGGGCAGCCGGGATCGGCGCGGTCGAGACTCTCGTCGGCGTCAGACCCTTGAGCGCTCTCTTCCTCTCCGCGACTGTCGAGAGAGCCGGGCAGACGCGCTGACCGACTCCGTGTAATCGGCAGCGAAGAGGGGAGCGTCCGGCCGGGAGACGGCGTTACCGGGACTCGCGGAGTCCGAAAAATCGCTAGCCCACTTCACCCCGTCCAGGTCCTCGAGGACGATCATCTCGTGGACGCCGCGCGCCGCGACCTCGGCGGCGGAGCCCGCCTGGAACGGGACGCCCGCGCGGACAAGCCGGTCTCTCATCGCCATGAGCGCAGCCCCGTCGGACCGGGGCTCGCCGACCTCAAGTCCCAGCAGATCCGTGGCGAAGGCGCGCCACGCGCCGAGGTCGCTGACCTCGAGGCCCAGGTACCCAAGCCATGCGGCCGTGCTCCTGGGCTTTTCCCGTACTATTTGACGGCGACCGGGTTGACGATGGCCTGCACGGCGCCGGTGATGCGTGCGGGCCCGAGCGTGAACAGAAACTCCCAGGCCTGGTCCTTGACGAGTTCGGCGGTGTCCATGTTCTCCAGGATATGAATGCCGTTGAGCGCCAGGAGGATCTGGTGGACCTCGAACACGCCCGCGTCCTTCTCGAACGGGATCACCTCGAGGCTCGGGGTATCGGCGCCAACCATGGCCACCTCGAGCGCAGCGAGGTACTTGGCGCCTTCGATTCCCAGGCCCGGACCCACGGAGCCGAACCGACCATTGTCCTTGCCGAGCAGCTTGAGCCAGCCGGTATGGAACAGCACGACGTCGCCCTTCTCGATGGACGCGATGCCCTGCCGCTTCATGGCACCTTCGATCTCGGCGCGATTGAACGGCGTGCCTTCCTTGACGAGGTCGGTCCCGAAGTAACCGGCCATGTCGAGCACGATCCCGCGTGTTGCGACGGCGGGCACGTTCTCGATGCCGAGCTTCGTGAGGCCGTCGGCCAAGGCGAAGTCGCCGGCGCGGTTGCAGTTGAAGTACAGATTGTCGATGCCGACGTGACCGAAGCCATCGATCTGCGAACCGACGCCGTTCCAGCCGATGACGATGTCGTCGTTGTACGTGCTCTTGGTCGGCCCAAGCGAGGCTCCGCCGGCCTGGCCCGGCTGGAGGATGGTGATCGCAAACCTGCGCGGGGGGTAGGCGGGCGTGTCCTTGTTCGTCTCGATGCCCAGGCGGTAGACCTTGCCCTTTGTCACGAGCTTCGCGGCAGCCAGCGTCTTGGCTGGCGTCACGTAGTTGAGGTTGCCGACCTGGTCCTTCGGCCCGAACTTCGAGGCGGTCAGGCACGGAGGCGTCTGGGCCGTGGCGGCGCCGGCGATGAGTGCCGAGCAGGCAGCGCTCAAGCCCAGGAGCCTGGCGGGACGCGAAAGAGAGACAGACATTGCTGCACTCGCTCCTTCTAGCGTGCTTTCCGAGGACCCCGGGCGGCGTGCTTCGGTGATAGCCTCCCGTTCCGCGGTCGCGACGCAGGTGACTTCAGCGGATAGCGTAGCCTCCATCGACGCGGATCGTTTCGCCGGTGACAAAGTCCGAAGCGGATGAGGCCAGGAAGATCGCCGGGCCGGCCAGTTCCTGCGGCAGCCCCCAGCGCCCGGCCGGCGTACGGGCGAGGATTTCGTCGCCCATGGTCTTTAACGCATCGCCGCGCACCGGCGCAGTCATGTCGGTCTCGATCCAGCCGGGGGCGAGCGCGTTCACTTGAATGCCGTACGGAGCGAGTTCGATCGCCATCGATTTGGTCAGCTGGACGATCGCGCCCTTGGCCGCGCTGTAGGACGGCACCAGGCCGGAACCGAAGTAGGAGTACATGCTACCGATGTTGATGATCTTGCCGTGCTTGCGAGTTGCCATCGATGCGGCGGCGAGCTTCGACAGCAGGAAAACGGCGCTTAGTTGCGTCTCGATTACGCTGTCCCAGGATTCCGGGGTCTCCTGGAGAATCCCGCCGCTCAAGGAGACGATCCCAGCGTTGTTGACCAGTATCTCCACCGGGCCGAGTTCGGCTTCGACCCGCCGGAATGCCGGCTCCAGTGCGGCGCGATCGGTCACGTCGACCGCGACGGCCATGGATGGTGCCCGGGTGGCCTGCAACTCGGCGAGAACCCGTGCGTTCTTGTCCTCGTTGCGTCCCAGAATGGCTACCGCCGCTCCGGCTTCGGCAAATCCCAGCGCGATGCCGCGCCCGATGCCGCCGTTGCCGCCGGTGATCAAAGCGACCCGGCCGGCCAGACTGAACGAAGCGGTTGCCACCATCTGCGTTCTCCTCGGGAAACGAACGTACCGACGATCTGGGTCCCGTCACGGCGCCGCAGGCGACCATGCCCGCAGCCGATGGGAGCCTCGCCAGCGGCGGCGCCACAGTAGCACGGGTGTAGTGGTCCAGCGACTTTGGATCGCAGCCGGATGCGGTTCTCGCCGTTGCGAAGGCCGTGGCGACGCTCATTCGGCGCGGCGAAATCCGGCGGAGCGTCAGCACAGCGACGGAGATCGCTCGTCAAGCGGCATGCTGGGCTGAGCGAGCGCACACGGCGACCTCGGCCGGAACAGAACCACGGATTCCCGCCCTCAGGCCGCGCGGGTCAGCGTGACGACGGGAAGGTGCGCTCGCCCTTGCAGGTACCGCACCTCGAGCGCGAGCCGCACGCCCGGCCGCCCACGGACCGGCGCCTGCGGCCGGGCACACCGCGCGTCACGGGGCCATCGCGCACGGGGTTCGAAGCGCGGCCGATGATGCGCCGGCAGCCGCCCGAAGTAGATCTCGTCGGGGGTCGCACCCGCCAGCCCGGCGTGCGGGCGCTGGCCGTCGTACCAATCGACGAAGAGCGACCGTTCCCGCCCGACGCTGCGCCACCGGATCGGCGCCAGCCAGCGCCGCACGCCTTCGTCCTTGAGCGTGCGGATGCAGCGCTCGACGAGTGCGATGCTGCCGGGCTTGCCGATCGCGCCGAAGCGCTGGCGGATCGCGGCGCGACGACAGCCGCGCCGGAACGACCGTGCCGTGAACTCACGTCCGCGATCCGTGATCAGGTGCCGGGGCGCCTGCCCCGCCGCGCGGATCATGCCGGCGAGGAAGGCGCTCATCGCCTTGGCGGTGGGCCGGCCGCGAAACGCGCGGACGCCCATGATCCGCCGGGAGAAGTGGTCGACACCGACGGCGACCCAGCAGGAGAAGGGCAAGCGCTGGGGAAGCGACCAGAGCAGCCACGGGATCCAGAACCCGGCGAGCGTCGGGACGGTGGTCAGGTCGACCAGCCAGATGTGACTCGGGCGCGACGACCGGATGAAGTGCTCGCTCCGGACCGTCGCGGCAGGCGCCACGCGACGGGGGCGGCGCTTCAGCATCCGGCGAACCGTCGTCCGCCCGAGATGGAGGCCGGCGCGGGAGAGCACGGCGGCGATCCGCGCCGTCCCCATCGCGGGGCAGAGCACCTTCAGCGGCCGCACGATGTGTGCAACGAGGTCCGGGAACCTGTTCACGGGCTCGGCCGTCTGGACGAGCGCGGAGGGCCCGTCCTCGTCGAACCGCATCATCCAGGACTCGACGGTCGCCTCCGCGACGAAGAACCGCTCGGCCGTCTGCGCTGCCGACCAGCCGCGAGCCGCGCGGAGCTCGAGGATCGCGAGGCGTTCCACCGCCGGGTAGTGCGGGCGGCGATGCGGCGGGACGCGCTCCAGGCGAGCGTCCTTGATGCGCAGCTCCTCGAGGAGCAGGGCCAGCTCGTGCTCCAGGCGGACGGAGACGGCGACGCGATCGGTGGCCGCAAGCAGGGCGACCCGGGCGAGAGAGAGGGCATGGAGGATGGCCGAGCGGGCCTGCCGAGACCAGCTTGGGGGCAGTCGAAGCTTGGTACCGCGGTTGCCCGACACGATCGAACCCTCCTCGGAGCGCCCCTCCTCGACCTCGCTGCGGAGCGAGACAAGTCGCTGCAGGGACGGGACATAGAGGCGCGGAGAGAGATCCGGAGAAGCGCTGATCCACCGCACCGCTCGGGGGCGCCGCTGGACGGCTTGGCCTGCAATGCATACACTGATGTCAGTGCTTTCAAAGGAGATACAGGATGGCGAGCCTGACCATTCGAAAGCTCGATGAGAAGACAAAGACGCGACTGCGCGTGCGCGCCGCCCGGCACGGTCGCTCGATGGAGGAAGAGGCCCGCTCGCTCCTGCGGTCGGCGCTCGGCGAGGACGCCGTTCCACGGGGCAGCCTGGCCGATTCCATCCGGGCCCGCTTTCGCCGACTGGGCGGCGTCGAGTTCGAGATCCCCTCTCGCGAGCCGATCCGTGATCCGCCGAGGCCGGGCCGATGATCATCCTCGACACGAACGTGCTCTCGGAGCTGATGAAACCGAAACCCGCCGCGCCGGTCGTGGCCTGGATCGGCGAGCAGCCCACGGCCGGCCTGTACACGACGGCCATCACCCAGGCCGAGATCCTCCACGGCCTCATGCTCCTTCCGGCCGGTCGCCGTCGGCGTGCGCTCGAGGCCGCTGTGACCTCCATGTTCGCGGAGGACTTCGAAGGCCGGATCCTTGGGTTCGGCTCCGATGCAGCCCCGCCCTACGCCAGGATCGCGACCGACCGGCGCCGAGCGGGACGGCCCATCTCGCAGTTCGATGCGCAGATCGCGGCGATCGCGTTGACCACGGGCGCGACCGTCGCCACCCGCAACGTGGACGACTTCGAAGGCTGCGGCGTCAAGGTCGTGAATCCCTGGCAGCCCTAGACGAGCGTAATCGGGGCGTTCGGCCTCGATGCCGCCTCCATGGCGCCCGCCCGGATTGCCTTCTTCGCTTCCTCCCGGCGGGTGCATTCGGCCAGGGGCTTTCAGACAGCGGGAGATCTCGTTCTCGTCGTCGGCGGAAGGAGACGAGCGACTTCGGAGTTCCCGGGGCCGGCGTTCCATCGTTGCAGAGGCGAGCGATACGTCGACGAGGGAGCGATGATCAATCGGAAGGCCTCGAAGTCCACGAAAGCAATCTGCTGCAGCGAAAAGGGATGCCCCTCGGGGCGAACCTGGCCAACCAGTTTGGGATGCGCCCCGAACGGGGAGCCAATCCTCCACTTTTCGAACTTCGGGCGGGGCGGTTGACGCGGAAGGTGTGTCCGGGCTGCTCCGGGCTGCCCGAGTGGCGCGTGGGCGCGCGGAAAGCCGGGCGGCTGTGGACGGGTCATGGCTCTCTGCAACCGGCCAGGTCCAAGTGCGGCCAAGCTCCCGGTCGGGCCCAGGGGCTGGAGCGCTCTCTTCCTCTCAGCGTGAGTCGAGAGAGCCGCGCGAGGGCGCATCGACTGTCTCACCGACGCTCCTCGCGTGGAGAGAACCAAGTTCCTGAGAATGAGGGCCTTGGAGCGGAGACGGGGACTCACTCACAAGACCGCTGGCACAGTACACCGGCGCGCGGATCGTGCTGATCAAGGTCGGCGGGACGATCGGCCTGACGCGCGACATCCTGGTGCGCGAGGCCAACAGCTACCTCACCGTCGCCGGCCAGACGGCGCCGGGGGACGGGATCCAGCTCAAGAGCTACGGCATCCAGCTCCGCGAGGGGGCGCACGTCGTCGTCGTCGACCACGTCTCCGCCGAGTGGGCGGTCGACGAGAACGTCAATGTCTGGAGCTGGGCCGAGAACGTGAACTTCCAGTGGTGCCTGATCGCGGAGGGATCGCTGACCGGTCACCCGAAGGGACCGCACTCGATGGGGCTGCGCCGGGGCGCACCCGCGGATCACGCTCTCGGTCCACCACTCGCTGCTGGCCCACAACAGCGGCCGCAACCCGCTGCTTCAGGACAACAGCGAAGGGGTGTACGACTTCCGCGACGACGTCGCCTACGATTGGCAGAACAACAACGCCGGCGACACGAAGCTGGGTACGCGAACCAACTACGCCGGCAACCTCTACCTGAAGGGCCCGAGCAGCAGCCCGGTCGAGGACTCCGTCTTCTACGTCCCCGATCGCACCAACAGCGAGAGCGTCCGGCCATGGGTCGACGGCAACCGCAGCCCGCGCTGCCCGTCGGGCTGCACCGACGAATGGGACATCGGCGTCTGGACCTGGAAGAACGGCACGCACTTCGACGCCGACCCCGCGCTCTACCGCGTTTTGCAGCCGTTCCTGGCGCCGGCGGTCGCGGCGCTGCCGCGGCGCGACGCGGTCGACACGCGCATCGTCACCGACGTGCGCAATCGCACCGGCGCGGTCGGGATCGGCAGCGGGCACCCGGCGCTGCGCTCCGCCGCGTGGCCGCCGGACCTGGACCACGACGGGATGCCCGACGCCTGGGAGCAGCTCCACGGGCTGAACCCCCTCGACGCGCGCGACGCGCGCGGTGACTTCAACGGCGACGGCGACACCGACATCGAGGGGTTCCTCAACAATCGCGACCCCGCGGCGCCGGCCCCGTCCACCGCGGCGGGAGCGGTGCCCGACGGCCACGCCGTGCCGGGCCTGTCGCTGACGCTGGTCCGCGCCGCGGGCGGAGCGCCCGGCCGCGCTGGAGCCGTGCCTGCCGCAGGAGGTCGCGGGCTGCCCGTAGGCTGACCGAGAACGAATCCGGGGAAGGGGTCGGGCACGGTGCTACGCTGTTGAAGTCAAGGGGTTCCGATGCGCGTGATCCCCGTGCGGCTCGTACTCGTGGCCGCGGTCGTGGCCTGGGGAGGGTTGTGCGCGCTGGCCGACCTCGACGTCGCGACGCTCACTCTGGCGACCGATGCGCCCACGTCGATCGCCTGGAGCCTCGCGCCGGACGCGACCAGCTACGGTCTCTATCGCGGCACGATCACGGCCGCCGGATTCCCCCCGTTGTACGACCACCGCTGCCTGGCGACCGAGATCCCCGAAGCCGAGGCCAAGGAGGGGGATGTGCCGCGGCCGGGCGAGGCGTTCTACTACCTCGTCACCGGCCTCGCGCGAAACGAGGCGGGTCAGATCGTCGCCGGCAGCGTCGGGCGGGACTCCTCCGGACGCCTCCGGCCCGAGGGGCCGGTCTACACCTGCGGCCAGCGCCTGTTCGTCGATCCCGCGGCCGGCGGGGCGGGGGATGGCCGCTCGTGGGCGGACGCCTGCACCTCCGTGAGTGCCGCGATCGACGCGCACGAGAGCGAAGCGCGCGGGCTCGAGCTGTGGGTGCGCGGGAGCGTGACCGAGGAGGCCGAGGTGCCGTCGCGTTGGGAGAAGCGCGGCTACGCGATCCTGGGCGGCTTCGCGGGGACCGAGTCGCTCGCCTGGGAGCGCTCACCAGCGGATCACCCGACGCTCCTGACCGGCCTCGAACGCCGCTATCTCGCGCGCTGCATCAACGGCTGCGCGCTGCTGCTGGACGGGCTCGAGCTCGCAGGGCCCTCATACCCGGTCATGATCTACTTCCCCGCCACCTCGCAGCTCGAGCTGCGCCACGTTCTGTCGGCCGTGCCGGTCTCCTTCGGCGCCGGCAACGGCGGCGGCGGCGGGCTCAAGACCGGGCGCCTCGAGATCGTCGACTCCGAGATCGCCGCGTCGGCCGGCTACGCCCTGCGCATCTTCGCCTACGAGCAGTGGGACGTGCAGGCGCGCCTCTATCGCAGCCGCTTCGCGGGCGGCACCGACGCAGCGATCCGAATCGACGCCTGGTCCGACCTGACGCACGCGCGGATCGACGTCGACGTGGAGTCCTGCCAGATCGAGGGGGGCGGGCGCGGGATCTGGGCAGACGCCTGGAACATCTCACCGTACTACGGGGCCCGGATCCGGCTGCGCGTCGCGTCGTCGATCGTCACCGGGACCGCGACCGCGACCGACACGATCGATCTCGACGTCCGACAGCGAGGCAACGAGGTTTTCGACGGCGCGTCGCCCACGACCATCGAGGGCCTGCTCGTCGGGGACACGGTCCACGGCGGAGGGGGGACGGGTATCTCCCTGCACGCCTCACGGGCCCTCGCGGACCCCCGCGTCATCGCTCGCTGCCGGGTCGAGCTGTGGGACGACCTGCTCACCGGCCACGCTGCCTACGGCGTCTCCGAGACCGCCTCGACGCCCGGCGGGGAGGTGTCGGCGCAGGCGACGTTCGTCGGCAACGGTTTCTTCGACAACGGCGCCGCCTACCTGCGGAACGGCGTGGAGGTCTTCCCGACCGGCGACGAGGTCAATGCCTGCGCGGGGGCGCGGGACAACTTCGAGGCCGATCCGCTGTATGCCGGCGCGCCGGCCGGGGACCTGCACCTGGCCCCCGGGTCGCCGGCGATCGATCGCGGCCACCTGGACGCTCCCCGTCCCGCGGCCCGCGACGTGGACGGCGACGCGCGGTCGCTCGACGGGGACGGCGACGGCACTGCCGTGCCCGATGTGGGGGCGGACGAGGCGAGCGGTCCGCGCTGAGGGGAGCCTCAAGCGGGCGCGCCAGCCCGCGGACAGGCCGGCTGTTCTGGGCCACCGATCTTGGATCGCAGCCGGGCGCGGTTCTCACCGTCGCAAAGGCCGTCGCGACGCTCACTCAGCGCGGAGAAATCCGGCCGAGCGTCAGCACAGCGACGGAGATCGCTCTTCGAGCGGCATGCTGGGCTGCACGAGCGCACACGGCGATCTCGGCCGGAACAGAACCACGGATGCCCGCCCTCAGGCCGCACGAGTCAGCGAGACGACGGGAAGGTGCGTTCGCCTTTCCAGGTACCGCACCTCGAGCGCGAGCCGCACGCCCGGCCGCCCGCGGACCGGAGCCTGCGGCCGGGCACAGCGCGAGGAGCGCGGCCATCGCGCCCGGGGTTCGAAGCGCGGCCGATGATGCGCCGCCGGCCGCCCGAAGTGGATCTCGTCGGGCGTCGCACCCTCCAGCCCGGCGTGCGCGCGCTGACCGTCGTACCAGTCGGCGAAGAGCGACAACTCCCGCCCGACGCGCCACCGGACCGGCGCCAGCCCCCGCCGCACGCCTTCCTCTCTTGAGCGTCCGGATGCAGCGCTCAATGAGCGCAGTGCTGCCGTGCTTGCCGATCGCGCCGAAGCGCTGGCGGATCCCGGCGCGACGGCAGCCCCGCCGGAACGATCGCGCCGTGAACTCACGCCCGCGATCCGTGATCAGGTGGCGCGGCCCCTGCCCCGCCTCCCGGATCATGCCGGCGAGGAAGGCGCTCATCGCCCGGGCGGTGGGCCGGCCGCGAAACGCGCGGACGCCCATGCTCCGCCGGGAGAAGTGGTCGACACCGACGGCGACCCAGCAGCAGAACGGCCAGCGCTGGGGAAGCGACCAGGGCAGCCACGGGATCCAGAACCCGGCGAGCGTCGGGACAGTGGTCAGGTCGACCAGCCAGATGTGGTTCGGGCGCGACGACCGGATGCGACGCCCGCTGCGGACCGTCGCGGCAGGCGCCACGCGCCGGGGCCGCCGCTTCAGCATCCGGCGGACGGTGGTCCGTCCGAGATGAAGCCCGGCGTGGGAGAGCACGGCGGCGATCCGCGCCGTCCCCATCGCGGGGCAGAGCACCTTCAGCCGCCGCACGAGGTGCGCGACGAGGTCCGGGAACTTGTTCACGGGCTCGGGCGTCTGGACGAGCGCCGATGGTCCGTCCTCGTCGAGCCGCATCAGCCAGGAGGCGACGGTCGCCTCCGTGACGAAGAATCGCTCGGCGGTTTGCGCTGCCGACCAGCCCTGAACGGCGCGGAGCTCGAGGATCGCGAGGCGTTCGACCGCGGAGTAGTGCGGGCGGTGACGCGGCGGGACGCGCTCCAGGCGAGCGTCCTTGATGCGCAGTTCCTCGCGGAGCAGGGCCACCTCATGCTCCAGGCGGACGGAGACGGCGACGCGGTCGGTGGCCGCAAGCAACGCGATCCGGGCCAGGGAGAGGGCGTGGAGAATCGCGGAGCGGGCGCGGCGGGGCCAGGTTCGGGGAAGCGCGGGCTCCATATCGAGATCCTCCCCCGGCATGGGATCCGCCAGTCGGGAAGCGGATCGGGCGGCGCCGGAGCATCGTGCAACGAGGCCGGCGGGATCGGTACCGGCCGTGCCTGGCGTGTCTAACGAAAGAACGGATGCGGTATGATCACCAGACCGGTACGCGCCCGTGCGGCGCGACGCGGATACTGCAGGGGAGCCTGATCCCCCGGGGAGTGCCGGGCGCAGCCCGGACGCGAGAGGCCAAGATGATCCGAGCTTATACCGATGCGGCGCTGGAGCGGGCTCGATACACGCAGCTCGAAGATGGCTCGTACTGCGCGGAGGTACGCGGCCTCCGCGGGGCGATCGCGACGGGCGCGACCCTGGAGTCCTGTCGTTCACAGCTGCAGGAGGTCGTCGAGGAGTGGATCCTCGTCCGCGTCGCTCGAGGGCTCGACATTCCAGCGCTCGGGGGCGTGAGAATCAGGATCCGGAAGGCAGGCTGATGCCTTCTTGGCGGCCGGTGAAACGCCGCGAGCTGGTCGCCGCCTTGCGGCGGGTGGGATTCACGGGGCCGTACTCGGGTGGTCGGCACGAGTTCATGCAGAAGGACGACCTGGTTCTGACGATTCCGAATCCCCACGGCGGGGACATCGGGATCACGCTGTTGAAGATCATCCTCAGGCAGGCAGGGATCACAAGAGCGCGGTGGGAAAAGTTGTAGGGCTGGCAGTCGTCGTTTGAGATGCGTTCCGAATGCCGAGCCAATCCTCCAGTTTTCGAACTTCGGGCGGGGCGGTTGACGGGGAAGGTGTGTCTGGGGGGCTCCCGGTTCCCGCAGTGGCGCGAGGGGACGCGCGAAGGCGGGCGCCGGCCAGGAGGTGACGGCTCTCTGCGGGCAGCCTCGACCGGGCGCGGCCGAGGCTCTCGTCGGCGCCAGGCCCCTGAGCGCGCTCTCTCTCTGCGACAGTCGAGAGAGCCAGGAAGACGCGTCGCCTGACCCCGTGTTTTCGACGGCGAAGAGGGGAGCGTCCGGCCGGGAGACGGCGTTACTGCGAGTCACGGAGTCAGAGGAATCGCGGGCCCACTTCACCTGCTTGGGAACGCAACTCGTTGAAGGGCAAGGCGGACGAGGTATTGGCGAGGGACGGGGCGCTCGGGGTCCATCCCGGGGAACGCCGTGAGGGACGGGACCTTCATCTAACTCAGCAGAATACACTGGTTTGTTACTTTCTTCAAGACTCCTTAGGACCTACTGCTGAATTGACGGGGGGACCCAGCGATCTCGCTCAAACTGGGCATCCCGGAGGTGACGATGCGGCGTTCACGGATATCGCCCGTTCACGATTCGTGTACAATAGTGAATCGTGAACGGACCTCCACGGACTGTTCATCTCAATCCACTCGTTCACGGAACGTGAACAGGCCAGCTAGGTGAACACAATGGGACTCCACGAACAGAATGAGAACCGCATCCTTGAGGCGGCCCTGGCGGCCTGCGAACGGGTTACCGGCTTGCTCTGCCGTGTCATCCAGCTCGAACCTCGAATCACGACTGCATGTCGCGCGGACGCACTCATCGAGATTCGAAACGGTCCCCGACAGTACCGCTTCGCGGTCGACGTCAAGAACGTGGACCGGGTGGCCGCGCTTGGTCACGTCCAAGCCCGACTGATGGCGTGCCCTGAGCCAGGTCTTGTCGTTGTGAAGTACATGACCGAAGAGCTAGCCGACAACTGTCGTCGTCTGGAACTCAACTTCATCGACACGGCAGGCAACGCCTATCTCAAGGCTGACGGACTCACGGTCTTCGTAGTAGGTAGGAAACCCCGCACCGCCGAGCCGAGACCAACATTTCGAGCCTTCAATGCCACCGGACTCCGAGTGATCTTCGCCCTTCTTTGTCGGCGAGAGCTTCTTCAAGCGCCATACCGAGAAGTCCAGAGAGAGGCTGGGGTTGCATTGGGAACAGTCGGCTGGGTACTGAACGACCTGCACAACAGAGGCTATCTCGTTCACCAAGAGAACGGGAATCGATTCATGGACGCGGAACGGCTCGCTGCACAATGGGTAGAACACTATCCACTCAAGTTGCGCCCCAAGTTGAATGCCAAGCGCTTTCTAGCCACCGATCCGACATGGTGGCATCGCTTCGACCCCTTGGAATACGCTGCGTACTGGGGCGGTGAAGTCGGCGCAGATCGACTAACAGGCGATCTGCGACCCGAGCACATTACGATCTACGCTCGCGAGGATCCCAAGGAAATGATACTGCGAAACCGGCTGCGGGCTGACATACACGGGAACATAGAGATCCTCGATACATTCTGGGACTTCCCGCCGACAGGGGAGCATCCGGATGTTGTACCTCCGCTGCTCGTATACGCTGACCTAATGGCTACGGTGGACCAGCGCAACCATGAGGTTGCTCGGCGAGTTTACAAACGACATGTTGGCCCCGCTCTCGATTAGACCGGACTGCCCCATCGACGGGATCCAGCTAGCGATCCTGTGTGGTGTCCGCGAGGCATGCCTAGCAACGGAGATAGACTACCTGGTCGCAGGAGCGACCGCGCGCGACTTGATTCTGTTTCACGTCCACGGTCGACGAATCAGGCGACGAACACAGGATATCGATATCGGGATCGCCATTCCAAGTTGGAGTGAGTTCCAGCGCCTCAAGGACGCGCTTACAGCACAACCGTGCTTCGTCACGGGAGAGGTACCACACGCTGTCTATTACGCAGCAGCGCCCGACATGATCCCGTTTCGAATCGACATCATCCCATTTGGCGGCGTGGAGAACGAAGGCGGGCAAATCCTCTGGCCGCCAAGCGGTGACACAGTGATGGGAGTGCGAGGGTTTGACGTCGCCCTCGCCCACTCAGTGCTGATTCAGCTTCCAGAAAACGGCCTCGTACGCTCAGCTTCGTTGGCGGGATTGGTTCTCCTGAAACTGTTCGCGTGGCTTGATAGGGGCAAATTCACCGGAGTTGCGAAAGATGCGCTAGACCTGGCCGTGATCCTTGTCGAATACGCCGACGCAGGTCAGCTAGATCGGTTATACGGTGAACGCAACGACCTGATGGTCACGACCGACTATGACGTGACCTCAGCGGGTGCCCTGCTCCTTGCAGACGATGTGAGGAGCATCACGCCAACCGGACTCCTTGACGAGTTGTACCGGGAACTCGTACAGGAAGACGCTCTCGACCACATACAAAACCAGATCGCGCTGAAGCAACTCCGAGCGGGCAGGGAAGTGGAGGAGATCGAGGAGACACGCCTACTCCGGCGGTTCTGGGGCCGGCTGTTCGACTCAATGTGAAGTGCGCTAGGTGCGCCGCGAAAGGTCCGTCGTTCCGGCAGGTGCAGGTCCCGTCCCGGCAGCGGTGCTGGAGGTCGGACCTTGCGACGGGGAGATCGCGGTTTCTTCGCGAATGCACCGATCGGGCGCCGGGTCGCAGGGCGGCGCGGCGAGGCGAAGGAGAAGGCTGGCACGCCGGTCGGGCATCAGGGCTCTACGAAACGCTCGGCGACGGCGCTAGGCCAAGTTGCTGCAAAAGACAGAGTTGCCTGCCGTGCGAGCCCGGCCGGGGCGGTTTGGGATGAGTTCCGATCACGGAGCCAATCCTCCGCTT
>CAVPCQ010000026.1:0-32138 GCA_963702425.1 uncultured Acidobacteriota bacterium
TGACGCGGAGCGCGCCTCTCTTCCCGCGTCCCGGGAGTCCCCAACGCAACTTCCGCAAGCCGCCACTGCCTGCGATGACGGCCCCGCGACCAGGGTTCGCCAGGAGTGCCGCCTGCATCGCGCGGTAGCCGTCGTCGTCCAGCAACTCGAGCAGTCGGCGGCTGAAGCCGACGGTCTCGATGAACCTCAAAGCAGTATATACGCCATTGGCGCACCCCGGTCCATGACGATGTCAGGGCGTGCCGCCTGGCTTGCCCCGCCATCGAGCGGTGCCGTCAGGATGCGTAGCGAACAGGCGCTGCGATACCTGCTTCGTGAGGAACTGTCTCGTCCGCGGGAAACGTGCGATGGCGCTCGTGGCGGTAGACGGCGCCCGTCACCCGGCCTGCACCTCGGCCAGGGGAGTGACTTCGTCGTCCAGGCGCGGACCGAGCCGGTCGCGCTCGACCTCGAGGTCGCAGCGGGCCTGCAGGTTCAGCCAGAAGCGGTCGGAGGTGCCGAAGACCGCGCAAAGCGAAGGGCCGTGTCCGCGGTAATGGCCTGCTCGCCGTGGGCGATCTCGTTGATGCGCCGGGCCCTACGACCCCGCCAACGGCGACTTCCAATCGGCCTGACTCGCCGGGAGCGGGCGAAGCGCGAACGAGAACAGGTGCTCCACCTCGAGATCCTCGTCCACGTCGGGCCAGTGGATCCCCTCGCCGCCCCCGATCAACTCCCAGCGGATGCGCTGATCCGGCGTCGCGCGGTGCAGCCGCGGGAACCACCAGAGCGGCACGGAGAGCCGGCGGCCGTCCGACAGCGTGATCTCGAGGGTGTCTTCGGTGCAGAGCACGTTGACGGCCACGGGGGCCAGGTCAGTGCGCGAAGTAGTCATGCCAAGCCTCCAGCAGCAGGGCTCGCCAATTATCGACCAGTTCGAGCAGTTCCGTCACCTGATCGGATCGGAGGCCGCGAGCCCAGGCGAGCTCGAAGGGGTCGAGCCACACCTTGGCGTGACCATCGGCGCGAACGACGTGGACATGCGGAGGCTCGCCGCGATCGTGAGCGGTGAAGAACACCCGGTAACCGGAAGCTCGGAGCACGGTGGGCACGCGCACCTCCGCCGAGCACGGTAGCGGGCGAGGGGGAGGTGGTGAGGGGACTCGACGCGACATCGTCCCGCGCGCGGGATTCGGCGAGCGGGGGGCGCATCCGGGCGGCTTAGGGCCCGTCACCTCGCCCGCACCTCGGCCAGGGGCGTGACTTCGTCGTCCAGGCGCGGACCGAGCCGGTCGCGCTCGACCTCGAGGTCGTAGCGCGTCTGCAGATTCAGCCAGAAGCGGTCGGACGTGCCGAAGAACCGCGCGAAGCGAAGGGCCGTGTCCGCGGAGATCGCGCGCTCGCCGTGGACGATCTCGTTGATGCGCCGGGGCGGCACGCTGATGCTCCGGGCGAGGCGGTACTGCGAGAGCTTCAGCGGGACGAGGAAGCCCGCGGAGAGGACCTCGCCGGGATGGATAGGGGGGTGCTTCGCTCGGGGCGCCATGGAGGGCCCAGAGCCCCCCGAACCGCAGCGGGTACCGCTCCGGGTGCAGCAGTGAGTCGACCGTCAGGTCGACGTCCAGCTCCGGCCAGCGGAGCTCGTCGGGGAACGGGTGTTCGACGTTCTGCAGCTCCTCGCGCGAGCGGTCGCGGAACCACGGGAACTCGCGGAAGTCGACGAAGATCCGGCGCTCGTCGAGGACGAGCCAGAAGCCGTCCTCGGTCAGCTCAGCGATCTTCGGAGCGGCGATGTGCTTCCCACGCGGCACGGGGGAGGTCCTTGTTCTGGCGCACGAGCCGGAGTGCCCTGGAGCGGCTCGGTGCGTCCATGCGGGAGTGTGAGACAACTTCGATGGCAGGATCAGGCCAGATCTTGACCCTGCCGGAGCCTTGCCGCACGTGGACGTGAGGGCGGGACTCATCGCGGATCGCCAAGCACAGCCAAGCACAGCCAAGGCCGCGAGCACGATCCCGCTCCGGCAACGCTCTGAGTCGCCTTGGCGGGCTCGGAATGTGACACTCACAGGCGATGGACCGCGCCCGAGCGGTGCCTCGGGAGTCGCGTCTGTGGGAAAAAGGTTGACAGAAATTGACTGCGTTCGCTGCCGACGCCTACCAGTGATCACGATGCCCGGAATCGGTGATCACGATCCCGGAATCCCTGATCACGATGCCCCGGAATAAGCGATCACGATGGTCCGGAACCGCCAAACTGGCCGGGCAGCTGCCTTGGCCGGACCATGTGTGGATGGGGGTCAGCGTCGAAACGTCGGCCTACCTCGACCGGGTGGAGGACCTGCGTGCGACCCCGGCGCGCGTGAAGTTCCTTTCGCTCGAGCCGCTGCTGGGCCCGCTCGAGCCGCTGGAGCTGTCGGGGGTCGACTGGGTCATCGTCGGTGGCGAGTCCGGTCCGCGGGCGCGGCCGATGGACCCGGCCTGGGTGCACGCGATCCGGGATCGCTGCGCGCAGGAGGGCGTACCGTTCTTCTTCAAGCAGTGGGGCGGGACGCAGAAGAAGCGCGCCGGGCGCCTGTGAACCGCCCCGGGAATCCCGGAGACCGGATTAGTTGAGTCCGGCCACCATGGCGAGACTCGGTTGGTTGCGATGATAGCTCTCCTCGAACTCGGCCGGGGGGACATGTCCGATCTGCCTGCGCCGTCGCCGAGCGGCCGAGGAGCCCTGCGCTCGGCGTCCACGGTCGGGAGATCAGTTGGCCCGGCCTGCCGACCAGCATCCTCCAGTTGTACGATCTTCTGATCGACGAGTTCCTCGGCCTTGTCGGGTGACGCCCCTCGCGAGGCCGAGCCGGCCGAGTTCACCGGCGTCCCCCAGCGGAGCCACCCCATGCCGGACACGTGGATCACCAACCTCTCGCACTTCCTCGCAGAAGACGGTTCGCTCGCCGCCGGCCCCCCCGGACGGCTCGGAGCCCACTTCGCGGGGATCGTCGAGGCCGCGACGTCGGGACGATTCGGGCCGCCCGCCGTGCTCGAGGCGCCGTGCCGCCGCCGGCCGGGCCGCCGTCCCTGCCCGGGACCGATCGTGGCATCCGCGGCGGGGGAGACCGTCGGAGGCGCAGGCGAGGGGATCCTCTGGGAGTGCCAGGCGTGCGGCGACCGCGGACTGATCTCCGGGTGGGAGGGAACGGCCTGGGATCGCCGCGAGGGCCGCGCACCGCGCCCGCCGAGGCCGCGGGCCGCCCCCGCCGCCGGCGACGACGCGATCCTGCAGTTCCGGATCGCGCTGAAGGAGGTGCGCCCCACCGTCTGGCGGCGCATCCAGGTCCCGGCCTCGTGCACCTTCTGGGACCTGCACGTCGCGATCCAGGACGCGATGGGCTGGCTCGACCATCACATGCACGAGTTCCAGGTCGCGGGACGCGGCCGAGGATCGCAGCGGAGGATCGGACTGCCCGAGGGTCTCCCGAGCCCCCCCGGCGGGACCGAGCCGGGGTGGGAGGTCGCCGTGTCGAGCGTCGTTTCGCCGCGGCGGCCGGAGGTCGTCTACTGGTACGACTTCGGCGACGACTGGTTCCACTCCGTCCGGCTGGAGCAGACCCTGCCGCGCGAGTCCGGGACGCGGTACCCGCGGTGCATCGACGGCGCGCGGGCCTGCCCGCCCGAGGACTGCGGAGGGCCATTCGGCTACCGGGAGATGCTGGCGACCCTTCGCGACCAGCGTCACCCCGAGCGCGAGGAGATGCTGGAGTGGCTGGGCGGGTCGTTCGATCCCGCCGCGTTCGACCCCGGCAAGGTCCGCTTCCACGACCCGCGGGCCCGGCTGGCGGAGGTGCTGCGCCGCTATGCCTCCCGCGGTGGCGGGCGTCGGCGTCGCTCCTGAGCGAGGCGCGATCAGCCGGCCGGCGCGCCCGGCGTTCTTCGCGCCTCCTCGACCCGCGCCCAGAACGCCGACTTGCGCCCGTGCTTCCCCCGCACCCCCGCGGCGAACTCCGCGTGCAGGCCAAGCGGGTCGCCAGGTGCGACCTCCCGGTCGAGTTCCTCGAGCCGGACCAGGTAGCGCGCCGCGTGGTGGTAGGCCTTGCTCCGCGCGCGCTCCAGGACGTCGAGCAGCAGGGCTCGGTAGCAGACGACCTCGATCCGCGGCCGGCCGGCGGCGTGGGCCAGCTCCACCAGCTCGAGCAGCTGGCTGTAGCCCGATTCCTTCAGCTCGCCCGCGCGTTCGACGGCCCGGCGCTCGGCGTCGTCCGGCCAGCCCCCGCGCAGCAGGAACTCGACGGCGGCCGCGGTGTGGTCGTACTCCAGCGCCCACTCGCGGGCGCGACGTTGCGCCGCGTCCCGGGCCGCCGGCTCGTGCAGCGCGAGCAGCATCTCGAAGGCGGTCCAGCTGAGGCTCGCCTCGAACAGGCGCCAGAGCGCGTCGATCTGCGGGCCGCGCTGGCCGAGAGCGGCGTGGCACCTCGCAACGAGGTGCCAGTCGACGCCGGATGACTCCGGGATCTGCCGCAGCCGCGCCAGCGCGCCGTCGGCGTCGCCGCACTCGAGGAAGAACTCCGCGACCTGCCGGAGCTGGATGGAATTCAGCATTCCGCCGTACCCGGCGACTGCCCGCTCGTTCAGCGCCGGGTCGCGGAGGGCGCGTGCCAGCAACATGATCTCGGCCCGGCCCGAGGAGTGGATCCACGTCCCGCCCTCCTGCCGGGTGGCGTCGGCCCGCGCCGCCACCTCCTCGAACTGCTGGACCAGCCGCCTCAGTTGCGCTTCCGGCAGGAGCGTCGCGGCTCCGGAGAGCAGCACCTCGCGGACGCCGTAGTCGTCTTTCTCCGCGCGCTCGAACAGCAGCGCCACCCAGTCGCGCGGCTCGGGGATCCGCGACGCGGCCTCGAGCCACAACCGGCAGGCGTCACGGTAGGCGTCGGCGACGATCCCGCTCGAATCGTCGATGCGCTCGTACACGCTCGCGTCGGTCTGGATGAACGCGTCGGCCAGGGCGAACGCCGCCGCGGCATCGTGCGGCAGCACCCGCTCGTGGATCGTGGAGACGAGTTCCCGCAGCCCGCGAGCGAGTTCGAAGCTGCCCCCGTAGGGGACGAACCGCGGGTTTCCCCGCGCGAGGGTGGCAATGCGCTTCCGCAGCGCCGACGCCAGCGTCACGGGGTCCTCCTCCTCGATCAGCAGCTCGAGCGCGTCGTCGAGCGACTCGTCGCGCCCGGCCCAGTGCAGGAGCGCGTCGGCCAGCCGCTCCGCGCCCAGGCGGACCAGCCGGGGGCGTCGCGGGTCGTGTGGCGGGGACGGACTCATCGCGCCCACTCCCGTACCGGCCGCGCGAGGAACTCCTCGAGCGGGATGCCGTCGGCGCCGACGAGCACGATGCGCGCCCCACGATGCAGGTCGGCGAACGCCGCCGCACCGGGCAGCATGTCGCGCCGCCGGCCGGTCTTGACCTCGATCCCGACGAGGCTCCGGCCGGCCTTGAACACGAAGTCCACCTCGCGGTTGCGCTCCCGCCAGTAGGTCAGCTCGCCGTCCCCCGCGGCGGCGGCCGCGGCCAGGTGCGTGCCGACCGCGGACTCGACCAGGCGCCCGCGGAACTCGGTGTCGGCCCGGGCCTCGTCGGGGGTCAGGCCGCTCTGCGCCGTCATCAGCGCGGTGTTGAGGACCTGCAGCTTGGGGATCGAGCCGCGCTGGCGCACCGCGCGTCCGGCGTACTTCTGCAGGCCCGTCAGCATGCCCGCTCCGGCGAGCAGCTCGAGGTAGTGCGCCAGCGTCGTCGCGTTCCCGGCGTCCTGGAGTTGGCCCAGCATCTTGGTGTACGACAGGACCTGCCCCGAGTAGCGGCAGCCCAGCTCGAAGAGCTGGCGCAGCAGCGCCGGCTTGTCCACCCGGGTGAGCAGCAGGACGTCGCGCGCGATCGTCGTCTCGATCAGCGCGTCCTTGATGGTGCGAGCCCAGCGCGCGGGTTCGTCGACCAGCGACGCCGCGCCGGGGTAGCCGCCGAAGTAGAGGTACTGCTCCAGCGAGAAGCCGAATGCCGCCCGCATCTCGGCGAACGACCAGTGCGGCAGCGCGAGGACCTCGAACCGTCCGGCCAGGCTCTCGCCGAGCCCCCTCCGCACGAGCAGCGGCGCCGAGCCGAGCAGTACGACCCGCAACGCAAGCCGCCGCGCGGTGTCCTCGTCCCACAGCCGCTTCACGGTCTCGGACCACTGCGGGATCTTGTGGATCTCGTCCAGGGCGAGGACCGCGCCCTCCCTCCCGGCTTCGCGCGCGATCGCACGCGCGGCCTCCCACTGCTGGGCGATCCACCCGCGGTCGCGGAGCGCCGGCTCGTCCGCGGAGGCATAGCGCGCGCGTTCCTCCCAGCCGGCGAGGACCTGCTGGACGAGGGTCGTCTTGCCCACCTGGCGCGGCCCCGCCACGATCTGGACGAAGCGCCGCCGCTCCGCGAGGCGCCGGGCCAGCGTCGCGGCCTGGGGGCGGGAGAACGGAGCTGCTTCCCTTTTACTCATGATGTTGAGTAATTGTACTCAATGCGAAGAGCAAAGCGCCGGCCAGTTCACCTCGCCCATGGCGCGGCCGCCGTCGCCCCCGGCGCCCACGCCACCGCCATCGGGGTCACCCGCGAGTCGACATCCTGGGGCACCCATGGCCGGCCCGCGAATTCGGCATTGAACGAACGGACGCGACCCGGATTACCGGTAACGGGGCCGTCAGAGAGGGAACTGGGGCCTGCCAGGGCTCAACCGCGCCTGGGAGG
This sequence comes from uncultured Acidobacteriota bacterium, assembly GCA_963702425.1. Taxonomy (GTDB): domain Bacteria; phylum Acidobacteriota; class Polarisedimenticolia; order J045; family J045; genus JALOKP01. Next base: position 6,737 of record CAVPCQ010000026.1, read on the forward strand.
GCGGCGGGCCAGGGCGCGCGGCTTCCGTCGCGGCGCCTCGCGATCCACGTGCGGGGCCGCCTCCCGCTCGAGCAGCTCGGCCACCCAGAGGTTGAGGCTCTTGCCCGAGCGCGTCGCAGCGGCCGCGATCGCGCGGTGGACCTCCGGCTCCACCCGGACGATGAAGCGGCCGGAGTAGGGGCGCTCCGGCGATTCGCCCCGGGCCGCGCAGTACTCGAGGTAGTCCTCGACGGAGGCCGAAAACTCCCGCCTCAGCTCGGCGATGGAGCGCCCCTCGAAGGTGAGCACGTCGCGGACGTTCAGCACGCGGCCGTGGAACGAGTCGCTTTCGGCGTCGTACTCGACCTGGGCCAGGTAGTCCTTGTAGCGCAGCGTGTCGTTCACGGCTCGATCCCCGCGTGACTGAGGAAGTCGCGTACATCACGAACGGCTGCCCGTCCAAGTTCCTTCCGCGGGTGCGGTCGGTGGAGCACCATGCGCACGCCGTTCAGGGTGAAACGCTCCCGGCTCCCCCGGCCCTGCGTGTGCTCGGCGCCGAGCGCACGCAGCAGCGCCACGACGTCATCCCAGGCGATCCCGGCACGCGTCGGCTCTACGAACAGGGCCTCGAGCGTTCCGCGGTGGCGGCTGCTCAGGTCGCTGCTCATGGGGCCGGAAGGGCTTCGTCGGGAATGATACTACTATAAGATACCAAAAGCACCGTCGGAAGGGCCTCCCCTTGCCCAGGAGAAGGCTACGCCGCCTGCCGAGCAGCCACGGGCCCGATCGTGCCCTCACGCAGAGCGGGATTCCCGTCATGGGAGAGCAGCGTGCTTCGTCCTCCGACCCGCGCATCCTCCACGACCTCGCCGCCGCCCACGGCCGGTACGCGATGATGCCGGGGGCGTGGCGCTGCGGCGCGCTAGTGCTGCGCCCGCCCCCCGCCCCCCACCCGCTGCACGCGCGGCGGTGGACACCCCTCGAACTGGATCGAGTCCAGCCCGCTCGGCACGCTGTCCGGCACCAGCCGGCACAGGCTCTGCTTCTTTGCGCGGTTGTCCAGCAGGCCCTGCCGCACGAACGCCACCAGGTCGTTGAACTCGACCGGCGACAGCTCGACCGGCGTCATCAGCAGCGGATCGAGCCGCGCCAGCACCGGCTCGATCGGTCCCAGCAGCGCCTGCAGGTCCGGCGCGATGCCCGCGGCCCGCGGATCGTAGCTCCGCGCCGAGGCGACCGGATCCAGGTGGTGCCGGATCGCGTCCTCCAGCCTCGTGAACGCGCCGTTGTGGAAGAACGCCGGCTGCAGGGCCACGTTGCGCAGCGGCGAGGTGCGGAACATGTAGCGGTCCGCCGGGTTTCCGGTGATCTGCTCCTGGCCGAAGTCCTCGTCGCGCCCGGGGCCGTCGAAGATCACGTTGCCCGTGCCGTCGCCGAAGGCCGGGGCGACCTGGGGCACGCCGATCACGTGCATCTGGAAGTCGCTGAACATCTCGTTCGAATCGCCGCCCACCTTGTGGCACTGCGTGCAGCCGCCCTTGCCGAAGAAGGTCAGCGCGCCGCGCTTCTGCGGCGGGGTCAGCGCGCGGCGGTCGCCGCGGGCGTAGCGGTCGATCGGCGCGTCGGCGAAGACCAGCGTGAACTCGAACTCGGCGATCGCCCGGCCGAACATCGTAAAGTCGATCGGCGCGCCGGCGGCGACCTCGGGGAACCGTGCGGCGAACAGCTCGCGGTAGGCGGGGGTGGCGTTCAGGCGATCGAGGACCGCCTGGCGGATCGGCTCGTTGCGGAAGCCGCTGGCGTCGGGGGGCGGCACGGGGTTGCCGACGCCGTCGTCGAAGACGTCGAACTCCGGCCCGATCGTCCCGGCGGTGCCGGTGAAGCCGGCCACCTCGACCAGCTCGGTCGGCGGGATGTGGGCCTGCGCCACCAGCAGGTGCTTCACGGAGGGGTCGTACGGCGGGAACGTGGTCGTCCCTTCGGGGGCGGGGAAGCGGTAGCCCTGGCCGTTGTCGAACGGGTCGTGGGACGGCGCCGAGAACCGGCCGTTCCACATCAGCGCGGGATAGAACGCGGCGTTCACGGCGCTCGGCGTGCGGCGCTGGTTGCGTGGGCCGGTGCGGTGCGGGCCGACGAGGTTGTTGTTCTGGACGCCGATCGCGATCGACTGACTGTCGCCGAAGCCGTGGGCGGGGGAGTGGCAGCCGCCGCAGGTGTTGTCGCGGCGCAGCCCGCCGCTCTTGTCGAACCAGAGCAGCCGTCCCAAGTCCGCCAGGTCGCGGTCGACCGGGCGCCCCAGCCGGCTCTCCAGGGTCGACTCGACGCGGCCCGTGAAGCCTGACCGAGCCAGGGCGGCGGTCAACGCCTTGTCGAGGTCCGGGGGGCCGGCGGCGCGGCCGGCGGAAACGGCGAACAGGGCGAGAAGCGTTGCGATCAGGCAAGTGGCGGCGCGCTGCGAGAGCCTCGACATCGGAGTTCCTCCGTTCTGGACCCGTCAAGAGGGCGTGGCGCCAGGTCGTCCACGCCGTTCGCTCCGGTGGAGCGGATCCGGTCGGAGTCGATACCGAGCCTCCCGGTAACCGGGGTCCCAGTCAAAAAGGCGGCGGCCCCTGTATTCAGGCGTACGCTCCCTCCTCTGGTGGTCGGGGCCCAGCCCGGGTCCCGGTCCCGAGAGCGAGGGTGACTCATGACCACGACGCGCCGCGTTGTTCCGATCCTGTTGCTGGCCGCCGCCGTGCTGGCCCCCGGCGCCTTCGCCCAGTCCCCCCCCGTCCTCTCCGGCCCGATCTGGCTCCCCGGCGATGCCACCGTCGGCGCCGCCGCCGGGCAGCAGGACGGCCCGGCGATCGAGCGCGGCGGCAACCAGTTCCTCGCGGTCTGGGTCGACAACCGCACGACCTACAGCGGTGAGGAGACCGGCAACGACATCTACGCCGTCCGGCTCGACGCGGCCGGCAACGCGATCGACCCCACGCCGATCGTCATCGACCAGACCTACGGCTACCAGCGCCTGCCACGGGTCTCGTGGAACGGCCAGAACTGGCTCGTGGTCTACGAGAGCCAGGACGCGACCGGCGGCTACTACGAGACCGCGATCCACGCGGCCCGCGTCTCGCCGCAGGGCGCCCTGCTCGACGCGCCGTCGATCCTCGTCTACGGCAACGGCTACGGGGCCGGTGCGATGTGGTCGGTCGCCTCCGACGGCACGAACTGGTGCGTGGTCAGCAACACCGGCGGGGCCAACGGCGTGGTCGGCCGGCGCATCTCGCCGGCGGGCGCGATCCTCGACGCCACGCCGGTGACGCTGGTCCCCGCGACCTACTTCTTCTACGCCGGGATCAACGTCGTCTCCGCGCGCGGCGAGTACCTCGTCACCTACCAGGACAACGGCAGCAACCTGTTCGCGCGGCGCTTCTCCGGCGCGACGCTGGCGCCGCTCGCGGCCCAGTTCTCGATCCCCGGCAACACCCTGGCGTCCAACGGGGACCAGTACTACGTCGTCTTCTTCGGCGCGAGCGGCGGGATGGTCGGCTCGCGCATGAGTTACACCGGGACGCTGCTCGATCCGGGCGGCGTGCCGATCACCGACGGCACGCGGAGTCCGTTCGAGATGGACGTCGCCTGGAGCGGGACCACCTGGTGGGTCTCCTGGGTCGACGGTTTCACCGCCGTCTCCGCCGCGCGGATCACGCCGGCCAACGCCTGCCTCGACTTCAACGGCGTGCCGCTGGACCCGGCGCTGAAGGACCAGATCGCCGCGCACGGCACCGCCGGCCGGCCCGACGGCGGCGTCCAGGTCGTCTTCTACGACCATCGCCTGGGTGCCCTCGCGGACCACGACGCCGCTACGGCCGCGTACTCCCCGGCCGCGCAGCCCGGCGCTCCGCACACGATCTCGACCGGCGCGCCGGCGCAACTCAGCGTGGACCTCGTCCGCGGGCCGGGCGAGTTCCTGGCCGTGTACCTCTCGCGCGCCGGCAACGTCTCTCGCGTCCTCGCGCAGCGGCTGGACCGCGACGGGAACGCCCTCGGCCCCGGTCCGGTCGAGGTCGCCAGCGGCGCCGAGATCGGCTGGCCGCGCGCGGCCTGGAACGGCTCGCGCTACCTCGTCGTCTGGGCGGACGGCTTGGCGGTGCAGGGACGCCGCCTCGACGCCGGCCTGTCGCTCCAGGACGCCGCGCCGATCCCGATCATGACCGGCTGGTCGCCCGACGCGGCCGCGCTGGGTGACACCTTCCTGGTCGCGGCGATCAATTCGCCGACCTATCCGCAGTACCGCTCGGCCTTCGGCAAGCGCCTCGACGGCAACACCGGCGCGGTCCGCGACGCCGATCCGATCCCCCTGGCCGGCACCTACGCGTCCCTCCCGCGGGTCGACGTGCTCGGCAACCGCTGGATCGTCGTGCTCCAGAACAACTACTCGCACGACGACCCGCAGGGCCAGGTCCTCGGCGCCTTCGTGGCCGCCGACGGCAAGACCCCCGGCGCGTTCAACGTGACCTACAACGGCTTCCAGCCCTCGATCGCCGTCGCCGGCTCGGTGGCCCTGGTCGTCTCGCGCCGCAACTCCTCCGCGAATGCCAACAACGACGTCCAGGCGGTGCGGATGCTCAGCGACGGCTCGATTCCGGCCGCGCCGTTCACGGTCTCCGACGCGCCCGGCCGGCAGACCTATCCGTCCGTCGCGTGGGACGGCTCCAACTTCTTCGTGGCCTGGGAGGACCAGCGCAACCAGGCGATCTTCTTCGACCCGCGGACCGACATCTACGCGGCGCGCATCGACACGGCCGGGCAGGTCCTCGACACGGGCTCCTTCCCGATCGCCAGCGCCGCCGCGCCCGAGATGCTGCCCGCCGTGGTCAGCGGCGGCGGCGACACGCTGATCGGCATCCCGAGCTTCCGCGCCGAGGCGCCGCTCGCGGCCTACCGGATCGGCGTCTACCACGCGCTCGGGACGTTCACCGACCCGCCGCAGGCGGCCTTCGCCGGCAGCCCGGCGAGCGGCTGCATCCCGCTCGTCACCCAGTTCTCGGACCGCACGACCGGCAGCGTGAACGGGTGGGACTGGAGCTTCGGCGACGGCGGCTCGTCCATCTCGCAGAACCCGGCCCACACCTACTCGATCGCCGGGATCTACTCGGTGGCGATGACCGCGACCGGGCCCAGCGGCTTCGACACGGCCTCGCGGATCGACTACGTCGTCGCCGCGGTGCCGGCGCGGGCCGACTTCACGGCCAGCCCGACGACGGTCTGTGCGCCGCTGGAGGAGGTCGTCTTCACCGACGTCTCGGACGGCTTCCCCACCGCCTGGAGCTGGGATTTCGGCGACGGCACCTACTCCACCGAGCAGCACCCGCGCCACGCCTACCAGTGGCCCGGCACCTACACGGTGACCGAGACCGTCTGGGGCAGCTGCGGCTCCAATACCACGACGCGCGTCAACCTGGTGCAGGTCACCCCGCCGTGCGGCTACAAGGCGCTCGCGCTGTCGGACATCGGCGTGAACAGTTCCCTGGCCGGCGACTACACCCGCACGCACGTCGAGGACAACCTCTGGGAGGTGATGTACGAGGTCGGGGTGGGGAGCGGCTCGGGCGCCCACATGGAGCTGGACCACCGCTGGAACTTCCAGGTGGCGGCGGGGGTCTCCGTGACCTTCCACATCCGCACCTTCCGCAACTCCCCCTGGTACACCAACGACTTCCGCTTCCAGTACTCGACCGACAACATCACGTTCCAGCCGCTGATCAACTCGGTGCCGATCGGCTACAAGACCTTCACCGTGCCGATGCCGGCCAACCTGAGCGGCCCGGTCTGGATCCGCGTCGTGGACACCACGCACGGGCCCGGCGGGACCGCGGGCGACTCGGTCTACGTCGACACCATGGACATCACGTCGGAGATCGTCCTGCCGCCGCGCCCCTGCGGAGCAGTCAGCGGCCTGGCCTTCGCGAACCCGACGCGCATCGACTGGTCCGCTGCGACCTCCGCCACCAACTACGACGTCATGCGCGGCAGCCTCGGCGCGCTGCGGCAGAACGGCGGCGTCGGCGACGCGCTGTGCCGCAAGGACGACCAGCCGGCGACGAACTGGTCCGACCTGGAGAAGCCCGCGCCGGGCACCGGGTTCTATTACGTCATCCGCGGCGAGGCGAGCGGCTCCGCTTCGGGCACCTACGACAGCGCGGGAGCGCCGCCGGTTGGAGCCGAGGGGCGCGACCCGCAGGTCGGGACGACGGGCGGGAGCGGGTGCGCAGCGCGGAAGTAGAGGCGATCCTGCTCCCGCACCGGAGCGTCCGGCAGCCCGCCCTGCGCGGTGCCAGACCCTCCCCATTGCCCATCAACCTCTGGACGACGAGGCCCTGAGCGGCGATCGGCGAGTGGGCGGTCGGATCGATGCGAAACTCCACCCGCGGGCGGATGTGCGGGAGGGTCTCCTTCGCATCGAGACGCCGCCGCGCGCCCCTCTGTCACCGGGCCCACCCCCCGCCCGTTAACCCTCCAGCGACCCCGCGGCTCCGTCTCCCGGACCCCGCCGGCGGCCGCGAGGAGGCGGTACCATGGCCACGAGCGGGGTGCAGACGGTGGGGAGCAGCGCGCAGCGGGGGCTGGTCGCGGTCGACGGCCGCACCTACCCCCTGAAGTCCGCGGCGATCAGCGCCCGGGCCGGGGCCGGGGTGGCCGCGGCGACGCTGGTCCAGGAGTTCGAGAACCCCTACGCCGAGCCGCTGGAGGCGATCTACACGCTGCCGCTGCCGGCCGACGGGGCGGTGGTCGGGTACGCGATCCAGGTCGGGGAGCGGCGGATCGTCGGCGAGATCGAGGTCAGGGAGACAGCCACGCGCCGCTACGCCGAGGCGCTGGCCGCGGGGCGGACCGCGGGCCTGCTGGAGCAGGAGCGCGCCGACACCTTCACGCAGCGCGTCGGGAACATCCCGCCGGGCGTCGCCGTGAGGGTCGAGATCCAGGTCGTCCAGCCCCTGGCCTTCGTCCGCGCGGACGGCATCGCGCCGGAGTGGGAATGGCGCTTCCCGACCGTCGTCGGGCCGCGCTACCTCGGCGACGCGGGGCGCGTTCCCGACGCCGGGCAGCTCGAGCCACCACGCGCCGCGAACGGGGGCACGCCGGCGCGGGTGACGCTGGCGCTCACGATCGCCGACGGAGCGGCGGCGGAGATCGCGCCGCACTCGCTCGAGCCATGCGCTGCGGGTGGCCGGTGGCTCCGGCGATGCGCCGATCACAGTGGCGGCCTGGTCCTCAGATCCAACCCTGCCCGCGGACCCAGCCCCGCCCGCGGACCCAGCCCCGCCCACGGACCCAGCCGCATCACCGCTCCGCGCGACGCTGACGCTCGCCGACGCCGCGCAGCTCGACCGCGATCTCGTCGTCCGCTGGAAGGCCGCCGCCACCGAGCCGGGAGTGCGTCTCGCCGCGGGCCCCGGCCTGCCCGGCGACCCCGGCCGCTACGCCGTCGTCACGATCACGCCACCCGCCGCGCCGCGCGCCCGGGTGCCGCGCTCGCTGGCGATCCTGCTCGACGCCAGCGGCTCGATGAGCGGCCAGCCGATCGAGCACGCCAAGGCCGTGACGATCGCGCTGCTCGACGGCCTCGGCCCCGGCGACCGCTTCGAGATCACCGCCTTCGCCTCGCAGCCGACGCGGCTGACTGCCGGGTTGGTGGACGCCACGCCCGACGCGGTCGCCAAGGCGCGGGAGCGGGTCCGCCGGCTCTCGGCCGGTGGCGGCACGGAGATGCTGCGCGCGATCGAGCAGGCGCTCGCCCCGACGCGCGCCGGCGAGCAGCGCCAGGTCGTGCTCCTCACCGACGGCGAGATCGGCTTCGAGGCCGAGGTCGTCGGCAAGGTCCTGCGCGACCTGCCCGCCGCCTCGCGCGTCCACGTCGTCGGCGTCGGCTCCGCCCCCAACCGCGCGCTGACGCGCGGCCTCTCCCGCGCCGGCCGCGGCCTCGAGCTGCTGATCCCGCTCGCGGACGACCCCGCCGGCGCGGCCGCGCGGCTCTGCGCGGCGACCGAGGCGCCGGTGCTGGTCAACGTCGCCGCGTCCGGGAGCGCGGTGGTCACGCGTGGCGCCGGAGCGGGCGTGCGACGTCTACGCCGGGCGGCCGCTGACGCTGCTGGTCGAGCTGCGGGCCGAAGGCGGGACGGTGGAGCTGACCGGGACGCTGGCGGGCGCGGCGGAGCCGTGGCGCTGGAGCGGGGCGGTGCCGGCTGCAGCCGGCCCCGGCGCGGATTCACCCGTCGCGGCTGCATCCGCATCCAACGCCGCCGCTTCGGCCGCTCCCGCGCCTGCGCCCTCGCCCGCCCTCGCCCGCGATCCCCGCCGGCGCCCTCTTCGGCCGCGAGCGGATCGAGGACCTGGAGATGCACCTCGCCGCCGCCGGCAGCGAATCGTCCAGGTCAGCGCCCTCGAGGGCCAGATCGAAGCCGCCGGCCTGCGCCACCGCGTCGTCTCGCGCCGCACCAGCCTGGTCGCGATCAGCGAGGAGCCCGCGGTCGATCCGCAGGCTCCGTGCCGCCGCGTGCGGCTGGCGGTCGAGCTGCCGGAGGACGTGTCGGCGGAGGGTGTGGGGTACGGAGAGGGCCATGCTGAGATGCAGCACGGTGCCGATGCTCAGTATGCCCATGAGGCCATGGGTTGTGTCGCCGGCAACGCCGAGGGCGGTGACACCGCACTTGATCTCCTGAAGCGCATGCTCTCGACCGGCGCCCTGAGCGAGCAGGCCAAGCGCGAACTTCTCCGGCCCTTCCTCTCCCATGGCAACTGGCCGCCCGCTCCTCATCGCCGCCCGCATCCTGCTCGTCGACGGCGACAAGCTCCTGCTGGAGTTCGAGGTGCCGGACGGCGTGACGCTGGAGATGCCCGGCGCCGGCACGCCGATCGTCCCTCGCGGACCGGCCCGACCCCGAGGAGCGTGCGCCGGTCGCAGGACCGGGCCCGGTTCGTCGAGACGGAATCGACCCGCCCCTCGACCTACGGCCCCGGCCTGACGCTGCGGCTCGCGCTCGAAGGTCAGGACTGGAAGCGCCACCTCGCGGCGGGCCCGCTCTTCGTCGCCTGGGAGACCGCCGACTGGCTGATCATCCTCGCGATCGAGTGACCCCTGATGACACCCGTCGACGCAGCGTGGCAGGAAGTCAGGCGCGGATCCGAAGCCGGGTTCCGCGCCTGGCTTCCGCTCGTCGAGCCGGTGCTGTGGCGCACGCTCCGCCCCTTCGCGCGCGCGGTCGACGTCGAGGCGATCGTGCAGGAGGCGCTCCTGCGGATGTGGGTCGTCGCGCCGTCGCAGCAGCTGGAGGGCGAGAACGCCTCGCTGCGCTTCGCGCTCCGGCTGGCGCGCAACCTGGCGATCGACGAGGCGCGGCGGCGGGGGAGGGAAGTCCCGCTCGCGCCGGACCTGCCCGGCGGTGGCGCGGACCGGCCCGATCCCCGCCCCGCGGACGAGCCGGCGACCGACCCGGCCCCGCCCCCCGACCCGCTGCTGCGCCGCGCGATCCTGGCCTGCATCGACAAGCTCCCGCGCCAGCCGAAAGCCGCGCTGCGCGCCCGCCTCAACGCGGCCGGCGCGCAGCCCGACCGACTGCTCGCCGAGCGCCTGGCGATGCAGCTCAACACCTTCCTCCAGAACGTCACCCGCGCGCGCCGCCTCGTGGAGGAGTGCCTCGCCGCCTCCGGCATCGCCGTGAAGGAGTACCTGCGATGAGCGACGACCGCGACGACCGCGACGGACGCGCCTCCCGCGATCCGCGGGACCCGCGCGACGACCGCGACGCCCTGCTCGAAGCCGCCGCGACCGCCTTCCGCGAGCGCGCCGCCTCCGGCCGCATCCTGTCGTCCCCCGCCTGGGCCGACCTCGCGCCCGACGACCGCGCCGCGCTGTTCGAGCTGCAGCTCGCCGCGCGCGGGGTCGAGCGGGTGTTCGACCGGCAAGGCCTCAGCGCGACGGCGCAGGTCGTGCTGGGGCGGGCGCGCGGGCTGGAGCAGGTGCGGGGGTAGGCGGCCGCTTCGCCCAGCGAACGTACCGCGAGCGGAGCAAGAGCACGATCGCCAGCAGGGTCTGCAGCCCCACCCCGCCCGCCCCCTACGGCACGGCGAGAACCCTCCCCAGCCACGCATCGCGGCTCACCCGCGCCGCGTCGTCGAGGAAATGCCCGGTGTCGAACCACTCCACCGTCGCCCGATCGCCCGCGGCGAGGATCGACAGCTGTGCGTCCCACGGCGCGATGAACTCGTCGCGCCGCGCGAACTGCAGCAGCACCGGCCGCGGCGCGAGCTTCGGTAGGAAGCGGATCGCATCGTATGGCGCGATCGCCTCGAGGAAGGCCTGCTGCTGCGCGGGGCCGAGCAGCCCGCGGAAGGTGACGGGCAGCCGGCCGTCCCCGGTGGACCAGAACGCCGTCTCGGCCGCGAAGCCGGCCATCAGGACCGCCGCCGTCACGCGCGCGTCCAGCGCCGCGACCGCCGCGCCGACCTTGAAGCCCAGGCTGTGGCCGACCAGTGCCAACCGCTTGCCGTCGACCTCCGGCCGCGCCGCCAGCAGGTCGAGTCCGCGCCGCGCGTCGACGACCAGCCGCGCCCGGTCGGCACGCGCCGCCTCCGCGTCCCACGGCCGCGGGCGGGGCGCCCCCTCGGCCGTCTTCTGCTCCGGGTTGTCGATCGTCAGCGATGCGATCCCGCGGCCGGCCAGCGCGACGGCCTCGTCGAGAAACGTCGACCGGTCCCCCTGCCCGGGATGCAGGAACAGCACGCCCGGGAAGGGTCCCTTGCCGCGCGGCAGCACCAGGTATCCGGCGACGCGCCCGCCCCGCGGGCTGGCGTAGGAGAGGTCCATCACCGCCGCGCCGTCCTTCTCGGTCAGCGCTTTCAGCTCGATGCTCAGCGGCGCGGCCGCGTCGTAGACGGTCAGCTGACGCGCGGCGTCGGTGCCCGAAGCCGCCTGCCGCTCGCGCCAGATCCGCGCGGCGACGTCGCCCGGCCGCAGGAAGTCCAGCACGAGCGCATTGAACGCCGCGGGCTGCTCGAGGTGCAGGAGGTGCCCCGCGCCGTCGACGAGCACGCGTTTCGCGCCCTTGACCCCCGCCTCCAGCGCGCCGCCGTGGGCGTGGACGTCCTGGATGTCGGAAGCACCGATGACGATCAGCGTCGGGACGGCGATCTCGCCCAGCCGCCCGGCAGCCGGCCGCTCGGCTTCGCGCGAGCGGCTGGCGCGGCCGTCGAGCGACGACGGGTCGGCGGTCAGCAGCGCGCGCAGGCGCTCCCTCGCGGCGGCGCTGCGGGCGTCGGTGAGCCAGGAATCCTCGACCCAGAAGTCGATCGCCGCCGCCAGGTCCTGCGATTCGAACATCGGGCGGAAGCTCACCACGGCGCGCCGCCAGAACTGGTCGGAGAGGGGGAGGCCGCTGACCACGGCCCCCTCCAGCACCAGCGCCGTCACGCGGTCGGGGTGGGCCAGCGCGAAGTCGACCGCCAGCGCCCCGCCGCTCGAGCAGCCGACCAGCACGGCGCGCGGGATCGCCAGAGCGTCCAGCAGCGCGGCGAGGTCGTCAACGTCGGAGTACTCGACCTTGGCCGGCTCGGAGCGGCCGCGCCCGCGGCGGTCGTAGCGCACGACTCGGTAGCGGGCGGGAAGGGCGTCCGGCGCGAACTGCGCGTCCCATGTCGGGCCGGCGACCATGCCGTCGTGCAGCAGGATCAACGCGTCACCCCCGCCGCGCACTTCGTAGTAGAGCTTGCCGGCGGGAGTGTCGAGGAAGGCGCCTGTCGGAGGCGAAGTGGGTCCGGGCGTCGGGGCAGGCGGCGGGACGGGCGGCGCGGCGGCAGGCGGAGCGGCGGCAGGCGGAGCGGCTGATGTCTGGACCGATGACAGAAGGGCAAGGGTCAGGGTGATGTACCAAGCGATTCTGCACATGTGGCCTCCCGCGCGCGACGACGGTACACCGGCCCTGCCGGCTGTCGCGATACGGGGCGGACCGTTGCGTTCGAATCGCCGTTCCGCAGGTCCTCCCGACAGAGGGCCCCTTCGAATGCACAGCCGGCAACAGAGGACGCTGTCGAATGCACGGGCCGGCGCCGCGAATCTGCGAAGGGGGTCGACCCGGTGAAGGAAAGCGCGCAGGGATGGGCGCGTTGTGACCCGAACCGGGTGCCCGGGATCACGGTGTCCGCAGCTGAGGGGGTTCCTTGCCGCGCGCGGTGCATTCGAAGGGGTCCTCTGTTGCCGGCTGTGCATTCGAGGGGGTCCTCTGTGACCCCCGCGCGCTCGCCGCGCGTCGCATCCCCCTGCGCGGCGCGGAACGGGCCGGCACGGAGGCCCGCCCCAGCGGACGCGGAACGGGCCGGCACGGAGGCCCGTCCCTACAGCTCCGCGACCGCCCGCGCCGCCGCCTCGAGCAGCGGCGCCGCCGACACCGGCGCGCCGACCGCCGCCTGCATCCAGGCGTCCGGCGTCAGCCGGCCCAGCGTCGTCATCCGCTCGACCTCGCGGCCAAAGGTCCCCGGGTCCGCCGCCACCCGCCGGAAGTGCTCCTCGATCTGGAAGCAGACCAGGTGCCCCAGCGGGTAGTCCGGCAGGTAGAGCGGGTGCGAGATCGCGTGCGAGTAGACCCCCAGCAGCAGCGCATCTCGCGTTCCGAAGAGCGGTGCGTACCAGCGGTTCCAGGTCGCTCGCGCAATCGCCATGACCGCCTCGCGCAGCTCCGCCGCCGTCGCCTCGGGGTGCGCGTACAGCCAGCGCCACACCGCGATGTCGACTAGCGCCACGCCGGCGATCTCGCGCACGTTCCAGAACAGGTCGAGCGCTCGCAGGCCGCGCTCCGCCGCGTCATCGGCGGCGTGGCCGAGCAGCGCCAGGTCCTTCCCCTGGAACAGGAACGCGAAGGCTTCGGTGAAGGACACGTTCGGGACCCCGGCCAGCAGCGTTTGGTCGATCCCGGCCAGCGAGAAGACCTGTTCGACGTTATGGCCCAGCTCGTGCATCGCGACGTTGTAGCCCTTGTAGTCCATCCCGCCGGCGCCGACCCGCGTGCGCAGCCGCACGCGGTCCTCGCGCATCCCGGCCGGCATTGCGTGGCCCGCACCGCGGGCAGGGTCGACAACCAGCCGCTCGGCGATGAAGTGCGCACGATCGGGCGCGAAGCCGAGCCGCTCGAGCAGCGCGGGGACGGCGGCGCCGAACGCGTCGGCGCGGGGGTAGAGGGCGCGCACGGCGCGGTCGAGCTCCGCTTCGTCGAGTGCCGCCCCAGGCTTGAAGCCCGCGTACCAGATGTCGAACGGCTCGAGCGGCCGCCCGAGTCGACGCGCGATCAGCGCCGCGACCTGGGCCCCGACCGGCGCCTCGAGCACCGTCGTCAGCAGCGCCTCGACCTCCGCCGGCGCCAGCTGGCGGTCGCGATCGAAGCGGCGCGCGAGGAAGGACGGATGCGCCGGCTCGTGCGGGTCGGCGGCGCGCGCGGCATGGAAGCAAGCCAGCCAGTGCGCGTAGCGGGTGTCGGGCTCGCGGGGGGGTACGCCTGCGGCTACGCCCCCTGAGGGGAACACCTCGTTCGTGAGGGGGTTCCAGTCGACGGTCGCGTTCCCCGGGACGCAGGCCGGGATCTCCTGCGCAACGATCCGCTCCAGCACCCGCTGCAGCAGCCGCTGCGCGTCGAGCCCGGCCGGGTCGGAGTAACGGGCCTTGATCTCGTCGCGCAGGCCCCAGTGGCTGATCAGCCGCAGCCCGTCGGGGAAGGGCCGCCGGCCGGCCGCGTCGAGCAGGTGGTGGGCGTGAATGTCGTAGCCGTTGATGTAGGCGTCGGCGGCGACCAGCGCGCGCGTGATCCGCTGCGCGATCTCGGCCGGCACGCGGCGCGTGAACACCTCCGCCAGCCGCGTCTCGGCCCACTGCCGGCGCGACCAGTCGCTGCCTCGCTCACGCCGCTCGGCGAGCGTCGTCAGCGGGAAGTTGAGCAACCCGACGAAGGCGACTTTCGTCGCGAACAGGTCGTCGTCGACGTGCGCGAACGGGTCGAGCGTCGCCAGCCGCTGATCGAGCGGCGTCAGCGGACCGGTCTCGACGTCGAGCGGGAAGCGCAAATCGCGCGCCAGCGCCAGCAAGTGGCCGTGCAGCCGCTCGAGCGCGGCCTCGAAGCGCGCGAAGGCAGCGTCGAGCGCCGGGCCGCGCGGCAGGAACTCGGCCTCGAGGAAGGCGCACAGGTCGTCGGGTGAGCCGTCGGTCACACGCCAGAAGGCGAGGACCTGGCGCACGCCGCGCTCGATCCGCCCGTGTTCGGCCTCACCGTGGCGGGCGATCAGCGCGGCGACGGCCTGGGCTGCGGCGGATGCGGCAGCGGGCGCGCCATCAGGCGCTGCATCGCGGGGGGCGACAGCGGGTGAGGCAGCGGCGCCGGCCGGGGGACCGGCCGCGGAGCGGGCGTCGGACAAGGGTCTCCTCTCGGGGGTCGGTGAGGCGATTCTAGTCCGTTGGCGGACGGGTGTCCGCCGCGGCCTGTCCGCCGCCGGACGTGCGGCAGGTCCTCAGCGCGGCGCGGCGCGGGTTTCCCGCCGGCACGGCGCGTGCTTCGCCTCCCGTCCATGAGCGGGACCGCACGCACCGGGCGAGGCTTTGCCCTCGCCGAATCACTGGCTGCGATCGCCATCCTTGGCGCGGCCGCGCTCGGGGCGGCGTCGCTGGCGCAGCGCGCCGCCGGGGTGGCGGCCGAAGCCTCGCGGCTGGACCTCGCGCGTGAGGCCGCGGAAGCGGTTCACGCGCGGCTGGAGACGGTCGGTTGGTACAGGCTGCCGGAGCTGTTCGACGGCACGGCCGGAGACGCCGATGCGTCGGTCGCCACCGGAGAGGGTGCGCCCGCCGAGTGGGAGGAACTGATCGCGCGGCTCCCGCGAGGGCGGATCCAGGCGCGGCTGGCCGGCCTCGGCCGCGACGGCGCGCGGGCGACGTTCGGCGCGGCGGTCGCGCTGCGCCTGGAGGTGCGCGTGGCCTACGACGAGCAGGGCCGGCGGCGCGTCGTCGCGCTGTCGGCCACGCGCTTTTAGGGGGGAGAGACGGTGCGTTGCGCAGGACCGCTTCCGCGCGGGTTCACTTCCATCGAGGCCCTGGTCGGCCTCGCGGTCGCGCTCTCGGCGATCGCCACCACGCTCGTCCTGGTGCGCGGCCTGCAGCAGCTCGCGGTGCGCGCCGCGCGTGACGCGGACCGCGCCGCTGCGGCACAGTGGGCGCTCGATCGGATCGCGCGCGAGGTCGCGCGGGCAGGGCTCGGAAGCTGTCCGGGGCGTGAGCCGGGCTGCCCCGACGAGCCGGTCGAGCTGCTCGAGCGCGGCTGGATCGGTGTACGTGGCGATCTCGACCGCGACGACCCGGCGCTCGCGGCCGAGCCAGAGAGCTCCCTGGCCGGTGCGTTCGCGCGGACCGACACCGGCAACGACGAGGTCGTCGTGTTCCTGCGGCGCGGCCGCGGACTGGCGCGGCCGTCGTTCGACGCCGACCTCGAGTCCAGCGGCCGGGCGACGACGGCTGCCGGCGAGGAGGTGGCCCCCCGCGACGGCCGCGTCGAGCCGATCGACGCCGGCCCGGCCGACCTGCCCGGGGAAGGGGGCCGCGGCACGCTCTACCGCGTCACCTTCGTCAACGACGCGCGGCGCATCGGGACGGGGCGCTTCCGGGTCGTCGAGCCGCTCGTCGACGACGCGCTCGACTTCGCGGTCCGCGCCTGGGACGGGCGCGGGGTGCCGCTCGCGCCTTGCGGCGGGCGCGACGACGCGGCGGCGCGCGCCTGCCGCGGAGCGGTCCGGCGTATCGCGCTGGAGTTGACGGTCGGCCGTGCCGGCGGGCGGCAGCAGACCTTCCGGCGCGAGCTCGCCCTGGAGGGACCGTGGTGAACGGGACGCGCCGGAACGGCGGCACGAACGGCGGCGCGCGCGCTGCGTTGCGCGGCGGCGGCCACACCGTCTCGCTCGCCGCGCGCGCTGCGTTGCGCGGCGGCGGCCATACCGGCCCGCTCGCTGCGCGCGCCGCGTGGCACGGCGACGAACGCGGCGCCGCGCTGGTCGCGGCGCTCTGGATCGCGCTGCTGGTCGGGGCGCTGGCGATCGCTGCCTGGAGCGTCGCCGACGCGCGGCTGTCCGTGGCGCGCGGCCGAGCCGACGCCGTGCGCGCGGAGGCGCTGGCCGTCGCCGCGGTGCAGGCCGCAGCCGCCTGGTTCGAGGACGAGGAGCGCAGCGGGCTGATCCCGCCGCCGGGGCGCGACGATGCGCTGCGGGACCTGCGCGTGATCGATCCTGACGGTGACGGGGAGGGCCGGCGCTGGAGCGTGGAGAGCCCACCGTGGGACGTCCGCTACAAGGACGGCGCCGGCACCGGCGACCTCTTCCGACCGCCCGACGGCCCTTCGCCGCGCAACCGATTCCTCGGCACAGCGGAAGCCCCGGACCTGCTCCTCGAGGCCGATGGCGCGGGTGCGTTCGTGCTGCGCCGACTCGCTACGGCGCTCGGCGCCCCGCTCGGTGCGCGCGTCGAGCGGCTCGCGTTCTTCGGCCCCGCGCGCGGTGGACGCGGCGGGGTCGCGCTGGGCGGGCAGGAACTGGCGACGATCGAAGCGGTGGTCAGCTGGCCGACCAGCGGCGGGATGAGGACCCGCGCCGTGGCGCGCGGCGAGGTGGCGCGCATCGAATGGGGGCGGCTCGATCGGCCGCTCGAGATCGCGGGCGATGCGCGGCTCGTCGGCGCGGCGAGCTGGTCGCGCGGCGAGGCGTTCGTCGCTGGCGACCTCTTCGCGCCGGCCTCGACCTGGGGCGGGTGGTCGGGTGGCATTCCGTGGCGCGCGGTCGACTCGCCGCTGCGCGACGACGAGGACGGCGACGGTCTCGACGACGATGCCGACGCCGACGGCGCGGCCGACGTCGAGGCCTTCCGCAGCGCGCCCGGCGCAGTCCCGGATCCGTGGTGGCGTGGCCGCGTCGGCGGGACCTGGCACGGTGCGCCGGCCGTGGCCGGCGCCTGCGCCGCTCCGCTGCCGTTCGGACCGCGCAGCACGCCGCCTGCCCCGCCGGCAAAGCAGCACGATCGTTCGGGGGTCTTCGTGGCCTGCCCGCTCGCTGCGCCCGCGCCGCTCGATCCGGCCTGGGAGGAGCTGGCGCGGCTCGGGCGGCGCGGCGCGGGGTTCGCCGAGGAGGACGCGCGCGTTCCGGGCGCCTTCCGGATCGACGGCGCCGGGCGCGTGCTTGCGCTCGGGGCGCTGCCGGACGGCGCGCTGTGGTGGGTCGTCCCGGCCGCCTCGCGCCGCGTCGCGCTCGACCTTCCGTCCGCGGGGCGGCGCGGTGCGTGGTGCGTCGCCGCAGGCGACGCCGCCCTGGAACTGGCGCGCGGCGCGCCGCTGCCCCTCGAAGCGCCCGGGGATCCGCGCGACACCCGCGGCGTCTCGCGGCCGGGAGGCGCTGCGGACGAGCACCTCCCGCTCGAGCGCGACGCCGGCGGCTGGCAGGTTGCACGGTGGAAGGAGCCGGCGCAGCCTCCCCACCCCCGAGCGCTGGTACCCGGAGCCCTCGGCGAGCGTGGCGTTCGAGGGGCTGGTCGCGGCGGCGGGCGGGCTGGACCTGACCGGCACCGGGCTGATGGTCGGCCAGGTGCGGGCGGCCTCCCTCGGGCTCGACGGGACCGCGGGTCCCGTGGAGGTCCGTGCCGCACGCTTTGCCCACGACGACCCTCGAACCAGATCGGGCCCCCCCGGGGCGCCCCGGATCGTCGTGCGGGGACTGCGGGTGGTCACGGAGCCGTGAATGGACGATCGTCGAGCAAGGGTGTCATATTTAGAGAGAGGGACGGGGACCACCGTCATCGAGGACCGCATGTCCACTCGCATGTTCCTCGCGGCTGCCGGACTGGCGCTCGCGATGTTCGTCACCGGCGCGGCCCCGGCCGCGGCCCAGGACGCCCCACCACCGCCGCCGCCGGCGGCGAAGAAGAAGCCGGCCCAGCAGCCCCGCGGTCCCGCCGCCGAGGCCTCCCGCGCTGCGACGGAGTCCACCTCGCGCGCGCCGGGCGCGGCGGGCGAAACCGTCCCGCCGCCGGCCGCCGCCGACGACGCTGACGCTCCCGAGACCGCTGCGGTGCCGCGCGCGCCGTCGGCCATTCCGGCCTCGCCGCCGCGGCCGCTCGGGCAGACGACCCGGGTGGGGCGAGTCGCGCTCCCGACGCGGACCGACCCGAAGACCGGCAAGCAGGTCGTCGTGATCGGCAACGCCGATCTCGAGCGCCTCTACGGCCACTCGATCGTGCCGGTCTCCTCCTCCGAGAGCGCGGCCGGTCCCGGCAGCGGTTCGGCGATGCGTGACGACCCTGCGGCGAGCGACCCCGACGACGTGGGGGCCGCGGCGCCCGGCGGCAATGGCGCCGCCCGCGAGGCCGAGCTCGACGCCGAGATCAAGCGCCTCAACGACAATGTCCGCTCGATGGCCAACCCGTTCCTTCCGCCCCCCAAGCTGACCGACGCCGAGAAGGCGGCGGTCGATGGGAAGAACAACAAGGAACGGATCGACATGACGCGCGAACGCATCCAGGAACTGCAGCAGGAAAAAGCCCGTCTCGAGTCGTCGCCGTCCGGCGCGGAGCCTTCCGGACGGTGAGCGCGTGACCCCAGCCGCATCCAGGACATCGCGCGAAAACGCGTTCGTGCCGTTGCTCGTCGTCGCCCCCGCCCCCGGGGGAGAGGCTGCCGACGTCGCCGCGCGCGTCGCTCGCTCGTGGGGCGCCGGTCTCGAGGTCTCGGCGGAGAGCGCCTCCTGGGCGCAGGCGCCAGCGATCGCGAAGGAGCGCGGGGTCGGGGCGGTGGTCGTCGTCGCCGACGGGGCCGACGCCGAAGCGCTCGACAAGCTGCTCCACGCGATCGTTGCGGCCGACCCCGCGCTGCCGATCGTCGTCGCCGGGCGCGATCTGCCGGGAGCCCTCGTCGCCACCGCGTTCCGGCGCCGCGCGCTCGACGTCGTCACCGCGCTCGATGCGGCTCCCGACAGCGCGCCGGAACCCGCACTCGCCGCGCAGCTCGCGGCGCTCGTCGCTCGTCGCCGCGCGCGGACGCAGGGCTGGCTCTTCGAGGACCGCCCCGGCCTGCCGCGCTTCATCGGCACCACCCCGTCGATGAAGGAGGTCGCACGGCTGGTGGAGCGGGTCGCACCGTCCGAGGCGACGGTCCTGATCCTCGGCGAATCCGGGACCGGCAAGGAACTCGTCGCCAAGGCGCTGCACGGGCTGTCGCCGCGTCGCCGCGGGCCGTTCGTCGCGATCAACTGCGCCGCGATCCCCGAGACGCTGCTCGAGAACGAGCTGTTCGGTCACGAGCGTGGCTCCTACACCGGCGCCAACGCGACCGCGATCGGCAAGGTCGAGGCGGCGGAGAAGGGGACGCTCTTCCTCGACGAGATCGGCGAGATGCCGCTCCCGCTGCAGTCCAAGATCCTCCGCCTGCTGCAGGACCACACCTACGACCGGATCGGCGGGACGAAGACCCGCAAGGCCGACGTCCGGATCGTGACCGCCACCAACCGCGACCTCAAGACCGAGGCGGCCGCCAAGCGGTTCCGCGAGGATCTCTACTACCGGCTCTCGGTCGTTCCGATCCTGCTGCCCGCGCTGCGCGACCGCCCGCCGGACATCCCGGTCCTGGCGCAGGTCATCGTCGAGCGGCTGGCGAAGGACCTCGGCCGCCCCGGCCTGCACATCGTGCCCGAGGCGCTCGACCGGCTGACGCGCTACCGCTGGCCGGGGAACGTGCGCGAGCTGGAGAACGAGCTCGAGCGGGCGGCGGTCCTGGCGGGCAGCGACAGGATCGGGGTCGCGGAACTCGAGCTGCGGGCCCGGGTCGAGGACCCCGACATGGCCGCGCTGGCCCGCCTGCTCCCGCTGGAGGGTCCGCTCGACGCAACACTCGACGCCGCTCGCCTGCACGTGATCCGGCTGCGGATCTCGATCGCGCTGGAGCGCACGGGCGGCGACCTCGACCGCGCCGCGGCCGACCTGGGGGTGGACCGCGAGGAATTCGACCGGCTTCTGGGGGTCGGCCCCTAGACTCTCCCGCCGAACGAACCGGGCCGAAAACGGCTGCGCGATCCTATGTTTGTTTGGTAAGATCGTCCGCTCAACCCACCTTCATCCATAACCGCGGGCGCCCCCGGGGCGGCCCGAGAGGCTGAAACCCGATGCCCGAGCGCAAGGTCGTCATCGTCGGCGCGGCTGGCCGCGACTTCCACAACTTCAACGTGGCCTACCGCAACGATCCCACCCAGCGGGTCGTCGCCTTCACCGCGACCCAGATCCCGGACATCGACGGCCGCACCTACCCGCCGGAGCTGGCCGGGCCGCGCTACCCGCAGGGGATCCCGATCGTCGACGAGAGCGAGCTGGAGCAGCTGATCGCCAGGCACGGCGTCGACGACGTCGTCTTCTCCTACTCCGACGTCTCGCACGAGCAGGTCATGCACATCGCCAGCCGCGTGCTCGCCGCCGGCGCCGATTTCCGGCTGCTCGGCCCCAAGTCGACCGAGCTGAAGTCGATCAAGCCGCTGGTCGCGATCTGCGCCGTGCGGACCGGCTGCGGCAAGAGCCAGACGACGCGCAAGGTGGCCCAGGTGCTGCGCGACGCCGGACTCAAGGTCGTCGCCATCCGCCACCCGATGCCTTACGGCAACCTCGCCGAGCAGCGCGTCCAGCGCTTCGCCGAGCTGGCCGACCTCGACCGTCACCACTGCACGATCGAGGAGCGCGAGGAGTACGAGCCGCACATCGTGAGCGGTACGCCCAGGGGACGAGGCAGGCGGGCCAGCAGAAGGCGGTACGACCCGGAATCACCTGCCCCCAGGCGGCTCCCACCAGTTCCTGGCCCCGGCGGGCGTGGAAAAGTCCCAGCATGTCGAGTTGCCGTGGCTTTCGGCCACCAGCATGCGTTGGATCCGCGACTCGCCGATCCGCAGCAGTTGCAAGCGCCTCCGATCTCCGGGTCGGCGGAGTGGATTCGATCTGCAGAAATCGCGTGTGATGGTGCTGCGGCATGGCTCGAGCAGCATAAACAATCCGGTCAGCTCCATCCAAGGCCGACCCACGGGATTTGCCGGTTGGGTATAATGACTCCGTCTGACGTAATGGACGATTGAGAAGTTCGAGCACTGGTTCGCGGATAGTGTGTGAGGCGACGATGATGAGCAGAAGGTTGATCGGTGCGGTGATCGTGATGCTGTTTGCGCTGGGTGTCCCTGCGGCCTGGGGGCAGAATGCTGTGAATCAGCTCGAGCGGAACCTGGAACTACCGTTGACCGGACCGGGGACGGCGGCCGTTCCGGATCCGGGTGCCGGCTATCTCGGGATGTCGGTGGACCTTGTGGCGCCGGACGGGATGCGGTCTTGGTCGTCTCGGTGGCCGAAGGCGGGCCGGCTCAGCGCGGGCGGTCTGCGGGCCGACGACGTGATTGTCTCGATCAATGAGGTGCCGATTCGCAAGCTCGAAGATATGGACCGTGCAGTGCGCAAGCCGGCGGGAACAAGCTGGTGGTCCAGGTGCGCCGGGCGCGGCGACAAAACGAGTGGAACTGGCGCTCGGCGTCGCCCCGCCGCGGCTGCGGACACGGTGACCGAACTGCCGGAGCCGCGGCGGCTCCCGGGGAGGGCCCGGCCATGGCGGAAAGCGCACGGCCCAATCTGGGCATCTCCGTAATGGATATCAGCGAATTGACTCGGCGACGTTTTGGCGTCACGGTCAACAACGGCGCGGTGATCTCACAGATTCGCGAAGGATCGCCGGCAGCCCGCGCCGGTCTGCCGTTGGGAGGTGTGATCGTGTCAGTCAACGGCAAACGCATCGGCACGGCCAACGACCTCGTGGCTCTGATCCGGGCATTTCGGCCGGGCGACGAACTCGAATTGACGTATGTCGAAGGCGACCGCATCGGGCGCAAGAAGGTGCGGCTGGTACCTGGCACGGCGACCGAACGGATGTCCCCCACGCCGGTGCCCGAGCGCGGCGGCCGATCGAACGATCCACCGCTGCGATTGGGCCGGCGGCGACCAGTGGCCGGCCGATTCTGGACGCCTTGGAGCGTACACTGGACGCCGTCCTGCCCCCGGAAACCCGGCCGGCAGCGGTGCCGTGCCGGCGGATCCTCCGCCCCCATCGGCCGCCCGGCCGACGGTGGCGATGACGATGCCACCACCACCGCCACCCCCAGGCCGCCGACCGACGGCAGCGGGGGTCGCCGCCACCGCCTCCGTTACCCGGGACGCGAAACGGGCGGCGGGCTTAGCGCGTGAGATGGCCCGGAACCGCCACCTCCCCGCCGCCCGGCAAATCCCCCGAGGGAGACGGAGCGAAGAGCGTGTTGGTTCCCGCCGAACAAGTCCGCCGCCAACGGCCGATGAGGAGTTGGCGGAGCTGCGACGACAAATGGAATCGCTCCAGAGACAGCTCGAGCAACTGCAACGCCGCATCGACGAACTGGAAGGCCGGAGACGGCGGCCCGGAGGCTGGAAAGCGAACGGATGCGGGGGGCTTCGGGTGTGGCGGCGGGCCGCAGGCTGGAGGCTGCCGCCCCGACGCCGGCGGGAGCGACCGCTCAAGTTCGTCACGTCCCCGCTCCTCTCCGGCCTGCTGCCGCCTGCAGACTTCCTCAAAGAGCTTTTTCTGCTCGGCCAAGGCGGCCACGCGATCGGGCGGGTTCGTGCGGCATTCGAGCAGGATCCAGCCGGCGAATTTGGTCTGCACGAACAGCTTCATCAGCTTCGGATAGGGATAGTCGCTCACGTTCAGTTCGCGCACGTGGACGTGTCGCCCAAGCGGCCGCTGACGAGGCGGAAGTTGGATTCGAGGCCGGCGCCGTGCAGGTCGGTGGCGTTGCAGTTCCAGCAGACGCCGACGTTCGGGTGCGTGGCGATATCCATGATCGCCTTGATGTTGGGCAGTTCGTCGGTGCCCTGGCCGTGCACTTCCAGCCGGATCTTCTGACCGAAGTCGGCGGCATAGGCGCCCACCTCGTTCAGGGCCTTGCCGATCTGCTCAGGGTCTTTTCGTGCGGCACGTCTTTGACGAACGCGTTGGGTTTCACCTTGACGCCGCTGCCGCCGCAGTCGTGCATCAGCTGGACGTAGGCCTTGGTGAGTTCGATATTCCGCTTGAGTTCGGCGGGATCGGTGCTGTGGAACTCGGCGTTGGACCCGTAGCCGACGAGTTCGACAGGGCTGTCGGCGAATCGTTGGCGCACTTCCTGACGTTCGGCGGCAGACAATGCCGGCTCGACACCATGTTTGTGCTCGGTCCGCAGTTCGACGCCGAGCACGCCGGCCGCCTCGCAGTTCCTGAGCAGCGTCGGCAGGTCCCAGTCCTGGCCCCACAGATATGTCACCAGTCCCAGCTGCATCCGGTCTGCTGCGCTGTTCGTCGAGCAGGGCGCCGCGTCGGTGGATGCGGTCAGGGACGCGGCCGCGGCGGCCGTGGCGGCGAGGAAACGTCGGCGAGTGATGGACATGGCCGAACTCCTGGACGTGTCGAAGTGGGGTACTGGCGAAGAGTATAACGCATGTGAGGGTTGCGATGCGCCTGCGGTCGGACAAGGCGACCCGACCGGCGGCTGTGCGCGGCATACGAGCTCGCGACGGCGCGGGGCTGCGCACCGCGGGAAATGTGTGCGCCGCACCATTTTCCCGCCGATAGGCCAGGGGGTATACTCAGGAACCGCTCCATGACCAGATTTGTCAGCCGCCTTTTTCAATTCTGTTTTGGTCGTGGCTCCGCGGAGTCGCGAAGGGAGGGACTTGTATGGCTTCAGGTTTACCCGATTATGTTGCGTCCGCCCAACCTGTCCCGCTGGCGAATCGCGTTCCCTGGTACAAGAGCACGGCCAGACGTATGCCGGCATCATGCTGTGGTTCGTGTTCTGGCAGAGGTTCCGCGAGCGGCCCCACGGGACCGGCCGGGATTCTCGGGCAGGGCTTGGGTACGGCGTTGCTGGGTGTCGTGGTGGCGGCGCTGATCTGCCACTTCGCCTGCTACCTGGCGCCGGGCATGATGGGAATGAAGACCGGTCTGCCGTTGGCCGTAGTCGGAACGTCGACCTACGGCGTGCAGGGCGGGTTCTTGATGCCGGGCTTCTTCATGGGAGTCCTGCAGTTCGGCTGGCTGGCGGTCAACTCCTACTTCTCGGCCGAACTGCTGGCCGGGCTGGCCGGCAACGGTTCGACACTGCACCTGGCGATTGGTGCCGTCTGGGCGATCGTGGCGGCGTTGTGGGGCTCAAGGGCATCCAATACGTGGCGAAGGTCGCCACGTACTTGCCGTTGATTCCCCTGGTGATTCTGTTGATCCTGGCCGGCAAGACGATGAGCGGCGTGGGGAACTTCAAGCCGGAGATGCTGACGCCGGGGCGGCCGAAGCGGCGCCCGAGTGCGATGACCCTGTTGATGTTCGCGATTGCCAACATCGTCGGCTTCTTTGCCACGGCCGGCGCGGCGGGCGCCGATATTGCCTCGAGCAACCGCGACGAGAAGGACGTGCAAATGGGCGGCCTGGTCGGCGTGGCCGGCGCGACGATCTTCACCGGCTGCCTGGCGCTGTTGATCGTGGCGGGAGCGTACGGCAGCGGCCTGATGGGGGACAAAGCCGGGACGATCGATCCGACCAAACTGATGGACACGATCATGGGTCCGCAGGTCACCAAGATCTTCTGGCTGCTCCTGGCCATCGCCGCGTTTCCGCCGGCCTGCTTCAGCTCGTTGATCGCCGCCAACAGTTTCAGGAACACGTTGCCGAAGGTCAATCCGTTCATCTCCTGCGGTATTGGCACGGCGGCCTCCGTGGCCCTGGTGCTGTCCGGAAAGGCCGGCAATGCGGCGCAGATGTTCGGCATCATCGGCGCCTCGTTCGGTCCGATCTGCGGGGCGATGACCGCCGACTACCTGCTGGCCGGCCGGAAGTGGCCGGGTCCGCGAGCCGGATTCAATCCGGCCGGCTGGATCTCGTGGATCGTCGGGTTCTTCGTCGGCGCAATTGACATGATCGCGGCCAAGGTGGCCGCCCTGTCCGGGTTCAAGCTCAACATCCCCTGCCCGCCGGTGGCGGCCATCCTCGTGGGCTTCGTACTCTACATCGTGTTGGCCAAGGCCGGTCTGGTGTCCCGCAAGATCGACATGCCCGGCGTGAAGACGGCCCGGGCCTGATACGTGTGAGTGCGGCACGGCCGACTCGTTGGCCGTGCTGAGCATGAGCTTGGGGCCCGGCATCGCAGGAGCGACGCGTCCGCTGACTGCCGCACTGCTTGCCAGCAAGCAGTGCCACACTGATTTATCCAAGAGCCGTCGCTTGCCCAAGGAGCGACGGTTCTTTTGTTGTTTGCCACGCATGGTTCTGAAGTCGATCGTTTGTTACCCACACGCATCGATGTA
>CAVPCQ010000027.1:0-17004 GCA_963702425.1 uncultured Acidobacteriota bacterium
CTCACGATCCCGCGCAGAGCGCGCGGACCTGCTCCGCGTTGCGCAGCACGCCGACGTAATAGCCCATCAACGTCCGCGCGAAGGCCTGCTCGCCGGCGGGGACGAGCGGCCCGGCGTCGCGCAGCCAGCCGTCGATGCAGGCCTCCCCTGCCGCGTCGGACGCGGCGCAGGCCAGCAGGCGGTCGAACGCCTTCCGGTAGCGCTCGAAGCCGGCCCGGTCCAGCGGCGCGCCGTGCCCCGGAACGAGCAGCTTGAAGTCCACCTGCGCGAGGCGGCCGAGCGCGGCCTTCCAGCCGCTCGGGCAGGCGGTGTCGAACAGCGGGACCGGCAGCGTCACGAGGTCGCCGGCCACCAGCACGCGGCTCACCGGATCGAAGACCCAGACGTCGCCGGCCGTGACCGCCGGCCCCTCGAGCCCGACGACCAGGCGCCGCCCCGCGATCGTCCGCTCTCCCGCCGCGCGCACGACCTCGTCCGGCCCCAGCGCCGCACCGGCGTCGAGCAGCGCCAGCTCCGCCCGGAACGGCTCCTGCGCCTTCGCGTCGGGCGTCTCGGCGATCAACTGCTCGAGCTGCCTGCGGTAGCGCGCGAGGAACCCGGTCCGCGCCCCCTCGAACGCGGCGCTGCCGTAGACCGTCAGCCCGGGATAGGCGTTCTTCAGCCGCGGGTTGCCGCCGATGTGATCGAGGTGCCAGTGGGTGTTGACGACCGCCACCACCGGCCGGCCCGTCGCCTCGGCGGCCTCCAGGATCGAGCGCGCGTGCTCCGGGTGCCGCCCGGTGTCGATCACGATCAGCCCGCCGGTTGCGACGATGAGGACGGAGTTCCCGTCGGGCTGCCGGCCGGGGACGAAGGCGCCCGGGACGAGCTGGATTCCGGGAGCGATCTCCGTCGCTGCGGGGCTGAGCGGCGCATGCGCGAAGGCCACGAGCAGCGCGGCGACCGCGAGGCGGGTCATCGGCGTCACCTCCGGCGGAGAGCCTGGCCGATCCGGCGACCGGCGTGAACACTCTCCCGCCGAGCGGTCGCACGGCGGAAACAGGCGGCGCCCGCCGGGCCGGCCGGAGAATGCGGGACGGAATCGGGCACGATCGGGCCCCGCGGACCCCATATTCGCACCACCGGCGCGTATAGAATCGCACCGCGCCATTCCCGAGAAGGAGCTCGCATGACGCGTCGCCTCGCCCTCTCCCTCGTTGCCGGCCTGCTCGTCGCCGGCGCCGCGCTCCCCGCCATCGCCGGCAACAACGTCGAGCTCACGCCGATCGTCGGCTACCGCTACGGCGGCTCCGCCCGCGAGACCTCGACCGGCATCGAGGCCAACATTCAGGGCTCGCTGGTCTACGGCCTGATCCTCGACATCAAGGCCCGCGAGGACGGGCAGTACGAGTTCATCTATACCCACCAGTCGACCGACCTCGACCTGCAGGACGGCTACGTGCCGTTCTACGAGGAGCCGGTGAAGATCGACACCGGCCTCACGATCGACACGATCCAGGCCGGCGGGTTGCTGTTCCTGAGCCCCAATCCCAGGGCGCGGCCGTACATCGTGCTGACCCTCGGCGCCTCGCTGATCAGCCCGCAGGACCCCGACCTCTCCGGCGGCACCTTCTTCTCGGGCTCGTTCGGGGGCGGCTACAAGCTCTACCCCTCCGAGCACGTCGGCGTCCGGCTCGAGCTGCGCGGCTACGGCACGTTCGCCTCCGACAGCTCGGAGATCGCCTGCGGCAGCGGCGGCGGCGGCGGGGTCTGCTTCGTCGGCGCCAGCGGGACCGCGATCTGGCAGATCGAAGCCAGCGTCGGCCTGGTGCTGCGCTTCTGAGTGCGCCGTGAGCGAGCGCCCGTTCCGCCAGCGGCACGTCTTCGCGGTCAGCGACGCGACCGGCGCGACCTGCGAGATCGTGGTCCAGGCCGCGCTCTCCCAGTTCCAGGCGACCGAGGTGCTGCTCGAGCGGGTGCCGTTCGTCAGGACCGCCTCGCAGATCGACGGGGTGCTCGAGCGCGCGGCGGCCGCAAACGCCGTCGTCGTCTACACGATGGTGCTGCCGGAGCTGCGGGAGGAGATGCTCGAGGGCGGGCGGCGGCTCGGGGTGCCGACGGTGGACATCCTCGGCCCGATCCTGACCCGGCTCTCCGACCACCTCGAGATCTCGCCACTCTCGCAGCCGGGGCTGCTGAGGCACCTCGACCGCGACTACTTCCGGCGGATCGAGTCGGTCGAGTACACGATCCAGCACGACGACGGCCAGCGGCCCGACACGCTCGGCGGGGCGGAGATCGTGCTGGTCGGCGTGTCGCGCACCTCGAAGTCCCCGGTCAGCCTCTACCTCTCGCTGCGCGGCTGGAAGGTCGCGAACGTCCCGCTGGTCGCCGGCGTCGAGCCGCCGCCCGAGCTGTTCGACGTCGATCCGCGGCGGGTGCTGGGCTTCACGATCGACCCCGGGTTCCTGCGGCTGGTCCGCGAGGAGCGGGCGCGGCACCTCGGCCTGACCGCGCGGGACGCCTACGTCGACGAGGAATCGATCCGCGCCGAGCTGCGGGCCGCCGAGCGGCTCTGTCACCAGCAGGGCTGGACCGTCCTGAACGTGACCGCGAAGGCGATCGAGGAGACCGCGTCGGAGGTGATGGCGACGATCCACGCCCGGACCGGCGAGCGGAAGGAGCCGGGGGGCCCGGACTAGCCCCGGGGGCCGGACCAGCCCGGGGCGCGGGCATCTCCCGGGGCCGCGAGCCGGCCACGGGCCGTGGCGTGCGCCCCGACGGGTCCGCCCCTAAACTGCCTCGTTCGCAGCGGGCGCCCGGTCGGTAGGGCCGCCCGCACCCTCAAGGAGATCGACTCATGCTCTCGACCCGCTCCGTACCCGTCCGCCCCGCCCTCTTCGCACTGCTGGCGCTGTCCGCCGTCGCCGTCGGCTGCGGCAAGCAGGGCGGTGACGCACCCCCTGCGGCCTCGAACCCGGCGTCGTCCCCGGCCGCACAGCCGGCGCATCCGCCCGCCGGAGGCGAGGGCCAGATGATGGGTGGGCCCCCGGCCGCGCTGCCCGAGGGGCACCCGCCACTGGACGCGATGGGAGGCGCGCCGGGCACGATGGCCACACCGCAACTCGCCCCGCCCGCGCCCGGCACGGGCACGGGCCACGCCGGGCTGACCTGGGCGGCGCCGGGTGACTGGGAGTCGCAGGTCCCCTCGTCGGCGATGCGGCGTGCGCAGTACCGGGTGCCCGGCCCGGGCGGCGACGGCGAGTGCGTCGTCTTCTATTTCGGCCCCGGCGAAGGGGGCGACCCGAAGTCCAACGCCCTGCGCTGGGCCTCGCAGTTCCAGCCGGCGGGCGGGATGTCGCCCGAGCAGGCGCTGAAGATGGGCGAGCTGAAGGTGGGAGAGATCCCGGTCATGACGGTCGAGGTGGCCGGCACCTACACGGGCGGCGGGGCGATGATGGGCGGCCCGTCCACGCCGAAGGCGGACTACATGCTGCTGGGTGCGGTGGCGGAGGGTCCGGACGCCAACTGGTTCTTCAAGTTCACCGGTCCGGCGAAGACGATCGAGGCGCAGCGCGCCGCGTTCGGCGAGCTGCTGAAGTCGCTCAAGAAAGGGGCCTGACCGGCCCCCAGAACCGGCTCTCGCCCGGGACGCCGGAAGGCCGTCCGGCACCCCGCCGACGGCGTCTCGCTTCTTCACCGGACCGTCGCACTGGTCGTGACAGGGCCGTGACGGTGCAGTGGTGAGATGCCGCCGCGACGCGGGATTCCCGGGCAGTCGATCGCGGACCCGGTCTGGTAAGCTGACGGGCGAGGTGTCCGCCCGGCGCAGGAGAGCGTGATGAGCCTTCCCGTGGTGAGCACGGAGATACGGGGGTTGCGGTCGGAGCGGCCGGTCAGCCACCTTTCCGTCTTCCTCGCCGCCACTGCCGCCGAGATCGAGTCCGCGCTGGCCCTGCGCTACGAGATCTTCGCCCACGAGTTCGGGGCCGACGTCTCGGGCCCCCGTCCGGGGATCGACGAGGACGAGTTCGATCCGCACTGCGGCCACCTGCTCGTGACCGACGATGACCTGGGCGAAGTGGTCGGCACCTACCGGATCCTGACGCCGGAGGGGGCGGCCGCCGCCGGCCGCTACTACTCGCAGGGGGAGTTCAACCTGTCGACGGTCATCCGGCCGGGACGCCGCGTGCTCGAGGTCGGCCGCTCCTGCGTCCACCGCGACTACCGCCACGGCGGGGTGATCGCCCTGCTCTGGTCCGGGATCGGCGCGGCGCTGCCGATGTACCGGATCGACTACCTGATGGGCTGCGCCTCGGTCCACGACGAGGACGGCGCCCGGGTCGGGGCGCTCTACACCCGCCTCGCCGAGCGCCACCTCGCGCCGGAAAAGGACCGGGTGCGGCCGCTTCGGCCGCTGCCAGGCTTCGATCCGGCGAGCGGTGCCGAGCCGGCCGAGCTACCGGCCCTGCTCAAGGGTTACCTCCGGGCCGGCGCGACGATCGGCGGCGAGCCCTGCTGGGACCCCGCCTTCCACACCGCCGACTTCTTCATCTGGCTCGCCGCGCGAGCAATCACCGCGCGTTACCGGCGGCGCTTCACCGAGAAGCCGCGACCGATCGACTGATTGAGCCCTCCCACGCCACGATCCGGACGCGACCCGCGCGGAGGGTTCTTCGCCCGCGCCAGCCGTCGCGCCTGGCGCTCGGCGCGCCTGGTCTGGCTGATCCTGCTCGCGCTCTGGACCTGCTGGAATGTGCGTCGGGTCTGGAAGCGGCAGCCGCGGGAGATCGCCGAGCAGTGGGCGGAGGCGAAGCAGACCTGGTTCTTCAACCGGATGCTCGACGTCTTCCACCTCAAGGTGACGCGACGAGGGGACCCCGCTCGCCCGCGGCCACCTCGCCGCCGCGAACCACGTCGCGCTGCTCGACATCCCGGCGATGTCCGCGGCCCACCGCGGGCTCTTCGTCGCCAAGGCCCAGATCGCGGAGTGGCCGATCCTCGGGTACATCATCGCGTCGGCCGGGACGATCTTCATCGCCCGCGAGCGGGCGCGCGACAGCCTGTCGGCCCTCTCCCAGATGGAGCGGGCGATCCATGGCGGGCGGCGCGTGCTGTTCTTCCCCGAGGGAACGACCAGCCCGGGCGATCGCGTGCGCCGCTTCCACACCAGCCTGTTCGCCGCGGCCTGCCGCCTCGGCGTCCCGGTGCAGCCGGTCGCGCTCTTCTACGAGGACCTGGTGGACCCTCGAAGCCGAATCGCGCGGTCCCGTTCATCGGTGACCAGGACGTCGTCCGGAACCTCTGGGCGCTGTTCGCCGAGCCCGAGATCCGGGTCAGGGTCGCCTACCTCGAGCCGGTGATCCCCGGCGACGACCGGCGGGAACTGGCGGACCAGGTGCGCCAGGCGATCGCGACGCGGCTCGGCGTACCACTGGAAGAGAACGCGCCGCCGAGCTGACGCGGCGCGCTACCGGCCGTGAGCGTGATCGTGGCCGCCGTGGCCGTGATCGGCGCCGTGACCATGGTGGTGAAGCTCGATCGGTTCGGGCGGTGCAGGGTTCCACGCCGGATTCGTCGCCTGCCAGAACGCGTACCCGATGACCGCCATCCCCCAGATCACCAGAAACCCGATCGCCCACTGAAAGACCGTCTCCGCGCTCACCGGCTCCTCCTCGACCTCGCGGCCGTCCGCGCCGGGAGGCGGGACGGCCGGGTCGGATGTTACCACTCCGCCGGCTTCCCTCCGCGGCGCCGCTCGCGTCCCACGACCGCGGTCGCCCAGTCGCTCACGATCACGTAACCGCAGCGCTGGTAGATCTCCGTCGCGCGCCGGTTGCGGCGGTGCACGTAGAGGCACGGCAGCCGCCCCTCTCCGCGGGCCAGCGCGTCGAGCTCGAGCATCAGCCGCGTGGCCAGGCCGAGGCCGCGCCGGCGCTCGACGGTGTAGACCCCCTCGATCAGCCAGCACTGCTCGGAGACGAGCGGCACCTCGGCCTTGGCCACCCGTTCGCCGCCGAGTTCGCCAACGAACGCCCGGCCGCAGCGCACCAGCTCGGCGAAGTACCGCTCGTAGCCGGCGGCGTTGCGCGCGACCTGGTCGACGCCGAGGTCCTCGTGGCACATCGCGGAGTGTGTCGTGAGCAGCCAGTCGAGTTCGTCGGGAAGCGCGCGACGGACCCGGAAGGGGGCGTCGAGCGCGCGGACCGCCGGCACCACGGCCTCACGGCAGAGCATCATCTGCTGGCGCCGGATCTCGACCAGCTGGGCACCGTGCGGCTCGCAGCACTTGGCCACCTGCTCGACCGTCGCCTCGAGCCCGAAGAGCACCTCCTGCGGCCAGGCCGCCTGGGCCACGAGGCGGGCCAGCACGGCCGGGACGCGGGGGTCGTCGACGTACCCCGCGTCGAGCGCCCAGGCGGTACCCCGCCAGCGGATCACGATCCCGGCCAGCCGCGCGCCGTCGAGCAGGGCCCAGGTCTCCTGCTCGGGTTCGACGGGGCCGGCCAGGTGCGCGCCGACGTGGACGTTGACGGCCGGGGACGCCGCGACGATGGCCCGCGCCGCCTCGCGGTGCGCGCGTTCGGCCGGCACGAGGCGCAGCCGGCCCGCCGGCGTACCGCGCCCGACCCACCGCGAGAGCACTCCGGGCCCGACCATCCGCGCCTCAGCTCCGTCCGTACATTCGATGCACAGCACCTCCGGCGCTGGCGCGGCGCCGCTCTCCGGCTCAGCAGCGGCGCAGCACGCCGCGCACGACGCCGCGCACGGCGAGCTTGTCGAGCGGCAGGACGACCGGTTCCGCCCGCCGCACGCCGTTGTGGACGCGCGCCGCGGCGCCGTCGACCTCGATCCGTCGCACGGCGGCGTCGTCGCCGGCGACCAGCGCCAGCACGACCCGGCCCGACTCGGCCGACCAGCGTTCTTCGATCACGACATAGTCGCCGTCGCGGATCTGCTCGTCGATCAGCGCGTCGCCGTCGACGCGCATCGCGAACATTCGCCCGCGACCGACCATCCAGCACGGCACCTCGAGTCGCGACGGATCCTCCGGGACCTCGTGCGCGCGGGCTCCCGCACCGACGTGCCCGAGGACGGGGACCTCGGCGGCCCGTGGCGCATCGTCCTCGCGCACCACCTCGAGCGAGCGGTTCTGGTTCCAGACCCGCCGCAGCAGTCCCTTCTGGACGAGGTTCGTGACGTGCTTGTGAACGGTCGCCACGGAGGACAGGCCGAAGTGGTGACCGATCTCCTCGAGGCTCGGCGAGTAGCCCTGCCGCTCGATGAACTCCTGCACGAAGTCGAGAATCTGTTTCTGCCTGCGGGTCAGCCCCATCGGGTCCCCTTCCCGGGCGCATCCGGCCGCCAGATTCTAGCAAACGGAGGGCGAAAGCCGGGTGCAGAAAATTAGCGACCCGGTTTTCGAGGTAAGCGCGCGCCCGTCGGCATTTGCGGGGGTCCGGGTGCTCTGCTACGGTGCCGGCAGGTCGATGCCTCGCCTGCCGCTCCGCCGCCCTTCGCCGCGCATCGCACCCGTCCTGGGAGCGCTCGGGATGGCGCTTGCCCTGGCGCACGCGGCCGACCCCACCCCGCCGACGGCTCCCACGCCGCGTCCGGCTCCCGCCCCGGCCTCGGCCCCGGCCAAGTCCCCGCCGGCCGCCCCCGCGACCGCCACGCCCGACCCCGCCGCGCAGGCGCTGGCCCGCCGGGTCGGCGAGCTGATCGAGAAGCTGCGCGCCACAGCGGGGGTGGCCGACCGGCTCGCGATCGCCGACCAGATCGTCGCCGTCGGCCCGGACGCGATGCCGTCCCTGCTGGCCGAGATGGAGCGCGGTCTGCCGCGAACCTGGCCGGTGATGATCTACTCGATCGGCGCGATCGGGGACCCGCGGGGGATCCCGGTGCTCGAGCGGCAGCTCAAGGGCCAGGAAGGGATCATCTACCAGGAGATCCTCTACGCGCTCGCGCTGGCCGGGCAGCAGGATGCGCTGCTGCGCTCGTTGCGCAGCAACCGCGCGATCCAGCTCGAGCCCGGGGCCACGGCGCTCGACTTCATCGCCGGCGCCCTGGGGCCCCCTGCGGTCCCGATCCTCGTGCGCGAGATCCCGCGCCGCGCCCAGGAGTCGCGGGTCGCGGCGCTCTCCGCGCTGGGCACGATCGGCGACGCTTCGGCGGTCGAGTTCCTGCTGCAGTGGTCGCGACAGCCGAACGTCATCGACCGCCGCTTCGCGATCGTCGCCCTCGCGCGGATCGGCGATCCGCGGGCCCGCCCCCGGATCTTCGAGGCGCTGTCCGATCCCGACCCCGGCGTGCGCGAAGCGGCGGCCGAAGGGGCCGGAACGCTGCGCGACCCGCACGCCACACCCGCCCTGGCGGCGATGATCGCCAGCACGGCTCCCTCCTCGACGCGCTCCCAGGCGATCTGGGCGCTCGGCCTGATCGGTGGCGCGGCGGCGACCGAGGCGCTCGCCGGTGCGGTCGCGCACAGCGACACGAACGACCGCCTGCAGCTGCTGCAAGCCCTCGGCCGAACGCGGCACGCGGCCGCCGTCCCGACCCTCGCGCGCGAGGCGCTCTCCGAGGACCGCCTGGTCGCGGGCCAGGCGGCGCAGGGGCTGGTGTCGATCCCCGGTCCCGCCGCGACCGAGAAGCTGCTCGAGGTCTGCGACCGCGCCTCCGTGCCGGAGGCGGGGCTCGAGGCGGCACGCGAGGCAGTCGCGCGCCGCGACCCGCGCGCGATTCCGTGCGCGCTGCAGCGGCTGCGCAGCGACTTCGAGAATCCGGCCGGTTTCGGCCTCGGCGCCGAATCGCTGCTGGAGCAGCTGCTGCTGACGGCGCCCCCGTCGGCCGCCGCGTCGCTGGACACGCTGGCCGAGGGGGTGCAGGCCCCCGCGATCCAGCACCGGCTCCGCTCGGTCGCCTCCGGCATCCGGCTGGTGTACGAGCTGGGGCCCGACCCGGCGCCGTGGATCGAGCTGCTCGACACCGGCACGCCGGCCGAGGTCGACCTCGCGATCGAGCGGCTGGGAGAAATCGGCGACCCGCGCGCCGTCGAGCCGTTGCGGCGCCTTTTCGGGCGCATCGAGCCGGAGCGGGCGCATCGCATTCCGCAGGCGCTAGGCCGGATCGGCAGCGACCGCGCGACCCCCTTCCTGGTCGCGCTGGTCAGCGACGACATCTACCGGGTCCCGAGCCTGCAGCGTTCCCGGCAGGAAGCGGCCGTCGCGCTTTCGGCCTACACCCGATCGGACGCGGCGGTGGCCGCGCTGCGGACCGCCTTCATCGAGGAGCGCGGTCTCGACCTCGTGCCCCTGATGGCCTACGCCCGGCTGCGTGGGATCGACGGCGTACCCGAGATCCTGGCGATGAAGCCACTGCTGCTGCGGCGCCGCGGGGCGATCCAGGTGCAGCGCAACGAGAAGGCGGTGTGGGCGCTGCGGATGCTGCGCAACGGGATCGAGATCCCGCTCGAAGACGTCTCGGACGTCCGGTAGGGGCCGGCCTCCGTGCCGGCCCGCACAGGGCCTCAGGACGCGACCGGCTCGGAGATCTCCTCGTCCGCCACCGGACCCGACAGCAGGGTCAGCAGGCGGTCGAACTCGCCGGCCTCGAAGGCGCGGTTGAAGGCCTCGACGACCTGCGGATCGAGGTGGACCCCCTTCATGTCGTTGATCCGCGCCACGGCGTCGGGGATCGGCAGCGCACGCTGGTACGGCCGGTCGGTCGTCATCGCGTCGAAGGTGTCGGCCACGGCGACGATCCGGGCCTGCAGCGGGATCTCCTCGCCCTTCAGACCCAGGGGGTAGCCGCCGCCCGACCAGCGTTCGTGGTGGAAGCGCATCCCCGGGACGAAGTTCTTCATCTGCGGGAGGCGGCCCATGATCTTGGCCCCGCGCTCGGGGTGGGTCTTCATGATGTCGAACTCGTCGGCGGTCAGCGCGGCCGGCTTCTTCAGGATCGCATCGTCGATCCCGATCTTGCCGACGTCGTGCAGCAGCGACGAGACTTGCAGCGCCTTGACGTCATCTTGCGTGAGGCCGAGGTAGCGCCCGATGATCACCGCGAACTTGTTGACGCGGATCGAGTGCCCCTTGGTGTAGGGGTCCTTTTCATCGATCGCTTCGGCCAACGCGCGGATCGTGCCCAGGAACAGGTCGTTGGCGTCGCGCGCCGCGGTGCGGAACTTCTCGACCAGATTGCCGAGGCGGCGGGACATCGTGTTGTAGACCGCCGCGACCTCGTCCAGCTCGCGCACGCGGGAGCCCGACGCGCTGACGGAGAAGTCCCCGGCAGCCAGGCGCTTGGAGATCGCCGCGAGGCGGGCCATCGGACGGCTGATCATGCTGCCCAGCAGCAGGGCAGCCCCGATCGCCAGCAGGGCGGCGAATGCGCCGCCCATCATCACGCCCTGCGTCATCCGTCGGACCGGCGCCAGCGCGAGGCTCTCGTCGACCTCGAGGAAGACACCCCAGCCGCGCTCGGTCGAGGCGAACGAGCCCAGGCAGCGCCGCGCGTCGCCGCGCTCGCCGAGCACGTCGTAGGCGCGCGAGCCGCGCGAGCGGCTCCCCGCGCCGAGGAAGGCCTGCACCGCCTCGCGCCGTCCCGGAGCGGTGACGCCGTCGCCCGCGGTGCGGCCGGCGCGCGCGACGACCGAGCCCTGCGGCCCGAGCAGGTAGACGCGCGTCGGCGGCGGGATCGCGGCCTCGACCTGTTTCCAGACCGACTGGAAGCTCGCGACCTCCTGCAGCACGCCGAAGCGCTGTGAGCCGTGCGTCACCGGGGCGGAGATGGTGACTGCGAGCAGCTCCTCGGGACCGATCGTGAACGGCTCGCCGAGCACGAGCTCGTTGGCCGGGCCGACGCTTCGCGCGAGCAGCTCTGCGTCGCGGTTCATCCCCTGCAGGATCTCGGGCGGCAGCACGAGCTCGGGCGCCACCGACTGATCCCGGCCGACGACGGGACGGAAGCGCGCGAGCACGACCGACTCGTCGAGGATCCCGTCCAGCACCGCGCCGGCCACGCTGCCGTCGTCTCCAACCCGCACCCCGAGCACGTGGCCCAGCTTCAGCGCCTCGCGGCCGGCCTGCTCGAGGAAGGCGTCGAGCCGTTCGGCCGCGGCCGCGGCCTGCTGCAGCTGCCGCTCCTGCTGGCCGGCAACGAGCGAGGCGCGCATCTGGCTGACGGTGTAGACGCTGAAGAGAAAGAGCGGGGCCAGCGACACTGCGAGCACCACTGCGAGCAGCACCAGGAACAGCGGCACGCGCGGCTTGCGGTCCAGGGCGTCGTCGATCTCGTCGTGCTGGTCACGACGCTCTTGGGTCGGGTTGGGCAACGCTTGTCCTCGTCGGGAGAGCCGCGTGTCAGCGCACCCCGCCCTCTGTCCGAATCTAGGTCCGGTGTTGCGGAAAAACCTGAACGGCGGGCGTTCCGGGATGGGGCGTCGCGGGTGGCGGTTCGTGAACAGCGCGCCAACTCGCTGGGGAATGGCGACTTGTGCCGCGCGGTGGCGGGGACTGCACAGGACTGCCCCGGCTCGCACCGGGAGCACGTCGTCCAACTCGTTGATGAAATGACGGTTAGCGGAGTCGGTCCGGATGGCACGGAGCGTGCTTGGGAAGTCGGTGAAGAACTGGTCCGCGGGGCGGGGGGTACTCTCCCCGGCCTCCCCAACCTCGCCGCGGGCGGCATCGTGCCGCCCGCGTTTTCTTTGTTGCCGGCCGGCGGCGGCAGTTGTCCGGGGTGCGCCTTCTCCTCGCCGCCGCTACCACGCTTGCCGCCCTCTCCGACGTGGCGACCGCGGCCGCCGGCGACTGCGCACGCTGAGCGACCCGCCGCGCGGCCCGCGAGGAGGGTCTGCGCGACGAGGCGCGCGCTGCGGGGACCGAGGCCATCCCGCCGGAGCACGCGGCTGTGCGAGACTCGCGCGGGCATCGCCTCCCGCCGAGGCCGGCGATCGCCGCGGAGGAACCTCGCCGTGACGTCTCCCTCGCGCCCGCGCCGCGGCGCCCTGCGCGCCCTGCTCGAGGGCGGAAACCTGCTCAACCTGCTGCTGATCTTCGTTCCGCTCGCCGCCGTCGCCGAGTTCTTCCACTGGAGCCCGACCGCGATCTTCTGCTTCGCGGCGATCGCGATCATCCCCTTGGCGGGGTTGATGGGCGCGGCGACGGAGGTTCTGGCCGCGCGGCTGGGCGCCGGGATCGGCGGCCTGCTCAACGCGACCTTCGGCAACGCGGCCGAGCTGATCATCGCGCTCGTCGCGCTCTACCGCGGCTTCTACGACGTCGTGAAGGCCTCCCTGACCGGCTCGATCGTCGGCAACGTCCTGCTGGTCCTGGGGCTGGCGTTCCTGGTCGGGGGTGCGAAGCGCGACCGGCAGGTCTTCAACCGCACGGCGGCGTCGGCCGGCGCGCTGCTGCTGCTGCTGGCGGCGCTGGGCCTGCTGGTCCCGACGATCTTCCACGCCACCGCGACCGCGGCCATCGCCAGTGGGAAGGTCGCCGCCGACGTCGAGATCATCGCCGAGCACCGGCTGTCGCTGTTCATCGCGGTCGTGCTGTTTGCGGCCTACGTCGCCAGCCTGCTGTTCAGCCTGCGCACGCACAGGGTGCACTACAGCGGCGACGGGCACGGTCACGGCGTCCTCGACCCCCACGGGGACGACGACGATCGCGGCGCCGGCCGCGGTCGGGCGGCCGCAGAGGCCCACCCGCCGGGCTCGGTCGGGCGCGCGGTCGCCACGCTGCTGGCTGCGACGGTGGGCGTGGCCTGGATGAGCGAGCTGCTGGTCGGAGCGGTCGCCGAGGCCTCGCACGCGCTGGGGCTGACCGAGGTCTTCGTCGGCGTGATCGTGGTCGCGATCATCGGCAACGCCGCCGAGCATTCGACGGCGATCCTGGTGGCGCTCAAGAACAAGGCCGACCTGGCGGTCAACATCGCGGTCGGCTCGTCGGTGCAGATCGCGCTCTTCGTCGCGCCGGTCCTGGTCTTCGCGAGCTACCTGATGCCGAGCGGACCGATGGACCTGAACTTCACGGCGTTCGAGGTCTTCGCGGTCCTGGCGGCGGTCTTCGTGGCCAACACCGCGGCCCAGGAGGGGGAATCGAACTGGCTGGAAGGGGCGCTGCTGCTCGCGGTCTACACGATCCTGGCGCTGGCGTTCTTCTTCCTGCCGGCGGGGGTGTAGAACCCCGGCGTAGCCTGGGCCCAGGCAAAGCCTGGGCCCAGGCGAAGCGGGGTCAAAGTCCCTTGATCAGTGCCAGGTAGGCGGCCTTGATCGTGTGCAGGCGGTTCTCCGCCTCGTCGAAGATCACCGAGCGCTCGTGGTCGCAGACCTCGTCAGTGACCTCCTCGCCGCGATGCGCCGGCAGGCAGTGCATGAAGACCGCGGTCGGCTTGGCCTTGCGGAACAGCGCGCCGTCGACGCGGTAGGGCCAGAAGAGCTTCTGGCGCTCGGCGGCTTCTTTCTCCTGGCCCATCGAGGCCCAGACGTCGGTGTAGACCGCGTCGGCGCCTTTCAGCCCGGCGTTGACGTCGCTGGTGTAGCCGACCTCCCCGCCGGTCTTCGCCGCGATCGCGCGGGCCCGGTCGAGGGCGCGCGCGTTCGGCTCGTGGCCGCGCGGGCCGACGACGACGACCTTCATCTGCGAGAGCGCTCCGCCGACCATCAGCGAGTGGGCGACGTTGTTGCCGTCGCCGATGAACGCCAGCTTGAGCCCCTTGAGCCTGCCGAAGTGCTCTTTCAGCGTGAGCAGGTCGGCCAGCGCCTGCATCGGGTGCAGCAGGTCCGACAGCAGGTTGATCACCGGCACCCGCGCGTGCTTCGCGACGTCCTCGATCAGCTGGTGCGAGAAGGTCCGCATCGCGATCACGTCGACCCAGCGCTCGAGGTTCTTGGCCACGTCGTGGACCGACTCGCGCACGCCGATCCGGCCCATCTCGGGAGTCTGGGTCAGCGAGGCGCCACCGAGCTGGGTCATCCCGACCTCGCTCGTCACGCGAGTCCGGAGCGAGGGCTTCTCGAAGTAGAGGAAGGCAGTCCGGCCCTTCAGGGCGTCGGCGTACGCGGCGGGGTGCTTCTTGACCTTCGCCGCCAGGTCGAGGAGTGCGGCCAGCTCCTCCGGCGTGTAGTCCCACAGGGCCACCAGGTCACGCTTCTTCACGCTCGATCCTCCCGCGGCACGGGATCTGCCCGCGCCGCGCGCATTGTACGGGCCGCTACGGGTTCTCCGGCACGATCCGCGTACCGCCGCGGCCGCGCAGGGCGTCGGCCAGAGCCGGAGCGGCAGTGATCAGCACCTGCCGGCCCGACGACTCCACGACCCGCACCGCGGCCTCGATCTTGGGACCCATGCTCCCCGGCGGGAACTGCCCCTCGGCCATCAGGGCCCGCGCCTCGCGCGGGGTCATCCGGTCGATCGGCATCGCCCGGTCGGTACCGTAGTCCTTCTCGACCCGCGCGACGTTCGTCAGGATCACGAACAGGTCGGCCCCCACCTCGCGGAACAGCAGCGCCGCCGTGAGGTCCTTGTCGATCACCGCGTCGACCCCTTCCAGTGTGCCGTCCGGGCGCCGCACCACCGGGATCCCGCCGCCTCCGGCGGCGATCACGACCGCCCCGGCCTCCAGCAGCGCCGCCACGGTGCGCACGCCGTAGATCCGGACCGGCACGGGCGAAGGGACGACGCGCCGCCACCCCTGGTCCTGCCGGACCATCTTCCAGCCGCGCCGCCCGGCCAGGTCGTCGGCCACGAACTGCGGGTAGTACGGGCCGATCGGCTTGGTCGGGTGCGCGAAGGCCGGGTCGCCCGGGTCGACCTCGGTGAGCGTCACCAGCGACGCAACCTTGGCGTCGAGCCCCGCGGCCTCGAGCTGGCCGCGCAGCGCGGCCTCGAGCAGGAAGCCGATCACTCCTTGCGACGCGGCGCCGCAGGCGGCGAGGCCCCACGGGGGCACCTGCCTCCGCGCCGACTCGCTCTGGATCAGCAGCTGGCCGACCTGCGGGCCGTTGCCGTGGACCAGCAGCAGCCGGTGGTCGCGGGCCAGATCGGCCAGGATCGCGGCGACCTTCCCCGCCTCGGCCAGCTGCTCGCTCTCCGTCCCCTCGCTGCCGCGCGGGACGAGCGCGTTGCCGCCGAAGGCGATCAGCGCGATCGGCCGCGAGTCCGCGGGGGTCGGGCTCACACCCGCTCCGACTTCGCCTTCTTCGCCGCGGCGATGATCGGGGCCAGCACGGTCGCGAGATTCGGGGTGCCGCGCTCGGCCAGCTCGTAGGTCACGCGCACGGCCGGCTTCGGGAACTTGACCAGCCGCCGCAGGTCGATCGGGGTGCCGATCACGTAGGCGTCGACGTGCGGCGCGGCGCGGTCGATCGTCTCCTGGAGGTCCTTGACCTGCTCGTCGGAGTAGCCCATCGCCGGGAGGATCGGGCCGGTGCCGGCGTACTTGGCGAAGGTCCCGGCGATCGTGCGCACCGCCCAGGGGCGCGGGTCGACGATCTCGGCCGCGCCGGCCTGCTTCGCGGCCACGACGCCGGCGCCGAACTTCATTCCGCCGTGCGTGAGCGTCGGGCCGTCCTCGATCACGAGGACCTTCTTGCCCTTGATCGCCGCCGGGTTCTCGACCGTCACCGGCGAGTCGGCCAGGATGATCGCGGCGCCGGGGCTCAGCTCGGCACAGCTGCGGCGGACCGTCTCGACCGCGGCGGGATCGGCGCTGTCGACCTTGTTGAGCACGAACACGTCCGCGGCGCGCGCATTGGCCTCGCCCGGGTGGTAGCTCCGCTCGTGGCCGGGGCGCAGCGGGTCGGCGACGACCAGGTGCAGGTCGGGCGCGTAGAACGGCAGGTCGTTGTTGCCGCCGTCCCAGAGCACGACGTCCCCTTCCTTTTCGGCCGCGCGGAGGATCTCCTCGTAGTCGACGCCGGCGTAGATGATCGTACCGCTCACGATGTGCGGCTCGTACTCCTCGCGCTCCTCGATCGTGCAGTGGTGACGGTCGAGGTTCTTCGGATTCGTTGTTGGCCACCATCCCGTACCAGTAGTTGTGGCCGAGTTCGTGTACGACCACCAGCTCCGGCAGGCGGAGCCATTCTCCCACCGCCCAGTGCGCCCCAGCAGTGATCAGGGTCGGATATTCCATCCCTCCGGCTTCCGAGGCGTTATATGCCGGGTCCACGATCGTCAGCACGGGATACGGATACCGGCCCACGTGTCGCTCGAAGTAGGCAAACGTGGTTTTTGCCGCCTGAATGTACCGTGCCGCCTGAGCGACCCGCTGCGGCTGCATAAGCGCACGGATCTGCACATGTTCCCATCGGTCGATGACCTCGACGAAGCGCGGCGATGCGGTCCAGGCGAAGTCGTGGACGTCCTCGGCATGGTAGGTCAACGTGCGGGTCGTGTCCGGGTTCCGCCGTTCCTCAACGCGGGAGCCCGTCGCCCCCACGACATAGGCGGAGGGGACGGTGATAGAGACGTCATACACGCCGAAGTTCGCGTAGAACTCACCGATCGGATGGTACTGGTGCGCGTTCCATCCTCCCCGTGCGGCTGCGCGCGTGCCGGCGGGTTCATACGCGGCGATCTTCGGGAACCACTGGCTGACCATGAAGAAATCGCCGACGTAGCCGGACCGCCGCGTCACCGGAGGCAACTTGGCGGTGAACCCGATGCGCAGCGTAATGGATTGCCGGGGGGGGATCGGCCGGCGCAGGGGCAGTCTCGCGAGCGTTCGATCCCATTCGTTGCCGTCGTCGGGCTGGATGAACTCCAGACCCGCGGTCAGATCCTCGCCGTCGGCAGTACGGAGGGAGACGATGTCGATCCATCCCGCTTCGCTCGCCGGCCTGAGGGTTCCCCGGCCGCCTCCTCCCCATTCGCGCATCATCGTCGACTGGCCGTTGCGGAACGCGTTAAGATAGAGGTGGAACTGCAGGTCCTGAATGACGTCGCCGGAAGGGTTCTTCCAGGTGAGGACCTCTTCCCCTTTCAGGGTCTTCGTGTGCGGGTCCAGCGACACGGAGATGGC
>CAVPCQ010000028.1:0-99989 GCA_963702425.1 uncultured Acidobacteriota bacterium
TCGATCGAGTCCAGGATCAGCCGGAAGCGCGGCTGGTCCTGGATACCCGCCAGGAAGGCGTCCCGCCGGAACCACGCCGACGCGCTCGTCGCCGTTCCGCACGGCGCGGTCGAGCCAGTCGAGCGCTTCGTCGGGGCGGCCGGCGAGCGCGTACACCTCGGCGACCTGCGCCGGCGCGAACATGGCGATCCCCGCGTACTTCAGCGTCTCGGCATCGAGCGCGGCGATCGCCGCATCCGCCTTGCCCTCGCGCGCGAGCAGCAGCGCCCAGAGCAGCCGCACGCGGAAGTTCGGGTGCGTCGCCGCGGAGATCCCCTCCAGCATCGTGCGCGCGCCCCGGGTGTCACCCTGGTAGA
Source organism: uncultured Acidobacteriota bacterium (assembly GCA_963702425.1). GTDB lineage: Bacteria > Acidobacteriota > Polarisedimenticolia > J045 > J045 > JALOKP01. The sequence continues at coordinate 357 of CAVPCQ010000028.1, forward strand.
GGTGAAGGCGAGCCATGGCACGCGCAGCGGACAGGTTTGCGGCGTCCTGCTCGAAGACCTTCTCGATCTCCCGATGGGCGTCGTCGATGCGACCCTCGTCGAAGAGAACGTCCGACAGCATGATCCGCGCGAACCAGAAGAGGGGGACCCCCTCGAGGATGCCCCGGGCCCGGGCTTCGGCGGCTTCCAGGCGGCCGCTGTGCCGGTCGTCGATCGTGAGCCAGGCGGCGCCGGGCTGGCTCTGCGGGTTCAGCTGCAGCGAAAGCTCGAGTTCCTGCCGGGCCTGCTCCTTCCGGTTCAGGTAGAGCAGGGTGGCGCCGAGCGTCGCGTGAGCGGAGCCGAGGTTCGGCTGACTGGCCAGAATGTCCCGGATGTCGCGCTCGCTGGCGTAGACGAGCCCGCTGTCGTTGGCGGACCCCTCGTGGATCGCGATCACGTTCGTGAGGGCGCGCATCGCGCGTGCGGAGCCGAAGGCCGGATCGAGTTCGATCGCGCGGTCGAGCATCTTCCGGGCGCGCGGGACATCGAGCTGCGCGCGCAGGAACAGCAGCCCCTTCTCGAAGTACTCGTTGGCCTCGGCGTTGGGTGACGGGGCCTCGCCGATCGACGAGAGGCTCGCCGGATGGACGGCGTCGGGCGGCCCGCCGCGGTCCAGCAGGGCGCGCCCTTTCCAGGCGACGAGGCCGGCGATCGCTGCGAGGACCGCGACCGTCGCGACCAGGGCCGGAACGAGGCGCACGCGCCGGGCGTGGGGCGCGGCGCCCGAAGCGTCCACGGCTGCGTCGAGCGCCGCGGCGAGATCGCGCGCGGAGGCGAAGCGCTCCCCGGGGCTCTTTGCGAGGCAGCGGCGCACGATTCCCGCGAGCGCCGGGGAAAGCCCGGAGGTCGCCGGCGGTTCCTCGCGGAGGATCGCCGTCATCGTCTCGGCGGGCGTGTCGCGCCGGAACGGGCGCCGCCCGGTGAGCATCTCGAAGAGCATCGAGCCGAACGAGAAGATGTCGGACCGCGCATCGGCGGCGACGCCGCGCACCTGCTCCGGCGAAAGATAGTCGATCGTGCCGAGCACGCTGCCGGGCGTCGTCAGGCTCGTGCGCGTGGGCGAGAGCGAGGCGTCGACCGGCGCGCCCAGCGCGGCCGCGGGGTCCACGAACGCGGCCAGGCCGAAGTCGAGGATCTTCACGTGGCCGTCGCGGGTCAGGAAGACGTTCTCGGGCTTGAGATCGCGGTGGATGATCCCGCGATCGTGCGCGGAGGCCAGGGCGCGCGCGATCTGCCGTGCGATCTCCGTCACGCGGGCCGGAGCGAGCGGGCCTTCGGCCAGCGCCGCGCGCAGCGTCTGCCCCTCCAGCAGCTCCGTCACCGCGTAGGCCGAGCCCTCGTGCTCGCCGAAGCCGTAGATCGCGAGGATGCCCGGGTGGGAGAGCGCCGCGACCGCCTTCGCTTCGCGCTGAAACCGCGCGCTGCGCTCGGGATCGCGCGCGAACGCCGCCGGCAGGAACTTGATCGCCACGTCGCGGTCGAGCGCGGTGTCACGGGCCTTCCAGACCACTCCCATTCCACCCTCGCCGATCTGCTCGAGGAGGCGGTAGGGACCGATGCGGAGGCCGGGCTCGGGGTGCACGGGCCGAGTATAGCGGAGCAGCGGTCGGGTCGCGGACGACGGACGCTCAGCCCGCGATGACGGCCTCGCCCATCGTCAGCTGCAGCCGGTGCACCGCGCCGTCGTCGACCAGCGGGATCGCCCGGGCGTCGACCGGCGCGCCGTCCAGCAGCGCCGCAGCGATGCCGCGGCTCGCGTGCCCGGGGTTGTCCACGCGGATCTCGTAGACGGTCTCCCCATGGCGCCAGCGCACGCGGAAGCCGTCCCACGAGCCGGGGATGCACGGCGCGAGCACGAAGCTGTCACCGCGGCGCCTGAGACCGAGGATCGACTCGAGACCGAGGCGGTACATCAGGGCCGCCGAGCCGGTGTACCAGGTCCAGCCGCCCCGCCCGATGTGCGCCGGGTGCGTGTAGACGTCGGCCGCCACCACGTACGGTTCCACCTTGTAGCGCTCGACGGCGGCGGGCGTGCGGCTGTGGTTGATCGGATTCAGCATGTGGAACAGCTCGACCGCCTCGTCGCCGCTGCCCATTTGTGCGATCGCCATCACCGCCCAGAGCGCCGCGTGCGTGTACTGGCCGCCGTTCTCGCGCACCCCCGGCGGGTAGCCCCGGATGTACCCGGGATCGAGCGCCGACTGGTCGAACGGCGGCGCGAGCAGCTGGATCACGCGGGAGTCGCGGCGCATCAACTGCATCCGCAGGCTGTCGAGCGCGCGCTCGGCGCGGGTGCGCGGCGCCGTGCCGGAGAGCACCGCCCAGCTCTGCGAGATCGAGTCGATCCGGCACTCGGCGTTCTGGGCCGAGCCGAGCGGCGTGCCGTCGTCGAAGTAGGCACGGCAGTACCAGTCGCCGTCCCAGGCCTGCTCCAGCATCGCGGCCAGGTGCTCGCGCTCGCCGGACCAGCGCGCCGCCCGCGCGGCGTCGCCGTGAGCGCGCGCGATGGGCGCGAAATCGTGCAGGATGCTCGACAGGAACCACCCGAGCCACACGCTTTCCCCGCGCCCCTCCCGCCCCACGCGGTTCATGCCGTCGTTCCAATCGCCGGCGCCGATCAGCGGCAGCCCATGCGCGCCCGCGGTCAGGCTGCGCTCGATCGCCCGCACGCAGTGCTCGTAGAGCGTGCCGCTCTGCGCCGACACGACCGGCTGGCCGTACGCCTCCTGCTCCGCGGGACCGAGCGCCGGCGCCTCCAGGAACGGAACGCTCGTCTCGAGCAGCGCGCGATCGCCGGTCGACTTGACGTAGTGTGCGACGGCGTAGGGGAGCCACAGGAGATCGTCGGAGCAGCGGGTGCGGACACCGCGGCCCGAGTGCTCGTGCCACCAGTGCTGGACGTCGCCCTCGACGAACTGGCGCGCGGCGGCGCGCAGCAGGTGGTCGCGGAAAACGTCCGGCCGCGCGAAGGTCAGGGCCATCACGTCCTGGAGCTGGTCCCGGAAGCCGTACGCTCCGCCCGGCTGGGAGAAGCCGGTGCGGCCCCAGATCCGCGACGTCAGCTCCTGGTAGATCAGCCAGCGGTTCATGATCAGGTCGAACGAGTCGTCCGGGGTCTCGACCTCGATCGCGCCGAGCATCTCGTTCCAGCGATAGTCGACCTCCTCGAGCGCCCGGTGCGCGGCGGCGCTGCCGGCCAGGCGGCGCGCCAGCACGAGGGCGTGCTCGCGGTCGTCCCCCTGTCCGAGCACGAGCACGACCTCGCGCGTCTCGCCGGGCGGGATGTCGACCCGGACCTGGAGCGTGGCGCACGGGTCGAGGCCGGCGCCGAAGCGCCGTCCGAGGGATTCGCGCGTCAGCGCCGCCGGGCGACGCAGCGAGCCGTTGCGGCCCAGGAACTCCAGCCGGTCGCCGGTGGCCGAGGCGGGCGCGGGGTCCGAGTGCACGAACGCCACGCGGCCGGCGAAATCGGCGTTGTAGGGGTTGCGCGCCAGCACCGCGCCGGTCTCGGGGTCCTGCTCGGTGATCACGAAGCGGTGATCGCCCGAGCGCGGCGGGCACATCGCCCACTCGTGATGGGCGAAGACGCTGATTCGCCGGGCACGGCCGGTCGTGTTGGTCAGGGACAGCAGCGAGAGCTTGACCGGCTCGTCGGCGTGGACGAACACCGCGAGCTCGCTGACGATCCCGTGCGCGCCGTGGGCGAAGCGCGTCACCCCGGCGCCGTGGCGCGTCACCCAGCGGCGGCCGTCGCGCCGTCGCGGCAACGGACCCGGGGTCGCGCCCCAGATCTCGCCGCCCTCCTCGTCGCGCAGGTAGAGGGCCTCGCCGCTGAATTCGCTCACCGGATCGTTGCCGAAAGGAGTGAGGCGGTTCTCGCGGCTGTTGCCGGACCAGGTCCAGGACGCCCCGCTGGCCCCGACCACGGTGCCGAAGCGGTCGTTGGCGATGACGTTGACCCACGGCATCGGGGTGTCTTCGTCGCCGCGCAGCACGACGGCGTACTCGCGGCCTCCGGCGGTGAAGCCGCCGAGCCCGTTGGCGTGCGTCAGCGGCGGCGTCTCGACCTCGGGACCGGCGCTGTCGGGAACTGCCGCCTCGGGGTCGAGGCTCGGCACCAGCGCGGCGGGCCAGTCCGGCTCGCGGTACGGCAATCCGAGCTGGTCGGCGAGCGCGCCGCGGTCGCCGCTCAGCACCGCGCGCGCCGCGGCCATCAGCAGCACGCGCTCCGGCTCGGCCATGACGTCGCCGCGCAGCAGGAAGACGCCCCCGGGCCGGTGCTTCCAGGCTGCCCAGGGGCCGGTCTCGAGCACCGCCTGGAGCTGCTCGTGGATCTCGTCCAGGTAGCTCGCCGGGTGCTCGTTCAGGATCACCAGCTCCGCGCTCAGGCCTTTGAGCCGCCAGTACTCCTGCGCGCGCAGCGCCTGGCGGACCAGCGGCAGGTCGTTCTCCTCGAGCACGCGGACGACCAGGATCGGCAGGTCTCCCGAGATGCCGTGCGGCCAGAAGCCGGGCTGCCCGAGCGTGTTCCGCGCCAGGAACTCGGGCGGCGCGCGCAGCGCCGCGTCGGTCCACAGCACGTGCGACGCGAGCTGCTCGTAGAGCTGGGCCTCGTCGCTCGAGATCCCGAGGTGACGCAGCCGCATCCGGGTCTGCGTGGTGGCAAGCGCGAAGGTGCGGGCGGCCGAGGCGGGATCGTCGTACTTCTCGGCCAGCGCGATCGCCGCGGCGCGGCTGGTCGTGACGCCGGTCGCGAACGAGAGGCGCACCTGCCCCCCCGGCGCGATCCGGACCCGCCGGCGCAGGCTCAGCACCGGGTCGAGCACGGCCCCGGTCGTTCCCGAGAGCGCCCGGCCGTCGAGCGCCACGGGGTTCTCGGGCGTGCGACCGCGGCCGAGGAAGCGCGCGCGGTCGGTCTCCCACTCGATCGCGCCCTGGACGCCGCCCTCGACGCTCAGCACGTGCACCGCCCACGGCGTCATCTCGCCCGCCGCGCGCGGCCGGCGCCCGCAGAGCAGCGCCGAACACTCGGGCCGGTACTCGGTCTCGAGGAACAGCTTGAGGAACGCGGGGTGGGCGAGATCCTCGGCCAGCGGCGCGAGGACGACCTCGACCAGGCTCGTCACCTCGACCTCGCGCAGGCGGTCGCTGGCGTTGACCAGCGTGACGCGCCGCACCTCGACGTCGTCCTCGGGCGACACCGTGATCTCGAGCCGGGTCTCGATCCCGTCGTCGGAGCGGTTGAAGACCGCCTCGTCGGCGCGGAAGCTCGCCCGGTAGCTCTCCGGCTCGCGGCACACCGGCTGATACGTGGCCGACCAGAGCAGGCCGCTGCGCACGTCGCGCAGGTAGATGAACTGACTGCCCGGATCGGTGACCGGGTCCTCGCGCTGACGGGTGACGAGCTGCCCGCGCCAACTGCTCGCGCCGCCCCCGGCGTTGGTGACCACCACGGTGTACTGCCCGTTCGAGAGGAAGTGGGCCGCCGGGTAGAGCGTGTGCGGCGTGCGGAAGCGCCGCGGCGAGACCGCGACCGCCAGCGGCTCGACGCGCGTGGACTCGGCCGGCCGCGGCTGGCTGATCGGCACGAAGCGCGGCACGCGCTCCTGCAGCAGCGGCTCGGTGGCCTGGACGCGCGGGTCGGAGTGGAAGCGCCGGACCATCGGCGAGCCGAGCACGACGTTGGCGAGCGCCACCAGGCTCATCCCCTGGTGGTGGGCGAGGAACGCCCGCACGACCTGGAGCCGCGGCTCGTCGTGCTGGGGCCCGTCCTCGGCAGGCAGCGACTTGCGCGGCGTGAAGTCGAGCGCCTCGTAGCAGCCGAAGCGGCGCGCGGCGCCCTCGCGCGCCAGGCGGCGGAAGTTCGCTGCCGCGGCGGCGGGATCCACCATGGCGGCGAGCGCGGTCGCGTAAGGGGCGATCACGAGGTCTTCGCCCAGTCCGCGCTTCAGTCCCAGGCCCGGCACCCCGAACGCCTTGTACTGGTAGCTGCCGTGCTGGTCCACCACGCCGAAGGCCGACTCCGAGATCCCCCACGGCACGCGCTGGCGCCGGCCGTAGCGGATCTGCGCCTCGACCACCGCGCGGCAGGTGCCTTCGAGCAGCGTCTCGGCGTGACTGCGCAGCACCAGCAGCGGCATCAGGTACTCGAACATCGAGCCGCTCCACGAGACCAGCGTGGTGTGCCCTTCGACGCTCACCAGCGCCCGCGAGAGGCGGAACCAGTGCTCCTGCGGCACGTCCCCGCGCGCAATGGCGATGAAGCTGGCCAGCCGGGCCTCGGAGGCGAGCAGGTCGTAGAACGAGTCGTCGAGGCGGCCGGGGCCCTCGGCATCGGCGAGCCGGAAGCCGATCGAGAAGATCCCGCGCTCGCGGTCGTAGAGGAACGTCCAGTCCATCCGATCGGCCAGGGCATCGCTGCGGAGCGCCAGCGCGAGCAGCCGCGCTCGCAGCAGGTCGTCCGGCTCGCCGCTCTCCGCCGGTGCGGCGAGCATCGCGGCGAGCGAGCGGACCCATCCCGCGACCTCCGCCGCGGCTGCACCGTCCGCCGAAGCCGCGTCGCCCGGGAGATCGGCCTCGATCTGCTCCAGCGCGGCCTCCAGCGGCTCGACGTGCCGGCGGGCTTCCTCGAGGCGGAGCGCGGCCGGCCCGTTGCCCGCGAGCGCCGGACGCATCCTCTCCAGCACCCGCGCCGCGGCGGCGGCGCCCGGCGAGGGCGCGGCCGCGGCGTGCGAGGGCCGGGTCAACGCCGCCAGCGCTTCGGCGAGCACCCCGAGCGTGTCCGCGGCGCCGGCGCACAGCCGGTCGTCGTCCCCGTCCAAGGACAGCGCGGCGAGCTCGCGCAGGCCGCCGGCGAGCGTCATGAGCGACGCCGCCAGGTTGCCGCTGTCGACGGTCGAGACGTAACGCGGCGCGAGCGGCGCCAGGCTCGTCGTGTCGTACCAGTTGAGCAGGTGGCCCTCGTACGGCTCCAGCGCCTCGACGGTGCCGAGCATCGCCTCGAGCCGGTCGGCGAGCGCGCCGGTCCGCAGGTAGCCCAGGTCGTGGGCCGCCAGCGTCGAGAGCAGGCCCATGCCGACGTTGGTGGGCGAGGTGCGATGGGCGATCCGCAGCTCCGGCATCTCCTGGACGTTGTCGGGCGGCAGCCAGCGATCCTCCGCGGTCACGAAGCGATCGAAGTAGGCCCAGGTCCGGCGCGCCAGCCGGCGGAACTGCGCGGCGTCGGCCTCGCCGACCACGAAGCGCCGAGGGACCACGGGGCGGCTCAGCCACCAGGCGATCAGCGGCGAGGCCAGCCACAGCGCGACGAACGGCAGCGCCACGGGGAGCGCCGCTCCGCGGGTCGGCAGCAGGCCCAGGAGCACCGCCAGCGCCGCCGCGGGGCCGGCCCACATCTCGGCCGCGAACAGGCGCACGCCCCGCAGCGCGAGCAGCCGCGCGCCGCGCGCCGCGCTCGCGGCCGCGGTCTCCCACTCGAGCAGCCGGCGCTGCGTGAGCACCATGCGGACGAGCGTCAGCCCGATCGCGTGGAGCATCTCCCAGGCGTGGTAGGGGAGCAGCGTGATGTCGAGCAGCACCTGCGCGCCCGCCGTCTGGAACTCCGCGCCGACGTCGCGCAGGAAGACTCCCAGCGGCTGCAGCGGGCGCGGACCGCGGGCGAAGTGGATGAGCGGCGGGAGCAGCGGGAACCCGAGCACCGCCAGCGCGGCGACCGTCCAGGCCGAGCGGCGAGCCGGGAAGCCAGGTCCAGGCCGAGACCAGCAGCGCGAGCAGCGCAGGCGCCATCAGGCTGCGCCGCAGGTTGTCGAGGATCTTCCAGCGGCCGATCAGCGGCAGGCGACTGCGCTCGAGGCCGCGCGGCGTCGGCACCAGCGGCAGCGTCCAGAGCAGGATCTGCCAGTCGCCGCGCACCCAGCGGTGCTGGCGCCGGGTGTGGGCCAGCACGCTCGACGGGAAGTCGTCCACGACCTCGACGTCCGAGACCAGCGCGCAGCGGGCGTACAGCCCCTCGAACAGGTCGTGGGACAGCATCGCGTTCTCGGGGACCCGCCCGTCGAGCGCCGAGCTGAACGCCTCGACGTCGTAGAGCCCCTTGCCGGTGAAGCTGCCCTCGCCGAAGAGGTCCTGGTAGGTGTCCGAGACCGCGGTGCTGTAGGGGTCGATGCCGGTGTGCCCGGCGTAGACGCGCGCGAACAGCGACCCGGCGGCGCTGGCCATCGTCACGCTGACCCGCGGCTGGAGAATCCCGTAGCCTTCGACCACGCGGCCGAGCGCGGGATCGAAGCGCGGTCGGTTGAGCGGATGCTCGATCACGCTGATCAGCCGGCGGGCGGTGTCGCGGGGCAGGCGGGTGTCGCTGTCGAGCGTGATGCAGTAGCGGACCCGCGGCAGGATCTCCGAGTCGCCGACCGAGACCACGAAGCTGGTGTCGGCGGCGCCGCGGAGCAGGCGGTTGAACTCCTCGATCTTACCGCGCTTGCGCTCCCAGCCCATCCACACGCCCTCGCTGTCGTTCCAGCGGCGCGCGCGGTGGAAGAGGAAGAACCGGCTCCCGGCGTCCGCGTAGCGGGCGTTGAGCGCCTCGATCCCGGCGATCGCCGCCTGGAGCGCTTCCTCCTCGCCGGGCACGTGCTCGGCGGGGGCGTCCGGGTAGTCGGTGAGCAGCGCGAAGTGAACGTGGCGGTCCATGTTGCCGAGCGCGTGGACCTCGAGCCGGTCGACCAGCGCGCGGGCGACCTCCGCCGACGTGAGCAAAGTCGGCACGATCACCATGGTTCGCGCCGACTCCGGGACGCCGCCGCGCAGGTCGAGCCGCGGCAGCAGCCGCGGCCGGGCGAAGCGGTGGACGACGCGATGCAACAGGGCGACGGCGAGATCGCTGGCCGGGAGGAGCGCGACGGCCGCCACCCAGGGGAGCATCCAGCCCGGCGCGTGGGCTGCCCGCGCCATCGCCAGCGCGAGCGCCACGCCGAGGGCCGTGAGCAGCGCGATCGAGCCCAGGTACAAGGGTGTTGCGTACGCGAACAGCACGCGCCGCGCCCGCTGAGGCAGGCGCGGGCGATAGGCGACGTCCAGCTCGAGCTCGCGGCGGCCCGGTCCGATCAGGTGATAGCCGACGTGCGACGCCCTCGTCGCGGGTCCCGGCTTCTCGGCCACCTGGCGCGCGCTCTCGATCGCGCGGAGCGCGACGCGCACCTGCGCCTCGCCGGTCGGATCGGCCAGCTCCTCGACCGCGTGCCGGTAACTGTCGCGGCTCGTGAAGTCCATGCGCGCGTAGGTGCCGGACGGATCGCGCTGCAGGATCTGCTCGACCAGGCTGACGTGCTCGACGTACCGCTTCCAGTCCAGCGTCCCGCAGAGGCGGAGGCTGGTGATGGAGTTCCCCATCGAGATGTGGCCCATCGCCTGGCGCTGGTGCTCGGCGCGGACGGCTTCTTCGACCGTCGTGCCGCTGGCGCTCAGCCGCTCCTCGAGCTGCTTCCGCAGCCCGGACGACAGCGCACCGTACTCGCGCATCCGCTGCAGGAGCTGGTCGACGAACGCGACGTGGATCACCTTCGGCAGCGGCGGCACGCGACCGTGCGCCTGCGCCTGCTCGAAGCCGGCGATGAAGCGGTCGACCTCGAGGCGCGCCGCGCGGCTCTCGAGCAGCTCGTCCGAGAGCCGGCGCACGTGCTCGATCAGGGCCAGCTTGAGCATGCTGGGCCACGCCCACAGCTCGCCCATCCCGAGCGGAGCGACCGTCTGGTAGGCGTTCATGAACCGCGTGAGCCGCTGCAGGTCGAGCCGCGCGTCGCTGCTGCGCAGCAGCTCGACGGCCATCGCGTGGACCCGCGCCCTTCCGGCCAGCTCGCGGGTTGCGAGCTTGGGCAGCTCCGCGTAGTAGCGCGCCGGCAGGTCGTGACGGATCTCGCGGATCTCGCCCTCGACCAGGTGGAAGTTGTCGAGCAGCCACTCGCCCGCGGGGACCAGCGCCTCACCGCGGCGTACGTCGCCGGCGAGCGTGCGGTAGGCGTGACGCAGCGCACGCGCGTCGTCGGCGAGCCGGCGGAGCGGGTCGAGCGGGCCGCGCTGCGGACCGCGCGCCAGCGTGAAGCCGGCGGCGAGCGACCGGGCGCGCTCTTCGAGCTGCTCGAGGCCCAGGAGTTCCCCATGGAGGGGGCTGGAGTCGAGTCCGATCGGACGCAGACGCGTCGCGGCGGATGGCGTGGGAGAAGCGTGGCGCGCGGAGGCGCGCTCCAGAGGCAGCGAAGGAAGCTCCTTTTCCACTGCGGACCGATTCGAGAGTGTTCGGCCGCTCAGGACACCGAGACCCTAAGCCATGCTAGCACGGAGGTGCGATCCGGGCTGCGCGGCATGGCCGACCGCGCCGGCCGCGCCCGTTGCGCGGGATTCACGATCCGCTGCCGGATCCGACGGGCCCGAGGTAGCGGTCCAGCCACTGCAGCGACTCCCGGATCATCTCCGTCCGTGGCACGGAGTGCCCCCCGGGGAAGACCAGCCGCTTCTTGTGCTCCGCCGGCGTGCCGAGCAGCTCGAACATCGGGCGCTGCGAGGTCTCGGAGGGGAAGAAGAAGTCCAGCTCGCCGTTGAGGATCAGCGTCGGCTGCGTCACGCGGCCGAGGTAGTTGATCGCGTCGGCCTCCGGGAGCGCGCGCTGAAAGCACAACCCGGCGACGTAGAGCACGTTCACCTTGATGCGCTTTTCCACCGCCGGCATGGTCGCTCCCAGCGCCCCGCCCCAGCTCAGGCCGTAATAGGCGATGCGGCTGGCGTCGATGTCCGATCGTGATTCGAGGTAGTCGATCGAGCGGCCCAGGTCCTTGCCCCACATGATCACGTAGTCCTTGTAGGCGGTCGTCTCCTCCGGGTAGTCCGACTTCAGGTCGCCGCCGCGCTCGTACGTTCCCTTGAGGATCGGGAGGAGCACGGCGCGCCCGCCCTTGACCAGGAAGTCGACGCGGCCGAGTTCGAGCGACTCGCTGGAGCGGGTGCTGATCGCCCCCGACCCGGGGAAGTAGATGACGGCCTGGTAGGGCGGCTTGCCCGCCGCCGGAAGGAACAGGTAGGCCATCATCCGCTCGCCGCCGTAGGCCGCGTCGAACGTGATCTTCTGGCGGACGCCGGACGAGACCTGTTTCTCTTCCTCGATCTTCGCGTCGAGCGGCGTCCTGTCGTACGCGAACTGGCGCAGGTAGAGCGCGAAGACCTCGTCCGGGACCGGCTTCTCCGCGAGAAAGTCGCGGTGCGGCCGGCCGATGGCGCGCTGCAGCGCCACGGCGTTGGTCTCCGGCTCGAGTGCGCGGATGCAGCGGAACCCGTTGGTCGGCGAGCGGTCGAAGGGCGGCTGCGCGTAGGCGTCGACGAAGCCGTAGTCGGGGTCGTTCCAGCCGCCGCCGAGGATGAAGCGCTCGACACCGGGGTCGCCGGTGTTCCAGACCCACTCGCGGACGTTGCCGGCGAGGTCCTCGACGCCGAAGCGGTTCGCGCTCCGCGTCGAGCCGACGGCGACGGGACTGCTGCCCGCCAGGTTGGCCATCGGGACGATCCGCGCGCTGGCCACCGTGTAGGCGACGCGGTTCCAGTGGAAGATCGTGGGGAGGCTCTTCCCGGCCCACTCGGCGTAGGCCGCGGCCTCGTACCAGCTCACGCCCGACACCGGGTAGTCGTCGCGGCCGTCGGGATAGGTCCCGACCTCCCACGTCGCGGGCCCGGTCCGCCCGGTGCGGTCGGTGAAGCGTGCCATCGCCTCGGCGAAGGTCAGCTCGCGGTCCGCATCGACGAACGGCTGCCGCCAGTACTGCGCGTCGGCGTACCCGCCCGCGTCGACGAAGCGCTTGTACTCGCGATTCGTCACCTCGTACCGGTCGATCGCGAAGGCGCCCATCGGCTCCTTCTTCAGGTGATCGAGGCCGGGGATGAACATGCTGAAGGACCCGGCAGGAACGCGGGCCATCCCGTCCGGAATCTCGCCGGACCCGACGAACCGGTAGTTCCAGTCGTCGCCGGCGAAGGCGACGTTCCAGATCAGGTCGTCGATGTCGAGCTTGCCGGCGAGCGCGAGCCGGACCCGCGTGAAGCCGAGCGGGTAGCGCACCTTCTCGAGCGGCGTCGTCCCGATCGGGACCGGGTCCGCGTCGGGCTCGTCGTAGTACCGCGCGGTAGACCGCGGCACCCGGCGGATCGGAAGTGATCGCGATCTCGCGCGTGAAGCGCGGCCAGAGCTTCTCGAGCCGCGGATCGCCCGGCGCCGCCTCTTCGATCTTCCGGGCCAGCAGGTACGCGTCCCAGCTCTCGCGTCCCTCCTGCAGCCCCTGGATCCGCTCGACGATCTCCTCGAGCTGCGGCAGCGCCTCGTCCCGGACCCAGCGCTCCTTCGCGCTGCGCTGGTACCACAAGGCACCGAGCGCGGCGAACACGATCGCGGCGGCCAGGCCCGCCGCGATCCAGCGGCCCCGGCCCGGCTTCGCCGCGGGCGAGGGGCGAAGGGGCGGTGCCGGCGGCTTCGCCGGGGCTGCGCCGGCTGGAGCGGAGACCAGGCTGCCCTGCAGCGCCCGCAGCTCGCCGCGCAGCTCGGACGCGTCCGCGTAGCGCGCGCCGGGGTCCTTCTCGAGGCAGCGGCGGACGATCCGGTCGAGCGGCACGGGAACGCCGGGCTGGAGCGTCGTGACCGATTCCGGCGTGTCGCGCAGGATCGAGGAGAGGATCGAGACGGCGTTGTCGCCGCCGAACGGCCGGTGACCCGTGGCCATCTCGTACAGGATGATGCCGAGCGAGAAGACGTCGGAGCGCGGGTCGACGGGCTTGCCCTGCGCCTGCTCCGGAGACATGTACGCGACGGTGCCGAGCAGGCTTCCCTGCTGCGTCATCGTGGCCCCACGCAGTTCGGTGGGCGAGTCGGGCGACGCGGCGATCGCACCCAGCTTCGCCAGGCCGAAGTCGAGCACCTTCAGCCGCCCCTCGTCGTCGATCATGATGTTGTCGGGCTTGAGGTCGCGGTGGGTCACGCGCTGCCTGTGTGCCGCCGCCAGCGCGTCGGCGGCCGCGAGCGCCAGCTCGAGCACGCGCCCGGGCGCGAGGCCGCGCGCGATCTCCTCGGTGAGCGTCCGCCCGCGGACCAGCTCCATCGCCAGGAAGCGCACCCCGCCGTCCTCGTGCAGCCCGTAGACGGCGGCGATGTTCGGGTGGTTCAGCGAGGCGAGGACCTTCGCCTCGCGCTCGAACCGCGCGAGGCGCTCCGGGTCGGCGGCGAACGCCGCGGGCAGGATCTTGATCGCGACCTCGCGATCGAGCGTCGTGTCGACGGCCCGCCAGACCTCGCCCATCCCGCCCCGGCCGATCGGCTCGACGAGGCGGTAGTGGAGCAGCATCCGGCCGGGTTCCAGGCTCACTCTGACCTCCCGCGCGGGCAGGATGATACGCGGGGCGGGCGCTCCGCGCGCGGTCAGACCTCCGCGACCGTGATCCGCGCCAGGTCGGCCTCGCCCAGCCCGATGCGCGCCCCCTCCGCGATCCACTTCGGGGCGCGCCCCTCGGCGGCGAGCGTGGGGAGCCCGACCTCCTTCCGGCGGTCCTCCAGCACGCTCCGGCCGACCGCGTCGAGCGCGACCGGATCGGTCGAGACGAGCAGACCCCCGTAGGACCAGGTCCAGCGCGGGCTGTACATCGGCCCGCCGTGGCACTGCGCGGTCAGGCCGTCGACGATCGTCAGCCGCAGCCTGTCGTGGATCAGCGGAAAGGCTGCGAGGTGCGCGATGAACGGATGGCACCCGTCGTCGTGGCAGCGCTGCGGGTTGTGGATCACTCCATACCAGTCCTTCATCCCGAGCGCGACGCCCGCTTCTCCGCCGTCCTTCAGGACGCCGACGTTGATCAGCGCGGTGATGTCGTCGACGAAGATCCGGGGGAAGCGCGAAGACCGCGGCCCCCAGTCGCGCCACCGCCACTCGAAGTCGCCGTCGGTGCCGATCACCTGCACGCCGTCGCCGGAGCGGTTGGGCGGGAAGCCGGCCCGCGCCAGCTCCCGCTCGTCGCGTTCGAGGATGACGATCTGGCGGGCCGCCACGCCGGCCTCCTGGAGCCACCTCGTGATGCGGCCGACGACCTCCGGACGGGCGGACATCGCCTTCCCGGCGAGCGCGTTGATCTTGATCCCGACCACGTCGCGCGGGCTGAAAAGCCGGCGGAAGCCGTCGATGGCGGTGGCCTCTCCGGCGGCGCAGGCGATGGCCGCGCCGAGCGCCTCCTCGAGCAGGATCGGATCGGCGGCCCCGCCGCCCGCCGGGAGGATCCCGTCGCGCCGGGCGCGGTAGACGACCGGCTTCGACGGCGCTGACTTCGGCGAGGGGAGCGGCCCCGGCACGGCGTCGGATGCGCCGCCTCCGGAGCGGGAGCCTCCGTCGCCCTTCGAGCATCCCACGAGAGCGACACCGGCGACCGGCGCGGCCGCCGCGCCGATCAGCAGCGCCGAGGTGATCCGCCGCCGCGTCCTGTCCATGGTCAGCGCTTCTTTCCCGGGTCTTTCACCCGCTCGGCGAACTGCGCCTGCCGCTTCGCCTCCTCCATCTCACCGCGCCGTTCGAGCAGCCGGGCGAGCTGTTCGTGCGCACGCTGGTGGTGCGGATCGACGCGCAGCGCCTGGCGCAGGTCGGCGATGGCCGCGTCGGGGTCGGCGTCCGTGCGCCACTCCGCGCGCATGAGGTAGGGCTCCGCCACCTCCGGATCGCGATCGATCGCCGCCGACAGCAGCGCGAGCGCACGATCGGGCCGGTCCTCGAACCGCTCGAGGCGAGCCAGCGAGACCAGCATCGGCGCGGGGAGGGTCGCGGCCTCCGGCCCGGCCAGGGGGTCGATCGGCCGCCCGGCGTCGGCCGCGGCGAGCATCCGATCCAGCGCGCTCCACGTCGCGCGGTCGCGCGGATCGATCGCCAGCGCCCCAAGGAGCTGCTCGTTGGTGTGTCGGGTGGATCCGACGAGCCGCGCCAGGTCGCGCGGCTTTGCATAGGCCCGGGCGGCGTCGGGGTCGATCCAGTAGGTCGCGTAGGCGTTGGCCGCGAACAGGACGAGCAGCGCGAAGACGATGCGGGAGCGCCACCTCCCCGGCGTTCCGGCGGCCAGGTCGACGCCGACCGCCAGCGCGACGCACAGCGCGCCGAGCGCCGGCAGGGCGTAGAAGGCCTTGACCTGGGCGTAGGCCGGCACCTTGAGCGAGAAGACGACGAGCGCGAACAGCCCGAGCGCGGCGGTCCCCGCGAGCAGCAGGCCGGCGGGCCGCGGCGTGCGGATCAGCCGCGAAAGTCCCCAGAGGACGCCGAGCAGGATCGCCGCCGTCGGGAGCAGCGCGAGCAGCATTCCCGCCGCGAGCAGGTCATCGTTCCACGGCGGTCGAACGGCCACGTTCGAGATGCTGCCGCAGAGCGCGTCGCCCCAGAGCGTCGCGTAGAGGCCATCCCAGACGGGACCGAGCGCGGCGAGCACCGGTTCGGTCAAGCAGCGGCCGAACTGAGCGTAGTCGGACGCGGTACGGAACCCCGGATCCTGCCACCAGGTCGAGAAGCCGGATGCCTTGTCCCAGTTGCCCACCACCGGCCGGCCGAAGCGCGCGAGGACGCGGGCGTACTGCCAGCCGCACGTCACTGCCGTCACGGCGAGGGCCGTCGCCAGTCCCCGCCAGCGCGCGCGACGTCCCTCCGGTCGCTTCTCCTCGAGGGCGGCCCAGGCGAGGGCCGCGAAGGCCGGGGGCCCGACGATCAGGGTCGTGATGCGCGTCAGGAGCGCGGCGCCCATCGCGAGGCCGAGCAGCGCGTACGTTCGCGATCCTGGGGCTCTCGCTCCGCAGGAGTCGCGCGGCGAGATAGAGCACGGCCAGCGAGAGCGTCGCCGAGAGGGTCTCATTCGTCGGGTAGTGAAAGAGGTAGAGCTGGACCGGCAGGAAGGCGGCGAAGAGCAACCCCGCGGCGTGGAGCCGCGGTCGATCCGGGAAGAGGGTCCGCAGCAGCCCGAGCACGAGCGCCGCATTGGCCACCGCGAGCAGGGCCTGGAACAGCCGCAGCACGAGGATCCCGAGCGGGCTGTCCGCAGCCCCACCGCCGAGGCTCAGGAGCGCGGCGATCGTGCCGTAGTAGAGCGGCGGGTGGTACATCTGCCACCCCTCGTGGGCGAGCGGCAGCGACCAGGTCGTACGGATCCGCTCGATGTACGCGATGTGGCCGTCGGCGTCGAAGCCGTAGGCCGGGTGCAGCAGCGGCGAGTTGTGCACGATCAGCGCGATCCAGGCGACGGCGATCGCGGCGAGCGCGAGGCCCCACTCGCGGCCGGCGAGCCGCCCGGGCAACCCGCGCTCGACCAGGCGCTGCACACCCCAGACGGCCAGCAGCGCGAGCAGCCCGACGACGAGCAGGAAGGGGAGGCGCCGCGCGAGCGCCTCCGGTGGCGCGGGCGGCCCGCCGGGGTCGAGCCGGCGCGCGGGGGGCGGCGAGGTGGCGACGAGCGCCGGGACGGCCGCAGCGCCGCCCCACGACACCTCCCATCGGCCATCGGTCACCAGCGTCGCGCCTCCCGGCAGTTCGAGCTCCAGCCAGAGGGCGGGCCGGCCATTCGGGTTGCGCACCTTGGCGACGATCGTGTTGGTCCCCTGCTGCAGAGCACGCCCCACCGTACCGCGACGCCCCGCCTTCCAGGGCCCTCTCCCTTCAACCAGATCTTCTTTCCGTTGATGTAGACATCGGCCTCGCGGAAGGCGCGCACCCGGAGCGGGACACCGGTCGATGCGGTCGCGCACTCGAACGTCCGCTGGAACTCCGCGGGGACCTTCGCCCCGCGGCGCATGTTCGTGTTCGGTGGGGAAGGGTAGACGATCCACTCGGCGACCGAGGTGCGACCGGGGAGGAAGGAGAAGGCCGGTCCCCGAGTCGATCCCCACCAGAGCCAGGCCACGACGGCGGCGGCGACGCACACCAGCGCGACTGTCCGGGCGGATGCCGTGAAGAGCCAACGCATGCCGCATTCTGCCACGGTCCGGTGCGGGGGCGCCCGATGAGCGCGTCCCCGGTCGGGCAGCGCCGCCGGTCTCGGTCGACCCGCGGCACTCCCGGCCGGATGGTGCCCCGCTCAGCGCGCCTTCGACGCGTACGGGTTGCCGCCGAGCGCGTTCGAGATGTCGGCGATCGCCTTCTGCGCGCGGACGCTGTTGCCCGCCTTGTCGAGCGGAGGCGAGATCACCGCGATCCCGAACTTCCCCGGCGAGACCGCGATGATGCCGCCGCCGACGCCGCTCTTCGCCGGCAGGCCGGTCATGTAGAGCCACTTGCCCGAGTCGTCGTAGAGCCCGGCGGTCGCCATCACCGCCAGCACGTTCGGGACGTACTCGGACTTGAGCACCTGCTTCTTCGTGACCGGGTTCCTGCCGCCGTTGGCAAGCGTGGCCGCCATCACGGCGAGATCCTTCGCGTTGACGCCGACCGAGCACTGCTTGGTGTAGATGTCGCAGGCCTGGAGCGGCTTGTCCTTGATGTGGCCGTAGGCGTACATCAGTTGGGCGATCGCCTGGTTGCGCTGGTTCGACTCGGCCTCCGATTTGTAGACGTCCTCGAGGACCTTGAGCTGCCGGCCGGCGAAGTCGTCGTAGTAGCCGATGATCTTGCCCCAGATCTCGTCGTAGGTCGCACCCTTGACCATGCTGGTCGCCGTGATGGCGCCGGGGTTGACCAGCGGGTTCATCTCGGCGCCCTTGTTCTGCTCGACGGCGACGATCGAGTTGAAGACCTGCCCCGTCGCGTCCACCCCCATGTTGTCGACGATCGACTGCGGGCCGGACTCCTCGATCACCTTGGCCATCGTGAAGACCTTGGAGATCGACTGGATCGAGACCTCGGAGGTCACGTCGCCCTCGGTGTAGACCTTGCCGTCCACGGTCACCAGCGCGATGCCGTAGATCTTGGGGTCGACCTTGGCGAGGGCCGGGATGTAGTCGGCATTCGCCCCCTCCTGGAGCGTCTTGTACTTGGCGAATGCGGCCTTCAACGCGGCGGTCACGTCCGCGTCGGATGGGGCCTGGGCCAGGGCGGCTGGTGCCGCCAGCGCCAGCACCGCGAGAGCGAGGACGGTGAGGCGCGCGGCGCGGCCCGTGAAGCGAGTGCGTCGGATCATTTCTATGTTCCTCCCGGCAGCTGCGTGGAACCGCATCGGAACGAGAACCGGCATCGTGGCCGATTGCCGGATCGCTCGACTCGCCCAGTATCTCAGAAACCGGCGGCCGGGATGTCGCGGGCGTCGCAGCTCGGCGATCTACTCGGGCGGCTGGAACAGCAGCAGGGCGGCGACGGCGGCAGGGATCGCGGCCGGCGCCGTGTCGGCCGCAGTTCCTGCATCCGCCAGCCACACCCGGCCGGCATTGATCGTCTCGACCGCCGCGATCGTGCGCCCCTCGCGCTGCAGCGCGTATCCCGCGGGCGAACCGAGCGGGATCGGCGTGCCGTCCAGCGCGTGGATCGAGCGCACGGCGAGCGGGGTTCCGGCGGTGCCGTCCGCGGGGCGGAGTTCACCGACGAAGCCGCCGGAGAGCTTCCGCGCCGCCCCGAGGGCCAGCGTCCAGGCCTCCCGCGAGCCGCCGCCTTCCCCCGCGGGACGGAACGCGCAGACCAGCGCCGGCTTGGCCGCCGCGGCGCGCAGGTCGACGGAGAAACCGCTCGCCGTCCAGGCCTCGAGCCCCTTCTCGTAGCACTCGGCATCCACGGGCCCCGCGGGCGTCTCCAGCGTGAACGCGTACGGCCGCTTCGATCCGGAGGCGCCGAGCCGCAGCACCTGCACCGACCAGCCGATCGTTCCGCGGTCGCGCACGACGCCGGTGCGGTACGGTCCGAAGGCGAGCGGCTTGTCCCAGCGACGCGGGTTGGCGCCCGTGACGGGCAGCGGCTGCGTCGCGGCGGCGAGCGCGGGGTCGATCGCGACGCGGGCTTCGCCGGCGAGCGCTGCGAGGAAGGCGATCGAGAGCAGTGCGAGCGCGGCCGGTACGGTGATCGTGAGCGAGCGGGTCATACGGTCCTCGATGGCGCCCCGCGGTCGCTGTTGCGACGGAGAAAAGCGCGCAACGCCGGGTACTGTGGTGCGGCTTGATCGTATCGGCGTACTTCATTAGGAGCACAAGTATGAAGGCATGGCGTGGAGTCCACTGAGTGACCACTAATAGTCCGAACAAGTTCGATCATTGACCGGATGCTTCGCGATCATCGCGACGCTGCCGTGGGCCGCCGCGGACGGGCCCGCGTCGCGCGGCTCGCTGCGCCCGGTCCACCCCGAGGCCGCGACGGTCCTCGACGACGGCCTCGCCGCACCGCTGCCGCCCCCGTCGGCTCCCGCCCCGGACGGCCCCCCGGTGACGGTCCGCTTCCGCTGGCCGCTGCTCGCCCAGGACTGGCAGCACAGCTTCAACTACGTCGATCTCGACCCATCCGGCGCGATCAAGGACTGGAACTGCCAGGGGATCACGTACGACACCCACCTCGGCAACGACGTCATGATCCGCGACTTCGTCGAGATGGACGAAGGGCGGTTCGTCGTCGCCGCCGCCGCGGGCGAGGTGGTGCGCGTCGAGGACGGCTACTTCGACCGCGCGGCCGGCGTTGGCGGCACCGGACCGAACAACTTCGTCTACGTCCGCCACGATGACGGGAGCACCGGCCTTTACCTGCACCACCGCAAGTGGTCGGCCCTGGTCGGTGCCGGCGAGCGCGTGTTCGAGGGGCAGCCGCTGGCGCTGGTCGGCAGCTCGGGCTTCTCGAGCGATCCGCACGTCCACTTCGAGGTGGCCGACGCCGACGGCACCGTGCAGGAGCCGTTCTCCGGTCCCTGCCGGACCGGCGCCTCGCTCTGGAAGCCGCCGCAGCCCGGCCACACGCTGGCGAACACGATGAACGTCTACTCCGCCGGGATGACGATCTTCACGCCCGACCTCAACACGATCAAGGAGCGCTACCCCGACGTCACGCGCGTCGAGCAGAACCCTGCCGCCAACGCCTTCTTCTTCTGGCACCGCAACACCGACATCCACGCCGGCGACGTCTCGCGCGTCGTGTTCCGCAAGCCCGACGGCACGGTCTACGACGACAACTCGTACACCTGGACGGCCGCCGCGGCGTACGACTGGCTCTACTGGCAGACCTTCCTGCCCGGTACCGGCTCGCTGGGGAACTGGACGATCGAGTACTACCAGAACGGCCTGCTGGCGCTGACGAAGAGCTTCACCCTCGCGGCCGCTCCGTTCTCGAACCCGGTCGTGGAGGCGGCCGCCGCCTCCGCCGGCAAGGGAGTGGCCTCCGGGGTGCTCAAGGGGAGCGACGCCGACAGCGGCGTCGTGCGCTTCGACCTGGTGACGCCGCCGGCCCACGGCGAGGTCCGGTTCGGGGGGCCGCGCGGCGCGCGCTTCCGCTACGTCCCGGAGAGCGGCTACTCCGGCCCCGACTCGTTCCAGATGAAAGCGCCGGACACCGAGTTCCGCGACAGCGCGCCGGCAACGATCTCGCTCTCGGTCACGCCCGTTCGCCACAACGTGCTGCGGCTGGAAGGGGACACGGAGCATGACTACGTCGAGGTGCCCGCCAACCCCGCGCTCGACACGCCCGGCAACGCCTTCACGGTGGAGGCCTGGCTGCGGCCGGGGATCGGCTCGAGCCAGTACCAGCGCGTGATCGATCGCCGCAGCCCGGTCGACTTCGACCTGCGCGGCGTGTCGCTGCGCCTGGTCCCCGACGGCTGGGTCGAGTTCGCCGTCGGGCGCGGGGCCAGCGCCGCCTACTGCTACTCGATCGCGCGTCTCCCGCTGACCCGCTGGACGCACGTCGCGCTGACCTACGACGGGACCTACCAGCGCCTCTACGTCAACGGCCAGCTCGACAACTTCTGTTTCGCGCCGGGGACGATCTCGTGGGCCGGGACCGGCGCGCTGCGGATCGGTGGCGGCTTCGGCTCGTTCGAGACCTACCGCGGCGACATCGACGAGGTCCGCTGGTGGGGGGCGGCGCGCAGCGAGAACGAGATCCGCGCGGGGGCGCAGTGCGCCTTCTACTCGTCGCCGCTGCCGGCGGCGCTGCGCGGCAACTGGCGCTTCAACGGCGACGCGCAGGACAGCAGCGCCAACGCGCTGCACGGGGTGCGCGTCGCCGGCGCCTCGTTCGAGACGACCGACCCCGGGACGCCGCTGCGCTGCGCCGGTGTCAACCTCGACGGCGACGGCTTCGGCGACGCCGCGGACAACTGCCCGCTGGTGGCGCAGGGGAGCCAGGCCGACGGCGACGCCGACGGGGTCGGCGACGCCTGCGACCTGTGCCCGGCGACGAAGGACACGGCCCAGGCGGACCTCGATCTCGACGGCGTCGGCGACGCCTGCGACCGCTGCCCCTTCGTCGGCGACACCGCCCAGGTCGACACCGACGGCGACGGGGCCGGCGACGCCTGCGATCCGTTCTCCGCCGACGCCGCGCGCGGCGTGCCGTCGGCGGCGATCGTGCTGACCGCCGGGCACGACCGCATCACGGGGATCTCGACCTTCAGCTGGAGCGCCGAGCCGCGCTCGACGCGCTACGAGTTCTATCGCGGCACGCTCGAGATGCTGCGCGCGCGCTTCTACGGCACCTGCCAGAACGGCCGCGATGCCGATCCGAACGACCGCCAGTTCGCCGAGAACGAGTCGCCGGCCCCCGGCAGCGCCTACTTCTACCTCGTCCTCGGCGTCGGCGCCGACGGGACGCGGGGCCTTGCCGGGCTCGACTCCGCGGGACGGCTGCGCGACCTGCGGGGGCGCGACTGCCGCTGACGCGGCCGCCCGGCCGTGGCATCCTCCCCCAGGAACGAGGGAGGCCGCCATGTCGCTGAGAGACCGCCTGCTCGAAGACCTCAAGAGCGCGATGAAGGCCCAGGACGCGCGCCGCCTGGCGATGCTGCGGATGCTGAAGTCCGAGATGCTCAAGGTCGAGGTCGACCTGCGCGAGACGAAGGGGCGCGACTACCACCTCGACGATAGCGAAGCAACGCGCGTCGTCTCGACCTACGCCAAGCAGCGGCGCGAGTCGATCGAGGCCTACCGCAAGGGGGGGCGCGAGGACCTCGCCACGCAGGAGGAAGCGGAGCTGCAGATGGTCGAAGCCTACCTGCCGAAGGCGCTGGGCGAGGACGAGGTCCGCGCCGTCGTGCAGGCGGTCATCGCCGAGAGCGGGGCGACGTCGAAGAAGGACCTCGGCGCGGTGATGAAGGGCGCGATGGCCAGGCTGCAGGGCGCGGAAGAGGGCGAAGCAGCAGGGCGGCGACGGCGGCAGGGATCGCGGCCGGCGCCGTGTCGGCCGCAGTTCCTGCATCCGCCAGCCACACCCGGCCGGCATTGATCGTCTCGACCGCCGCGATCGTGCGCCCCTCGCGCTGCAGCGCGTATCCCGCGGGCGAACCGAGCGGGATCGGCGTGCCGTCCAGCGCGTGGATCGAGCGCACGGCGAGCGGGGTTCCGGCGGTGCCGTCCGCGGGGCGGAGTTCACCGACGAAGCCGCCGGAGAGCTTCCGCGCCGCCCCGAGGGCCAGCGTCCAGGCCTCCCGCGAGCCGCCGCCTTCCCCCGCGGGACGGAACGCGCAGACCAGCGCCGGCTTGGCCGCCGCGGCGCGCAGGTCGACGGAGAAACCGCTCGCCGTCCAGGCCTCGAGCCCCTTCTCGTAGCACTCGGCATCCACGGGCCCCGCGGGCGTCTCCAGCGTGAACGCGTACGGCCGCTTCGATCCGGAGGCGCCGAGCCGCAGCACCTGCACCGACCAGCCGATCGTTCCGCGGTCGCGCACGACGCCGGTGCGGTACGGTCCGAAGGCGAGCGGCTTGTCCCAGCGACGCGGGTTGGCGCCCGTGACGGGCAGCGGCTGCGTCGCGGCGGCGAGCGCGGGGTCGATCGCGACGCGGGCTTCGCCGGCGAGCGCTGCCAGGAAGGCGATCGAGAGCAGTGCGAGCGCGGCCGGTACGGTGATCGTGAGCGAGCGGGTCATACGGTCCTCGATGGCGCCCCGCGGTCGCTGTTGCGACGGAGAAAAGCGCGCAACGCCGGGTACTGTGGTGCGGCTTATCGTATCGGCGTACTTCATTAGGAGCACAAGTATGAAAACAGCCGGAGTCCACCAGTGACCTTTATAGTCCGTATTAGTTCGATCATGACCGGATGCTTCGCCATCGCGACGCTGCCGTGGGCCGCCGCGGACGGGCCCGCGTCGCGCGGCTCGCTGCGCCCTGTCCACCCCGAGGCCGCGACGGTCCTCGACGACGGCCTCGCCGCACCGCTGCCGCCCCCGTCGGCTCCCGCCCCGGACGGCCCCCCGGTGACCGTCCGCTTCCGCTGGCCGCTGCTCGCGCAGGACTGGCAGCACAGCTTCAACTACGTCGATCTCGACCCATCCGGCGCGATCAAGGACTGGAACTGCCAGGGGATCACGTACGACACCCACCTCGGCAACGACGTCATGATCCGCGACTTCGTCGAGATGGACGAAGGGCGGTTCGTCGTCGCCGCCGCGGCGGGCGAGGTGGTGCGCGTCGAGGACGGCTACTTCGACCGCGCGGCCGGCGTTGGCGGCACCGGACCGAACAACTTCGTCTACGTCCGCCACGATGACGGGAGCACCGGCCTATACCTGCACCACCGCAAATGGTCGGCCCTGGTCGGTGCCGGCGAGCGCGTGTTCGAGGGGCAGCCGCTGGCGCTGGTCGGCAGCTCGGGCTTCTCGAGCGATCCGCACGTCCACTTCGAAGTGGCCGACGCCGATGGCACCGTGCAGGAGCCGTTCTCCGGTCCCTGCCGGACCGGCGCCTCGCTCTGGAGGCCGCCGCAGCCCGGCCACACGCTGGCGAACACGATGAACGTCTACTCCGCCGGGATGACGATCTTCACGCCCGACCTCTACACGATCAAGGAGCGCTACCCGGACGTCACGCGCGTCGAGCAGAACCCCGCCGCCAACGCCTTCTTCTTCTGGCACCGCAACACCGACATCCACGCCGGCGACGTCTCGCGCGTCGTGTTCCGCAAGCCCGACGGCACGGTCTACGACGACAACTCGTACACCTGGACGGCCGCCGCGGCGTACGACTGGCTCTACTGGCAGACCTTCCTGCCCGGCACCGGCTCGCTGGGGAACTGGACGATCGAGTACTACCAGAACGGCCAGCTGGCGCTGACGAAGAGCTTCACCCTCGCGGCCGCTCCGTTCTCGAACCCGGTCGTGGAGGCGGCCGCCGCCTCCGCCGGCAAGGGAGTGGCCTCCGCGGTGCTCAAGGGGACCGACGCCGACAGCGGCGTCGTGCGCTTCGACCTGGTGACGCCGCCGGCCCACGGCGAGGTCCGGTTCGGCGGGCCGCGCGGCGCGCGCTTCCGCTACGTGCCGGAGAGCGGCTACTCCGGTCCCGACTCGTTCCAGGTGAAGGTGCAGGACACCGAGTTCCGCGACAGCGCGCCGGCAACGATCTCGCTCACCGTCACCCCCGTGCGCCACGACGTGCTGCGGCTGGAAGGGGACACGGAACAGGACTACGTCGAGGTGCCCGCCAACCCCGCGCTCGACACACCCGGCAATGCCTTCACGGTGGAGGTCTGGCTGCGGCCGGGGATCGGCTCGAGCCAGTACCAGCGCGTGATCGATCGCCGCAGCCCGGTCGACTTCGACGTGCGCGGCGTGTCGCTGCGGCTGGTCCCCGACGGCTGGGTCGAGTTCGCGGTCGGGCGCGGGGCCAGCGCCGCCTACTGCTACTCGATCGCGCGTCTCCCGCTGACCCGCTGGACGCACGTCGCGCTGACCTACGACGGGACCTACCAGCGCGTCTACGTCAACGGCCAGCTCGACAACTTCTGCTTCGCACCGGGGACGATCTCGTGGGCCGGGACCGGCGCGCTGCGGATCGGCGGCGGCTTCGGCTCGTTCGAGACCTACCGGGGCGACATCGATGAGGTCCGCTGGTGGGGGGCGGCGCGCAGCGAGACCGAGATCCGCGCGGGTGCGCAGTGCGCTTTCTACTCGTCGCCGCTGCCGGCGGCGCTGCGCGGCAACTGGCGCTTCAACGGCGACGCTCAGGACAGCACCGTCAACGCGCTGCACGGGGTGCGCGTCGCCGGCGCCTCGTTCGAGACGACCGACCCCGGGACGCCGCTGCGCTGCGCCGGAGTCAACCTCGATGGCGACGGCTTCGGCGACGCCACGGACAACTGCCCGCTGGTGGCGCAGGGGAGCCAGGCCGACGGCGACGCCGACGGGGTCGGCGACGCCTGCGACCTCTGCCCGGCGGCGAAGGACGCGGCGCAGGCGGACCTCGACCTGGACGGGGTCGGCGACGCCTGCGACCGCTGCCCCTACGTCGGCGACACCGCCCAGGCCGACGCCGACGGCGACGGGGCCGGCGACGCCTGCGATCCGTTCGCCGCCGACGCCGCGCGCGGCGTGCCCTCGGCGGCGATCGTGCTGACTGCCGTACACAATCGCGCCACGGCGATCTCGACCTTCAGCTGGAGCGCCGAGCCGCGCTCGACGCGGTACGAGTTCTATCGCGGCACGCTCGAGATGCTGCGCGCGCGCTTCTACGGAACCTGCCAGAACGGCCGCGATGCCGATCCGAACGACCGCCAGTTCGCCGAGAACGAGTCACCGGCCCCCGGCAGTGCCTACTTCTACCTCGTCCTCGGCGTCGCCGCCGACGGGACGCGGGGCCTTGCCGGGCTCGACTCCGCGGGGCGCCTGCGCGACCTCCGGGGGCGCGACTGCCGCTGACGCGGCCCCGCGGCCGTGGCATCCTCCCCGGGAACGAGGGAGGCCGCCATGTCGCTGAGAGACCGCCTGCTCGAAGACCTCAAGAGCGCGATGAAGGCCCAGGACGCGCGCCGCCTGGCGATGCTGCGGATGCTGAAGGCCGAGATGCTCAAGGTCGAAGTCAACCTGCGCGAGACGAAGGGGCTCGACTACCACCTCGACGACGCCGAGGCGACGCGCGTGCTCTCGACCTACGCCAAGCAGCGGCGGGAGTCGATCGAGGCCTACCGCAAGGGGGGGCGCGAGGACCTCGCGACGCAGGAGGAGGCGGAGCTGCAGATGGTCGAAGCCTACCTGCCGAAGGCGCTGGGCGAGGACGAGGTCCGCGCCGCCGTGCAGGCGGTCATCGCCGAGACCGGGGCGACCTCGAAGAAGGACCTCGGCGCGGTGATGAAGGGCGCGATGGCGAGGCTGCAGGGCGCGGCCGACGGCAAGCTCGTCAGCCGGATCGCGGGCGAGCTGCTGGGGCCGTAGCGGCCGGGTCCCACCGCGGCGCTGCGGGCCGGGGACGGCGCCGCCGCGCGCGCCTCAGCGCGTGCGCAGCCGCTCGGCCAGCCGCGCGGCGACGTCGTCGTCGATCGGCTGGGGTTCGCGCAGCGCGGTCCGCAGGCCGGCGACGATCGCGCCGAACCGGCCGCCGAAGCGCTCGCAGACGTCGCAACCCGCCACGTGCGCGTGGACGGCGGCGACGGCCGCGGCCGGGAGCTGACCGTCGACGAGATCGCTCAGCGCCGCCAGCACTTCGCTGCAGCGCAGCCCGCCGACCTCGCGCTCTTCGGGGCGCCCGGGCATTTCGTCTCCTGGCGTCATTTCAATCCCTCCTCCGCGAGCGCCGCGGCGAGCCGGAGGCGCGCGCGGTGCAGGCGGCTCTTCATCGCCGGTAGTGCGAGCCCCAGGATTGCCGCGGTCCTGTCGCCGTCCAGCTCCTCGAGATCGCGCAGCACGATCACTTCGCGGTCGGCGGGGCCGAGCCGGTCGAGCGCCCGCTGGAGCGCCCCCCGCCGTTGTGCGGCGATCGCGAGCCGCTCGGGGTCGTCTTCCGCACCCCAGCCGGCAGCGATCCCCAGGCTCCAGTCGTCGGGCTCCGGCTCGGGATCCGCGGCCGCGCGGGTGCGCAGGCGGAGCGCGGCATGGCGAGCGATCGTCAGCAGCCAGGTGCGCACCGTGCTCTCGGCGCGGAACTGCGCGGCGTGCCGGTAGGCGGAAAGAAAGGTCTCCTGCAGCGCGTCCTCGGCATCCTGGCGGGTCGGTGCGGCGGCGCGGCACAGGCGCCAGACGGCATCCCTGTGCCGCGCGACCAGCTCCTCGAAGGCGGCGCGGTCGCCGCCGGCGGTGCGGCGAAGCAGTTCGCGCGTCCTCTGGATCGGCCATCGGCGCGCTGCGCTCCGCGTTCCCCTACTGTCGGACGGGGCAGGTCGAGAAGCCGAGCAGACCGTAGAGCGGACAGTTGCCGACGAGACCGGTGAGGAGCGGGACAACGCCGATGTAGCCCCACGGTGTGACGCCGGAGACGGCCAGGCCGACAGGCCGAGGCCCAGGACGACGCGCACGGCGCGCTCGATCGGGTGGACGTTGCGGCCGAAGATGCGAGCGAGCATGGGTGGCTCCTTTCACCCCAATAGAGCACGATCCCCCCTCCCGGGATTCACCCGGCGAGAAGAAAGTCACCGGGAGGACGGGGGAGGGGCCCGGGGTCGAGCTCAGTGCAGGCCCGCAGCGCGCCGACCCGGTCGGGTCAGGGCTGCCGCCGCATCCCGACCCCGACCATCAGCCAAGCCACGGCCAGCAGCGCGAAGCCGACCGCGCCCGGAACCATCGACTCGGCGAGGCCGGCCATCAGCTTGCCGGGGTCCGGGGCCGTCGGGCTCTGGGCTGCATCGGCCGCGCGGGCGAACGACATCGCGAGCCCGGAGACCATCGCGCTGGCCGAGGCGAGGATCACGGCCAGCGAGAGCGGCCGCAGCATCGCCAGCCGGTTCTCGGCCGGGCGCACGGCGAACGAGATTCCCAGCCAGAGGGCCGCCAGGCCGACGACGAGTGTGAAACCGAGCAGGGCGAGTCCGAGGAACATCGAGACCTCCTTCCGAAGTCGCAGGAGTAACGCGCGGGAGGGGTCCGCGTGACCCGTCGGGGCTTCCCGGGCGAGCGGTGGGAGTCTGTTCGAGCCCCGTCGGGGTTTCCCGGGCGAGCGGTGGGCGTCTGTTCGAGCCCCGTCGGGGCTTCCCGGGCGAGCGGTGGGCGTCTGTTCGAGCCCCGCCGTGGCAGGCCCGTGTCACGATAACGGGCCCGGAGCGTTGGAGAGGCGTGGAGCAGGAGACCGAGCGGGAGCTGGTCGCACGGCTGCGGGCCGGGGACGCCTCGGCCTTCGACGCGATCTACGACGCCTACCGCGCGCGGCTCTTCGCCTACCTGCTCCGCATGGCCCGGCACCGCGAGGTCGCCGAGGACCTGCTCGAGGAGACCTGGCTGCGGTTGATCGCCCACCCGCCGCCCGCGGACGAGGCGATGAAGCTGGCCCCGTGGCTCTTCACCGTCGCCCGCAACCTCTTCCTGAGTTGGAGCCGCTGGCGGCTGCTCGACGCCGAGCGGGTCGGCGAGCTGGCGCGGATCACGCTGCGCGCCCCGCCCCCGCCCGGGCCGCTCGACGACCTCGCGCGCGACGAACGCGAGCAGGCGCTCGAGCAGGCGCTGGCGAAGCTCCCGGCGCGGGCGCGCGAGGCGTTGCTGCTGGTCGGCGTGGAAGGGATGACCCCCGGCGAGGCGGCGGCGGTCTGCGGGATCGCGCCGGAGGCGATGCGCGCGCGCCTGATGCGGGCGCGCCGGCTGCTGGCGCGCGAGCTGTCGGACGTGGCATCGGAGGAAGCAGGATGACGACCCCCGACGATTTCGATCGGTTCACGGCCATGGCGCTGGCGGCGCTGGGCACGCACGACCTGCCGCACCCCGATTCCGAGGCGCTCCGCGCGCGCTGCCACGCGGCGCTGGCGGCGCGCCGGCGGCGAAGCGGCGGCGCAGCAGCGGCGTGGCAGGCGCTCTACGACCGCGTGCTCGAGCCGGCCGTGATCGCGCTCCTCGGCGGTGCCGCGCTCGTCACGACCGTGCTGCAGGCGGCGGCGATCCTCGCCGGCCGGGTGGCGTGAGCCGGGGAGCGCGGGATGGATCGATCCGGCGGATCCCGTCGATCCCGTCCAGGTGACGGTCGGCGGTCACGATCGTGTCGATCGTGTTCTCGATCATCGTGGCGGCGTGGAGAGCATCCCGCACCGGCAGGCGAGGGTGCCGCCGGATGATCTCGCAGGCGCGAGAGACGATCGACGGGGTGACGGGGAGCAACCCGGGGAACAAGGCGAGGAGCGCCTCCCCGATCTCGGCGGCCTGGTCGCGTCGTCCGCGACGCGCGACGACGTGCATCACTTCCTGCACCACATCGACGCTCGTCGTCGCCGTCAACGTTCCGTCCGCGATGCGCGCAAGAAGCGCCTGGCACGGAGCGCGAAGCGGATGCCCCGCACCCGCCGCGTAGAGGAACACGTTGCTATCGAGGAAGACCGGCGTCATGGCGTTGCTCGATGAGCTGCTCGAGGGCTTCCCAGTCCTCGGGAATCGCGATCTCCATCGCGCAGATGCGCGCGACCGCTTCGCTGAGCGCAGGAACCGCCCGCAGGTACCGTTCGCGCACGGCGGCCCGCACGAGTTCGCTCAGGGACACGCCCTGGGCCTGGGCGATCGCCGCGAGGCGCTGGTACTCGTCCGGTTCCATGAGGATCTGTGCCTTTCGCGTGGCGGCCACGGACGCCTCCAATGATGTATACGTATAGGTATACATCTCCATGCGGAAAGCGCCAAGTCGTGAGACCGACTCGATGGTGCCGGGCCCGCCGCGAAGAGGGAAGGGATGACGCCGGCCAGCTTCCCGGTCGCGGGAATCAGGGCGCGGAGCGGAGAGAGAGCGCCCTCCCCTACGGGCAGACCCCGATCGCCTGCGCGTACCAGCAACCGCCCCCCGGGCCCGCCGCGGGCCGCTCCGCGCCGGAGCCGCCTCGCCCGTACGACCCCTCACGCGCGCCGTCGTTTCCGACGACCAGCAGGAACACCGAGCCCGCCCCGGGCACGACGTCGGCGTACCCCGCGTTCCCCAGGTGACAGGCCCGGCCGGCGTAGGCGTAGCTCGAGACCTGGGCCAGGTTTCCCCAGTAGGCGGTGTGGTCCACCGCGTCGCAGGCCGCCTGCCAGGTCAGGCGCATCGAGCCGGTCAGGCGGTCGTAGCGCGCGACGCGCAGCTGCGCGTGCGCGTCGGCCGCCGGCCCCGCCTCGCCCGGCCCGAAGTCGACCGGCCCCGGGATCGCGAGCAGCGTCAGCGACGACGCCGGCAGCGCGACGCTGGCCGCTCCCCCGGGGAGCGGAAGGTCCGCTTCGCGCACGATCCGCGAGAGGTCGGCCGCGCTGTAGCGGTAGACGCGCGCCGCGCCCGAGGGCGCGAAGTTGAGGACGCTCAGCGCGCTGGTCTCGGCGCTCGTCGACTTGTTGACCAGCGCGATGGTCAGCCAGCCGTCGCCGCGCAGCGCGGCGTAGATCGCGACCCGCGACGGGTCGCCGCTGGTCGCGCGCACCCCGGTGTTGCCGAAACGCCCGCCCGCCCCGTCGACGTTGCGGTAGAGCCGGAACGCGAACGCGCCCGGGTCGGTCGCGGCGGGCGGGGACCAGAGCGCCGCCAGGTGCAGCCCCTCGCGGCCGAAGATCCCCAGCACGTCGGCCTGGGCCAGTGCACCGTTGATCGACTCGAGGCCGCCCCAGTTGTACTCGGTGATCGCCAGCTTGGTCCCGGGGTAGCGCGTCGCCACCCACTCCCGCATCCGCGGGAGCAGCCGCACCGCCTCGCCGATCCAGCTCTCGTCGACGTACGCGGGGTCCCACAGCGCGCGCGTCGAGCGCAGGCGCAGCGCCTGCGTCGCGGCGTCGCCGGCGGGGGAGAGGGCGACGCCCGCGGCCTGCGGGTAGTAGTGCAGGTCGAGGACGTCGAGGACCCGCAGCCCGTGCGCGCGCTCCCAGGCGCTCATCTGCGCCAGGTACCACTCGACGAACGGCACTCCGCCGTGCGCGTTGCGATCCTGCGGGTGGTTCCACCAGTCGCCCCCCGGCTCCCAGTCGAGCGCGGAGTAGAAGTAGGCGGTCCAGCCCCACGCGACCGGCCCCAGCGTCAGCGCGCCGGGATCGGCCTCCTTCACCGCCGGGGCGTAGAGCACCGCCCGGTCGCGCAGCTCGTCGTACGAGGCCGGCTGGGGGTGGACGTCGCGGTGGGTGTCGTTCCAGAGCTCCGGCTCGTTGTCGAGGTCGTAGAACGGCACGCCCCCCTCGCGCGCGGCGCCGTAGCGCGCGACGAGGTGCGCGACCCAGTCCCTGACGAACGGCGGCCCGATCGCGCTCGAGGTGTCGGCCGGATCGTTCCCGGCGATCTCCGAACCGTCGCCGCGCCGGCCGTTGCCGCAGTCGGGGCGCCAGGGGTCGACCGACTGCTGCGCGCCGTAGCGGGCGACCGAGAAGCCGCAGGCATAGCCGCGCGACTTCGGGGTCCAGCCGACCAGCGGGACCGTCAGCAGCGTCTTCGTCCCGGTGCGGCGGTCCTGCTCGACGAAGCGGTCGGACGAGGAGCCGTCGGGGAGCGCGCCCGGGTCGGGGTTGTCGTTGGGGATGTTCTCGAAGTACCAGTCGCTGGCCCGGTTGCTGGTGTCGTTGCGCCAACTGTAGCGCGTGGTGGCGTTGCCGCCCCAGCGGCGCAGCGGCAGTCCGAGCTCGGCGGCGAGCGCCTCGTCGGCGAAGTTGATCCCGTAGACGAGCGGCGAGATCGCGTGCCGGTCGGCGGCGGCGTCGACGGTCAGGGCCGGCCCCGCTGCAAAGGCCGGGCCGGTCGCGGCGAGGAGCACGAGGACGGCACACGCGTCACGGAGAGCCATGGGCCAGGTCACGATGCGAAAAGCGCGCCGGATCCGGAATCGCCCGCGCCCGTCTCCTACGGTCCGCCGCTGGCGGATCCGGTTACGAAAAGCGGCTGCGGCCGTCAGCGCTCCGGCGTCTCGACCGCGTCGCGCGGCGGCGCCCGGCGAACGGCCGCGGGCCGCAGCTCGATCGCGCCCTCGTTCGCGCTCCCCTCGATCTGCAGCGGCGGCAGCCGCGAGAGACCGCGGCGCGCCTCGACCGTGATCGCGACGAGCGCTCCCGAAGCCGCGAGCGGCTCGACACCGTAGAGGCCCAGCCGCAGCTCGCCCTCCGTGTCGTTCCAGGCGACCGCCATGCCCAAACCGATCCCGGCCGGCTGCGCGTCGACGATCGCGAGCCGTGCCGCGGGATAGGCGAGGCGCAGGTCGAGCGCCTCCACGCCCTCCGCGTTCTCCAGCCGCACCAGGACCTGCCTCCGTTCGCCGCGGGCCATGCGGCCGGGCGCGGCGTCGAGCGCGAGCACGGCGGGACCGGCCGTTGCGGGCCGCAGAACACGGGCACCGCCGCGGCCCTTCAGCCGCGCCGCGGTGGCGATGTCGCGCGCGGCGGCGGCGATCTCCGCGGGCGACGAGCCGGCAGGAACACCCGCAGGCGCTCGTGCGGCGAAACCGCCGCCGCCGCCGGCCTCCGGCAGCCAGTTCCCCGAGACGTCGCCGTAGAGGACCGCGTAGAAGTCGTCGACCGCGGGCTGCGCGAGCGGTTCGTGCACGTAGACGGGATCGCCGCAGTCCTGGTTCGCTGCGTCGTCGTAGGTGTCGCAGCGCAGGAAGCGCCAGTCCGAGCCGGCCGTCGCGGCCACGTCGAAGTGATCGATCAGCTGCGCCGCGAACTGCGCGATCCGGGCCGCGTCGAGCGACGAGGCCTCGCCGTTGCCGGTGACGTCGCCGGCCAGCAGCTGGTTCGCCGAGAGGTCGAGCGCCGACACGGCGCCGCGCGCGATCAGCGCGGCGTCGAAGGAGGTGACCGCGCCGTTGTGGTCGGACGCGCGCGGGGCTCCGAGCTTCGGCAGCGCTTCGACGCGCAGCCTCCCGCCGCGGTCGCCTGCCAGGTATGTGCCGTCGTGACCGGTGGTCGCCTCCGCGAGGCCGTCGCGGGAGAGGTCGATCGCGACGCCGGGCACGCCCTTCGCGCTCGGCTCGCCGGTCGCGCTGTCGCGGTAGTAGCGGACCGTTCCGGCGAGCGCGCAGGTCGGGGTGTGGGCGCAGCCGAGGGGGCCGCAGGCGTCGATCGTGCAGGCGCTCAGGTCGTCGCAGGCGCAGGCGCCGAGGCAGCAGCTCCCGACCTCCGTCCCGCGGCAGACGCGGCCGGCGCAGGCGTCGCCGTCGGTGCAGGGGTTGGCGTCGTCGCACGGCGCGGCATTGACGGCGTTCACGCAGTGCTCGCCGCTGCAGGCGTCGTCGGTGCACGGGTTGCCGTCGTCGCAGTCCTCGGGGAGGGTGCAGGACCGCGTGACCGGCGCGCGCAGCGCGCCGAAGTTCTGCGTCACGGTCCCGCCGCTCCAGATGTTGGGCGCGCCGAACGTGCTGGAGGTCCCGTCCTTGAAGTTGGAGGCCGCGGTGACGCCGGGTCCGGGGTCGGCCTCGAGCTTGCAGACCTCGTCGTTGCCGACCCCGCTCGCGGGGACGATCCCCTCGCCGGCCGGTCCGAAGACGACGACGCCCGACCGGTCGATCACGGTGATCTGCGAGTCGGAGTTCGACACGGAGAACGGGAGGGCGCTGATGTAGAGGCCGTCTCCCGCAGCTCCTGAGCGCAGGTTGATCCACCAGTCACCGGCCAGCGGGTCGTAGGAGACGTCGCTCGCCAGGTCGGCGGCGACGGTCAGGATCGTCCCGCTGCGCAGATCGGCGAGGAAGGGAGCCTCGGTGAAGATGAGGGGCTGCTGCGTTACGCCGTTGTCGCGGACGACGACCTGCCAGCCGCGCAGATCGAGGTGGTCCTGAACCACGACCAGCTCGAACCAGTCACCGCCGTTGCCGAGCACGCGGCCCCAGAAGGGGTCGCTGGCGGAGCCCGCGAGGAACCTGGTCGGCGACACGCCGTTGTACTCGTTCATGAAGATCGGCGTCGTGTTCGCGAGGTTCACCGTCGCGGGGGTGGCGTGGTTGAAGCGGGCCAGCGTCGAGCCGCCGTCGGGCAGGCGGCCGTACGAGACGTTGCGGGGCAGTGCGGGCCTCGCCAGCGAACTGACCAGGATCCCGGCGGCGTCGTACAGGGAGACCGTGCCGGGTGCCGGCGTCAGCCGGAAGCCGGCATGCAGCGGGCCGTCCGACGGCTCGCCATCGGCGAAGACCAGCAGTCGGTCGTGCCCGCAGACCTCCGAGCCCGCGGGGATCGGCCACTTGCCGGGGACCGCCGGATCGTCCGTCAGGAACATCCCGCCCAGGTCGGCCGTGGCCGCGGACGGGTTGTAGAGCTCGATCCACGGCTCGAACTCGCCCAGCTCGTCGGCGACGGTCGAACCGTTGTCCGGCAGAACCTCGTTCACCACGGCGAGCGGGACGGGATCGAAGCTGGCGTCGTTGATCGCGCTCCAGGTCGCGGCGTCCAGCGCGCGCGTCCGCACCCGGGTCGGCGACACGATGACGAGCGGGCCGGCATAGGCCAGCGCGGCCGGCGCGACCGCGCCGCCCGGCAGGCGCGGGTCGCTGCCGTCCAGCGTGTAGTAGATCGTCCCCTTCGCGGCGCTGATCGAGAGGTTGGTGCCGATCGGCACGGAACCCCCCTGCGGGCTGAACACCGGGGGCGCCACGAACTGGGCGTCGAGCCAGGCGAGACGGTCGACCAGCCACTGGCGCGTCCAGGCGACGTCGTCCGCCCACGAGGCCCCGATGTACCAGTTGGGCCAGACGTACTGGCCGATGATCGGCCAGCGCTGGAAGTTGCGCGGCGCCGACTCCTGCAGCTCGGCGATCGTCCCGTCGAAGTCGGCGAGCAGCTGCTGGTTGGAGAAGGGGCCGCGCCGCAGCTCGAACCACCGGTCGGCGTAGAGCTGCTTGAACTCCGGGTCCTGGAACAGACGGCGGAAGTAGGGGTAGTCGGTGTCGTTGAGCAGGTCGTAGTACCAGCCGGTCGGCTTCCAGCCGTCGAGGTAGTTCGCGTTCCCGAGGCTCAGGTTGTAGTCCCAGATCGGTCCCATGTTCAGCTTCCCGAGCCGGTCCTTGAACATGAAGCTGCTCAGGCGGTAGCCGTCGATGTTCTTGGTCATCTCGACCAGGACGTGGTGGTCGACGAAGGACAGGGGGTCGATGTAGGCGGCGTATCCCGCGACCGGGTCCTTGAAGTCCGGGCCGTAGAGGACCGCCTCGAACTCGTCGAGATATCCCTTCAGCCAGGCGGCCTGGGCGGTCGTGATCTCCACTTCCTTGGGGTCGACGTAGGCCAGCCGCTGGCCGCGGCTGGTCAGGAACCCGACGTCGCCGGGGTCCAGCCGGTCCTTCTTGAAGATGTAGCTGCCGGTCACGTTGGGCGGCGTCTCGTCGGTCGGCAGCAGCTCCGTGACGTTCACCCGCGCCGGGTCCTGCTTGATCTTCTCCATCACGATGTAGATGCCGACGTAGTCGCTCGAAGTGACCGAGCCCGTTCCGGCCTTCAGATACATCTCGCAGAACCGCGTGCGGACCGCGTAGCGCCCGGTCGCGCGGTACCAGCCGTAGGCCATGGCGTTCTGGATCAGCGACTTCTCCGAGTACGGGGCGTAGAGGATCCAATCGGATTCCGGCGGGAAATCCAGGAACGTGACGTCGCGGTCCTTGCGGTCGTCGTCCCACGTCTCGAGCGCGTACTGCTTCTTCGGGAAGCTGGTCGAGCTGGACCCGCGGATCCGGATCCCCGCCGGCCCCACGAAGTCGGGCTGGTCGGTCATCGTCGCTCGCCCGGCGGTCGTGTCGATCACGCTGGTGAGCGTCTCGGTGAGCCAGTCCTGGGCGATCCCGGCCCCGAAGGTGTGGACCACCACGATCGGCAGGTTGGAGTTGAACGCCGCCGCGGAGGGGTCGAGCTTGGCGTACAGGCGCGAGACCAGCGGGCCGGGGGCCAGGCCGGGCTGGAACACGCGGGCCCGCACGCGCATCGAGGTGTTGATCGCGATCGGGCCGGAGTAGACCGTCCCGTTGGTCTCGGTCGGGTCGGTCCCGTTGGTCGTGTAGCGGATCACGCCGTCCGGCGCGAGGCAGCTCAGCGTCAGCGAGAAGTCACTCGTGAAGGTCGCGCTGGCGTGGGAGAACAGGGGGACGGCGGAAACGCCCGGGTAGCCGGCGTAGCGGTTGACCTTCCCGGGCGTCGGGGTGGTGAAGTACCGTGGCGCGCCGGGATCGAACGCCGCCCCGATCGACTGCAGGTCGGGGAGTACGAGAAAGTCCGGGTCGGCCGCGGCGTCGTTGAGGGCGTGCAGGGCCAGGACGTTGGTTCCCGGCTGAAGCAGGCCGACCGCGCCGGTCAGGTCGATCCGCTCGGGGACGGTGGCGCTCTCGATCGGCCGGTCGGCCGCCGCCGCCGCGTCCCACGCGGCCGGCGAGGGCGCGTTCCGGAGCGCGACCTCCTCCCCGTTGAGGTAGGCGACGAAGCCGTCCTCGTACTCCATGCGCAGGATCAGCAGCCCCAGGCTCGACGGGTCGGCCACCTCGAAGTCCAGCCGCGCCCAGAGCGAGGAGTTCACGCCGCGCATGGCGGCGCCGAGGTCGGTCGCGATCTCGGAGATCAGGCCGTTGACCGCCAGCCCGCCGTTCGCGGTGTCGCCGACCAGGTCGAAAGCCCCGGAGTTCCAGCTCGTGTACGCCCCCGGCGCCGCGAACAGCTCCAGCTCCGAGCCGCCGCCGCGCTCGTACATGACCAGGCGCAGCCGGTACGGCCCGGGCGCGGTGACGTTGAAGGTGGCCAGGGTGTCGCTCGCGCCCCGCTGGCCGGGGAAGGCGGATTCGAAGACGTCCGGCTCGCGGGTCAGTTGCAGGCTGTAGCCGTCGTCGCTGTTGACGCCGAAGGTCCACGGTCCCGCCGTGGGGATGATCACGTGGCCGGTGACCAGGACGACGAAGTCGTTGACGTCGACCCCGATCGTGGTGCCGGGGAAGGGACGGTCGCCCGTGTAGTGGGCCGCGCTGCCGGTGTTGAGGTAGTTGACCACGGACGCGGTCTCGGTCGCGACGCTGCTCTGCATCGCGGGGTCATCGATGACCGCCTCGGCCGTGGCGAGGTCGTTGACCGGGATGCTGGCCTTGTACCAGGTGACGGTGAAGCCGGTCGTCGTGTTTCCGGCGAAGCCGAGGCCCGTGGGCCCGGTCGGCCATGCGGCGTCGTCGAAGAACGGCGCCGCCCAGTCGTCGCCGAGCGCGCTGTCGTCGGCAGTCGGCACGTGCCAGGAGGCGGTCGAGCCCCTCGCCAGGTACTGCGTCGCGGACTGCTCGAAGCCGTACGAGGTGTCCCTGACCTGGGCGGGATACTGCGGTGCGAACTCCTGCGCGATCGTCGTCCCGTCCGGCTTGACCAGCGCGAGGTACTCGCCGGCCGCGTCGAGCTTGAAGCTCGCGTGGAGCGTCTGGCCCGCGACCGCACGGTTCTTGCCGGAGGCGAAGACGACGAGCGAGTCGCCCCGCGCCAGCGTGACCGCGGGGAAGCGCCACTTCGTGAGGTCGTCCGGGTCGTCGGTCAGCGACCAGCCCGCGAGGCTGACGCTGGGAAGGCAGGGGTTGTACACCTCGATCCAGTCGGTGTACTCCCCGTCGTCGTCGACCAGCGTGTGGTCGTTGGCCGCCATGAACTCGCTGATCACCAGCTCGACGCCGGGGTCGCACGCCGCTCCGGCGTCGGACACCGGGACGAGCAAGACCGTCGCCGCCAGGAGGGCGGCGCCCAGGGCACTTCGCATCGACATGAGCATTCCCCCCGGAATCGCCAGCCGGCCGGGTCTTTTCCCCGGCGAACTTGCCAGTTAATGATACGCCGACCGGTCCCGAGGGGAGCCGATTCGTGGAAAGGCCCGCGCCGGTTCGTTTTTCGCCGGTTCAGTCCGCAGCCCCGGGCCCCCCCGGGGGGGGGTGGGGGGTAGAGCCCCGTGCGGGACACCGGTAGAGTCGCCCGGTGACTCGGGCTCGCGGGTTCAGCGTAGTTGTCCTCGTTGCGTCGATGGCCGCAGCGGCCGCCTGGCTTCCGGCGTTCGCCGCCAAGACCGACATCGTCGTGCTGAAGAACGGTGACCGGCTCACCGGGGAGATCAAAAAGCTCGAGCGCGGTTACCTCACCTTCAAGACCGACGACATCGGGACGCTCAGCGTCGAGTGGGAGGATGTCGCCGAGGTCATGGCGAACACCAGTTTCGAGGTCGACGATCGGCAGGGCGGGATCTACTTCGGTACGCTGCAGCCGGGCCCGGGCGAGGGGCAGCTCTCCATCGTCGGCCTGATGGGCCGCCAGGTCGTCGAGATGGCCGACGTCTTCCACATCCTGCGCCTGGGGAGTTCCTTCTGGGAGGGCGTGGACGGCTCGATCAACGCCGGCCTGAGCTACACGAGCGCGGGCAGGCTGGGCACCCTCGACATCTTCGTCGACACGGTCTTCAAGCGTCCGTCCTACGAGGTCGGCTTCACGTTCACCTCGACGCTCACCCGGCAGCCGGAGGTCGAAGACACGCGGCGCAACGACCTGACGATGAACTACATCCATCGCTATCCCGACCGGTGGCTCGCTTTCGGTCTCGCCGAACTGGAGCAGAACCGCGCGCTGGGGATCGACCTGCGGGCCTCGATCGCCGGCGGCGGCGGCCGGTTCCTCGTCCAGACCCCGCACAGCGAGCTGCTGCTCGGGGTCGGCCTCAACCTGAACCGCGAGGTCCCGGTCGAAGAGCCGCCCAGCGACAACGTCGAGCTGATGATCCCGCTGCGCTACGACAAGTTCGCCTATGACTTCCCCAAGATCGACATCTATGTGGGTTTCGTGACCTATGTTGGCCTCACCGACTGGGGACGCGTCCGCGCGGAGCTCAACCTGCGCCTGGCACGAGAGCTGTTCAAGGACTTCAGTGCGTCGCTGATCGGCTGGGAGAGCTACGACAGCCGCCCCCCGACGGTCGACGGGCCGAACCACGACTACGGCGCGACGTTCACGCTGGGGTGGACCTTCTGAGGCGTGACCCCGGCGGCCCCCCGGCCGCTCGCGGGCGATTCCAGGACCTCGAACAGCGCCGCCGCCAGCGGCGTCCGCAGCGTCAGCCTCTCCGGCGCGCGGGTGATGTCGCCGGGCGCCGGCACCCCGTCGCGCAGCACGATCGCCTCGGGCGTCCAGCTCCCGCGGAAGACCAGCTCCAGCGACTCCGACGCGCCGGCGCGGAGCGTCGATCCGGTCAGGTCGATCGAGCCGGGGCCGTGGCGCACGTCGAGCCGATGGCCGCGGTAGACGACGCTCCGCACCCCCATTTCGTCGAGCGACGGTGGCCGCGACGGCGCGATCCGCAGCAGCCCCGGCGCGTTCGACTCGATCCCCAGCCACGCGACCGGCCACGCCGCGGGGACCAGCATGTTCTCGACGAACTCGCAGTCCAGGCCGATCCCTCCCGGGACGCCGCACCCCTGCAGCGCGCCCAGTTCGGGGTGGGCGGCGTAGTAGTCGCGGTAGAAGTTCGCGCCGCGGCCGCCGAACTCGCGCACGGTGCGGTGGTGGTCGAGCATCCGGGACCAGACCGCCCACGCGCCGGCGACGTCGCCGTAGCGCAGCCGCCCCTGCACGTCGAAGAAGGTCGTGTGGAGCGAGCTGCCGCCGTCCTCGACCTGGCCGTCGAACGGCACGGTCCAGCCGCTCCAGCCCCAGATCCAGTCGAAGGCGTTGCGCCGCGCGTTGGCTCGCGCGGCGAAGCGGCTGGCGTAGAGGTCCGCGCCGGTCGAGGTGTCGCCGGCGACGGCGCGCGTCCCGTCGAGCCATTCGAGGATCGAGCGCGCCTCGGTCGCGTCGGGAATCCCCGCCGCGAGCGCCTCGAGGTTGGCGTGCACCGCGCCGTAGTCCCGGAGAACCCCGTCCGCCCCGCGCCAGGTCGCGTAGCGGGCGGACAGCGGGTCCCAGAACTCGGCGCGGATCGCGGCGCGCACCGACGGGAGGCGCGCGCGCAGCGACGCCGCGGTCTCGGCGTAGGGAATCGTCGATGAGCCGTCGGGTCCGAGCACGGTCGGCTTCGGGGAGTCGTACGCCGGGTTGAGCTCGATCCAGGCTTCGAGCTCCGCCATGGCGGCGAGCGCCGTGTAGAAGCGGACCGCCGCCAGCAGGTCGCGCGGCCCGGTGGTGACGATGTCGAACCAGTTGTTGGGGAGCCCGTGGCCGACGCGGGGCTGGTTGATGCCGGCCCAGCCCACCCCGTCGTGGCCGGTGAACCAGGCGTGATCGGGCAGGTTCAGCTCGTTGCCGCGCATGTGGGTCAGCATGAACTGCGTCGCCTGGCGCAGGCGCGGCAGCTGGTCGGCGAGGTACCCGGTGTCCCCGTCCCAGAA
Source organism: uncultured Acidobacteriota bacterium (assembly GCA_963702425.1). Lineage (GTDB taxonomy): Bacteria > Acidobacteriota > Polarisedimenticolia > J045 > J045 > JALOKP01. Next base: position 40,673 of record CAVPCQ010000028.1, read on the forward strand.
AAACTTGCGCGCCACCGCGCGGATGAAGATCGGGTTGTTGATCGATTCGCGCGTGTCGTAGTCCAGGCGCAGGAAGTTGAGCCGCCAGCTCGCCGTGCGGGGTGTCGTGGTCTCGAGCGGATCCAGGCGCACGCGGGTGATCGTCTGGCCGCTCCACCCGGGGTGCAGGTGCATCGGCAGGTGGAAGGTCGCGAGCGTGCCTCCCGCGGCGAACGGACCGGCCGGGGTGAGCGGGAAGCTGTCCGAGGTCACGCTCCGCTCGAGCGACCAGGTGGGCGCGTCCGCGGTCTGCCAGTAGAAGCGCCAGGTGCGCTCGCCTGGCTGGGCGAAGAGGTCGATCCGGTCGTACTGGATCTCGAAGTCGACGAACGGCGCCTGGAACGCGTCGACGGCGATCGCCGGGGAGATCAGCCGGGGGTCGGCTTTCGTGGTGCTGCCGTACCACTCGCCGTCGTGGGCCGAGTCGTTCTTCGCGTTGACGAGCGTCCACCCCTCGGCATCGGACGCGTTCCACTCCCATCCGGCGGAGTGGCCTTGGCTGTCGGCGTAGGTCGGGAAGGCCCAGCCCTGCCGGAAGCAGCAGTTGGGCGCCGCGGTCGGCGGCTCGGGGCCCGCGCCGCCCGAGAAGTAGTAGCCGAACTTGTCGACCGGGATGACGGCGGTCATGTACGCGAAGAACCAGACGCGCTCGTCGAGCGGGTAGTTGAGCGGCGAGTAGTCGTGCCAGAGCAGCTCGTCGACCTCCCAGTCCCGCCAGAGCGTGACCGTCCAGTTGGCGGGGTTCGCGGAGTCCGCCCGCCGGAGGCTGTCGTCGGCGTACTCCGCGCGCGCGTGCCGGACGAAGAGGTCATTGAGCAGGTCGTCATGGGCGGCGTCGGACGAGTAGAACTGTGGCCAGCGCGGGAGGACCTGGTAGAAGAACGCCGCGCCGGTCGGTGGCACGTCGACGGCGGCGCGTTCGCGGGTGAGAGCAATGCGGTGCGCCGCATCGGCCGAGACGATGCGGGGATCGGCCGCGCGGAAGACTTCGAATCCAGGCCGGGCCCCGCTCCACTCGAGAACGATCTCGCCGGGCGAGGCGCCGCGGCGTACCGACAGCTCGATCCCGTCCCCAGGTGCGGCGCGCGCGCCGGCTGCGGACAGCAGGATGGCCGTGCAAAGAGCGGTCGCGAGCCGACCAGCGGGCATCCGGCAGAACCTCCCACGCGAACATATACGACGATCAGGGTGTCGATGGGACGGGGAGAACTGCAGGAGCCGACGCGCCCGCTCAGTCCCGGAGGAAGCGCTTCGCGCGGTCATAGGGGATGACACTGAAGATCTCCCCCGACCTCAGCCTGTCCTTCAGCCCCGTCCAAAACCGCAGGGTGAACAGGTCGCCGTGGGTCGACCGGAACACTCCCTTGAGCGGCTTCGGAATACCGGAGTAGCGCTCCATCTCGTCGAGGAAGAAGTCGTCCTCCCCGACCACGATCCAGTCCTCCTCGGGGCGGTCGAGCTCCACCTCGTCGCGCGGCACGGGCTTCTCGCGGATGCTGATCCGCTCCATCGGGAGCACGTCGTCGTAGTCGTACAGCACGACCCGCCCCCAGTGCGTGACCCCGTAGTTCCAGGTGTTGAACAGGTCGGCCGGGAAGACGCCGCTGGAGGCGATGTCCTTGAGGAACCAGCCGAAATCGATCAGCACGCGCCGGATCGCCTCGGGGTCCTTCTCGCGCTGGAAGTAGAACGGCAGCGGGATCACCCGCCGCTGCACGTACACGTGCCGGATGACGACGTAGTTGTCGGTGATCTCGACGCCCTCTCTTGCGGCGAGCACGAACTCCCGGAGGAGCGCCTTCGAGAAGCGCTTTCTCCGGAAGCGGAGGTTCTCGAACTCCTGCGTGTCGACCATGCGGCCGGCTCGGTCCCGGTGGGCCACGAAGTCGTACTGCTTCCGGACCTGCTCCTTCGTGATCGTCTTGGTCGTCTGGTTGCTGGACCGCAGGAAGCATGGCCGATCCTTGATGACCTTCAGGACGGAGTCGTAGTTCGGGAGCGTGAAGGCGATCATCACCGCTCCCTCGAGGCCGGGGGCAATGTCGAACTGCTCTTTCGAGACGTGCACGAACCGGTGCAGGTCGCGGTAGAACTCCGTCTTGCCGTGTCGGTTGTAGCCGAGGGCGGTGAACAGCTCCGCCATGTCGGCGCGGGGGATGATCGTGTGTAGGAAGTGGATCAGCGCGTCGTAACGCTCGACGTCGACGAAGAAGTAGGAGTACGCGAAACTGAACACGATGCTGGCGTCGGCCTCGTGCAGTAGGACGGTGTCGGCGTAGACCCCGCCGTCGCCGTGGACCAGCGGGATCAGCAGGGGGATGGGACGCTCGTCGACGAGGATGCGGCCGACGATGTAGGCTTCCTTGCGCCGGTAGAAGACCGCCGTCACGACCTCGATCGTGCACGAGCCCTCGGTGCCGATGAGCGGCCAAAGGCACAGGTCGATCTCCTGCGCGATCAGCCGGGCATCGCGGTCGATGTCCTCGTAGGGGACGCCCAGCTCCACGTCGCCGAGGAGGGTCCGAACGAGCGACGCCGTGTCGCCGGAACTGGCATAGGTGCGGACGACGTCGGCGGAGTCGTGAGGGGTGACGGGCTTGGGGTGCAGGTGGAAGAACTCGACTTCGCGATCGATGCCGACGGTCGACAGCATCCTGCGCGTGACGGAGTTGTAGAAGGTCTCGGCGCGCTCGACGTCGTAGCGGTGCGCGACGAGGCCGGCGAAACGGGTCTTGGCCGCGACCCACAGGGCCGGGGAGAGCGTCCTCGGGCCCAGGGTGGCGTCGAGCCAGGTTTCAGCGAGGTCCAGCGCGCGCTCATAAAGATCGAACCGCTCGGTGGCGTCGCGGCGGCCCCCGGCCCAGTCGCGCTCCCGGAAGCGTCGCTGGGCGCGGCGGGTCAGGACCTGGAAGATGGCATTGAACCAGTTGAAGGCGCTCAGGGTGAGCGTCGCGGCGCGATCGGCAGACTCGTCGGCGACCATCGGCTGCCCCGGCACGCTAGCCGAACCGGTCGAGGAGCTCGGCCTTGAACGCGTCGTAGTCGACCGCCATCCGCCCGAAGCTCTCGGGACGATCCTCGATCCCGGCTAGGCTCGGCGGCGGCTCGGGGTCGATCCCGATCAGCGCTCGGATCTCCTCGGGGAACTTCGCGGGATGGGCGGTCTCGATCGCCACCGCGAGGGGCGGGTCGGCGGAGTCGGCCGGGCCCGGCTCGTCCATCCGCTCGAGGAAGCGCGAGAGCCCCGCCCAGCCGACCGCGCCGTGCGGCTCGAGCACGACGCCCCAGCGCTGCCAGGCGTCGCGGATCGTCGCTCGCGTCTCGTCGTCCGAAACGCTTACCGCAAAGAAATCGCGGCGCATGCGTTCCATGTCCGGCGGCTCCCGGAGCAGCCCCGTTTCGTCCATCCAGCCACCGTAGAGGTCGACGAGCCGCGCGAGGTTCGACGGGTGACCGACGTTCATCGCGTTGGAGATGCAGGTCAGGGAGGGGACGATCTTCTCGTAGCGCCCCGTGGTCAGGAAGCGCGGGACCTCGTCGTTGGCGTTGGTGGCGATCACGAGGCGCCGGACCGGCAGCCCCATCCGCCAGGCGATGACGCCACCCATCATGTCGCCGAAGTTCCCGGAGGGGACGCTGAAGACGATCGGCTCGCCGTCAACGACCGCGGCCAGGCGCAGGTAGGCGTAGACGTAGTAGACGGCCTGCGGGAGCAGCCGCCCGATGTTGATCGAGTTGGCCGAGCTCAGCCGCAGGCCGCTCAGCGCCGGGTCGGAGAAGGCGCGCTTGACCAATGCCTGGCAGTCGTCGAACTTGCCGTCCAGTGCCCAGGTGGTGACGTTGCGGCCGAGCGTCGTCATCTGCTTGCGCTGCCGCGTCGAGACCTCGTCGATCGGGAAGAGCACGACGCTGTGCATGCGCGGCACGCCGCAGTAGGCGTGTGCCACGGCACTGCCGGTATCGCCGGAGGTCGCGGTCAGGATGATCAGCTCGGCGTCCTCGGCGCGGTTCAGCTCGCCCATCCAGCGGGCCATCATCCGCGCGGCGAAGTCCTTGAACGAGGCGGTCGGGCCCCGGTCGAGCCGCATGAGGTACCGCCGTTGCGTGACGTGTTCCAGCGGTATGTCGAAGTCGTAGGCGTCCGCGCACAGCTCGGCCAGGCGCGCGTCGTCGATCACCCCGCCGGTGAAGCGCCGGAGCACGGCGTGCGCGATCTCGGGATAGCTGCGCCCGACGAGCGCGGAGAGCTCCGCGCGGGAGAAGACCGGGATCGCGGAGGGGAGGTAGAGGCCGCGATCGGGAGCCTGACCCAGGAGCAAGGCCTCGCGCAGCGTCACCGGCGGCGCGCTGCGGTTGGTGCTGGTGAAAGGAAGCGGCGATGAGGCCACGCGGCGCTCCTCGAAACGGCAGGCGTACCCGGGGGGCGGGGAGTGCGACCGAGGCTACGCCCGGCGAACCGCGTCCCGCAACCGCGACAGCCGGTCCCGTTGTCCGCCCTCTGGCGGCGGGTGTATGTTGCCGATGTCCACATTGCCGCAACCCGCTCAGCCGCCCCGGACGCACTCTTCACGGAGATCCGCCATGCAGCCGCCGCCCGATGTCCTGATCACTCCCGGCATGCAGCGCTACATCGACAAGAACAAGGTCTACCTCGAGAAGCGCTCCGAGTACATCCGCGAGGTGGTGAAGAAGTGGCGCTTCGACACGATCGCCGTCCACGGGCTCTATTCGGTCGAGGACGCGATCGAGGACTACCAGGGATCGATCATCGAGCCGATCTTCATGAGCAGCTCGCAGGCCTATCGCGACTCGGACGAGATGGCCGCGGCGCTGGCCTACCTGATCCCGACCTGGTGCTACTCGCGGATCGCCAACCCGTCGACCTACTACTACGAGTGGACGCTGGCGCTGCTGGAGGGTTACGGCTTCGACGGCGAGACGACCTGCTGCTCGACCTCCTCCGGCATGGCGGCGATCATGACCGCGGTCCAGCCGTTCCTGATGCACACCCGTCACAACACCTACGAGCCGCGCAACTTCCTGGCCACCGCGCAGTGTTACGGCGGGACCTTCCAGCAGTTCAACGTCCGCCTGCAGCAGGAGCGCGACGTCGAATGCCGCTGGATCCACGACCCGACCGACCTCGACGAGTGGGCCCGGAAGATCGACGAGAACACGCGCTTCCTCTACGGCGAGCTGCCCAGCAACCCGCAGCAGGGTTTCTTCGACATCGCGGCCGTCGCCGAACTGGCCCACGCGCACAACCTGCCGCTGATCGTCGACAGCACCGTCGCCACGCCGGCCCTCCTGCGGCCGATCTGCCACGGCGCCGACATCGTCGTGCAATCGGCGACCAAGACGTTGACCAGCAGCGGCTTCGGGATCTGCGGCGCGGTGATCGCCCGCAAGGGGATCGTGACCAACGTCCCCAACGATGCGCTGAAGGAGGACTTCTCGCTCTACATCAAGTACCTGCCGAACCGCGACTACGGCCCGAACCTGCACCCGATGCAGGCGATCATGACGCTCAACGACATGCGCACGCTGCGCTCGAAGGTCGATCTGATGAGCCGCAGCACGATGCGCGTCGCCGAGTGGCTCGAGACCCATGGGCTGGTCGAGAGCGTCGAGTACCTGGGCCTTCCCAACCATCCGCTGCACGAGCTGGCGCGCCGCTACATGTGGCTGGTGGACGCCGAGCACGACGAGCTCTACCGGCGGCCAGTCAACCGCTACGGTCACCTGATGTCGTTCTGCGTCAAGGGCGGCGCCGAGCGGGCGCGCAAGGTCTTCGACGGCTTGCAGCGGATCTGGCGGGCGACGGACCTGGGGCGGATCAAGAGCGTGGCCACGATCCCCGCGATCTCCACCCACCAGCAGCAGGGCGAGGCGGGGCGCAAGCTGGCCGGCATCCCGCCGCACCTGATCCGGCTGTGCGTCGGGGCCGAGCACCCGGACGACATCATCGCCGACCTCGACCAGGCGCTCGCGCACGCCGATCGCAAGTAGGGGCCGGCCTCTGTGCCGGCCCGCAGCCGGCCTCTGTGCCGGCCCGCAGCCGGCCTCTGTGCCGGCCCGCAGCCGGCCGCGGGGCGGCCGGTCCCCCGCGGCGCGAAGTCCGGCCCTACTGGCAGACGTCCGTTCCGACCCGCGTCGCGACCTGTCCGGTCGGGAACGGGCCGCACACCGGAACGTCGAAGCTGCCGGCGTCGTTGGAAAGCAGGTCGCGCCGCACCACCACGTAGAACAGCGCGAACCCCGGATGCGGCAGCGCGTCGTCGCAGACCGGCAACTGGTTCGGCTGGACGTTCGACGCGACGCACGCGAGCGGACCCAGGGAGACCGTGCCGCCGGTGGCGAACGCGAGGTTCTCGACATGCCCGCGCAGGACGTCATGGGCCCGCGCGGCCGCCGGATTCGCGATCTCGGGCGAGAAGACCGACACCTCGGACAGGTCGCGGCGATAAGCAGTCCCGAGATTCCGGTCACCGAGGTCGAGGTCGAAGCGCAGGCAGCGCCGCGGCGGGTCGATCGCCGCCGACGGAACGAACCGGATGCCATCAGCCGGAAGTCGCCCGCGGAAGCCGATCACGTCGTTGCTGACCGACAGGGAGGTCAGGAACTCGTCCGGCGCGTCGGGCGCGGAGCCGGAGTAGACGTCGACCCACCCGGGTCCCGGGTCCGTCAACGTGCCTTGGACGGTCGTCGGCGTCGCGCTCAGGAACTGTGGCGGCCCGACCAGTCCTCCGGCCTTGAAGATGAGCCCCTGCACGTTGGCGCGCATCTCGTTGCATGCGACGAGGTGCCCCGCGACGTTGCCCGTGAGAGCCAGCCCGTAGCCGCCGTTGTCGTGGATCGTGTTGCGGAATACGCGGCAGTCGAGCCCCCCGTCGAGCCGGACGCCGTCGCGGCGGTTGCCGCCCGCCGTTGCGGCGCCCGCGGTACCGATGTCGTTGTCGCGCACGTCCACCGCGCGCGCGCCGGTCCCGAGCAGGATGCCGTCCCCGGCGTGGCACCCGATCTCGTTGTCTGCGATCACGATGTCCCGCGCGTTCTCGACGACGATCCCGGCCGGCGTGAAGTTCCAGCTGCCGCACGCCACCGATGGACCGGGCGCGCGGCCCAGGCCGACCTTGCTGCGCAGGATTCTGCTGCCGTCCGCGCCCATTCCCAGGTAGACCCCGCGCGGGACGCTCGGTGCCGTCGCATCGGCCGCGAAGCGGCTGGCCTCGACGAGGACCGGCGCGGTGGCGTGCAGCGCTTCGCCGTTCGATCCGGCCGGAACGAGACCGCGGCTGCCGACGTCGCAGTCGACGATCTGGGTCGGGCGCGTCGCAGGACCAATCGGCGCGTTGTTCCCCTCGACCCGGATCGCGGAGTCATTCCCCTCGAACGCCAGCCGCGAGAGCCTGGTCCCGTCGGGGAACCCGACGGTGGCCGTCTCCGCCGCGACCTGCACGCCGATTCGGTTGGCGCTCGAGATCGGACCGAAGATGCCGAAACGGCAGCCCTGGACCTCGTTGTCGATCGCGCCGCCGCCGAGGATCCGTACGGCGGCCTTCGTGAACCCTTCGAACTCGAGGTTCTCGAGCGCGTTCCGCGGCCCGCGGCTGGTGAACGCGCTCGTGACGCTGTTGCCGCCCGAGAGCCGGACCTTCGGGACCGCGCTGGTGGCCGGTCCGCCGTCGATCGAAAGGGCGCCCTCCGCGAGGTCCGGCAGCGGAGCGACGAGGTGGATCGTCCCGCTCACGGCGAAGGTGATCCGGTCCGGCTCGCCATTCCCTTCCGCAGCCTCGATCGCCGCCCGCAGCGATCCCGGCGGCGCGGGGATGACGTCGACCAGCGTGGTGACCACGTGCGCCGCGGCACGCACCTCGGTCAGCGGCGCGAGAAGCAGAAAAGCAGCAGATGCGAGAACTGAAACACGACGGTGCGCTCTCATCACGGACCCTCCCCGGTCGCCGCCCCTCAGGGGCGCGCGCGGAACTCGAACGAGTTGGCGCGAAGGCGGTTGCCGTGCGAAGGCGGCATCCCATCGTGACGAAGGCCCGGAAACAACCCTGTAACTGGGCAGAGCATACGCTGCGGCACGAACACTCGGCAACCGATTTCGGTGCCGACGCCAACCCCGCCCCAAGCCGTCCCCGCAAGAAAACGACCCGATCCGTGCGCCCTTTTCCCGCACCCCACGCATGGAGGGGTGAGACCGGAGCGGTGCGGCGATCGCCGCCGCCGGACGTCGGCCTCGCACCGGAGGCGGGATGAACGGGTCATGGCTTGCACGGCGAATCGCCGCGGCGTTGGTCGAGGTCATCGCGACGGCGCCACTGGCTGACACGACCGCAGCGGGAACTGCCATGAACGGCAGAGCGAGCTGTCGGGTCGATCCCCGTCGGTTCCGGCGGGCCCTGGTCGCGCTCGCTGTCGCGTCGGTCCTCGCGAGCACGTTCGCGTCCGCGGGAAGCTGGCTCCAGTCCGCTGCCGACACGCCGCCGATCCCGAAGGAGTACGGCGCGCGGCTCCTGCTGCTCGCACCGGAGATCGTCTACGAGGACCAGGAGAGCGAACAGCAACTCGACGCCACGGCCTTCGCGATCGACGAGGTCCGGACGCGGATCGTGGCCTGCTCGCGCCGGCTGCTCGAGTCCGAGGGGTTCGAACTCGAAGGGGAAACCGGGGAGAACTCGCTCGCACCGGCACGGCTCGTCCAGAGCGGGCCACTGCCGAGCGACATCTGTGCCGGGAGCAACGCGGCGGAGCGCTCGCGGCTGCTGCTCGCGATCCACGCCCAGGTGATCGTCGGACGGGGAGGGAGCTGGAACCCGTTCACCGGCGCGATCACGTCGGCGAACCACCGCACCCGGCTCCGCGCGGCGCTCGTCGATTGCGCTGCGGCCCGCGTACTGTGGCGCAACGAGGTGATCCTGCGCGAGGTCCCCGATCCGCGGCGCGAGCGCCTCGAGGCGGCGATCGAGCGGCTGCTTGCGATCGACGCCAAACGCGAGAGGAAGGAGGACGACCGATGAACAACAGCTTCGTCAACGGGGCGATCTGCCTCGCCCTCGTCATCGGGCTCGGCACCGGCTGCGCGAGCACGAACAGGAAGGACGTCGAAACGCCCCTCGGCATCGACGAAGAGCCAGTCGACCGGGTCGCACTCGTCCCGCTGGTCCGCACGACGCCGGCCGAGGTGAAGTTCGCCATCGAGGACCTGGTCGAGAAGCGCCTCGTCGCTGGCCTCGGACGCCGCGGGATCGAGGTCCTTCCGGCCGGCGGCGGCGCGACGGCCCCGGCGATCGACGAGGAGGAACTGCGCGGCGTCACGGCCGAGCGCCTGCGCGCGCTCGGGCCCGAGTCCGAGCGCTTCGTCCTCGTCGTGTTCCTCACCGACTACTCGAGTCGGATCACGTTCGGCAGCACCTGCAACGCGGAGGTCGTCGGCTACCTCGTCGACAAGCACGCGGGCAGAGTGGTCTGGCGCGGCAAGGGGGTCGGCGCATCGGGTCAGGGGGGGCTGGCCGGAATGATGATGAAGCGCGTGAACGACCGCGGGGCGGTCGAGACTGCCGTCGCGGAGCTGATCGCGTCGTTTCCGAAGGTGGTTGCGCGAGCCTAGCGGGCCTCACCAGGGGAGCCATCCCGGCCGAGCCGAGGACGAACGAGGGGTGCACGGAACGAGCGGCGCGGGGCCCGAGGCCCCGCGCCGCCGTCCCGCCCGTGTAATGATCCGTTGGCTCAGTTCTCGCCGTTGACGGCGATGCCGGTGGCTTCGCCCATCGGTGCGCTGCCGCCCCAGATCGCCGCGTTGCCCCAGACCAGGCTGAAACCGCTGGTCGAGGTGTTGCCCCAGATCGCCGCGTTGCCCCAGATCACCGCGTCGCCCCAGATCACCGAGCCGCCCCAGATCACCGCGTTGCCCCAGATCACCGAGCCGCCCCAGATCACCGAGTCGCCCCAGATCGCCGCGGTGTCCTGCACGAGGCGGACCGACCCGGTCGCGGAGTCGTAGACGGCACGGGGCGAGAGCGAGGGCTTGGTCGCCTTGTCGGTGTTCGCGAGCGCCGCCGCGATGTCCAGGTAGCCGGCGCCGACCGTGAAGATGTCGTACTGGCTGTAGTACGGAACCCCGGTCACCGGGTCGAACGCGGTGCTGGTCGTCGGGAACGCCTTCGAGGCGGTCTTCATCAGCCGCGCCTTGACCTGGTCCGGCGTGAGCGACGGGTCCTTCTGCAGCATCAGCGCGACCGCTCCGCTGACCATCGGCGCCGCCATGCTCGTGCCGCTCAGCCGGAAGTACGCCGCCCCGACCATGTTGCCCGGGTAGTTCTTCTCCATGTAGCTCACACCCTTGGTGCTGACCGAAACCACGCGGTTTCCCGGAGCGACGAGGTCCGGCTTGGCGACGTGATCGAACAGCGTCGGGCCCTTCGAGCTGTAGCTCGCGATGTAGTCATCGACTCTCGAGATCGTGTTGCCGCTCTTCATCGCGCCCACCGTAATCACGTACGGATCGTTGCCCGGCGCGCTGATCGTCGCGTAGCCGTTGGTGCCCTGCGAGTTGTTGCGGCCTTCGTTGCCCGCGGCGACGACGACCACGATCCCGGCTTTCCAGGCCGCTTCCACGGCCTGACACAGCGGATCGACGAGGTAGCTCTGCTGGACCGGCCGACCGAGGGACAGGTTGATCACGCGGATGTTGTAGGTGCTCTTCAGCGCGATCGCCCGCTGGATCGCGGCGATGACCGCGCTGTCGGTCCCCGTCCCGTTGTCGCCGAGCACTCGCAAGTTGATGATCTTGGCGCCCGGTGCCACGCCCAGGTACTTCTTCGACGAGTCTTTCCCGATGCCGGCGATGATTCCGGCCACGTGCGTGCCGTGACCGTAGACTTCGTCGACTTTCGAGCCGACGAACGTCTCGCTGTAGACGCGTGCCTTGACCAGATCGGGAGGAGTCGAAACCCCGGAGTCGATGACGGCGACACCGATTCCGGTGCCGTCCCAGCCGGAGGTATTCGCGAAATCCGCGCCGATCGTCGGCCGGCTGTAGTCCATCGCCGGTGTCACTTCCAGATCCGGCGAGATGTACGCGACGTCCGGATCGGCGGCCAGACTCTCCAGCTCTTCGGCCGGGAGCGAGTAGGCACCGCCCTTCACCAGGCCGAGTTCGGCCTTCATCGTGCCGCGCCGACTCTTGACCTTGTCGTGCTGCTTCGCGGTCGGCGCGTCCTTGAACTGCACGATCACGTCGACGCGCTCGCCGGGCTTCTTGTTCTGAAGATCGCGGGCGACCTTCGGCGAACCGGCGACAGCGAGGCCGACCGAGAGGAGGAGGATCGAGATCCAGATGCCGGCGCGTCTCATTTCAAATCTCCTGTGCCGGCTGCGGGAGCCGGCGCACTCCAGGGAGCAAGGCGTGTGCCGTTCGCGCCGCCCCGCAACGCAGCCGATAAGTCGTTCGAGATCAAGGACATCGACGGTGGGAGCGGGATCGTCGGGCGCCGCCCGGGGCCGTCCGATCGGCCATTCCGTCGCGGCGTCCTGGCCGGTTTCCGGACGGAGCGTCCGAGGGACGCACCGTGCGTGGGAAGCGGGAGCGCAGGGCCTTCGCTCGAATCAGGGAAGGGACGCGGGGAGGAGACCCGAGGGTCGCGGCGGCAAAGACAAGCTCAGCCGCTGCACCACGTCGGCTGGGGCTGAGCCGCAAGGGCGCCTTCCCTGCCGAGCCGAGGACGAACGAGGGGTGCACGAAACGAGCGGCGCGGGGCCTGGAGCCCCGCGCCGGGATGAGACTCGAAGGCCGTGTGAAACCGACCCTCTCTACGGTGCCGCCAGCACGTCGCCCCAGACGAGGCTGTCACCCCAGACCAGGGCGTCGCCCCAGATCACGCTGTCGCCCCAGACCAGGGCGTCGCCCCAGATCACGCTTCCGCCCCAGATCACGCTCTGGCCCCAGAAGCGGTTGTTGTCGTAGTCCGGCTCGCCCCAGACGACGTTGTCGCCCCAGACGTAGCTGCCGCCCCAGACGTAGGCGTCGCCCCAGACGTAGGCGTCGCCCCAGATCCGGCTGTGGGTGTAGATCGCGTCGCCCCAGATCACGCTGTTGCCCCAGATCAGGGCGTCGCCCCAGATCAGGGCCTGCCCGTCGATCGTGGTCGACTTGGTGACGCCGGTCACCAGCCAGGTGCTGTCGACCGGGAGCGTGGGGTTGATGGCGTGGGCCAGCGTGAGCGCCCCGGCGGTGTTCAACGCGCCGGCCCCTTGCGCCAGCACGTGGTACGGCTGGCTGGCGGCGTCGGTCATCGGGCACGCCGTCACTTGCAGCATCGCCTTGATCGCGTGGACCGGCGGCGCCGCGCCGAAGGTCGCCTTCGCTTCCTCGATCATCAGCGCGACGGTGCCACTCACCGCTGCGGCCGCCATGCTCGTGCCGCTCAGCGTCAGGTACGGCCGGGTGCTGATCGTCTGCCGCAGCGCCGGGTAGTTCGTGTAGAGCGTCTGATTCGTCGCCGCGGCCGCGAGCAGCCGGCGAACCGGGCGCGACCAGGTCGGGCTTGGCGAAGCCGTCGTACCAGGTCGGGCCGCGCGAGCTGTAGTCGGCGATGACGTCGTCACCGCGCGTCGCCGTGTCGAAGGTCCTGATCGCCCCCACCGTGATGGCCGAAGGTGCGTTGCCCGGCGAGCTGATGCCGGTGTAGCCCACCTCGCCCGTCTGCGGGTTGGTCCCGTAGTTTCCGGCCGAGACCACCACGACGAGGTGCGCCCGCACGGCCGCTTCCACCGCCTGCACCAGCGGGTCGCTCGCCGCGGGCTCGTAGATCGGGTGGCCGAGCGACAGGTTGAGGACGTCGATGCCGTAGGTGGCCTTGTTGGCGATGGCCCAATGCACCGCGGCGATCACGTTGCTCGTGTAGCCGGACCCGTCGTTGCCGAGGACCCGCAGGCTGACGTACGCGGCGGCCGGAGCAACGCCCTTGCAACTCCGCCAGGTCGCCCGCCGATGAGTCCGGCGACATGCGTGCCGTGGCCGTAGCCGTCGAGCGGCCTCGATGTGCGGGGGGTTGGCATTGCCGGTCGTGAAGTCGCGCGTCGTCTTGATCCGGCCCGTGCCGCCGCCGTCCTGCAGCAGCCCGGAGTCGATCACCGCCACCGTCACGCCCGCGCCGGTGCGCGTGGTCAGCGGCGCGGTGCTCGGTCAGCGAGTCGAGCCCCAGCGTGCCGCGCAGGCTCTTGGTGCCAGCGCGTTCGCCGGGACCAGCGTGGCCGTCCGGTTGGCGGCGAACTCGGAGGTGTCGCTGAAGGTGGTGAACGTGTTGTTGCTCTTGGTCGCCGCCGCACTGACGACCGGGTCTGCCCGCGACCGCCGCTGAAGGTGGTCGCGGAAGCTGGCGATGCCCGGGCATGGCTCGCGACGTGGACCGCGCCCAGATAGGTCTGGCCGACGCCGTAGCCCGGCTGTCGGCGCTCGCGTTGCCGAAGAACTCGACGCGGTAGTAGCTGTTGGCCGTGCTGTTCAGCGTGCCGGTGATCTCGACCTGCGTGCCGCTCGTTACGGACCTTGGTCAGGACCGGGAAGTTCTGCTGGTTGTTAGACGCCCGTGTCCGCATCGCCCGCGTCGTTGGCGGTGACGCCGTCATCATTGAAGATCGATGCCCCATACCGGTAGTTGGAGTAGATGCTGTTGCCCAGAATCGGCGTTGCTCGTCCGGCGTCGGAGCGGAACTCGACGCCGTCGCCAGCGGTTGTTGAACGCGATGACGTTGCCGATGCCCGCCGCCGTGCCGCCGACGATGTTTCTGGTCGCACTGCGCGTAGAGCGATGACCCATCTGCCAGCTGGTGCCCAAGCTGACCTGCACCCGCCGCGCCGGGGGTGATGGAGTTGCCGGGTGACCTGGTCGCCCGTGAAGATCGGCGGATGGCTCGACGCCGGCCACGTCGGTCGCCGCGATGACATGCGTCACCACGAGCGGTCGCTCCGACGACGTTGTCGGCGGCTTCACCATGATAGTAGATCGGCCAGCGCTGTTGCTGTTGTCGAGCGCCCCGGCGGCATCCGTCCGATGTAGTTGACGAGGACCACGCCGCCGGTGGAGCTGGCACCCTCGAGACACGACTTCGATCCGTCCTTTGCGCCGTGATCACGATGAGGATCGGCGATGTGGTGCCGCCGATCGTGTTGTTGCGCCGGAGCACTGTGATCCCGATGACCTTGGTAGTCGACTTCCGGTGCCGGAACCGGCAGCGGTCCCGGTCGGCGTGAGCCTCCCGATGTAGTTGCCGGCGATCGTGTTGCTGTCGGAGCCAGGCCTGGATCTCGATGCCGTCCCGCCGAAGTCGCGGATCACTAGCCTCGGATCGACGCGACCGTACGCGCGAGAGTGCGAGCAGGAGACCGTGAGGCGCAGCCTCTGGCGTTGGTGCCGTCGAGGATGATCGCCGGCCTGTTGCCGATCGGCGACAAAGCTGTCGTCCGTGGTGGCGTCGAGAATGACGTGCTGGTGATGGTCGGTAGCGCCGAGCTCGGCGTGATCGTGTGCCGCCGGTGCCGGCGATGTTGAATCGGATCGTGCCGCCCAGGCATGGTCGTTGGCGTCGAAGATCGCCTGGCGCAGCGAGCCGGCGCCCGAGTTGCTCGTGTTGGTCACGGTGTAGATCGTGCCACCGTCGGCCCACGAGGACCTACGCTGCGTCGGAGGACAGGCTCACCACGTCCTGGTGCTTCTGCAGCGCCCGCAGCAGGCCCACCGGCACCTCGCCGGCGAAGCCGTCGATCAGGGAGAAGTCGTGCTTCACCCGCGCGCCCTGGGCACGCAGGGCTTTCACGAGCTGGCCCTTGGTCCCCGGCTTCATCGTCACGATCACGCGCTGGGGTTCGTCGTCCCCGGCGCGGAGGAGACGGTCCGCCAGCTCGCGGTCCACGCGCGCACCCTGCGGCTCCCGGTCAGGCCGGGCGTCGGGCGCGACGGCGAAGACGAGGCCGACCGAGAGAAGGAGGATCGAGATCCAGATGCCAGCGCGTCTCATGGGTAAGCTCCTGTGCCGGCTGCGGGAGCCGGCGCACTCCAGGGAGCAAGGCGTGTGCCGTTCGCGCCGCCCCACGAAGCAGCCGATAAGTCGCGTGAGATCAACGATATCGCTGGAGCGCGCGAGGCCAGCGGGTGCCGCCCGTGGCCGTCCGGTCGGCCATTCCGTCGCGGCGTCCTGGCCGGTTTCCGGACGGAGCGTCCGAGGGCCGGGCCTCCGGCAGACGGGACGCCCCATCGATAATCGCCGCATGGACACCCCCGAGATCGCCGCCCTCCTCGCCCACCTGCGCCTGGGGCTTCGCCACGCCGCACCAGTCCCGAAGTCCCGTTCCGCGCGAGGCCAACCACCTGCTGGCCGCCCTCGCGGAAGCACTCGAGCGCCGCGACGCGGCCCTCGACCCCGCCCTCGACGAAGCCGCGCTGGTGGCGCTCGAGCTGCTCGCGGAGGAGGACCTCGAGCTGCTCGCCGGGGACGGCCTCGACCTCGACGCGCTGGGCCGAGTCGGTCGCAGCCGCACGCGGGGCGCACCGCCCGGACCGCGCCGCGCGGCCTCCGAGTGCGATCTGCCCGTCCGCAATCGTTCGCGTCCGCGCCTCGATGCGCACCCCGGTCCGTTCATCCTCGCGAGATCGCTCCTTACAAGGAACGACTCGCGAGGAAACCTCCGAGCCGCGCTTGACGCTCCGCAGGGGGAGGCGTAAGCAAGACGGAAGCCCAGAGGGAGCCGGTGCGAGCCGAGCGCTCGCGTCTGCCGGCCTGCACGCGGCGCCGCTGAGGGGAGGCGGCGATGAAGTCACTGCCTGGCGCGGTCCCGGAAGCGGGCGGAAGGCGGCGCGCGCCGGCGAGGGACGCGCGCATCCTCAGCCTCGCGTGCCTCGCGCTCCCGGCGCTCGTCCTGGCGCTGGTGACGTCCGGCGCCGTCGCGTCCACCGTGCGCCCGCTCAACCTCGAGGAGCTGACGGGGCGCGCGGCGCAGGTCTTCGTCGGTCGCTGTACGGCCGTCGAGATCGTGACCGACGAGGTGCTCGGAGTGCCGGTGGCGGTCGCGACGTTCGAAGTCCGCGCCGTGCTCAAGGGCGCGGTCGCGCGAACCGTCACGATCCGCCAGCTCCCGGTCGCGGACGGCACCGCCGGCGGGCCTGCCGGCATCGCGGGGATGCCCGCGACACGGCCGGGGGAAGAGGTCCTGCTCTTCCTCTACGGCGCGACGGCCTCGCGCCTGACCGCACCGGTCGGGTTCGGGCAGGGGAAGTTCGCGGTCGTCGCCGACAAGTCCGGGCGACGCTTCGCGGTCAACGGATTCGGCAACCGGCACCTGTTCCGCGGCCTGACGGACGCGACCCGGCAGCGGCTCGGCCTGACCCCCGCTGACGCCGCGGATCCGGGCGCGCTGCCGCTGGAGCGGCTCGCCGCGATGGTGCGCACGCTCGTCGCCGCACCGGCGGAGACGCCCGCGCCGGCGCCCGGGGAGGGGCGATGAGCGCGCGCGCCGGCGGTGTGCAGCGGCCCTGGCGCTCGCCGTCGCCCCGCGCTCGCCGGCGGTGCGCGGAGCGTCAACGGCCTGGGCCAGCCGATGGCGTGGCCGGCGGGCGCTCCGGTGGTCTACAACCCGGACGAGGGCTCGCTCGGCGTGCTCTCGAACGCGGACGCGCGCGACGCTCGTCGGGCAGGCCTTCGCCGAATGGGAGTCGGTGTAGGTCGTCGCCCCGCTGTTCTTCGACGACGTGGAGCGCGGCGTCCGGAGGCTGGAGCGTCGACGCGGCCGTCGGCGCGAACCCGTGGTCCCGTCGTCGGCGCGATCGAACAGCCCGATGACGAGCTGGCACTTCCCCGGTGCCGACCGGATCAGCGACTCTCGCCTGCTGCTGCAGCCACTCGCACGTGCTCCCCGCGCACGCGACGCTCCGCTTCCAGCACCGGGTCGAGCTGGAGGCCGGCTACGACGGCGGCGTGCTCGAGTTCAGCCTCGACGGCGGGACGGTCTGGCAGGACGCAGGCGCGATGATCGTCGAGAACGGGTACGACGGGACGCTCTCGACCTGCTGCGGCTCGCCGCTCGGCGGCCGCGCCGCGTGGTCCGGCAGCCACCGGCGCGTTCCGGCAGGTCACCGTCGACCTCGCGCCGCTCGCGGGGCAGAACGTGCGCCTCAGGTGGCGCGGGGCGACCGACAGCTCGGTCGGCGCCGAAGGCTGGTACGTCGACGACGTCAAGGTGACGTTCGAGCACCCCGTGCTCTCCTTCGTCGAGGGGCCGACGCTGCCGTGCAGGACGTCGACGCCGCGGGCGTCCCCGCGACCAACGCCGCGCACTGGAAGCACTTCTGGCGCGTCGACGGCGACGGCCTCTCGCCCGTGATCTTCGACGCCGACGGCTCGATCATCGACTCGATGTTCGGCGCCGGGGCGCGCTTCGACATCCTGGGCGTCGCGGCGATCGACACGCCGATCGCGGTCGCGACGGCGATCACCGGCGCGAGCATCGTCGTCAACGGCGCGTTCCTCGACGGCGCTCGGCCTGCCGGACTCGCCCCCGGACGTGCCGACGATCGAGGCCGTCCGCGCGATCGTCGTCCACGAGGCCGGCCACTTCGTCAACCTCGATCACAGCGTCGTCAACGCCGAGCTGGCCGACGACGGTGACCCCGCCAACGACATCTACGTCCCGACGATGTATCCCGTGGCCGTGGACGACGAGGCCCAGATCGCGCGGCTCAACCCCGACGATGGCGCGGCGCTCTTCGGTCTCTACCGGAGCGAGGGACCGCTGCTCGCCGGGACGGTCGTCGTCGCGGGACTGCCCTACCAGGGCGCCGAGGTGATCGCCCGCCGCATGGACGATCCGCTGCTCTACGCCTACTCGGCGGTCTCCGGGGCGCGTTTCTTCCCCTGCCACGCCGGCTCACCGTGCGACCCCTGCACGACCGCGTGCGATCCCGGCCACCCGCCCGAGCGCGGCGCCTACACGATCCGCGGGCTCGAGCCCGGCAGCTACGAAGTGACGCTGAGCCAGCTCGACACGCGCTTCGCGCTCGCCAACGGGACCTTCGTCGGGCCGCTCGCCACGCCGCCGACCCTGCCCGGGCCGGAGGAGTGCTGGGACGCCTCGGAATCGGCCTCGGGCGACGCGGACGACCCGGACGCGTGCACCCCGCTGACGCTCGGCCGGCAGGGGGGGATCGACATCCATCTCGACGCGCTCCCCTCCAGCGACGGCAACGAGCCGAACGACTCGCGGGCGACCGCGGCGCCGCTCCCCGGCCTGGCGTCGGGCCGGGAGACGGCGGGGGCGACGCTCGCGCCCGGCGACGTCGACTTCTACGAGATTCCGGTGACCGGGGGTCGGAGGCTGGACGATCGACGTCGATGCGGCCGAGGTCGGTTCGCGCGCTCGATCCGGTGGCTGCGCTCTTCGACGCCGCCGGGACGATGCTGGCCGGCTCCGACGACGCGCTGGACCCCGACTCCGGCGCCTTCTCGAAGGACCCGGCGCTGGAGTTCGTCCCGGCGGCCGACGGCACGGTCTGGCTCGCCGTCGCGAGCTATCCCGACACCGACTTCGACGGTGCGGGAGGGGTCAGCGCCGGCGCCTACTGGCTGCGCGTCGTGCACGACGGGGACGCGGACGGCGACGGCGTCGCGAGCGCAAGCGACAACTGCCCGACCGTGACGAACTCCGGGCAGCTCGACAGCGACGCCGATGGGATCGGCGACGCCTGCGACGACGACGACGACGGGGACCTGCTTCCCGACGAGACCGAGTGGGCCTTCGGGACCGACCCGCTGAACCCCGACACCGACGGCGACGGCGTGCCGGACGGCGTCGAGGTGCTGCGCGGGACCTCGCCGATCGACGCCGGCTGGATGCCGGGGATCTTCGGCGCGCCCCAGTCGGTCGACGCGGAACTGGAGGCGACCTGTCTGTTCGCCGCGGACCTTGATGGCGACGGCGACCTCGATCTGCTCGTGGGGCGCGACACCGCGGGCACCGACGAGGTGGCCTGGTACGAGAGGACCGCGACCGGAAGCTACGCTGCGCACACGATCTCGACGGCCGTGAACGGGCCGCGCGCGGTCTTCGCCGCCGATCTGGACCGCGACGGGGATCTCGACGCGCTGTCCGCCTCGTACGGCGACGCGACGATCGCCTGGTACGCGAACACGAACGGCGCCGGCTTGTTCGGGCCGCAGCAGGTGATCGCCGAGGACGCCGACCAGGCGCGCTCGGTCCATCGCCGCGGACATCGACGGCGACTCGTACCCCGACGTGCTGGCGACGACCGAGCTCTACGACCAGGTCCTCTGGTACCGCAACGACCGCACGCCGGGCGGACTCGGCGACTGGGATGGCGACGTGATCGCGAACACCTAGCGACGACGCACGCGGCCGTGATCGCGGCCGACATCGATCGCGACGGCGATCTCGACGCGGTCTCCGTCGCGAACGGCCGGGCGAAGGGTCCGACCGGCATCTCCTGGCACCCCAACCTCGAGCGGCGACGGCAGCTTCTGGAACCCGCAGCAGATTTCCACGATCTCCGCATCCGCAGGCGATCGCGTCCGGCGACGTCGATCGCGACGGCGATCCCGACGTGCTCTCGGGGGCGTGCCTCGACACGACCGTCGCCTGGCACGAGAACGACGGCACGCCGGGCGGGCTCGGCGACTGGGCCCAACGGACGATCGACGCCGCCGCGGCCTGTCCGGTCGCGGTCGCGCTCGCCGACGCGGACGGGGACGGCGACGACGAGGTCTTCGCCGCCCTGCGCGACCACGAGCTGACTTGGTACGAGCAACTCGACGGGGCCGGGGGGTTCGGCCCGCCGCAGGTCCTCCGGGGTGGCGTCGGCGCCCCGATCGCGGTGGTGGCGGCTGACCTCGACGGCGACGGCGACCCCGACCTGGCGGCGCTCTCCGGCCTGCGCGACAAGAACGGCACGCCGCTCCGCGGCCTCGTCCTGGTCCCCAACGACTCGATCCACCGCGGGCATGAGGTACTCCGAGGAACGGCTGATCGGCAGCGGCGAGCGCGGCGCAGCCGCGGTCGTGGCGGCCGACCTCGATCGCGACGGCGACCCCGACGCGGTCGTCGCGTCGAGCGACGACCATCGCCTCGCCTGGTACCAGAACCTCGACGGCGCCGGCAGCTTCGGCCCGCGGCGCACGGTCTCGACCGCGTTCGTCGCGCTCGAGGACGTCGTCGCCGCAGACGTCGACGGCGACGGTGACCTCGACCTGGTCGCCGCCTCGAGCGGCGACGCCACGGTCTCGTGGTTCGAGAACCTCGACGGCCTCGGGACCTTCGGCAGCCGGCACGTCGTCGGCGCGCCCGTGACGCGACCGCTGTCGCTCGCCGCGGGGGACCTCGACGACGACGGCGACCAGGACCTCGTCGTCGGCTCCGGCGCGACCGTCTCGTGGTACGTCAACGACGACGGCGCGGGCGGCTTCGGTGGGCCGTACCTGATCAGCAGCGCGGTGGTCGACGCGCACGGCGTCGCCGTGGCCGACGTCGATCGCGACGGGAAGCGCGACGTCGTCTCGGCTTCCACGGGGGACGACAGGGTCGCCTGGTACCGCAACCTCGGCGCCCCGTCGTTCGGTCCGCAGCAGGTCGTCGACGGCGACGCGGCCGGGCCGACGGCGGTGGCCGTCGCCGATATCGATGGCGACGGCGATCCCGACCTGCTGGTGGCGCAGCGCGACGCCAACCGCGTCCGTTGGTACCCGAACCTCAACGGGCACGGCGTCTTCGGCGCGTCGAACCCCGTCGGGGACCGGGTCTACGGCGCGAGTGCGGTCGCCGCGGCCGACCTCGACGGCGACGGCGACCTCGACGTGCTCTCCACCTCCGGGAGCCGCGACGAGGTCTTCGCCCACGAGAACCTCGACGGCGCCGGGACCTTCGGCCCGCTGGACGCCTTCGAGGGCGACCCGGTCGGTCCGAGCGACGTCGCGGCCGCGGACGTCGACCGCGACGGCGACCTCGACGCGTTCGCGGTGGGGCGGGGGGACGGCGAGCTGGCCTGGTACCCGAACCACGGCGGGCAGTACGACTTCGCGGACCTCGACGTGGCGCCGCCGGTCGCCTTCGACGGCGACGCCGTGGCGCTGCTGAAGATCACGCTGGCCCACCGCGGGCGGGCCGGCGACTCGCCGCTGGCGCCGGCCGAGTTCGGCCTGCGGGTCCTGCTCCAGGGGGTCGAGGCCCCGACCGCGGCGCAGCTCAACGCCGTGATCGACGTGCTCTGGCTGCTCCTCGACGACGGCTCCGGCGCGTTCGAGCCGGGCGCCGACACGCCGGTCGCGGCACTCGACTGGCTGGCGGACTACGACGTGACGTTCCCCTTCACGCTCGGGGACGAGACGGTCGAGGTCCCCGCCGCCGGCTCGAAGACCTTCTTCGTCGTCGCCACGCTGTCGAAGGACGCCTCGCGGCAGGAGCCGCACGCGGTGGGCGTGATCCACCGGACCGACCCGGGCAGCGTCGTGCGCGACGCCGTGTCGGGCCGGGCGCTCCGGCCCGAGCGCTCGCCGGCGATGACGTCGGGCACCTGCACCGCGCTGCCGCGCGAGACCGTTCCGCCGTTCGTGATCGCGGTCCTCCCCGCCGACGGCGCACAGAACGTCGCCCCCAGCACGGAGATCCTGGTCCTGCTCTCCGAGCCGATCGACCCGGGCAGCGTCGGGCCCGGCGCGGCCTGGCTGGAGCGCGACGGCGTCAAGGTCCCGGGCAGCGTCCACGCCGCCACCGGCAACGCCCAGCTCGTGATCGACCCCGCGTCCCCGCTGACCCCCGGCGCGCCGTACACGGTGCGCGTCTCCGCGGCGCTCGAGGACCCCGCCGGCAACGGCGCGCTGCCGTTCGCGTCGCAGTTCCTCGTGCTGACCTACGCCGGATCGGGCCGCATCGGTGCCGGGACGGTCGGCGACGGGGCGAGCGGTGCGGTGATCCCGGGCACCAACGAGGACGAGCACTTCGGCAGCTCGGTCGCCTCGGTCGGCGATGTGAACGGCGACGGGATCGGGGACCTCGTGATCGGTGCGCCGTACGCCGACGACGGCGCCGCGGCCGATGCGGGCAAGGCGACGCTGGTCTTCGGCGCGGTCGGCCTGCAGCAGAACGGGAGCACGGCGCTGCGCCTCGACTACCTCGGCGAGGCGGCAGGCGACGAGGCGGGCACGACGGTCGCGCGCGCCGGCGACGTCAACGGCGACGGCCTGGCCGACTTCGCGATCGGCGCCCCCGCCGCCGACGGCGGCCGCGGACGGGCCTACGTCGTCTTCGGTCACGCGAACCTGGGGAACCTCGCGGGACAGACGCTGCGCCTGGCGAACCTCGCGGCCTGCGCTGCGCCGACGACGCTGTGCGGGATCGTCCTCACCGGCGAGCTCGTCGGCGATCGGGCGGGCAGCGCCGTGTCGTACGCCGGGGATCTCGACGCGGACGGATCGGACGACCTGCTGGTCGGTGCCCCGGGCGCGAGCCCCGGCGGCCGGGCCGGCGCCGGGATCGGCTTCCTCGTCTACGGCCCGCGCGCGCACGGAGTTCTCCCGCTGGGGAACGTTGGCGGGTCGGTCCGCGGGATCGTCTTCCATGGCGAGGCCGCGGGAGACGCCGCGGGCGCGTCGGTCTCGGCCTGGGAGGAAGCGCTGCCCGGCGTGGACGACCTCATTCTCGGCGCCCCCGGCGCGTCGCCGCTCGACGAGTTCGGCGCGCCGCTGGCGGGGGCCGGCTACGTCTACGCGATCCACGGCGGGAGCGCGAACCTGGACGCAAAGGCGGCCGCAGGCGTGATCGAGCTGACGCGGGTGGCGAGCGGCGAGCCCGATCAGGTGGCCGGCGTCGTCTTCCTCGGCACCAGCGTGGGCGGCGCGATCGGCCGCTCCGTCGGCGGCAGCGCCGACCTCGACGGCGACGGCACGCCCGACGTCGCGTTCGGCGCGAACGGCGAGGCCTGGGTGATCCCCGGCAGCGGGCCGAAGACGGTCAGCGGGAACACCGACATCCGGCCGCCGACGAAAGCGCCCTCTCTGCTCTCGCCGCTCGCGCGACAGGCCGGCGGAACGGGTGCGATCGCACAGTTCGGCGCCTACGCGTTCGTCCCGGGGGCGGACGGTCCGCTTGGCGACCTCGTCGTCGCCGGGGCGGGGGACACCGACGGCGACGGCTTCGACGACCTCGCGATCGGCGCGCCGGACGCCGCCCCGGGAGGCCTGGCCGGCGCCGGCTCGGCCTACCTCGTGCGCGGTGCGCCGCTGCCGCGCGGCCCGGTGCTCGAGCTGTCGCAGGTCGGGCTGACGATCCCCGGTCTCGTCGTCGACGGCCGCGAGGCGGCGGACGCGCTCGGCAGCGCGGTCGGCGGCGGCTTCGACGTCAACGGCGACGGGATCGACGACGCCCTGCTCGGGGCGCCGTTCGCCGACGGCGGCAGCACGCCCCACGACGCCGGCGAGGCGTACGTCGTCTCGCCGCTCGGCCCGGGCGAGGTGGGCCGGCTCGACCTCGCTGCGGCTCGCCCTCGCGTCGGCCCGCCTGGAGTGGAGCGTGGCCGCCCGCGCGACCTCCTACAACGTGTATCGCGGCGACGTCCTCGGCCTCGCCGCGGCCGGCGGGGCGCGGACCTCGCTGATGCCGCCGCTGGCCTGCGCGATCGACGCCGACGCCGACGCGGACGGCCTGCCGGACGTCGCCGACGCGACGGCGCCGGCGGCCGGCGCGTCGTTCGCCTATCTCGTCACGGCGCGCAACCTGCACGGCGAGGGGCCGCTCGGCGCGGCGAGCGGCGGGGTCCCGCGCGTGCAGGACGCGCCCTGCCCGTGAGCGGCTCGGGACGCGACAAGCCGCTGCCGCCGTCCACCTCTGCCGCGACGGTCGGCCGGAACGTGGACTCCGGGGCCGACACGCGTGCGGCGCCGGCGGGGAAGTCGGCCGGGCGCCCGCCGCGACCCGACGGGATCGCCCACTACCGGATCGTGCGCGAGCTTGGCGCGGGCGGGATGGGGTGCGTCTACGAGGCCCACGACCTGATCCTCGATCGCCGCGTCGCGCTCAAGGTGCTGGCCGGGCACCTCGCGCACTCGCCGCAGGCGGCCGAGCGCTTCGAGCGCGAGGCCTGGGTCGCGGGCCGGCTCGATCACCCGAACCTCGTGCCGGTCTTCGAGCGCGGCGAGTGGGAGGGGACGCGCTACTTCACGATGCAGTACGTCGACGGCGGCTCGCTGGGCGACGTCGTCCGCCGGCTGCGCGAGACCGGGCGCGACGAGCGGCACGGCCTCGTCTTCGGCACCCGCGACTACGTGGTGTGGGCTCTCGCGCACCTCGTCACCGCGGCGCGCGCGATCGACTACGCCCACCGCCACGGGGTCGTGCACCGCGACATCAAGCCGATGAACCTGCTGCTCTCGGCCGAGGACGGCGCGATCAAGGTCGCCGACTTCGGCCTGGCGATCGAGGCCGCCTCGCCGCGCCTGACGACCGTCGGCTCGGTGCTCGGCACGATCGCGTACATGGCGCCCGAGCAGGTGCTCGGCCGGAGCGACGAGATCGGCGTCGCGACCGACGTCTACGCCCTCGGCGTGACGCTGTTCGAGCTGCTGACGCTCGAGCTGCCGTACGGCGGGGCGACGCAGCAGCTCTACGTGCAGGAGGTCTTGACCGGCTCCGAGCGCCGCGCCAGCCGGATCAACGCGCGGGTCGGCTCGGACCTCGAGACCGTGATCCACAAGGCGCTCGAGAAGGAGCCGCAGGACCGCTACGCGAGCGCCGCGGCGTTCGCGGATGACCTGCAGGCAGTGCTCGACTTCCGGCCGATCCAGGCGCGGCGCCTGCCCTGGCCGCGCCGGGCGGTGAAGGCGGCGCGGCGCCGGCCGGCGGTCGCGGCGCTGCTGGCGCTGGCCCTGGTCAGCGTCCCGACGATCGGCGTCCTCGGCCAGCGCGCCGTGGCCCACCGGCGACTGGCGGCGGCGACCCAGGTCGAGACGCTGTGGCGCGAGGCGCGCTTTCTGGCCGAGCGTCCGGCGCGGCAGCGTGACGTCGTCGAGCGCGCGAGCGCGATCCTGGCGCTCGATCCGTCGCACCTGCCGGCGCTGCGCGCGCGGGCCTTCGGATACCGCCGCCTGGCGGAGGAGGCGCGCGAGGAAGCCGAGCGCTCGCGGCTGCGCGGGCTCGCGCTGGCCGACGTCGCGCGGTTGACCGAGCTGGCGCCGGACGCCGCGTGGCCGCAGCGCCTCGCGGCCGACACCCTGCGGCAGTTCGGCCGCGAAGAGGAGGCCCGCGCGGCCGAAGTGCGCGCGGCCGCGCGGGGCTCCACGGTCCCCTCCGACGAGGACCGGTTCCTCGACGCCCTGCTGGCCTACGAGCGCGGCGACTTCGACGCGGCGATCGCCGGCCTGTCGCCGATCGTCGCGCGCAAGCCGCAGTCGCTGGCCGAGCTGCGCTGGCGCGCCCGGTCCTACGCCGCCCGCGGCGACGTCGAGGCCGCGCTGATCGACTACCGCGTCGCGGCGGCGATCAACCCGGACGACGTCTTCAGCTACTTCGACCTCGGCGAGCTGCTCGGGCGGATGGGGAAGTTCGACGAGGCGCAGACCTACCTGCGGCGGGCGCTCGAGATCGAGCCCGGGCGGTTCGAGGTCCGCGAGGCGCTGGCCGACAACTTCCTCGCGCAGGGGCGCGCCCGGTTCGCGGCGGGAGAGCGGGCGGCGGCGCAGGCGTCGTTCGCGGCGGCGGAGCGCGAGGCGCGGCAGGCGCTGGCGCTGAACCCGGCGGCGACCTGGGCCCGGATCGATCTCGGCGCGAGCCTGATGGAGGCCGAACGGTCGGCCGTCACGAGCGATCCGCGCCGCGTTGCGGCGGCGATCGACGCCTACGAGGAGGCGTTCGCGGCGCTGCAGAAGGCCGGTGACGCGGCCGACCCGCGCGCGCTCGTTGCGGTCTCGGCCAACCTCTGCGACGCGCTGATCCAGCAGCGAAAGCTGACGCGGGCACTCGCCGTCTGCCGCGCCGCGGCCGCCGCCGACCCGGACGAGGCGGTCGCGCACTACAACCTGGCCGGTGCGTACGCGCTGCTCGGCCGGCGCGAGGAAGCGCTGGCGGAACTCGAGCGCGACGTCGCGCTGGGCGATCGCGACGCCGCGTACCTTGCGGCGGACCCCTGGTTCGGGGCGCTCCGGGACGAGCCGCGCTTCGCGGCCCTCGTGGCGCGGATGCAGGGGCGGTAGCGATCGCAGTGATTCCACGGCGGGGATTCCGCGATAATCCCGGCATGGACACCCCCGACCTCGCCGCCCTGCTCGCCCAGCTGCGCCTGGGGCTTCGCCACGCCGCCCAGTCCCGGACGCCGGTCCCGGGCGAGGTGCGCCGCCTGCTCGTCGCGCTCGCCGACGGACTCGAGCGGCGCGAGGCCGCCCTCGAACCGGTGATCGAGGAGAACGCGCTGGTGGCGCTCGAGCTGCTGGCGCAGGAGGACCTCGCGCTGCTCGCCGGCGACGGCCTCGACCTCGACGCCCTGGGCCGCGTCGGCAGCGGCCTGGCCCGCGCGCTGCGCGAGGCACCGGCGGGGCCCGAGCACCCGCTGCGCCGCGCGGGGTGGGCGTGGCTCGACGTGGCGCGCCGCCCACCCGTCCCGCGGCTCGTCAGCCGGCTCGCGCCGGGTCGAGGCGTGGTGGCCGATCTGCTCGAGGTGATCGACGCCTCGGGGTTCACCTTCGGGCGGTTGTTCGCGCAGCGGGTCGAGTCGCTCGGCCCGCGCACTCTCTTCCACGTGCCCGCGCGGGGCGTCGCCGGACGTCTCACCTGGCACGAGGTCTCCTCGACCGTCGACCGCATGGCGCGCGGCCTGCTGGCCCTGCTCGACGAGGCCCCTCCGGGCCCCGTCGCGATCCTCTCCGAGAACCGCTACGAGATGGCCGTCGTCGACCTCGCCTGCCTCACGACCGGCATCGTCAACGTGATGATCCCGCCCGGATCGACCGAGGAGGACGTCGACTTCGTGCTCGAGGAGAGCGGCGCGACCGTCGCGATCGTCTCGAGCGAAGCGCAGCTGGCGAAGGTCGCCCGCGGCCGCGGCGCCGGGGGGCAGCTCGCGGCCGTCGTGATGCTCGACGCCCCCGGCCCCGACCTGCCGGGCGTGCTGTCGTTCGCCGAGCTGGTCGCCAAGGGACGGCTCGTCACGCTGGGCCGGCTGGCGCGGGCGCGCGACGCCGTCCAGCTGACCGACCTGGCGACGGTCATGTACACCTCGGGAACGACCGGACGCCCCAAGGGAATCCAGTTCTCGGGGCGAAACATCGTCAGCAAGCGCTTCGCGCGCGCGCTGGCCCTGCCGGCGCTCGGAGAGAACGACCTCTTCGTGGCCTACCTGCCGCTGTGCCACACCTTCGGCCGCTACTTCGAGATGTGCGGGACGATCTACTGGGGGGCGACCTACGTCTTCCAGGAGAGCCCTGCGATCGACGCGCTGGTCCGGAACTTCCGCCACTTCGAGCCGACGGTCTTCATCAGCATCCCGAAGAAGTGGACCGAGCTGTACGAGGAGATCGCGCGCCGGGTCGACCTGGAGACGGCGCCGGCCGAGGCCGTGCGGGCCGCGACGCGCGCGGTCGTCGGGGGGCGCCTCGGCCTTCGGGCTCTCGGCGGCGGGGTACCTCGCGCCTTCGATCTTCCGCTTCTTCCAGTCGCAGGGCGTCGAGCTGATGAGCGGCTTCGGCATGACCGAAGCGACCGGCGGGATCACGATGACGCCGCCCGGCGAGTACCGCGACGACTCGCTCGGCCGGCCGTTGCCGGGGATCGAGACCGACCTCTCCGAGGAGGGGGAGCTGCGGATCCGTGGCCCCTACGTGACGATCGGCTACGCCGGGGACGGGGGATCGGGACTGGACGCGGAAGGATGGCTCGGCACCGGCGACCTGCTGGCGCGCGACGACGACGGCCACTTCCGTTTCGTCGACCGCAAGAAGGAGATCTACAAGAACCTGCGCGGCGAGACGGTGACCCCCCAGCGCGTCGAGAACATGTTCCGCGAGTTCGAGACGGTGAAGCGCGTCTTTCTCGTCGGCGACCACCGCGAGTACAACACGGCGCTGATCGTCCCGAACGAGGACGCGACCGAGGTCGACCTCCGCGCGATGACCCAGGCCGAGCGTCGCGCCCACTTCCGGTCGCTCGTCTTCTCGGTCAACCGCTTTCTCGGGCACCACGAGCGGATCCTCGACTTCGCGCTGCTCGACCGGGACTTCTCCGAGGAGGCGGGGGAGCTGACGCCGAAGCTGACCTTCCGCAGGACCGTCGTGGTGCAGAGCTTCGCCGAGCCGATCGACGCGCTCTATCGCCGCGCGCTGCTGCGCGTCCCCGGCCTCGAGGTCCGGGTCCGGGTGCCGAACTGGCTGCTGCAGTCGAGCGGCCTGATCGCCGAGGACTTCGTGCTCGACGGGACGGTGCTGCGCGTGCCGGCGAACGACACCGCGCTGTCGATCGTCGGCCAGGGGCGCTCGGGCGACGCCGAGCGGGTGAGGGTCGGCGACGCGGAGTACCTGGTGCGCGGGCGCGTGCTCGACCTGGGGCGGCTCGTCGGCACGCTCGGGTTGTGGCTGGGCAACGGCCCGCTGCTTCGGTTCCTCGCGATCGAGCCCGACCAGCGGGTCCGCTTCCGCCGGCCCGGGAGCGAGATCGAGCGCGCGCCGGACGAGCCGGTGCCGCCGCCGGTGCCGCTCCCGGCCAAGCCGGCCGAGGAGCCCTCCGCGCTCGTGCTGCAGGTGAGCGACGCCGCGGTGGGTCTGCTCGGCCGCGACGCAGCGGCGGCGCGGACGGCGCTCGAGTTCCTCGAGCAGGTCGTCGCGCGGCGCGATCGCGCGCCCGTCGAGGCCGCGTTGCTCGCGCTCCGCCGCGGTGCACTGGCCGCCGCGCCGGCGACGCGACGCGAGGCGATGCGCGCGCTGCTGCCGATCGAGCAGGACCAGGAGTTCGTCGAGACGCTGACCCGATTCGCTTCCGTCGAGCGGCTCGACGACGACGCGGTGCAGCGGCTCGCCGGAGCGGCGCTCTCGGACGCCAAGCTCCGCGCGATCGTCGACCTGGCGCACCGGAAGGCGCAGGAGGGGGACGCGGCGGCGGCGGGTCCGTGGCTCGACCTGCTCGCGGCGCACGGGGCGACCCGGCCCGGGCGCTACCGCGCGCTTCGCGTCGCGCTGGCGCGCGTCGCGGCCTTCGGGAGCAGCCGAGAGGTGCGCGCGCGCGGCGCGCAGGCGCTGGCGCGAGCTGGTCGACGGCTTCCGCGGGTGGATCGGCGGACCGATGAAGGTCGCCGTCGATCCCGACACCGACGAGGAGTACACCTGGTCCGACGTGGTCCGCTTCGACGCCGGCGTCCCCGAGGAAGATCGCGCACGGCTCTTCGCCGCGCTGTCGACGACCTGCCTCCTGCGCGAAGCGATCTTCCTGCTGGCCGGGGGACACGTGATCCGCCTGTCGGACATCGCGCCCGGCGGGGTCACCGTGTCGCTGCTCGGCGACCGGCACGGCAAGCGCGTCTACCGGCTGAGCGTCGAGACGCGCGAGCACGACCGCATCGACGTCGCGCTCAACTACGCGCACGCGATGACGCCGAAAGAGGCGGGTGAGGAAGTCCTCTGGCTGCTCGTCGCCGGCGAGGAGCGCGATGGCGAGCGCCTCGTGGAGGGGCTCGGCGGCTACTGGCCGGTGCACGGGATGTTCACCGAGGAGTTCGTCGCCGGCGATACGCTGGGGCGGCTGGTCGACCGGCTTGCGCGGGTCGAGACGCCCGAGGGAAGCGAGCGCCTGCGGCAGCTCTGGCCCTTCCTCGCGTGGAGCGTCAGCCGGGCCTACCTCGAGTTCTGGCACCGGACCGGCCACCGCTTCGTGGCCGGCGACCCGTTCCCCGGCGGAGTCGTGGCGCCGTCGCACGACTACCAGGTCGGGCCGCGGATCGTCTCGCTCGGCACGCGACAGCCGTTCGCGGGGCTGGCGCGGCTGCTCTCGTCGGTCTGGGAGGGGATCGTGGTGGCGATCGAGCGCGCGCATCCGGAGCTGGAAGGGCTGGCGCCGCGCGAGCTCGCATTCGGGGCGCTGCTCGAGGTCGAGGGGATCGACGAGGGCCTCTCCCGGCTGGCGCGCGTCGCGGCCGACGACCCGGCGCTGGCCCCCGCGATCGAGCGCTACGCCCAGGAGGTGCGCCGGCACGGCTTCGTTCCGCGGCGGCTGCAGTTGGCGGTCGACCGCTACCGGCGCTGGGCCGCGCGGGCCGACGCGCCGACGCGCGAGGCGCGCGCGACGACCGTCGCGGAGCTGTGGCAGACCTACCGGCTGGCCCGGCTGCTTCCCGAGTACCCCGACGCGAGGCTGCGCTTCTTCCGCGAGACGGTGTTCGCGGACTCGCCGGAGAACGTGCGGCGGGCGCTCGAGGAATTGGGGGCGGAGGTCACGCGCGGCGCGATCGAAGGCGACGCGCTGGTGGCGAGGGTGCGCTCGCTGCGCTCGGTGATGGAGTCGGGCGCCGACGAAGAGTACTTCCTCGCGCGACTGTCGTACCCGCACCTGCAGCCCGAGGACGCCGCGGTCTTCGTCTCGACCGGCGTCGGTGGCGCGCGCAAGTCCGACGTCGTGGTCACGCTGTCCGATCAGGCCGGCCGGCGGTTCCAGGTGCGCCCGCCGGTCAGCCCGCGCGAGGTGTCGCGGCTGCACAAGCTGTTCCTCGACGCGCGGCTGCCGGTGTCGTTCGGGCCGGAGCACGACTTCCTCGTCGCGGTGGGCGAGCGAGGGGAGCCGGTCGGGGGCCTGTTCTACGATCACGATCCCGACGCGCGCACCGCGCACCTCGACAAGATCGTCGTCTCCGAGCGGTACCGCGGGCAGGGGGTGGGCGAGGCGCTGATGGGAGAGTTCATGGAGCGCCTGAAGGGCGCCGGGGTCGCGCGTCTCACGACCGGCTACTTCCGCCCGGAGTTCTTCCGCCGCTTCGGTTTCGCGGTCGATCAGCGGCTGGGGGGGCTGGTGCGGGAGCTGTAGGAGGGGGTGGCGCCCTGTCGAGGACGATACCGCGTGGCCCGGGAAGCTCGGTTCGGGAGCCAAGCGCTCGGGAGCCCGGTGCTCCCCGGGCACCGGCAACGGCATTGACTTAGGCAACGGTAAGACCACTTCACGACCGCCCCGGCCGCGGATCGGCTATCGTTCGCGCCGATGTCCGCCGTCGCCCCCGGATCGAAGCTCGGCCCGTACGAGGTCCTCTCGCGCCTCGGTGCGGGCGGCATGGGGGAGGTGTGGCGCGCCCGCGACGCGCGACTGCAGCGCGACGTCGCGCTCAAGATCCTGCCCGAGCTCTTCGCGGCCGACCCCGACCGCCTCGCCCGCTTCCAGCGCGAGGCCCAGGCCCTCGCCGCGCTGAACCACCCGAACATCGCGCAGATCTACGGCTACGAGGAGTCGGGCGGCGTGCGCGCGCTCGCGATGGAGCTGGTGGACGGCGAGGACCTGGCCGAGCGGCTGGCGCGCGGTGCCGTCCCGGTCGACGAGGCGCTGCCGATCGCGCGGCAGGTCGCGGAGGCGCTCGAGGCCGCGCACGAGAAGGGGATCGTCCACCGCGACCTGAAGCCGGCGAACGTCAAGCTGACCGCCGACGGCACGGTCAAGGTGCTCGACTTCGGGATCGCCAAGGCGATCTCGGGGGACGCGACCGGCGGCGTCGTCGACCTCCACGCCCACGCTGATGCCGACGATGACGAGCGCGGGGACGGTGGCCGGGATGATCCTCGGCACGGCCGCGTACATGTCGCCCGAACAGGCGCGCGGCAAGCCGGTCGATCGCCGCGCCGACG
The DNA here is from genome assembly GCA_963702425.1 of uncultured Acidobacteriota bacterium. Taxonomy (GTDB): domain Bacteria; phylum Acidobacteriota; class Polarisedimenticolia; order J045; family J045; genus JALOKP01. Next base: position 72,569 of record CAVPCQ010000028.1, read on the forward strand.
TCTGGGCCTTCGGCGCCCTGCTCTACGAGATGCTCACCGGGCGCCGCGCCTTCGAGGGCGAGACCGTGACCGACGTCCTGGCGGCCGTCGTCACGCGCGATCCCGACTGGGACGCGCTCCCGGCGTCGGTCCCGCCGTCCGTGCGGCGCCTGCTCCGTCGCACCCTGGTCAAGGACCCGCGCAACCGGCTGCAGGCGATCGGCGACGCGCGCGTCGTGCTGCAGGAGACGATCGCGGGAGCCGGGGAGACCGAGAGAGCCGTCCTCGCGGCGCCGCCGGTTCCGGTGCGCTCGCGGACCCGGCTGCTGCCGTGGGCGATCGCGGCGCTGTTCGGCCTGGCCGCGCTGGCGCTGGCCGTCGCGTTCCTCGGGCGCTCTCCCTCCGTTCCCGCCGCCGCGCGCACGATCCGGGCCGCCATCCCACCGCCGCCCGGCACCGAGTTCGTCCCGATCGGGAGCGCCGCGGGCCCGCCCGCCCTGTCCCCGGACGGGCTCCACGTGGCGTTCGTCGCCCGCGATGCGAAGGGGACCTCGCGCCTCTACGTCCAGCCGCTGGCCACGGGCGAGCCGCGCGCGCTCGAGGGGACCGAGGGCACGCGCCGGCCGTTCTGGTCCCCGGACGGGCGGTCGCTCGGTTTCTTCGCCAACCAGCAGCTGCAGCGCGTCGAGATCGCCGGCGGCCGGCCCACCGTGATCGCCCCGGTCAGCGACGAGCGCGGCGGCAGCTGGGGGAAGGACGGCACGATCGTCTTCGCGCCGGACTTCAACGGCGCGATCTTCCGCATCCCCGCGGCCGGCGGGCGTGCCGAGCCGGTCACCACTCTCGACCGCACGCGCCGGGAGGGGACCCACCGCTACCCGTCGTTCCTTCCCGACGGCAGACACTTCCTCTACCTCGCGCGCGGGTACCTCGCCTACACCCACGCCGACGAAGGCGTGTACGTCGGCTCGATCGACGATCCGGGCGTCCGCGTCAGGCTGCTCTCCTTCGCGACCAGCGCGGCCTACGGGGCCGGCCGGCTCTACTTCCTGCGCGACGGAGCGCTGGTGGCGCAGAAGTTCGATCTCGCACAGCTCCGGCTCGAGGGCGACCCGGCGGTGGTCGCGCGCGACGTGCGATTCGATCCGCGGTTCAGCCACGGCGTGTTCTCGGTCAGCGACTCCGGGCTGATCGTGTACCAGGCAGCGGGCGACCAGGACGACACCGAGCTGGTCTGGCTCGATCGGCTGGGACACCGGATCGGCACCCTCGACGGCCCGGGCCACTTCGGCGGCGTGTCGATCTCACCGCAGGCCGACCGCGCGGTGACGTCGGTCTACGACCCCGTCAGCTGGCGCGGCCACCTGCGCGTCTACGACGTCGCGCGCGGGACTTCGGCGCGGCTGACCTTCGAGCAGGCGGACGACATCGACCCGGTCTGGTCGCCGGACGGCACGACGATCGCGTTCGCCCGTCTCGCCGACGGGGGGTTCCACATCTGGACGAAGCCGGCCGACGGGTCCACGCCGGAGCGTCTGCTCTACAAAGGGGACGGTTCGTTGAGCCCGGTGAGCTGGTCCGCCGACGGTCGCCTGCTTCTGACCTGGTCGACACCGACCGAGAAGGGAGAGACGGGGCTCTGGACGCTGGACGCGAGCGGGACGGGTACGCCGCAGCGCTTCACCGGGTCGCGCTTCAACGGCGAGCTGGCGCAGTTCTCGCCGGACGGGCGGTGGGTCGTGTTCGACGCCGACGAGTCGGGACCGACGCGCGCCTACGTCGCCGCCTTTCCGGACACCGGCGCACGCTGGCAGGTGTCGGACCAGGACGGAACGTCGCCGCGGTGGTCGCGGGACGGGAAGGAGATCGTCTACCTCGAGGACTCGACCTTCGTCACCGCCGTCCCCGTCGACCACTCCGGCGCGGCGCCCCGCTTCGGCACGCCCGAGCGCCTGTTCGAGGTGCCGCTGGCGGTCACCCTGGAGTGGCGCTACGACGTGACCCGCGACGGGGAGCGCTTCCTGGTCGTGCTCCCGCTCGAGCACGCGCGTGCCGAGCCTTTCACCCTGGTCGTCGGCTGGGACGCCGGGAACCCGGCGCCGTAGCGCGGGCGGTCGCCGGCACGGGTAGACTCTGGCGCATGACCCCGCCCCCGATCGTCTCCGTCATCATGGGTTCGCGCTCCGACTGGGAGACGCTCTCGGCCACCGCCGAGGCGCTCGAGCAGCTCGGCGTGCCGTACGAGGTGCGCGTCGTCTCGGCGCACCGCACGCCCGACCTGCTGTTCGAGTTCGCGGAAGGGGCGGAGGCCCGCGGGATCGAGGTCGTCGTCGCCGGCGCGGGCGGCGCCGCGCACCTGCCCGGGATGGTCGCGGCCAAGACGCACCTCCCGGTGCTCGGCGTGCCGGTCCAGTCCAAGGCCCTCAACGGGCTCGATTCGCTGCTCTCGATCGTGCAGATGCCGGCCGGGATCCCGGTCGGGACGCTGGCCATCGGCCGCGCCGGCGCGACCAACGCAGGGCTGCTGGCGGCGGCGATCGTGGCCCGCACGCGGCCCGCGATCCGCGAAGCGCTGCTGGCCTTCCGCCGCGCGCAGACCGACGCGGTGCTGCAGCGGCCCGACCCGCGGGACGGCGCGTGAGGATCGGGATCCTCGGCAGCGGGCAGCTCGGCCGGATGCTCGCGCTGGCGGGCTATCCGCTGGGGCTGGAGTTCGCGTTCCTCGATCCCTCCGACGGCGAGCCGGTGCGGCTGCTGGCGGACTTCCGGCGCGCCCCGTTCGACGACCCCGCCGGGCTGGCGTGGCTGGCGCGCGAGTGCGACGTCGTGACGTACGAGTTCGAGAACGTCCCCGCCGAGGCGGTCGCCTGGCTCGAGGGGCGCGTTCCAGTCCGGCCCGGGCCCCGCGCGCTGGCGGTCTCGCAGGACCGCGCGGTCGAGAAGCGCTTCTTCCGCGACCTGGGGATCCCGGTGCCGGCCTTCGCCGGCGTCGGCAGCCGCGTCGAGCTGGACGCGGCCCTGGCGGTGACCGGACTGCCCGCCGTGCTGAAGACGCGCTTTCACGGCTACGACGGCAAGGGGCAGTTCGTGATCCGCGATCCCGCCGACGCCGAGGCCGCGTGGCGCGCGCTGGGCGGGCAGCCGCTGATCCTCGAGGCCTTCGTCCCCTTCGACCGCGAGGTCTCGATCATCGCCGCGCGCGGGCTCGACGGTGCGACGGCGGTCTACCCGCTGGTCGAGAACACGCACGGCGCCGGGATCCTGCGGCGCACGCTGGCCCCCGCACCGCGGCTCGATCCCGCGCTGCAGGCGGCGGCCGAATCGGCGGTGCTGCGCGTGATGGAGGCCCTCGACTACACCGGCACGCTGGCGCTCGAGCTGTTCGAGTGCCGCGGCGCGCTGCTCGCGAACGAGATGGCGACGCGCGTGCACAACTCGGGGCACTGGACGATCGAGGGCGCGGCCACGAGCCAGTTCGAAAACCACCTGCGCGCGATCGCCGGCTGGCCGCTCGGACCCGCGCGCGCGATCGGCTGCTCCGCGATGCTGAACCTCGTCGGCGACATGCCGGACCCAGCGGCGGTCCTCGCCGTTCCGGGGGCGCACCTGCACCTCTACGGCAAGGACCCGCGGCCGGCGCGCAAGGTCGGACACGTCACGCTGTGGGCCGAGGATGACGCTCAGCTGGCGGCGCGGCTCGCGGCGCTGGAGCCGTTGCTTCGGGCCTCCGACTGAGCGCTCAGCCTCTTCTTCCCGCCGCCAGCCCGTAGAGCGCCGGGAGCACGAGCAGCGTCAGGATCGTCGAAGTCACGATCCCGCCCATCACGATCACCGCCAGCGGCTTCTGGATGTCGGCCCCGGGCCCGGTGGCGAAGACCATCGGGACGTGGCCGATGAAGCTCGTCAGCGCGGTCATGAACAGCGGCTTGAAGCGCCGGTCGCACCCCTCGAGTACCGCGACCTCGACTCCCTCGCCGCCAGCCCGCAGCTGCCGGATGGTGGCGACGAGCACGACGCCGTTCTGGACGGCGATGCCGAGCAACACGATGAAGGCGACCGCCGCGGAGACCGAAAGGTGCATTCCCAGGGCGACCGCGGGCACCACGCCTCCGGCCAGCGCGAACGGCAGGGCCAGCAGCACGAGCAGCGAATCGCGCAGCGAGCCGAGCGCTGCGACCATCAGCAGGACGATCAGAGCGAGCACGACCGGCAGCACGATCGTCAGCCGGGCCATCGCGCGCTGCTGGTTCTCGAACTGGCCGCCGTACTCGACGCGGTAGCCGGGGGGGAGGGTCGCGAAGAGGGGGAGCAGCCGCTCGCGGACGTCGTGTACGAAGCCGCCCAGGTCGCGGCCGCGCACGTTCGCCTCGACCACGACGCGCCTCATCGCGCCCTCGCGGCTGAGCTGGGCCGGCCCCTCCCGCCGTTCGAACCGCGCGACCTGGGCCAGGGGCACCCTTTCCCCGCCGGGGGCGGGGACCAGGAGCGCGCCCAGCGCACGCTCGTCCGACCGGGCCTCCGGGGGGAAGCGCACGGCGACTTCGACGTGGCGCTGATCTTCGATGAAGTGCGTCGCGGTGCGCCCGCCGACGCCGTCCTCCAGCAATGAGTTGACCGCGGCGGGATCGAGACCGAAGCGGGCCAGGGCCTCGCGGTCCATCTCGACCTCGAGGTGAGTCATGCCGGCCACCTGCTCCACCTTGACGTCGCGAGCGCCCTCGACCGTGCCGAGCTCGGCTGCCGCGCGGTCGGCAAACCGCTTCATGACCTCGAGGTCGGTGCCGAAGATCTTGAGCGCGAGGTCGCTCTTCACCCCGGAGACCAGTTCGTTGACCCGCAGCGCGATCGGCTGCGAGAAAGAGGACCGGATCCCGGGGACTCCGGCGAGTCGCGCGCTCATCGCCTCGACGAGTTCCCCCTTCGAGCGGCCGGAAGTCCACTCGCTCGACGGCTTCAGCATCACGAAAACGTCGCTCTGTTCGGGACCCATCGGGTCCTCGGAGATCTCGGCGCGGCCGGTCTTGGTGACGACCGTGGCCACCTCGGGGAACTCCAGCAGGAGCCGCTCGAGGAGCGTGCCCGTCGCGACCGAGCCGTCGATCCCGGCGTTGGGCAACCGCACGACGTTGATCGCGATCGACCCTTCGTCCAGGGCGGGAATGAACTCCGTTCCGAGCAGCGGCGTCAGCGCCACGGCCGCCAGCAGGAAGACCGTGGCCGCCGCGAACGTCCACCACGGAGACGCCATCGCGCGCCTCAGCAGCGCGAGGTAGGCCTGGTGGAAGCGGCGCACGAACGCGAATTCGCGCTCCGGACGCTGCGACAGCAGGAGATCCGAGAGCGGTGGAGCGACGAAGAGCGCGACGGCGAGCGACGTCAGCAGCGCGAAGAGGAGCGCCAGCGCAAGCGGCCGGAACATCTTCCCCTCGGTGCCCTGAAGCGTCAGCAGCGGCACGAGGACCAGCGCGACGACCAGCACCGAGAAGGCGACCGGCCGGGCGACCTCGGTGAGCGCGGCGACGACCGTCCCGCGCCGGTGCGCCGGATCGGGCTCCTCGGCGAGCCGTCGCCGCACGTTCTCCACGATCACGATCGAGGCGTCGACGACCATTCCGACCGAGAAGGCCAGCCCCCCCAGGCTCATCAGGTTCGCGGTGAGCCCGGCCCAGCGCATCAAGATGAAGGCGTAGAGGAACGAGATCGGCAGCGTCAGCACGACGATCATCGCCATCCGGAAGTCCGCCACGAAGAGGAACAGCACGATCACGACGAGGACAGCCCCCTGCCACAGCGCGTCGGTCACGGTCTTGAGGCTGGCTTCGATCAGCTCGGTCCGGTCGTAGAAGACGCTGAGCGAGAGGCCGGGGGGGAGCCGCTCCTGCAGCGCCACCAGCGCGAGCTTGGCGCGCCGCACCACGTCCCGCGAGTTCTCGTCGCGCAGCATGATCACCATGCCGGCGACGGTCTCGCCCTTCGCGTCGCGCGTCACCGCGCCCTGCCGGTCCGCCGATCCGATGACGACGTCGGCGACATCCGAGACGAAGACCGGGGTTCCGTCGTGGGCCGCGAGGACGACCCGCTCGATGTCCTCGACCGCGCGGAACAGCCCCGCGCCGCGCACGTAGTACTGCTCCCAGCCACGGGTGACCACGCCGGCGCCGGCGTTCGTGTTGTTGCGCTCGACCGCGCCGATGACGTCCTGCAGCGTGAGGCCGTACTGGAGCAGGCGCTCGGGGCGCACGAGGACTTGGTATTGCTTCACCGCGCCGCCGAGGCTGTTGACCTCCGTAATGCCGGGAATCGTCCTCAATTGCGGCGCAACGATCCAGTCCTGGGCCGTGCGGCGGTCCATCGGCGAGGCGCCACTCCCCTCGACCGTGTACTGCAGGATCTCGCCGAGCCCGGTGCTCAGCGGCGCCAGCTCGGGCTCCACCCCGGGCGGCAGGTCGGCGTCCGCTCCGGCGAGGCGCTCGAAGACGAGTTGACGGGCGAAGTAGGAGTCGACACCGTCCTCGAAGACGACGACGACCTGCGAGAGCCCGGCGCGCGAGGTCGAACGCACCTGCGTCACGCGCGGCAGGCCCCCCATCCGCTGCTCGATCGGCACGGTGACGCGGCGCTCGACGTCCTCCGCGGTCAGCCCGGGCGCCTTCGTGATCACCATCGCCTGGACGTTGGTCACGTCGGGGAAGGCGTCGATCGGCAGACGCACCCAACTGATGGCGCCGGCGACGGCGCCGACCGCGGCGAGCGCCAGCACGAACCAGCGCCGCGCGAGGAGGAACTCGAAGAAGGAACGCATGACGCGCCTCAGTCCGCGCAGCCGGCGCCCATCTTGGCGCGCAGGACGTCGGACTTGAGCAGAAAGGCCCCCTTCGTGACGATCGTCTGACCCTCCTCGAGGCCGGAGAGGATCTCGACCCGGCCGTCCGCGCTTCGCCCCGGACGCACGGGACGGCGGACGAAGTAATCGGCGTCCCCCGGCGTCGCCGCGCGGACGAAGAGGAACGGCCGGCCCTCGTCCTCGAGCACGGCCTCTTCCGGAACGACGATCGCCGTCGTCTCGCCGTCGAGCTGCAGGCGCACCCGCGCGAACATCCCGGCCCGGAGCGCTCCGTCGCGGTTGTCGACGACGACGCGTGCGCGGATCATGCGGGTCGCTTGGTCGATCGTGCCGCCGAGACGATCGAGGGTCCCGGGAAAGGTCCGCGCCGGGAAGGCGCTCACGGTCACGATGGCCGGCACGCTCCCGCGGGCCTGTCGCTCGGTCACGGCCCCCAGTTCGCGCTCGCCGATCGCGGTCTCGACCCAGACGACCGAGGTGTCGGCCAGTAGCAGCGCCCGGTCGCCCGGCTCGACGCGCGCCCCGAGGCCCAGCTCGCGCTCGAGGACGGTCCCGGCGAACGGCGCGCGAACGGGAAGCAACCCGTCGTCCGCCCCGGGTCCGCGGCCGCCCGGCCCGATCGGGGCATCGGCTCCTGCGGTGCCGATCTCGGCGGCGGTCAGCCCGAGCCGCCCCAGGCGGCTCCGCGCGGCCTCGACCGCCGCGTCGGACTGCTCGCGGCGCGCGCGCGCCTCGAGCAGGTCGCTTTCCGGGCAGATCCCGCGCGCGAACAGGTCGGCCTCACGCTCCGCGGCGGAGCGAGCGACGCGCTGCTCGGCGAGCGCGCGCCGGAACTCCGATCGGGCGTCGCCGAGTTCCACGCTCTCCACCTCGTAAAGCGTCTCTCCGGCACGGACGCGGTCGCCGAGATCGACCCGGATCGAGCGGACCACGCCGGGAGCGCGCGGTCCGAGCCACGCTGCACGGGCGGCGTCGAGCGCGACCTCGCCGGTCGCGTCGCGCGGGCCGTTCCAGGGACGGCGCTCGACCACGCTCACGGCGATGCTCCCGTCGGAGGCCGAGAGGATCTCCTGCGGCAGGCGCACGACGCCGACCTCGTAACGGCACTGGTCGCAGGTATACGTCGGGACTTCGTGCTCGCAGCGGGTCGCCTTCGAGAAGATCGCGGACAGGGGGAGGTCGAGGTCGGAGGGCTCGTCGGCCGGCTCTGCCCCGGAGTCGTGCGCGTGTTCGACCGCGGGCTCGGTGGCGGCGCGCTCGGTAGAGACCGCGGCGTCGTTCCCGGCGGGGCGGGAGCCGCACGCCGCGCCGAGCGCGACGCAGGCCAGCAGGAGCGCTAGGAGACCGGATCGCAGGGTCGTCATCGGGACTCCTCCGTACCGCCGGCCGCCGGCTCGAAGCCCATCAGGGCCGCCAGGTCCGAAGCCGCGGTCTGCGCCGCGAGCCGCGCCTCGACCGACCGCAGTTCCACCGCCACGAGATCGCGCCGGGCCGCGAGCAGCTCGAGCCAGCGGAACTTCCCGCGCCTGTATCCCTCCAGCACCGATTCGTACGTGGCCCGCGCGAGCGGCAGGAGCTCCTCCTGCAGCACGCGCGCGTCCTCCACGGCGACGAGTGCCTCGATCCGCGCCCGCTGCGCGCCCGCCTGCAGGGCGATGCGCTCGGCTTCCGCGGTAGACACTGCTTCGTCGCGGCGGGCCTCGGCTTCCGCGATCGCACCTCGCCGGCGATCGAACAGCGGCAGGGGGATCCCGACCGCCGCGACGAACACCGTGTCGTCGGAGCCGGAAAGGCGCCGAACGCCGCCCAGGAGCGCCACGTCGGGGCGCACCTCGCGGCGCCGCGCTTCCGCCTCCGCTTCCTGTCGTGCGACCGAGGTCCGTTGCGCGGCAAGCGCGGGCGATGCGTCGACCAGACGCGCGACCTCGTCGGAGCCGGGCGGCGGATCCGGAACGGCGAGCGCGCCCTCCGCCGCGTCGAAATCGGGCACCGGGTCGCCCCACAGGGCGGCGAGCGCGCTCCGCGCCAGCTCGCACTCGGCGTCGGCGCGGCGCGCCTCGGAGGCGGCAACGATCCGCTCCGCCGTGACGCGCCCGATCTCGAGCGTCGCAACCTCCCCGGCTGCCACCAGGGTGCGCACCGTGGTTTCGAGCTCCTCGGTGACGTGGAGGACCTCGCGACGGATCGCGAGCCGGTCCTGGGCGCCGAGCAGGGTGGTGAAGCGCCGCGCGGTCTCCGCGAGCAGTTCCACGCGCTGCGCGGCCAGGTCCAGCGCCGCCGCCTCGCGGGCGCGTTCCGCGACCGCGGTGCGGGCGCCCCGCTTGCCGCCCGTCTCGATCGTCTGCTCGAGAGAGAGGGTCGTCTGCGCCTCGTCGTATCCCAGCCCGCCGCCGAAGTCCTCGGCCTCGAGAAGCACGACGGGATTCGGGAGCGCGCGTGCCTGGAGCACGGCGCCCTCGGCGGCGCGGATCGCCGCCGCGCGGGCGGCGAGGGACGGGTTCGCCGCCAGGACGCGGGCCCGCGCCTCGGCGAGCGTGATCGGTCCATCGGCCAGGGCCGGCGGGATGGACATGACGGAGAAGAACAGCAGAAAGCGACGCATGCGAGGTCCCTCGCGACGAGAGAAGAACGATGGCGCGCGGCCACGTGGCCGCACGCCTGCCCGGCGACAGGGGACCGATCAGATCAGCAGGAAGACCGCGGCGAGGGATGCGTGCTGCAGAGTCTTGGCCGGAAGGTCCGCCCGCACGGCCCTGCACGGGCCCGCCGGCTTTGCGTCCGGAAGGAGCAACGCCGCCTGGAGCGCGGGGACCACGGTGACGGGCGGAGTGGCGCCGAGCGACGCGCCGAAATCGGCGGGAGTATCCGTGCAGTCGTCGGCGCAGTCGCGATCGGATCCTGCGCCTTCGCCGCAGCACGCCGTGAATAGGAACTCGATCCCCGCGTGCCCGCCCGCGACGCAGAGCGTCGCGAACGGTACGAACAGCACGAGGGCCGCCGTCGCGAGGAAGGCGGCCAGACGCGCCAGGATTGAACGATGGGCTGCGAGGGTCACGAAGTCGGTCACCGGGTCATCATAGGCTCGGGAGCGGGTTTCGCCACGGGCTCACCTCCGGAACAGCATCCCCATCAACCCGTGCCCCGGATCGACGAAGAGCCCGGTCTTCCGCGCTTCCGCCTCGGTGTAGCGCGCCCCGCCGTTCGACCCGATCCCGACCCCCGCGAAGCAGAACGGCGGCGGCGTCCCGTCGTGCGTCTTCGTGCCGACCGGGGTGGGGTGGTCGGCCGCGACGAAGACCCGGTACGCGCCGTGCGCGCGCAGCGCCTCGAGCAGCGGGCCGACGATCGCTTCGTCGATCCGCTCGAGCGCCCTGACCTTCTCCGCGGCGTCGCCCAGGTGGCCCGCCTCGTCGGCCGCCTCGACGTGCACGACGACCAGGTCGTAGTCGTCGAGCGCACGCACCGCAGCGGATCCCTTCCCGTCGAAGTCGGTGTCGATGTAGCCCGTCGCGCCCGGGACGTGGATCAGGTCCATCCCCGTCCCGACCGCGAGGCCGCGCAGGATGTCGACACCCGTGATCAGCGCGCCTCGTACGCCGAAGCGCGAGCGGAAGCTGTCGAGCGCCGTCGGCCGCCCCTGGCCCCAGAGCCAGATGGCCGTCGGGGCGTTGTGGGCGCCGGCGCGCCGGGCGAGCGTCACCGGGTGATCTGCCAAGAGGTGCGCCGCGCGCTGCATGAGGTGCATCACCCGCTCGGCGCCCTTCCCGCGGGGCCAGTGGCCGTCCACCGGCTGGTCGGGGATGTCGTGTGGCGGCTGGCAGCGCAGCTCCATGTCCGCGGCGTCGGAAAGCAGGAGGAGGTTCCGGTAGGACACGCTGGGGTGGAACTCGCAGCCGTCGCTGCCCAGCGCGGCATTGAGGTCGGCCATGATCCGGTCGGCCTCGGGCTGCGTGATGTGGCCGGCGGTGAAGTCCTTCATCCGGCCGCCTTCGATCGTGACCAGGTTGCAGCGGAAGATCATCTGGTCCGGCCGCGCCGAGAGGTGCTTGGCGGCGGCCTCGATCGGCGCGCGCCCCGAGTAGAAACGGTGCGGGTCGTAGCCGAGCAGCGAGAGCGTCCCGACGTCGGTCCCCGGAGTGAAGCCGGCCGGGATCGTGACCGCGCAGCCGAGCTGGCCCGCGGCCGCGATCGAGTCGATGTGCGGGATGCGGGCCGCCTCGAGCGGCGTTTTCCCGCCGAGCTGCGGCACCGGGAAGTCGGCGGCCCCATCGGGGAGAATGATCGCGTACTTCATCGGGCCTCCGCGCCGGGAGCGACTGGTCGATAGTATCATCGCGGCGCGGCAACCCCGCGACGCCAGGAGAGAACGAACGTGGCCGACACCGACGACATCCGGGAAACCAAGGACTATTACCTCGACATTCCCGCGCGGCAGGAACCCTTCTTCATGAAGGGCTCCGGGGCGCTCGACTGGGGGATGCAGAACCGGCTGGCCCGGATCTTCCGCAAGGAGAGCGGGCGGACCGTGATGCTGGCGATCGACCACGGCTACTTCCAGGGGCCGACCACCGGCCTGGAGCGGGTGGATGTCAACATCGTCCCGCTGCTCCCGTACACCGACGCCCTGATGCTGACGCGCGGGATGCTGCGCACGACGATCCCGTCGTCGTACCCGCGGGGGATCGTGCTGCGGGCGAGTGGTGGTCCGTCGATCCTGAAGGAGCTGTCGAACGAGCAGCTCGCGGTCGACATCGAGGACGCGATCCGGCTCGGCGTTTCCGCGATGGCGGTGCAGGTCTACATCGGCGGCGAGTTCGAGACGCAGTCCGTTCACAACCTGACGCGGCTGGTCGACCTCGGGAACCGCTATGGGATCCCGGTGCTGGGCGTGACCGCGGTCGGCAAGAACCTGGTCCGCGATGCGCGCTACCTGGGGCTGGCGTGCCGGATCTGCGCCGAGCTGGGGGCGCACGTCGTCAAGACCTACTACTGCCCCGAGGGGTTCGAGACGGTGACCGCGTCGTGCCCGGTGCCGATCATCATGGCGGGCGGGAAGAAGCTCCCGGAGCTGGAGGCCCTGACGATGGCCCACCGCGCGATCGGCGCGGGCGCGGCCGGGGTCGACATGGGGCGCAACATCTTCCAGTCCGAGCACCCGATCGCGATGCTCGAGGCCGTCGCGCGCGTCGTCCACGACAAGCTCGCTCCGGCCGACGCGTACGAGGTCTACAAGGAGCAGCGGGCGGGCGCATGAAGAGCCGGTGGGCGGCGGAGGAGGCGGGGACGCGCGAGGACGGGACCGGGCGCGAGGAGCGCGAAGGCGAGACTGCGACGGCCGCGCTCGCCTACGCCAGCCGGCTGCTCGGCGCCGAGACGTCGCTCGTGCTGCACGGCGGCGGGAACACGTCGGTCAAGACGCCGCTCGCCGACGGCACGCGGAACCGTCGTCCCGGCGCTCGTCGTCAAGGCCTCGGGCGTCGACCTGGCGTCGATCGGGCCGGAGGGGTTCGTGCCGCTCGAGATGGCGGCGCTGCTGCGGCTGCGTCCGCTCGCCGAGCTCGACGATCTCGACATGGTCCACGAGCTGCGCCGCGCGACGCTCTGGCCGGGCTGCGGCGACCCGTCGATCGAGGCGCTGGTGCACGCCTTCCTGCCGGCGCGCGTGGTCCTCCACACGCACGCCGACGCGATCCTCGCGCTGACGAACCGGCGCGGCGGGGAGGCCGTCGCACGCGAGGCGCTCGGCGGCGGCGTCGCTCGTGCTGCCGTACGTCGAGCCGGGTTTCCGCCTGGCGAAAGCGGCGGCGGAGCTGGCGGAGAGCCTCGCCGGGCGCGATCGGCATGGTCTGGAGCCGGCACGGCGCCGTGGCCTGGGGCGACGACGCGCGCGAGGCCTACGAGCGGATGATCGAGATCGTGACGCGGGCCGAGCGCGTTCCTGGACCGGCGGGCCGTCAGCGTGCCGGTGGCGGCTGCCGCCGCGGCGGCCGACCCGGCGACGCTCGCGCGCCTGCTCGCGCTCGCTCCGATCCTGCGCGGCGCGCTGTCGCCCGAGAGCGGCGACGCCGACCGGCCGAAGCGGCCGATCGTCCTGCGCTCGCTGACCGATCCCGCGGTGCGCGACGTTCGTGGACGCCTCGGACGCGCGGGAGCTTGGCGTCGACGCCGCCCCTGACCTCCGACCACCTGATCCGGACCAAGGCGCAGCCGCTCTTTCTCGAGGGCCTCGCCTGGGACGACGCAGCGCGCCTGCGCGGGCAGGTGGCCGACGCGGTCGCGGCCTACGCCGCCGAGTACGCGGGCTACATCGAGCGCGGCGCCGAGCGGAACTGCCGGACAGCATCGTTCCGTTCGATCCGCTGCCGCGCGTCGTGCTGGTGCCCGGCGTCGGCGCGTTCTGCGCCGGCGAGCGATGCGCGGGCCGCCACGATCGCGGCCGACATCACGGCGCACACGCTGGCGGTCAAGGCGCGCGTCGGAGGGCGAATACGAGGGGCTCAGCGAAGAGCAGCTGTTCGACATGGAGTACAAGCCGCAGCAGCACGCCAAGCTCGCGCGCCAGGCCGGCCCCGCTCGCGGGACACGTCGCGCTGATCACCGGGGCGGCCGGCGCGATCGGCGCGGGCGTGGCGCGCGGCCTGCTCGACGCCGGCTGCGCCGTGGTGATCACCGACCTGCCGGGCGCCGCGCTCGACGGGCTGGCCGCGGAGCTGCGGCGCGAGTACCCGCACGCGGTCCTGGCGCTGCCGCTCGACGTCACCGACGAGGCGTCGGTGGCGCAGGCGTTCGGCAGCGTCATCCGAACCTGGGGCGGGATCGACCTGGTCGTCGTCAATGCGGGGATCGCGCACGTCTCGCCCCTGGCGACGATGGACCTGGAGGCCTTCCGCCGGCTCGAGCGGGTCAACGTCGAGGGGACGCTGCTGGTGCTGCGCGAGGCGGCGCGGCTGTTCGAAGCGCAGCAGACCGGAGGCGACGTCGTGCTGGTCTCGACCAAGAACGTCTTCGCGCCCGGGGCGACGTTCGGCGCGTACAGCGCGACCAAGGCCGCGAGCCACCAGTTGGCGCGGATCGCCAGCCTGGAGCTGGCCGCGCTCGGCGTGCGCGTCAACATGGTCGCGCCCGACGCGGTGTTCGGCGAGGCGGCGCGGCGCTCCGGGCTATGGGCCGAGGTCGGGCCGGGCCGGATGCGCGCCCGCGGGCTGGACGAGAAGGGGCTCGAGGAATACTACCGCGAGCGCAACCTGCTCAAGGCGCGCGTCACCGCGGAGCACGTCGCGCGCGCGGTGCTCTTCTTCGCGACGCGCCAGACGCCGACGACCGGCGCGACGATCCCGGTCGACGGCGGGCTTCCGGACGCGACGCCGCGGTAGCGGCTACCGCCGCGGGGGGAGCACCACCGGCAGGTCGGTCTTCCGGAAGTCGCGGTCGAGCGTGAGCAGGGGAAGTCCTTCCTCCTTGGCGAGCGCGTAGGCGAAACAGTCGCCCAGGTTGAGCGGGTAGCGCACCCGAGCGCTCGCGGCGATCGCGGCCTGAGTCGTCGAAGGCGGGACGAACCGGATCGAGGACGAGACCAGCATCTCCCGCAGTGTCGGAAGAAGCTTCGGTTGGCGGTCCTCGCACAGGATCAGCACCTCGGCGAGATTCACGGTCGACATCGCGAGGTCGCCACGTGACTGCTGCAGTTGGTCGAGCGCCCAGGGGGCGTCGGCTTCGTTGAACAGGACGGCGATCAGGATCGAGGTGTCGATGACCACAGGTCGTCCTCGCTCGCGAACCGCCGAGGATGTTTCTCTTCCGCCCGCAGCCCGAACCCGAGCCAGACCCGGAAATCCGTGGCCCGGCCCTCGGCCTCGAGTCGCTCGAGCGCCTCGCGCACGGCCAACCGGACGGCCTCCGACTTCTGCGTCAGCCCACGCCGGCGCATGTAGCGGGCCAGATCCCGCTCGAACGCTGCGGTCAGATTGAGGTTCATCTGCTTCATACAGGACACAATATAGGCCGAATACAGGCCTCGCGCCAGTCGTCCGCCGGCCCCGGAAGCGTCCTGCGCTATTTGGTATCCAGGATCAGCGGCAACCCGTCCTTGCCGGCGCCGATCACGACCACCTTCGCGTTCGGCGAGGCCGCGAGCTTCTCCGTCGCCTCGATCCCCTTCCAGCGCAAGAGCTGCTCGGAAATCCCCTGGGCCACGATCTGCTGGAAGTCGGCGATGCCGCGCGCCTCGATCCGCTTGCGCTCGGCCTCCTGCTTCTCGCGCTCCAGCACGAACTGCATCCGCTGGCTCTCCTGCTCGGCGCGGAGCTTCTCCTCGATCGCCTTGGTCAGGTCCGCCGGCAGCCCGACCCGCCGCAGCGGGGTCGCCTCGATCACGATGCCGCGCTCACCGACCGACTTCTGCAGCTCCGTTTCGATGATCTTCGAGAGCATCTCGCGCTCGCTGGTGTAGAGGGCCCGCGCGTCGTAGCTGGCGGTGACGCCCCGGGCGACGGAGCGGGCCTGCGGGATCAGGATGATCTCTTCGTAGTTCGGGCCAACGGTGCGGTAGACGTCGGGCGCCTTGGCCGGATCGAGATGGTAGAGCACGGAGATCTCGAGCTGGACGGTCAGGCCCTCCTTCGAGGGGACGTCCATCACTTCCTTCAGTTCCTGCGTCTTCACCGAGAAGTTGACGACCCGCGCCAGCGGGTTGACGAGGTTGATGCCGGCTTTGCGCGACACCGGGCTGACGGTGCCGAAGAAGTCGACGACGCCGACATTGCCGGCGGGCACGACGCGGATCAGCTGCGAGAACATCACGACGATGCCGATCGCGATCAGGATCCAGGCGCCGGCTGCCGCGGGGCGGCGAACTTCTTCCAGGCGCGCCATCGCCCGCGTCCGGCGTGCCGCGACCGTCATCCCCGCGCCGACGAGCAGGAGCACCAACCCCAGCAGGAAGACCATCGTCCCTCCCTTTCGCGGGCCGGCGGGCGGCCCCGACGCATTGTGTTGGATCTGTGGGGGGAAGTGTAAAGGGGGGCGCCGTCCGGGTGAAGGATCAGCCCGCCGGCTGGCCGCGGTAGACGAACCGGCGCAGCAGCCATTCCAGCGGACCGAAGGAGAAACGCCGCAGCCAGGCCCCGCTCAGGAGGATCTGGACGACGCCGACCCCGACCGCGATCAGGACGTTCGCCAGGTTGCTCGTCCGGCCGAACAGGCCCAGGCCGTAGGAGTGGAAGAGCAGGGCGCAGACGAGCGACTGGAAGACGTAGTTGCTCATCGCCATCCGTCCGACCGGAGCCAGCGCGTCGAGCAGCGGGCGCGCCACGCCGCCGAAGTAGAGGAGCACGAGCGCGGCCATGTAGAAGATCGCGAGCGCCGGCGCACCGAACTCCTGGCCGACGAAGGCGCCGAACTGGAGCGCCGCGCCGCCGCCGGCCGCCCGCTCGCCGTAGAGCCCGAGAGCGCAGCCCGCGAGCCCCACCAGCAGCGAGATCCACAGCACCCGGCGCACGAACGGCAGCCGCCGCTCGAGCGCCGGCACGAGTCCCGTGCGCCAGCACCAGAGCCCGACCAGGAACATCGCGAAGAGCTTCCAGCCGACGAAGAGCAGGGAGGAGTACTGGAGGACGACCTCGCGGGCCCGCAGCCGGAAGATCTCGGCGGCGGTGCCGCGGCCGTAGACCGCCACGCTCTCGTCGATCCGCCGCTGCATCGCTTCACGCCGCTGCTGGCGCCGGGCCTCCTGCGCCTGCCGCGTCTCGTCCGTTGGTGCCGGCGTCTGCCCCGCGCCGGCCTGTTCCCCCTGCGCCGCCGGGGCGGCCGCCGGCCGCGCGAGCATCCCCTGCGCCATGATCAGGCAGGGCACCAGCAGGACGATCGCGCTCCACGCCAGGAGCGCCCGTGGGCGGACGTTCCGGAAGAGGAACAGCGGCAGCCCGAGCAGCGCGTAGTTGCCGATGAAGTCGCCGGCGTAGAGCAGCAGCGCGTGCGCAAGGCCGATCGCGAACAGCCCGGCCAGGCGGCGCAGGTAGAGCGGCCCGAATCGCACCCCCCGGTCCGTGGCCCGCTGGTACATGATCGCCATTCCCAGCCCGAACAGGACCGAGAGGATCGAGAAGAACTTCTCCGCGACCAGGAACGTCGTGAGCGTCTCGACGAGGCCATCGAGCGCGCCGGCCCGGCCGTCGGGGGCGCGGAAGACCGAGTAGATCGGCCGGCTGTAGAAGTGGACGTTGACGAAGAGGATCCCCAGGATCGCGAAGCCGCGCAGGATGTCCAGGATGTGGAGCCGCTGCGAGGGGGCGACGGCGCCGAGCGCGGGGCGTGCGGCCGGGGCGGCGGCCGCAACGTCCTCCGGGCCGGGAACGGGCCGGGGTGATCGCGCCGGAACTCATCGGCGGAGAGGCTAGCACCGCGCGGGTCGTGCGATCGCTGCCGATGGAGCGGCCGCCCTCGGCCCTGACCGCGAGACGGTCTCGGTAAGCCGCCCTGCCGCCGCCGTTCGCAGGTCCCGCGCCGCCGCTCGCCCGCCAGCCGTTGACGAGCGCCGCGAACGGGCGTCCGATGACCGTGTTCGGTGGCGCCGGAGGTCGAGGATGGACGAGCCAAGGCGGTCCGGGTTCGGCATTGCGGACGACACGCCCACGATGTCGTTCGCGGTCGGTGCCGCCATCCCGGTGCCGGAGTCCTCCGCGCGCCGCTTCCTGCCGGGGACCCTGTTCGCCGGCCGCTACCGGATCGTCGAGCTGCTGGGGCAGGGAGCGACCGGCGAGGTCTACCGCGCCGACGATCTCCACGTTGGCCAGCCGGTCGCGCTCAAGTTCCTGCCGGCCCACCTGGCCGACAGCACGGCTGGCGCGCGCCCGCGTGCGCAACGAGGTCCGCGTCGCGCGGCAGGTGACGCACCCGAACGTCTGCCGCGTCTTCGACATCGGCGAGGCCGACGGCCACACCTTCATCTCGATGGAGTACGTCGACGGCGAGGACCTGCGCTCGGTGCTGCGCCGGCTCGGCCGCCCCTCGCGCGAGAAGGCGCTGGAGATCGCGCGGCAGCTCTGCGCCGGGCTGGCCGCGGCGCACGAGATCGGCGTCCTGCACCGCGACCTGAAGTCCGCCAACGTGATGATCGACGGCCGGGGGCGCGCGCGGATCACCGACTTCGGGCTGGCCGCCTTCGCCCACGAGCGGGAGGGGCAGGGGATCGCCGGCACGCCGACGTACATGGCGCCCGAACTGTTTGCCGGCGCTCCCTCCTCGACCCGGACCGACATCTACGCGCTGGGCGCGGTGCTCTACGAGCTGTTCACGGGGCGCGCCGCCTACCCCGCCGCGAACGTCGCCGAGCTGCGCCGCCTGCAGCTCGCGGGCCCGCCGCCCAGCCCGGCGCAGCTCGTCCCCCAGCTGGACCCCACGGTCGACGAGCTGATCCTGCGCTGCCTGCACGCCGATCCGAGCGAGCGCCCGCCTTCGGCGCTCGCCGTCGCCGCGGTGCTTCCCGGTGGCGACCCGGTGGCGACGGCGCTCGCGGCGGGCGAGACCCCGTCGCCCGAGATGGTCGCGGCGGCTGGGGGGGAGTCGCCGATGCCGCGCCCGCTCGCTCTCGGCATCTTCGGCGCGATCGCCGCCGGGATGCTCGTGATCGCCGCGCTCAACACGCGCGCCTCGCTGCTCGGCGCCGCGCCGCCCGCCAAGCCGCCGATCGTGCTGGCCGACCACGCGCGCGAGCTGCTCTCCTCGCTGGGCGCGACGGCCGCGCCCGCCGACGTCTGGTACCGCTACTCGACCTACTCCGGCTATCTCAGCCACGTCGCAAAGACCGATCCCGCGCCCGACCGCTGGGAGCGGTTGATGGGGCGGATGCCGTCCCCGTACGCGTTCTACTACCGCGAGAGCCCGGTGCCGATGGTGCCGCGCGGCGTGTCGAGCGAGATCTCGTTCCGCGAGCCCCCACTGACCGCCCCCGGGATGGCCGGCGTCATCACCGACGACCAGGGACGGCTGCAGATCCTCGAGATCGCGCCTCCCGAGCGGGACGACAGCCCGCGCACCGACGCCGTCCCCGACTATGCCCCGCTCTTCGCCGCGGCCGGGCTCGACCTTGCGGACTTCACCGTCGCCAGCCCGGAGTGGAACCCGACGCTACCGACCGACTCGCGCGCGGCGTGGACGGGGCACTATCGCGGACAGCCGGACTGGCCGGTGCGGATCGAGGCGGGCGGCTACCGCGGCCGCCCGATCTACTTCCAGGTACTCGAGACTTTCGATACGCCGGTGCGGCTGGGGAAGCAGGAATCCCCGCCCCTGGTGCGGCGCGCCTCGCAATGGGCGAATGTCCTGCTGCTGGCCGCGATGCTCGTCGTGCCCCCGCTCGTCGCGCGCCGGAACCTCCGGCGCGGGGTCGGGGACCGGAAGGGAGCGTGGCGGCTGGGGGTCGCCGTAGGACTGCTCCAGCTCGTCCACTGGCTGCTCCGCACCGACCTGACCGGGGGAGCGATCACCCGGCAGACCGACCTCTTCCTGGCCCAGTTGGGGCTGGTCCTGCTCCTCGGGGTGGTGAGCGGGCTGATCTACCTGGCGCTCGAGCCCTACGTGAGGCGGCACTGGCCGCGCACGCTGATCTCCTGGACGCGCCTGGTGATGGGGCGGGTGGGCGACCCCCGCGTCTCCCGCGACGTGCTGATCGGTGCGCTGGGCGGCGTGCTGGTGGTCGTCGTGCAGCGCCTGGAGTGGATCGTCCCCTACTGGCTCGGGCAGGCGCCACCCGTCCCCTACGGGGTCGCCGACGCCGTTCTCGGCGGGGACCGCAAGGCGCTGGCGCAGATCGTCTCCGCCGAGTTCCTCGGCGGGCCGCTTTTCGTCCTCTTCGTCCTGACGGCGGCGCAGTTCCTGCTGCGGCGCCGCGGGCTCGCGATCGCGGTGGCGATGGCCTTCCTGATCCTCCTCGACGGGCACTGGCAGGTCGAGAGCGCGTCGATCCTCCTGCGCGCGGGGGCGATGATCGAGGTGCTGCTGGTCTGGGGGATCATCCTCACCGTGATGCTCCGCTTCGGGCTGCTCGCGCTGGTCTCGACCTTCTTCTTCCTGGTCGTGCTGCAGTCGTGGCCGGTGCTGCTGGACTCGTCCGCCTGGTTCGCCGGCGCCTCGTGGACGGCGCTGGCGGTGCTCGGGGCGATCGCGCTCGTCGCGATGCTCGGGGCCTGCGGCGGGGCGCGGGCGTGGAGGCGCGCGGCGGTCGGCTGGGGGTAGGCGGGGGGGGAGGCAGGGAATCGGCGGGGGACAGAGAATCCACCATGGATGGTTGATTTTCCGCCACACCGCGGGTATTCTTCCCTCATGATCCCCCGGCGCATGGACGACGCGCTCCGGCGAGCGGACGCCCGGCCTGTCTCATTCGATGAAGGCCGCCTGTCGATCCCCTCTTCGTCCCCGCGTTCGACGCTTCGGAACTGCAGGGTCTCGAGGCCTTCGCCAGGCAGACCGGACGTCCTGCGCGGGGTCGAGCTCTACCTGGGATACTGCTCTCCTACCGCGCAAGCTCCTGGTGTTCCGAGCCCGGAGTCACGTGTCGCCGTGTGGGTCCGCATGTTGGTGAGCGCCGATGACGCCGAGCAGCTCCGATTGTACTGGGGAAGCGATGTTTCTGCGGGAACTGTGATGTGGAACGAGGAGTGCCTAATGCCGAAGGTGGGCGGCCGTGATGCGCTCCTCGAGGCCGCGGCCGCGGTGGTTTCACGCGCATCTCACGCAGAGCATCAGATTGAGCGTTACTGCTTCATGTCGTCGGAGGAGGCTGTACATTTGCGGCCGAGTCTCAGTGAAGGTGGCGCCCGACCGTCGCGATCCGTTCGCCGAAGAGCTTCGCGCTGCACTTGCCCAGGATGTGCGCCTGGAGATCTTCGGGTTCCCGGAGCCTGGCGGCAAGGAAGATCGTCCGCAATGCGGGACGAACGAAAAGAAGAACAAGGGGAGAGAGAGACTTGGGCGCTCCACGCAGGATCTACCGAACTAGGATCAGTCGGATCCTGGACTACCTGCCGGAGCTCGGATTGAGTTGGAGCATCGCAACGGAGGCGTGTCAGACGCGCGAGTGAGAGTCGTGATGCGCCTGAGTCTGGGCCGACTTTCTCTCTGTGCGTTGGGCAGGACGGCGCACTCTACTCTGCTGGGCGGCGGTTTATCGCCGAAGGGAACGCGAGGAGAGTGCAACTTCTGATGATCCGCCACCTTCTGCAGGTCACTTTTCCAACGAACGTTACCGTTGATCCGCGGTGCCTGGAAAGACCATAGGCCGCGGAATGGGATGGAATGTGAGGGCTGGCGAAGGGGCGGCTTGGCGCGTACTGATGGCCCGCGGCTCTCTTGCCGGACACACTGCGGCGGCGGGCTGCGTCGCCGGCGTTCGGGTTGCGTAGCAGCCTGGCGAGGAGCTTCGTGTACGGCCTGGGGAAGCTGCTGGTGGAGCGGAAGGTGGGCGTGGCCCCGCCGAGCCTGGCTGCCGACAGCCCGCTGACGGGCGGCGCGGGGTAGCGCTTCGTGGTGCCAAGCGGCGCTGGCGCGGGGGCGTACACGGTGGACGTGGCGGCAAGCTCCGGCTACCGGAACCGGATCCCCGGCGTGACGCTGGACGGCCAGGGGAAGTTCACGCTGGCCGAGAGCGCGCTCTCTCCCGGCGAGACGAACTGGGTGCGGATCCGGAAGGACGGGGCGACCGGCTCGGGCTTCTCGGCGCCGGCCTCTCTGGTCTGCGCTCGAGCGCGCGTGAGCTGCACGCTGGCCTTGACCGGGGACCTCAATCCCCCAGCTTCAGCGCGGCCAGGAACGCCTCCTGCGGGATGTTCACCGAGCCGACCTGCTTCATCCGCTTCTTGCCTTCCTTCTGCTTCTCCAGCAGCTTGCGCTTGCGCGTGATGTCGCCGCCGTAGCACTTGGCGAGTGACGTTCTTGCGGATCGCCTTGAGTTCTCGCGGGCGATGATCTGGCTGCCGATCGCGGCCTGGATCGCGACCTCGAACATGCTGGCGCGGGATCAGCTCCTTGAGCTTGATCGCCAGCGCCTGGCCGCGGTGGTAGGCGTGGTCGCGGTGGACGATGACCGACAGCGCGTCGACCGGCTCGCCGTTGACCAGGATGTCCAGCTTCACCAGATCGCGAGCGCCGGAAGCCGGTGACCTCGTAGTCAGCAGGCGTAGCCGCGCGAGACCGACTTGAGCTTGTCGTAGAAGTCGAGTCACGACCTCGGACAGCGGCAGGTCGTACTCCAGCAGGACGCGCTGCGGACCGAGGTACTTGAGCGTCACCTGGTGCGCCGCGGCGCTCCTCGCAGAGCTTCAGGACGGCGCCGACGTACTCGTGCGGGGTCAGGATCGTGGCCCGGATGTACGGCTCCTCGATCCACTCGTAGTCCGTCGGCCGCGGCAGCTTGGCGGGGTTGTCGATCTCGAGCGTACTCGCCGTCGAGTTGAGCATCACGCGGTACGGCACCGTCGGCGCGGTCGTGACGAGGTCGAGGTCGAACTCGCGCTCCAGCCGCTCCTGGATGATCTCCATGTGCAGGAGGCCCAGGAACCCGCAGCCGGAAGCCGAACCCGAGCGCGTCCGAGGTCTCGGGCTCGAAGGTGAACGAGGCGTCGTTGAGCCGCAGCTTCTCCAGCGCGTCGCGCAGCTCCGTAGTACTCGGCCGCGTCGCTGGGGTAGAGCCCGCCGAAGACCATCGGCTTGACTCGCGGAAGCCCGGGAACGGCGTCTCGGTCGGGCGCTTCGACTCGGTCAGCGTGTCGCCGAGCTTGATCTCGTGCGACGTCCTTGATGCCGGCGACGACGCAGCCGACCTCGCCCGACCGAGAGCGACTCGACCGGCTTGCTCTTCGGCGTGAAGATCCCGATCTCCTCGACCTCGTAGTCGCGCGCCGGTCGCCATCAGCCGGACCTTCATCCTTGGGCGCAGCGTGCCGTCGAACACCCGGACCAGGACGTAGACGCCGCGGTAGCTGTCGTACCAGGAGTCGAAGATCAGCGCCCTGAGCGGCGCGTCGGGGTCGCCCTTCGGCGGCGGGACGTGCTCGACGATCGCCTCGCAGGATCTCGTCGATCCCGATCCCCGCCTTCGCCGAGGCCAGGATCGCCTCGTCGCGCGGCAGGCCGATGACCTCCTCGATCTGCTCGAGCGACCTTCTCCGGCGTCGGCCGACGGCAGGTCGATCTTGTTGAGGACCGGGATGATGTGCAGGTCGTTCTCGACCGCGAGGTAGGCGTTGGCGAGGGTCTGGGCCTCGACGCCCTGCGCGGCGTCGACCACCAGCAGCGCCCCCTCGCAGGCGGCGAGCGAGCGCGAGACCTCGTAGGCGAAGTCGACGTGCCCCGGCGTGTCGATCAGGTTGAGGCGGTACTCGCGTGCCGTCGGCGGCGAGTAGCGCAGGACGACGGCGTGGGCCTTGATCGTGATCCCGCGCTCGCGCTCGAGGTCCATCGAGTCGAGCGAACTGCTCCACATCTCGCGCTGCTCGAGCGCGCCGGTGAGCTCCAGAAGGCGGTCGGCGAGGGTCGACTTGCCGTGGTCGATGTGCGCGATGATGCAGAAGTTGCGGATCCGGCTGGCAATCATGCGGGAGCGGCCCCGTCCGGGGCGGAAGGCCCCGGGAAACGGCCGATTATAGGGGGCGGGGGGTCGGGGGGCACGTTGGCCCCCCGGACACCCCGGGCTCTGAGCCGACCGGGCGGCGGGCGGTGAGGTCAGCCGCCGTTGATCACGGCGTCGGGGATCTCGTACCGCTCGCTGCCGATCTGGACGATCGACAGGTCCTCCTGGCGGCTGGTGCGGAACTCGCCGGTGTCGGCCTGGCTCTTGTCGTAGCCGGTGGCGAGCCCCTTCTCGAAGAAGATCACCCGCTTGCGGCCGTCGGGCCTGGTCACGGTGACCGTCCCGCTGCCGCCCCCCCGGCGGGTCACGCCGAAGGGGCACGAGCGGGTCGGCTGCCCGCCGCCCATCGAGCAGGGGATCTCGCCGGTGGCGTGAAAGTCGGTGCCGGCCACCTTGGCGTCGCCGGGCGGGCTCGAGGCAGCGGCCCCGCCCCCGGTGATGATGATCTCCAGCCGGTAGTTCGCGGTCTCGTTGCGACGCGCGGCCGAGCGCATCATGTAGACGCGGAGCTTGTAGTCGCCGCTCTTCGGGAGCGTCCCTTCGAACTGGTTCTCGCTCGATCGAGCCGTTGAACATCGCGACTTCATTCTCGCCCGGGGCCAGGATGTTGAAGTAGGTGGCCCCGTGCTTCGTCGCCAGGCTGGCGTTCATCCGCTGGCCTTCGCGGGCACCGACCAGGTAGTCGACGATCGCGTATCCCTTGATCGAGCCCTCGATCGCCGTGCTGGTGGTGCCGGGCTTGAAGCGGACCCGCTCCGTCCGGATGTCGTCGCTGGCGCGGGTGGCGGAACAGTGAAGCGACGAGGGCCGCCAGGACGAACGGCAGGCTTCGCGCAATCGATCGGTTCACGCCGTGATCTCCAGTGAAACGCTCTACTTGAGCCAGTCCGCGGGAATGAGGCTGGTTCCGGCCGGAGAGAAGGCGGTGTAGATCTCGCAGGTCTTCCGCTCTCCGGCGAGAATCCCTCTCGCGTTCACCGCTCTCTCCTCAGAGCCGGCGGGGCCGGTCGCCCCGCGGCAGTCAGTCCCGGAAGGTGTCGTGCTCGCGTCGCGCGAGTTCCTTGTTCGAGTAGTAGAAGTAGGTCTTGCCCTCGACTACGAAGTTGGTTTCGCCCTCGGAGGTGGAGTAGCGAGCGTCGCTGGGGACCACTCCCTCGAACTGCAGCCCGACGCGGCCGCCGGGGCGCCAGGTCAGTTCGATCTTCTGGTCGGGGTACTGCAGGATCGTGCGGGTCTTATGGTCCCCGGTGAAGAAGTCGACCACCGTGCAGCGGTAGCGGTAGTTCTCTCGGTTGACGATCACGCCGCAGACGGACTTGAACTCCTCGCGGCGCTCCTCTCCCGCGGCACCGGAGCCGCTTCCGCCCCGGCAGTCGCGCTCGGTGCCGTAGACGATCGACTCGTAGCGGCCGTCGGCGGTCTTGACCACGATGCATTGCCCGTTCTCGTTCTCGTGCCAGTAGGCGAAGGAGGCGTCCGCGCTCTTTTCGGTCCGAACCCAGGTGTAGCCGCGCCCCCGCAGGGTGTCCTCGGCTTGACCGCCCCGCGCGCCCACGAGGTCCTGCAGGCCCGACACCGGGTCTCCCACGCCGCCGCCACCGCTGGACGCGGCTGAGCCCGACCCCGTGTTCCAGCGCACGATCAGCTTCTTGCCGTCCCACTTGTACTCTTGCCCGTTCCCCGTCACCGTGCGGACCACGGTCTTGCCCTTCTCATCCTTGAAGTGGTCGGGCTTGTCGGCCGGGCTCAGCTCGATCCGGTCGCCGTTGCGCAGTGCGATCGAGACGTAGCCCTGGCGCTGGGAGAAGGTGCAGGGGCCGGTCGCGCCCTGCTTGGTTTCGCCGTCCTTGCGCATCTCGCACATCGCTTCGGTGGTATCGGCCAGCGCGGCGCCGCTCCCGGCGGCGACGGACAGGAGGAACAGGGGCAGGGCGAACATCTTGACTGTCTTCATCACGAGTCTCCTTGAGATATCTTCTCGATGCCTGGGCGGGCGCGGGCGGCGCTAGCCCTTCTTCTTGTCCTGGGACTCCGGTTCCTTCTCGGAGGCGATCACCGCAAAGTCTGGTTTGGTCGTCGTCTCGCCGGTGGCGGTGGTCGGCGTGACCAGCATCGTGGTTCCTGGCGTCATGGCCGCCATGGCCTTGGCGACGAACTCGCGCGGAATTCGGATCCCGGCGAGGAGCTGGTCGGTCGACGACGCATCCATCGCCTGGCCGGCCACGACCATCCAGCGCGGCGAACTGGAACCGTCCTGCTCGAGCAGCGTGAAGACGTGCGGCTTGAGCTGCCGACCCGGATCCGCCAGCGTGAAAGGCGAGCGCCCGATCTCGACGCCGTTGCGGAAGATCCGGATCCGGCCGTCGGCGCCGCTGACGAGGATCGAGACCGGCCCCTCCGGCGCGGCCTCCGGCTGCCAGACGTAGTCGCCAATTCGGACCGGCTCCTGGATCGGCGCCCCGGCTTGATCGATCGGGGCGAACAGGCCCGGGTGCGCGACGGTCGAAGGGAACTGGGACTCGTCGGAGACGACCACGGTCATCCCCTTCTTGGTCTCGCCGAACAGCAGCTTCGCGAACTCGTACGGCATGCGGATGCAGCCGTGCGATGCCGGGTAGCCCGGGAGCTTCCCGGCGTGGAGCGCGACGCCGGACCAGGTCAGCCGCTCCATGTACGGCATCGGCGCGTTGTTGTAGATGTTCGAGTGGTGGTCGACGTCCTTCTCGAGGACGGTGAAGACGCCGGTCGGCGTCTCGTGCCCCTTCTTCCCGGTCGAGACCGTCGTCGCCCCGATGATCACGCCGTTGCGGTAGACGTTGGCGCGCTGGTCGGGGATCGAGACCACGATCACGAGCGGGCCGGCGGGGGAGGCCTCCGGGTGCCAGACGTACTCGCCGGGCTTGAGCTGCTGCGGCGGGGCGGTCCGGGCCACCCCTTCGGTCGAGCCGGCCTTGGTGGGGACCTTCTCCGGGGCGGCGGCCGCGGGGAGCGCGGCGAGGGGCGAGAGAGCCAGGAGCGAGAGCAGGGTACGGGTCGTCATCGGGATCCTCGCGGGCGAGCAGACTCGTTAGTCAGGGTCGGTCGGTGCCGGGTCCGGGTGGGCGACGGCGTTCTTGCTGGCTCGAGCCAGCGAGCGCACTCTGCCCGACCCGCGCGAGGGCGGTAACCCGTGCGTCTCGATTCGTGTGCCGTCTGTCTCGGAAAGCCGGTGTCCGCGGCACTCTCCGCGAGACGACCGGACTACGGCCGGACCGGGGCGTCCGGCGCCGCCGGGCGCGAGGCCGCGTAGGCCGCGGGCGTCTGGCCGTACTGCTCCCGGAACCTCCGAACGAAGTGCGAGAGGTTCTTGAATCCAACCGCGTAGGCGATCTCCCGACATTGCCGGCGCGCCGGCCCAGCATCTCGGCTGCGCGTTCGAGCCGGAAGCGGATGATCAGCTCGGCGGGGGTCGTTCCCAGCTCCTCGGGGATGCGGCGGTGAAGCTGGGCCCGGCTCATCCCCAGCCGGGCGGCGAGGGCTGGCACGTCGAAGGCGGGGTCGTGCGACGACTCGCCCAGCACCCGCCGGAGGCGGGCCGGGAGGGAGTCCTCGGAGGGCGGTTCCGGGAAGCGAAGCGGGCGGCGGCGGGGGCGGCAGTCCGGCCCCCGGCAGCGCGGCGCCCGCCGGCGGCCCGGCGAGCCGCGCCCGCAGGCGCTCGCGCAGCCGCAGCAGGTTGCGGGCCCGCGCCAGCAGCTCCGCGGGATCGAACGGCTTGGTGAGGTAGTCGTCGGCCCCGCCCTCGAGAACCTCGAGCCGGTCGGCGGGGTCGGCCTTCGCCGTGAGCAGGATCACCGGGATGAAGTCGGTCTCCGGGTCCGCCTTAAGCGCCCGGCAGAGCGCGTGGCCGTCGAGGCCCGCCATCATCACGTCGCTCACGACCAGGTCGGGAAGCTCGTCGCGCGCCAGCTCCAGGCCGCGGTCGCCCGCGGAGGACTCGA
>CAVPCQ010000029.1:0-84592 GCA_963702425.1 uncultured Acidobacteriota bacterium
AAGGCACGACGGTCTCGGCGAAATGCGCGTCGAAGTCCTACCCCGCCGTCACCACCGACAAGACCGGCAGTTATCACATCGTCCTGGAAGAGACGGGCAAGTGTTCGCTGACGGTGACCTTCAAGGGCCAGTCGGCCGACGTCGCGATCGTCTCGTACGACGATGCGGCCCAGGTCGACCTGGTGCTCGAGGTGAAGGACGGCAAGCTCACCGCCCACCGCAAGTAGGCACCCCGGGAGCCCTGCGCATGACGGAGCCGGCCAGGAAGAAGGACTTCTGGGACAAGATCGCGGTCCTGTTGCACCCGGTGGGCGGGCTGCTGACCGCGACCGCTGTCGCTTTCGTCGGCGTGAAGGGCTCGCAGATCCTCGAGCGGCGCCAGTCGCTGGACACCAACGCGCGCCTCTACTCCGAGCTGATGAGCCGGCGCGAGGAGGCCGAGTCGAGCCTGCGCAAGGACATGCTGGTCTCGATCATCGCGCAGTATCTGCGTCCGACCGACGGCGACCTCGACGCCAAGGTCCTGAACCTCGAGCTGCTGGCCTACAACTTCCACGACTCGCTCGACCTGCGCCCGCTCTTCTTCGACCTCCAGCGGAAGATCCGGAAGTCGAAGGACGAGGACGGCGCCGAGCTGCAGCAGCGGATCCAGAGCGTCGCCCGGGAGATCACCGCCAAGCAGCTCTTCGCGCTCGAGGGGCACGGCCGGAGCTTCCGCCGCTCGGTCGACCTGGACGAACTGAAGGCGGCCCGCGGCGGTCTCGAGCTCGAGGGGGAGCGGGTCGTCCTCCGCGACACGAGTTCCCTCGTGAACCTGCGGGTCCTGTCGGCCGACCTCGAGCAGCAGCAGTTGCGGGTTCGCCTCGAAGTCCCCGCACCGCCGGACCGGCCCGACCTCGCCGACACCCGCGCGACGTTCGACGTCAGCTACTTCGACTTCCCGATGATCGACAACACGCGCCTGGCCAACGGCCTGCGCTGCGCAGTGACCCTGTCGAACTTCTCCCCGGCCGGGGCGGATCTCGCGATCGCCTGCTTCCCCGGCGAGTACGCCAGCCTCAAGGACCGCCCGTACTACGACGAGGTGATCCAGAAGCTGCGCGAGGCGACCCACGAAGAGGGAGGGGAAGGCGTGCCGGGACTCGAGCCGGAGGCACTGCCGCAGCGGTAGAGGCGCGCGGAAGCGTCGCGCGACCGGCGCCGCTCACTCCGCCTGCAGCCGGTATCCCACACCCGGCTCGGTGAGCAGGTAGCGCGGCCGCGCGGGCTCCGGCTCGAGCTTGTGCCGCAGCCCGTGCATCTGGACCCGCAGGTGGTGGGTGTTGTCCAGGTAGGCCTGGCCCCAGACCTCCTTCAGGAGCTGCCGGTGGGTGAGGACGCGGCCCGCGTTGCGCGCGAGCAGCGCCAGCAGCTTGAACTCCGTCGGCGTCAGGTGGATCTCGCGCCCGCCCGCGACGACCTGGTGGCGGGCCACGTCGACGCGCAGATCGCCGACGACGTAGACCGGCTCTTCCTGTCCCGGCGCCGCCTGGGCGGCGCGGCGCCGCGCGGCGCGCAGGCGCGCCAGCAGCTCCGGGAGCGAGAACGGCTTGGTCAGGTAGTCGTCCGCGCCGGCGTCGAGCGCGGCGACCTTGTCGGATTCCTGGCCGCGCGCCGAGATCACGAGGATCGGGACCAGCGACCACTCGCGCAGCCGACGCGTCACGTCGAGCCCGTCGGCGTCGGGCAGACCGAGATCGAGCAGCACGACGTCGACGGTCCGGGCCGCCGCCTGGGCCAGCCCCTCGCGCGCGGTTCCCGCTTCGACGAGCTCGTAGCCGTGGGCGCCGAGCGACGCGCGGAGGAACCGCCGGATCTGCGGGTCGTCCTCGATCAGCAGGACGACGGGCGGGGTCGCAGTCATGCGCTCATGGTACCCGCGGGAGGGGCCTCGAGGGGCATCCGGATGCGGAACAGGGCGCCGCCGCCGGGACGATTCTCGGCCGCGATCGTCCCGCCGTGGGCCTCGACGATCCCGCGGCAGATTGCCAGCCCCAGCCCAGCTCCGCGCGTTTCGCGCCCCGCCGACCCGCGCCGGAACTTCTCGAAGATCTCCCGCTCCTCGCTCGGCTCGAGCCCCGGGCCGCGGTCGGCCACGCTCAGCTCGAGCGACGCCCCGTCGGCGCGGGCGGCGATCGCGATCGGCGTCCCGGGGGGCGTGTAGCGCACCGCGTTCTCGACGAGGTTGATCAGCACCTGCTCGAACAGGACGCCGTCCACGGCGATCAGCGGCAGGTCGGCCGGCAGGTCGAGTTGCAGCTCGCGCCCGTCCAGCCGCCGGCCGAGCCGGTGGATCGCCGCGCCGACGATCTCCTCGAGCGACTGCCACTCGCGCCGCGGCGCCAGCGTGTCGGTCGTCAGGCGCGTCATGTCGAGCAGGTTGCCGACCAGCCGCGCGAGGCGCTCGGCCTCGTCGTAGATCATCTCGGTCAGCTCGCGGCGCGCCGCCGGCTCGAGCGCCGGGTCCGGCTCCAGCAGCGTGCTGGCCGCGCCCGTGATCGAGGCCAGCGGGGTGCGCAGGTCGTGCGAGACGGAGCTGAGCAGCGCGCTCTGCAGCCGCTCGGCCTCGGCGCGCAGCCGCGCGCGCTCGGCGTCGGCCGCGAGCCGCTCGCGCTCGAGCGCCAGCGCGAGCTGGTTGCCGAAGGCCTCGAGCAGGTGCACCTGGTCCGGTCGCAGCGGGCGCCGGTCGGCGGGCGCGAGCAGCGCCAGCACGCCCACGGCCCCGCGCGCCGTGACGAGCGGGAGGTGAATCGCGGCCGCGCCCGGCAGCGTGTCCGTGCCCCAGCCGGCGCGCTGATTGTGCTGGAAGGTCCACGCGGCGACCGCCTGTTCGTCGTCGGTTCGGAGGGGCGGGTGTCCCGCGCCCTCGACCAGGACCAGCCGGTCCTCGCTGCCCGGCAGGTAGATCGCGACCGGCAGCTCGAACAGGGCGCCGATCTTGCGGGCTGCCGCGGCCGCGAGCGCATCCGCCGAACCGGTGGCCGCCAGCTCTCGGCTCAGCGAGTGCAGCGCGACGGCTTCCTGCTCGTGACGGCGCGCCGCCAGGGCCTGGTCGCGGATCCGTGCGGTCAGCGTCCCGATCAGCAGCCCGATCACGAGCATCACGCCGAACGTGACGACGAACTCCGAGTCGGAGACCGCCAGGGTCAGGTACGGCGGAACGGAGAAGAAGTCGAAGGCAGCGACGCCGAGCAGCGACGCGAGGGCGGCCGGCCCGCGTCCCCAGCGCGCCGCGACGGCCGCCACGGCGAGCAGGTAGAGCATCGCGATGTTGGAGGGCGCCAGGACCGGGTACGCGAAGTGGGCGACGATCGCCGTGAGCGCCACGGTGGCCGCGGCGCCTCCGTACCGGTACCAGGGGACCGGCGCCCGGGCCCCGCGCGCGGCGGCCGAGGACGGCGGTCCCTCGGACCCCCCGGCCGCGCCCGCGACGACGCTCATCTCGATCTCACCGCTGTTCCGCACCAGCTCGTCCACGAACGAGCCGAGCAGCCGGTCGCGCCACCAGAAGCGGCCCGGCTTGCCGACGACGATGCGGGTCGCGTTGCGCCGGCGAGCGTACGCCAGCAGTTCCTCAACCGGGTCATGACCGTCCAACCGGACCGTCTCGCCGCCGAGGCTCTCGGCCAGGCGCAGGGCGTTCGGGGCGTACTCGCGGTCGGCCGGAGGAAGCGCCTGCTGCCGCGGCGTGTCGACCCAGACGACGGTCCACTCCGCGCGAAGGCGCGCCGCCATGCGGCTCCCGGCACGGACGATCTGCATCGCCGACGGGCTCGAGCTGATGCTGACGACCAGTCGCTCGGTCACCGGCCAGGTCGTCTCGCGGGCTTCCGAGCGGCGCCAGACCTGCATCTGGGCGTCCACCCGGTCGGCGGTCGTGCGCAGCGCCAGTTCCCGCAGCGCGATCAGGTTTCCCTTCCGGAAGAACTTCTCGAGCGCGTGGCCGACGGTCTCCGGCAGGTAGACCTTGCCGTCGCGCAGCCGCTCCAGCAGCTCGTCCGGTGGGAGGTCGATCAGCTCGATCTCGTCGGCCTGGTGCACGAAGGTGTCGGGAAGCGTCTCCCGGACCGGTACCCCCGTGATCTGCGCGACGACGTCGCTCAGGCTCTCGAGGTGCTGCACGTTGAGCGTCGTCCAGACGTCGATCCCGGCCTGCAGCAGCTCCGCGACGTCCTGCCAGCGCTTGGCGTGCCGGCTCCCCGGGGCGTTGGTGTGGGCCAGCTCGTCGACGAGGATCAGCGCGGGACGCCACGCCAGCGCACCGTCGAGGTCAAACTCCGAGAGGGTGACGCCGCGGTAGGCGACCGGCTGCGGCGGGAGCCGCTCGAGGCCCTTGAGCAGCGCCTCGGTCTCGGCCCGGCCGTGCGTCTCGACCCAGCCCACGAGCACCGGCAGGCCGAGCGCGCGGCGCTCCTGCGCCCCCTGCAGCATCGCGTAGGTCTTGCCGACCCCGGCGGACATGCCGAGGAAGATCTTCAGCCGGCCGCGTGCGCTGCGCCCCTCTTCCTCGCGCACCCGTTCGAGGAGGGCGTCGGGATCGGGGCGCTGGGTGTCGTTCGTCATCGGTCGGTCGCAGCCCTTTCATGCTAACGCCGCCGGCACCGCGGGGGCGCCGGGGGTGGTCAGTGCTCTGCCTCCGGCTTCGCCGTACCCCGCTCGTCGAGGGCGAGGTTGAGCGCCAGCACGTTGACGCGCGGCTCGCCGAGCAGGCCCAGGTCGCGCTCCCGCGTCGCCGCCGCCACCAGCCTCCGCACCGCGGCTTCGTCCAGCCCGCGGAGCCGTGCGACGCGCGGGACCTGGAACGCCGCCGCGGCCGGGCTGATGTCGGGGTCGAGGCCGCTGCCCGAAGCGGTCACGAGATCGATCGGCACGAGCGCCGTCTGTCCGGGGTCCGCGGCCCGGAGCGCCTCGACCCGTGCCCGGACCGCCTCGAACTTCGCGGGGTTCGTCGGGCCGACGTTCGAGCCAGAGGAGGCCGCCGCGTTGTACGCGACGGGACCCGTCGCCGAGGGGCGGCCCCAGAAGTAGCGCTGGTCGTCGAACGGTTGGCCGATCAGGCGCGAGCCGACCGTTCGGCCGTGCCGCTCGATCAGGCTGCCGCCGGCCGCGCGCGGGAAGAAGAGCGCCCCGATGCCGGTCACGGCCAGCGGGTAGATCACGCCGGTGACGATCGTCAGCACCAGCAGCATCACGAGCGGGACCTTCAGTTCGCGGCCCACGGCAGGCTCCTCAGACCAGGCGCAGCACTACGAGCAGGAGGTCGATCGCCTTGATCCCGAGGAACGGGGCGACGAGTCCCCCCAGCCCGAAGACCAGGACGTTGCGGCGCAGGAGCGCGCCGGCCGCCATTGGGCGAAAGCGCACGCCGCGCAGCGCCAGCGGAACGAGCGCGACGATGATCAGCGCGTTGAAGATCACGGCGGAGAGGATCGCGCTCTCCGGCGTGGCGAGGCGCATGACGTCGAGCGCTCCGAGCGCCGGCCAGGTGCTGGCGAAGATCGCGGGGATGATCGCGAAGTACTTCGCCACGTCGTTGGCGATGCTGAAGGTCGTGAGCGAGCCACGGGTGATCAGGATCTGCTTGCCGATTTCGACGATCTCGATCAGCTTGGTCGGGTTGGAGTCGAGGTCGACCAGGTTGCCGGCCTCCTTGGCCGCCTGGGTGCCGCTGTTCATCGCCACCGCCACGTCGGCCTGCGCCAGCGCCGGGGCGTCGTTGGTGCCGTCGCCGGTCATCGCCACCAGGTGTCCACCGGCCTGCTGGTCGCGGATCAGCCGCAGCTTGGTTTCCGGCGTCGCCTGGGCCAGGAAGTCGTCCACCCCCGCTTCGGCGGCGATCGCGGCCGCGGTCAGCGGGTTGTCGCCGGTGATCATCACGGTGCGGATCCCCATCCGGCGCAGCTCGGCGAACCGCTCCTTGATCCCGCCCTTGACGATGTCCTTCAGCTCGATCACCCCGAGCACGCGCGCGCCGTCGGCGACGACGAGCGGCGTGGCGCCGCGCTGGGCGACCACCTCCACCGCGCTCCGCACGCCGGGCGGCAGGATCCCGCCCTGCTCCCGGACCCAGGCCTCGATCGCGTCGGCGGCCCCCTTGCGGACGCTGCGCCCGTCGAGATCGACGCCGCTCATCCGGGACTGCGCGCTGAACGGGACGAACTGCGCGCCGAGCGCGTGGACCTCGCGCTCGCGCAGGCCGTGCTTCTCCTTGGCCAGCACGACGATGCTGCGCCCCTCCGGCGTCTCGTCCGACAGCGACGCCAGCTGCGCCGCGTCGGCGAGCTCGTGCGGGCTCACACCGTCGGCGGGAATGAAGGCCGACGCCTGCCGGTTGCCGAGCGTGATCGTCCCGGTCTTGTCGAGCAGCAGGACGTCGACGTCGCCCGCCGCCTCGACCGCGCGGCCGGAGGTGGCGATCACGTTGGCCTGGATCATGCGGTCCATCCCGGCGATCCCGATCGCGGACAGCAGGCCGCCGATCGTCGTCGGGATCAGGCAGACCAGCAGCGCCGCCAGCGCGGTCAGGGTCACCGGGGCGCCCTGCCCGGCGACGGCGGCGGCGTAGGCCGAGAATGGCCGGAGCGTCGCCACGACGACCAGGAAGACGAGCGTCAGCGCGACGAGCAGGATGTGCAGCGCGATCTCGTTCGGCGTCTTCCGGCGCCGCGCTCCCTCGACCAGGGCGATCATCCGGTCCAGGAAGGTCTCGCCCGCGTTGGCGGTGATCCGGACGACGATCCAGTCCGAGAGGACCCTCGTCCCGCCGGTCACCGAGCTGCGGTCGCCCCCGCTCTCGCGAATGACCGGCGCGCTCTCCCCGGTGATCGCGCTCTCGTTGACGCTCGCGATCCCCTCGACGATCTCGCCGTCGCCGGGAATCGTGTCCCCGGCCTCGACCAGCACGAGTTGCCCCGCGCGCAGTGAGGTTCCCGGGACGGGCTGCGGGGCCGCCCGCCGGTCGCCGGCCGGGAGCAGCTTCGCGACGACCTCCTGCCGGCTCGCGCGCAGCGACTCGGCCTGCGCCTTGCCCCGCCCTTCCGCCAGCGCCTCCGCGATGTTCGCGAAGTAGACCGTCAGCCAGAGACCGATCGACACGGCGAGGATGAAGCCGGCGGGCGCTTCTCCGCGCCCCGCGACGGCGAGCCCGAACAGGAGCAGCGTCAGCACGGCGACGACCTCGGTCACGAACATCACCGGGTTCCGGAGCTGGTAGGCCGGGTTGAGCCGCACGACGGCGTCCCGGAGAGCCCGCCGCAGCAGCGGCGGATCGAACAGTGGGCGGGCCTTGCCGGTCGCTCGCATCGTCAGTGCCCCGCGGAAGCGAACTGGAGCTGCTCGACGATCGGTCCCAGGGCGAAGGCCGGGACGAAGTTGAGCGCCCCCACGATCAGGACGACGCCGAGCAGCAGCGCTACGAACAGCGGCGTGTGGGTCGGCAGCGTCCCGGCGCCCGGGGCCACGAACTTCTTCGCGGCGAGCGACCCGGCGATCGCCAGCACCGGGACGACGATGAAGTAGCGGCCGAACAGCATGCACAGGCCGAGCGCAGTGTCGTAGAACGGGACGTTGGCGGAGAGCCCGGCGAAGGCACTGCCATTGTTGTTGGCGGCCGAGAGGAAGGCGTAAAGGATCTCGCTGAAGCCGTGCGGCCCGGGGTTCGCCGTCCCGGCGGCGCCGGCCACGGTCGAGACCGCGATCGCGGTCCCGACCAGCGCCGCGATCGGCGAGACGAGGATCCCGAGCGCCGCCATCTTCGTCTCGTACGACTCGATCTTCTTGCCCAGGTACTCGGGTGTCCGGCCGACCATCAGCCCGGAGATGAACACGGTCACGATCACGAACAGCAGCATCCCGTAGAGCCCTGACCCGACCCCGCCGAAGGCGACCTCGCCGAGCGCCATCAGCGTCATCGCCGCCAGGCCTCCGAGCGGGTTGAAGGAGTCGTGCATCGCGTTGACCGAGCCGTTCGAGGCGGCGGTCGTCGCGGCGGCCCAGGTCGCCGAGCCGGCGATGCCGAAGCGGACCTCCTTCCCCTCCATGTTGCCGCCGGGGTTCCCGGCCGCGGCCGCCTGGTCGACGCCGAGGCCGGCCATCCCGGGGTTCGGCTGCGCCTCGGACCAGGCGGCGAGCGCGAGGAAGAGGCCGAGCAGCACGAGCATCGCCGCGTAGAGCGCCCAGCCCTGGCGCATGTCCTTCACCCAGTGCCCGAAGCTGAAGCAGAGCGCCGCCGGGATCAGCAGGATCGCCAGCATTTCGAGGAAGTTCGACAGCGGCGTGGGGTTCTCGAAGGGGTGGGCCGAGTTGACGTTGTAGTACCCGCCGCCGTTGGTGCCGAGCTGCTTGATCGCCACCTGCGAGGCGACCGGGCCCAGCGCGAGCCGCTGGCTCGCGACCGGCTGCCCCTGGGCATCCACCGCCGGCTGGAGCAGCGGGACGTCGCGACTCCCCGAGAGCGTCTGGACCACCCCCTGCGAGACGAGCGCGACCGCGAGGAGCAGCGACAGCGGCAGCAGCACGTAGAGCGTGCCGCGCACCAGGTCGGCCCAGAAGTTGCCGATCGTTCCCGCGGAGCGGCGCACGATCCCGCGGACCAGCGCCATCAGGACCGCGATCCCAGCGGCCGCCGAGACGAAGTTCTGGACCGTCAGTCCCAGCATCGCGCTGAGGGTGCTGATCGTCGTCTCGCCGCCGTAGGACTGCCAGTTGGTGTTGGTGGCGAAGCTCGTCGCGGTGTTGAAGGCGAGGTGCGGCGAGGTCCCGGGGAGCTGGTCGGGATTGAGCGGCAGGATCCCCTGCACGCGCAGCAGCGCGTAGAGCGCGACCATCCCGGCGGCGTTGAACAGCAGGAAGGACAGCGCGTACTCCTTCCACGTCATCTCGCGCGCCGGGTCGGCTCCCGCGAGCCGGTAGACGAGCCGCTCGAGCGGCCCGAGGGCGCGCGAGTAGCCACGACCGCTCCCCATCGAGCGCGCGCGCGATCGGGCGCCCGAGCAGCCAGCCGCCGGCCGTCAGCAGGACCAGGTAGAGCGCGATCTGCAGCAGACCGTTGGTGGTCATCAGAATCGCTCCGGCAGCAGCAGCGCGTAGACGAGGTAGGCGGCGAGCGCGATCGCGAGCAGCAGCCCCAGCAGCAGGATCACTTGAACGACTCCCGGGAGCGGTCGCAGACGACCAGGAACCCCCACGTCAGGGCGAAGAACCCGACGATCACGGCGACGTAGAGCAGATCGGACACGGCGGCGCTCCTTCCTGTGAACGCAGGAAGGTATAGCCCGTGGGGGCATCAGCGGGTTGTCAGGAATGCGCGCGCCGGCGTCAGGATCCCGTCAAGATCGGGTCCGGTTCCGCGGCAGCGAAAGGAACGGGCCGTTGCGGACTCAGCGCACCAGGTACAGCCGCTCCTGCGGCCGCGACAGCCACTCCGCGCCGTCGGCCGTCACCGCCACGATCTCCTCGCAGGTCGCGATCCCGTGCCCCTCGATCGGCAGCCGCGGCTCGATCGTGTAGCACTGGTCCTTCTCGACGAGCGAATCGGGCAGCGTCCCGTAGCGCTCCCAGCGCGGGCAGAGCAGGCCGGCGCCGTCGTGCGCGGTGCGGCCGATCTGGTGGCCGAGGGCGTGCGGGTACTCGGGGTAGCCGCGGTCCGTGATGTACGAGCGCGCGACCGTGTCGGCCTCGACCCCCTTCACCCCCGGCTTCAGGAACGCCTTGGCCGCGCGGATCGACTCGACGATCGTGTCGAAGCCGCGCTGCACCGCCGCCGGCGCCGCCGTCTCGCCCGGGCGGAGGAAGTACCAGGTGCGCTGCAGGTCCGAGCAGTAGTCGTCCTTCTTCACGCCGAAGTCGACGTTCATCACGTGCCCCGGCTCGATCGGCCGGTCGGTCGGGCCGGCGTGCGCGCCGGCCGACTCGGGGCCGGTGAAGACGGCGGGGCAGTGGTCCGGGTCCCAGGCCAGCGCGAGGCCGCCGATCCGGTCCATCTCCTCGCAGATCAGCGCCGCGACCTGCTTCTCCGTCAGCCCGGCGCGAAGGCGCGGCGTCAGCCGGTCGAAGATGTCGCAGGTCAGCGCGCAGGCCGCGGCGATCCGTGCCCGCTCGCTGGCCGACTTGCGGCCGCGCAGCGCGGCGACGATCCGCTCGGACGACTCGAGCCGGCGCGGCGTAGGGCGTCCCCTCGAGCGCGGCGACGAGCGTCAGGTACATCCCGTGCGTCAGGCCGTCGGCCATCGTGTCATTGACGGAGTGGTTGATCGCGATCCGCTTCGGGTCGAGCCGCTCCAGCACCTGACGCAACTCGCCCGACACGCCGCCGACGTAGCCGATGATCTCGGCGTAGTGGCCGTGCATCTCCTGGTT
Source organism: uncultured Acidobacteriota bacterium (assembly GCA_963702425.1). Taxonomy (GTDB): domain Bacteria; phylum Acidobacteriota; class Polarisedimenticolia; order J045; family J045; genus JALOKP01. The sequence continues at coordinate 10,396 of CAVPCQ010000029.1, forward strand.
GGCCTTGTCGAGGCTGCCGACGATCGCGATCCGATCGCCCCGCGGCGTCAGGAGGAAAGCCGACTGCCAGGTGACGTTCGGCCCGACGACCAGGTCGAAGCACGGGTCGTGCAGCGTGGCCGACTCGCGCGCGAACAGCAGCCAGGCGTCGAAGCCCGTCTCCTTCAGGATCTGGGGGACCTGCGCCAGCTTCTCGTCGACCATCGGGTTGCCGATGCCCATCGCTCGCACCTCCGGGAGGCGGACATGGTAGCGCGAGAGCGGCGTCCGGGCGCGGGACGAGCCCCTACGGCATCAACCCCTGCTTCCGCAGCATCTCCCGGGCGACCTCCCGCGCACGGCGCCCGTCGATCCCGTCCTCTTCCCCGACCAGGTTGACGGCGAAGACGTACTCGCCCTTCGGCCCCTTGACGTCGCCCACGAACCACGCCAGCCGTCGCCTGTCGGACCACTCCCCGGAACCGGTCTTGCCGCTGAGGGTGACGCCCTCCGCGTCGGACTGGACGAGGATCTTCTTCACCGTCGCCATCACCTCGGGCCGGAAGGGCAGCTCGCCGCGGTAGAGCTTCGCCAGGAACGCCGCCTGCTCGTCGGCCGAGATCAGGAGCGACGACATCAGCCAGAACCTCTGCTGCCCGCCGGAGATGTCGCGGTTGCCGTACCCGACACGGTCGAGCCAGGCCTGCATCCGGCGGGGGCCGATCTCGTCCGCGACCCGCCGGAAGTACCAGACGACGGAGTCGCGCATCGCGCTGGCCAGGGTCTGGTCGCGGTTCCAAGCCTCGCGACCGCGGTCCTCGCCGTCCCAGCGGTACTTCGTGTTCTCGTCGGTCAACACGCCGGTCTGGAGGCCGATCAGCGCGTTGAGGATCTTGAAGGTCGAGCAGGGGGAGAGCCGCTCCGCACACTGGGCGTCGCCCTCGCGGAGCACCGGCTTCCCCGTCGCCAGGTCCACGAGGAGCAGGCAGCGCGTCGGAGCCGGGGGAGGGGTGGGGGCCGGGGGATCCGTCTGGGCCCGCGCGGTGCAGAGACCGGACCCCAGGACCAGGAGGAGCGTGACGACCCGAGCAGCGTTCATGACGGGCATTCTCATCCTCCCTCCGGTTCCCTGCACGCCGTACGCTCGAATCACGGCCAGGCGCACGGCGCCTCGGGGTCGCCGCTCAACGCGGCCGCTGCGGTGCCCGGACCGCCATGATGGCCGCGGGTCCGCGGGCCGCCACCGGCGACGCGCCCGCGGCACGGGCCGGCCGCGGCCTTCGCGGGCGCGCGCGGCCGGCGAGTTCCGCGCCCAGTCCCGCCGCACATGCGAGCTGGTCGACGAAGAGCAGCAGCGGAAAGAGCGCGGCACCGCGGATCCGGTCGCGCCTTGCCGCGAGGAGAAAACGCGCGTTGACCAGCGGGTGTAGCGCCAGCGCGGTGGCCGCTCCCGGCAGGAGCGCCGGCACGGCGGCGCTGCCGGCGAGCAGCAGCACGGCGGTCCCCGCGATCACCACGCCGCTGCAGAAAGACCGATCGACGTTCGCCCAGCTCCAGCGGCGCAGCGCGCCGAGCAGGCCGTGCCTCGCGAGCGCGGTGCGGAACCACCCGCGGGAGCGGCCGAAGTCGTTGACGACGAGCCGTCCGAGGTCGAAGCGCTTGAGGTGGGCGATCTCCAGTCGCGGATCGGCGGCGATGACGCAGCCGGCCGCCGCGAGGCGCCGCCCGAGGTCGAGATCCTCGCCCTCGGCCAGCGTGAGCGCGTGGTCGAAGAAACCGGCGCGCTCGAGGCTCTCCCGGCGCACGACCGCGACGGAGGTGTTCATCCAGTCGAGCGGGCCGCCGGCGTGGAGCGTCGAATGGCGGATCCAGTAGTTCTTGTAGCGGGCGACCAGGCCCGGCAGGTGGTCCCCCCGGTCGTAGACTCCGAACAGCGCGTCGGGCCCGCCGGCCGCCACGCGACGGGCGGCGGGCGCGAGCACCCGCGGCGCGACGACGACGTCGGCATCGAGAAAGACCACGACCGATCCGTGCGTCTCGCGAATGCCGGTATTGCGGGCCGCCGCCGCGCTGTGCCGGCCGGCCGAAGGCACCACGGTCACGCCCCGTGCGGCCGCGACGGCACGCGTGGCGTCCGTCGAGTGATCGTCGACGACGACGAGTTCCCAACCCGGCGGGAGTTCGGCCAGCGCATCGAGCGTCGCGCCGAGCGTCGCCTCCGCGTCGCGGACCGGGACGATGACCGACACGCTCTCGGTCGGCCCGCACTCGGGGCCGGTCCGGGCTGCAGCGAGCACCGCGGCGCGCGAGGCGGCGACCATCAAGCGCGGCTCCGAGTTTCGACACGCGGACTCTAGCACGCTTTCGCGGTAGTCTTGACCGCGTGGCGGGCCGGCCGAAACAGCAGTCGCCGCGCGCGGAGCGCGCGCCGGGCGAATCGTCGATCGCCGTCCCGCTGGTCGTCGCGCTGGGGCTTGCGGCGGTACTGTCCTTCGCCGTGCCCCTCCTGTTCGCCGGATCCAGCGGCGCCTGGGCCGTGGCGCCGATCACGGCAGAGGCGGTCGCCCGAGCGCTCGGCGTGGGACTGGCCCTGCTGGCCGCACTCCGGGGCTGGGCGGCGATCCGGCACAGCTCCCGGCCGCCCGCCGCCCGGATCGCGGCTGCGTTCGCCGTCGGCCTGGCGCTCGCCGTCGTCTTCCGCTACGCCGCGCCGGTGACCTACATCGGGGACTGGCAGGTCATTCTGATCGTCAGCGACTCCGCGGACCCGCTCGGCAAGTGGTACGGAGCGTCGCTGGTCTATGCCGGGTTCCGGGAACTCCTCGGCGCGGCGGCGGGAGTTCACACGCTCGATGCGGTCCGCTGGACCTCCTCGCTGCTCGGCGCGGCGACCGCGTTCGTCTTCGTCCTGCTGGCCGAGTGTTTCGGGATGACGCGTGCCACCGCCGCCTGGCCCTTCTTCTGGCTGTCCGCGTTCGGTGCCATCGGTGTCGGGCTCGGGCACGTCGAGATCTACGCCCTGGTCGCGTTCAGCCTCGCGCTCTTCCTGTGGCTGGCGGTCGCAGCTCTCGAAGCCCCTACGATCGGGCGGCTCGCGGCGCTCGGGGCGTGGACCGGGGTCGCGCTGATGCTCTACCTCGGCCTGGCGCCGCTCGCAGCGGTCTTCCTCGTCGTGCTCCTGGTGGTGCTGTGCGAGGCGCGATCGCTGCAGGGTGCGAGCGCGGGTGCGCGCCTGAAGGGGCCGGCCCTGGCGCTGGCGATCGCCGTAGCGACCGCCGGCGCGATCCTCGCGCTCGGACCGGCCACCGTCGGGATCCAGGGCACCCTGTTCGAGGAGTGGGGGCGGCAGGTCGGCCTCACCCCGACGCGCGGCGGGACGATGCCCTGGTTCCACCCGGCCGACGCGACCTGGCCGCTCGTCCCCGCGCTCCTCCGGCCCCGCTACTGGATCGCGCCGTTCGCGCTCTCCAGCGGTGCGCAGCGCGCGTGGCTGGGCGACCGGGCCGGACTCGCGCTGCTGATCGTCCTCGGTGCGGTCGCGGCGGCACGCGTCGTCCGGCGCGAGCGGATGCCGCCGACGGTGGCGATCCTGCTGCTCGTGGCCGCCGGCTACCTCACGCTCGCGTACAGCGTGCGCCACGGGTTGCCGATGCCGTACGACTGGGACATGACCGCCTACGTCTCGGTCGCGACCACGGTCGCGGCGATGGCGCTGGCCGGGTGGCTGGGTGCCGGGCGGCCGTGGCCGCGCGCGGCGTCCTGGCTGCTCGGATGCGCCGGCTCGGCGGCGCTGCTCGCCGGACTCGCGTTCTTCGTCCGGGTCGGGGAGCCGCCGCAGGAGTTCGGGGCGGCGCGCGACGGGCTGCGGCTCGCGGTCGTTCCCGCGCGGGTCGAACTTCAGCCGGGCCGACCGGTCCCGATCCAGATGTGGCTCCGCAACGAAGCGACCGCGCCGCTCGTGATGCGCGAGCCCACGGTCTCCTACCTCCTGCTCGCGGCGACCCCGGCGCGCAACCTGCGGAGCACGATGCAGCTCCACCGACTGCTCGGAAGCCGCGAGATCCCCGCCGGCGAGACCGCGTGCCTCACCACCTTCGATTTCCTGCCGAGCAGGTTCGAGATCGCCGATCCAGCGCCGGAGGGAGCGGAGCTGGCCTGGCGGCCGGTCGCCGGGGTCGGGCCGGCGCAGACATACCTCGGGACGTGGATCGTGAACATCGCGACCCGGCCCGGCGAGCGCGCCCATGAACCTGCTGTCGGATCCGGTCGAGGTCGAGGCGCAACCCTGACGCGGACCCGGCCGGGCTACAATCCGGCGCCTCGGAACCCGGTCGGGGGAGGGACGCCATGAGCGAACGTGGAGGCCGTGCGACGACGAACCAGTCCGTCATCCGCTTCGTCGAGGAGACCGCAGCCCGCACCCGGCCCGACCGGATCGTCTGGTGCGACGGATCGCCCGCCGAGCGGGCGGCGCTCACCCGGGAGGCCGTCGAGGCCGCGATCCTGATCCCGCTCCACCCCGAGAAGTGGCCCGGCTGCTACCTGCACCGCAGCCACCCGAACGACGTCGCGCGCGTCGAGCAGTGCACCTTCATCTGCACCGACGGCAAGGACGGCGCCGGCCCGACCAACAACTGGGCCCCGCCGAAAGCGATGCTCGAGAAGCTGCACGGCCTGCTCGACGGATCGATGAAGGGCCGCACGCTCTACGTCATCCCGTACATCATGGGCCCGGCCGGCTCGCCGATGTCCAAGGTCGGGGTCGAGCTGACCGACTCGATCTACGTCGTGCTGAACATGGGGATCATGACCCGGATGGGGGAGATCGCCTGGCGCCAGCTCGGCGACTCCGACGACTTCAACCGCGGCGTCCACGCGATGCTCGACGTCCACCCCGACCGCCGGATCATCGCGCACTTCCCGCACGAGAACACGATCGTCTCGGTCGGCTCGGCCTACGGCGGCAACGTGCTGCTGGGAAAGAAGTGCTTCGCGCTGCGCATCGGCTCGGTCCTGGCCCGCAACGAGGGTTGGATGGCCGAGCACATGCTGATCCTCAAGGTCACCTCGCCGCACGGCGAGTCGACCTTCGTCGCCGCGGCGTTCCCCAGCGCCTGCGGCAAGACCAACTTCGCGATGCTGGTCCCGCCCGAGCGCTTCGCCGGCTGGAAGGTCGAGACGATCGGCGACGACATCGCCTGGATGCGGCCCGGGCCGGACGGCCGGCTCTGGGCGATCAACCCCGAGGCGGGCTACTTCGGCGTCGTCCCCGGCACGAACCGCAGGAGCAACCCCAACGCGATGGACACGATCGCGAAGGACACGCTCTTCACGAACGTCGCGCTGCTGCCGGACGGGGACATCTGGTGGGAAGGGAAGGACGGCCCGCCGCCGGCCGAGTGCATCGACTGGCGCGGCAACCGCTGGACGCCCGAGAGCAGGGAGCCGGCCGCGCATCCCAACAGCCGCTTCACCGCGCCGATGACCAACAACCCGGCGCTGGCGCCCGAGGTCGACGACCCGCGCGGCGTGCCGATCAGCGCGATCATCTTCGGCGGCCGGCGCAGCGACACGATGCCGCTCGTCTTCCAGGCCTTCAACTGGGTCCAGGGAGTCTACGTCGGGGCGACGATCGGGTCCGAGACGACCGCTGCGGCGGTGGGCAGCGTCGGGCACGAACGAGTCCGTATCCGCTTCGTCGAGGAGACCGCAGCCCGCACCCGGCCCGACCGGATCGTCTGGTGCGACGGATCGCCCGCGGAGCGGGCGGCGCTCACCCGGGAGGCGGTCGAGGCGGCGATCCTGATCACGCTCAACCCGGAGAAGTGGCCCGGCTGCTACCTCCACCGCTCCAACCCGAACGACGTCGCGCGCGTCGAGCAGTGCACCTTCATCTGCACCGACGGCAAGGACGACGCCGGCCCGACCAACAACTGGGCCCCGCCGAAGGCGATGCTCGAGAAGCTGCACGGCCTGCTCGACGGCTCGATGAAGGGCCGCACGCTCTACGTCATCCCGTACCTCATGGGCCCGGCCGGCTCGCCGCTGTCCAAGGTCGGCGTCGAGCTGACCGACTCGATCTACGTCGTGCTGAACATGGGGATCATGACCCGGATGGGCGAGATCGCCTGGCGCCAGCTCGGCGACTCCGACGACTTCAACCGCGGCGTCCACGCGATGCTCGACGTCAACCCCGACCGCCGGATCATCGCGCATTTCCCGCACGACAACACGATCATCTCGGTCGGCTCGGCCTACGGCGGCAACGTGCTGCTGGGAAAGAAGTGCTTCGCGCTGCGCATCGGCTCGGTCCTGGCCCGCAACGAGGGTTGGATGGCCGAGCACATGCTGATCCTCAAGGTCACCTCGCCGCACGGCGAGACGACCTTCGTCGCCGCGGCGTTCCCCAGCGCCTGCGGCAAGACCAACTTCGCGATGCTGGTCCCGCCCGCGCGCTTCGCCGGCTGGAAGGTCGAGACGATCGGCGACGACATCGCCTGGATGCGGCCCGGGCCGGACGGCCGGCTCTAGGCGATCAACCCCGAGGCCGGCTACTTCGGCGTCGTCCCCGGCACGAACCGCAGGAGCAACCCCAACGCGATGGACACGATCGCGAAGGACACGCTCTTCACCAACGTCGCGCTGCTGCCGGACGGGGACATCTGGTGGGAAGGGAAGGACGGCCCGCCGCCGGCCGAGTGCATCGACTGGCGCGGCAACCGCTGGACGCCCGAGAGCAGGGAGCCGGCCGCGCATCCCAACAGCCGCTTCACCGCGCCGATGACCAACAACCCGGCGCTGGCGCCCGAGGTCGACGACCCGCGCGGCGTGCCGATCAGCGCGATCATCTTCGGCGGCCGGCGCAGCGACACGATGCCGCTCGTCTTCCAGGCCTTCAACTGGGTCCAGGGGGTCTACGTCGGCGCGACGATCGGGTCCGAGACGACCGCTGCGGCGGTGGGCAGCGTCGGGCAGGTGCGGCGCGACCCGATGGCCATGCTCCCCTTCTGCGGCTACAACATGGGCGACTACTTCCGGCACTGGATCGACATGCGCAAGCGGATCAAGCACCTGCCGCGCCTGTTCCACGTCAACTGGTTCCGCAAGGACGAGCAGGGCCGGTTCCTCTGGCCCGGCTTCGGCGAGAACATGCGCGTGCTGGAGTGGATCGTCGACCGCTGCCACTACCGCGTCGGCGCCGAGGAAGGGATCCTGGGCTGGATGCCGCTGGTCGAGAACTTCGACCTCGAGGGGCTGGGTGACTTCGGTCCCGCCGAGTTCGAGAAGGTCCAGGCGACGCACGAGGACGAGCTGCGGCGCGAGGTCCTGATGCACGAGGAGCTGTTCATGAAGCTCCACAGCACGCTGCCCAAGGAGTTCGTCTACACGCGCGAGCTGCTGGTCGCGCGGCTCTGACGCGGGCGGGCGGCCACGGAGCCAAGGCGGGCGGCCACGGAGGGCCGCCCCTACGGGGTATTCGTCGCGCGGCCTGTAGGGGCCGGCCTCCGTGCCGGCCCGCCCCACGCCTGGCAAAAGCGGGCGGCCACGGAGCCAAGGCGGGCGGCCACGGAGGGCCGCCCCTACAGGGCATTCGTCGCGCGGCCTGTAGGGGCCGGCCTCCGTGCCGGCCCGCCCCACGCATGGCCGCGTCGGGCGGCCACGGAGGGCCGCCCCTACAGGGCATTCGTCGCGCGGTTCGTAGGGGCCGGCCTCCGTGCCGGCCCGCCCCACGCATGGCCGCGTCGGGCGGCCACGGAGGGCCGCCCCTACAGGGGTGCGGGGCGATCCCGTGGGGCGCCGTCGACGAGGCGGGCGATGCCCAGCGGGTTGGCGTCCTGCAGCTCGGGCGGGAGCGCGGCGTCGGGGAAGCCCTGGAAGCAGACGGGCCGCGCGAAGCGCGCGATCGCGCGCGTCCCGACCGAGGTGAAGCGCGCATCCGACGCCGCCGGGTAGGGCCCGCCGTGGACCATCGACGGGCAGACCTCGACGCCGGTCGGGAAGCCGTTGACCACGATCCGCCCGACCTTCGTCTCCAGCAGCGACAGCAGCCCGGCGTACCGCGCGAGCTCGTCCGCCTCGCCGTGGACCGTCGCGGTCAGGTGCCCTTCCAGCGCGCGCACGATCCGCTCCAGCTCCTCCGGTCCCCGGTGCACGACGAGCAGCGTGGCCGGACCGAAGACCTCCTCGCCGAGCGCCGCGTCGTCGAGGAAGGTCGCCGCGTCGGTTCGGAACAGCGCAGCGGTCGCGCGGCACTGGCCCGGCCCGGAGTCGAGATCCGAGAGCGCCAGCGTCTCGACCCCCTCACGCTTCGCCAGGCGCGCCACACCGATCGCGTACGACGCCCGCAGGTCGGCGTAGAGCATCGTCCCGGGCGCGGTGTCGCCCAGCCGCGCCGCGAGCGCGGCGGCGAAGGCGTCGGCGTCGGGCCCGGCCTCGACCAGCACGAGGCCAGGGTTCGTGCAGAACTGCCCCACCCCGAGCGTCACCGAGGCATGCAGCCCCTCGGCGATGGCCTCGCCCCGCGCGCGGAGCGCGCCCGGCAGGATGACGACCGGATTGAGGCTTCCCATCTCGGCGAAGACGGGAATCGGCTCCGGCCGCGCCGCCGCGAGGTCCATCAGCGCCCGCCCTGCGGCCTTGCTCCCGGTGAAGCCGACCGCCTGGATCGCGGGGTGCTTGACGAGCGCCTGACCGACGATCCGGCCGTCGCCGAACAGCAGCGAGAAGATCCCCTCCGGCATCCCGGTCGCGCGCGCCGCCTCGACGATCGCGATCCCGGCCAGCTCCGAGGTGCCGGGGTGCGCCGAATGCGCCTTGACGACGACCGGGCAGCCGGCTGCCAGGGCCGAGGCGGTGTCGCCGCCGGCCACGGTGAAGGCCAGCGGGAAGTTCGACGGCCCGAAGACCGCGACCGGCCCGAGCGCGCGCAGCATCGAGCGCACGTCGGGCTTCGGCAGCGGCTGGCGCGCGGGCTGAGCGCGGTCGATCCGCGCGTCGACCCACGAGCCCTCCCGCACCAGCCCCGCGAACATCCGCAGCTGGGCGCAGGTGCGCCCGAGTTCGGAGCGGATCCGCGGGCCGGGAAGTGCGGTCTCCGCCGTGCCGCGCGCTTCGATCTCCGCGCCGCGGCGCTCCAGCCGCTCCGCGATCGCCTCCAGGAACGCTCCGCGGGCCCGGCCCGGCGTCTTCCGGCTCAGATCGAAAGCCGCCGCGGCCAGCCGCGCCGCGCGGTCGACGTCCTCCGGTCCCGCGAGGTGGTACGGCGGATCCAGCGTCGCGCCCGTCGCCGGGTCGACGCCGAAGATCACGCGGCCCGAACCGGGCAGGCGCGCGAAGCCGACGAGCGAAAGCCCCTCGAGTGCCATCGTCGACTCCTTCAGCGCGGCCGCGCCGCGAGCGCCGCCTCGATCGTCGCCAGGGCCTGCCGCCGCTCGACGCCGGCGAGCGCGAGGCGCGGCGGCCGCACGCGCTCGCTCCCCATCCCGACCACTTCCTGGCAGAGCTTGATCAACTGCACGAACTTCGGGACCGTGTCCATCCGCAGGAGCGGCAGGAACCAGCGGTAGAGCGCCCGCGCCTCGGCCCGCTTGCCAGCGCGCGCCAGCGCGAAGAGCCGTGCCGACTCCTCGGGCAGCGCGTTGACCAGCCCGGCGACCCATCCGGTCGCGCCGGCGTCGATCCCCTCGACGATCAGGTCGTCCACGCCGACCGCGATCTCGAGCCGCTCGCCCAGGAGCGCGCGGACCGCGGCGACGCGCCGCACGTCGGCGCTCGACTCCTTCACCGCCGCGAGCTGCGGAAACTCCTCCGCCAGCTCGGCGACCTGCTCGGGCAGGAAGTCGGTCCGGTAGGCGATCGGGTTGTTGTAGAGCATGCAGGACAGGCGCGTCGCGCGAAGCACCGCGGCGACGTGGGCTTTCATCTCGCGCCAGTCGGTCGAGTAAACGTAGGGCGGAAGGACCATCAGGCCGCGGCAGCCGGCCCGCTCGGCGGCTTTCGCCAGCCGCACCGCTTCCGCCGTCGAGAGCGCCGACACCGCGGCCACCAGCGGGGTGCGCCGGCCGAGCGCCCCGGCGAGCGTCTCGAGCACCGCGACCTTCTCCTCGAACGACAGCGTCGCCCCCTCGCCGAGCGAGCCGAGCGCCACGATCCCGTTCGATCCGCGCTCGATCATCCACGCCGCGTGCCGGGCGAGGAACTCGTGGTCGATCGCGAGGCCCTTCGTGAAAGGGGTGGTGATCGCGGGCAGGACGCCCTTCCAGCGCATCGTCATCGCGTCGGTCCTTCCGCACCGGCCGGCGGGATCTCGCCCGCGGCCGCCAGGCTGTCGAGGCGCACCGGTACGGCCGGCGGCCGCACCGAGTCCGCACCCCATCCGAACAGGAACTCCGTCGCCGCGCCGCAGACGCGCCCCTGGCAGGGGCCCATCCCGCAGCGCGTCCTGAGCTTCGCCGCGCGCCACCCGGGCTGGCCTTCGAGGACCGCGAGGGCGACGTCCTCGCAGCGGCAGACCACCGTGTCGGGCCGTGCGAGCGCGCGCAGATCGTCGCGCAGCGCGAAGGCCTGCGCCATCGCCCGGCCGAAGGCGCGGGCCCGGGCTCGCGCGCGGAGCAGGGACCCCGGAATGCCGGATGCGCCGGATGCACCGGGCGTGGCGTGCACACCGGCCCCGGACCCCTCCCCGGCGCCGCGGAGCCGCCCCGCCGCCGCGAGCCCGGCGATCTCCCCCTCCGCCAGCGCCGCGTCGAGCCCAGCGATCCCGACGATCTCACCCGCGGCGAAGACACCCGGCACCGAGGTTTCCTGCCGCGCGTCGACCGGCACCAAGCCCCCGACGACCGAGCACCCGAAGAGTCTCGCCGGTTCGGTGTTCGCGCCCAGTCCGAAGGCGCACGCCAACCGGTCGCACGCGACCTCGCGCGTGCGCCGCCCGTCGGTCAGGAGCACCGCCGACAGCGAGTCCTCGCCGCGCGCCTCGACCGGCCAGGTCCCGGTCCGGTACGGCGTGCCGGCCAGCGCTGCGCGGTACCGGGCCGCATCGGCCAGCTTCGCGGGCCAGCGCCCGAGCGAGGCCGCGAAGCGCGCGACCCGCCGCCACGGCGCCTGCTCGGCCACCAGCAGCACGCGCGCCCCGTGCCGCTTCAGCTCCCGCGCGACCGCGAGCAGCAGCGGGCCGCTCCCGGCCACGACGACGCGGGCGCCCGCGACCGCGGTCCCCGATTTCACCAGCGCCGCAAGCCCGCCCGCGCCGGTGACGCCCGGCAGCGTCCATCCCGGGAACGGCAGGAACAGCTCGCGCGCGCCGGGGCAGAGCACGGCGCGGGCGTGGTGCACGGCGAGCGCGCCGCGCGGCGTCTCCGCCAGCGCGAGGCCCGGCGCAGGGCGCGCGAAGAGCCGCGCTCCGGTCATCAGCCGCACCGCCGGGTGGTCCAGCGCGGCCAGCCACGGCGCCGCCGCGCGATCGTCGGCCGTGCGACCGACCTTCACGCCGGCGCCGACTCTGCCCACCCCGCGCCAGATCTGTCCGCCCGGCGCAGGGTTGTCGTCGAGCACGACGACGCGGCAGCCCGCGCGCGCCGCCGCACCCGCCGCCGCGAGACCGGCCGGGCCGGCGCCGACGACGAGCACCTCGCAGGTCAGAGCCGTGGGCGCGCTCACGCGGGCCCCCCGCGCCCGGCTGTGCTCGCGGCCGCCCCCGCGGCCCCGCTCGGGCCCGCGCCCGCCGCTACGCCCGCGGCGGCTGTCTCGACGCGCATCCCTTCCGCGCATGGCGTCTGGCAGGCCAGGCGGTGCGGCTCGCCGTCGATCGCGACGCGGCACTCGTGGCAGATCCCGATCCCGCAGAGCGGCGCCCGCGCGGCGCCCGTGACCGAGTGCCGGAAGCTGACGATCCCCGCCGCGGCGACCGCCGCCGCGACGCTGGCGCCGGCGGCCACGGTGACCGGGCGCCCGTCGACGGTGAGCGTCACGCCCGCGGCCACGGGTCCCTCCCCGCGAAACGCGCCGGCAGGTACGGCTCGCGTGGAATCGGCGACGCGCGCTCGAGCACCTGGTCCGCGATCAGCCGCGCGGTGCCGAAGGCGGTCGTGATCCCCAGCCCCTCGTGGCCGGTCGCGAGCAGCAGCCCGGCGTGCCCCGGCCACGGCCCGATCAGCGGCTGGCCGTCGGGCGTCGCCGCGCGGAAGCCGGTCCAGGCGCGCAGCGCGTGCATGTCCGCGATCCGCGGCAGGTACGACCGCGCGCGCTCCAGCATCCGCGCCAGCAGCCGGTGGTCGATCGCGTCGTCGTCGACCCCCAGCTGCCGCGAGGAGCCGACCAGCAACTGCCCCGTCGGGCGCGGCTGCACGTTGAACGCGACCGACTCGCTGCCGAAGGTGTGCGCGCTCTTCAGGTACCCCAGCTCGACCAGCTGGTGCCGCACGAACCCCGGGTAGCGGTCGGTGATGACGAGGTGTCCCTTGCGCCGCCGCACCGGCACGCCGGGCGCCAGCTCCGGCGCCAAGACGCCGGTCGCGAGCACGATCCACCGCGCCGCGCGTTCCGAGCCGTCCTCGCAGCGCACGGCGCGCTCCTCGATCCGCGCGACGCGCCGGCCTTCCTCGATCCGCGCCCCGTACCGGCGCGCCTCGTCCAGCAGCCACGGCACGACACAGGGTGGATAGATGACGGCGTCGTCCGGCACCAGCAGCCCGCCCGCGAGCCCTTCGCGCAGGGCCGGCTCGGCCGCGGCGAGCTGCCGCGCGTCCAGCACCTCCACCGCCACGCCGCGCGCGTGATAGGACGCACACCGCCGCCCGGCCGCGGCCAGCTCCTCGTCGTCCGCCGCCACCCACAACGTGCCGGGACGCGAGAACTCCGCTCCCTCCGGCAACTCGGGCGCCAGCGCGTCCCACAGGCCATGCGACAGCTTCGCCAGCCGGAACTCCGGCTCGTTGTCGTCGAGCACGACGACGTGGCCCATCCCCGCGGCGGTCGCGCCGCCGCCGGCGAGCCCCGCTTCGAGCACCGCCACGCGCACCCCGGCGCGCGCCAGCTCCCACGCGCAGGCCGCGCCGACGATCCCCGCCCCGACGACGACCACCTCCGGGGAAGGGGAGCCGCTCACCGGGGAATCCCGTGCCGGAACGGGTCGCGCGGATCCAGCACGAGCGTCGCCTCGGCGGTCACGAACGCCGCGCCGCGGATCGTCGGGACGATCGCCCCGTCGACGATCTCGACGCTCCCGGTGAAGACGCTGCCGACGACGCTCTCCTGGCGCCACGACTGGCCTGGGGCCAGCTTCCCGTCGGCGACCAGGCAGGCCAGCTTGGCGCTCGTCCCCGTGCCGCAGGGCGAGCGGTCGTAGGCCATTCCCGGGCAGAGCACGAAGTTCCGGCTGTCGGCGCGCTCGGAGGGGCCGAACAGCTCGACGTGATCGATCTCGGCGCCGCCCCTCGCCGGTGATCCCCGCGCGCACCAGCGCCTCGCGGATCCGGGTCGCGCAGTCGGTCAGCCTGGGAGCGTTCGCGAGCGCGATCGTCTGCCCGTGCTCGGACACGAGGAAGAACCAGTTGCCGCCCCAGGCAACGTCGCCCGTCATCTTCCCGTAGCCGGCGACCTCGACCGCCACGCCGCGCCGGAAGCGGTAGCTGGGAACGTTGCGCACCGAGACCGTCCCGTCGCCGTGCAGCTCCGCCGTCACCGTCCCGACCGGGGTCTCGATCGCGCATCGGCCCGGCCCGATCCGGCCCAGATGCGCGAGCGTCACGACCAGCCCGATCGCCCCGTGGCCGCACATCCCGAGGTAGCCGACGTTGTTGAAGAAGACGACGCCGGCCGCGCACGACGGATCGACCGGCTCGACGACGAGCGCCCCGACCAGGACGTCCGACCCGCGCGGCTCGTTGACGACCGCCGAGCGCAGCCAGTCGTGCTCGCGGCGCAGGATCTCGCGGCACTCGGCGAGCGGAACGCGCGGCAGGTCCGGGCCGCCGGAGACGACGACGCGCGTCGGCTCGCCGCCGGTGTGCGAGTCGATGACCCGGAGCGCGCGCGGCCCTTCGGGCACGATCAATCTCCCGCGCCCGGCGTGCCCAGCGCGCCCGCCAGGCCCTTGACCCGCGCCAGCTCGAGGTACAGCGCCTCGGTCTGTCGCAGCTGCTCGTCCGCGCTGAACGCCCCGGCGCGCACGCGCGCCGCCTCGGCCATCGCGTCCAGCCGGGCCCGGTCACCCAGCACCGTCAGCAGCGCCTCGCCCAGCAGGTCCGGCCGGCGCGGCGGCACCAGGATCCCCGCCCCGGAGTCGCCCAGCGCCTCGCGGTTGCCGCCGACGTCGGTGACGACCTGCGGGAGGCCCGCAGCCATCGCCTCGAGCAGCACGTTGCTGAACCCTTCACGGTGCGAGGCCATGACGTGCAGCGTCGCCAGGTGGTAGAGGTCGCGCACATCCTCGCGCATCCCGGTGACGAACAGGTCCTGCGCGAGGCCCAGCGCGGCCGCGCGCTCGTGCAGCGCGGCCGCCGCCGGCCCGTCGCCGACCCACGCCAGCGCCGCGCGGGGGTGGACGGCGCGCACCCGCGCGAACGCCTCCAGCAGGTCCTCGGGTCCTTTCTGCGCGTGGATCCGCGCGACTGTCATCAGGACCGGTTCCCGTCCCGCGAGCCCCAGTTCGGCGAGCAGCCGGGCGCGCACCGCCGGCGCCGGCGGCTCGCGGAAGCGGTCGACGTGCACGCCGTTGTAGATCACCCGGCCGTTGTCGAGCGGCGGGGTGAAGGTCGCCAGGTAGTCGTCGTGGACCGCGCGGCTGACGTGCAGCGTGACGTCGCGCCGCGGCGACCAGCGCCGCTCCGCGCGGATCTGCGCGCCGGTGAACGCCTCGCCCACGTTGTGGAAGTTGGCGATCCGCACCGGCACGCCCGCCATCGCCCCGGCGCGCGCCGCGTAGAGCGACGGGACCAGCGTGTGCCCGTGCACGATGTCCGGCCGGAATGCCTTCATGAAGCGCGACAGCTTGAACGCCGACCAGAGCGTCGCCAGGTGGCCGTGGCAGCGCACGACCGTCACCGGGACGCCGCGCTCCTCGAGCAGTGTGGCGACGGTCCCGGCGCGGCGGATCGAAACCACGCGGACCTCGAAGCGCGCCCGGTCGAGCCGCGGCAGCAGGTCGAGCAGGCGCATCTCGATCCCGCCGGTGTCGAGCCGGCTGACGACGCGCAGCACGCGCAGCCGTCGGGGCGCGGGGGCGGTCACGGCCGGTCCTGTGCGGTCACGGGAGTCGATTCTAGCGGCTCTTCCCGGCTCCTCGTCACGGATCCCGGCCCCCCGCTATCATGACCCCGGCAAGAGCCAGGCCAGGAGCCCCCGATGACGCTTCGCAGGCCGATCCCCCCCGGTCGCACCGAAGAGAGCCTCCGGCGGCAGTACGAAGTCGAGCGCGCGCTCGCCGACCGGCTGCGCGCCGCCGGCCGGGACGACCGCTCGCGGCTCTACGCCACGATGTACGACGAGCTGTTCCGCGCCGTCCCCGATCACCCCCGACTCACCGCGGCGGAGGAGCCGGAGCGGCTGGCCGCGAAGAACCGGGACAAGCTCTCGCTGGTCGAGCCCTGGCTGCGGCCCGACGCCGTCTTCGTCGAGTTTGCTCCCGGCGACTGCTCGTTCGCGACGCTCGTCGCGGGCCGGGTCGGGAAGGTGTACGCGATCGACATCTCCGACCAGCGGCCCGCGGGCGCGCCCCGGCCGGCGAACCTCGAGCTGGTCATCTACGACGGCTACCGCCTGGCGATCCCGCCGGGAACGGCGGACCTCGTATTCAGCGACCAGTTCCTCGAGCACCTGCACCCCGAGGACGTGGGCGAGCACCTGCGGCTGGCCCACGCGCTGCTCCACCCCGGCGGGCTCTACGCCCTGAGGACGCCGCACCGCTTCTTCGGCCCGCACGACATCTCTCGTTACTTCGCCGACGAGCCGCACGGGTTCCATCTGAAGGAGTGGACGCACGCGGAGATGGCGGAGGCCCTGCGGGTGGCCGGTTTTGGCGCGATCCGGGGTGCCCGGCGGGTCCGCGGCCGGTACCGGTCCGTCCCCCTCAGGCCCCTCGTGGTCGCCGAGCGGCTTCTCGGAACGCTGAAGGGGCGCCTCCGGCAGCGGCTGAGCCGGCCGTTCCTCGCCCGGAACCTGGCGCTGCTCGCGACGCGCTGAGTTCTCCGGTGGAGCTCCGGCCTCGCCCGACCGCTTCGCGTCCAGCGCGCAGCCGCTCTCCGAGCGACGGTCTGCCCACCCCTCGCGTGCACGGTGACCTCCCGCGCTTGAACTAGTTCGATGCGAGTCGGCGAGCAGCCGGGCTGGATCGCTACTGGGCTGGCCGCGCTGGCGATTGCGGTTGCATCGGCGTGGCTCGCGGGCGGTCCCGCGCTCCGCACCCGCGCGCAGCGCCTCGCGCTGCCCGCCGCAGCGCTCGCCCCGGCCGGCGTGGCGCTCGCAGCCCTGCTCCCCGCCACGCCGCGTCGTCCGGGAACCGCCGCCGCGATGCCCGCCGGCGCGCCGACCGCCGCCCCGAAGTCCGCGACCGTAGAGATACCGCCTTCGGCAAAATCAACGCCCCGGCGGTGATCGAGAACGACTCGCGCGACGTGGACCTCTACATCGCGCGCTACGACGAGGAGATCGCCTTCACCGATGCCGAGATCGGACGTCTGCTCGACGCGGTCGACCGCCTCGGCCTGCGCGACGACACGCTGGTCATCCTCACGGCCGACCACGGCGAGAGCATGGCCGAGCACCTGATCTTCTTCACCCACGGGAAGGCGCCGTACGACACCGCGCTGCGCATCCCCCTGATCGTCCGCTACCCGAAGGCGATCACCGGGCCGCGCGTGGTCGAGACCGTGGTCGAGACGACCGACCTGGCGCCGACGATCTTGGAGGCGGTCGGCGTGTCGCGGTCGCCGACCTACGAGGGACAGAGCCTCTGGCCGCTCCTGCTGGGCGAGAGCGGCGCGCCCGCCTCGCGCACCGTCTTCGCCGAGGAAGGTCCCACCGTCGACTTGCTCTCGCTCGTCGTCAGCGACGAGCGGCACAAGCTGATCTTCAACCCGCGCGGAGCCGCGCTGCCCGGCAGCGCGTTCCGTCCGCAATCGCTGCTCACCCGGAAGGGCCTGCAGCGGCCCTGTTGGGCCGCGCACGAGGGTCCGGGGGCGAACGAGGCGTGGGAGTTGTACGACCTCGTGGCCGACCCGGGCGAGACCAGGAACCCGTTCCTGGACCGGCCCGACCTGGTGGCCGCCCTCGAGCCGCCGCTCGCGCGCTGGGAGGCGTCCGCGCCCCCAAGCGGCTCGGGCTCGAGGACATCTCGGTCGATCAGCTCGAGCAGCTCGAGGAACTCGGGTACGTGAAGTAGCGCGCGGCCCCGTCAGCAGCAGCGCGGGCCCCCCGCCGAGCGCGGCACGTCGCCCCACGCCGCCGGGGCCGCGGCGCCGCCGGTCCAGGGCGCCGGCGGGTCCGGCTCCAGCGCCAGGTGGCCGCGCAGGATCCGGTGCCACTGTCGCACCGCCGACAGGACGACCGTCGCAACCAGCGCCAGGAAGACCAACGCCAGGAACGCATCGAGCCGGGCATTGAAGACCTGGATCCCCTTCGTCGCCTCGTCCACCGGGAGCGCGCCGCTCGCCATCGCGCTGGCCTTGGCGAGGAACCCGATTCGCGGGTCGGGGTGGAAGACGTACTCGATCCCGGCGGTCATCGTCACCGACAGCAGCCAGGCTAGCGGGATCCCGGTGACCCAGGCGTACCGCTTCTTTCCCGTCCGCAGCAGGATCGTCGTGGCGATCGTCAGCGCGGTGGCGGCGAGCAGCTGGTTGGCGATCCCGAACAGCGGCCACAGCGCGCGGATTCCCCCGTGCGGGTCGATCACCCCGGCGATCACGAAGTAGCCCCACGCGGAGACGAACAGGGAGCTGGTGATCACGTTCGGGCCCCACCCCGTCCCGGCCAGCTTCGGCGCGACCCGCAGCAGCGCGTCCTGCAGGATGTAGCGCCCGACGCGCGTGCCCGCATCGAGCGTGGTCAGAATGAACAGCGCCTCGAACATGATCGCGAAGTGGTACCAGAGCGCGGCCAGCGCCTCGCCGCCGAGGAACCGGTGGAAGATCTCGGCCATCCCCACCGCCAGGCACGGCGCGCCGCCGGTGCGGGCCTGGACCGTCTTCTCGCCGACCCGCTCGGCGAGCTGCTGCATCTGCTCGGCCGTGACCGGGAACCCCTGCTGGGTGATCCACTCAAGCGGCTTGGCGGTGTTGATCGCGAAGTACTCGCCCGGCGGGAGCGAGGCGGCGGCGATCATCGCCATGATCGCGACGAAGCTTTCCAGCAACATCGCGCCGTAGCCGATGAAGCGCGCGTCGGTTTCGTGCTCGAGCAGCTTGGGCGTCGTGCCGGACGCGATCAGCGAGTGGAAGCCCGAGATCGCGCCGCAGGCGATCGTGATGAAGCAGAACGGGAAGATCGTCCCGCCGAAGATCGGTCCCGAGCCGTCGGCGAAGCGGGTCAGGGCGGGGAGGTGCAGCTCGGGCCGTACCGCGAGGATCCCGATCGCCAGCAGGAAGACGGTCCCCAGCTTGACGAAGGTCGAGAGGTAGTCGCGCGGCGCGAGCAGCAGCCAGACCGGCAGGATCGAGGCCGCCAGGCCGTAGGCGATCACGAGCCAGGCCAGCGGCAGGCGCGCCAGCGTGAAGGCCGGCCCGAGCGTCGGATGGACCGAGACCCAGTGCCCGCCCCACAGCGCGGCGAGCAGGAAGACCAGCCCGATCGAGGTCGCGATCCAGACCTCGCGCCCGTGGCCGCCGCGCATGATCAGCCCCATCCCCATCGCGATCGGGATCGTCATCCCGACGGTGAAGAGGCCCCACGGGCTCTCGGCCAGCGCGTTGACCACGACCAGCCCGAGCACCGCGATCAGGATGATCATGATCAGCAGGATCCCGATCGTCCCGGCGATCGCGCCCCACGGGCCGAGGTAGTCGCTGGCCAGCTTGGCCAGCGAGCGCCCGTCGCGGCGCGTGCTCATCACGAGCACGACGAAGTCCTGCACCGCGCCCCCGAGGACGCCGCCGATCAGGATCCAGATCGTCCCCGGCAGGTAGCCGAACTGCGCGGCGAGGATCGGGCCGATCAGCGGGCCCGGCCCCGCGATCGCCGCGAAATGGTGGCCGAAGACGACCCACCGGTTGGTCGGCACGAAGTCGTGGCCGTCGTCGTGGCGCACCGCCGGTGTGACGTTGGTGTCGCTGAGCCGCAGCACGCGGAAGGCGATGAAGTGCGAGTAGAAGCGGTACGCGATCGCGTAGGTGCAGACCGCGGCGATGACGACGTAGGCGGCGGAGATCGGCTCGTCGCGCGCGAGAGCGACCGTCGCGAAAGCGGCCGCGCCGGCCAGCGCGACCGCGACCCAGACCAGCCAGCGAAAGGGCGCCATGGCGGGGAAATGTACACCAGCGCGTGGTCGTGCGGGGCGCCGCGCCGGGTGGCCGCGCGGTAGCGCCCCGCGCCGCCGGCGGGCGGGTAGAATGCCGCCGTGCCGATCGAGGAACCCAACGCAGTCGTGCTGCACCGCGAGGACCTCTCTCCCGTCCTGATGATCCTCCGCGTCGCGCCGCGCGGCTGGGAGCTGCCCGACTTCCTCCCCGGGCAGTACGGCACGATCGGACTACCCCCCCTGGCGCCACGCCTGCCCGGCTGCGATCCCGAGCCGGAGCCGCCGCCGCCGGACAAGCTGATCAAGCGTGCCTACTCGGTCGCCTCGTCGTCGGTCGCGAAGGAGTACCTCGAGCTCTACATCTCGCTCGTGACCTCCGGCACGCTGACGCCGCGCCTCTGGATGCTCGCGTCGGGCTCGCCGATCTGGCTCGCGCCGCGGATCGTCGGGACCTTCACGCTGCGGGAGGTCCCCGCGGACAGGAACCTCGTCCTGATCGCGACCGGGACCGGGCTCGCGCCGTACGTCTCGATGCTGCGCACCGAACTCGGCGTGCGGGCCGGAGCCCGCTTCGCGGTCCTGCACGGGGCCCGGCACTCCTGGGATCTCGGCTACCGGTCCGAGCTGCTGACGATGCAGCGGCTGTCGAAGAACCTGGCCTACATCCCGGCGATCTCGGCCCCGGACGCCGAGCCGGTCCCGTGGGCGGGGCACAGTGGCTACGTCCAGCACCTCTGGGAGCGCGGCCTCGTCGCCGAGGCGTGGGGCGCGGAGCCGCGGCCGGAGGACACCCACGTCTTCGTTTGCGGCAACCCGAAGATGATCGAGACGATCCTCCCGATTCTCGCCGCGCAGGGCTTCCGGGAGCACACGAAGAAGGCGCCCGGAGAGGTCCACACCGAAAAGTACTGGTAAGTCGCAGCGCCGGCAGCCGCTGGCCGAATCGCCGGAGCCCGCTACAATCCGCCGCAGGACACCCGCCGGACCGAGTCGGACTGGACCGCGGCGCCGTCCGCGGTACGTTCAGCAGCCGAGAGAGGACCTGCCCGCGTGAGCCAGCCGTCCCACTACGCCGCCGCCTCCGTCGACCTGCGCCGCGCCCTGGCGAAGGCGATCCCGCAGGACGCGCTGCGCGAGCTGCACCGAACCAGCCCGGCAGCGCACCTGGCGGTCTTCGGCTGGCAGCTCCTGCTGATCGCGGTCTGCATGACCGGGGCCGCACGGCTCGACGCGTGGTGGCAGTGGCTGCCGTTCTCGATCGTGCTCGGCTTCACCTTCTTCAACTTCACGGTGATGCTGCACGAGGTCGTGCACGACGCGGTCTTCACGAAGAAGCAGACGCGCGCCAACTCGCTGCTGGGGCTGGTCTACGCGTTTCCTTCGGGTATCTCGCGCACCCAGTTCACGAAGTGGCACCTGGATCACCACGCCCAGCTCGGCGACGGCGAGGCCGACCCGAAGCGCCACCACCTCTCGCCGAAGCGCAACGCGCGCTGGTACAAGCTGCTCTACATGACGCCGGCGCTGTTCTTCATCTACTTCCGCGCCGCGGCGCGCGAGACGGCGACCTACCCGCCGGAGCTGCAGAAGACGATCCGGATCGAGCGCACCGTGACGATCCTCGGCCAGCTCGGGATCCTGCTCGCGATCGGCGTCTTCGCCGGCTGGTGGATCGCGTTCAAGGTCTACATGGTGCCGTACTTCGTCGTCTTCCCGGTGGCGTTCACGCTCAACCGCCTCGGCCAGCACTACAACATCGACCCGGCCGACCCCGCGAAGTGGTCGACCCTGATCAGGCCGTCGCGCTTCTGGGACGTGGCCTATCTCTGGTCGGCCTATCACCTCGAGCACCACTACTTCCCGCGCGTGCCGTTCTACCGCCTGCGCCGGCTGCACCTGATGCTGCGGCCGTTCTACCGGGAAATCGGCCTCCAGCCGGTGACCTACCGGGCCCTGGTCTGGAACTGGTTCGTCCTGAACCGCCCGCCCCACACCAACTGGTCGGTCCCGGACCTGGACCAGGCCGGGATCGCGCACCAGTCGGCGCACTAGTGTCCCGATTCCGTCTTGGGTTGACAACCAAGGCCGCCGAAGCGCCCGCGGGGCAAGGCGCGAGGACGCCGGCGTACTCCCGCCGTACGCCAAGGACGAGCAACGCCGCCCTGCGGGATGCAGCGGCGGCCGACTGTCAAGCCAAGAGGAGTCGGGACACTAGCGGTATCCTTCCCCCCGGAAGGGGGTATCCGATGAGACGAGCCGTTCTTGGAACCACCGTGCTGCTCGGCACGGTGGCTCTGCTCGCGTCCTGCGAGCCGATCCGCCCGCCAGGGCACGCCATCACGCCGCTCGGCCGCGAAGTCCTGGCGGCCGACAACCGCATCCCGAAGGAATTCGGGCGCGTCTTCGGCGCCTCGACGTCCGACTCCTACCCCGGCTGGAGCCAACTCTACTTCGAGGACGACGCGGGCATCATCCGGATCGTGTTCGTGTCCTTCACCGACCGGGCGCTCGAACCGAAGGTCCTGACGATCCCGCGCGGCGACGAGCCGGCGCGGCCGGAGAACCCGCGATGAACCGCCGCCTCGGAAGCCTGCCCGGCGTCTTTACCGCGATCGGTGCGCTGGCCGCGATCGGTGCCGTCGCGCAGCGGATCGCGAACATGCGCAACCAGCGGATCACCCTGCTGCCGTCGACGGAGCTGCTCTACGAGTGGGCGGTGCTGGCGCTGCTGTTCGCGGCGGTCGGGTTGCTCTGGCAGATCAGGGATCGGACCCACCCCTAGAAGCGGGGACCGTTCGGCCCCGGCGCGCCCGGGGAGTTCAAGGGAGCACCCGCGGGTCGACCTCTTCGGCCCACCCGTAGATCCCTCCGCGCAGGTTGCGGACGTGGGCGAACCCCGCGCGCCGCAGGAAGTCCACCGCCCAGGCGCTGCGCTCCCCCACCTTGCAGTAAGCGACGATTTCGCGCGCGGGGTCGAGCTCCTCGAACCGGTCCGGCAACTCCGGCAGCGGCAGCAGGGCCGAGCCGGGGATCCGGGCGTAGGCGTGCTCCCAGGGTTGGCGCACGTCGAGGAGCAGGATCTCCTCGCCCCGGTCGAGGCGCACCTTCAGCTCGGCCGCGCCGATCTCGAAGGGGAGGTTCGTGGCGGGGGGCTGGGGATGGCTCATCGTCGGCTTCCGTCGGCTGCGGCTGCGGCTGCGGCTGCGGCTGCAGCCGCGGAAGCGGAGTATGCAGCCGCACCGCGGGCCGCGCCGGTCGCCGCCGGGCGGGGAACCGCGGCAGTCAGGGCGTCGCCGCGAGCGCCCCTCCGTGGTTTGACAAGGCTCTTCCCGGGGGCTCTAGTACCCGCTCCGGGCGCCGCCCCGGAGCGCGCCATCCCGCGGCGCCGGGAGGTCCTCCGATGATCCTCGACCCGTCGACCGTGAACGCCGTCTACGAGACGATGCGGGCCAAGCTGGGGGACGTCGTGCCCGACGTCGAACTGCGGCTCAAGGCCCCGCTGGTCGTCGAGATCCAGCAGCTCAAGCGCGAGCGCAACGCGGTCATCCTGGGGCACAACTACATGGAGCCGGCCCTCTACCACACGGTGCCGGACTTCAAGGGCGACTCGCTGGAGCTGGCGCGCCGCGCGGCGGAGTCGACCGCCGACGTGATCGTCTTCTGCGGCGTCCGCTTCATGGCCGAGACGGCGAAGATCCTGAACCCCTCCCGCACGGTGCTGCTGCCGACGCCGAAGGGCGGCTGCTCGCTGGCCGAGAGCATCAACGGGGCGGACGTCCGCGCGCTCAAGGAGAAGTACCCGGGCGTCCCGGTGGTCTGCTACATCAACACCTCGGCCGAGGTGAAGGCGGAGTGCGACGTCTGCTGCACCTCCGGCAACGCGGCGGCGATCGTTCGCGCGCTCGGGCCGGGGCCCGTGATCTTCGTGCCGGACGAGTTCCTGGCCGGCAACGTGGCCCGCGAGACCGGCCGGGAGATCATCTTCCCGAGCGCGGCGCCCCGCGCGGCAGCGGCGCAGAACCCGCGCCTGACCTACGAGATCGTGGGCTGGCAGGGACGCTGCGAGGTCCACGAGAAGTTCACGACCGACGACATCCGCCGCGTGCGCGAGCAGTTCCCCGACGCGGTCGTGGTCGCCCACCCGGAGTGCCGTCCGGAAGTCACGGCCGCCGCCGACTTCACGGGAAGCACCTCGGCGGCGATCCGGTTCGTCCGCGAGAGCGGGGCGAAGCGCTACCTCCTGCTGACCGAGTGCGCGATGGGCGACAACATCGCCGCAGACAACCCGGGCAAGGAGATGCTCCGGCTCTGCAGCGTGCGCTGTCCGCACATGAACGAGATCACGCTGGAGCAGACCCGTGACGCGCTGCTTCACTCGCGCTACGTGATCGACGTACCGGAGGAGGTCCGCGCGCGCGCCCGCCGCTGTCTCGACCGGATGCTCGAGATGTCCGCGTCGCTGCTCGCGAACGCCGGGTAGATGAACGCCTCGTTCGACCTCTCCCGCTACGGTGTGATCGCGATCGACGGTCCCGACGCCGCGAAGTTCCTGCAGGGCCTCTCGACCGCCGACATCCGGATCGTGACCCCCGCGCGCTCGACGCTCGGTGCGTTCTGCCAGGTGAACGGGCGCGTCTCCGTCGTCTTCCGTGTCTTCGAGCGCGGCGGCGAGCTGGTCCTGCGGTTGCCCGGGGCGCTCGTCCCGGAGACGCTCGAGCGCCTGCGCCGGGTGGTCTTCCGGTCCCGCGTGAAGGTCGCGGACGCGGGCGCGGAGCTGGCGCGGGCCGGCGTGGCCGGCGCGGCGGCGGCTGAGGCCCTGGCGAAGCAGGCCGGCGTGCTCCCGGCGGCCGCGGACGCCGCGACGACGGCCGGATCGTGCACGATCATCCGGGTTCCCGGCGAGTTGCCGCGCTTCGAGATCTACGCACCGCACGCCGACCTCGCGCGGCTGCTCGTCGCACTCGAGGCCGCAGGGTTCGCGCGCGCCGCCGACGGGCTGTGGACTCTCCTCGAGGTCCGGGCCGGCCTGCCGGAGGTCGAGCCGCCGACGGTCGACGCGTTCCTGCCGCAGAATCTCGAGTTGGAGCGGTTCTCCGGCCTGTCGTTCTCGAAGGGCTGCTACCCCGGCCAGGAGGTCGTCGCGCGCACGCAGCACCTGGGCGAGCTCAAGCGCCGGCTGTTCCGTGGTCGCACGGGTGGTGGCGAGGTCCCGGCACCCGCCACGCCGCTGCGCGCGATCGAGGCGGGGCGCGAGCGCGACGGCGGCAAGGTGGTCCGCGCGGCCGCGGCGCCGGACGGGACGATCGAACTGCTGGCGGTGATCCCGGTCGCGGAGGTCGCGTCCGGTGCGCTGCTCGCGCTCGGGCACGCCGCCGGCGAGACGGTCACGCTGGTTTGACCAGCACGATCCGTTCGGGCCAGCGCGCCATGTCGCGGGCCGCCTGCACCACCCGTGGTACGTCCTCCCTGGTGCGGGCGTAGATCCAGAGGACCGGTGCGCCACTCTCGCGCCGCAGCGGAACGAGCGCGCCGACGGCCTCCATGGTGAGCGGCGGCGGGGAGGCCGTCGCCTCCTCGAGGCCCGGCAGCGGCGGCTCGCCGGCGATCGACAGGACCGCGAGCGGCAGGCAGCCGTACCGCACCAGGAAGCTGCGCCCCTCCGCCGTATCGGCCGCCACGCGCCACTGCCTGCGTCCACCGACGTCGGCCAGCAGGGGGTCGAGCAGCGGGAGCATCCCGCCCGTTGCGGAGAAGCCGGCCTCGCTCAGGAAGAGCAGGGCCGGCGTCTCCGCGAGCGTCATGTCGTCCAGTGCGCCGATCACCTGCGCCGGCGGAATCCCGGAGAACAGCTGCCCGGAATCGAAGGCCCGCGAGACCAGCGGCAGCAGGGCGTGCGCATAGCGGTCGACCGACTCGAGGTGGTACCAGGGATGCTCGGGACGGTACGAGTCGGGCGCCAGCCGCAACTGCGCCAGCCCCTGGCCGAGCGACGTGGGGAGCGCCTCGCGCAGCAGGCTGAACGCCGTCGCGCCGCGATAACCCTGGCTCACGTACCGGCCGGCGAGCTCGGCTCGCTCGGCCTGGGGAACCCTCCGCTGGAAGTCGTGCACCAGCTCGTGGAAGATCACTGGCACCTGCTCGGCGATCGTGTCGTCGGGACGCACCTCGAGCAGCAGCGTTCTTTCGCTCGCCTCGGCGTGCGTTCCGTACTCCTGGCTGGGGACGGCGACGAAGCTGAAGAGCGTCGGTGCGGTCGACGACGCGCCCGCGCCGGTGAACCGGGCCATCGCCGCGACCCACTGTCGCGTCACCGGTTCAGCGAGGAACTGGTCGAAGCGCCGCTGGAAGGCCTGGAGCCAGTCGAACTCGGCCCAGAGGAACTCGAACCGCTCGGCGAAGTGAGTGAGCGTTGCGCCGACGGCTTCGGCCTCCTCGGGCAGGAGAAAGGCGCGCGTGCGCTGCACGAGGTCCGGAATGCTCCGCGCCTGCAGAGCCGCCACATTCAGCATCTGCCGCCGCGAGAGCGTGTCGGGCTCGGAGGGCAGGCAGCCGCTCCCCGCGGCCTCGTCCGTGGCCGGGCGTGGCTTGAACTCGCGCAGGCGGACCTTCCGGAAGGCGGCGAGCAGTTCGCGGTCGCCCCTGTCGAGCGGGCCGAAGCGGGCGAACCACGCCCGGTAGTACGCCGGCTGGGTCAGCCCGTTGGAGGTCTCGGCGAGGTTGTCGACCCAGTGGAAGAGGTTCGCGACGTACGAAACCTCGGTGACGATCGGAGAGGCGCTCCGGCCGTCCTGGGACGCGGCGGTGGGCGGCTGATTCGCCGTCGGTGGCGGCGGCGCGAGCGGTGTCGAGGCGCAGCCGGAGAGCGCGGCCCAGCCGGTCGCGAGCGCGACCCACGTGCCGAAGCGCGCCAGCGCGCTGCGGCGCGGGCGGGTGGGTCGAGCGCGGCGGGGCGGCGTCGGTCTCACGGTCCTCGGATCCTGCGGCGGGGCGGCGGCGGTTGGCCGCGCGCAACCCACCCTGTAGCATACCCGGCGCGCCGCAGGAAGCCCGCTGCCAGGGCCGGGATCGCGGGCGCGGGGATTGCATGGGCCGTTCCATCGCCACCACCGACGGGATCAAGGTCGAGGTCACGAGCCGGTACGTGCCGGAGCGGTCCGCTCCGCCGGAGGACCTGTACTTCTTCGCGTACAAGGTGAAGGTGAGCAACGACGGGCGCGAGGCGGCCCGCCTGGTCAATCGGCACTGGATCATCACCGACGCCGAAGGAGAGGTCGAACAGGTGCGCGGGCCCGGCGTGGTCGGCGAGCAGCCGCGACTCGAGCCGGGAGAGTCATTCGAGTACACCAGCGGCTGTCCGCTGCCGACCCCGCGGGGATCGATGCGGGGCACCTACGAGATGTGGCGCGACGACGGCCGCCGCTTCAAGGCGGAGATCGCGCCGTTCGCGCTCGAGATGCCGCACACGCTGAACTGAATGGAAGGGGAGGGGGCATGGACCCCAAGCTGAGGAAGGACGTGCTCCGCAACATCACCTATGGACTCTACGTGACCACGACCGCGCACGGCGACAGCGTGGCGGCGGCCGGAGTCTCGTGGCTTTCGCAGTGCTCGTTCGAGCCGCCGCTCGTGATGATGGCGCTGCGCAAGGACGGTTCGCTCTGCGCGCTCCTGCGCCGGAGCGGACGCGGCGTCGTTCACATCCTGGGCGACGGACAGGCGGCGATCGCCAAGACCTTCTTCGGACCGACGCAACACGAAGACGGCATGATCAACGGCCAGCCGTACCGGCTCGAGGACGGACAGCCGGTCCTCACCACCCTGCCGTGGTACTTCCACTTCGAGGTCAGGGAATGGGTTGACCGCGGCGACCACGCGATCGCGGTGGCGGCCGTCACCGGCGCCGGCGCGCCCGGTGGGGCGACGGCGCCGCTGGCGCTGCGCGACACCAGCTGGTCCTACAGCGGGTAGCGGCGGCGGGGACAGCAACCGCGAATCGGTCAGTCCGCCCGGCGAGCGGAAGCAACCGGACGCGCTCCTTCGGCCGATTGGCCGACCTACGGTTGCCGTTCCCGGTTCCGGAAGGTGGGGACGGGGATCGGCTCGTCGTCCGCTTCCACCTCCAGCGCTGGCGCCTCCGGGAGCGGCGCGTCCGGCTCGCGCTTCAGCACCTCGCGGAGGGCGAACTTCAGCTCCGTCGAGAGGGTGGTCAGCGCCATCTCGTCCTTCACCACGAGGCAGCAGCCCCGGCCCTTACGGTCCGCGGTGTCGCCGGGAAGGCGGTAGTAAACGCGGCAGTTGCCGCATTCGTTGTTCCAGCAGAATCGGCCGCGCGAGATCCCATCGGGCGCCACCGACTGCAGACCGCGCAGGAGCGTGTTGTTGTCCGGTACCTCGACGGTGCGGCCGATGACCGTGAGCTTCAGGAACCGCGACCACGGTCGCAGCAGGTCCGCGTTGACGGGCTTCACGAGCGCTCCGCGGGGCGTCGGGAGCCCCGGGGCCGGAATATAGACTCCCTTTCCACCGGTTGCCGCCGCACGCGGACCGGGGCTCGGCGGCCGCGCCGACGGTCTAGGGGCAGGTGGCCGGCGACAGCTGGCGCTGCGGGCCGCCGGTCGCGGTCAGGTCGCCCGCGGCGTTCCGTCCGATCACGAGGTAGAACAGGGCCGCCCCGGCCGAGGGCTTGACCGTATCGCCCCCGGTCCAGCGGGGCGTCGTGCTCTTGAAGATGCAGGTGTACTGCCCGGTCGCCTGGCCGTTGCGGTAGACCCGGTACTCGGCCACGGGGACCTGCGCGCTGGAGAGCAGGTTCTCCCAGGTCCACTCCGTCCTCTGGAGCAGGAACATGTCGGCCGCACCCTTGCCGGAAACCTCCATCGCCGTGAAGGGCGGCACGATGACCCGGACCGAGCCGCCCTGGTCCACGATGTAGATCTCCTTCTGCGCGTCCTGGCCGAAGCTCGACAGGCTGCCGGGAAGCAGTCCCTGCGGGTCGAGCTGCGCGGTGCGGTCCTGCTGATCGGTGACCACCCCGCCGCTGATCCGGAACGAGCGGACGAACCCCGCGCAGTAGTCCCCGTAGAAATAGGTCCCGCGCAGGCTCGGCATCCGGCAGCCGCGGTAGACGAAGCCGCCGGTGATCGAACAGGCCCCGCCGGTATGGCCGTACTCGAGGACGGGCCTGGTCATCGACGCGTCGTTGCACTTCGGAGTGCAGGGGGTGGTGTCGACCGGCGGCGTGCAGCTCGTGCTGGAGGGGTTGTAGCACTTCGTCGCCTCCATCTGCCGCCAGCCGTAGTTGCGCCCACTCGCCGTCGCGGCGGAGACCCAGTTGACCTCCTCCCAGCAGTTCTGCCCGACATCGGCGATGTACCAGTCACCGGTCGCGGGGTCGATGCTGCCGCGCCACGGGTTGCGCAGTCCGAAGGCCCAGATCTCCTCGCAGACGCTCGACTGTCCGACCAGCGGGTTGGTCGACGGGATGCGGTAGTTCGCCCCCGACGCGCCGCAGTCCGGAGCCCGTGAAGCGGGGTCGACGCCGAGCACGTCGAGGCGCAGCGCCTTGCCGAGCAGCACGTTCCTGTTCTGGCCGTTGCCGCAGGTGCCGCCGGTGCTGTCGCCGCCGCCGCCGCCGTCCCCGGTGAAGACGTAGAGGAAGCCGTCGTTGCCGAAGGTGAGGTAGCCGCCATTGTGGTTGTCCGACGGCTGGGAGAAGCGGAGGATCCGCAGCTCGCTGGCCGCGTCGGCGACGTCGGGGTTGGCGCTCACGCGGTAGCGCGCGACGACTGTCCAGGCGTTGTTCCCCGCGTCGACCTCGGTGTAGTTCACGAAGAAGTAGCCCGAGGTCGCGTAGTCCGGCGCGAAGGCGAGTCCGAGCAGGCCCATCTCGTTGCCGCGCGTACTGACCTTCGTGCGCAGGTCGAGGAACGTCGTCCAGGTGGCGGTCGCGGTGCCGCGCTTGTGCAGGCGGATGTAGCCGTCCTGCTCGACGATGAGCTGCCGAGTGTTGTCAGCCGGCGGCGTGACGAGCAGCAACGGACGATTGACGAAGCCGGTCGCGATCGCGACCGAGCGCAGGCTCGTCGTGTCCACCGGGGAGATGCCGAGGCAGGGATCGGTTTGAGCGAGGGCGTTTGCCGACCACGCGCAGAGCGCGAGGGCTGCGAGTCGGGGGCGGACCGTCATGGCTGTTCCTCGTCGTGGAGCGTGGGCCCGCCACATCCGCGGGCGCTGCTGGTCGGGCGCTGCATGGACGAACGGTGTACCGCGCAAACCGTGGAATCCGCAAGAAACAACCCCGTTAACAGGCGTCCTCAGCCAACCTCGGGGGCGCCTTGACAGCGGCGGCGGGGAGAGGTACCTTCCGGTTAGTTAATGCGAGCCATTCGCAACTAGAGTATGTGAGGACTGAACTTCCGATCGGGAAGATCCCCACAAACCCCCGACAGAGCGCCCACCTTGGGCCTGGCGGACCGTGCGGAATGCCGCTCGGGCGCCGTTTGGGTGCGACCCTCTTCTGCGACTCATTCGCAACAAAGACCCGGCGCCGAAGGCTGCAGGAGCCATGAAACCGCATCCGAAAAAAGTCAGGACCGTGACCGCGGCAGGCTGGCTTGCCCTCGCGGCCGGGGTCCTTCCCGCGGACGCGGCGGCACCCGCGGCCGTCTCCTCCCCCCCGGTCGTCCGAGCCCGTTGGCTGATGGGGGCGCCGTGCGAGATCCGTGCCTTCGGCTCGCCGGACCGCGTCGGTCCGCAGCTCGACAACGCGCTGGATCGGATCGCCCAACTCGAACAGGTCATGACCACCTGGCGTCCCGACGGCGAGCTGGCGCGGCTCAACGCGCGCTGCGCGGGGTCCGCGGCGCACGCCCTGCCGATCCCGGTCTCGCCGGAACTCGCCCGCGCGCTCGCGGTCGCGCGCGACTTCGCGATGCGAACGGGGGGCGCGTTCGACCCCTCGGTCGGCGCGCTCCTCGATGCCTGGGGCGCGAAGTCCGGCGGGCGCGAACCGTCCCGGGACGAGCTGGCCGGCGCCCTTTCCCGCTCCGGCTGGGAGAACTTCGTGGTTGCCACCCAGCCGCCGGCCGTGACCTGCCGGCGCGACGGGATGGCCTTCGACCTCGGCGCCATCGGGAAGGGGATGGCGCTCGACGAGGCCGCGGCGATCCTGCGCGCGGCCGGCGTGACACGCGCGCTGCTCAACTTCGGCGGCCAGGTCCTGGCCCTCGACGCGCCGCCGGGAAGCGACGGGTGGATCGTCGACGTCGCGGATCCGTCGGACCGCGCGCGCGCGGCGCGCACGCTGACGCTCGTCCGCGCCAGCCTGGCGGTCACCGGCAACGCGGAGCGCGCGATCGAAGCCGGAGGCCGGCGTCGCGGCCACGTGATCGACCCGCGCACCGGCGAGCCCGTCGACCGGACGTCCGCCGTCGCCGTGATCGCGCCGACCGCGACCGCCGCCGACGCGCTCTCCACCGCGCTGTTCGTGCTCGGTCCCGGACCCGACGCCGACGCCGTCGCCCTCGCCGGCGACGCGACATTCGTGTTCATGGAGAAGGAGACACTCGATGTTCCGTGACAGGTTCCAACACGCCCTCGTCGCGGCCGCGCTCTCCCTGGCTGCGGGGAGTCTGCCGCTCTTCGCCCAGGAGACACCCGCGCCGCCTGCTCCGTCCGCGGAGGAGCTGGCGAACAGGAAGAGGATCGAGGAGCTGGAGCGCAAGCTGGCGGTCCTGGCCGAGGAGCTGCAGGCGCTGCGCGCCGGCGAGAAAGCCGACGCCGCGCCGACGCCAACGCCGACCCCCGACGAGCCGACGCCGGAAGGGGCCACCGGGCTCGCGCCGGCGGCCTCGAAGGTCTACACCAAGACCCGCGGCGTCTCGATCGGCGGCTACGGCGACATGATCTACGAGAACTACGACGCCAGCCGGGACGACGGCACGCCGTCCGACGCGCGCGACCAGATCGACTTCCTGCGGGCCGTGTTCTACTTCGGCTACAAGTTCAACGACCGGATCGTCTTCAACTCCGAGATCGAGTACGAGCACGCGACGACGGACGACGAGGGAGAGGTCGCCGTCGAGTTCGCGTACCTCGACTTCCTCTTCAACGACTACGCCAATGTCCGGGCGGGCCTGGTCCTGGTACCGGTCGGGATCATCAACGAGATCCACGAGCCGCCGACCTACCTGGGCGTCAAGCGGCCGGGCGTGGACGGCGTGATCATGCCCACGACGTGGAGCGAACCGGGCGTCGGCGTGCACGGGCGGTTCGGGCTGTTCAGCTACCAGGCCTACCTGCTGGACGGCCTCGACAGCGAGGGTTTCACCGCATCGGCCGGGATCCGCGGCGGCCGCCAGGCCGGATCCAAAGCCCTGGCCGAGGACCTCGCGGTGGCGCTGCGCCTCGATCTCACGGGCGTCCCGGGCCTGCTGGCCGGCGTCTCGTTCTACCGCGGCGACTCGGGCCAGGGGCGCGTGGTGGACGGCCAGACCATCAAGGGCCCGGTCACGCTGTACGACGTGCACGCCGACTGGAAGTGGCGGGGGCTGTGGCTGCGCGGCGTCTGGTCCGCGGTCGACATCGGTGACGCCGGGCTGATCAGCATCCAGACCGACCAGGCGATCGGCTCCGAGCTGCGCGGCGGGTACGCCGAAGCCGGCTTCGACCTGCTCTCGCTGACGAGCGCCCGCAACCAGTCGCTCTACCCGTACGTGCGCTACGAGCGCTACGACACCCAGTCCGAGGTCGCGCCGGGATACCAGTCCGACGTCACCGGGGCCAACGACCGCACCGCGATCAGCTACGGGGTGATGTACCGGCCGATCCCCCAGGTCGCGATCAAGGCCGAGTACCAGGACCTGAAGAACGCGGCCGGCACCGGCGTGGACCAGTTCAATGCGTCGCTCGGCTACCTGTTCTGAGCGCGTGCGCCGCGCCGGGGCGGCGCTCTTCGTGCTGGCCGTGCTGGTCGCGGCCGGCACGGGGAGCGCGCCCGCCGGCGTCCTCGTCGAGGCCGAAGCCGCGCTGCAGCGGGTCTTCCCGCCGCCGCTCGTCGTCGCGAAGAAGACCGCGTTCCTCGACGCGGCGCAGGCGGCCCGCGTCGAGCAGCTCGCCGGCCAGAAGCCGCCCAGCAAGGTCGTCGCCTACTACGCCGCGACCGACCCGGCGACCGGGAAGCCCGCAGGCTGGGCCTTCGTCGACACCCACATCGTGCGCACGCTGCCCGAGACGGTGCTGGTCGTGCTCGACCCGGCCGGCACGGTCAGCCGGGTCGAGATCCTCTCGTTCAACGAGCCGCCCGAGTACATGCTCACGGCACCGTGGCTGGCGCAGCTCGGGGGGCGCGCGCTCGACGGCGAGCTGCGGCTCCAGCGCGGGATTCGCACGATGGCGGGCGCGACGCTCTCGTCGGTCGCGATGACCGATGCGGTGCGCCGCGTGCTCGCGCTGCACCAGGTCCTGGAGGCCACACCGTGACGACGGTACAGCGACTCGCGCTCTGGAGCGCGTCGGCGGTGGCCGGCGCGTCCGGGCTGGCGTACGCGGCGATGAAGTACCTGCTGCCGCGGAACGACCCGTTCTCGGCCTACGGTCACCCGCTCCAGCCGCACGCGCTGAAGATCCACGTGCTGGCGGTGCCGATCCTCGTCTTCGTCGTCGGCTGGCTCTACGGTGCGCACGCGCAGCAGCAGCTTCGCGGCGGCGCCGCCTCGGGGCGCGCGAGCGGGCGCGCGATCCTGGCCCTGACGTTCGTGCTCGCACTGTCGGGGACCCTGGTCCAGGCGTTCGCCGACGCGAGGTGGCGCCCGGCCGCGGCGTGGGTCCACGGGATCACGGGGACAGCGTTCGTCGCCTCGCTGGCGGCGCACGCGTGGGCCGGTCGGCGCCGCCGGGCGGCCGTCGAGGCCCCGGCGACCCCCTCGACCCCCGCGCCGCGGCGGCCGGCCTATCTGCGGCCGATCGCCTTTCCGCGGCCGGCAGCCGGCTCCCCTGCGTCGCCGGGGCGCCGCGGCGACGCCCCGGCCGCCGCGCACGGCGAGCCCCGCCACGGCCTCGACGCGGACGGCTGCGGGGCCTGCCGGGGCTGCGGGATCGCCCTCGTGACGGGCACTCCCGGGCCCGCGGTGCCCGGCTCGGAGCGACCTCACCCGCGAGCTAATCGCGACTAAGGCGAAGTTCGCTTCGCTGGGGACTCGACGCTAAGATCACCTCGATCCCCCCGGCCTCCGACCCGGGGCGCACCTGGAGGCGCAGGTCCCCCATGAGCGTTGCGAACTTCCCGGCCGGCGTCCCGCGCCGTTCCGCGGCCCCGGTCAAGTCCTGGTGGCTGCGCCTGGTGGACGCGATCGGCAGCGTGACCTTCGGCATCTCGATGATGGTCGCCCTGCTGGTCTACTCGTGGCTCGGATCGGCCGGCCTGCAGCCGTTCTACGACTGGTTCCCGCGCCAGAGCGTCGAGCTGACCGAGATGGAGTGGTTCAACTGGTGGCCGTTCCACCTGATCTGCGCGCTACTCGCGCTCTCGCTGGTTCTCGTCACGATCCGCCGCATCCCGCTCAACCTGCCGAACCTCGGCGTCTGGACGGTCCACGTCGGGATCCTCGTGCTGATGCTCGGCTGCGTGATCTACTTCGGGCTCAAGCGCGAAGGGGACATGGCGGTCTTCCGTCGGCAGGCGATCGTGCAGCTGCCGGGCGGTTCGCCGGTCGTGCTGACGCTGCAGCCTGACGAGGAAGCGATCGTGAGCGGCAACGGCCGCGCATACCGCGTCACGGTCGGCGACCTCAACTCCAGCTACGAGCTGCTCACCGGGACCGACAAGGGTAAGAAGACCCTCTCCGCGCAGCTCGGCTTCCAGCCGCTGTCGGGCGGTGGGCAGCCCTTCATCCGCCAGCTGCTCGTGGGCTACCCCGAATACACGGAGGACGTCGTCCCCGGCCAGGGGCGCGCGATCAAGCTGCTCGGCCGGAAGCTGATTGACGACAGCGTGGCGGTCTCGCTCGACTACGCGCCGAACGACCGGATCTTCCTCTACGACCGTGCGGCGCTGATGCTGCGCATGCCGGGGACCGCCGAGTGGAGCGAATATCCCTTGCGTGGCTTGCCGCGCTACCGGGAGTACGTCGGGTCACCGGATGCCGCGTCCGTCAGCCCGGGCGAGACGCCGCTGCCCGCGCGCCCGCTGGCCCTCGCACCGCGCCTCAAGGGGACCCCGGCCCCGGGGTTGGAGCAGGTCTCCGCGCGCGTCACGGGCTTCCTCCCCTACGCGATGCTCAGCGAGGCGTGGGAAGCCGGCGGTACGGCCTTCAACCCGTACCTGCGCTTCACGGTCCAGGTCGGCAACAGCTCGATGTCCGAGGTCCTGCTGGCCAACGACCCGGCCCGCAACCACGTGAGGCTCGGCGACAACCTCTTCGACGCGCGCTTCGACTGGGTCGACGACCCGGCCGTGCTCGAGCGGCTCCGCAGCCCCGGCGCGCCCCGCCTGCGCGCCCGCGCCGGCGCGACCGAGCACGAGTTCCCGCTGGGCGAGGTCGTCGGCAGGGAGTTCGCGCTCGCCGGCACGCCCTACACGCTGCAGGGGCTCCAGTTCTTTCCGGAGTGGGTCCCGCCCGGCACGCCCGAGGGGGAGCACGGCTCGATGGTGCTGGTCCGCGTGAAGGGCCCGAAGGGGACCTTCCTGCGCGCGGTCACCGCACCCGACGCGCGGCTCACGCGGGACCTCGACGGCGAGGGGCGCCCGCTCGCGGCGCTGGTCGACGACGGCATCGTGCTCGAAGCGGGCGGCCTCGTGGAATCCGGGCTGCGGATCGTGGGCGGACGGAACGGCCTCATCGCGCTGCTCGTCAGCGACGGCGGGCAGGTGATCGAGCGGCCGCTGACGCCTGGCCAGCCGGTCGAGTTCCTGGACGGCGCGATGAAGCTGACCGTCTGGGAGGCCGGTCCCAACTCGCGCCTGGTGTCTAAGCCGCGCGTCGTGCCGCGGCACGAGCGGGACTCCAAGTCCGGGCCCCACTACTCGCTGATCCAGGTCGAGTTGGCCGAGGCGGGTCAGCCGCCGGAAACGCAGTGGGTCGAGTACAGCCACTACGCGCACCCGAGCCGCGTCGGCTACTACCCGCGCCGCGTGACGCTCGCTTCCGGTCGGCCGGTCGAGCTGCTCTACTCGCGCGAGACGCTTCGGCTCCCGGCGCCGGTCGCGCTCGAGGAGTTCCAGCTCGAGGTCTACCCCGGCGGCGAGAAGGAGCGCGACTACAAGAGCCTCGTGCGCTTCTACGAGAACGGCCGCTGGTCCGACCTGGAAGAGGTCCACAGCAACAACCCGACCGAGCACGCCGGGTGGTGGTACTTCCAGAGCACGTGGGACCCGCCCGACGAGCGAGCCGGCTACGCGGGGATGAACTACACCGGGCTCGGGGTCGGCAACCGGCACGGGGTGGGCACGATGCTGCTGGGCTCGGTGCTGACCGTGCTCGGCACGCTCTGGGCCTTCTACGTGAAGCCGGTCATCGTGCGCCGGCGGCTCGGCGAGCACCGCGCGGAGATCGCCGGCGCGCCGGAGGACCTGCCCGACACCACGCGCTTCCCGGCGCAGCCGGCGGCCGCATCCGGCGCCGCGCGCACCCGACTCACGGAGACCGAAGCATGAGCCGCCGCCTGGTGATCGCCTTCCTCGCCGTCCTGGCGCTGGGCACCGCGGCCGCTCCGGCGCGGGCTGCCGACGCGCCGATCCAGCTCTCGGTCGGCAGCGCGTTCGCGGACTCCGTCGACCTGGCGGCGATCCGCGTCAGCGCGGTCCAGGAGGACGGCCGCGTCAAGACTTTCGACTCGCTGGCCCGCGAGCGGCTGAAGCTGGTCAACAGCTCGCGCGCGATGCGCGAGATCGACCCGGTGCTGCTCTACCTGGACATGGTCCTGGTCCCCGAGCACTACGCCGGCACGAACGTCATCTTCGTCAAGAAGCCGATGATCCGGACGCAGATCACGCAGGGCGTGCGCAGCATCGTGCTGCCCGAGAACCGCCAGGGCGTGATCGCTGAGACCGAGCTGCAGCGGATCGAGCAGACCGGGCTGGTGTCGCCGATCTTCCTCGACCAGCCCGCGGTCCGGCAGGTGCTCGCGGCAATGGAGCGCGACCTGATGCGCACCAGCCGCGAGGTCAACGCGATTCAGGCCGCCCGCAGCCTGTCCGACGCGGGCGTGCTGTTGTCGCTCTGGCGCCCGGTGCCGCCGGTCGGGGGCAGCGAGACCGATCCCTGGCTGACGGTGGCGCAGGCCGCCCGCGGGATGATGAGCGCGCCGGGGCGCGCGATCCCGGCCGCGACCGGGCTCGCCGAGCGGAGCGCGGCGATCGGCGCAGCCTGGCAGTCGCTCGAGAACGCCTGGCGCTTCCAGGACGCCGCGGCCGCCGGCCAGGCGCTCAACACGCTGGCGCAGACCTTCGCGCTGGTGGAGCCGAGGCTCTATCCGGCGGCGGCGCGCCTGTCGTGGGAGCACTGGTACTACAAGAACGACAAGCTGACGATGGTCTGGCTGGTCTATTTCCTGGCCCTGCCGTTCCTGCTGATGGCCACGGTCTACCGGTTCCGCTGGGCGCGGGTCGCCGGGCTGACGCTCTTCGTCACCGGCTTCGCGCTCCAGACCTTCTCGATCGTCCTGCGCTGGTGGCTGGCCGGGCGGATCCCGAACTCCAACATGTTCGAGGCGGTGACCGCCTCGGCGTGGTTCGGCGCGCTGCTGGCGATCGTGCTGGAGCTCGTCCTGCGGCGCTGGCCGGTCAAGAACCTGCCCGCGCTCGCGGCCTCCACCTATGCGATGTTCGCGCTGATGCTCGGGCACTTCATGCCGGTCACGCTCAACTCCGACATCTCCACCGTCATGCCGGTGCTCGACCGCACGATCTGGCTCTACATCCACACCAACATGGTCATCGCCTCGTATGCGCTGATCTTCTTCGGCGGGGTGACGGCGATCCTCTATCTCGCGGGCCGGGCGCTGAACTCGTGGGCGACGTCGCCGCGCCTCGCCGAGGCCTGGGCCGGCACCGGCGGCACCGGGGCGATCCGTGGCGGCGCGGGCTCCCTGATCCTCGGGCGCGGCCTGGCCCCCGGCGACGAGAACCGCTCGGGGCTGGCCAAGTCGCTCGACGGCGCGACGATGATCTTCCTCGAGCTGGCCTTCATCACGCTCTGGGTCGGGACGATCCTCGGCGCGGTCTGGGCCTACTTCTCGTGGGGCCGTCCGTGGGGCTGGGATCCCAAGGAGGTCTTCGCGCTCAACACCTGGCTGGTCTTCCTGGTGCTGTTGCACGTCCGCTACAAGGTCAAGGACAAGGCGCTCTGGACCGCGATCCTGGCGGTGATCGGCTGCGCGGTGATGATCTTCAACTGGGTCGCCGTCAACTTCGTGATCGTCGGCCTGCACAGCTACGCGTAGGCGAGCCGGGGGCGCCGCTTCCGGCCGCGGGCATACCCCCGATGGCGAACGACGGGGGTACGCTGGTAAGGTCTTGCCTCCCCGAGACCCGCGCCGGTCCTGCCGGGCGACCCACGGAGCGCATGGCGGTGACGACGCAAGAACCCCACGATCCCGAGTCCAGCCGGAAGCGTATCGAGGAGGCGCTCGAAGCGTTTCCGGGGCTCGCGGAGATGTTCGCGCGCGCGCTGATGGTAAGCCTGCACGCGCGCGGGGTAGCGACGGTCGACGAGATCTACGCCGAAGCACGCCGCCGGGCCGGCGGGGCGGGCGAGGACGAGCCGACGGACCTCTCCGACGACAACGTGCAAGTTGCCCGGCGCTGGGACGAACTCGAGCGCCGGGAGATCGAGAACCTC
This sequence comes from uncultured Acidobacteriota bacterium, assembly GCA_963702425.1. GTDB lineage: Bacteria > Acidobacteriota > Polarisedimenticolia > J045 > J045 > JALOKP01. Next base: position 48,661 of record CAVPCQ010000029.1, read on the forward strand.
ACCGTCGAGAAGGCCGCCGCGACTTTCACGCCGGACGAGATTGACGACCTCGTCAACCTGACCCGAAAACGCGACGAGGCCCAGAGCCTGGAGGAGATCGCGAATCTCTCGCAGGTGTCGATCCGCATGCTCGCCGAGGCTGTCAACCGGTTCTGCCGCTTTCCCGAGGGGCAGACGCAGATCCCCGAGTGGGAGTCGCTCGGGGTCCGCGTGGCGCTGATCCGTCACATCATCTCTGACCAGCTCGAGTTCATCGGTCTCGCCAAGAAGCACTTCCGGATTCGTGACTTCCAGGATCTCCTCGAGCGGACCATCGGCGATGACCACCGCATGGGCCGGATCGGCGGCAAGGCGGCCGGGATGATCCTCGCCAAGAGCATCCTCGAGCGCGCGCGCGCGGAGGATCCCAGCGCCCCCCAGATCCCGATCGCGCTCCCAGATTCCTACTACCTGCGCTCGGACGTCATCGAGCAGTTCATGGATCACAACCAGCTCCATGAGCTGCAGAGCCAGAAGTACAAGCCGATCGAGACGATCCGCCAGGAATACCCGGTCATCCTGAACCTCTTCAAGAACGGCGAGTTCCCGGGTCACCTGATTGAGAAGTTGCGGCGGTTGCTCGGCAAGGTGGGTGACTCGCCGCTGATCGTGCGCTCCTCGTCGCTGCTCGAGGACCGCTTCGGCGCCACCTTCGCGGGGAAGTATCGCAGCGTCTTCCTTCCGAACCAGGGACCACACGAGGGCCGCCTCGTCCAGTTGATCGGCGCGATCTGCGAGGTCTTCGCAAGCATCTTCGCCCCCGACCCGATCAGCTACCGGCGCCGCCACAACCTGATCGACTACGACGACCTCATGGCGGTACTGATCCAGACGGTTGTCGGGCTGCGCTACGGCCCGTATCTGCTGCCGAGCTGGGCCGGTGTGGCGTTCTCCAGCAACGAGTACCGCTGGAGCGCCAGGATCCGCCGCCAGGACGGGCTGGCCCGCGTCGTCTTCGGGCTCGGAACCCGCGCCGTGGACCGTGTCGCCTCGGACTTTCCGCGGATGCTCGCGCTCGGCATGCCGTCGCTGCGGCCGGTCGCCAGCCCGGCCGAGATCCGGCGCTACTCGCAGCGCTACGTCGACGCGATCAACATCGAAGAGAACCGCTTCGAGACCGTCCCGTTCACCGAGTTGCTCTCGCACGGTTCGTTCCCGGGCCTCGACCAGTTCGTGTCGATCTCCGGGGAGGACGGCTTCTACAAGCCCACTGGCACACGGATCGACGCAGCGCCATCGGAGCTGGTCCTGACGTTCGACCGCTTCGCTCAGGAGTCGCCCTACCCGGCGTTCCTGAAGTGGATGCTGACCACACTCGAGAGGGCCTACGGCTGCCCGATGGACATCGAGTTCGCCCACGACGGCGAGAAATTTCACCTCTTGCAGTGCCGGCCCCAGGCCTGGCACGAGGAGGAGCGCGCGGTCTACATCCCGCGCAACATCCCCTCCGAGCGCCGGGTCTTCAGCGCGTCGCGTAACATCACCACCGGCTCCGTGCACGGGATCCAGTACGTCGTCCTCGTCGATCCGCGCGACTACGATTCGATCCAGACGGCGACTGAGCGGCAGCAGGTGGCACGCGTGATCGGACTGCTCAACGAGGAGCTCAAGGAGAAGGGCTTCATCCTGATGGGACCGGGGCGCTGGGGGTCGAACGACCTGCGGCTGGGGATCAAGATCGGTTACGCCGACATCAACAACGCACGGATGCTGATCGAGATTGCGCGCGCGAAGGGGGATCAGGTCCCAGAAGTGTCGTTCGGAACGCACTTCTTCCAAGACCTCGTGGAGTCGGATATCCGCTACCTGGCGCTCTACCCCGACGATCCGGGCAGCGACTTCAACGAGCGCTTCCTCCACGGCTCTACCAACATGCTTCCGCAGTTTCTGCCGGAGCAGGCCGAGTGGGCGGGGGTCGTGAAGGTCGTGGATGTGCGGCGCGCCAGCGATGGCCTGTCACTCAACGTGGACATGGACGGCGACAGCCAGCAGGCGCTCGCGTACCTCGCTCCGGCAGACGACGCGCACCACCACTGACGGATCGACGGCGCGACACGAGGCGCGCGGCGACCGGTCCGGAGGCAAGGGGCACCCGTGACGCGCTGCGCGTTCGTTTCGGATCTTCACGGCCGCGAGGCGCGGTATCAGGCGCTCTTCCGCTTCCTGTCCGATGCGCAGCCCGACGCGCTGTTCCTGGGAGGCGACCTGTTGCCGCGCGGTGCCAGCGCAGAGCGCTTCCTCGACGACCTGCTGGAGCCCGCCCTTCGGTCCGTCGGGGCCTCTGCCGACGACAGGACGCGCGTCTTCCTGCTGCTCGGGAACGACGACCCGGCGATCTACGAGGATGCCGCGCGCCGCGGCGAGGAACGCGGGGCGTGGACCTATCTCCACGCGCGTCGTGCGCGGCTCGCGGGCCGGGCGGTCTACGGTTACGCCTGCGTCCCGCCGACGCCATTCCTGTTGAAGGACTGGGAGCGATACGACGTCTCGCGTCATACCGATCCCGGTTGCGTGTCGCCGGAAGCGGGGCGGCGTACCGTGCCGGTCGCGGAGAACGAGGTGCGCCACGGAACGATCGCCAAGGATCTTGACCGTCTGGCGGGAGGCGATGACCTGTCCGGCTCGGTCTGGCTGTTCCACTCTCCGCCGTGGAACTCACGTCTCGATCGCGCAGCGCTCGACGGGATGACCGTCGCGGGCGTGCCGCTCGACCTTCACGTCGGGAGCGTCGCGATCCGCCGCTTCCTCGAGCGTCACGCCGTGCACCTGGCGCTCCACGGCCACGTCCACGAGTCGGCACGACTCACCGGCGCGTGGTGCGACCTGGTGGGGCCGACGACCTGCCTGTCCGCGGCGCACGACGGGCCAGAGCTGGCCGTGGTGCAATTCGACCTCGAGGCGCCCGGGGAAGCGACCCGCGCGCTGCTCTGAGATGCCCCGGCTGCGTGACGGACCCGTCAGAGGGGCCGCGCGGCGTCGGTCACCGCGCCGATCTTCACAGCGAAGCTGGTCCCCCGCGCGATGTCGTCGTCGGTGACCAGGTGGACGTCGAGCAGCCCGTTCGAGCGGTAGCCCGTGCGCAGGAAGTTCATCTCGTCGAGCGCACGGCTCCAGCCGTCCAGCCAGAGGCGGAGCGCGTCGATCTGCTCGGTCGAGGCCCGGTGGTGGACGAGCAGGTCGATGTCGCTGGCCGGCCCTGCGGTCGCATTCTTCGTGCTGCCGATCAGGTAGACCTTCACGACACCGAACCGTTCCAGGTCCAGCTCGCTCGCGATCCGCTGCGCCATCGCCAGTCGCCAGCGCCAGTGTGGTTCCGAGGCTCTTTCGCCACGTCCGGACGGCTCCTCTTCCGAGGCCGAAGTGGTTGCCGGCGAGGTCAGGTAGGCGACGGCACTGTCGAGTGCGGCGTTCATCAGGACGCGCGCGACGAGCCCGCCCGACGAGGCCGGAACGTCGATCACGCGGAGCACCCCGGCGAGGTGGGCGTACTCGGGGAGAATGCCGGCCAGGAGGTTGTCGGCGGCGTGCAGCCAGCGCTCGTTGAAAACGGCCCCCTCGTCGTCCGGATAGAGCGGCAGGTAGCGGATCCGCGCCTCGACGAGATCCTGGAAGAAGTGCGTCCCGAACGACAGGTCCGGCGCGTAGCCATCACGCCGGCGTGCCACCTCGACCAGCAAGGCGCAGTGCGAGATGTCGGAATAGGAGACGCTGACGCCCAGCTTGATATCGCCGCGGCTGCCCCAGCGGCCGGGTCCGATCAGCGCGAACTGCCGCTTGGGGAGCAGTTGGTTCAGGCGGCCGACCGCACGGCCGATCGCCAGCAGATCGGCCCTGTCCTGGACCTGGGTGTAGGCCGCAGCATCGACGTAGACGAGGTGCGTCAGGTCGGGTACGCGGCCGTTCGACACGAAGCGATTCGCGGTGAACAGGACCCGCTCCGTGGGGAGGTCCTGCGGGATCGGCGAGGGGCGACTCTCGTCGGTGTCGCTCTGCGGGCGGCACTGGAGCAGGTAGATGTCCGTTCCGTCCGACGCGAACTCGATGTCCACCGGGACGCCCAGCGCGCGCTCCAGCGTCTCGAGAACCGCCCTCATCTCGCCCAGGAACGGCGTGTCGGAAATCAGCCCCTCGAACGTCCAGACCAGATCTTCGCGCTCGAAGTCGACGCGGGTCCCCAGCGGCTTGCGCACATGCCCTGCGCTGTGCAGGGAGACCATGCGCGCCACCCCGGGTACCGCAGCGCCGTACTCGCGCAGGAGCGCGTCCACTCGGACCGTCTCGAAGCGATTGGTCTCGAGATTCAGCACGTCGAGCTTGCGCGGGGCGTAGTGCAGGACCTCGTCCGGCGTGCTGTTGGTGCGTAACCCCGGCTGGCCGGGCGCCACGAGCACCGGATAGTCGTCGGCCAGGCGATCGACCGCCCGGGTCCCGAGCCCCGGGACCAGCCGCAGCAGGCCGTCCTCGCGCCGGATCCGCGGCGACCAGCGAAACTCGTTGCGTGAGAATCCCACACCGGCGAAGGTCGGAGCGAAGTAGGGACCGATCCGCGTCCCCACCACCTCCTGGATCATGATGCCCATCTCCTCCTGGAAGTCGGACAGGCCGCGCTCCATGCGGTACTGGATCGGGTCGGGGCCGAAAGTCGAGGCGTAGACCTCGGCGACCGCGCCGGCGAGCGCCGCGAGGCGCTCCCCCTTGGCCCCCTGGTTGGCCAGGAAGAGGCTCTTGTACTTGCCCGGGAAGGCTGAGCCGGCGTGGTCCTCGAGCAGGCTCGAGCTGCGCACGATCACCGGGTGCTCGCCGACCTCGTCGAGCACCTGCGCGAGACCCCGCACGATCTCGGGAGGGAAGGGGCAGCTCTTGAAGGTATCGATGATGTGTGAGTACTCGAGCCGAACCTGGTTGATCTCCTTGTACTTCTGCTCCACGACGTCGTCGAGGTGGTTGTAGTGGATGAAGTCGAGAAGCACGTCGGAGGTGATGTACCACGTCCGCGGGACCCGGATGCGTCCCAGCGCCGGGATCTCGGCCGCCGCGCGATCGAGCACCTTTGCGGCCAGGAAGAGCCCGGCGCTCTTGCCGCCCAGCTTCCCCTGGCTCGCGCTCGTGAAGATCGTTCCCTGCAGCAGGCGGAAGAAGTCCTCGACCTCGAGGTAGCGCTTGGCGACATTGAGGTACTCGAGGTGCTCGGTGAAGAAGCGTCGTGCCAGAGCGACGATGACACTGCGCTCGGATGACTCCGGCAGCCTGGCCCCCTCCGGCGTCAGCTGGTGGTACCGGCGCAGCGCATCGGCGACCTCGGGCAGCGGGTGGTTGCGGTTGACGACCGCCTCCACCAGGAAGCTGAGCTTGTCGTTCTGGATCAGCCGCTGCAGGTACGCGAGCGTCTCGTCGTCGCCGAGATGGCTTGCCGCCAGCTCGACGATCCGGGTGCCGGTGGCGTCGTCGACCACCGAGAGCACGCGGCCGGTATCGGGACGATTCTCGTCGCGCTCCGTCCCGGCCTCGTCCGCGGGGACCCCCTCCCCCAGCTGGGCGCGCAGCTGCTCCGCCTCCTTGACCCCGCTCCAGCACAGGTGGTTGAGCACCTTGAGCGCGATCGAGCGGAACAGCGCGCGGTCCGTCTCGCGCAGCAGGTCAAGCACCACGCGCCACGCTACCTGGCGCTGCGCGGAGAGGTCCGCGCTCGCGATCTCGACGCCCTGGAGCACGTGCTTCATCCGCGCGAACATCACGAAGAAGCCGAGGCGCTCCGCGATCGTGGCGATCAGCTTGGTCTCCTCGGCGAGGAAGGGCCCTTCGTCCGCCGGTGGGGCGCTGCGGGTGTAGCCGACCGTCAGGTCGCCGAGGTGCTGCCCGTGTACGTGGATGTCGGCCCGCTGCTGCCACGGGGTCTCGGCCCAGTTGTCCGTCCGGTAGACGCTGTCCTCGAACTGCACCCGCGCGGCGCACCAGTCGGGAAACTGCCAGCCTGGCGGGATCGCGTTCACCACGGCGTGGAAGATGTCGTCGAGCGGGATCTCCGGGTGCGCGAGAATCTCCTCGATCCGGTACAGGCACTGGAGTTCCTTGTGGCGCTCGCGCAGAAACCAGATCAGCTTGTCCAGCGGCGGCTCGGGTCCAGTCATCGGCGAATCACCCCCTGGCCGGTTCGCCCGTCGACGCGGATCGCCAACGGTGCGGGAAGTCGGATCCAGCGCAGCCGCGCCGTCTCGCGCAGCGCGGGCTGCGCGTCGAGCCAGTCCCAGTCGATGCTTCCGTCGGTCGCGGAGAAATAGAGCACGCGGAAGCTGGTGACATTGTGGAAGAAGTGCGCTCCCTGGCTCGGCCGGAACGCCATCCCTGGCAGCATCGCCTCGACGATCACGCGCGCCCCCGAGATCTGTGCGAACGCGACCGGGACGCCGCCTGCCGGGTCGGAGGTTCCCCAGCGGCCGAAGCCGACGAGCAGGTAAGGCCGGCCGGCGGCCAGCAACTCCTGGTTCAACGCGTCGAGTTCCTGCGCGATGCCGGGCGTATCGCCGGCCTCGAACGCCTCGCGCCGAACGACGACCACGTCGGCAACGTCCGGCGCCGCACCGTTGCCCAGCACACCGTGCGCGGCGAGCAGCAACCCGGCCGGCTCGAGATCCGCGGCCGAGATCTCGACGCGCTCCGCCGAGACCATCATCGGCCGCACCTGCAGGAGGCCCAGCCGTGCAGCGGACCCGCCTTCCGGGTCGAGCGTGAAAGCCAGTTCGATCTCGACGTCAATGGCGAATTCGGCTCGCGCGGCGTCGAGCAGGGCGACGACGGCGTCGCTGAACGGGAGCATGCGCGTCTGCCGCAGTGGTGCGAAGTCGAGCATCCGCGGCCCCGGGCGCGAGATCCCGGGGACGAGGCGGTCATCCGCGGCGAGGTATGTCGACGCCGTCCAGGTCAGCGTGCCGTCGCTCTCGGCTGCGGCGAGGTCGGCCTGGACGAGGAACTCGGTCTCGTGCGTCGGGTCGTACGCGGGGGGCTTTCCCATGTTGACGGCCCAGAACGCCGTTTGCCCCTCTTTCACCAGGGCGCGCAGCGAGGTGTAGGGAGGGGCCGTACGGGGGTAGCGCGGGCAGTAGGCCCATCCCACGCCGTCGTCGACGATCGTGCGGCCCAGCCCGAGTGCCAGTTCCGCGACGCCATCGTCCGGCTTCGCGTGCCCCGACGGATAGAAGTTGAAAGACCGTCCGACGGCGGAGACGTCGGGGTAGAAACGCTCTCCGTGACGGCGCCCGACCACTTCCTGGACGATCACGGCCATCCGTTCTTCGGTCGGGTCGCGGCGCGTGGCAGCGATGTACTGGCGCGCGTCCCGGAACCACGTCGACGCGAAGACGAGCTTGATCGCCTCGACCAGTCCGCGGAAGCGTGACGCCGCGTCCGGCTGGTTGTTGGCGATCATCTTCGTGGCGTAGACGCCGGCGAACGGCTGCTCGAGCGCGTCCTCGAGCAGGCTCGACGAGCGGACGGCGAGCGGCGCTCTCGCCTCCGTCGCAAGCGCCTGCAGGTCGCCCAGCAGATCGGTCGGGAGCCGGCCGCGCTGGAAGGCCATCGCGATCACGTCGTCCCGCTCGTCGCGCAACCCGGCGACCGCGTCCAAGCCGTTCAGCTCGAGGAAGCGCTCGAAGCAGTCGGCGGCGAGGACCGTCATCCGCGGGATCGAGATCTCGAGCCCTTCCGGGGCGAACCGCTCGGCCAGCGAGGCGACGACCCGCTGCGCGCGCACGAGTCCCGAGGCCTTTCCGCCCAAGGGGCCGTCGCCCAGCCGCGTGATCGCCGGACCGCGGAGGAACCCCCCTCGGGACAGGCGCGGAATTCCGTCCACTGGCCGGCCCCCGTTCTCAGGCCCAGCCGCGCTCGCGGCAGGCCTCGGCAACGCGCGCCACGGCGATGACCAGCGCTGCCTCGCGCAACGGCAGCCGATCGCGGCGCGCCGCTGCGAATACCGCGTGCGCGGCGGTCGTCATCCGGGTGTCGAGCCGCGCCAGCACCTCGTCCTTCTCCCAGTAGAAGTTCGCGTTGCTCTGCACCTGCTCGAAGTAGCTGCAGGTGACGCCGCCGGAGTTCGCCAGCGCATCGGGGATCACGGTGACCCCCCGTTCGGCGAGCACGGCGCCGGCCTCGGCCGAGGTCGGCGCATCGGCTCCCTCGAGCACGAAGCGCACCGCCGGATGGACCTTGGCGACGTTCTCCGCCGTCAGCTGGTTCTCGATCGCGGCCGGGATCAGCACGTCCACTGGCTGCTCGAGCCACGCGGCGCCCGGGAGCAGTTCATATCCCAGGTCCCGCGCCGCGTCGCGATCGATGGATCCGAAACGATCGGCGACGCCGCGCAGCACCGCCAGGTCCACCCCCTGCTCACGACGGAAGCAGACCGCCTCGCCGGCGGCCTGGTCCCAGCACGACACCGCGAGGACCTTGCCGCCGACCTGTGTCAGCAGTTCGATCGCGTGCTGGGCGACGTTCCCGAACCCCTGCACGCTGGCGGCGACGTTCCGGATCGGCTGCCCCAACTCGGCCAGGGCCTCGCGCAGCACGAAGACCAGCCCGTATCCGGCGGCCTCGGTCCGACCGAGCGAGCCTCCCAGCGCGACCGGCTTGCCGGTGATGAACCCCGGATCGCGCCGCCCGGCCATCGTCTCGTACTCGTCGAGCATCCAGAGCATGTGGGGCGCGCCGGTCATGATGTCGGGCGCGGCGACATCGACCCGCGGGCCGAGCTCGCGGAACAACGCACGCACCCAGCCGCGGCAGAGCCGCTGCAGCTCCGCTGCCGACAGGTCGTGCGGGTCGCAGGCTACCCCGCCGTGGCTGCCGCCGAGCGGGATGTCCACGATCGCGCTCTTCCACGACATCCCCATCGCCAGCGCGCGCGCGGCGTCGAGCGACTCCTGTGGGTGGAAACGGATTCCCCCCTTGGCCGGACCGCGCGCGTCGTTGTGCTGGACGCGGAAACCGCGGAAGACGCGCGTCCGGCCGTCGTCCATGGCGACCGGAACCGCGAACCGGTGCTCGCGCAGCGGCCAGCGCAGCAGTTCGCGGAGCGACTCGTCGAGGCCGAGGAAGGTCGCAACCCGGTCGAACTGGTCCTGCGCGGCGTGGAAGAACTGGTAGGGTGCCGGATGTCCGTCGCTCATGGCCGTATCCATCCTCCGCCAGGGCGAACCCGCCGGTCGCTTACCAGACAGGGTAGGGTGGTTTCTCGATTCCCCCTTCCGTGCCGGTCCATTCTCTTTACATCGTGAAACAACCTGTGTTAAGACGCAATGCGGGAGAACTCCTTCCGGCCGGGTTCTCCCCAGCCCTACGAGCGGCCCTCCCCCCCACCCGGCCGCTCGTCAGAAATCAGCCGGCAGGAGTGCGCATGAATGCAAACCACTACGTCGCTCGGTTCATGGAAGACCTCGTCGCCAAGAACCCCGCACAACCCGAGTTTCATCAAGCGGTGAAGGAAGTCGTTCTCTCGCTCGTGCCCTGCTTCGAAAAGCACCCGGAGTATCTCGAGGCCAAGGTCCTCGAGCGCCTGGCCGAGCCGGAGCGAGTCTACATCTTCCGCGTCACCTGGCAGGACGACAAGGGCGAATTTCATGTGAACCGGGGCTATCGCGTCGAGTTCAACAATGCGATCGGCCCGTACAAGGGGGGCCTGCGTTTTCACCCGACCGTCAACCTCGGGATCCTCAAGTTCCTCGGCTTCGAGCAGATCCTCAAGAACAGCCTGACGACGCTCCCGATGGGGGGCGGCAAGGGCGGCTCCGATTTCGATCCGAAGGGGAAATCCGACGCCGAGGTCATGCGCTTCTGCCAGAGCTTCATGACCGAGCTCTCGAAGTACATCGGCGGCAACATCGACGTCCCGGCCGGCGACATCGGCGTCGGCGGCCGCGAGATCGGGTTCATGTTCGGGCAGTGGAAGCGGATCACGAAGTCGTTCGAGGGCGTGCTCACCGGCAAGGGGATCAACTGGGGCGGCTCGCTGATCCGGCCCGAGGCCACCGGCTACGGTTGCGTCTACTTCGCCGAGGAGATGCTCAAGACGCGCGGCGACTCCTTCAAGGGGAAAGCCGTCGCGGTGTCGGGATCGGGGAACGTCGCGCAGTACGCGATCGAGAAAGTCAACCAGCTCGGCGGTAAAGTCGTCACGCTCTCCGACTCCGACGGCACGATCTACGACAAGAACGGGATCTCCGGCGAGAAGTGGGAGTTCATCATGGACCTCAAGAACAACCGGCGCGGCCGGATTCGCGAGTACGCGCAGAAGTACGGCTGCGAGTACTTCGAAGTCCGCCGCCCGTGGTCCGTGCCGTGCGACGTGGCGCTGCCCTGTGCGACGCAGAACGAGCTGGACGGCGACGATGCGAAGACGCTGGTCAAGAACGGGTGCTTCTGTATCGCCGAGGGCGCCAACATGCCCAGCACGCTCGAAGCGGTCGACGTGTTCCTGAACGCGAAAGTGCTCTACGGCCCAGGCAAGGCGGCCAACGCGGGCGGCGTCGCCACCTCGGGGCTGGAGATGTCGCAGAACAGCATGCGCCTGATGTGGTCGCGCGAGGAGGTGGACAACCGCCTGCACGAGATCATGAAGCGGATCCACGAGTCGTGCATCACGACCGCCAAGGAGTATGGCCAGCCGGGCAACTACGTCCTCGGCGCCAACATCGCCGGGTTCGTCAAGGTGGCCGACTCGATGATGGACCAGGGCTTGGTCTGATCGCTGGCTTGGGAAGGCTCGTGGGGGGGGGGCGGCCGGCGACGGCCGCCCCTTCTCTTTGCGTCAAGGCTTCAGGATCACGCCGCGCCCCGAGCGCCCGTCGATCCGCACGTCGAGCGGGTCGCCGAGCCGCACGTGGCGCAGGTACGCGGTCTCGGTCTCCGCGCGGTGAGCCGCCAGCCAGTCGAAGTCCACGAACCCGCTTCCGCGGCGCTGATGGACGGTCAGGTAACCGGTGCCGAAGGACGTGATGTTGTGGAAGAAGTGGCTTCCCTCCGACGGCGTCACCTCGACGTCGTCGAGGTCGGTCTCGATGATCGCGCGTGCCCCGGCGATCATCCGCCACTCGACCGGGATCCCCAGCCAGTTGTCCGAAGTTCCCCAGCGGCCGGGTCCGATCAACAGGTAGGGGCGATTCTCCGCGACCAGCCGGCGATTGATCGTCTCGACCTCGCGCGCGATGTCGACCGTCCGGGCGCGGTCGAACGCCTCTCCCCGGATGTAGACGATGTCCCGGATCTCGGCCACGTGCCCGCGGCCGAGAGCCTGCGGCGAGTCGCAGAGCACCGCCTCGCGGCCGCTGTTCTCGAGCAGCCGGTCGATGTCGTCGGATCCGACATCGACCACCAGCGGCCGGATCTGCAGGACGCCGAACTCCGCCGGCTCGTCCGTCGTTTCGGGCAGGTTGACCGCGAACTCGATCTCGACCGGGCAGCTCATCGCCTGCTGGCCGAGCGCGAGAAGTGTCCGCAACACCGCGGCCAGCGGGAAGAGCCGCATCCGGAGGATCGGGTCGAAGGTGACGACGCGGATCCCGGCCCGGCCGACGCCGGGGTAGAAGGCGTCGTCGTCGCGCGAGTAGGTCGAGGCGACGCGGCCGAGCGTGCCGTCGCGCTCGGCGTGTGCGAGATCGAGGCGCACCAGGGCATCCTCATGCGTCCGGTCGGGGAAGTCGGCCCCGGCTGACATGTCCAGCGCCCAGAACTGGCGCTGCGAGCTCTTCAGCGTGTTGGCGGTCCCGGCGAACTGCAGCACGGCGCGCGGCGCGCCGGGGGAGAAGCGCACGGCTCGGCCGCCGTCCACGACCGTGCGCCCCAGCCCCAGCGCCACCGCCGCGACGCCATCCTCCGGCTCGAGCCCGAGCATCGGGTAGTAGTTGTAGGACTGCGCCACGCCGGCGAAGTCGGGATAGAAGTGCGTGCCGCGCGCGCGCCCCACGAGCTGCTGCACGACGACCGCCATCTTCTCCTCTTCGACGCGGTGGGGGGTCTGCTGCAGGTAGGCCTTGGAGCTCCACGAGTAGGTCGAGGCGTAGACCAGTTTGATCGCGCCGGCGAGCTGCCGCAGGCGCACCTCCGGGTCGTCCGCGTTGTTGGCCAACATGATCGTCCGGAAGATTCCGGCGAACGGCTGGTCGTGCGAGTCCTCGAGCAGGCTCGAGGAGCGGACCGCGAGCGGGTAGCGCGCCGTCTCGAGGAAGGCGACGAGGTCCCGTTCGATCGGCGGGGGGAGCGGCGCGGCGAGAAACGCGGCCTCGATCTCCTCGTCCGGCGCGTCGGAGAAGGCCAGCCGTCCCAGCCCCGGGGTCTGCATGAACTCGCCGAACACCCCGGTCCCCAGCACCGTCGTCGGCGGCACGAACAGGCGCACCCCGGGCGGGACGTGCCCCTCGCGCTGCCGCCCGAGCAACGAGTGGATGAACCCCAGGCCGCGCCCCTTCCCCCCCATCGAGCCGCTCCCGAGCCGGCTGAACGCCTCGGCGTCGGCCGGCGCCTGCCGCGCGAAGTCGGCGACGACGCCACGGCGCGTCTCGGCCAGCAGGCCCGAGAAGGCCTCGATCAGGTACCGACGCAGCGCGTCCGTGCTCTCGAACTCCGACACCTTGCGCGGGCGGAACCGGGCGGCCAGCGCGAACTCCGTGCGCGCCATGCACCAGTTCGAGAAGTGGTTGCGCGAGGCGTGATAGCGCAGCGACGCCTCGGGGACCTGCGCCAGCGCGCCGGGCATCGCAGCCAGGTCCTTGACGCGCAGCAACTCGTGGCCGGTCGGCGGGTCGACGAATACGAAATCGCCGAAGCCGAGGTTCCGGCGGATGAAGTGGCGCAACTCCTCGAGCAGTCGCGGCGAGCGCTTGCTCGAGAAGCCCGCCCCCAGCGCGAGGGCCTTCTCGCGCAGGCCGGCGTCGGAGGACTGCACCAGGACCGGGAGGTCGGGGACAGCCTGGCGGACCTGCCGCAGCAGTTCGATCCCCGCCTCGGGATCGGACCGCCCGCCGCGCGGGAAGCGGGCGTCGGTGATGATCCCCAGGATCGAGGGCCGGTAGCGCTCGAACAGGTCGCGGGCCTCCTCGAACGTCTCCGCCAGCAGGATCTTCGGCCGCGCCCGCATCCGCCGCAGCCGCTCGCGCGCGTTGACGCCGTCGGCCAGCAGCGCCTGCCCCTGCGCGACCAGCTCGGTGTAGAGCATCGGCAGGTACGAGGAGTAGAAGCGCACCGAGTTCTCGACCAGCAGGATCATCCGCACGCCGGCGAGGGCGATGTCGCGCTCGGTGTTCCGCTGGTCTTCGATGTACTTGACGATCGCCAGGAACAGCGCCACGTCGCCGCGCCAGACGAACACCTGGTCGACCGCGGGCGGACCGGGCTGCGCCTTGACGCGGTGCGCCTCGCGCTGGTTGTCGGCGAGCATCACGACCGGCAAGTCGGGGAAGCGGGCCTTCACCTGCTCGCTGAACTGCCGGACCTCCATCCCGCCGAGCCGGGCCATCGTGATGACCAGGTCGAACGGCCGAGCTTCGAGCAGCGCGAGCGCCTCCTCGGCCGTCGCGGCCAGCGTGATGCGCGGCGCGAAGCTCAGCTTCAGCTCGTAGAACTCGGCGTCGAGGCTCTCGGAGAGCTGCCCGTCCTCTTCGAGGATGAACGAGTCGTAGAGGCTGGCGACCAGCAGGACCTCGTGGACCCGGAACGCCATCAGCTGGCGGAAGACCGCCTCTTCGGGGTCGATCTCGTGCGCCGTCCGTCCGAGGGGTTCCTCGCTCATCGCGCCTCCGCAACGTGCCCGTGCTACTTCGCGGCGGCACCCTCCGGCCGCAGATAGCGCTCCAGTTGCTCGGCGATCCGGCGGTGCAGGTGCAGCCGTGCCGGGTTGCCCGGGATCCCGTGATTCTTGTTGGGGTAGAGCTGCAGGTCGTACGGTTTCCCGGCCAGGTAGAGCTTCTCGGCCAGCTGGAGCGTGTTCTGCACGTGCACGTTGTCGTCGCTGGTGCCGTGGATCAGCAGCAGCGCGCCGCCGAGCTTGTCGGCCTGGTTGACGGACGACGAGTCGCGGTAGCCGTCGGGGTTCCCGGAGGGCAGCTTCAGGTAGCGCTCGGTGTAGGCCGAGTCGTACAGCAGCCAGTTGGTCACCGGCGCGACTGCGGCGCCGACCTTGAAGACCCCCGGCGCGTTGGTCAGCGCGTAGGTCGTCATGTAGCCGCCGTACGACCAGCCCCAGATTCCGATCCGCTCGCCGTCCACGAAGGGGAGCGACTTGAGGTACTCGACGCCGACCAGCTGGTCCTCCAGCTCGATCTTGCCGAAGCGCTTCAGCAGGGCCCGCTCGAAGGCCCGCTCGCGGCCGCCGGAGCCGCGGTTGTCGATCGAGAAGACGAGGGTACCGCGCCCGGCGAGGTAGCTGTGGAACATCGTGTACGAGCGCGCCCAGGCGTCGGAGACGACCTGCGGGCCGGGGCCGCCGTAGACGTAGACGACGACCGGGTACTTCTTCGCCGGGTCGAAGTCGGCGGGCTTGAGCAGGCTGGCGTGCAGCGTGGTGCCGTCCTTCGCCTTCAGGGTGAGGAACTCCTGCGTCCCGATCGCGTACTCGAACCACGGCGCCTTGCCGTTGTCGATCAGCGTCGCCTTGCGCCGCCCCGCGGCGTCGATCAGGTAGGTCGACGGGGGGACGAGCGCCGCGGAGAAGCTGTCGACCGCGAAGCGGTTCCCCGGCGCCATCTCGGTGACGTAGTGGGTGCCCTTTTCTTCGGTCAGGCGCTTGAAGCCGGAGCCGTCGAGCTGCACGCGGTAGAGTTGCAGCTCGAGCACGTTCTTCTGCTTCCCGACGAAGAAGACCGTGCCCGCGGCCTCGTCGAGGCCGACGACGGCAGAGACGTTCCACGGTCCGGAGGTGAGCTGCCGGATCGGCCTGCCGGCGGCGTCATGGAGACAAAGGTGCCGGTTGCCGTCGCGCTCGGAGGACCACAGGAAGCGCCCGTCGGCGAGAAAACGCAGGTCGTCGTGCAGGTTGATCCACGCGGCGTCGGTCTCGACGAGCAGCGGCGTCGAGACGCCGGTCGCACGGTCGAGCAGCGTCAGCTGCAGCCGCGTCTGGAGCCGGTCGATGACCTGGTACCAGGCCGCGTTGCCGTTCGGCGTCCAGCCGACGCGCACGAGGTAGGTCTCGCCATTCGGCCACTTCAGCTCGTGGGCCAGGGCGCGCCCGTCGGGCTCCGGGACGACGGAGACGACGCGCAGCGACGGGATCGGGTTCGGGTCTCCGGCCTTCGGGTAGGGGCTCGAGGTGACGACCGGCTGGACGCTCATCTCGTCGATCAGCGGGTAGCGCGGCACCGGGGTCTGGTCGAGCGAGACGTAGGCGATCGCGCGCGAGTCGGGCGACCAGACGTAGGCCGGCGTCCCCGGCCCGGCCAGCTCCTCGCCGTAGAGCCAGTCCCACTGCGCGTTGATCCGGTTGTCGCCGCCGTCGGTCGAGAGTCGGATCTCTCTCCCCGAGGCCAGTTCGAGCGCGTACAGGTCATGGTCGCGCACGAAGGCGAGGAAGCGGCCGTCGGGCGAGAACTTCGGGTCCTCCTCCGCGGCCGGCGAGTCGGTCAAGCGACGCACCGCGCTGCTCGCGAGGTCGAACAGGAACAGGTCCGCCCCGCCGGTGAGGAGCAGCGCCTTGCCGTCTGGCGCCCAGCGGTAGCCGCGCAGCGACGGCTTCACCGCCGCGTCGCCGGCACCGAACGCCGGCAGGTCCTTTTCCGCAAGCAGCGTCGTCTTCGCGCCCGTGGCGGCGACGATCGCGACCAGCGTTCCCGGGGCATCGCGTTCCGTCCCGGCGCGCTCGATCAGCGCGACGCGCGAGCCGTCGGGCGCCCACGCCACCCCTTCGGCGACGGTGCCGCCCAGCGGCGGGTCGGCGAAGATCCGCTCCAGCGTCAGCTCCTTGCCGCCGGCCCCTGGCGCAGACGCGGAGAGGCCGGCGGCGGAGAGCGCAGCGAGCACGCTGAGCGCGATGCGAGGAACGAGCGTCACGAGAAATCCGGCACGACGGCGAACGCGGCGCATGAATCCTCCGGGACGAGGCGGCATGAGTATCCCCCATCCCGGGGGGCGGGGCAGCCAGTGCGCGGCGCCCGTCCGCCCGGACCGTTCGCGGACGATCCGGACTAGCGTGCAGCGCGCGGCACCGCGACCCCGAGCGTCGTGACCGTCCCCGCGACCAGATCGACGACGCGCACGCGGTGGTTGTTCGTGTCGGCGACGTAGATCAGGTTTCCGGCGACGGCGAGCCCCCCCGGCTCCGAGAACGACGCCGAGGCCAGCGGCCCGTCGGCCGCGCCCGGTTTCCCCGTGCCGGCGACGGTCACGATTTCGCCCGTTGCCGGGTCGAGGCGCTTGACCCGGTGGTTGTAGCTGTCGGCGACGAAGACCGTCCCGTCCGGCGCGGCGGTCACGCCGAGCGGGTGCTGCAGCTTGGCCGCCATCCCGCGTCCGTCGGCGTCGCCGAACGAGAACAGGTCCTGCGCGATCGGGCTCGCGCCGGCGAGCGTGACGACCTTGCCGGCGTCGAGGTCGACCGCGCGGATGCTCGACGACTCGCTGTCGGCGAAGACCAGCCGCCGCCCCGCGAGCGCCAGGCCCGACGGCTGCGCCAGCGCGGCGGTCGCGAGTGGCCCGTCCATGCGGGCTTCGCGCCCGCTGCCGGCGAAGGCGCGGGCGGTCCCCGCGGCGAGGTCGATCGTCCAGATCTGGTGCGTCCCGGCCATCGCGACGTAGAGCGTCGAGCCGTCGAGCAGCAGGTCCCAAGGCGAGGCGAGGTCCAGGATCGCGGCCGGGCGCCCCCCGATCCGATCCTGGCCCTGCCGCCCGGTCCCCGCGATCGTCGTCACGCTGCGTGCCGCCAGGTCGACCCGGCGCACGGCGTGGTTGCCGGTGTCGGCGACATAGAGCACGCCGTCGCCGAGCGCGAGCCCCTGCGGCTTTCTGAAACGCGCGGCCTCGTATCCGCCGTCCGCCAGCCCGGGCGCGCCGCTGCCGATCGTCTCGAGCACCCGGCCGTCCAGCCCCATCACGAGCAGCCGGTCGTGGGACGAATCGGCGACGAACAGCCGCCCGCCCGTGGGGTCGGCGACGATCTTCCCGGGGAATGCCAGCTCCCCCGGCGCCTGCCGCGCGCGCTCGGGCGCCAGCGGCAGCGGCCGCGGGGCGAGCTTCCCCTTCGCACGGTAGATGTCGAGCGCGACCGCGATGATCCGCTCCAGCTCGTCCCGGTGTCCCTCGCCCGACATCGCGGCGAGGACGTAGCCGTCGGGGCCTACCACCATCAGCGTCGGCCAGGCGCCGGCGCCGTAGCGCTGCCAGATGTCGAACCCCGGGTCGCTGACCACTGGGTGCTCGATCCCGTAGCGCAGCACCGCCTGGCGGATGTTGTCGGCGTCGCGCTCGTTCTCGAACTTCGCCGAGTGGATCCCGACCACGACGAACGGGTCGTCCGCGAAGCGCTGCTCGAGGTAGGCGAGATCGGGCAGGATCTGGATGCAGTTGATGCAGCAGAAGGTCCAGAAGTCGAGCAGCACGACGCGCCCGGCCAGGTCCTCCTTCAGCGACAGCGGGCGGCTGACGTTGAACCAGTCCTTGCCGTCGCCGAACTCCGGCGCGCGGATCCCCTGGCGGATGGTGCGTTCGATGCTGTCCCTGGTCTGCGCGATCTCGAATTCGGTCATCGGTGGCGTGGTCGCTTTCGGAGGGGAGGGAGGAGCGGGGCAGGCAGCGGCGGTCACGGCCAGGGCCGCGGCGAGAAGGGACGCATGGGGGGTGGTCGTCAAAGGGAGGGGGCTCGTCGAGAGCCGGACAGTTAACAGCGAACCGGCTGCGGATGCTACATTGCCGCCCTCCGGGCCCCCGGCCCGGTCCGCTGCGAAAGGAAACGGCCATGAGCGATCTCGAGGACCGGCACTGCCGGCCGTACGAAGGGGCGCCGGAGGGGCGGCTTTCCCCGGCCCGCGTCCAGGAACTGCTCGCGCAGGTCCGCGGCTGGAGCGTCGACGCGGACGGCGCCGGGATCCGCCGGGAATTCAAGTTCCCCGACTTCTATCGCACGATGAACTTCATCAACGCGGTCGCCTGGATCGCCAACGCCGAGGATCACCACCCGGACGTCGAGCTGGGCTACAACTACGCGCGGGTGCGCTTCTCGACCCACTCGGTGAAGGGGCTGTCCGAGAACGACTTCATCTGCGCGGCGAAGATCGACGCGCTGGTCGGCTGAGCGGCGACCCTCGGCCGCGGCCCCGCCCGCGGCGGGCGCGGAAGGAATGGCGACCCCAACGGGATTTGAACCCGTGTCGCGAGCTTGAAAGGCTCGTGTCCTGACCTGGCTGGACGATGGGGTCGCGCGGACCTGACGCCCGGCGGCCTTCGGCGGGCGCGGCCAGTATAGGAACGGCGCCGGGGGTGTCAACGCGCGGGCCCCCGGCGAGCCGTGGACCCGCCCCTCGTTGAGACTACAATCCGCCCCGTGACGACCCGCTTCGCGCGACCGCTCGCCGCCGCCGCCCTGGTTGCGACCCTCCTCGCGTTCGCCGGCCTGGGCGCACCCGTCGCCGCCGCCTCTCCCCAGGCGGCGCCGTCCCCGCCGCCCGCGCCCACGCCGTCGACCCCCGCGCCGCCGGCGAGCCCACCGCCCACGACGCCCCCGGCCCCCGCTCCGGCCGCCCCGGCGCCCGCCGCGAGCACCGCCTTCCGCGTCGTGATCGACCCCGGCCACGGCGCGACCGAGGACGGGGCGATCGGGCCGTCGGGCCTCAAGGAAAAGGACCTCGCGCTCGACATGGCGCGCCGCCTCGCGGCGCTGCTCAAGGCCGACGGCTTCGAGGTCGTCCTGACCCGCGAGGGGGACGACGGTCCGACGCTCGACCAGCGCGCCGAGGTCGCCAACGTCCAGCGCGCCGACGTCTTCCTCTCGCTCCACGCCAACGCCTCGCGCTCGTCGAAGGCGCGCGGCGCCGAAACCTACTTCCTGTCGCGCGACTCGACCGATGACGCGGCACGCACCGTCGCCGCGATCGAGAACGACGCAGCCGGCGTCAACGGCGGGGTTTCGGCGGGGACCGTCCCGGGCGACGGGGACGGCGCGATCCCACTGATCCTCTGGGACATGGCGCAGACGATCTACCTCGAGCAGAGCTCGCAGCTGGCGGAGATCGTGCAGCGCGAGCTGAACGGCGCGCTCGCGATCACCGACCGCGGCGTGCGGCAGGCGCCGTTCCGCGTGCTGGTCGGGGCGACGATGCCGGCGGTGCTGGTCGAGCTGGGTTTCCTCACCAACCCGGAGGAAGAGAAGCGCCTGGCCGACGGCGAGTACCGCCGCAAGCTCTCCGAGGCGCTGCTGGCCGCGCTCAAGCAGTATCGCACCCGGGTCGGAGCCCGCGGCGCCGCACCCGGGACCGCCCGGTGAACCGCAAGGCGGCGATCGCACTGGGTCTCGCGGTGGGTGTCCTCGGCGGCCTGCTGATCCTGGCCGGACTGTGGATCACCTCGTGTGGGCGTGCTCCACGCGGCCGTTCCGGGGAAACGGGCGCCGCACCCGGCGATGTCGCGACGCCCGCGGCCGCCGCCGTCCCGGAAACCGAGGTCGCGTACGAGGAGGTGACGATCTACCTGCGCGCTCCGGACGAGGCGCTCGCCCTGGCCGCGGTGCCGGCGCGAATCGTCTACTTTCCGTCGCCGGTGGAGCGCGCGCGGCAGATCGCGCGGCTGGTGCTCGACGGCGTCCCGGAGGCGACGGGCGCCGTCGCGCCGGTGCGCGGTGGCGTGCGGCTGCGCGAGGTGCTGGTCGACGACCGGAGCATCGCGTGGGTCGACCTCGAGGGGCCCAGCCTGCGTGCGGTCGGTGGCTCCGACGAGGAAATGGCGCTGATCGCGGCGCTGGCGCGCTCGCTGAACGAGAACCTGGAGGAAGTCGAGCGCGTCGGCTTCCTGGTGTCGGGCGACCCGGTCGAGACGCTGGCCGGCCACGTCGACGCGACGCGCACCTACACCGGCTACGAGTGGCCCGGGCCGCCGCCTCCGTCTCCGCTGTTGCCGCCGTCGCAAGCCACGCCGCAGGCCACGCCGTGAAGTGGGGCGTCTTCGACTCCGGCGTCGGCGGCCTGACGGTCGTGCACGCGCTCAAGGAACTGCTGCCCGACGATCCACTCGACTACCTCGGCGACACCGCGCGCGTTCCGTACGGCATCCGCTCGGTCGAGACGGTGCGGCGCTACGCGCACGAGGCGGCGGAGTTCCTCGCCGGCCGCGGCGCGGACGGGCTGATCGTCGCCTGCAACACCGCCTCGGCGTTGGCGCTGGACGTCTTCCGCGACCTCTTTCCGGGGCCGGTGCTGGGGGTGGTCGAGCCGGGGGTGCAGGAGGCGCTGGCGGCGACGGCGAGCGGGCGCATCGGCGTGATCGGCACGCCGGCGACGATCCGCTCCGACGCCTACGGCCGCCGGCTGCGCGAGCTGCGCCCGGGGATCGAGGTCCACTCCGCGGCCTGCCCGCTCTTCGTGCCGCTGGCCGAGGAGGGCTGGACGGAAGGCGCAGATCCCGGCGCTGGTCGCGGAGCGCTACCTCGCGCCGCTGCGCGCGCGTGGAATCGACGCGCTGGTGCTGGGCTGCACGCACTACCCGCTGCTGGCGGCGACGATCCGCGAGGTGATGGGGCCCTCCGTGACGCTGGTCGACTCCGCCGCGGCGGTGGCGCGCGCGGCGGCGGCGCACGAGGGGAAGCCGCTCGCCGCGCCGGCCGGACGCGGCGCGCCGCGCGACGGCGGGCTGCTGCGGCCGGGGCGCGACCGGATCTTCGTCACCGACCCGGGTGGCTCGTTCCGCGGCGTGGCGGACCGGTTCCTCGGCGCGCCGCTGCCGGAGCCGGAGGTCGCGGTGCTGGGGCCGCACGCATGAGACGCGCGGCGGCCCGCGCCGCAGCCACGCCTACTCGAGCTTGAAGTTCATGACGACCGTGAAATAGACGGTGACCGGCACACCGTTGCGCGTCGCCGGGGCGTACTTCCACCGCGAGACGGCGTCCACGACCGCGGCTGCCAGGTCCTCGCACCCCTCGGGGACCTTGAGCAGTGTCGGCGCACGCACGTGACCCTGCGTGTCGATGACCGCCTGGATGATCACCTTGCCCTGGCGGCCTTCCTTGCGCGCCGTGGGCGGGTAGTCCGGGTCGACCTTCTCGAGCAGCGTGGGCGGTTCGATCTCGCCTGCGACGAGTTCGATCGGCCCTTCGGCCGCGATCCGTCGCTCGGCCTCCGAAGGCGCGAGCGCGGTCACCGCAAGCACGAGCCATTCGCCGGCCAGCGGTGACGGCGCCGCGATCGCGACCGTACGGTGAGGTGCGGCCAGAACGCGCGCCTCGGCCAGCGCCACGCCGCCGTCCATCGGCAACAGCTCGAGTGACAGATCGTGCGGAGCGTCGCTGTCAACCGGCGCCTTCCCGGCGAAGCGCAACCGCACGCTGGTCTCTCCCGGGTAGAGGGTGGCCTCGAAGCGGGCCGTGCCGGAAGGGTCCGGCCTGACGATGTAGCCGGTCACCGGCACGGCCCGCGCGCCGCCCAGCCCCTTCGCCAGCGCGTCGAGTTGCGCCGGCGTGCCCCAGGCTTCCTCGGCTGGGCGCGACGATCGGCCGGCCGCAGAAACCGTCGCAGCGCACCGCCGCACCGCGCGAGGCGTCGGCGCCGGTCACGCGCACGACGCGCAGGTGGTAGTAGGGCGTGGCCGAGGCCACGGAGATTGACGAGGCCGGGTCGGGCGGGCCGGCGATCACGACGCCGGACGCAGCAACGACGAACACCATCAGCACGAGCAGCGCAGCGACTCTCATGAAGCACCTCCGGGGAGCGCAGTTCCGTCCGGGCCCGGCGGGGTCTTCGGACCCCGCGGAGCCGGCGGGACCTGCTCCCGTCCGACCTGCGGGATGACCAGCACCGAGCCGGCACCCTGCGGCGCGACGACCGACGCCGGCACCGACCGCCCGCGCACGCGGAACAGCTCGACGCGCAGCTCGCTCTCCGCGACCCGCGCGCCGCCGCCGGCCGGCCCGCGCGCGCCGATCATCCAGGCGACGCCTGCGGCCGCGACCAGCACCGCCGCCGCCGCTGCGAACGCGGGCCAGCGCGCCGTCCAGGCCGTCCGCGACGTGAGCGCGCGCCCCGACGCGATCTCGTCCCGCCGCTCCGGCAGCCCCGCCGCCACGCGCTCCACCGCCTCGCGCAGCAGCTCCACCCCGGCGCGGTCGTCACCGTTCCCGGTGCCGCCGTCCCCGCCGTCGCCGTTCCCGCCGTCGCCGAAGCGCGGCAGCCGTTCGCGATCGTGGTCGCTCATCGTCGTGCCTCCTGGTCGTGCGCTGCGAGGCGCTGCGCTTCCTGCGTCAGGCGCCGGCGTGCGTCGCGCGCGATCGACCGCACCGTGGTCGGCGCGATCCCCAGCGCGGCCGCGACCTCCTCCGCGCTCCACTCCGCGATCTCGTACAGCGCGACGATCTCGCGCTGCTCGGCGGTCAGCCCGGCCAGCAGCCGCGTGAGCGTCAGCCGCGCGTCGAGCGCGGCGACGTCGTCCGGAACACGCGCGTCGACGCGGGCGCGCCCGGCGCGCGGCCGGCCGAAGGCGGCCAGCGCCCGCGCCATGCGGCTGCGCCCGCGGGCGAAGTTGCGAATGCGGCGGACGAGGATCGTCGCCGCCCAGGCCTCGACCCGCCCGCGCTCCGGATCGAAGCGCGGCAGCGCGCGGTGCGCCGCGACCAGCGTCTCCTGGACCAGGTCGGGCACGTCGTCGGGCGGTGCGCCGACGGCCAGGGCGATGCGCGTCAGCCGCGGGCGCAGGGCGGCGAAAAGCTGCTCCGCCGCCTCGGCGTCCCCGCACCCGGCCTCGGACGCGAGCGCCGCCAGCGGGTCGGCCGCACCCGTGCCGGCGCGGCGGCCTGCGTCACCCATCTCCCGGCCGGCGAGGCTGCTCGTCGCCCGCGTCCCCGCCGCCCTCCCAGGGGGATGGGTCGCCGACCTGCCACGCCCGGGAGCCGGCGCCGTCGTCCATGCTCGCCTCCTCTCCATGTCTACACCGCATCGGGGCCGCGCGTGCGGCCCGCGCCCCGATTTCCCGGATAGACTCTCCCGGTCCGCCCGAGCCCCGCGGGGCCGGGCCTTCCGAGGTCCCCGTGAGCGTCCGTTCCTTCCAGCGCGCCCCCGACGCGCTCCGCTCGTTCGAGATCGTCCCCGGCGTCAACCGCCACGCCGAGGGATCGTGCCTGGTCAAGGCCGGCGACACGCACGTCCTCTGCATGGCCTCGATCGAGACCCGCACCCCGCCGTTCCTGCAGGGGCGCGGGGAGGGCTGGGTGACGGCGGAATACGGGATGCTGCCGCGCGCCACGCACGACCGGATGCCGCGCGACCGGCAGGGGAAGACGGCCGGGCGCACGCACGAGATCCAGCGCCTGATCGGCCGCTCGCTGCGCGCGGTCGTCGATCGCAAGGTGTTCGGCGAGCGTTCGATCGTGGTCGACTGCGACGTGCTGCAGGCCGACGGCGGGACGCGCTGCGCGTCGATCACCGGCGGCTTCGTGGCGCTGGCGCTGGCGTTCGAGGCGTTGCGCGGTCAGCGCGTGCTGAACGGCTATCCGCTGATCGATACGGTGGCCGCGGTGTCGGCCGGGATCGTGGCGGGCGACCTGCTGCTGGATCTCGACTACGAAGAGGACGCGGCCGCCGAGGTGGACATCAACATCGTGCGGACCGGCGGCGGGCGCTACGTCGAGGTGCAGGGGACGGCCGAGGAGCACCCGTTCGGGCGCGAGCGGCTGGTGCAGATGCTCGACCTCGCCGACCAGGGGATCGCGCAGCTGATCGAGGTGCAGCGCGCGGCGCTGGGCGACGTGCTGCGCGGGCTGCTGCGGCCGCGGCCGTGACCGGCGCGGGAAGGGAAGAGGACGACCGGCGATGAGCCCCCCGAACAAGACCGGCGGCCGGCCGCCGCGCCGTCCGACCGGCGGGCCCGGCGGCGGGCCGCGGAAGAAGTCCGGACCGGGCGGGCCGAAGCGGCCGGGCGGGCCGGGCGGGCCGGGTGGGCCGAAGCGTCCGTGGAAGCCGGATGGTCCGAAGCGGCCGGGCGGGCCGGGCGGGCCGAGGAAGCCTTGGGAGCCGGGAAGTCCGAAGCGGCCGAGCGGACCGGGCGGTCCGGGCGGTCCGAAGAAGCCGTGGGAGCCGGGGGGGCCGAAGCGGCCGAGCAGGCCGAGCGGTCCCAAGAAGCCGTGGGAGCCGGGCGGTCCGAAGCGGCCGAGCGGTCCGGGCGGCCCGAAGCGGCCGAGCGGACCGGCCGGTCCGAAAAAGCCTTGGGAGCCGGGCGGTCCGAAGCGGCCGAGCGGACCGAAGCGGCCCGGCGCCCCCGGCCCTCGCCCCGGCGCGCCGGGACGCCCGCCCCGTCCCGGGGCAGGCCCCAGCCGGTCGACCGGTCCGGCCAGGATCCAGCGCCGGAAACTCGCCCCGGGGATCGCTCCGCCGCGGCCCCGGCCCCGCCCGCGGGTCGCAGAGGAACCCCAGGCGGTCCGTCCGGTCAGCCCGCGGCGCGTCAATCCGAACCGTCCGGCGCTCATCGTCGCCTCCCGGAACCCCGGGAAGGTGGCCGAGATGGCGGCAATCCTCGGCCAGACCGGGATCCAGGTCGTCGGGCCCGAGGTCCTGAACAAGCTCCCGGCCCCGCACGAGGACGGCGCCACCTTCGTCGCCAACGCGCGCAAGAAGGCGATCCACTACAGCCGCTACGTGCTCTTCCCGGTGATCGCCGACGACAGCGGGCTGTGCGTCGACGCGCTGGACGGGCAGCCGGGGGTGCGATCGGCCCGGCTCGGGGGGCCTGCAGCGACCGATGGTGACCGCATTCGATTGGTGCTGCGCAAGCTCGAGGGCGTGCCGTGGGAGGCGCGCACGGCGCGCTTCGTCTGCGTGCTCGCCGTGGCGCTGCGGGGCGACGTGCTGGCGACGTTCGAAGGCGAGGTGGAGGGGGTGATCGACTTCGAGCCGAAGGGATCGGGCGGCTTCGGCTACGATCCCGTCTTCTATTACCCGCCCGCCGAAAAGACTTTTGCCGAATTGGACGCCGGGGAGAAAGAGCACGTTTCGCACCGCGGACAGGCCCTTGCGCGGGCCGTTGGCTGGCTGGCCGAGAACCTGCGCGGGGCTCCGGAGGAGCTTCCGGAATCGTGACCTGATTCAACTCGGGAATTGTTCCGAAAAGGCCCTGATGCTTGCGAGGATGGGAGATAAACCGGATTGCTACGGAGGGTGGACTGGCGTAGACTTCCGACTGGAAGGTCACCCCGAGTCACCGGCCTTCACCTGCATCGGGCGACGAGATGTGGCTGTAGCGTGCACGCGCTGTGGCCCACGGAAGTCGAGGAGGACGTACTCAGGATCGGATCGGGGCCACTCCCCCGGGCATTGCACCCCAACCAAACACCGTCGGCGCACTCCCCCCCTGCCGACCGCACGCCCGGGAGAGGGCCGATGCTGTGGCGTTCTCCTCGACACTTCAAAGCGCCGCCCTACTCCCCCAGGGCGGCGCTTCCTTTTTGTGGCGGAGGCGGGCTGGCCGCACGAATTGACACCCCCGGAGGCGGGCGGTATTTTCTCCGGGCTTCCACGGGTTCCGGGGTAGCTCAGCCGGTAGAGCAGCTGGCTGTTAACCAGCGGGTCGGGGGTTCGAGTCCCTCCCCCGGAGCCAATCCTCCACTTTTCGAACTTCCGGCGGGGCGGTTAACGGGGAAGGTGTGTTCGGGGGGCGGCCGGGGGGCCGGAGAGGCGCGAGGGGGCGCGGGGAGGCGGGCGCCGGTCGGCGGGCGACGGCTCTCTGCGGGCTGCCTGGACGCGAGGCCGGCTGAGGCTCCTGTCGGCGCCGGGGCTGGAGCGCTCTCTTCCTCTCTGCGATAGTCGAGAGAGCCGTGCACCGGCGCATCGCCCGTTTCCGCGTCCTCGCGGGTTGCGAGGCGAGAGCCCACCCGGGAATGCGCATCGCCGTGAAGCGGGGACCTCGCCGAATCATTGAAAGACGGCATGGAGACCACCACCACGCTTGGCTTCCCAACCGTGGCAGGCGTGCTACTCCACGTCTTGACCCCGCTCACCAACAAAGGCCCACGCCGCCAGCCGGAGTGACCTAAGGACACACATTCATTCTGGGCCGCGGAGTTCTCGCCGTTCCTGCGCCGCCGCACCGTTCCCGCGGACTCACCGACTCACCAAGGGTGCTCTCTCCACTCGCACTCCTTGCCGATACGAGATAGTAGAAGCCGACAGCCGGACGCTCATCGTCCTCTGCACTCGGTGTACTTAGCGCGGCATACAGACAGTCGTGGTCGTACTGCCACGGACCGCCTGTCAGCGTCCCGCGGTAGAGAGAATAGGCATTCGTGATCCGCGACCTAGCCCATACAAGGCCGGAAGGGCTTGCAAAGCGCAGGTTCTGGATCTCATAGGGAACCCAGTCACAGGCACCCGGCCCGCCGTGCGCTCCCATATCTGAACGGACGAGTCCTCGCGACGGCGGGAAGCATGCATCGTCCCGCGTCGGATCCGGGTTCCCGGTGTCGATGCATGGAGATCCCGCGACGATCACAATGTCGGTCGGATCACACCCGACACCGGAGAAGACGGGGTTGAAGCTGATGTTCCCCTCTCCTTGGAACCCTCCCTGAATATCCGAATAGACGATCGAGGGCGAGCCTTCCACTTGCAAGCCGTCGGCGTTGTTGAAAAAGACGATCGAGTCCTCGATGCTCATGCTGGCGCCGGTGACGAGCTTCACAGCCGTGCCGATCGGGTTCCGAGCGATGGTGCAGTTGTGCAATGAGGCGGAACCGGCGTTGAGGAAAAGGCCGGCGCCACCGTTGTAGGCCCCTGCCGTCACATTGCAGGAGAAGACGGTGTTGCTAAGCGTTACGCTGCCAGCATATACGTAGAGCGCGGCTCCATGGCTCGAAGCGCTGCTACAAGCCTGCCAAGCATCCGTCTTGTTCTTGGTGAAGACGCTGTTCCGAACGCTCATAGCGCCATTCCCATCAAAGTAAACGGCTCCGCCTCTTGCGGATGAATAACTGTAGTCGACGCACCAGGCATAGCTGACGTTGCCATCGAATCGGGTGTTCGAGATGGCCAGATCTCCGGCTTCAATCCAGATGGCGCCACCGCGAGAACTGTCCGTCCGTCCGGGATTGCTCGTGGAGTTCTCGACAAAGCTAGAGCCACTGATCCGAAGAGTGCGTCCGGGAGCAAGCCGAGCGTGCAGCGCGCCTCCACCCTCGCGGGCGGTGTTTCCGTCGAACACGCAGCCGTTGAGGTCGAGATCGCTGTCGAGGAGTGTGGCGTCGATCGCCCCTCCCGTTGTCGGCGAACTGTTGTGACGGAAGACTACCGATTCCAGCACGGGTGGGCTGGCCGATGTCAGCGACATTCCGCCACTGTCGGAGTCCTCGATGATGCAGTGTCGAAACGAAGAACCTGGCGGCGTATACTGAAATCGGATCCCCGCCCAGCATGTCCCCGGCGTTCTGACGCCGAATCGGATCGGACTCGTCACGGTGCCATCAGCAGCAATGGTCGACAAGACTTCGATCTCATGATGGCCGTCGGCGAGCACTTCGACTCCCGGGTCGATTGTCAGAAGGCTCACCTGGATCGAGCCCGTGAGGCAGTACGGCGAGTTCTCGACTGTCCAGTGCTCTTCCTCGACTAGTCCAGCCGAAACGAAGGTCCTGCAGTCTGAGGACTGACTTGCGAACGCAACGGTCGATCCGAATGCAAGAGTGAGTACGAGCAGATGCCTCATCGCTACGCCTCTCCCGCGATCACGCTACGGACATGGCTGGCCATTCTCTCGGACTGTCCCACTCGAATCGCTGCCCAACGGGCCCTCGCCGAGAGCGTTCTTGGCGGTGACCAGGTAGTAGGAGGCACTCCCGGCCGCCGGGCGCTCAACGTCCTCTGCAAGCGGCGCAGGAACTCCGGGCTGAATACACAGCGGCGGGGCCCCGGCAGCGAGCGTCCCAGCATCTCCGCGATAGAGGTTGAAGACCTCGGCATTACTTCGTCGCGGCTTCCCAAGAAAGAAGGTCCGTGGACTCGAAGGTCAGCGGCACCGCCGCACCAGGAGGCGAGACTTCCTTCGGGGCGGATGTCGCAGACTGTCGAGTAGGAGCTACCGTAGCTCGTGAAGCTGCCAAGGGAAGACTGCGAGCCGCCGACGACACGCACCTCAACCTCCTGCTGGACATTCACGCTCGACGGAGAATCGACTACCATGGGAAGCACACCACTGCCGGCGCAGTTTCCTGCGACGAGACCCGTCTCGGTGGCCTTCATGACCCATGCATCCGCCGTCACAGACCCGAATGACTTCGCGTACCCGGCAAGGACCAGGGCACCATCAGCAGAGGTGATCACCGCGCTGAATCGATCGGCGTTGGCACCACCATAGTGTCGTGCCCAAGCGAGGTGCCCCATGTCGTCGATCTTGACGAGCATTCCGTCGTAGTTGCCCGCCGTCGCTGAGTCGCTATAACCCGCAATCGCACAGCCACCGTCCGCCGTCGCCGTTGCACTCAAGGCACGGTCATCACCCGGTCCGACGAGCGCGATTTCCCATTGCGTCACGCCCTGATCGCTGAGTTTGACGACCCAGATGTCCCCGAAGGCAGGAGGCTCGTCCACCGTCGTAGACCCAATGACCAACGTGCTTCCATCGCGGAATGGAACAAGAGCGCGAGCCTGGTCATCTCCTGCGCGGCCGATCGTCCGAATCCACACTCGATTGCCCTGCGAGTCGAGGCGCGCGACGAGAGCGTCCTTTCCTCCCTCTCCCCAGGTGGTCGTGTATCCTGCAAGAATAGTTCCGTCATCTGCGGTCGCCGCTACTGCATAGAACTCTTCGTCCCCTGGCCCCCCGACTGCGCGTTGCCATTCGATGCTCGCGTCCGTCGACAAGCGATAGACCCACGCGTCGACTCCGCCACTGCTCTCGCTTGTCGACGATCCTGCAATCGTAAAGTCGCCGCTGCTGGTGACGACGATGGCATATGAGTAGTCGTCTCCGGGTCCGCCGAGAGTCCTCTGCCAACGCATGGGTCCGGTCACTTCGCGATTGAAGACAAACGAGTCGTACCCGCTGCCCCAGTAGTCCGTTCCACCTACCGCCACGTGTCCGCCCTGGGTGTCGAGCGCAAGGGCGTGAGGGATGTTGTTGGCGAATAGTCCAGTCCCGTAGGGCTGCTGGCCTGACCCCTCCGGGGAGAACGAGGGAAACCAGAAGTCGGTCTTCGTCGACCGTACGTACCGGCCGACAGTGAGGAAATCTCCATCTCGCTCCTGCACAAGCGCGACGGCGTCCTCCCACGGGCTTTCGCCCGCGGTTCGGACCCAGAGGCTGCATGCTGAAATGTCGCCGCTGAGCCGGAGGTCATACTCGCGTCGCGAGCCGACCGAAGCATCGGCTTGGCGAACGCGCACGTGATGCGTCCCGGTCTGCGTTGCGGTCCAGGTCAGACGAGATGCAAAGAAACCGCCACCATCGTCGTCAGAGGCCAGCAATTGGGTGGCACTAGGGTTGTACAGGTCGAGAATCGTGTCAGCGAGATCGCCAAGGTTCGCTGTCTCAATCAAATAGGTGCGCCCTGCGCACGCCGGGAAGCCGACCCAGTCATCGGTGTCATCGCAGAAGTTCCGCGACTGCACCTCCCCGTTTCGGATGAGATGCGGGGTAGAGAACGGCAGATCGTCAGGCTCGTACTGATCGGGGCAGGCGAAAGGCTGCTCGGGACCGCCGGCGAAGGTCACGGGCGACAAGATGAGGAGCGCGACGAGGACTACGACCGATCGGCGCATGACGGCATCCCTTGGGCGCGGAGTGTAAGCGGGATGCGAGCTTACGAGAGATGGCCGGGTCAGTAAGATGCGCCCCCCGCCGGGTTGGAGGCGGCCCGGTCGGCCGCCGCTAGCCGGGGCGCGGGAACATCATCGCCTGTCGCGACCGGGGTATCCCCGCGACCAGGGCAGTTCATCGAAGCCGGGTTGTGCGGGTTGGAGTTGTGCACTTCGGCGACCGACCGCTCTTCCCCGTGCGAACGAGTCAGCGAGCATCGGCTCGTTGCTCAGCTGCCTTGTCGCGCGACCTAGCAGCGAGGCGGACCAGGCCAGCGCCGGGTGATGAAGCCATCGCCGTCTTGGGACGCCTCGGGACCACCCTCAAGGAAGGAGCTGTGAGTACGGCGGGCTCCGACGTTCGTTCGGCCTGACCTTGCCGTCGGCCCTCGCCGGCGCCTTGACCAGGTGCAGAAGAGGTACTTCTTCGCTCTAGTCATGGCCACATAGAGCAGTCTTCGTTCTTCGTCTAGCGCCCCATCTGGCCGCGGCACTAGTCCTTCCTCGCATGCGGCGACGCCGTCGCCTGGACGGTAAGACCCTTCGAGCCACTCATCGACATGAAGCGGACGCCATTGGCGGGCCGGGGCTCGGTCGGTCCCGAGCGGTGCGATCTGGCTCAGGAACCGGCCGAGGTCCTCGGCGTCGCCGATCTCGTCAAGCTCGCGAATGACCTCGCTGAGTTCAGCGCTGAAAGGAGGCAGGACGCGGCCGTCGGCTAGGCCGGTCAGCCAGTGGCCCCAACCCTCTTCTGGTTCGGCCAGCGGCGGTTCGTGGGCGTCGAGCCATGCCATGACGGTCTGCATGATGGCCACGGCCTTCTTGGACGACCTGGGCCCGTCGGGGAAGCGCGCCTCGTATGCCGCGAGAAGTGCCTTGCCGAAGCCCATCCTGGCGATGCGCGCGCGGTCGTAGATGTAGGACTCAATTGACCGCCCGACACCATCCGTGAGCGCAAAGAGCGTGGCCCACGCGAGAGATCCTCGGGGTCGACCATGAGGCGGAAGATCGCAATGGCCCGCCGGTTGTCCGGTTCTTCCAGAGCGCGCCGCACAACGTCGGGGTCCGACACTGCAATGCCTGCTTGATGCAGCCGCTCCTTGATCGGGCCACTGAACAACCCAGATCGGTCGCCTCGGAACAGGACCAGGATCTCGCTCGGTGGCACCGCTTCGTCCCGAATGAGGTGCTGGACTAGCCTGGCGACGCCGACCGACTCGGTGTCGTTATCAGGGAATGTGAACAGTGCGACCTCACCCTCAGGCGATCTTCTGCGGCGGTAAGTGGGTTGCGGTCTGCGGACGATGCGGATCCCCTTGGATCACGAAGCGCGCCCAGTTGACGATGCGCCGACCGCAACGCTGTGTGATTGTCAATCCATACGCAGCGCTGTTCGGGTAGTCCTGACCGAATCGGCGGATACCCTCGAGGCGCTGCCTTGCGGAACGAGTAGATCGACTGATCGTCGTCGCCGGCCGCTAGGATCGAGCAGCCCCTCTTGCCTAGGCTGTGCAGCGCCTCGATGTCGCACGCGTTCAGATCTGTATTCGTCCACGATCAGCAGGTCGTAATCGATCCCTGTCAGGTCGGGATGATCGCGAAGTGCTTGGCGGAGCAGGTCGGGGAGTTCGGCCAGGAGCGTGTAGCCATACACATACCGGTGCTCGCGCCAGACTCCTAGGAACCTGGCACGCACATCGGCTCCCATCTCAGGATCCTCTTCCGGTCGCAAGGACTGCCAGTTGCCTTCCATTTCGCGCATCAAGGTCTTGATCATCCTGAGGCCGACACCCATGCGAGCTGCCAAGGCCTTTCGCACGATGACATCAGTCTCCCACTCGTCGGCGAGCCGGAGAGGTAGCGGAAACGAGGCGCTGCCAGGGTTCTTTAGCAGGACTGAAATGGCGAAGGAGTGAATCGTGCTCGGTCGCTCCGCCGCGGCCTGTGGATGCTCCGTGACACCTTCCCCGACAGCTCGCTGGTTGCGGCGCGAGTGAAGGTCAGCAGCCTGATCCTCGGTGTGGGGTTCCTCCGCGCCAACCGTTCGATCAGCGCCACGACCGTTGCGCTCTTTCCGGTGCCGGGGCCTGCAAGGATCACTCCGTGCCGGTCCGGTCCGTGCTTAAGGATCTCGTCCTGCTCTGGGGTGGGCGCGTAGGTCACTGG
The DNA here is from genome assembly GCA_963702425.1 of uncultured Acidobacteriota bacterium. Classification (GTDB taxonomy): domain Bacteria; phylum Acidobacteriota; class Polarisedimenticolia; order J045; family J045; genus JALOKP01. The sequence goes on from CAVPCQ010000029.1 coordinate 80,808, forward strand.
GTCACCTCAGCGGTCGATTCGCGGACCCGCGGGCAGTGACTATACACAAAGCGAGCATCCGGCCGGGAGCGCGTGGCTGAACGTCGCGGTCGTCACGCGCCCTCAGGCTCAGCGGGGCTGTGTTAGACCACCATCTTGGGTCGCGGCGAGTGGCCGTGTTCGGACTTGCACACAGGCCTTCGGCCCGCCGCGGGTGGACGAGGTGTTCGTCCGAGTCGCCAACGGGGCGCGAGCGATGCATGCGGTCGGTTGCCGCGATCCGGACCGGGCCAGGGAGAGGGCATGGAGAATCGCCGAGCGGGCGCATCGGGGCCAACGCGGAGGGAGAGCACGCTCGTCGCGAGCGTCGTTGGATAGCAGGTGCCCCCGCAGGGACTCGGCTTCGACCTCCCGAGAGGTACGAGAGTCCCTGCAAGATAAGGACATGCTCCACGGGACGCGCTGCGGAAAAGTGGTGGCACAAGACACGCGATGGCGGTGCGGGCGAACATGAGCGGCGACGGCTGAATCGCAATCGTTGCTGAGCAGGAGGTTGGTCAGAGGGGCTTGTGGAACGCTACTGAGCCGGAGGGGTGCCATGCGAGCGGCTTCTGCACCGTCAGGATTCCCACACTCCCGAGTGCCGCCGGGCTCGTGCTGCAAGTCGATACGGGACTGTGGCAAGCTACAGCGTCTCGCCGGCCGCGTGCTATTGACATGCGCACTCGCGTCGTGTGGGGCGGCCTCTCAGGGAACGCCGCCCACAATGCCGGAACCTCCCAGCAGAGACCTCAAAGCGAGTTTTCCCGATTGCCCTGAAGGCCAGGACGCAGTGAACCTGCAAGTGCTTAAGCGATGCAAGGGAGACCTTGAGGCATATCGTATCGGGGTACTCGAGCCATACAATGCCTCTGTGGCCGTGTACAGCCAAAGACTTACAGAGCTTGATGCGAGGCTGCGTACCGATGCCGGCGCTGGCAGAAGTTCTTGGGAATCCTATGAAGTATGGAAAAGAAGATTCAGGCTGCGCTTGACAGCGCCAAGATAGGGGGCCAGTTGATGGCCCCGTACCAGGAGTGGTTTGAGAGGTACAGGCAGCGAATCAGATTCGTGATTGGCGAGATTAATCTTTGCGAAACAGATCCGAGGCGGCCATGCTAGAGCAAGCGGTCATCGGTTCCTTGGCGGACTCGAAAGTATTCTCTGCGATTCCGCGTGCGGTGGAGGCTGCGGCGCTCGCTTTGGTGTTCTTGGTTCCGCCGCTCACGTTCCTGTTTGTGTCAACACTGGGAGCGGCTTTCCTTGGCGGCAGGAATGTTCCAGATATTCCCCGCAGCAGAGTGTCAGGTTACCTACTCGGGTTTGCCGTATTCGGCTCGCGTTTGGGTCGTTGGCCGGGTGGCCCGCGGACCCTCTCCTAGAAGCTCCTCTCTCCGTTCCTCGCGTTGTTTACGGCGTTCACCACGTATCTGACGAACAAGGAGACGCCACGGGAGCTGAAGGTATTGGTTCCCTATTCAGTTGTTGATTTCCCCTCCTATGCGTGCTATTTACGTTCTTTTACATGCGCTTCTACTGAGCAGGTGTGGTAGGCCACGCGCGCCGGGGGCAGACCAGGTCCGTTGATGCAGCAGGTGTGTAGACGGCCACCGATCTTGCACCGCGCCTGGGCGCGGCTTTCGGCATCGAGAGGGTTGTTGCAACGCTCACTCAGTGCGGCGAAGTCGGACCGAGCGTGAGCACCGGGACGGAGATTGCTCGTCGAGCGACCGGCTGGGCGGCACCAGCGCAGACGGCGGCCTCGGCCGAAACAGAACTGCACATGTCGCCGTCACGCCGCGCGAGTCAGCGCGACGACGGGAAGGTGCGCTCGAGCTCCGAGGAATCGAACCACTTGCGTACAGCTCAGGCCCAGCTGACCACGGAGCCCGGCCCCGGCACTTCGAGAGGCCGAGTGAGTGCCTATCAGCAGTTGAGGGCCCTCACGCCGCGCTGGAGATCGTCGTCCGACGGGTGCGTATAGACGATCTCGTCAGGGGCGACGCATGCCGTGCGAAGCGCTGCGCGAGGAAGAGGTTGCGTGACGCGCGATAGATGCTCGTGACGGCGGTGTGTCGAAGCAGTGGAACGAGTAGTGTCGGTCGAAGCCCGCCACGGCCTGCCAGGGGAACCACGCTGTCTGGACCCGGCGTTGGCAATCCGGCGCCGAGATGGAAGCAGAACACCGGCGCGTCGGGCGCCAGGTTCTCGGTACGCTGGCGCTTGTGGGCCCAGAGCCGCCGCAGCTTCGGCAGGAGCTTCTCCGGCAGGAAGACATCGGCCGCCCGACGGCCCTTCGCAATAGCGGCGCGGACATGGATTCGGGGCCTCGGCTTGCCGTCCGGCGTAAAGACATCGCCCACATTCGAGGCCGACGATCTCGGCGAGGCGGAGACCGGTACCCAGCGCGATCGAGATGATGGCGTGGTCGCGGGGGTGGTCTCGCGTGGTCCGCAGGATGGCCTTCTGCTCGGCCGGCAGTCAGGGTCGGAGGGCAGAGGTAGGGCATGGCGTCCTCCGAGGGCCGGAGATGAGCCCAAAGGCGACGCTGGGCGCTCCAGTCCGGCTCCGCGACGAGGGGGCGCAGGGCCCGCTCCGGGAGCGGGTCGCGGCCTCGCCTGAATGGCGGGAGCGAGAGGATCGCTTCCTGGATGTCCGGGGCGAGGAGAAGCAGGCCGAGGATCTGAGTGACGCGGGGCCGGGTAAGGCCAGCCTGCCGGGCGACCGTCGCGAGGTCCGGCAGTTCGCCGTCCCGCAGCCTCCGGTTGATCTCGTGAGCGAACGCGAGCTGGACCACGACGCGGGGCAGGCGCCCGGGAAATGTCCCCGGTGGCGCAGGGGCGTTGGCACTGTGCCTGTCGCGGCCGAACGCGACCCTGCGGATCGTGGTCGGCCCCGGCGCGCTCCGTGCCTCACGAGGCCTCCTCGGTCGCGACCTCGGTCGCCAGATGCGCCAGGCCCACGAGGCGGTAGCTGATGCGCATCGATCCGTCACGGCCGTCGTAGTCGATCCGCTCGATCAGCATCCGGATGACGCGCTCCCGCTCCGGGACGGTGAGGACCTTCCACAAGGGGAGGGACTCCACGAGAGCGCGGCGGAGGTCGGACTCGTCGATCTCCTGGGCCTCCACGACAGCGAGGCTCCGCCGGATCTCCGTCAGCCGCCGCTCGGAGGAGATCCGACGCTGCTCCCGCTCCTCGATCCCGGCAGTCACGGCGGCGGTGGCGGCCGTCGCGCTCGCCAACTGACCGACCAGACCTGCGGGCTCGCGGCGGAGGGCCGCGAGGTCCCTCTCCAGGCGACTGAGCTTCTGCGGCCAGCGCCCGACGCTCGGCCCGAGCCTGCGCGATCACCTGCCGGAAGGTCTCGCGCCGAAGGCCCGGTCGCCCCGATTGCGGCGATCCGCTCGACGACGAACTCCTCGATCTCGCCTGCCGGGATCGAGCGCGTCGGGCACGCCGACCGACCCAGCTTCTGGGCGTGGGTGCAGGTGTAGTAGCGGATCGCGCCCGGCCTTCCGGGTTCAGCGGTGAACCATCGCGGCGTCGCAGGCCGCGCAGCGCAGCAGCTCACGCAGGAGGGCGCCGGTCTGGTTGCGATGCGTGGCGCCCGAGGTCCGGCGATTCTCGGCCAGGATCCGCTGTGCCTCCTGGAACAGCGCCTTCGGGACGATGCCTTCGTGCTCGCCGCGAAGGTCTCGCCCCGCAGTTTCTGGAGGCCGGCGTAGATTGGGTCGGAGACGGCCTGGCGGACGCTCGCCTTGTCC
>CAVPCQ010000030.1:0-69823 GCA_963702425.1 uncultured Acidobacteriota bacterium
TCGTCGCGGGGTGATGGGACGCCGGCGACTACGCGGCCACCTCCACGGTGGCGCAGCCGTCAAACGGCTTCGAGGTCCGCCGCGGCATCACGGCGCGCGCCCGCGGCCGGGGCACGGCCTGCCCGTCTTCGCGCAACCCCCGGATGTGAAGCGTGATGGCGACCTGGCTGCAACGGAGGACGGTGTCGAGCGTTCTTGATGACCCGATCCGGTCGAGCGGCGCCAGCCACGGGAAGTTCCGGATGAGGAAGTCGAGTGTTCACCTGCGGATCGGCTTCGTTCCGGCGTAGGTGCCGCCGCGCCGGGATCAGCCGGCGCTTCGGGGCCATCGGCAAGCACGGCAGCATTGCACTCGTCGAGCGCCGCATCCGCACACTCGAGGAAGAGAGTGTGCGGCGCTGGCTCGGGCCCACGCGCGAGGTCGGGTTGCTGGCGGCGGCACCAGCGCGGCCAATCAGGCCACGAACTCCTCCGGCTCGAACACGAACGCCGTCGTCGTCGAGGGCAGGCAGAACGAGCATCCCATGATGTCCGTGTCCCGCTTCATGCCCCTGTCCCTGGCCGCCTCGGCGAGGCGAAGAAATCCGCAAGGGAGATGTGAGTGATAATGGAGAGTCTCCCGGCGCCGCGGGAGTCCGGTGACCACTGAAAGCGGGAGGCAACGATGGGTACACGAGGGCGTGAGATCATCGGAATGGACGTCGAGCAGCTCCTGAAGCTGCTCAACCAGGCATACGCGAGCGAGTGGCTCGCCTACTACCAGTACTGGCTCGGCGCGAAGCTCATCAAGGGTCCGATGAAGGACGCCGTCGCCGCCGAACTCAACCTGCACGCGACCGAGGAGCTGAACCACGCGGTCCTGCTGGCGAATCGCATCATCCAGCTCGGCGGCACGCCCGTGCTCACGCCCGAGGGCTGGAGTGCGGTGAGCCCGTGCAAGTACGACGCGCCCGAGGACCCCTATGTCGCCGTGCTGCTCGACCAGAACATCGCCGGGGAGCAGTGCGCGATCACGACCTACAAGGGCCTGATGGACGCCACCAAGGACAAGGACATGGTGACCTACAACCTGGCGCTCACCATCCTCGAGCAGGAGGTCGAGCACGAGGAGGACCTGCAGAGCCTTCGGGAAGACCTCGAGCTGATGGTGGAACGAGGGAACAGGTGAGCACGCCAAGCGGCGTGCCTGCAGGGAGAGCCGTCCGCAGGCGTCCCTCGGCCTGCGGCTGAGTGGCGGGCAGAGATGCTGCTGCGCTGGCGCTGATGCGGCGCCGGCCGCAGGGTGCGTGACGTTGGCGGGAAGGGCCTTACCCGCAGCGACGCTCTCCACCTCAGAGTCCGCGGCTCGAATCGCTCTTCTGACCCTCCGCTCCGGGTCGTCGCGCCGTGGCACAGCAGCTCAGCGCGGGGCGGGCTCCGTGCCGGCTCCGGCCCGATCGGGAGAGGCCAGCCTGCCGGCGCGCTTCCGGGCGAGCGCGGAGATCCTCGGGCTCGCCGCGCAATCGCGCGCGACGCCGAGCATCTCGGCTCTCCCGTCCTCCGTCCGGCCGAGGCGGACCAGCACGTCGGCGAGTTCGAGCCGCGCACCGCAGGCGGCGAGGGGCGGGACGCCAGCGAGGTGAAAGTCGGGGCGGGTCCCGGTTCGAGGGCGGTCAGGATCGGCGGCCAGATACCGCTGCATCCACTCCAGGGACTCCTCGGTACGCCCGTCCTCGAAGCTCGCCCGGGCCAGGCCGTGGATCCCCGACAGGTTCCACTCGACCGCGAGCCCTCGCGCTTCCGCCACGACGCGGTAGTGCGCATACGCGTCGTCGAAGCGCTTCGCTTCCATGAGCAGGTCGGCGAGGCGAAGGCGGGACGTCACGTCCTCGCCATCCTCGCGCACGGCCTGCTCGGCGAAGTCGAGCGCGGCCGGAAGGTCTGCCCGGCGCTCGGCGACCGTGGAGAGGTAGAACAACTCGGATGGGGGAAGCGTCGGCCGTGCAGGGATCGTGAAGTATCCGACGACTGCGAAGACGGCCGCGGTGCCGAGCGCCGCGAACCGCTCGCGCCGCGACACGTCCCGCCACGACCCGGCGGCTCGTGCGATCCCGGCTGTTCCGACGGGAAGTGTGAGCAGGATCGCCGCCAGCCGGTAGCGATCGGTGTTGAAGAAGAGCACGGGGGTCAAGGCCCACGCGCCCGCGAGCACCAGCGGCGGTGCGATCCCTGCGACGCGCCGGGAGCACGCGAGGACCAGGCCACCCGCGATGACGGGCCACACGAGCAGGAAAGGGAGTCCGAACGCACTCCCGAAAGGCATGAGCGCGGCCAGGAGCGGCGAGTGGTGCCGGGCGTCTTCGGTCCGCTGCTCGTTCGAGATCTCGAACCCGCTGAACAGCAGGAGCACCTTGGTACCCACCCTCCCGACGGCCCCGATCGGGTCCGAGAGGGCCGCCGTCACGGCCTGCCCCACGAAGAAACGCTGGTGATCCGCGCCGCGCGGGGTGCCGAGGTCCTCCGGGGTGCGAATGAGCCTCGTCCATGTGATCGCGGGGGTCCAGTTGCCCCCCGCCGGGTCGAACCCGGGATCGTTCCCCATGAAGAGGTTGATCCCACCGTTCCAGGAGATGAGCACGGGGTCGCGCTCGAGAACCGCGTTGCGGAACGTGACCGGTGCGATGACGACCGCGGCCGGCAGTGCCACGAGCATCAGCGCGCGAGCCGGCCCGATGCGGGGCCACGCTCCCCCTCGGGCGCGAAGCGCCGCGTAGGCCGCGGCGGCGGCGAGGGGCAGGAGCCCGTTGGTTCGCGAGATCGAGGCCAGGCCCAAGAGCAGGCCTGTCGCGCAGAGCGCTCGCGAGGGCTCGGCGTCGCGACTCGCCCGAAGCAGCAGCGCCGCGGATCCCAGCAGCAGCGCCGCCACGAGCGACACGTCGAGCAACGCGGCGTCGAGGTACACCGCGGTGCCGTACAGCGCCGCCGTCATCCCGGCGATCCACGCGGCCCTCCTGCCGGCGAGGCGGTCCGCGACGAGCGCCACGAGGTAGACCGCGACGGTGCCGGAGAGAACAGACAAGCAGCGTCCGGCGACGATGGCACCCTCGGGGCCGAAGATCGCGATGAGCACGGCGAGCAGATAGGAGTAGAGCGGTCCCTTGTAGAACGCGCCGATGCCGGAGAGCAGCACGTCGTGGTCCAGGACCAGCGTGGCCTCGTGGAAGTGGAACCACGAATCCGCCACGGGGTGCAGGAACAGGGGGTCTCTCGCCGCGAGGCTGCCGAGGTGCACCGCCCGCACGACGGCCCCGATCGCGGTGGGAACGATCAGGTGCAGCGGAGGGCCGGCGGGTGGCCCCGAGGTCGACGATTCGCTCATCGGTGGGCGACCCCGCGCGTCCGGCGCAGCAGGTCGACGACCTCGCGCACGGCGCCACGGCCCCCCTGTCGCACGGTGTAGTGTGCCGGCGATTCTCGGGATCTCTCTCCGCGTCTCCATGTCCCATCCCTGCAGAGACCAATCATACTCCGCAGCGTGGTCGGGGATGGGAGTGGTTGTAGCGGGCCAGCCACAGTGGGAGATGGATGTCGAAGTTGTCCTGCCGGTCGCCCGCATGGCGCGCCGCCACGCCGGTCAGCGGGCGGCGCGGCGCGTTGACCAGCAGCACCACGACCTCGAAGGCGACGAGGCCGATCAGCACGCCGGCGAGCGTGAACCGTCCGCTCGAGGTGGCGACGCAGCCCGGCAGATCCGGAACCGACGCTCCCCCGTCGCTGCCGGCGGCCATCGTGATCCGAGCCGGGGAGTGGTACTTCGTCGTCGTCCACCTCGCTTCAGCGCTGCCAGCTTGCGAGATCACAGATCCAGCAGCGCCCGGTACCCCGCCTCCCACGCCGGCCACTCGTAGCGCGCCGCCAGCCCCCGCAGGTCCTGGCCCCGCACGGCGTCGATCGCCTGGATCCGCCGCGCGAGCGCCTCGACCAGCCCCCCCTCGCGGTACAGGTGCCCGGCCGGGAACAGCTCCGGGTACGACAGCCGGTCCGGCAGCACCGGGAAGCACCCGGCGCGCACCGCCTCCAGGACGGCGACACCGAAGAACTCGTGGAGCGCGGTCGAGACCACCAGGTCGCACGAGGCAGCCAGTTCCAGGTAGGCCCGCCGCGACTCGACGAACCCCCAGTGCACGATCCGCGGCCCCAGCCGCTCGCGCGCCGCGTCGAAGATCGGCGGACGCTCGGCGAACGACTCCCCCGCCACCGCGACCTCGAACGGCAGCCCGGCGTCGGCCAGCCGAAACAGCGCCTCGAAGAACTCCTCCGGGTTCTTGTCGTGCTCCCAGCGGTGGTTCCAGAGGATCCGCGCCGGCCCGGCCCGCGCCGGCCGCGGCAGATCCGCGAACTCCTCCGGCTCGAGCGGCACCGGCAGCACGCGCGAGCGCTCCGCGATCCGCTCGGCGACGTGCTCCGGCCGGTAATCGGGGAACTTCTTCAGGAAGCCGGGGATCGCGCCCAGGAACGAGTCGCGGTTGTAGGCGCTGTTGAACGCCACGCGGTCGGCCGCCAGCGCGGTGGTCACGTTGCTCAGCGCGAAGTGGAAGTCCCACTCCTTCTCCAGCCGCGCCGGGTAGACGAACTGGTTCTCGTGGAAGTAGACGACCTTCAGCGCGTCGCGCGCCCAGCGCGGTCCCAGCGCCAGGAAGTCCGGCAGCGCCAGGTAGGCCGACGCGAACAGCACCTCCGCCGGCGGCGCGCCGGCCAGCGCGTCGGCCGCCCAGAGCGCCGCGCCGCGCATCCGCCATTTCCACTTGCGCGGCGTCATCGTCAGCAGGCGGAAGTCGAACGGCAGGCGCCGGACCATTCCGTCCACGAGCCGGGCGTGAGACTCGCCGTGGTACGGCTCGATCAGCTGGACGGTCGGCGGCACGCGCCGGCAGCCCCCCTCAGGGCCGCGAGAACCGCAGGGCGGTGTCGACCTTCGCGGGCGGCACGGCGGCGCCGTCCACCGCCGCCAGCGGCCAGGCGACGATCTCCTGCTTCGGCCCCGGGTACTCGGGGACCTTCACGTCGCGGCCGAGCGCGACCTGCGCCCGGTGCTCGTCGATCGCGCCGAAGTAGACCTCGGCCGCGTCCGGGTAGCGTTTCCCGGCGACGACGTCGATCGGCAGCCACCCCTTCCCTTCGAGCCGGATCTCGGCCCAGGCCTCGTCGGAGACCAGCGAGCCTTCCTTCGCGGCGGGCGGCAGGACGAAGCCCGAGACGTAGCGCGCCGGGACGCCGACGCTCCGCGCCTCGCCGACGAACAGCGCGACCAGGTCCCGCGGCCCGCCGGCCTTCGCGTCGAGCACTGAGGCCGCGTCGCCGGCGCCCCAGCTCTCGCCGGTCGGGTCGAGCTTCGCGCCCGCCATCAGCGCGTCGTACAGCCGCTTCGCCTTCACCACGGGATCGGTCGCGTCGCCGACCGCCGCGCGGGCCGCGGTCGCGACCGCGCCGTCGACCGGCGTCCGCGGGTCGGCGGCCATCCAGCGCTCGGCCGGGACGCGGCTCCCCTGGCCGGTGAGCGGCGCGGCACCGCGGTAGCCCTTGCGCAGGACGGTGAAGGCCACGGTGACCGGCGCGGTCGTCCCGCCTTCCGGCGGCGGGGTCAGCTCGAGCACCAGGAAGCGCGTGCCGTACGGGTCGTCGCTGACGAAGCGCATCGTGGTTGCGGCCGGATCGATCCGCGGATTGCTCACTTCCTGGAGTTCGGTCGACATCGGCATCGGCAGCCAGACCCGCACTGACTTCGCTCCGGCCGGGACGTCCTTGATCCGAACGTCGTAGGTCAGCACGAACTCGCGCACCGTCACCGCTCGGGCCGGGCCGAACTCCCGGGCCGCGGTCGGGGTTGCGGCCGGTGCCGCGACCGGTACAGCGGCTGGCGCGGCGGCGGGCGCGGCGGCCAGCAGGGAGAGGGCGAGCGGAACGGCAGCGAGCAGGCGCATCGGCAACCTCCGGGACGACGTCAGAGACTACCCGAGCGGCCCGACCTCCGCCTCGACCGCCTCCAGCACCGCACAGCCGGCCACTGCGGCCATCATCGCGTTGTGGTCCGGGAAGAGCGGCCGGTCCTCGCCGAGGTGCGCGACGACCTTGCGCACCGCGCCGTGCGCCGCCTTCACGCCGCGCCCGAAGCCGTGCTCGCGGAAGTCGAGCGCCTGCGCCGCGCCGATGAACTCGATCGCCAGCACGCCGTGCGCGTTCTTCAGGATCTGCACCGCCTTGAGCGCACCATTCATCCCCATGCTGACGAAATCCTCCTGGTCCGCGGCGGCCGGGATCGACTGCGTGCACGACGGCGTGGACAGGATCCGCTGCTCGACGATCAGCATGTCGGCGGTGTACTGGCTCAGCATCAGGCCGGAGAACATCCCGGCGTTCGCGGTCAGGAAGGGCGGCAGGCCGACCGACAGCGCGGGGTTGAGCAGCCGGTTGAGCCTCCGCTCGGAGAGCACCGAGACCATCGTCACCGCCGCCGCCGCCATGTCGAGCGGCAGGCTGATCGGCGAGCCCTGGAAGTTGGCGCCGGTGTAGACGCGGTCCTCCTCGGGCACGAAGATCGGGTTGTCGGCGACGCCGTTCAGCTCGGTCTCGAGCTGTGCGCGCGCCCAGCGCAGCGCGTCGCGCAGTGCGCCGATCACCTGCGGCGTCGAGCGCATCGAGTAGGCGTCCTGCACCTTGGTCTTGAGCTTGCCGATGAGCAGGTCGGAGCCGTCCAGCACCGCGCGCAGGTTGGCCGCGCAGGCGACCGCGCCGGGGAAGCCGCGCAGCTCGTGCAGCTTCGACTGGTAGGGCTTGAGGTTCGCGATCAGCGCCTCGAGCGTCATCGCCGCGGCGATCTCGGCCTGCTTCGTCCAGCGCAGCGCGTCGTAGAGGAACAGGCAGCCGATCCCGGTGATCAGGTTGCTGCCGTTGATCGCCGCCAGGCCGTCGCGGGCCTGCAGCCCCGGCACCGGGAACTCCGGCCCGCTCCATCGCCACGCGGGTCGTCATCCGCTCGCCGTTCCAGAAACACTCCCCCTCGCCCATCAGCGAGAGCGCGAGCTGGCTCATCGGGGCGAGGTCGCCGCAGGCTCCGACGCTGCCCTTCTCGCAGACCACCGGCGTGATCCCGGCGTTGAGCAGCGCGACGTAGGTCCCGGTGATCTCGGGCCGGCAGGCCGAGTGGCCGTTGGCGTGGACGTTGATGCGCGACAGCATCGCGGCCCGCACGTGCTCGACCGGCGCCGGCTCGCCGATCCCCGCGGCGTGGTTGTAGATGAGATAGCGCTGGAACTGCGCGACCTCCTCGTCGTTCAGCACGATCTCCGACATCTCGCCGATCCCGGTGTTGGTGCCGTACATCACCTCGCGCGCGTCGAGCTTGCGCTGCAGCATCGCGCGGCAGGTCTTGATCCGCTCGAGCGCGGCAGGGTCGAGCTCGACGCGCTCGCCGTGCCGCGCGACGCGGACGACGTCTTCGATCGACAGGGTCTTGCCGGTGATGCGGACGGGCATGGGATCCCTCGGCGGGCCGGGGTGGCGGGGGCGTGATTGTAGCCGAGGTGCGCGCTGGAAGGGGCCGGCGACGGAGCGCCCGCCCCTGGCCTGGCCCTGCGCCCGCGGCGGCGCTCCCGTCCCGGCGACCCGTCGCGCCGGGGCGCCGGCACCCGCGACGCTCGCCTCCGCTACACTCCCTCCTCCATGGCCGTCCTCCCGACCTCGCTCGATGCTGCCCTCGCCGCCGCCTTCGGCCACGGCGCCTTCCGCCCCGGCCAGCGCGAGGCCGCCGAAGCGCTCTACGCCGGGCGCGACGTCGTGGCGGTCATGCCGACCGGCGCCGGCAAGTCGCTCTGCTACCAGCTCCCCGCGCTGCTGCTGGACGGCGTGACGCTGGTCGTCTCGCCGCTGATCGCGCTGATGAAGGACCAGGTCGACGCGCTGTCCGCGAAGGGGCTCGCCGCCGCGGCGCTGCACTCCGGCCAGGGGCCTGCGGAGCGCGCGGCGGCCGAGCGCGCGCTGGCCGACGGCGCGCTGCGGCTGCTCTACGTCGCGCCCGAGCGGCTCGCCGCGCCGGGTTTCCTGGCGCGGCTCGAGGCGCTGCGCGTCGCCCGGCTGGTCGTCGACGAGGCCCACTGCATCAGCGCCTGGGGCCACGACTTCCGCCCCGACTACCTGCGGCTCGGCCCGCTGCGCGCGCAGCTCGGCGTGCCGGCCGGGGCCTTCACCGCGACCGCCACGCCCGACGTGCGGGCCGACATTGCGCGCCAGCTGGCGCTCGACGACCCGCTCGAAGTGGTCACCGGCTTCGAGCGCCCGAACCTCTCGCTGGCGGTCGTCCCGGTCCGCACGCGCGCCGAGAAGCACCGCGAGCTGGCCCGCGTCGTGCGCGCCGCCGGGACGCCGGGGATCGTCTATGCGGCGACGCGCAAGGCGGTCGACGAGTGGGCCCACGCGCTGGGCGCGCTGGGCCTCACCGCCGGGGCCTATCACGGCGGCGTGGCCGACGCCGAGCGGGTGCGGGTGCAGGACGCCTTCCTGGCGGGGGAGCTGGACGCGATCGCCGCCACCAACGCCTTCGGGATGGGGATCGACAAGCCGGACATCCGCTTCGTCGTGCACGCCGACATCCCGGGGGGCGTCGAGGCCTACTACCAGGAAGCGGGCCGGGCCGGGCGCGACGGCCAGCCGGCGCGCTGCGAGCTGCTCTTCTCGCCGGCCGACATCCGCACGCAGGAGTTCTTCCTCGAGGGCTCGAACCCCGACCAGGCGACCCTGCGGCGCACCTGGGAGCTGCTCGCCGGCTGCGAAAGCGAGGAGGACTTCGAGTCGCTCGGGACCCGCGCCGGGCGGACCGCGGCGGAGTCGATGGCCGCGGCGACCGCGGTGCGCTTGCTGCGCCAGGCGGCCGAGGCGCGCGGCGTGGCGCCAGGCCAGGGGCCGCTGCCGCTGGACCTCGACGCGCGCGCGGAGAAGGCGCGGCGCGACCGTCAACGACTGGACGCGATCGTGCGCTACGCCTTCCACCGTGCCTGCCGGACGCGCTACATCTACGACTACTTCGCCGGTGCGGCGCGGGGCGGCGTCGCGCCGCGCTGCGGCGCCTGCGACGTCTGCTCGGGCGAGCGCACGGCGCCGGTGCGGCCGCTCAGCGACGCCGAGTACGAGCGGGTGCGGATCGCGCTCTCGGCGGTCGCACGGCTCGACGGCCGCTTCGGCGGAGAGGTCATCGCGCTGGTGCTGTCGGGAAGCTGCGACCGAAAGGTCGTCGACCGCGGGCTCGACGCGCTGCCGACGCACGGCCGGCTGGCGGCGCTGCCGCTCCCGGCGATCCGCGAGCTGCTCGACGTGCTCGTCTCGGCCGGGCTGGTGGAGCGGCGCGCGATCGCCGGGGCCCGCGCCGGGGCCGCGGTGCTCGGCCTCGCGCCGGAAGGGGCGCGCGTGATGAAGGGCGAGGTGCGGCCGGAGCTGCCGTTCCCGGCACCGCGCCTCCCCGCCGAACCGCCGCCACCCCGGGCGCGCCGCCGCGGCGCGCCGCGCGAGGCCGCGCCCGGCCTGCCCGGCGCGGCTGCCGAGGCACCCGACCCGGCCCTGCTCGCCCGGCTGAAGGAGTGGCGCCGCGGCCGCGCCGCCGCGGCTCGTACCCCGGCGTACACCGTCTTCCACGACAGCGTGCTGGAGGAGATCGCGCGTCGCCGGCCGGGCAGCCTCGAATCGCTGGCCCGCGTGAAGGGGGTCGGCCCGGCGAAGCTCGACCGCTACGGCGCCGAGCTGCTGGGCCTGATCACGGAACGGGGACAGCAACCGTAGGGCGGTGAGCCGGCGGAATCGGCCGCTGCCCCCGATGTCCGGTATCCTTCCCCCCAAGTGACCGCGCGCCGCCCCGGAGGTGACCCGATGCCCGTGAACCCCAGCGAGAACGAGCAGAAGTACTTCGCCGAGCAGGAAGCCAAGCACCGCCGCGAGGTGCGCGCCGAGATGGAGCGCCGGGCCGCGGAACTGGCCGAGAAGGAGCGGCTGGCGCAAGCCGCCGGCCTCTCCGACGTGTCGCTGGCCGACCGCCTCAAGGGGCTGGGGATCACGACCGAGACCGCCCCGCTGCTGGACCTGTTGCCGCTGGTGATGGTGGCGTGGGCCGACGGCTCGGTCTCGCGTTCCGAGCGGGCCGAGGTGATGAAGCTGGTCGAGGCGCGCGGCTACTCCGCCGAGAGCAACCCCTGGCTCTTCATGGCTTCGCTGCTGGATACCCGGCCCTCGGGCGCACTGTACGACGAGCTCCGGCTCGTGCTGCGCGACTTCCTCAAGGGGGACGTGGTCAAGGGCGAGCAGATCGTTGCGCTCTCGCGCCGGGTCGCGGAGGCGTCGGGCGCCTTCTTCGGCCTCGGTCCGCGGATCGACGCGAAGGAGCAGGAGGCGCTCGATCGGCTGGCGGCGTTCTTTGCCGAGGATGCCCACCGCAAGGTCGCGGACGAGCTGAAGTAGCCGGGAGGACCGCGACATGTGGGGCGGTCGCGCAATCCGGCAGCTCGGCCTGTTCCTGCTCTACGGGGCCCTCGGCGCGCTCCTCGCCCTGATCGTGGTCTACGTCGTCCACCTCCACCGCCTGCCCGAAACGCAGCTCTGGCACCGCATTCCCCTCGACGCGGAGTTCCACGCCGGCGTCGCCGCGACGGTGCGGACGCTGGACGACTACCGGCGCGTCGAGGACCGGGTCTTCGAGCAGCTCGAGCGCGAGATCTGTGCCGCGGTCCCGGCGGCCGGCCCGCAGAGCCTCATCCGCTTCGCTCCCGGCAGCAGGAGCAACCCGCTCTCCCGCCGGCCGAACTGGAACCGCACGTTCGTGCTGGACGTGCCGAACCCGCGGGGCGGCGTGCTCCTGCTCCACGGCCTCTCCGACTCGCCGTACTCCACGCGGGCGATCGCCGAGTGGTTCCAGGCGCACGGGTTCCTGGCGGTCGGCCTGCGGCTCCCCGGCCACGGGGCCGCACCGTCGGGGATGCGCGATGTGAAGGTGGCGGACCTCGAGGCGGCGGTGCGGCTGGGCGCCCGCGCCGTGCGCGAAGCGATCGGACCATCGCGGCCGCTGGTGATCGTCGGCTACTCGATGGGCGCCGCGCTGGCCGTCGACTACGAGCTGGCCCGCGTGCAGGGCGAGGACCTGCCCCGCCCGGCCGCGCTGGTGCTGGTCTCCCCCGCGATCGGGATCTCGCGCGCGGCGGCGTTCGCGCGCCTGCAGGGCCGGCTGGAAGGGATCCCCGGCCTCTCGGGCGCCGCCTGGAGCTCGATCCTGCCGGAGTACGACCCGTACAAGTTCAACTCGTTCGCGGTCAACGGCGCGGACCAGATGTACAAGATCACGCGCTCGATCAGGACCCGCCTCGAGGCGCTGGCCGGCCCGCACGGCGTCGCCGGGGTCGCCCCGATCCTCGCCTTCCAGTCGGTCGCCGACGGTACGGTCTCGACCGAAGCGGTGGTCGACGCGCTCTTCCGCCGGCTCGCTCCGGAAGGTCACGCGCTGGTCCTGTTCGACATCAACCGCTTCACCGCAAGCCTCGCGCTGATGCTCCCTTCGGCCCGCACGCCGCGCGAGCAACTCCTCCAGGGCCCGCCGCTGCCGTTCGATGTCACCGTCCTGACCAACGAGAGCCCCGAGAGCGGCGCGCTGGTCGCGCTCCACCGCCTGGCGGGAAGCGGCGAGGTCCGTCGCGAGCCCACCGGCCTCGAGTGGCCGCACGGGGTCTTTTCGCTCTCGCACGTGGCCCTCCCCTTCCCGCCCGACGACCCGGTGTACGGCGCGCAGCGCCGCTCCGGCGACGACGGGATCTTCCTCGGCTGGCCGGAAGTGCGCGGCGAGCGCGGCGTGCTCATCCTCGACCCCGGGACCTTCCTGCGGCTCCGGCACAACCCGTTCTTCCCATACCTCGAGACGCGGCTGGAAGGGCTCCTCGCCGGCCTCCCGGGGCCGGCTGCGGACGCCCCGCCGTAACGCGTCCTCCGCCCGGACGGCCGCTGCCCCGTTTCTCGGGTACATTTGCGGCACCCCCTCGGGAGTCCTCCGCTCATGCCGCGCTTGCCCGGCCTCGGCCGGATCCGCCTGCTCGCCGCCCTTCTCGTGGCGGCCTCTCTCCCCCTTCTCCTCGCCGCCGGCCCCGCGCCGCGCCCGATCGGTCCCCTCGGCCGCGCTGAATACCGGATCGTGCAGATCAAGGGCGCCGGTCCGGTCGAGTTCGCCGAGCTGCTCAACGCCGGCTTCGACGTCGAGCGTGACGAGCAGCGCGAGGTGATCGCCTACGTCACCGCCGAGGAGCTGGAGAAGCTCGAGGCGCTGGGCCTCTCGTGGACCGAGCTTCCCGACCCCGGCCTGGCGGAGTTCCTCGCCCGGCAGCAGCAGAAGGACGGGCCGCTCGCCCCCGAGGCCACCTACCACGACTACAACGCCTGGACCACACAGCTGCAGCAGGTGGCGAACGACCACCCAGCGATCACGCGCCTCAGCTCGGCCGGCAAGAGCGTGCAGGGACGCGAGCTGTGGTGGCTGAAGGTCACCGACAACCCCGACGCCGAGGAGGACGAGCCGGCGTTCAAGTACGTCGGCAACATGCACGGCGACGAGAAGGTCGGGACCGAGAACCTGCTGCGGCTGATCGACTGGCTGACCGACCGCTACGCGACCGACGCGCGCGTCCAGCGGCTCGTCGACAACCTCGAGATCTGGATCATGGTCTCGATGAACCCCGACGGGAACGTGCTGGCCCAGCGCTACAACGCGGCCGGCGTCGATCTCAATCGCGACTTCCCGGACATCTGGAACGACCCGGTCAATACGACCGCCGGCCGCGCCAAGGAAACCGGGCTGATGATGAACTGGCAGTTCGCGCACCAGACCAGCCTTTCGGGCAACTTCCACGGCGGGGCGGTCGTGACGAACTACCCCTACGACGGCAACACCAGCGGGCTTCCCAATTACTCGGTGGCCCCCGACGACGACGTCCTGATCGACATCGCCCTCGACTACAGCGAGGACAACGCGCCGATGCGCGGCAGCGGCTCGTTCTCGCAGGGGATCACCAACGGCGCGGACTGGTACGTCATCTACGGCGGGATGCAGGACTGGAACATGGTCTGGCAGGGCGACCTCGACTTGACGGTCGAGCTGAGCGGCCCCAAGACGCCGGCCGCCAGCACCCTCGACGGCTACTGGAACGACAACCGCGAGTCGATGCTGTCGTCCATGGAGCGCGCGCTGACCGGCGTGCGGGGGCGGGTCACCGACGTCACGACCGGCGCGCCGCTCGCCGCCACGCTGCGCGTCGACGGCCGCCAGCACCCGTTCTTCACGGACCTGCCGGTGGGCGACTACCAGCGCGTGCTGAAGGCCGGCTCGTACCAGCTGGAGGTCAGCGCCGACGGGTACCAGACGCGGGTCCTTCCGTTCACGGTGGCCAGCTCGCGCGGCGACGCGACGCGGCTGGACGTGACCCTCGCGCCGAACCCGATCGGGCTGGCCGTGGCCGCCAGTCGCGCCGCGCAGGAGACGAACGCGGACGGCTGGTTCGAGCCGGGCGAGGCGGGACAGCTCGCGGTGACGGTGCGCAACGCCGGCGGGTCGGCGACCGGGATCACCGGCACGCTGCGGCCGCTGACCGAATACGGCCGTCCGCAGACCGGCGCCGCCGTGGCCCGACCTCGGGACCGGCGCGTCGGCCGAGACGGTCGCGCCGCACTTCGGCCTCTCCGTCGCGCCGAACGCGCCGGCCGGGCACAAGCTGGCGTTCGCGGTCGACTGGACGACGGCGCAGGGAGCCTCCGGCACGACCGACGCCTTCTTCGTCCCGCTCGGCTCGCCGCTGCTGACGCAGCGCGATGCCACCGACACCCCGAAGGCGATTCCCAACCCCGGGAAGACGACCTCGGCGATCGGCGTGACGCTCGACGAGGAGCTGGAAGAGGTCGACGTGCGGGTGCAGATCACGCACCCCTACATCGCCGACCTGCGCGTGACGCTCGTCGCGCCCGACGGGACGCGGGTGCGCCTGCACAGCCGCCAGGGCGGCTCGGCCGACAACATCGACACGACCTACGACACGCTGACCGCGCCGGTCGACAGCCTCGACGTGCTGCGCGGCCGGTCGTCGCTCGGGACCTGGACGCTCGAGGTGCAGGACGCCGCGGCCGGCAACGTGGGCTCGCTGCAGTCCTGGCGCCTCGAGCTGAAGACGCGCCCCTGGGAGACCCCGCTCCCGGAGGTCCTGCTGCGCGGCCTGTCGCGGCAGGCCGGCGGCGCGACGGCGCTGACCTGGTGGCCGGTCGGCTCGGCGCTGACCTACAAGGTGTACCGCGGCAGCGACCCACACGACCTTCGGTAGCTTCATCGGACGTCACCGGCGAGGATGTCAGCGCGTCCGACACGGCGTTCACCGACCGCTCCGCGTCGGCGCCGGGCTCGCTGAGCTGCTGGCTGGTGTCGGCGGTCGGGGTGAAGGGCGAGGGGCTGCTCGGGCCACTACAGGCCGGTAGGCGGTGCCACTGACGGCAGTCCCGGGGCGGGAGTTGCGCGCTGTCCGGCGTCTCCCGTCCCCGTTCGCTCCCAGCGCCGCCTGCGCAGCGCGCCAGCGATTCGGCGGGCAGGCTGATTCCTGAACGCGGCGGACCTCGTGCCTCGAGCGATTTCGCGCGAACCGCCAGGCACCGCGCAACCCATCCCGGCGTACTATCAAGGCTCATTCCTGCCGGGCCCCCGGCCGGAGGTCACATGCAGCGTCGAGTCTCCCGGCTTCTGTTCGTCTCGTCGGTCGCTTTCCTCGTCACGTCATTGTTGCCAGGGCCCGCAGTCGCTGCGGCGCGCGGCCCGCTCACGATCGAAGAGCGTGTGGAATACCAGCTCCGGCTGGAGCGACTGGCGCACGCGCGCCGGATCGAACAGGCCCCCGATCCGAAGCCGGCGTTCGAGCAGGCGATGCCTCCGGGCGCGGTACGCACCAAGGTCGAGCGCTCTCACGCGCTCTCGGCCGCGTTGGGGACTTTCTGGCAGCGGCCGCTGACCGCCTTGCAGCTCCAGGCGGAGATCGGCCGCCTTGCCCGCGACACCAAACAGCCCGACCGCCTGCGGGAGATGTTCGCCGCGCTCGGCAACGATCCCTTCGTGATCGCGGAGTGCCTCGCGAGGCCGCTGCTGGCCGAGCGGCTGGCGCGCGAGTGGTACGCCTTCGACCAGCGCTTCCACGGTGCGCTGGAAAAGCGGGTGGAGGCGGAGGTCGCCTCGATCGCATCGGGGGCGGACTCGAAGTCGGCGGGCGGCGCGTACTCGGAAGAGATCCTGCGGCGCCGGACGAGCGCGGGAGTGGCGGAGGATGCCGCGGCGCCCGGCGCCGGCGGCCGTGGGTCGCTCGACGCAGACTCCTGGGACGAGCTGCTGCGCGCGCTCGCCGATCGATTCGGCGTGGACGACTCGTCGCGGATCCCGATCGGGACCTGGTCGCCGCTCGAGCGCACGGCGACGGACTTCGAGATCCAGGCGGTGCTCGAGCGCACGCCGGATTCGATCCGCGTGGCCTCGCTGCAGTGGGAGAAGACGAGCTTCGACGCGTGGTGGGAGGGCGTGCGCGGGGCGCTGGAGAAAGACGCGGCGGCGGCCGTGTCGCCCGGCCTCGCGCGTACGAGCTGCCGGTGATCCGCGGCAGCGGCTGCGGAGCGGACGACACCTGGCGGCCGACCCAGGGGCTGCCCAACCCGCGCTTCGGCCACAGCGCGGTCTGGACTGGCGCGGAGATGATCGTCTGGGGAGGGGGCGATCCGCACGACCTGCAGTTCGTCAACAGCGGCGGACGCTACGATCCGGCGACGGACAGTTGGACCCCGACCAGCGTCGGAACGGGCGTTCCCAGGCCGCGCCACTCGCACACGGCCGTCTGGACCGGCACCGAGATGGTGATCTGGGGCGGCTTCGGCTCCGGGACCTCGGGGTACGTGAACACGGGCGCGCGGTACAACCCGGCGACGGACCGCTGGACACCGACGAGTGTGGGCGCGAACGCGCCGTCTGCGCGTTGCTACCACACCGCCGTCTGGACGGGCACAGAGATGATCGTCTGGGGGGGTACCGAGTACTATGGGGACCCGGTGCGGAGCGGCGGGCGCTACGACCCGTTGCGCGACGCATGGGCTCCGATGGCTGGCGGTGACCTCGCCCCGACGGGTCGGATCGACCACACGGCCGTGTGGACTGGCTCCGAGATGATCGTCTGGGGCGGCGAAGACTATCAAGTCGGCCGCGTGGGTACCGGGGGGCGGTACGATCCGTCAACCGATCGCTGGACCGCGACGAGCGTCGGACCGAACGCGCCGTTGCACCGATACGATCACACGGCGGTGTGGACCGGGACCGAGATGATCGTCTGGGGCGGTAATGGCAGTGGCGGGTACGAGTTCAATTCCGGCGGACGATACGATCCGGCGACGGACAGTTGGCGCAGCACGGATTCGGGGACGCAGGCCCCGCTCGGACGCGCGGGGCACACGGCGGTGTGGACCGGCACGGAGATGATCGTCTGGGGCGGCGCCGGCGAAGCCTACCTCGCGTGGCTGAGTTCCGGCGGGCGCTACGACCCCGTCGCGGACCGCTGGGCTCCGACCACGGCCGGAGCGAACGTGCCACGCGGACGGCGGGACCACACGGCGGTCTGGACCGGAACCGAGATGATCGTCTGGGGCGGCTGGTACGCGGACCCCTATTGGCTCTACAAGCTCAACTCCGGCGGCCGGTACGACCCGGCGCGCGACAGCTGGGTGCCGACCAACGCCGCCGCGACCGCTCCATCGCCTCGGAGGTATCACACCGCCGTCTGGACGGGGACCGAGATGATCGTCTGGGGCGGCTACGGCGCCTATTCCAGCTCCCGGGTCAACACGGGAGGGCGGTACGACCCGGCGACGGATCTCTGGCTGCCGACGAGCGTGGGCCCCAACGTCCCGTCGCGACGCTACGGTCACACGGCGGTCTGGACCGGGACCGAGATGATCGTCTGGGGCGGCTACGACATGACCGGCGGCCGCTACAACCCGGCGACGGACAGCTGGACGCCCACGCGATTCGACGCGGACACGCCGAGCGGGCGCTTGGGGCACACGGCGGTCTGGACCGGCCGGGAGATGATCGTCTGGGGCGGCTCCAACTACACCGCCTCCGGAGGGAGGTACGACCCGGCGACCGATCGCTGGCGGCCGACGAGCGTCGCGAACGGCGTACCGGTCGGGCGGGAGGGCCACGTCGCGATCTGGACGGGGACCGAGATGGTCGTCTGGGGCGGCGCCCTGCCGGGCTACGTCCCCATCAACTCCGGGGGGCGATACGACCCCGCGACGGACCGCTGGGTTCCGACGAGCGCCGACGAGAACCTGCCGCATCCGGTCTGGGGAGCCGCGGCGGTCTGGACCGGGAAGGAGCTGGTCGTCTGGGGCGGCTCCTATCCCGACCACGACGTCGGCGCGCGCTACGACGCGGCGACCGACACCTGGCAGCCGACCAGCATGGAGGGCGCGCCGAGGAGGCGCGCTAGCCACACGGCGGTGTGGACGGGGTCCGAGATGATCGTCTGGGGCGGGTGGTCCCCCCTCGACACGGGCGGCCGCTACGACCCGTCGAGGGACCTCTGGCGGCCCACGGGCCTGGGCCCGAACACTCCGTCCCCGCGGAGCTCGCACACGGCGGTCTGGACCGGGACGGAGATGATCGTCTGGGGCGGTTACCCGCTCGAGACCTGGGGCGGCATCTACTGCTCGACGCCGCCCCCCGACAACACGCCGCCACGAGCCGACGCCGGCGACGACCACGTCCTTGAATGCACCGGTGAGCGGCAAGCGACGGCGACGCTCGACGGCTCGCGAAGCACGGATCCCGACTCGACGGCCGGGACGAACGACGACATCGTGAGGTTCGAGTGGAACGAGGACGCCGTCGGGGTTGCAGCAGGTGAGGTTGCGGTCGTTCCCTTCGCGCTCGGAACCCACGCCGTCACGCTGACGGTGACCGACTCCGCGGGCGCGGCGGACAACGACGAGGTGTCCGTCGAGGTCCGCGACACGCTGGCGCCTGTGGGGAGCATGACCTTCCCGGCCCCCGGCCAGTGCTTCGGCCCCCCGGCGCTGCCGGTGACTGTGACCGACGACTTCGCGGACCGCTGCGATCCCCAACTTACGCGCGCCTATCGGCCGCAGGGCGGCCCGGCGTACACGGCGCATGGCGATGTCAACCTGCTGCTGACGGTGACCGACTCCTCGGGGAACGAGGCGGCGGACGAGCGCTCGTTCACGGTCGATCTCGTCCCTCCCGTCGTGACGATCCTCTCGCCGCCGCAGCAGCCGACGGCTCCCGGCGGCCTTCCGTTCTCGCTGACCTTCGTGTCAGCGGACGATGATGCCGCGTCCGGCGGGCCGGTCCGCGAAGTGGTCCTCCTCGACGACTGCACGCTCTACGACGGATCGCTGTACGGCGACGGCGACGGCCTGCTGAGCGACGAGTCCCTGGTGATGGACGAGGCGGCCCTGTGCCGGGCCGTCCGCCTCTGTCATCGGCGCGAGTGGCAGAATCCCGTAATCTCGGTCGACGCCTGGGACTGCGGTGGCAACCGCGGAGAGGTGAGACGCGTCGTGCCGGAGTCGTTCCGGGTTCCGTCTTCGCGCTGTCCGTAATGAGAGGTCGGCGGAGTCCTGCCGGGCCTCCGCCGACCGGTCTCAGGTGCGTTTGCGGCGGCCCGGCCTGGCACGCCGCAGTTCCCGCGGCAGCCCGTCGCCGTGCACGCCGTAGCCCGCCTCGTGCAGCCGGATCGACAGCGCGCGCTCCAGCTCCAGCGCCTCCGCGCGCGTCGCCACGGCCTCGATCGTCCCATACAGTTCCGGAAGCAGCGGGCCGCAGCGGCCGTCGGTCCACTTCGTCGTCTTGCCGCGGACGCCTTCGGCGTGCTCGCGCCAGCGCTCCTCCAGCCGCTTGGCGGTGTGGCCAACGTAGATCCACGGGATCGACGGGTCACCCTGCCAGCCGTCATCGTTGAGCAGCTCGATGACGTAGACGCGGTAGCGGCGGCGGGCGGCCACGGCCGGGGCTCAACGCTCCGACTTGACCGGTGGCGCGAAACGCGCGTTGGATAGCCTGACATCCAGCTCGACGGTCTCGAAGACGAAGACCTGCCGGTCGCGGCCGTCCTTCAACCCGGTCTCGATCCGGAACGGCACCGCGATCCGCGCCTCCTTCCCGGCCTCCCCGACCTTGCGCCAGTCCGCCGTGCGGATCACGTAGGCCACGTCGGTCGACCCGGCACGGCGCGTCCCCTCTTCCTGAACGTTGAGCAGCGTCTCGGCGTCGAGCCAGATCGTGCGCGGCGTGCGCCCCTTGGGTGTGACCTTCAGCGCGTAGGTCCGGCGCCCGTCGAGCGGCTGCTCGCCGATCCACTCGACCTTGTTTCCCTTCGTCTTGGGGAGGATCAGCGGGCCGGCCAGGTCGGCCTGCTCGGCGGCGAGCCGCTCCTCCTCGGGCATCATCGGTTTCGGATCGATCGGCGCCCCCTCGCGCAGGACGAGCGAAAAGCCGTGTTTGCCGTCGTAGGCGCGAACGACGGTCGCGCCGCTGGTGCGGTACTCGAGCCGGATCTTGTCGGGGCGCCGGACCTCGAGCGTGAACGGCACCGGTGCGGCGCTGCCGAGCGTCATCGTGCCGGAGGCGCGCATCGAGTGCGTGCCGTTGAGCGCACCGAGGCCGCCGCGCGCCTTGACGTAGCCGGAGAGGATCTCGTCGAGGGCGGGGGTCCCGGCGGGCGCGGGAGGCGACGCGGGTGCGGCGATCGCGCCGGCGCACAGGGCTGCGGCGACACAGATCGCGGCCACGGCAGTGACACCGGCCGCGATCCGGGGAGCCAAGGCGCTTCTCACGGTCCAACGAACAGCTCCGAGCATCCTCTCGCTTCCTCCGGGGCTTGGCGCCCCCGCATCCCGCGCAGGCAACGGCGGGGTGACGATTCTCCGGCTCCCCGTACCCTCGGCCCGGCATTCGTCGTATTCTCTCCCAGAGCGTCCTTTCCCCCCAAGTTCGAGAGGCCCCCGTGGACAGTTGGCGCGACCGGGACCGGGAACGGGACCGTGGCGGCGCTCAGCGCGACCGCCGCACTCCCGAGAAGCCCCCCCAGCGGCCCGACCTCGGCAACGAGGAGCAGGTCAAGCGGCTCAAGCGCGGCATGGAGCGCTCGGCGGCGGAAGTCATCCGCTGCCAGAAGTGCGGCCACCAGCAGCCGGCCGAGGCGGCCTTCATCGGCCCGATGACGACCTGCGACAAGTGCGGGACCGCGCTGCACTCGTGCCGGCACTGTGCCTTCTTCGACAGCGGCGCTCGCTTCCAGTGCAAGAAACCGGTCCCGGCGGCGATCGGCGACAAGTGGGCACCGAACGCGTGCGACCTCTACGAGCCGCGGCTGGTGCTCGACGCCACCGGCAAGCGGCTCGCCGGCGTACCCACTCAGAACAACAAGTCGCTGTTCGATTCGCTCTTCAAGAAGTAGGCGAAGGGTCTCGTAGGCTACGGTGCGCCCGCGCTGCAGCAGCCGGCGGCTGCGCCGCCGCCGCTGAGCGGGGGCTGGCGTGTCGCGCCACGGTGATGCGCCCTGCGGGCCGGGACGGAGCCCGGCCCCTACCGGTCCGCGATCGCGAACCGGAAGTAGCGCGACGGGATCGCCAGCCCCAGCTCGTCGCGCAGCCACTGCGAGGCCGCGACGATCCCCTCGAGGCCGACGCCGGTCCCGATTCCCAGCCGGTCGAGCAGGTAGAGCAGGTCCTCCGTCGCCAGGTTCCCCGCAGCGCCCGGCGCGTAGGGGCAGCCGCCGATCCCGCCGGTCGAAGCGTCGAGCGTCGCGACCCCCTCTTCCAGCGCGGTGAGCGCGTGAACGAGGCCGGTGCCGCGCGTGTCGTGCAGGTGGAACGCGACGCGCTCGGCGCCGAAGGTGTCCAGCGCGCGGCGCGCGGCGCGGCGGATCTGGTCCGGCTCGGCCATCCCCGTCGTGTCACCGAGCGCCACCTGGGCGACGCCCATCTCGAGGTACTCCTCCGCCAGCCGCAGCACGCGGTCGAGCGGGACATCCCCCTCGTAGGGGCAGCCGAAGGCGACTGACACGTAGCCGCGCAGCGTCGCGCCGGCCGCCAGCGCGCGGGCCGCGACGCGCCGGTTCTCGGCCCGCACGCGGTCCACCGAGCGGTTGATGTTCTTGCGGCTGTGGGTCTCGCTGGCCGAGGCCAGCAGCCCCAGGTGCGCGGCGCCCGCGGCCAGCGCGCGGTCGAGGCCGCGCTCGTTCGGGACCAGCGCCCAGTAGCGGACCCCGTCGCGCGCGGGGAGGCGCCGCACCAGCTCGTCGGCGTCGGCCATCTGCGGCACCCACTTCGGGTGCACGAAAGCGCCGACCTCGATATCGGAGAGCCCGGCCGCGATCAGCTGCTCGACGAAGCGCAGCTTCTGCTCGAGCGGGACCAGCAGCGCCTCGTTCTGCAGTCCGTCGCGCGGTCCGACCTCGAACAACCGGACGGCGCCGGGTCGCCGGGCGACGGCGGGGCCGGGGTTCGCGGGGTGCGCCCCGCCCGCGCCGCCCGCCCTGCTCACGGCGCCCCCGGCGCGGCCAGTCCGCGCTGGAAGGCGCGAATGCTCTCCAGCAGCAGCTGGTCCTGCTCGTAGATGTCGTAGATCCCGGGTTCCAGGACCTGCGCTACTCCATTGCCGCTCGCGGTGGGGACCTGTGCCGCCGCCCACAGTTCACCGGCTGTGCCGCTGACGAAGATCGGCGCGGCGCGGTAGACGTAGACGCCGAGCGAGTTGCGCGCGATCAGCGTGACCGGGCCGGTGGTCACGACGTTGACCCGCCCGCCCCCTTCGAGCAGGCCGTCGGCCGGGTTCCCGGCGAGCAGGCGAGGTGTCTTCTCCTGGGACATCAGCCAGACCAGGTGCGCCCCCTCGACCGCGAAGCGGAAGCTGACCTCGCCCCCGCGCGGCAGCATGACCGGCTGCAGCGACCAGTCGGTGATCCGGAGCGTCCCGGTCTCCTCGGTCAGTGTGCGCAGCACGACCTCGCGCCGGTCGTCGGCCGGGACCTTGTCCCAGGCCGCGAAGCCGGGAACGTTGCGCGCCAGCTCGGCCTCGAGGATCGCCCCCTCCAGCGCCGGGTCCTTCGGGTCGATCCAGACCTCGCACAGCGCCACCCGCGCCGCGGGCAACCCCTCGTCGCCGCGGCAGGTCCCGACCGCCTGCCCGCCGCGGTGGAGCCTGACGTCGAGCCGGAACGGCGAGGCCAGGTCGTGCGCCGACTCGTTCTCGATCAGCGCCCGCACCAGGACCCGGCGCTCGTCGCGCGACACCAGGACCTGATAGGCCTTCAGTTCGATGATCCCGAGGTTGGGCGGGACGCTCCCGGCGGGCATCCGCAGCTCCAGCGCCGGGGAGTCGAGGAGCGGCGATTCGGGCTCGTCCGAACCGGGTGAGCAGCCGCCCGCGAGCGACGCGAGCAGCGCGGCGGCAGCCAACGCGGGCGAGAGGGGCGTGCGCACCGGGTGACTATAATCCGGCTTTCGGAGGAGAGCCCGATGGCGGCCGCGACGGCGATGCGCGCGTACCGGATCCACGAGCACGGCGGCCCCGAGGTGCTGCGGATCGAAGAGCTCCCCCTCCCCGAGCCTGGCCCGGGTGAGGTCCGGCTGCGGCTCGAGGCGATGGCGCTCAATCACCTCGATATCTGGGTCCGGCGCGGGATCCCCGGTGTGCGCTTCCCGTTGCCGATCGTCCCCGGTTGCGACGGCTCGGGGCGGATCGACGTGCTGGGAGACGGGGTGGCCGGGCCGCTGCCGGGGACGCGGGTCTTCGTGATGCCGGGCGTCTCGTGTATGCGCTGCGAAGCCTGCCTGGCCGGCCGGGACAACCTCTGCCCCAGCTACGCGATCCTCGGCGAGGCGCGCAACGGGACCGCGACCGAGTTCCTCGTGCTGCCGGCGACGAGCGTCTGGCCGCTGGCCGACGCGCTCGACCTCGAGAGCGGCGCGTCGTTCGCGCTGACCTTCCTCACCGCGTGGCACATGCTGGTCCACAAGGCGCGCGTCGAGCCCGGGATGCGGGTGCTGGTCCACGCCGCGGCGTCGGGGGTCTCGGTGGCGGCGATCCAGGTCGCGCGCCTCCACGGGGCACGCGTCGTCGCCACCGCGGGGACGCCGGAGAAGCGCGCCCTCGCGCTCACGCTGGGGGCCGAGGAGGCGTTCGATTCGAAGGACCCGGGGTGGGTGAAGAAAACCCGCGAGTGGGCCGGCCCGCGCGGGATCCAGATCGTCGCCGACCACGTCGGGCAGGAGACCCTCCCGGGCTCGCTGCAGACGCTGGGCAAGGGGGGCCGCTACGTCTTCGTCGGGGCCTCGTCGGGCTTCGAGCTGAAGGCCGACTTCCGGCCGCTCTTCTTCAGGAACCTCGAGATCCTGGGCTCGACGATGGGCCGCCGCGCCGACCTGGTGACGATCGTGCAGCTGATCGGGGCGGGACGGCTGAAGGTGGTCGTCGACTCGGTCTTCCCGTTCGAGGAGCTGGCCGCCGCGCACCGGAAGCTGGAGGAGCGGCAGGCGCTGGGGAAGGTCGTGGTGCGGATCCGGTAGCGAGACCGGCTTCCGTGCCGGCCCGAATGGGCGCAGGGAACGCGTGGACAGCTCGGAGCCCGCACCGCGCAGGATGTTCCATTCTCATGGAAGCGCCTCGATCTCCTCCGCGATTCGATGGAAAGCAACGGCACGCACTCCTTCCCGGAGAGGGAAACTGTGTGCTCCAGCATGCACGAGATCGATGCTCGGGAGCCCGAGCGCTTCTCGCGCGGCGTGCATCGAACGCGTCGTCGACGGCAACGTGGTGCGCTTGATCTCGAAGTCGCGGCGGACTGATCCGCGGACGATGAGCAGGTCCAGTTCCGCGCCGGTGGGCTTGCCCCAGAAGTAGCACTCCTCGGGCCTTGCCTCGAGGCGCGTGACGAGTTCTTTCACGACGAACCCCTCCCACGAGGCGCCGACCTTCGGGTGCGCGTCCAAGTCGCCCGGCGTCTCGATCCCGAGCAGGGTGTGCAGCAGGCCGGTGTCGCCGAGGTACACCTTCGGCGCCTTGACTTGTCGCTTGCCGACGTTCTCATACCAGGGCGGGAGCAGCCGCACGACGAGCGCTCCTTCCAGCAAGTCGAGATAGCGCCGCACCGTCGAGCCCGCAACGCCGAGCGCGCCCCAGCTCAGAGGCGTTCCAGACCTGTGCGTGCTGGTGAGCGAGCATCCGCCAGAAGCATTGTTCACGATTGCCCGAAATGATCCAAGCTCGGAAAGACGGGCCGCGGCCTCGCCCTGCGGCCGCGACGCCAACGGAAACGCGTCCGCCTCCTCGCTCCTCAGTCGCGCTCGAAGAAGCCGACGCGGGCGTACTCACTGACGCCGCACTTCCCCCGTTCGCCCCCGGCCCTCCAGGTGTAGACCAGCCCCCCGTCCTTGACCCGCTTGAACTCGACGACGACGTTCGACGGGCGGGTGTTCGTGCGCTTCGCCGTTTCCTCCCGGCACTTCTGTGCGCCGCGCGAGATCTGGTCCTGGCTCGGGCGGCCGGAGTCGTACCAGTCGTAGGAGTTGCCGCGGCCCTGCAGGGCGATGAACTCGCCGGTCCGCGCGTTCAGCTCGCAGGCCCCGCGCTCGCCGGCGCCTCGCCAGTCGATGAACATCGTGCCTCCCGCGTACTCGGGATGCGACAGGTTGATGTCCTGGCGCGACACGCCGACGCGCCGCTCGACCTCACGGCGGCAGGTGTCCTCCGGGCTGCGCTGCCAGCTCGGCTTCGGACTCGAGGCGTTTCCCCAGCCCCAGTCGTTGAACTCGACGACGCGGCCCCGGTCGTTGGCGATGCAGTTGCCGCGCTTCCGGTCCGCGCGCCAGACGAACTCGCTGTTGGCGTTCCGGCCGTCGTCGTACTCGAGCCGGACGTCCTGCGAGCGGACGGAGAGGCGCCGCGCGACCTCGGAGCGACAGGCCTCCGACGCGCTGCGGTGGGTGCCGTAGTCGTTGTCCCAGGAACCTCCGCCCGACTTCTTCACCCCGCTGATGCGGCTGCTCTCCCGCTCCTTCTTGCCCACCGTGTGCTTCAGGGCGCACTCGGTCGTCTTGGTGCGGTACACGTACGCCTGGCACCGCCGGTCCTCGCGGCAGGCGTCCACGCAGTTGTCGAGGTGACCGGCGCGGAAGGTGCGGTAGTCGCCTCCCGGCCGCTTCCAACCCCATTCCTCGGTCATCTCCTGCGCATCCGCGATGCCGATCCCGGCCGCGAGCAGCATGGAAGTCGCGATCAGCGGGCGCGCGAGCCAGCAGGCTGTCTTAACGGGCATCTTCACTCTCCTCCTGAGGACCGGGCGGGCGGGAGAATACGGGACGTCTACGGACGCGGCAAGAGGCGGACGACGGCCTCCTCACCCCACCAGCATGACCAACGCGACGCCGACCGCGGCGACCAGGCAGAAAAACGTCGCCTTGACGACGCTCCAGGCGGTCACGAGGAACGCTCGGCCCGTTCCGACGCCGAGTTGTCGGCGGAACCACGCGGTCTCGGCCCAGAAGTACCAAGCGGTTCCCGCCACCGCGAGCGCTGCGGCAGCCGCATGCGCCGCGGCTGACGACATCCGCGCCAGGTTCCCGGCCAGGGAGAGGGCGAGCACGAAGGGCGCCGCCAGGAAGCACTGGCTGAAGAACGGGCCACGCAGCGACTTTCGATCGAGGGCGAGCTTCCTGCGTCCGATGAGAGTCGTGGCCGCCACGAGGGGGAAGATGCTGAACAGGATCGCCCGCAGCATCAAGAGCCCCTGCGCCGAGCCGAGCAGCGCCTTCCCGATTTCGGATCCCGTCTCCGGCATCCTCAGACCCGTGCCGAGTTCGAACCCGTGCGCGATCAGGAGCGTGAGCATCAGCAGCAGCGGCGGGCTCAGCGAGTCGGTGTACTGCTCGGCCGCGGCGTCGCCCAGCTCGTGCTCCGAGTAGCGCGTCGCGGCCTCCGGGTGGATCACGATACGCGCCATCGTCCGGGGGGAGAAGACGAGCCAGGTCATGACCTCGTAGAGCAGCTCCTCGAGCGAGCGGATGACCTTGAGGAAGTCCATCGAGCCGTCCTTGCCCGGCCGTTCGAAGGAGCACAGCAGGGGCGCCGGGCCGGCCAAGGTAACACCGCGACGCGGCGAGCGGAGACCGGCCGCGGCAGGGTCGGACTCCGGAGCCAGGGCTAGCGCTCCGGCGGGGCATGCCGCTCGAGGGTCGCGGCGCGCGCATGAGCAGTGGTTAGAGCGGCGCTCGCCCAGCGGCACGGGCGGACAGGGTCTTCATTCCAGGGAGAACACGCACGCCATGCGCACAACCGTATCCGTCCTCGTCGTCGCCCTCTTCGCCTTCCTCCCTCGCCCCGCTGCCCCGGAGAAGGTCCCGACCAAGTCCAGCTCCGCGATGGGGGTCGCCCGGACCGCGCCGCCGACCGAGCCGAAGCCCGGCGAGTACTTCTGGTACCCCGAGGCCTCGCCGGAGGGGCGATCGTGATGGTCCCGGGAACGACGATGGTCGTCACCCCGACTGCAGCCACCGCGGAGACGACGACTCCCGCCGGCTTCACGGTCGTGGAAGCGGCGCAGGAGAAGAAGAAAGCGGGGTGGCCGCGGCGGGATCCCGCGCTCGACGGCGCGGCCCGCCCGAGGAATGTCGTGCGATGAAGTCCGCGACGTTGGGAGTCGTTTTGATGTTCGTCGGCGACACCGGTGCCGACTTCGACCGCACGCTCTCTGGCGACGCCTGGCCTTCGACGGCCAGACCGAATCGCGCCCCGGACACTTCAGCGCCTGTAGTCGCCGTCGGGGGCGTTGGCGATCGACTCGACCCGGCGCTCGGCGTTCAAGTGGACCATCACGCAGCGTCCGCTCGACGCCTTGCGCCAGGAACTCCAGACCTCGTCCCCGGAGACGCTGTCCATGACGTGCTCGTGGCGGCGCCGACTGAGCTCGTCGTCGACCTCTCCGCCGACCTCGGGTCCGAGGACGAGGTCACGCAGGTCCTGCGGCGTATCCACCCCGCCCTGCGATTCCGACTGGCCCTGGTTGCTGGCGCTGGCGCTGCCGAAAGATGCAGGGACTGGATGCTCCCGCCGCCGTTTCGCCGCCCTTGCGGAGCTGGCAGGTCGCCTCGGCGGTGTCCGCTGTCGCGGTCGGGATCGAGGCGGACATCGCCAGGATCAGGGAGGAGATCGAGAAGATCGTTGCCGTAATCATGGAGCCTCCCTGGGGCTTACCGGTGATTTGTCGCGGACGTCCACGGTGATGGGAAGCGCCAGATTCTCAGATCGATCCGCCGGGCTGTTCAATCAGCGCGGACTGCTTGCAGGGGCCGCCCTCTGTGGCGGACCGCTACCGACGTGCCGCGTGATGCGGGCCGGCACGGAGGCCGGCCCCTACGGCCGCGTCGCGAACGGAAACGCGTCCGGTCCCGGCCCGCCGCACAGGCGGCGGTGCTCCTGCAGCGCGAAGCGGTCGGTCATGCCCGCCAGGTAGTCGCTCGCAGCGCGCGCCGCGCCTTCCGCCTCGGCCAGCGCGGCGAAGCGCTCCGGCATCTCGGCCGGACGCGCGGCGTAGGCCCCGAACAGGTCCCGCAGCACGTCGGCCAGGTGGCGCTTCGTCTCGAGGATGCGCGGGTGACGGTAGAGGTGCTCGTGCAGGTAGTGCTTCAGCACGCGGTTCTCGGCAGCGACGGGCGGCGAGAGCGCGGCCAGCCCGCGGGCCTGCGCCCGGACGTCGTCCACCGAGTGCAACCCGCGCGCCGTCAACTCGGTCCGCGTGGTGTCGACGAGATCGCTCACCAGGGTGTCGATCACCCCGCGCAGCGCGATCTTGACCCACATCCGCTCGCCCTGTGCCGGCCAGCGCCGCGCTGCGCCCGTGTAGACCCGGCCGAACAGCGGCACCGTGCGGACCAGGTCGTCGACGTCGAGCAGCCGCGACTCCAGCCCGTCGTCGATGTCGTGATGGTTGTAGGCGATCTCGTCGACGAGGTCGATCATCTGCGCCTCGACCGGCGGGGGCACGACGCGGGTCGTACTCCGCCGCCTCGGGGAAGCGCGCCAGGTCCGGCGTGCCGCTGTGCTTGGCGATCCCTTCGCGCACCTCCCAGGTCAGGTTGAGCCCCGGGAAGTCGGGGTAGCGCTGCTCGAGGATCTCGACGATCCGCAGCGTCTGACGGTTGTGCGAGAACCCTCCCAGCGCGCGCAGCAGCGGGTCGAGCACCTCCTCGCCGAGGTGCCCGAACGGGGTGTGGCCGAGGTCGTGCGACAGCGCCAGCGACTCGGCCAGGTCGGCATTGAGCCCGAGCGCTCGTGCCACCGTGCGGGCGATCTGCGCGACCTCGATCGAGTGGGTCAGGCGCGTGCGGTAGTGGTCGCCCTCGTGGTTGACGAAGACCTGCGTCTTGTACTCGAGGCGGCGGAAGGCGCGGCAGTGGATGATCCGGTCGCGGTCGCGGGCGTAGACCGGACGGTATCCGTGTTCCGGCTCGTCGTGGCGCCGGCCCCGCGTCCGCGCGTCGGGCTGCGCCCAGGGGGCGAGCGCCGGGGCCTCTCCCATCTCAGCGCTTCTTGTACCAGTCGGCGTTGATCGCCGTGAAGTTCTTCCACTTCTCGGGGACGAACTCCTCCTCGAAGATCGCGTCCACCGGGCACTCCGGCTCGCAGGCGCCGCAGTCGATGCAGGTCTCGGGGTCGATGTAGAGCTGGCTCTCGGCCGCGAACTCGGGCTCGTCCTTGGTCGGGTGGATGCACTCGACGGGGCAGACCGCGACGCAGGAGGCATCCTTCACGGTGATGCACGGCTGGGTGATCACGTAGGTCATGGAGTCCTCGTCCCGGGGGCCGGCCGGCCGGGCCCGGCCACGCGGGGAGCGGGCATGTTGCCCCCGCGGTCAGGGCTTGGCAAGCGAGTCTTCGTCGGGCCGGAGATTGACCTCGTAGCGCAGGTACAGCTCGTCGCCGACGCGCTCGGACTCGAGCAGCGTCAGCCGCCGCCGGTCGGCGAAGGCCCAGCCCTCGCCCTCGACCGGGGTCGGCGCGTCCCTGCCGCCGAGCAGCGCCGGAACCAGCGTCAGGCGCAGCTCGTCGAGCAGCCCGGCCGCGAGGAACGCCGCGACGACGTCGCCCCCCCCTTCGACCACGATCAGCCGCGCCCCGTCCTCGTGCAGCGCGGCCACCAGCGCGTGCAGGTCCACCGCTCCCGCGCCGGCGCGCAGCACGCGCACCCCGCCGCTCGCCGCGAGCGCTTCGTACGGTGCGGTCGCGAAGGGGTCGAGATCCGCGGGAACGGCCAGGATCTTCTGCGGCGCGTCCCCGCCGAGGAAACGCGCATTGAGCGGGATGTCGGCGGTGCGGCTGAGCACGACCGGGATCGGGTGCGCCGGGCGTCCCTCGCCGAGCCGCTGGTGGCGACGCCCCGGATCGCGCACCCCCATCGGCGGATCCTCGGCCCGGATCGTCGCGGCGCCGACGACGACCGCGTCGGCCTCGGCGCGCAGCTCGTCGACCCGATCGCGGTCGAGTCGCGAGCCGAGGCCCCGCCCCTCGCGGTAGGCGCTGTCGATCTTGCCGTCGGCGCTCATCGCGAGGTTGGCGACGATCCGGGGGCGAAGGCTCGATTCGTGGCTGCGCACCGGGCGATTCTAGGCTGCCCGGGCGGCTTACGGGCAAGCGCCCACGCTGCGCGGCGTGCCGTCGCTGGAATCGCCCCATGACCCGGCGGCGCAGGCGTTGCGGGCCCTCACCAGGTAGCGGAAGCCGGTTCCGGCCGCGGGTCGCCCGGCGTCCGCGAACGATGCGGCGGGCGTCCCCTGGACAAGACAGGCCCCCCCCGGCGCGGCTCCCGCCGGCACGCGCTCCGCGGCCTCGCGGTAGAGGTCGTGGACGGTCCCGCCGCCGCTCGCGGGCGCTGCGGAGTCCCAGGCGACCGTCTCACGGTCGGCGGCGAGCCGGAGGCCCGTCACCTCCCGGGGCGCAGCGAACACCAGCGGATCGCTCGGCGCGCAGTCGCAGGCGTCGCCGTGAAGGTCGCCGTCAGCGTCGAGCTGGTCGGGGTTGACCGCCGCGGGGCAGTTGTCCTCGGGGTCGAAAACGCCGTCGCGGTCCGGGTCGGGGCGCCGGACCTCGAGGAACGTGACCCCCTGCGCGACCAGGCGCGTCGGCAGTTCGAGCCGACCGCCGGAGACGGCGTGACGCTTCGGCACGCCGCACGGTCCGAGCTGCGCCGCCGCTTCGAACGCCGCCACCTCCTCCGGCCGGTAGACCCCGTTGTCGCCGCGCGCCGGGAGCGCCTCGAGCGCCGCCCGTGCCGGGTGCTCGCGGTCGAGCCGGTACTCTGTCACCTCGACCAGCGGGAAGCGCAGGTTCGCCAGCGTCAGGGTCACGTCCCAGCCTCCGCGCTCCTCGCCCGGCGCGTCGTCGGCGTCGTGGGCGTAGAGCAGCACCAGGTCGGCCGCGGGCTCGACCGAGCGCCAGCCGGAAAGCCGGGCGCCGGCGTCGTCCGTGACCGCCAGGGGCGCCACCTCGTGCGACATCCGCGCCGCAAGGTGCGCCATGTGGAAGAACGGGATCGGCACCGCGTCGACGCGGTCCTGCGTCCCGTCGCCGTCGAGGTCGATCCGGAGCTGGCCGGCGATCGCGGCGTAGCCCGCAAAGTTGGTGTTGAACGGCCAGGTCGTCAGCGTGACCTCGCCGGCGCGCTTGCGCGGGTCGGCCACCCCCTCCTCCAGCACGCGCCGGAAGAAGTCGGCCCCCCACGACGAGAAGTAGCCGCCCCAGCGGTACATCTCGCGCGAGCCGGGATCGCGCCCGGGGACCCAGTCCGGCGTGGTCTCGTGGCTGTTGACCGAGAGCCCCGCGAAGTACGACCCGTCGATCGAGAGGGCCTGATTGCGGGCCCCGATCAGGGTCGCCGCGGCCTCGGCGGCACGCTTGTAGGAGTGGACGGAGATCAGGTCGAGCGGCGTGCCGCGGTCCTGATGCGCCGCGCAAAGTGCGGCGATCCGTTGCGAGAGCAACGGCGCGAAGGCCGGGTCGAGGCAGACGAAGTTGCGCTCCTCGAAGCCCGGCCACGGGTTCACCGCAGTCGGCGAGGCGTGGTAGAGGATCTGGGTGATGTAGCCGTCGAAGATCCCGGTCGCCTCCGGGCCGCCGACGCGGATCCGCGTGCTGTCGATCCCGCGGTCCTCGAAGGCCTTGAAGACCGCGTTCGCGGTGTGGTCGTAGAAGGCCAGGAATTCGTTATCGGTCCCCTTCCAGAAGATGTCGAGGTCCGGCTCGTTGCCGATCGTGTAGGTCCAGTCGGCGACCCGCGCGCCGTATCGGTCAAGGATGTGGAAGACGACCGCCCGGACCACGTGGTGCCACTCGGTCCAGTCCTTCGGCGGGTAGGGCGAGTCCCCGCCCGAAGGGTCCTGGCCGAGCGCCGTGCGGCTGAGGTCGTAGGACGGGGCCGCGAAGTTGACGTGCGGCCGCCGGCCGTGCGCGACGTGGCGGTCCCACTCGTCGTCGAGCCGCTTCCAGTAGTAGCGCGGCGTCCCGGCCGGCGAGAGCTTGCGCAGCGAGCCGAGCGGCAGTGAGAAATTGTCGGGCGTGGCCGGGTTGTCCTGCGGCGTCGAGCCGACCCAGTTCAGCGTCCACCCGCTCGGCGGGGTCGAGAGGCGGCTGACGTTCACCTGGCGCAGGGCGTCGCTGACCGACTGCACGGTCGCGGTCTCGCACTTGTTCCGGTCGCAGACCAGCACCTGGTCGCCCGCGTGGTAGTCGGTGGAGAGCGGCCGGTTCGGCGCGATGTTGTAGAGCGGCGCCTCGAGCATGTCGGCCAGGGTCAGGACCGTGCGCGTGCCGCCGTCCTGCATCTGCGTGATCCGCCGCGTCTCGCGCTCGCGCACCAGGTTCGGGTTGCCGTCGAAGAAACCGTTGGCCTGCCAGTAGTCGGCGAACAGCGGCCAGTCGCGCTGCTGAAGGAAGAACTCCGGCGCGTCGGCCCGCGCGGCGTCGATCAGCGCGTAGATCGGTTCCTGGTCGAACAGCTCCGAGGTGCCGAAGTTGGGCTTGATCGCGCCGGCGAAGAACCGCCCCTGCCAGATCAGCGTGGGCGCGGCGAGGTCGACCTCGAAGCGCGCCGTCGAGCCGTCGAGCGCCCGGCGGGTGGTGAAGGACCAGGCCGCGCCGACGGGATCGAGCGCCGCGCCAAGGAGGGTTCGCGCGTCGATGCGCACCGTGTACACGGTCGAGGTCCGCAGCGGTTGCCGCGGCTCGATGAAGAAGCCGTAGCCGCGGCGCCCACCATCGGTGAAGAGCGGGATCGTGCGGCCGGCGAACCCCTCGCCGGAAACCTGGCCCGGCAGGAGCATCGACAGCGGGCCGCCGCCGGGCCACGAGAGCATGGCGGTGACGCTGTTCGGGTCGACGTCGTGGGCCGCGGGGTTCGTCGCGGGGACGGTGACCTCGAAGTAGATCGTCGTGGCGGGCGGCACCTCGGTGGTGCCATCGCAGGGCCGCGGCAGCGTGTTGACGCGCGGCGCGCAGTCGTGCGTCACCGCCGGAGGCTGCGCCGCGAGCGCGGGCGGCGCGGCCAGTCCCGCCGCGAGAGACGCCGCGAGACACGCGGCGAGGCCGGCCCTGCGGCCGGTGGCGCCGCCGGACACGCGACTTGCACGGCTGGGCGGCATTCCAAGCATCCGCGACCCCCGCGGGAAGATACGCCGATCGGCCCGGGGCCGGAGACGGGGCGCGCGAGGGCGGGGATAATGCCCTTGGAAGGAGCGGCCCTTGCTCTCCGATGCCACACCGATCGTTCTCTCCGCCGGCCGGCTGGATCCCACCGGCGAAACCGGCCTCGGCCTCGACGGCGCATTCCTGGCGCGCCTGGGCGTGCGGATGGCCCCGGTCGCGGCGGCGATCGCGGTCGACCGCACGCTCGGCTCGCGGCCGGGGCGAGCGGTGGATCCCGGCACCTTCACCGACCAGCTCGCAGCCGCCGTGCAGGCGCTGCGCGGCGCGGTGCGGGTGGTCCACGCGGGGATCCTCACCGGAGAGCCACAGGCCGAGGCGGTGGCCGGGATCGCGGAGGAGCTGGGCGTGGCGCTGGTCGCCGACCTGGCGTGGCGCGGGCCGGGGGCGCTCGGGGCGATCGCGCGGGCGGCGCTCGTCGTCGCGAGCGCGGCCGATGCCGTCCAAGTGACGGGACGGCCGTACGACGGGTCGCGGGAGTCGCTCCTGGAACTCGCCCGCGTGCTGGCGGGGCCGGCGCGGGTCGCGCTCGTGGTCGCAATCGCGGGCGGGGCCGGCAGGGGCGCGGATCCCGCCGCCGGAACGCTGGCGGCTCTCGCCGGCCCGGCGGACGCGTCGATCGTCGAAGCCGTCGCGACCGCTCACGCCGACAGCCGCGGGGCCTCGGGGGCCCGGTCGATCGCCGCGGCCGGCTACCTCGCACTGGGTCTGCCGGCCGCCGACGCCGCCGCCGCCGCACACCGCTTCGTCGCCAGCGCGCTCGCCGCGGCGTCGCCGGTCGCGGATCGACCGGCCGCTCCCGAACCCTGGCGCGTCTGACCGCCCGCAGCGCGGTCGGACCGGGCCGCGATCCGTCCGCGGTCACTCCGGGGGCGGCGGGCCGCTTCCGACGCGCGGCGTCCCCCGCTCGACCGGCAGCTGGTTGGTGCGCACCTCGTAGTGCCGCAGCTCGGGGCGGCGGACCTGCCAGCCCGAGACGACCGCCCACGCGCCGAGCAGCGCCGCGACCGCCGCCGCGAGCGCCGAGGCCAGCGCGAGCCCGCGCGTGACCCCGCCTCGCGCCTTCATCCGGCCGCGGGCCCGCCAGGCCACGGCGCCGGCGAGGACTGCCGCGCCGGTCGCGAACAGGCCGGCGGTGCGGTGCGTCTCGGCGTGCGCTGCCGAGTAGCCGTCCGCGAAGGCCACCGCGTTCAACGCCGGCCATCCGGTCAGCGTGGCGGGTAGAGCGCAAGCCGCCGCACCCAGCAGCAGCGCGAGGCCGCGCGCAAACAGCTCCCGCCGCCCGCGCGCGACTCCCACCGCCAGCGCGACGGCCGCCGCGAGGGCGAACAGCCCCGGGACGACCGCGAGCAGCAGGTGAAGTGCGAGCAGCATCGGGGGGAGGGTCAGCCGGAGTCGGCACAGCTGAGGTCGTAGCCGCACCCGGCGGTCTCGCAGAAGAGCCTGCACTTCCGCTCGGCCAGCCCGCGGCGGTAGCTGGGACGGGTCCGGATCGCCCGCTCGGCGGGGCCCGACAGCAGCGGGATCGGGGAGGGCTGGGAGGGGGGGCGCATTCCGCCCGCCATGATGACCAAGGCGGCCCGAAAAGCGAAGGGCCGGGACCCGGGTCCCGGCCCTTGCGCACGATTCCGTGTGGCGCGGTCAGTAGCGGAAGGCGATCCCCGCCTGCGCGATCCACGGGTTGACGTCGACGCCGAGGTTGTCCTGGCCCTCGCCGTCGATCGTCAACTTTCCGTAGTACTCGGTCACGAGGTACTTCACCGAGGCGTAGAAGGCCCAGCCGTGTCGAGGCGCCGGGACTTCGATCCCGAGGTTCAGGCCGTAGATGAAGTTGGAGTCGACGTCGATCGCCACCGTCGAACCGTCGACCTCGGCCGACACGTCGTCGTACATCGCGTAGCCGAACAGCGGCCCGACGAAGACGTCGACCGGGCTCTTCTCGGGGGTCACGTGCACGTTCAGGCCGAGCGTGACCGGCAGGAAGGCCGTCTGGCCGATCGTGCCGAACCCGCTGACGTCGATGTCGTGTTTGGCGTAGAGCGCGTTGAGGTCGATCCCGACCCAGTGGCCGCAGCGGAACTCCCACCCCAGCGAACCGCCCCAGCCGCTGGCCGCCTCGACCGTTGAGCCGAAGAAGTCGCCGTCGCCGGTCGGGCTGACGTAGGCCAGCGACCCCCGGACGCTGGCGTGCGGCGTGTGGAGGTAGGGGTTCTCGGCCGTCGAGACCACCTTGATGCCGGGCTCGTAGACGTTCGTAGCTTGCGCAAGCGCGGCGGGCGCCAGGGCGATGGCCAGCATGGCGAGGGCGAGGACCTTCAGCGAGTTCATGCGGTGCGTCTCCTCTCGGGGGCCGGCCTCCCGCCGGCGCAGGCGAACCGCCCTGACCCGCGGGTCGCCGCTCCCTGACAATGTGGGGCCCGGAGGGCCGCCCGACAACGGGCCCCGCTTCCGACGGGGCGGATCCGCGAAACCGCCCGTCCCGCAAGGCCTCCCGCCCGGGATCCGGGCCGCGGAAAAGAAACGGGCGCGGCCCGGAGGCCGCGCCCGCGATCGGTTTGGGACGCCCCCGCAGCCGCCGGGAAGCGGCCCCAGGGAGCGCCGGCTACCACTTGTAGAGGACGCCCGCCTGGAGCACCCAGGGGTTGACCTTCAGGTTGTAGTTGCTGACGTCCGACTGGCCGCCCGAACTGCTCGAACCGCCCGGTTCGCTGCCGTCGGGGATCCCGCCGCAGAACTCGCAGTCCTGGGTGTTGGTGGTATCCGGCTCCATGATCAGGTACTTCACGCGCGCGGTGAAGTTCCAGCCCTTCTCGTCGTCGCGTCCCGAGAACGGGACGTCGATGCCGAGGTTGGCGCCGTAGACGAACGTGTTGTCGATCTCGAAGTTCGCGGTGCCGAGATCGACCGCATCGAACGTCGCGAGCCCGATCACCGGGCCGGCATAGACCTGCACGCCGCAGTAGTACAGGAAATGGAAGTTCACCTCGGCCAGGTACTGAATGACCGAGGTGTCGCCATCACCCGAGAAGTCGTTGACCAGATCGCTGAACTTGAAGTCGTGAGTGGAGTAGATGATCTCGCCGTCGAGCTGCCACAGCTTGTCGAAGCGGTAGCCGCCGAGCAGGCCGAAGCCCCAGCCGTTGGCGAGTTCCGAGCTCACGCCCTCCACGTCGACGTTGCCGGTGGGCGACACGTAGGCGAGTGCGCCGCCGAAGTAGGGTCCGGTGAAGTCATCCCCGGCCAGCGCCACCGCGCCGAACAGCATCATCATGCCCAGAGTCAGTACCGCTGCCTTGGTCCAACGCATTTTCGTCTCCTTCTCGGCATCTCAAGGACGGGAAGGGCGGCCGGGCGGAGTGCCTGCGGCACGAACTCCCGCTCCCCTCCGAACGTCTCAAAACACGGGCAAAGTAGTCCGGTTTCCTGCGGGCGTCAATCGCGGGCCGGTCCGCGACGGGTCCACCGTGTCCGGGGGTAAAGTCTCGCCTCTTCGGGGCTTCCGGTCAACGGAGTCGCCGATCCCAGCCGGCGAGGGCACCGGCGATCCGCTCCGCGGCCCGGCCGTCCCAGCCCTCCGGCAGCGCCCCTCGCTTCTCCTTCCCCGCCAGGACCTCGAACGCCGCGTCGCGCAGCCGGGCCGGGTCGCGCCCGACCAACCGGTTCGTTCCCACCTCCACCGTCACCGGGCGCTCGGTGTTCTCGCGCAGCGTCAGGCAAGGGATCCCGAGCGCGGTCGTCTCCTCCTGGACCCCCCCGGAGTCGGTCATCAGCAGGCGGGCCCCGGTCATCAGGCCCAGGAAGTCGAGGTACCCGAGGGGGTCCTGGACGACGAGACCGGCCGGGACGCCGCCGCGCGCCGCTGCCCAGCGCTCGAGGGTCGCGCGGGAGCGGGGGTGGACCGGGAAGACGACCGGCAGCCGCGCCGCGACGTCGGCGATCGCGTCCATCAGCGGCCCGAAGATGGCCGGGTCGTCGACGTTGGAGGGGCGGTGCAGCGTCATCAGCGCGTAGCCCCGTTCGGGGAGCCCCAGGCGCTCGCGCGAGCCGGTCGCCACGGCCCGCGGCAGGTGCCTGCGCAGGGTGTCGATCATCACGTTTCCGACCGGGACGATCCGCTCGGCCGGAGTCCCCTC
Source organism: uncultured Acidobacteriota bacterium (assembly GCA_963702425.1). Lineage (GTDB taxonomy): Bacteria > Acidobacteriota > Polarisedimenticolia > J045 > J045 > JALOKP01. Next base: position 36,964 of record CAVPCQ010000030.1, read on the forward strand.
CGCGCGGAGGTTCCGTTCCCCCGACGGCTCGGAGGTGAAGAGCAGGTCCGACAGCGCATCGGTGACGAGGCGGTTGATCTCCTCGGGCATCGAGCGGTCGAACGAGCGCAGCCCGGCCTCGACGTGGGCCAGCCCGACGCCGGGGATCTTCTTCGCCACCATGGCGCAGGCCGCGGTGCTGTTGACGTCGCCGACCACGACGACGAGATCGGGCCGCCGCTCGAGTACGACCGGCTCGAAGCGCTTCATGATCTCGGCGGTCTGCGCCGCGTGCGTGCCCGAGCCAACCTCGAGGTTGACGTCCGGTGCCGGGATCTCCAACTCGTCGAAGAAGAGCCGGCTCATCGCGGCGTCGTAGTGCTGGCCGGTGTGGACCAGGCTGACGTCGAAAAGCGGCCGCGCGACGAGCGCGCGGTGGACCGCGGCGATCTTCATGAAGTTCGGCCGCGCGCCGGCGATCAGCATCACGCGCAGGATCAACGTGGCCTCCGTTTCTTCCCCTCCGGTCGCTTCGCGCCGAGGAACGCCGAAGGGCAATGAGGGGCGAGGCCGCAGGTCTCGCAACGCGGCGCCCGGGCCTCGCAGACGCGGCGGCCGTGCCAGATCAAGGCGTGGCTGACGAACCCCCAGCGCTCGCGCGGGAACAGCCGCGTCAGGTCGTCCTCGATCCGGCGCGGGTCGGTCGCGGCGGAGAGGCCGAGCTTGCCGGCCAGCCGGATGACGTGCGTGTCGACCGCCAGGGCCGGCTCCCGGAAGGCGGTCGAGAGCACGACGCTGGCCGTCTTGCGGCCGACGCCGGGGAGCGCCTCGAGCGCTTCGCGTTCGCGCGGGACCGCGCCGCCGTGGAGCTCGACCAGCGCCCGCGCCGCGCCGACGACCGACCTCGCCTTGTTGCGGAACAGGCCGATGGTGGCGATCAGCGGCTCGACCTCGAGCGGGTCGGCGACAGCCAGCGCCCGGGCTTCCGGAAAGCGCGCGAACAGTCCCGGCGTGACCTGATTCACCGCCCGATCGGTCGTCTGGGCCGACAGGATCGTCGCCACCAGCAGCTGGAACGGGTCGACGTGGACCAGCTCGCAGTCGGCGTCCGGATAGAGCCGCTCGAGGCCGGCCAGGATCGCCGGCGCACGCGCCGCGGCCTCGGCAGCAGCGCCGGCGGTTGCGCGGGGAGGCCTGGGGGTCGTCGGCATCGAAGGGGGCCGGGAGGACCGGGATGATGCCCTGCCGGGGCGCGGGGCGAAAGGCCCCCGATGGTCACGCTGCCGCGGCGGACCGGAGCGCGGGCCCTCCGCATCCGCCGCGCCAGCGTGACAGCCGGGCAGCCGGAGACGAGAATCTCCGAATGCAGCGGCGTCTCATTCCGGTCGCGGGAAACACCCAGCGGCTCGACGGCGGGTCGATGTTCGGCAACGCGCCGCGCGTCGTCTGGGAGCGCTGGATCGCGCCCGACCAGCGGCACCGGATCCCGCTCGCCTGTCGCGCGCTCCTGGTGCGCGAGCCGTCGCGCAACATCCTGTTCGAAACCGGGGTCGGGACCTTCTTCGAACCGCGGCTGCGCGAGCGCTTCGCGGTTCAGGAAGAGCGGCACGTGCTGCTCGACAGCCTCGCGCGCCACGGGCTGACCGACCTCGACATCGACGTCGTCGTGCTCAGCCACCTGCACTTCGACCACGCCGGCGGCCTGCTCGCGCCGTGGGAGGAGGGCCGGCCGCTGCGGCTGCTCTTCCCCCGGGCGCGGATCCTGGTCGGCCGCGGGGCCTGGGAACGCGCGCTCGCGCCGCACCCGCGCGACCGGGCGTCGTTCATCGCCGGGCTCCCGGCGCTCCTGCACGACAGCGGGCGGCTGGAACTCGTCGACGGCGGGCACAGCGACACGCTCGGCCCGGGCTACCGCTTCCACCGCTCCGACGGCCACTCGCCCGGACTGCTGATGAGCGAGATCGCGACCGACGACGGCCCAGTCGTCTATCCCGGCGACCTGATCCCGGGCGCGGCGTGGGTCCACCTGCCGATCACGATGGGTTACGACCGCTTCCCCGAGCTGGTGATCGACGAGAAGCGCGCGCTGCTGGAAGACCTGGTCCGGCGCCGCGGCCGGCTGGTTTTCACCCACGACCCGGTCGTCGCGGCGGGGCGCGTCGTGCGCGATGACGACGGCCGCTTCTCGGCCGAGCCGGTCGACCTCGGGGCGTGAGGGACCCGTGACCCGCGGCGGCCAGCGCTTCGAGATCCACCCGGTCACGCCCCAGGTGCGGCTGGTCGAGCGCGCCGGTCGCGTGCTCTCCGACCACGGCGTGATCGTGATCCCGACCGATACCTGTTACGCCTTCGTCGCACTGCCCGGCTCGCGCCAGGCGCTGGACCGGATCGCGCAGCTCAAGGCGATGAACCCGGACAAGAAGCTCTTCTCGCTGATCGTCCCCGACCTGTCGGACGTCGCCACCTACGCCCTGGTCGACACGCACGCCTACCGCATCTTGAAGCGCTACCTGCCGGGTCCCTACACCTTCGTCCTGCCGGCGACGCGCGAGGTGCCGCGGATCCTGCTGGCCAAGCGCAAGACGATCGGGCTGCGGGTGCCGGACAACGCGGTCTGCCGCGCGGTGGCCGCCGCTGCCGGCGGGGCGCTGCTGGCGACGACGGTCCGGCTCCCGGGCGACGATCTGCCGCTCGCCGACCCGGACGAGATCGAGCAGCGGGTCGGACACGCCGTCGATCTGTTTCTCGACGGCGGCTGGGGCAGCGTCGAACCGTCGACGGTCGTGGCGCTGGCCGAGGGGGGCGTCGAGGTGATCCGCGAAGGGGCCGGCGACCCCGCGCCGTTCGTGTAGTCGCCACCCGTCAGAGGAGCGTGCCGCGGCCGAGGATCCCGGCCGGGTCGAGCGCGCGCCGGACCGCGCGCATCCGCTCCAGCACCTCCGGCGGGTAGAGCAGCGCGAGGTCCCCGGCCTTCAGCTTGCCGAGGCCGTGCTCGGCCGAGGTGGTCCCGCCCAGCGCGACCGCGATCGCGACCAGCCGCCCGTAGACCGCGCGCGCGGTGGCATACTCGCCCGGATCGCGCGCCAGGATGTTGACGTGCAGGTGGTCGTCGCCGATGTGGCCGAAGACCGCGTGCTCCAGCGACTCGCGGGCCAGCTCCTCGCGGCTGCGGCGCAGCAGCTCGCCGGCCAGCCCGCGCGGGACCGCGGTATCGGTGCTCACCTTCGCGACCCCGCGGCGCGCCAGCTTCTCGTTGATCGAGGCCGGCACCTCGTGCCGGAAGTCGCGGAACTTCTGGTGGTCGCGCGCGCCCTCCGCGACCCACGAGTCGTCGCTCGCCCCCGCCACCGTCCCGAGCGCCAGCCAGGCGTCGAGCGCCGAGGCCTCATCCGGCGCCATCTCGGCCTTGCGCTTCGAGTTCCCGCTGGGTCCCAGGGCCTCCTCCCAGAAGATCGCGGCACGTGCCGCTGCCGGGAGCGCGACCCCCTTCTCGCGCAGCAGCTCGAGCGCGCTGGCGTCGAAGAACTCGAGCGAGAGCGGGGTGACCGGCGCACCCGGCGCCCGCGCGCCGTCCACGAACGCCAGCGCCGGGACCTCGCCAGGGAAGAAGAAGATCCCGGCGAGGAACGCCTCGGGCGCGTCGATCAGCCGGAGGTCGGCCTCGAGCACGACACCGAGCGTCCCCTCCGAGCCGACGAACAGATCGACGAGATCCATCCCCGGCGCGCTGTAGTAGCCCGCCGCGTGCTTGGTGGTGCGCGGCAGCATCCAGTCCGGAGCCGGCACGACGAGGGGCGGGCCACCGCCGCGCGGGATCGCGAAGCGCCCCCCTTCCGCCCGCACCGCTCCGCGCGGCAGGTCGAGCAGGCTCCCGTCCGGCAATGCGACGAGCAGCCGCTCGACCCAGCGCCGGGTCGGCCCGAAGCGGAAGGTGCGCGCGCCGGAGGCGTTGGTCGCGACCGTGCCGCCGATCGAACAGCCCCACTCGGTCGGGTCGGGCGGGTACCAGAGGCCTTCCCGGCCGGTGGCCTCGAAGACCTCGGACAGCAGCGCGCCCGCCTGCACTCGGACATGACTCCGGCCGAGTTCGAGGATCCGGTTCAGCCGATCGAGCGCCAGCACGACGCCGCCCTGCGGGACCCGGCCGCCGGCGATGCCGGTGCCGGCACCCGAAACCGTGACCGGCGTCCTGGAGGCGGCGCACTCCCGCAGGATCTCGGCCGCCTCGCCCGGCGACGCGGGCCAGGCCACCTCCGCCGCGCAGCCGCCGCTCATGCGGCTCTCGTCGACGAGGTACTTCGCGATGTCGGCTGGATCGCGGCTGCGCTTCATGCGGGGGACAGGATACCCAATCCCCTTGCGCCGGGCGCTGCGCTCGAGGCTACTCCTCGTGCGAGGGGTTGTCGCCGACGCGCATGATCGCGTGGTCGACGGCGCGCGAGAGCGATTCGATGATGTCTTTCGGCGCCCCCTGGTCCACGAGCCGCCGCGCGAAGCTCGAGGCACTGTGGTAGTAGAGCGACGGCACGCGGTTGAGCGCGAGGCAGTACATGTCCTCGACGCATTGCTGGCACTGGCAGACCTCGGGGCACGACTCCAGCTTCTGCTCGAGGATCCGGCACGCCAGCACCTCGACCGCGTTGCGGATCCGGTCGACGCGCAGACCGCGCACCGTGCGCATCTCCCACAGCGACGACTCGCGTTCCGAGGTGGCGGTCCCGGCACTGTCCTGCGGCCTGCGATCGGTCTCCACGTGCCCCTCCGCGAGCGGGCGGCGCCCCCTCCGGGGGGAAGTTGGTGCCCGGCCGGGGGGGCGTCAAGGGTCGTATCCTCCCGCACATGCGCGAACCCCGAGGCGGCTTCCCCTGGAGCGGGGTGGCGGCCGTGCTCCTGGCCGCGGCCGTCGTCGGAGGGCTTTCCCTCGGCCGCCGGGACCTCTGGGCCCCCGACGAGCCCAAGTACGCGCTGGTCGCGCGGGAGATGATCGAGTCCGGGGAGTGGTTGATCCCCCACGTCAACGGGCGGCCCTACCCCGACAAGCCCCCGCTGATGTTCTGGGCGATCGCGGCCGCCTCCCCGCTGGCCGGCGGGGTCGGGCAGCCGGCGGCCGTCCTTCCCTCCCTGCTCGCGGCGCTGGCCGTGCTGGCCGGGACGGCCGCTACCGCCTGGCTGCTCTCCGGCCGGCGCGACCGGGAGGTCCCGGTCGTCGCAGCGGGGTTCCTGGCGGTCGCCTTCACCTTCGTGAGCCTCGCCACCCGCGGGCAGCTCGACATGCTGCTGACCGCGGGGACGACCTGGGGCTTCTTCCTGCTGCTGCGCGGGACCGGCCTCCACCCGGGGGGCGAGCGCCGGCGCGGCGACGTGACGCTGGCCTTCGCGCTCTTCGGGCTGGCGACGCTGGCCAAGGGACCGGTCGGGCTGATCGTTCCCGCGGGGGGCCTGCTGCTCGGCGCGTGGATCTCCCGGCAGCCGGTGCCGTGGCGCGAGCTCCTGCGCTGGAAGCCGTGGGCGGCGTACGCCGCGGTCGTCCTCGCGTGGCTCGCGCCGGCCGCGCTCCACGCGCTCGCCACCGGGCAGGAGGCGTGGCTCTCGAACCTCCTGTTTCGCCAGACGGTCGTCCGGTACGCCGATTCGTGGCACCACGAGCAGCCGGTCTGGTACTTCCTGCTCGTGCCCTGGTACGACTTCCTGCCGACGATCCTGCTGCTTCCCGCCGCGCTGCTGGGCCGCTTCGGGCCGGAGTCCGGCGCGGCCCGGCCGCGGCCCTTCACCGCGCTCCTGGCGGGCGCGTGCCTGTTCGCGGTTCTCTTCTTCTCGATCCCGGCCGGCAAGCGCGGGATCTACCTCGCGCCGGCCTACCCCTGGGCCGCGACCTGGTTCGCGATCGACTTCCTGACGCGGGCCCGGGCCGGGGGGCGTGCGCTCGGCCCGGTACGGGCCGCGTTCGGCGTGCTGGCCGGGCTGGGGCTGGGGCTGGCCGTCGCCGCCGAGCTGCACCTGACCGCGGAACTCCCGGCGCGCGGGGTCGATCTGCCCGATCACGCGCTGGCGCTCCTCGGCGGGTTGATCGGGCTCGCCTCCCTCGCGCTCGCGCTGCGCCCCGCGTCGCGCCGCACGCTCGCCGCCGCCGGGCTGGCGTGGGCGGTCTTCTACGGCGGCGTGGCGGTCGTCGTGCTTCCGGCGCTCGACGCGCGCAATTCGGTCGCGCCCTTCGTGCGCGCCGCGCACGCGGTGCTGGTCGACGGCGCGCGCGGCGGGATGGTCGACTGGCGCGCGCAGTACTCCTTCCACGCCGGGCCGCTCGACGAGGCGCAGCGCGGCAGTCGTGCGGAGCTCGCGGCGCTGGCCGCGCAGCTCGCGGGAGACGCCCCGTATTTCGTCATCGCGAGCGAAGAGGACGCCGAGCGGCTGCTCCGCCAGGTGGCAGGCGAAGCGCCGATGGTGGCGCTGCGCGGCACGGTGGGCAGCGAGGCGATGCTGGTGCTGGCGAACCGGGCCGCCCTGCACGCCGGCCCGACGGACGAGCCGTAGGCTGCAGACTCCGCCGCTCGCGGACAGCGGCGGGGCGCACCGGTAGAATGGCAAAGTGAGCCGGAGAGCGAAGCGCCTCGTCTCGTCGCGCGCCCCGCGCGACCCGCTGCAGGTCAACCTGCGGCGGGTGGTGCGGCTCATCCTGCTGCTCGTGATCGTCCCGACCGTGGTCCTGACCGGGATCGGGATCGGCGTCATGTTCGCGCGCAAGGACGTGCCGCAGCTCGTGCTCGGGCTGCTCGTCTCGAGCTTCGCGGCCTCGGTCATCGCCGGCGCCGTGCTGCTGCTGGTGCTCACCGGGCGCGGCGCGCGGCTGGCGCGGGTGCAGGAGACGTTCCTGTCGCAGATGGGCCACGAGCTGATGACGCCGCTCGCCGGCATCGGCCTGCACACCCAGATCCTGTCCGGCATGGAGCTGCCGGAGGACGCCGAGCGCTCGATCGCGGCGATCGACCACGAGCGCCGGCGGCTGCAGGAACTGGTCGAGCGCACCCTGCAGTGGCGGCAGGTACGCTCGCGCAAGCACCTCTACAAGCGGCAGCGCACCGACGCCGCGGAGGTCGTCGAGCAGGCGCTGGCGCGCTCCCCCGACCGCGATCGGATCGTCGTGCGCGCGCCCGCCGCCGGGCTGACGATCAGCGGCGACCCGGAAGCGCTCGCCGACGCGCTGGGCAACTTCCTGCGCAATGCCGCCAAGTACGGTGGCGACGGCCAGCCGATCGAGCTCACCGCGCGGCGCTGGGGTCGCCTCGCGGTCTTCTCGGTCTCGGACCACGGACCGGGGCTTCCCCCCGGGCCGAGCGCTCACCTCTTCGAGCCGTTCTACCGGCACGTGCCCGAAGGACGCCCCGACCCGGGCGGCACCGGGCTGGGTCTCTCGATCACGCGCCAGATCGTGGAGGACCACGGCGGGCGGGTCGCCGCCTGCGCGCGGCCCGGCGGCGGGGCGTGTTTCTTCTTCACGATCCCCCTGGGAGCGGACCGCGGATGAGCGGCGGCACGAGGATCCTCGTCGTCGAGGACGACGCCACGCTGCGCGAGGGCCTGCGCACCGTGCTGACCAAGGCGGGCTACACGGTGACCACCGCGATCCGCGGCGAGTCGGCGCTGAAACTGATCCGCGAGGAGCCCTTCGACCTCGTGATCCTCGACCTGATGCTCCCCGGGCTCGACGGCAGCTACGTGCTGGAGCGCGCCCGGGAAGAGGGGTTCACCGCGCCGGTGATCATCCTCTCGGCGCGCTCTTCGGTGGAGGACCGGATCCGCGGCCTGCGCACCGGCGCCGACGACTACGTCGTCAAGCCGTTCGACCTGGGCGAGCTGCTGGCCCGGATCGCGGTGCGGCTGCGCCGGCCCGAGCGGGACGAGTCGGTGCGGTTCGGCGAGATCGCGGTCGATCGGGAGGCCCGGGTGGTGACTCGGCGCGGCGACGTGGTGCACCTCACCCCGAAGGAGTTCGACCTGCTGCTGTTCTTCATCGAGAACGCGGACCGCGCGCTCGGCCGCGGGCGGATCCTGGAGGACGTCTGGGGCACCGACTACCGCGGCACCCGTCGCACCGTGGACAACTTCGTCCGCGCCCTGCGGATCAAGCTCGAGGATCTGCCGGATGCGCCGCGCTACATCCAGACGGTGCGCGCGCGCGGCTACCGCTTCGTGCCGCGCGGCTGACGGGGACCTACGGGTCCGGGGTGGTTGTTCCCGTCAGCGAGCCGGCGGTCAGGCTCTCGAAGCGGACGGGACTCGACTTCTCGTTGCTGATGACGGCACGTCCGGGGGTGAGGATCCGCGGCAACGCGTCCCACGCCGGCTGGCCGCTCGCGCCGTCGTCGAGGAAGGTCGTCTTGAGCTCCCACGCACTGCCGTTCCAGACGTAGACCGACAGGCGGACCGCGCTGCCCTCGGTTCTCGCCTCGCAGCGCACCCGCCACGGCGCCGGCCCGAGGTCACCCGACCAGCCACCGACGCCGCTCGCCCTCGCGCCGTTCACGTACTTGTTGAAGCGGATCGTGTCGTTCGCGACCAGGCGCTCGACCTTGCAGCGGTACGAGCTGTGCGTCGCGCCGGTCCCCGACGAGCGCACGCCCCACGAGAAATCGAAGTTCTGGTCGGTGGGGGTGGCCGGCCTGAGCGTCGCGACGGCGAACGAATCCGCCGCCGCGGTCTCGAGCGCGGTCTGGGCGCGGGCCGAGGCGTTGCCGGTGGGGTGCACCGCCGCCTCGCGCTGCACGCGGAAGTACTCGTTGCCGGTCGTCGTCGGCTCGGCCAGCGCGGGGGGCCAGAAACTGCCGCCACGATCGAGATTGTCGGGACGGTTGCTCGAGATGTCCGGGCCGTTGAAGCTGTCGGCGAACTCGATCGTGCCGGGGGTCGCGCCGGATGAGCCGTCGTCTGCGGGCAGCGGGACGGCCGCAAAAGGCCGGGACGGCGATTCCGGCGACCAGCCCGACGCGTCCCGGTGGGCGACGCGCGCGTAGAGCGTTCCGCCGGTCCGCGGCGCGGCATAAAGCGCGCGCACTTCGGCCAGCGGCGGCACCGTCGTCGTGACGTCGAAGATGACGTTGGCATCGAACGCGGCGCCGTCGGCGGTCGAGATCCGCCAGCGGCTCGAGAGGTGCGTGACCGTCCCTTCGTACGGCGTCCCGACCAGCCAGACCCCGAACGCCTGCGCGTCCTTGGCGGAGGCGATCGCCGGCACGCCGTCGCGCTCGCAGGCGTCGCCGGTCCCGTCCAGGTCGGCGTCGGCCTGGCCGGGGTTGGCGGCGTCGGGGCAGTTGTCCCCGCCGTTCGCGACGTCGTCGCCGTCGCGGTCGGCGTCGCAGGCGTTCCCCGTGTCGTCGCCGTCGAGATCGGCCTGCGCGGCATTGACCAGGTCCGGGCAGTTGTCGTCGACGTTGGCGACGCCGTCGCCGTCGCGGTCGGGGTCGCACGGGTCGCCGGTGCCGTCGGAATCCATGTCCTGCTGACCGGGGTTGAAGACGAGCGGGCAGTTGTCGGAGAGATCGGGTCGTCCGTCGCCGTCCTTGTCCGGATCGCAGAGATCGCCGGTGCCGTCGGCATCGAGGTCTTCCTGGCCCGGGTTCGCGTTGGCGGGGCAGTTGTCGCAGACGTTCGGGATTCCGTCGCCGTCGCCGTCGGGGCCGGCACAGTCGCAGGCGTCGCCGGTCCCGTCGCCGTCGGCGTCGGCCTGGCCGGGGTTGGAGATGTCCGGGCAGTTGTCGAGCAGGTCGGCGACGCCGTCGCCGTCGCCGTCCGGGCAGCCGTCGCTGAGCGGCCGCGGGGCGCCACTCGACGCGCTCCCGGTCCCGCTCTCGCCGAAGCAGTTGTCGGCCGTGACGAGGTAGTAGAAGAGCGCCCCGGGCGCGGGGCGCGCGGAGTCGGCCGCCTCGGGCGCCGCGAGGTCGCGGCGGAAGCAGGTGTGCCGGTAGCCGAACGGCTCGCCTGCCGCGATCCGTCCCTTGTAGAGCTGGTAGCGCTCGGCGTCGGCGCGCGGCGGCCAGGCGATCGTCGCGCGGTCCGCGCCGAGCTGCAGGCCGGCGCCGATCTCGCGGGCCCGCTCGTACACGCCGCCGGCGAGCGGCGCGCAGTCGCAGGCGTCACCGAGCGGGTCCCCGTCCTGGTTCTGCTGGCCGGCGTTGGGCGTGATCGGGCAGTTGTCGGCGTTGGCGCCGAGCCCGTCGCGATCGATGTCGTTGGCGGGGTCGAGCGGGAAGGCGTCGCACGGGTCGCCCGCACCGTCGGCGTCGCTGTCGGACTGGCCGGCGTTGGCCAGGAGCGGGCAGTTGTCGGACGAGGTGCAGATCCCGTCGGCATCGGCGTCGTTCGGCGCGTCGTCGGGGCAGGCGTCGCAGAGGTCGCCGATCGCGTCGCGGTCGCGGTCCGGCTGCGCGGGATCGCTCACCGCCGGGCAGACGTCCAGCAGGTCGGCGATCCCGTCGGCATCGGTGTCGGCGCAGCCGTCGGGCCCCGGGCGCGTCGCGCCGGTCGAGTTCGGGCCCAGGTCCGACTCGCCGAAGCAGTTGCCCGCCGCGGCGAGGTAGTAGAAGACCTCGCCCGGCACCGGCAGGCGCTCGTCGCTGGCCTGCGGCGCCGCGAGGTCGCGCGCGAAGCAGGTGTGTCGGTACGAGAACGGCTGGCCCGGCGGGATCCGTCCCTTGTAGAGCGCGTAGCCCGCGGCCCCGGCCGTGGCCGGCCAGGCGAGCGTCGCGCGGTCGGCGCCCACGACGAGCCCTTCCGCGACCGCGGCGGGCGGCGCGAAGATCGCCGGGTCGGCCGGCGCGCAGTCGCAGGCGTCGCCGGGCGGGTCGCCGTCGCCGTTGGCCTGGTCCGCGTTCGGCACGCCGACGCAGTTGTCGCAGGCGTCGCCGTCCCCGTCCGCATCCGCGTCGGCCTGGTCGGCGTTCGCGACCGCCGGGCAGTTGTCGGCGTCGGCGCAGCGGCCGTCGGCGTCGGCGTCGTTCGCCGCGTCCAGCGGGCAGACGTCGCAGGCGTCGCCGAGCCCGTCGCGGTCGCCGTCGAGCTGCGTCGGATTCGCGACCGCCGGGCAGTTGTCGGCGTCGGCGCACAGCCCGTCGGCGTCGGCGTCGTTCGCCGCGTCCAGCGGGCAGGGGTCGCAGCGATCCCCGCTCCCGTCCGCATCCGCGTCGGCCTGGTCGGCGTTCGCGACCGCCGGGCAGTTGTCGACCTCGGCGCAGCGGCCGTCGGTGTCCGCGTCGTTCGCCGCGTCCTGCGGGCAGGCGTCGCAGAGATCCCCGCTCCCGTCCGCATCCGCGTCGGCCTGGTCGGCGTTCGCGACCGCCGGGCAGTTGTCGACCTCGGCGCAGCGGCCGTCGGTATCCGCGTCGTTCGCCGCGTCCTGCGGGCAGGCGTCGCAGAGATCCCCGCTCCCGTCCGCATCCGCGTCGGCCTGGTCGGCGTTCGCGGCCGCCGGGCAGTTGTCTGCGTCGGCGCAGCGGCCGTCGGCGTCGGCGTCGTTCGCCGCGTCCTGCGGACAGGCGTCGCAGGGGTCGCCGAGCCCGTCGCGGTCGCCGTCGAGCTGCGTCGGATTCGCGACCGACGGGCAGTTGTCGGCGTCGGCGCACAGCCCGTCGGCGTCGGCGTCGTTCGCCGCGTCCAGCGGGCAGGCGTCGCACGGGTCGCCGGCACCGTCCGCGTCGCGGTCCTCCTGCCCGGCATTCGGGAGCAGCGGGCAGTTGTCGCTGGAGGTGCAGACCCCGTCGGCGTCGAGGTCGTTCGGCGCGTCGTCGGGGCAGGCGTCGCAGAGGTCGCCGATCGCGTCGCGGTCGCGGTCCGACTGCTCCGGGTCGCTGGTCGCGGGACAGACATCGAGCAGGTCGGCGAGCCCGTCGCCATCGGCGTCTGGGCAGCCATCGGGCCCCGGCCGAACCGCCCCCGCCGCGTCAAGGCCGAGATCCGACTCGCCGAAGCAATTCGCCGCAGCGGCCAGGTAGTAGACGACCTCCCCCGGGACCGGGAGCCGCTCGTCGCGTGCCTCCGGCGCGGCGAGGTCGAGCGCGAAGCAGGTGTGACGGTAGGAGAACGGCTCGCCGGGCGGGATCCGGCCCTTGTAGAGCGCGTACGAGCGGGCGTCCGGCGCGCCGGGCCAGGCGATCGTCACGCGGTCGTCCTGGACCACGAGTCCCGACCCGACCGGCGCGGGGCGCGCGAAGATCGTGCCGTCGGCGGGCGCGCAGTCGCAGGCGTCGCCGGCAGGATCGCCGTCGCCGTTCGCCTGATCCGGGTTGGGCAGGCCGAGGCAGTTGTCCACACCGTCCAGGACGCCGTCCCCGTCGAGGTCGTCCTCCGGGCCGTCCGTCCCGGCCGCTCCGGCCGTCGCGGCCGTCGCGGCCGCCGGCGCATCGCACGCGTCGCCCGTGCCGTCGAAGTCCGCATCGTCCTGCCACGCGTTGAAGAGGTCGCCGCAGTTGTCGACGAGATCGGAGACGCCGTCCCCGTCGCGGTCGGCGCAGGCATCGAGCAGGCCCGGCGCGGGCAAGCCCGCGACGCCGACGAGGTAGTAGTAGAGCTCGCCGCGCCCCGGGTGCGCCGGATCGCGCGACACGACCGATCGCGTCGTCTCGTGGCAGGTCAGCGCGAGCGAGAACGGCTCGCCGGCCCGGGTGCGCCCCTTGTAGACCGCATACGCCGTCGCCCCGTCGGCCGGGGTCCAGGTGATCGTCTGCCGGTCGAGCTCGAAGGCGACGCCGCGGACCTCCGGGGCCGCCGCGACGCCCGCGACGCCCGCGACGCCCGCGACACCCGCGGCGCCGGCCGAGGCGCAGGCCAGCGCGAGCAGGGCGAGGCCGGTCCAGCGCAGCGCAGGACGCACCTCGAGCCGCCGCACGGGCGGCCGATCACCACGCCGAGAACCCCTCACGGCGCGGAAGGTACGGGCGCGACCCCGGGGGAACAACGGAAAGCGACCCCGGGGACGCGATCTCCGGACGCAGGACGGGGGTGGTTCAAGACGGCGGTCCACCCGGAACGAGCGTGAACGGGTCGATCCCCCCGCGGCGCAGCGCCTGTTCCCAGACCCGCTCCGGATCGGACGCGAAGACGAATTCGTCGCTGGCCTCGAGCGGGACCCAGGTCCCCTCCGCGAGCTCGCGCTCCAGTTGGCCCGCGCCCCAGCCCGAGTAGCCGAGAAAGCAGCGCAGCCGCGCGGTGCCGCGTCGCGCCAGCGCCGCGAGGCCTTCGCGCGCCGTCACGAGACGGATGCCGGAGGTGATTTCGAGCTCGTCCTCGGAACCCTCCGGATGCAGCGGCGCATCACCGTGGAGCACCAGCAGGTGGCTCTCGCCCTGAACCGGCCCGCCGAGGAAGACCGACAGGTCGTCGGGACCGGCCCAGGCAATCTCCTGCGAGCGGCAGAGCTCGCCGACCGAAAGCGGCACCGGCCGGTTGATCACGAGCCCGAGCGCCCCGTCCTCGTCGTGGCGCAGCAGCAGCACGACGGTGCGCCGGAAGTTCGGGTCGTCGAGCTGCGGCATCGCGGCGATGAAGCCGGGAGCCAGCCAGTCGCGCCCCGGGCCGCGGACGCCGCGGGCCTCGCGCCCGCTCACGCCGGCACCACGAGGGAGGCGTCGAACTCCGGCGGCGGCGCCAGACCGAGCAGTGTCAGCAGCGTCGCCGCGACGTGGGCGATCCCGGCCTGCGGCAGGTCGGCGGCGAGGGACAGCGCTCGCCCTGGCCCGTCGAGCACCAGGAACGGCACCGGGTTGAGGGTGTGCGAGGTGCGCGCCCGGGCGCGGCCGTCCGGCCAGCGCTGCGGCTTGCCCGCCTTGTCGCGCTCGGCCATGTCGTCGGAGTTGCCGTGGTCGGCGGTGACGACGAGCGTTCCACGCGCGGCCATGACCACCGGCAGGATCCGGGCGATCGCCTGGTCCACCGCCTGCACGGCCATGATCGCCGCCTCGAGGTTCCCGGTGTGCCCGACCATGTCGCCGGCCGCGAAGTTGGCGCGGATGAAGCGGAAGCGCCCGCCCCGCACGGCGGCGATCACCGCGTCCGCGGTCTCGGCCGACTTCATCCAGGGGCGCTGCTCGAACGGGATCCGGTCGGACGGAATCTCGAGGTACTCCTCCAGCTCGGGGTCGAACATCCCGGAGCGGTTGCCGTTCCAGAAGTAGGTCACGTGGCCGTACTTCTGGGTCTCGGCGACCGCGAACTGAGCGATCCCGTTGCGCGCCATGAACTCCGCCAGCGTCTTCTGCACCTCCGGCGGGTCGACCAGGAAGCGCGACGGGATCGAGAGGTCGCCGTCGTAGAGCATCATCCCGGCGAAGAAGACGTCGGGGCAGCGGCCGCGCTCGAACTTGTCGAAGCCGTCCCCTTCCTCGAAGGCGCGACTGATCTCGATCGCGCGATCGCCCCGGAAGTTGAAGAAGATCACCGCGTCGCCGTCCTCGATCGTCGCGACCGGCGCTCCCCCTTCGCCCACGACCACGAACGGCGGCAGGAACTGGTCGATGACGCCGGGTTGGTCGATGCGGAGAGTCTCGATCGCGGCGCGCGCCGACGGGAAGCCGCGCCCCTCGCCGTGCACGTGCGCCTTCCAGCCGCGCTCGACGACCGCCCAGTCGGCCTCGTAGCGGTCCATCGTCGTGACCATGCGGCCGCCGCCGGAGGCGATCCGGTAGTCACGGCCGCCCGCCGCCCGGAGCTCCGCCAGCACCGCCTCGAGCCGGTCGACGTACTCCAGCGCCGAGGTCTCCGGCACGTCGCGCCCGTCGAGCAGCGGGTGGACGCAGGCCCGCGCGATCCCTTCCTCGGCGGCGCGTCGCAGGAGGGCGTGGAGGTGCTTCTCGTGGGAGTGCACGTTGCCGTCCGACAGCAGCCCGATCAGGTGCAGCCGGCCGCCGGTCCGCGCGAGGTACTGGACCGCCTCGCGCCAGGCGCCGCGCCACGCGGTGCCGGTCTCGAGTGCCCGATCGACCAGCTTCGCCCCCTGGTCGAAGACCCGGCCCGCCCCGAGGATGTTGTGTCCCGACCTCGGAGTTCCCCATGTCGGCGTCCGAGGGGAGGCCGACCGCGGTGCCGTGGGCCTTGAGCGTCCGGTAGAGCGCCTCGCGGCGCAGCCGGTCGAGGACCGGGGTGCGGGCCACGGCGACCGCGTCGAACGCGTCCCCCGGGCCGATCGCGACGCCGTCCATGATCAGCAGCACGACCGGTCCCGACGGCGCGGGAACGCGCGGGTGGGGCGCCAGGTCGAAGCCGGGGGCGGGGTCCAGCGGGGCCATGAGGGGGCGTTCCTCCGTGAGAAGCGCCGATTATGGTCCGGCCCGGCGATCCGCCCCAGCGCCTCCGCCGCCGGGGGCCTCGCCGCGGGCGCGATTTGCCGCCTGGCCCCGCCCCAAGTAGCCTTCCGGGTCGCGGTCACGGTGAGCGCCCGCCGGGCGAGGCCCCGCCGCCAGAGGAGATCCGGTCCATGAAGGCCTTCAGCCAGCTCGTTCTCGTCCTTGCCGCCGTCGCGCTCGCGGTCGGTTTCGCGGTGGCCGCCGACCCGGCGACCGAGGTCGTCGCCAAGGTCGGTGAGAAGACGATCACCCGCGCCCAGCTGACCCAGGAAGCGGCCAGTGCGCTCGCCAAGATCCGGCAGCAGGAGTACGACATCCTCGCCCAGCAGCTCGACCAGATGGTCGACGAGATGCTGCTCGAGGACCTCGCCAAGAAGGAAGGCAAGACGGTCGAGCAGCTCGTCGACGAGCGGGTCGAGAAGAAGGTCGCGATGCCGACCGACGAGCAGGTGCAGAAGTTCTACAACGAGAACCCGCGCCTCGTTCAGGGTCAGCCGCTCGACCAGGTCAAGCCGCGGATCATCCAGCAGCTCCAGCAGCAGGAGAAGCAGACGCTCTACGTCGAGCTGATGGACGGTCTGGCCAAGCAGACCTCGGTCGTCGTGCTGCTCGAGCCGCCGCGCACCGTGGTCGCCGCCGACGACGACCCGATCCGCGGGCCCAAGGACGCCCCGGTCCAGATCGTCATGTTCTCCGACTACCAGTGCCCGTTCTGCACCAAAGTCGAAGACACGATGAAGCAGGTCCGCGAGAAGTACGGCGACAAGGTCGTGATCGTCTTCCGCGACTTCCCGCTGTCGTTCCACAACCGCGCCCAGAAGGCCGCCGAGGCCGCGGGCTGTGCCGGCGAGCAGGGCAAGTTCTGGGAGATGCACGACAAGCTGTTCGCCAACCAGCGCGCGCTGGAGCCCGCGAACCTCGACCAGTACGCGACCGAGATCGGGCTCGACATGACGAAGTTCAAGGCCTGCCTCGATTCCGGCCAGCGCGCCCCCGAGATCGCGGCGGACATGATGGCCGGCCAGGCCGTCGGCGTGACCGGGACCCCGGCGGCTTTCGTCAACGGCCGCTTCGTCAACGGCGCGCAGCCCTTCGAGGCCTTCGCGAAGATCATCGACGACGAGCTGGCCCGCGCGGCGAGCAAGGCTGCGGTACCGGCGGCCGCCAAGAAATAGCCACGGATGGGGCCGGCCTCCGTGCCGGCCCGTCTCCCGTTCCGCCAGCTTCGGGCCGCCACGGAGGGCGGCCCCTACAAGCGGGACGCGGCAACGAGCGCGTCGGCCAGCTCGATCAGCCGCTGCGGCTCGCGCAGGGCCTCGATCCAGCGGGCCGGGATCGCCCGCGCACCGAAGCGCGCGCCGAGCGCGGCGCCGGCGACCGCGCCGTTCGTGTCGGTGTCCCCGCCGCGCGACACGATCCGCACCAGCGTCTCCTCGAAGTCGGTCCCGGCAGTCGCCGCCCACAGCCCGACCTGCAGCGCCAGCAGCGTGTAGCCGCTGCCGGGCTCGCGGTCGAGCTGCATCGTCTCCGGCCGCTCGCTCGCGGCGGCACGGATCGCGTCGGCGGTCTGCCCCTCGTCATGCGTCTCCTCGGGCACGGCGCGCGCCAGCCGTTCCAGGTCCACCGTCCCGCCGCCGAGCGTCACCGCCAGCGCGACGTTGAAGGCGAGGCAGCTCATCACGCAGCGCGGGTCGTAGTGCGTGACGAGGCAGGAGCGCGCCGTCTCCTCGACCATCACGTCGCCATTCCCGTGCCAGCGCAGCGCAACCGGCGCGCAGCGCATGACGGCGCCGTTCCCCGCCGCGCGCGGGTGGATCTCCTCCCAGGCGTGGCGCGCGGCGTCCGCCGCCGGGACGCCCTGCTTCCAGGACTCGACGAGGCGATAGGTCAGGTTCCCGATCCCGCGCGCGTTGTCGTCGAACCACACGGTCAGGCGCCGCGCGAGGTCGTCGCGGGTCATCCGGCCGTTCCCGGCGAGCATCGCCTCGGCGAGGATCGCGGTCTGGGCCACGTCGTCGTCCCAGGGGTGGAGGTGCTCGGCGGGGTCGATCTCGCGCAGCCCCGCGGGGTGCGCCGCAGCGATCTCCTCGGCGTCCCAGAACTCGGTCTGCACGCCGAGGGCGTTGCCGACGGCGAGTCCCAGCATCAGCCCCCGGCCACGGTCCGCGAGGTCGATCGTCGCCCCCGAACCGGATCGTGCCGCCTCGTCCACGATCCGGGCAAGATCCTCTCCCGCCATGTCTTCTCCCCCCCCACCCCGGGCGGCCGCACGACCGCGAACGAATAAGTCCAACGAAGTGTAACAGTTGGTGTTGACGATCGCCCGGCGCCCCGGCGGCCCGATCCTGTGCCGGGGAACCGATTCGCGTTAGACTCGCGGGCCGTTTTCCGGGGCGGCGGCCCCGCTCCCGGGGCCGTCTCCGCCCGGTCCGGTTTCCGCCCGCCGAAAAGGACCGACGATGCCGCTCAAGGACACCCGGACCTTCACCATCCCGTTCCTCCAGGTGCTCGATGAGGATGGGAAGGTCGATCCGAAGCTGGACCCGAAACTGGGGGACGATCGGCTCCTCGAGCTGTATCGCGGGATGGTCCTCGGCCGCGAAGCGGACCAGCGGATGCTCAAGCTGCAGCGCCAGGGGCGCCTCGGGACCTTCAGCCCGTCCACCGGTCAGGAGGCCGCCTCCTGCGGCCCCCTGCTCGCCATGACCGAGCGCGACTGGCTGGTCCCCGCGTTCCGCGAGCTGGGCGGGATGCTGATGCGCGGCGTCCCCTTCTCCCGGATCCTGATGTTCTGGGGCGGCCAGGAGGAGGGGAACGTCTTCCCCGGCGCGCCGAACACGCTGCCGATCGCGGTCATCGTCGGCTCGCAGATCCCGCACGCGGCCGGCGTGGCCTACGCGCTCAAGTACCGGGGCGAGAAGAACGCCGGCGTCGTCACCTTCTTCGGCGACGGCGCGACCTCGCAGGGCGACTTCCTCGAGGGGGCCAACATGGCCGCCGTCTGGAAGGTCCCCGCGGTCTTCATCTGCCAGAACAACCAGTGGGCGATCAGCACGCCGATCACCAAGCAGACCGTCTCCGAGACGATCGCCCAGAAGGGGCTCGCCTTCGGGATGACCTCGCTGCGCGTCGACGGCAACGACGCTCTGGCGATGTACAAGGCGACGCGCGACGCGCTCGACCAGGCCTACCGCGGCGACGGTCCGACCTTCATCGAAGCCGTCACCTACCGCCTGATGATGCACACCACGGCCGACGACCCGACCAAGTACCGCAGCGAGGAGCAGGTGAAGGAGTGGGAGAAGAAGGACCCGCTGATCCGCTTCCGGATCTACCTGCGCGGCAAGAAGCTGTGGGACGACGACAAGGAAGCAGCGCTCCTGGAAGAGGTCAAGCAGGAGATCGACGCCGGGGTCCGCGAGTACGAAACGCGCGAGATCGCCCGGCCCGAGACGGCCTTCGATCACGTCTACGGAACCCGCCACGCCCACCTCGAGGAGCAGCGGGCCGAGTTCCTGGGGGCCCTGCACCGGAGCACGCCCCATGGCTAAGATGACGATGGTGCAGGCGATCAATCTCGCCCTGCTGCAGGAGATGGAAAAGGACCCCTCGGTCATCGTGCTGGGCGAGGACGTGGGGATCAACGAGGGCGTGTTCCGCGTCACCGCCGGGCTGTACAAGAAGTTCGGCGAGGACCGCGTGATCGACACCCCGCTGGCCGAGTCGGGGATCCTCGGGACCTCGATCGGGATGGCGCTGGCGGGCCTGAAGCCGGTCTGCGAGATGCAGTTCGACGGCTTCTCCTACCTCGCGATCGGGCAGCTCGAGGGGCACGCCACGCGCTACCGCTCGCGCACGCTGGGCCACTTCACCTGCCCGCTCGTGATGCGCTTCCCCTATGGCGGCGGCGTGCGCGCGCTCGAGCACCACTCGGAGGCGCGCGAGTCGATGTACGCGCTGATGCCGGGGATCAAGGTCGTCATCCCGTCCGGCCCGCGCAACGCCCGCGCGCTGCTGGTCGCCGCGATCCGCGACCCGGACCCGGTCGTCTTCATGGAACCCAAGCGCTCCTACCGCGCCTTCCGCGAGGAAGTGCCGGAGGAGGAGGAGACGCTCCCGATCGGCCAGGCCCACGTCGTGCAGGAGGGCGCGGACCTGACCGTCGTGACCTGGGGCGCGATGATGCGCGCGACGCAGCAGGCGGTCGCCGAGGTCCAGGACCGGCGCGGGGTCTCGATCGAACTGATCGACCTGCTGACGCTGGCGCCGCTCGACCAGGCGACGATCGCGGCGTCGGTGAAGAAGACCGGGCGCTGCGTGGTGGTCCAGGAGGGACCGCGCTTCTACAGCGCCTCCTCCGAGATCGTCGCGACGCTCAACGACAAGGTGTTCGAGTACCTCGAGGCGCCGATCAAGCGCGTCACCGGCTACGACGTGGTCACGCCCTACTTCAGCCGCGAGGAGCACTTCATCCCCGGTCCCGACAAGGTCGCTCACGGGATCGAGGAGACGCTGGACTTCTAGCATCGACAACGGAGACGCCGCCGTGTACGAGTTCAAGCTGCCCGACCTCGGGGAAGGGATCCACGAGGGTGAACTTCTGAAGTGGCACGTCGCTGTCGGCGGCACGATCCGCGAGGACGAGCCGCTGGTCGACGTCGAGACCGACAAGGCCGCGGTGACGATCCCCTCGCCGCGCGGCGGCACGATCGCCGCGCTCAACGGCGGGGTCGGCGACACGCTCACGGTGGGGTCGGTGATCGCGGTGATCGACGACGGCAGCGCCGCGTCGCCGGCGAAGCCGGCGACGTCGGCCCCGGCGAAGCCCGTTGCGGCCCCCTCGGCGCCGGCAGCAACCCCACCGCCTCACGGGCCCGCGGCGAAGCCGGGGCCCGCACCAGGAGCGAAGCCCGCCCCCGCCCCAGCGAAGCCCGCGGCGCCGGCCGCGAAGCCCGCGCCGAGGCCGGCCGCCGGCCCGCCGCCCGACGACTTCGTCGCCAGCGGCCCGATCGCGGCCTCCCCCGCCGTGCGCCGCGAGGCGCGCGAGATGGGGATCGACATCGCGCGCGTGCGCGGCAGCGGCCCCGCTGGACGGATCGCGGCCGAGGACCTGCACCGCTACGCGGCCGCGCTGGCCGCGGGCGCGGGGGCCGGCGTCGAGCCGGAGCCCGAGGTCGAGGCCGGCTACGACGAGCCGGCGCACGCCGCGCCGGGGACGCCGGTCGGGATCCCCTTCTTCGAGCTGGAGCCGCTCCCCGACTTCACCGTCTTCGGCGCGACCGAGCGCGAGCCGCTGCGCTCGATCCGCCGCAAGGTCGCCAGGCGCATGGTGACCTCGATGGTGATGGTCCCGCACGTCGCGCTGCTGGACGAAGCGGACGTCACCGAGCTCGACCTCTTCCGCCGCCGCGAGCAGGACCGCCGCGCCGGCCAGCCGGGCGCCAAGCTGTCGCTGCTGTCGTTCGTGGTCAAGTCGATCGCGACCGGGCTGGTCGATTTCCCGATGTTCAACGCCTCGCTCGATCCCTTCCAGGAGGAGATCGTCTACAAGAAGTACTACTCGGTCGGGATCGCGACCGACACGCCGAAGGGGCTGATGGTCCCGGTGGTCAAGGACGCCGACCGCAAGTCGATCTCCGAGATCGCGGCCGAGATCGAGCAGCTCGCGCTGCGCGCGCGCGCCGGCGCGATCGACGTCGCCGACCTGCGCGGCGGCACCTTCTCGATCACCAACGTCGGCCCGCTGGGCGGCAAGGGGCTGATCCCGACGATCAACTACCCCGAGGTCGCGATCCTCGGGATGGGCCGCGCGGAGCCGCGCGCGGTCGTCCGCGACGGCCAGGTCGTCGTGCGCACGATCCTCCCGCTGACGCTGACCTTCGACCACCGGATCGCCGACGGCGCCGACGCCGCGCGCTTCATGGCGGCGGTCATCCGGCGCCTGTCCGACCCGCTCGGCTGGCTGCTGGAGGCCTGACGATGGTGATGGGGAGCCTGAACCAGGAGACCGAGGTCGTCGTCGTCGGCGGCGGCCCCGGCGGCTACGTGGCCGCGATCCGCGCCGCGGACCTGGGCCGCGAGGTGCTGCTGGTCGAGGAACGCGAGGCTCTCGGGGGCGTCTGCCTGCTCGAGGGCTGCATCCCGTCGAAGACGCTGATCCACGCGGTCGAGGTGATCCACGGCGCGGCGACGGCGAAGAAGATGGGGATCGGCTTCGGCGCGCCGGCGATCGACCTGGCCAGCCTGCGCGGCTGGAAGCAGGGGGTCGTCGACGGGCTCTCCAACGGCGTCCGCAGCCTCCTGAAGCAGCGCGGGATCGAGGTCGTGCGCGGCCGCGCGCGCTTCGCCGGCCCGCGCTCGCTGACGCTCGAGCATTCCGACGTCTCGGGGATCGACTTCAAGCACTGCATCCTCGCCACCGGCTCGCGGCCGGTCATGCCGTTCGACGAGGGGCTCGGGTTGTGGACCTCACGCGAGGCGCTCGAGCTGCCGGAAATCCCGGCGCGGCTGCTGGTCGTCGGCGGCGGGTACATCGGGCTCGAACTGGGGTTCGTCTACGCGGGGCTGGGCTCGAAGGTCTCGGTCGTCGAGCTGCTGCCGCAGCTCCTGACCGGCGCCGACCCGGACCTGGTCGCGATCGTGCACCGCAGCGCGAAGAAGCGCTTCGCCGACGTCTGGATCGAGTCCAGGGTCACGAAGATCGAGACGCAAGGGGGACGGCTACCAGGTCTCGATCGAGGCCAGGGGGGAGACCAAGCAGCACGAGTTCGACCGCGTGTTGGTCGCCGTCGGACGCAAGCCGAACACCGAGAACCTCGGGCTCGAGAAGACCGCGATCGTGCTCGACTCGAAGGGACTGATCGAGGTCACGCCGGAGTGCCGGACGCGCGAGTCGCAGATCTTCGCGATCGGCGACATCGTCCCCGGGCCCGCGCTCGCGCACAAGGCGAGCCGCGAGGGGAAGGTCGCGGCGGAGGTCATCTCCGGGAAGAAGTCGGCGATGGACAACGTCTCGATCCCGGCGGTCGTCTTCACCGAGCCGGAGCTGGCCTGGGCCGGACTGACGGAAGAGGAAGCGAAGCAGAAAGGGATCCCGATCAAGGTCGGGAAGTTCCCGCTGGCCGCGCTCGGCCGCGCCAAGACCGTCGGCAGCATCGACGGGATGGCGAAGGTGATCGCCGACCCCGACAGCGGCCTGCTGCTGGGCGTCGGCATCGTCGGGCCGCACGCCTCGGACCTGATCGCCGAGGCGGCGCTGGCGCTGGAGATGGGCGCCACGCTCGAGGACCTGATGGCGACGATCCACCCTCACCCGACCTTCTCCGAGCTGCTGATGGAGGCCGCCGAGGTTGCCGCCGGCGAGCCGGTCCACATCTTCGTCAAGAAACCGTAGGGGCCGCCCTCCGTGCCGGCCCGAAGAGAGATCGCGATGCGGGCCGCCACGGAGGGCGGCCCCTACGATTCCCGCTCGTCCGTGCCGCTGACGATCGGTCGCTACGACGCCGACGACGCCCTGCTCGCCGCCGTGCGCGCCGACGGCATCGCGCGCCTGACGGCGACGCGCCCCGCTGCCCCGCTCGTCGTCCTCGGCGCCGGAAGCAAACCGGAGCGCGAGCTTCATCTCGAAGCGCTCTCGTCAGACGGCATCCGGGTCGCGCGTCGCGCCGGCGGCGGCTGCTCGGTCGTGCTCGACCCCGGGAACGTGGTCGTCTCGATCGCGCTGCCGGTCGAGGGTCTCCCCGGGATCCGGACCGCCTTCGACTGGATCTCGGGATTCGTGATCGCCGGGCTGGCGCGGATCGGGCTGCCCGGCGTGACCTGCGAGGGGATCTCCGACCTCGCGCTCGGCGGGCGCAAGCTCGCCGGCGCCTGCATTCACAAGGACCGCAGCCTCGTCTACTACTCGCTCACGATCCTCGCCGACCCAGACCTCGGCCTGCTGCCGCGCTACCTCCAGCACCCGCCCCGCGAGCCGGAGTACCGCCGGTCGCGGAGCCACCTGGAGTTCGTCCGGGCGCTGGCCGACCTCCACCCGGACTGGACCGCGCCCCGACTGGCTGCGGCGCTCGATGCCGCGCTCGCCCCCGCGACGCTGCTGGGCACGCCCTTCCCGGAGCGACGGCCGGCACGCTGACTGACATCCGCGGTCGCCAGGAGACTGAAGTGGGCCAGCGATTCTGCGGACTCCGCGAGTCGCAGCAACGCCGTCTCCCGGCCGGACGTTCCCCCTCTTCGCTGCGAAAAACACGGGATCGGGCGACGGATCTGCCTGGCTCTCCCGGCAATCGTCGTGCGGAAGAGAGCGCTCAAGGGCCTGGCGCCTAGCGGAGCCACGGCCACCCCGGGTCCGTACGACTCTCAGAGAGCTCCAGTCGACCGGCGGGCGCCCGACTTCCCGCGCACCGTCGCGCCTCTCCGCCCCCCTGGCCGAACGCCCCGATCACGCTCGTCTAGGGCTGCCAGGGATTCACGACCTTGACGCCGCAGCCTTCGAAGTCGTCCACGTTGCGGGTGGCGACGGTCGCGCCCGTGGCCCACGCGATCGCCGCGATCCTGCATCCAACTGCGAGATGGGCCGTCCCGCTCGGCGCCGGTCGGTCGCGATCTGGCGTAGGGCGGGGCTGCATCGGAGCCGAACCCAAGGATCCGGCCTTCGAAGTCCTCCGCGAACATGGAGGTCACAGCGGCCTCGAGCGCACGCCGACGGCGACCGGCCGGAAGGAGCATGAGGCCGTGGAGGATCTCGGCCTGGGTGATGGCCGTCGTGTACAGGCCGGCCGTGGGCTGCTCGCCGATCCAGGCCACGAGCGGCGCGGCGGGTTTCGGTTTCATCAGCTCCGAGAGCACGTTCGTATCGAGGATGATCATCGGCCCGGCCTCGGCGGGTCACGGATCGGCTCGCGAGCGGGGATCTCGAACTCGACGCCGCCCAGTCGGCGAAAGCGGGCCCGAATGGAGTCGGCCAGGCTGCCCCGTGGAACGGCGTCCTCGCCGAGCGCAGACCGCAGGAGCGAGCGGGCCTCTTCCTCCATCGAGCGACCGTGCTGGGCGGCGCGCACGCGCAGTCGCATCTTCGTCTTCTCGTCGAGCTTTCGAATGGTCAGGCTCGCCATCCTGAGTCTCCTTTGAAAGCACTGACATCAGTGTATGCACTGCAGGCCAAGCCGTCCAGCGGCGCCCGCGAACGCTGCAGTGGATGAAGTGGGCCAGCGATTTTTCTGACTCCGTGAATCGCGGTAACGCCGACTCCCGGCCGGCTGCTCCCCTCTTCGCCGCCGAAAACACGGGGTCGGGCGACGCGTCTGCCTGGCTCTCTCGACGATCGCAGAGACGATGAGAGCGCTGCAGTCCCTGGCACCTGGCAGAGCCTCGGCCACCCTCGGTCCGTGCGACTCTCAGAGAGCTGCAGTCGACCGGCCGGCGCCCGCCTTCGCGCGTCCCCTCGCGCCTCTCCCATCCTCCCGGCCCTCCCGGGACACACCTTCCCCGTTAACCGCCGCTCCCGAAGTTCGAAAAGTGGAGGATTGGCTCGGCATTCGGAACGCATCTCAAACGACGACTGCCAGCCCTACAACTTTTCCCACCGCGCTCTTGTGATCCCTGCCTGCCTGAGGACGATCTTCAACAGCGTGATCCCGATGTCCCCGCCGTGGGGATTCGGGATCGTCAGAACCAGGTCGTCTCTTCTGCATGAACTCGTGCCGACCACCCGAGTACGGCCCCGTGAATCCCGCCCGCCGCAAGGCGGCGACCAGCTCGCGGCGTTTCACCGGCCGCCAGGAAGGCATCAGCCTGCCTTCCGGATCCTGATTCTCACGCCCCCGAGCGCTGGAATGTCGAGCCCTCGAGCGACGCGGACGAGGATCCACTCCTCGACGACCTCCTGCAGCTGTGAACGACAGGACTCCAGGGTCGCGCCCGTCGCGATCGCCCCGCGAAGGCCGCGTACCTCCGCGCAGTACGAGCCATCTTCGAGCTGCGTGTATCGAGCCCGCTCCAGCGCCGCATCGGTATAAGCTCGGATCATCTTGGCCTCTCGCGTCCGGGCTGCGCCCGGCACTCCCCGGGGGATCAGGCTCCCCTGCAGTATCCGCGTCGCGCCGCACGGGCGCGTACCGGTCTGGTGATCATACCGCATCCGTTCTTTCGTTAGACACGCCAGGGACGGCCGGTACCGATCCGGCCGGCCTCGTTGCACGATGCTCCGGCGCCGCCCGATCCGCTTCCCGACTGGCGGATCCCATGCCGGGGGAGGATCTCGATATGGAGCCCGCGCTTCCCCGAACCTGGCCCCGCCGCGCCCGCTCCGCGATCCTCCACGCCCTCTCCCTGGCCCGGATCGCGTTGCTTGCGGCCACCGACCGCGTCGCCGTCTCCGTCCGCCTGGAGCATGAGGTGGCCCTGCTCCGCGAGGAACTGCGCATCAAGGACGCTCGCCTGGAGCGCGTCCCGCCGCGTCACCGCCCGCACTACTCCGCGGTCGAACGCCTCGCGATCCTCGAGCTCCGCGCCGCTCAGGGCTGGTCGGCAGCGCAAACCGCCGAGCGATTCTTCGTCACGGAGGCGACCGTCGCCTCCTGGATGACGCGGCTCGACGAGGACGGGTCCTTCCGCGCCCGTCCAGACGCCCGAACCCGTGAACAGGTTCCCGGACCTCGTTGCGCACATCGTGCGGCGGCTGAAGGTGCTCTGCCCCGCGATGGGGACGGCGCGGATCGCCGCCGTGCTCTCCCGCGCCGGGCTTCACCTCGGACGGACCACCGTCCGCCGGATGCTGAAGCGGCGGCCCCGGCGCGTGGCGCCTGCCGCGACGGTCCGCAGCGGGCGTCGCATCCGGTCGTCGCGACCGAACCACATCTGGCTGGTCGACCTGACCACCGTCCCGACGCTCGCCGGGTTCTGGATCCCGTGGCTGCCCTGGTCGCTTCCCCGGCGCTGGCCGTTCTGCTGCTGGGTCGCCGTCGGTGTCGACCACTTCTCCCGGCGGATCATGGGCGTCCGGGTCTTCCGGGGCCGGCCCGCCGCCGTGGCGATGAGCGCCTTCCTGGCCGGCTCGATCCGGGCCGCGGGGCAGGCGCCACGACACCTGATCACGGACCGCGGGAAGCAGTTCACGGCGAGGTCGTTCCGGCGCGGCTGCCGTCGTGCCGGAATCCGGCAGCGCTTCGGCGCGATCGGAAAGCACGGCAGCATCGCGCTCGTCGAGCGCTGCATCCGGACGCTCAAGGACGAAGGCGTGCGGCGCTGGCTGGCGCCGGTCCGGCGGCGGAGCGTCGGGCGGGAGATGTCGCTCTTCGCCGACTGGTACAACGGCCAGCGCCCGCACGCCGGGCTGGCGGGTGCGACCCCCGACGAGATCTACTTCGGGCGCCGGCCGGCGCATCATCGGCCGCGCTTCGAACCCCGCGCGCGATGGCCGCGCTCGTCGCGCTGCGCCAGGCCGCAGGCGCCGGTCCGCGGGCGGCCGGGCGTGCGGCTCGCGCTCGAGGTGCGGTACCTGCAAGGGCGAGCGCACCTTCCCGTCGTCGCGCTGACCCGCGCGGCCTGAGGGAGGTATCTGCGGTTCTGTTCCGGCCGGGGGCGCCGTGTGCGCTCGTGCAGCCCAGCATGCCGCTCGACGAGCGATCTCCGTCGCTGTGCTGACGCTCGGCCCGATTTCGCCGCGCTGAGTGAGCGCCGCGACGGCCTTGCGATGCCGAGAACCGCATCCGGCCGCGACCCAAAGTCGGTGGCCGCCTACACCCCTGCGCCCGTGTGTTGCTCGCAGTCTCGGCTCCGGATTTCCAAGCGGCGGGTCCAGACGGCGTGGTCCACCTGGCAGGCGGTCGCGGGCTTCGACCGACACTACACGTTCCACTGCCTGCGAACACCGCCGTCACGAGCATCTACCGCGCGTAGCGCAACCTCTTCCTCGCGCAGCGCTTCGCACTCTTGCCCTTTACGACGGTCGTCTATACGCATCCGTCAGACGACGATTTTCCGGCGCGACGTGAAGAGCCTCAACTGCTGAGACGCGGTCGAGCCGTCCTTCATCCCACCGAGTCTCGCGTTCTGCTCGTTTTGCTGCGCCACCCGATTGCCGGGCTCGCCGGCTCTGCATTGCGGGACAGCGCCGCGTGCCGGCCTCTGTCGGCCCCGAGGCGCTCGTCCGCGGGCGGCCTGGCGTGCGGCTCGCGCTCGAGGTTGGTATCCTGGAAGCGCGAGCGAACCTCCCCGTCGCCTCGCTGACCCGCGCGGCGTGAGGGCGGCATCCGCGGCCCTGCTCCGGCCTGGGTCGCCCTCTGCGCGCGTGCAACCTAGACTGCCGCTCGACAAGCAATCCCCATCGCTGCGCAAACGCTCGGCCCGAGTTCGCCGCGCTGAGTGAGCGTCACGACGGCCTCTACGACGGCGACAACCGCTCCCAGCCGCGTCCCAAGATCGGTGGCCGCCTTCACCACGCCGTGTGCGATCACTTCTTTCCCAACGCCCGTTGAACCAGACTAACAACAATGCGAACAACTACGAGCGCCGAGACCACGCCGATCTGTACGACATAGTCGCGCCAGCCACCCCAGTCCAGCACGAATACTGCCGCGACCGCCGACAAGAGCAGAAAAAAGTCCACCGCCATCCACCCGCCGCGAAGGTACTCCGACTTCTGGTCGGCGCTGCGAGCCGCCTTCAACAAAGAGGGAGTCGCACGATTAGTGACTCGCACTACGAAGAGGAGAAACGCGAGCAGGCACACATTGAACAGCCGACCGTGACGCCGGGCGTAATCCTCTGCGTTCGCCTCCGCGAGAATCGCGTCTGCGGTTAGGTACACCAGGCCCGCCAGCATGAGCGGGCCGACCCAGCGCAGGTTCCGCTGCGGCGTTTCCGAGGACTGGCGTCTTCGCCCCCATAGGTATGAGATAAGAACGATGAAGAGGAGAAAACCGATCAAGCACACAGCGAACAGCTGATCGCGACTCCGAGCGTATTCCGCTGAGCCCGCCTCCGCGAAGAGGGCCGGTGTTGCGAGATAGACCACTCCAACCAGCAGCAGCGCGCCCATCCGGTGCAAGGGGCACCGTCGCGTCTCGAGGACTCGCCTCTTCGTCCTTGTAGGTCGCGAGACCGCCTCACGGTTGTTTCTTCTTGTTACCTGCAGCCTCGGTTGTAATGTTGCTCGCCGCGGCACCGGTGACCGATGCGAGCTTCGAGCCGTAGCTTGCTGCCTTCTCCTTGGCTTGTTGTGCACGCAACTCCTGGGCCGCCCGCGGGCGCCCCTTGTCGGCGATGCTGTCCAGCCGCTTCGCGTCGTGAGCGAGACTCTTCGCGCCGCATCCGTCTGTTGTGCGACGGCGTGCGTCAGGCCTCCGGCGCCCTCTCCGACCGCGCCGGCCACGGCTCCAACGACGGCGTCTTTTGCAGCCTCTGCAGGCCCGTAGGAGGTGTCATCAACTTGGGCATGCAGAGCTCGCTCGGCGACATTGCCAGCGGCCTCCACGGCGAGCCGGCCGGCCAATCCAATCGCGCGGATTGCGTCACGCCCGAAGTCACCCCTCCAACCGCAGCACTGAGGAGGACCTTGTTCCCCTCGATGCTCTTCACGGAATCGATGAGGCCCTTCTCCCTCCGAGATCCCGGCCACGACTTGCGACCCTGCCTCGACCGCCGCCCCGACGACGAAGCCGACCAGGAAGTTCCCGAATCTGCCGTCAAGATCGTTCCCGCCCAGCGGGTCGCGACGGACGTAGCTGTAGGCGCTCCATGACTGGGGATCATCGAGATCCGTGTCATTTCCGGGATCGACCGACAGGAACGTCCCCTGCGTTGGCGAGTAGTACCTCGCCATCATGTAATCCAGCCCCGTCGCTAGGTCCCGCTCGTGCCCCGTGAACACCCTCCGGCTGTCCTCCGGCGCGGAGGCGGCGCCCGTCGCCATCCGCGTCCCGTACGGATACCAGTCGTAGGCCGCGGCCAGGTAGCCCCCGTCGCCGGTCACGTTGCGCAGCGTGCCCAGGTGATCGCGGTGATGGTAGGCGTTGGTGAAACGGGGCCCGGAGCCGGGTCGGGGGGCGGGTCGTCGCAGGAGGGACCACGCCCCGCGTCCCGCTCT
This sequence comes from uncultured Acidobacteriota bacterium, assembly GCA_963702425.1. Classification (GTDB taxonomy): domain Bacteria; phylum Acidobacteriota; class Polarisedimenticolia; order J045; family J045; genus JALOKP01. The sequence continues at coordinate 66,355 of CAVPCQ010000030.1, forward strand.
GGCTGCTCGGGATGCGGAGCGGCGGGGTCGGGCCGGTCTCGTTGGTCTGCAGCACCTGGCTCAGCAGGAAGTCTCCGCACGGCGAGGCCAGCGCTTGCGACGAGAGCGTGTACGACTTGATGGACGACGCCAGCGCTTGCGGCGTCAGCACGTAGGTCGCTCCGGTGTCGGCCCGCCGGAAGCTCACCTTGGTGTTCTTGCTGTTTTCCGTCAGCAGCGCCCAGCGCAGCACCAGGTCGGTCCCGTTGCGCGAGACCCCCAGCGCGCGGATCTGGTTCGGGAGGAGGGCGTCACGCTGGGATCGTACAGCAGCGAGACCGGCACCGAGTAGCCCGTCCCCGGCTCGCCCTCGGCCCGCAGCCGCAGGACGTTGGTCTCGCCGGGGGACAGCGCGCTCTCCGGCACGTGGACCTGCTCGGGAGCGTTGCGCTGCAGTCCGGTCAGGCGGTTCTGAAAGTGGACGCGGTGCGGATGTCCAGCTCGTAGCTCGGCGCCGCGCTGCCGTCGGTCACCGTCAGGTGATAGCTCCCGCCGGAGACCAGCGGGCTGCCCAGCAGCAGCTGCGGCGGCGCGCTCGTCACTTGGCGCTCGACCAGGAGCTGGCCGACCCCGTAGACGAAGTCCCGCGCCAGCTTCAGTCCGCCGCTGGGCTCGTCCACGAACTCCGACAGCGTCCGGCCCTCGCCGTCGCGCACCGACAGCAGCGCCTTGCCGGCGTTGTCGAGCGAGAGCCGCAGGAAGCGGTAGCCGTCGGCGTCGTAGGCGTACGTCTCGCCGGGCGCGCTGCCGGCCCAGGGGTTGCTGCAATCTCGCCGGCGAGCAACATCCCTCTCACTCCCGATCGACACTCTCCGGGGTCTGAGCCCACTCTCCATCGATCATGACGATATCTACCTCTTCGTCGACTCCCGGTGGGATCCCACCGGGCCCCACGAGAAGCCCGTCGGCGGTCCCGCTCTTCCCAAGGCTAAGGAGCGTGAAATGGCTCGCCGATGCGAAATAGACGATACTCCGGCCCCAGCCATCCCGTCCCAGCGACTCATCGGCCTGCCAGTAGTCCAGCGTCTCGCTAACGCTGCGCGGTAGGCGCCCGCCGTGCGCTTCCGCGAAGTCGTTGATCAGGCGCGCCAACGTACGCATGTTCCCGACCGTCGGTGCCTGTGCGTCGAGAGCCGCGGGACGCGGTATCTCTGGAACCGACTGCGGGCGATCAGAGCAGCCGGCTGCCGAGAGCGACACCAACTCCAGGAAGGCGAGCGCGCCAACACCGAGGCGCCTCACTTCTCGTCCTCCTGTGTCTTTGCGCGTCGCCCATCGAGCTTACGGCTCGGGTCGATCTTCTCCTCGAGCGCCTTTTCTGTGGCCTCGGCATTGATACCGGTTCCGAGGATTTCATCCAGCTTCGTCACGAAGTCGAAGATCTGGAGTCCGGCAGAATCCTGATGATACATGCTGATCCCCGAGGCAGCGGTCGTACCGTTCTCCCGCGACACAATCGCCAGCGCAGGGATGACGCCTTGAAGCGAAGCTCCGCTCTCGGCTGAGTAGGGGCTCGGTTGGCCGTTTACCGGTGCTGTGACGTTGTTGGGTTTGTGCTCGGATCCCGTATTGTCAGGCCTAGTCGCCCGCGCCTTGTCTTCGTTGAGCCCCGCACGGGAGAGATTCTCGTTGCGTGCGCTCGTGTTGTCGACCACAGTGATGCTCCCGGATCGCCGAGCCGGATCACCCACGTACGTTGCGACATGCGGTCCACCAGAGGCGCTCTTGAAGACGAGCACGTCCCCCGGATAGACCTCGAACCGCTGTCCATTATGGGCAATTACGTCCCGGCCGTCAGGATCCAGTAGTACTACCGGATTGCCGAGCGCGTAGGCAGTTCGATTCCAGCGTGCAGGAAGTCTAGAGTCTTTGATTGCAGACAGCATGGGATCAACTCCCAGGAACCTTCCAATGCTCTGCGAGTAGTACCTCGCCATCATGTAATCCAGCCCCGTCGCGAGATCCCGCTCGTGCCCCGTGAACACCCTCCGGCTGTCCGAGGCGGAGCCGGCGAGCCCCGTCCTCATCCGCGTCCCGTACGGATACCAGTCGTAGGCCGCGGCCAGGTAGCCCCCGTCGCCGGTCACGTTGCGCAGCGTGCCCAGGTGATCGCGGTGGTGGTAGGCGTTGGTGAAGCGCGGACCCGGAGCCGGGTCGGGGGGCGGATCGTCGCAGGGATCGATCTCCGTCCCCGCGTCCCGCTCTGGCTGCTCGGGTTCCGGAGCGGCGGCGTCGGGCCGGTCTCGTTGGCCTGCAGCACCTGGCTGAGCAGGAAGTCTCCGCACGGCGAGGCCAGGGCCGGCGACGAGAGCGTGTACGACTTGATGGACGACGCCAGCGCTTGCGGCGTCAGCACGTAGGTCGTCCGGTGTCGGCCCGCCGGAAGCTCACCTTGGTCTGCTTGCTGTTCTCCGTCAGCAGCGCCCAGCGCAGCACCAGGTCGGTCCCGTTGCGCGAGACCCCCAGCGCGCGGATCTGGTTCGGGGAGGAGGGCGTCACGCTCGGGATCGTACAGCAGCGAGACCGGCACCGAGTAGCCCGTCCCCGGCTCGCCCTCGGCCTGCAGCCGCAGGATGTTGGTCTCGCCGGGGGACAGCGCGCTCTCCGGCACGTGGACCTGCTGGGCCGCGTCGCTCTGCAGCCCGGTCAGCCGGTTCTGGAAGCCGGACGCCGTGCGGATGTCCAGCTTGTAGCTCGGAGCCGCGCTGCCGTCGGTCACCGTCAGGTGATAGCTTCCGCCGGAGACCAGCGGGCTGCCCAGCGTCATCTGCGGCGGCGCGCTCGTCACCTGGCGCTCGACCAAGAGTTGGCCGACCCCGTAGAACGAAGTCCCGCGCCAGCTTCAGCCCGCCGCTGGGTTCGTCCACGAACTCCGACAGCGTCCGGCCCTCGCCGTCGCGCACCGACAGCAGCGCCCTGCCAGCGTTGTCGAGCGAGCGCCGCAGGAAGCGGTAGCCGTCGGCGTCGTAGGCGTACGACTCGCCGGTGCGCTGCTGGCCAGGGGTCGCCCTGGACGAACGCCATCAGGCGGTTCTGGGAGTCCCACAGCGCGCCGACGGCGTCCGCGGGGCCGAGTTGGCCGGTGAAGCGACGGGTGTTGCCGTTGCCGTCGTAGGCGAAGCCGGACGTCGTGACCTGGTTGTGGTTGGCGAAGCCGGCGGCGCCGTAGGTGTGCTGGAACGTCAGCGGCGGGGGGTTGGCCGCCGAGCTGCCGACGAGCGTCTGCCCGGTCATATTCCCGTAGAGGTCGTAGGTCCAGTTCACGACGTCGAACGTTGGCGTCGATGGCGACTGCGCCTGCGGCCGCAGCTCGGCGTGCGTCAGCCGCGAGGCGCCGTCGTAGCCGAAGCGCTGCGCCCCGATGCCGATGATGTTCCCCGCGCCGTCGAACGTGTAGTTCCCACTCGCCCAGAAGGGCTTCTCGGTGGTC
>CAVPCQ010000031.1:0-63432 GCA_963702425.1 uncultured Acidobacteriota bacterium
TGCGCCAGCCGCAGCAGCGCGCGCGACACCGCCTTGCGCGCTGCCTCGGCGCTCGGCAGCCCCAGCGCCTCGGCCACCTCGGCGTGACTCATTCCCAGCTCCATCCGCTGCACGAGCGCCTCCCGGTCGCGGGGCGCCAGGTGCGCCAGCGCCGCCTCGTAGCGGTCGAAGGCGTCGTGACCGATCAGCTCCTCGAGCGGCGACGCCTCGTGGCCCGCCAGCTCCGTGTCGAGTTCGCCCCGCTGCGGCACGCGCCGCGTGCGGCGCAGCTCCTCGCGGATCCGGTTGGCGAGAGCCGTGCGCAGGTACGCGGCCAGCGCGCCCTCATGGGCGCCGTCGATGGTGCCGACGTGCCGCAGCGTCCGCACGAGGACCTCCTGCACGACGTCGCCCGTGTCGACCAGGCTCCGCGCGTAGCGCGGGAGCCGGCCCGCCGCCCAGCGATTGAGGCGCGGCAGCAGGCGGCGGCAGAGCGCGTCGACGGCGCCGTCGTCGCCGCTGCGGGCGCGCGCGAGCAGCATCGCGGTCGTGGCCACACCGGGCGGCGGGTCCGGCGGGGCCCGGCTCACGGCGGCGCGTACGGCGCGTTCGTCGGTCATCGCGGGCCCCCACGCTCCGCCATCAGCGCCTCCGCCTCGGCGCCGAGCGCGACGAGATCCGGCCGGCGCTCCTCCTCCCACCGCCGCGCCAGCGCGAGCGCGCGCCGGTAGTCGCCGCGGGCGCCCGCCGGGAGCCCGAGCCTCCAGCGCGCCATCGCCCGGTAAAGGAGAAACGAGTGCTCCTCGGGCAGCCCGTGGCCGATCCCCTCGGCGAGTTCCGCCTCGGCCTCGCGCACCCGTCCGAGACGGTAGTGGACGATCACCCAGCGTTCCGCGCTCCGCCGGGCCGGGCGGGTCGGCTACCGCGATCGCTCGCTCCGCGAACCGGAGCGCGCGCCCGAAGTCGGCCAACCCGGGACAGAACAGGGGGACGTTCGTCGCGTTCACCTGGGCCGCGCCGCGCGGGAAGAAGGGGTCGGTCAGCGGCTCGACGGCCCTGCGCGCCGTCTCCTCCAGCGTGCGTGCCTGTTCGCATTGACGAAGCGCGAGCGCCGAGATCAGCAGCATCCCCGCCGGGCTCGCCCGTCCGGGCCCGCGCCGCACGCTCTCCTCCGCGTCCACCAGTGCGCCTTCCGGATCGCCGAGGCAGTAGCGCACCCAGGCCCGCTGGAAGTACGGCCACTGCGAGCCGTTCTGCCAGGGATCGAGCGCGATCGACCGGTCGTAGGCCTCCAGAGCCTCGCGGTGCCGATGCAGGACGAGGCCGAGCAGCTCGCCGAACATCGTCCAGCCCGCGGCCCACCGCGGGGCCAGGTCGAGCATCTTCCGGTGGGTCTCGACGGCCGCCTCGAATTGCCCCGCCGCCTGCTGTGCGACCGCCAGCGAGCGCCAGGCCTCCGGCCACTGCGGCACCCTGCGGACCACGCGGCTCGTCACCTCCATGTACAGATCGACCCGCTCGCAGTCGCGCAGGAGCCAGAGCGCGAGGGCCCGCTCCTCGCGCGGCGGCGGCGAGAGCCGTGCCGCCGCCTCGCACGCTGCCGCCTGCTGCCGGGGATCGCCGAGGCCGTGCCAGGCGATCGCGCGCGCTCTCCACGCGAGGTGATTGCCCGGATCGAGCGCGGCCGCCTCCGCGGCGAGATCGAGCGCCGCCGCGCCGTCGCCCAACTCGGCGCGCATCCCCGCAGCCGCCGCCAGGACCGTGGCCCGGCGCCGCGGGTCGCGGGTCGTCGGGGCCAGCGCCTGGAGTTCTCCGGCGGAGCGCCGCGCGGCCGCCGCGTCGCCGCGATCGACCCACGTCCGGAACGTCACCCAGCGCGCCGGGAGATTCCACGGATCGGATCGCGTCGCGGTTGCCGCGTCGCGCAGCGCCTCGTCGAAGCGCTGCATCGTGCGCAGCAGCTCTGCACGCCGGACGGCGTGCTCGGCGCTGCCGGGCTGCAGTTCCATCGCGCGCGCGTACTCGGCCAGGGCCGGCTCCCACTGCACGCGGTACTGGTGCACGGCGCCGTCGAGCGCGTGGGCCTGCGCGTCGTCGGGGTCGACGGCCAGCGCGTGTCGCGACTCAGCCTCGGCCGCCGCAACGTCGTGAAGCTGGTCGAGGTGGATCCAGCCCTTCCAGACGTGACCGACGGCCGAGCGCGGCCGGGCCACGATCAGCCGATCGCAGTCCGCGAGGCAGGCCGCGAAGTCGATCCGCTCGGAGTGGCGCAGGATCCGCTCGAGGAGCGCCCCACCGTGGGCCGGCTCGAGCTCCAGCGCGCGGTCGAGCAGCGCGATCGCGGCGTCGGCGTCGGGTGTCGCGAGCGCGCGCAGGTAGTGGACGTCGGCGGTGTCGGGCGCTCCGCGGGCCACCGCGTCGAGGTGAACCCGCGCGGTCGTCAGGTCGCGCGCCGAGGACGGAGCACCGCTGCTCGCCAGCATTGCCAGGATCAGGTGAGCGCGCCAGTCTCCGGGGTCCTTCGCGAGCAGCGCGGCGGCCTCGACGGACGCCCGATCCGGTTCCGCCAGCTCGACGAACGCCCGCGCGCGAAGGATGTGCGCATCGGCGAGCGCCGGGTTCAGCGCGATGGCCCGACCGGCCGCCTCGACCGTGCCGCGGTAGTCTCCATCGCTGAGGAGCAGGCGCGCCTCGGTCGCCGCGTGGCGGGCGCTCTCCGCGGTCTGCAGGCGCCAGCTCCGCCAGGCCACGAGGCCCATCGCGACGACGAGCACGGCGGCCGCGACCGACACCTCCGCGACGACGTGCCGGTGCGAGAAGCGGACGAGCCTGCGGATGCGGCCGGTGGCGCGGGCGGCGACCGGCTCGCCGCGGAGGAAGCGCCGCAGGTCCTCCGCCATCGCCCCGGCTGTGGCGTAGCGCCGCGCCGGGTCCTTCTCGAGCGCTTTGAGACAGATCGTCTCGAGCTCGCGCGGAACGCTCGGTTGGACGCGGCGCGGTGCCGCCGGATCGGTCGTCAGGATCGCCTGGGCGAGGGCTTCGCGCGCTTCGTGCGGGAAGGGGCGCGCGAGCGTGATCGACTCGTAGAGCACGGCGCCGAGCGAGTAGACGTCGGTCCGGTGGTCGATCCGGTCGCGATCGCCCGCGACCTGCTCCGGCGACATGTACGCGGGCGTGCCCAGGAACGCCCCGCTCCCCGTCACTGCCGGCTCCTCGAGGATCCGGGCCAGGCCGAAGTCGGCCAGGCGGAGCCGGCCGTCGCGCGCGAAGAGGAGGTTGCCCGGTTTCACGTCGCGGTGGATGACGACCTGCGCGTGCGCCGCCTCGAGCCCCTCCGCCACCTCCGCGACGAGCCGCGCGGCGATCTCACACCAGGCCCGTGACCCGGGCACGGCCCCCGGGGCGGCGAACGGCGTCCCCACGACTCCCTGGTGTCGCCCGGCGCGCACGTCGTCGAGCACCCGCGCCAGCGACGGACCCTCTATGAGGTCCATCGCGTAGAAGTGGCAGCCGTCGCACTCGCCGGTGGCGTGGATCGCCACGATGCTGGGGTGGTCCAGCCGTGCGGCAGCGTGGGCCTCGCGCCGGAACCGCTCGACGGACGCACCCGAGAGCGCAAGACCCGGTGGAAGGACCTTCAGCGCGACGCGCCGCCCGAGCGAGCGCTGCAGCGCCTCGTAGACGATCCCCATCCCGCCGCGGCCCAGCTCGCCGACGATCTCGAAGTCGCCCAGGCAGTGCCCGGTTCCGAGCGGTGCAGCGGCTCCTTCGACCTGCAGGTCGCGGTGGAAGCGCGCGATGGCGTCGATCAGCCGAAGCTCGCGCGCCTCGCCGCGGCTGCGCTCGCCGCTGGCCGAGGACTCGACGGCCTCCCAGTCGACATCGCGATGGTCGGCGATGGCGCCGGCTACCTCGAGCAGCCGGGACGAGCCGTCGGCCTGTCGCCGCGGGTCCGCAAAGGCGCGCCCGCCCATCGCTCCCCCGATGCCGACCGCTTTCCCCTGGACGGAGTACGGCCGCCGCGGGACTCGCGGCAGGCCCACCGCCGAATTGACCGAAAAACGGGCGGTTCAAACACCGCCGGGCGCGCGATCGCTAATAGTTATTATTTCGGTCCCGGCGGTGAGCCCGCCCGGCAACCCGATCATCGAGACGGTCGGCCTGTCGACGCGGCCCCGCGAGCGAACGATACACCCCGGCGGGAGAAACGTCTGCTACTTCCCGGCGTCGCTCCCGCCCGTCGCCGTTCCCGCCGCCTCGCGCAGCACCACGGCCCCCAGCCGCCCGTCGGTGCGCCAGAGATCGCCGCCTCCGTTGCGCCCCTCGAGCTGCTTGTGGAAGCCGTCGATGTAGTACCCCCGCTCGGCCCAGCCCGCCTGCTGCAGCTCACTCATGATCCGGTCGCGTTCCGCGTCCACGTCGGGCCCGATGTGGTGCGTCACCTGGCCGGTCGCGTGGCTCAGTCCAACTTTCTCGTCGAACGTGGCCGACCCGAAGTAGACGGGCCGGTCGTCCCTGGTCTGGTCCCAGAGCCAGAAGCGAACGTGGTGCCGCTGGCGTGGGCTGTCGCCGACCGGCTGCTCGAACGCCAGGTCCTGCTTGCGGCCGAAGAGGAAGAGGTTGCTGACCGGCGCGTCCGGGTCCGGTCGCCGCAGCACCGAGTCCACCGCGATCCGCACGCTGGTGCGGAAGGTGATCGGGTCGGCCGGGTACCATCCGGCCGCGGTCATCGCGTGGACGACCTGCTCCTCCGTCCCTTCGAGGGCGATGTTGACCGGGTCGCCGGGGTGGTCGTCCCCGGTGACCGTGAGGCGCGCGACCTCGGAGACGTCGCCGTGGCGGCTGTAGTAGCGCTTCGCGATCCAGGGGATGAGCAGGTACGCGGCGACCGCCCAGACGGCGACCAGGCCGACGAGCAGGCGGAGGCGGCGGTGGCGGCGGCGTGCTCCGGCGTGCCAGCGGTACCGGCCGCCTTCTGCGGGTCGCGATCGTGAGTGGTCATCGCGGCAGAGGATACCGCACCGACCGGGCTCCCGGGCCGCGACGTCGCGCCGGCTTTCCGATCGGGAGGTGAGGGTGGATCGCCCTGCGGAGGGTGAGGAGGCAGTCGAGATACCCGGCTCGGCCGCCCCCCGGAAGTCACCGCCTCGAGCGCTCCAGCTTGGCTGCGATCGCTTCGCGCATCGCGTCGGTGAACGGCCGCCGCGCCGGCGTGACACTGCGGCCGCCGTCGCGCCGAACGCCGCCGCCGCCGCCGTGGTGCGATCGATCATCAGGTTGTCCACGCCTTCATCCAACCAGGCGCGGCAGGCTCCGACATAGGTGTTGTGGTCCGCTCCAGTCAGGAACAGGACATCGTAGGTGGACGTCGCCCCGGACAGGTCGTTTCCGACGAAGAGGTTGTCCTTCGCGAAGCACGATTCTTCGCCCGGGAAGCGGACCCAGAGGCCGGCCGCCCACAGCATCGAGCCCTCGACGCGGTTGCCCGTGTACGTGGCGCCCTGCACGCCGTAGTAGCCGGTGAGCGCGCCGCAGCACTCGCTGGCGACCACGACGCGATTGCCCGCCACGACCGCGGCGGTGGCCGCGTGCGGCTCGGGCCGGACGTCGAACACGATGATCCCGTCGGCGTTCGGGTTGAGAGCGGAGACCTCGTTCCCCGCGATCAGGAGTTCGCCCAGCTCGAACGACCCACCGCCGATCGACCCGGTGCCGATCCCGTTGCCGTACGGGAACCAGCCGTCGGCGATCTGGACCGGCCCCATGTCGAGGACGTTGTTCAGGACCGACGTCCGCCCCTCGAACTCGAACAGGTGGATCCCGGCCGTGTTGATGTTGCGGAAGGTGTTGCCCGAGACCTCGAGGCGCGCGCGCCCGGAGTAGAAGTCGATCCCCGCTCCGAAGTCGGTGTCATAGACCGGGGAAAGCCCGGGCTGCGGGTTCGGCTCGACGAAGTTGTCCCGGACGACGATCTCCCCCGTCAGGCGCGAGGGGTCCGTGCCCCCGTCGAAAGTCCATCCCTGGATCTCGATCCCCACCGACGTCAGGACCGGGTATCCGTACCAGTCGCAGGCCGGCCTGACCTTCACGATCTCACACCCCTCGATCAGCGCCCCGGTCGTGCGCCGGATGTCGATTGCCCGGCCGATCGCGTCCTCGAACCGGATCCCCCGGACGACCAGCGACGCGGCGGCCTCGAAGTAGAGCGGCGGCTGCCCGCCGACGATGGTCGCGCCCGGTTTCCCGTCCGCCCGCGGCTCGCCGATCAGCGTCAGGTCCCGCGCGGCGACGATGCTGTCGTCGTCACTCAGCAGGAAGGTCCCGCGCAGCACGATCGTCCCGCCGCGATCGACGGCGTTCTGGAGCCGTACGACGTCGCTCGCCGGGTTGCCGGATCCGACGAGCAGTTGGGCCGTGCCTTTCATCGGTCCAGCCGACGCCACGGCGACGCCCGCCAGCAGGAGAACTGCCACCGGGGCCCACCTTCCGAAGCTCCTCATGGTCCACCCCCTTCCGGACGACCCCGAACGCGAGGCCTCCTTCGCAGGGGATGTCGCGCGACAAGGCGAAAACTGAACACGCGGGGCGCGTAAATCCGAATCCCTGCGGCGACGGTGTTCGCTCGGCCCCGCGCGAACGACTTCCTCGATGGAGGGCTTCGTCGTGGACCGACCACCCAAAACGGCCGCCGGCCGTCCGCCGTGTGCGCGCGATCCGCTATCATGGTGGCGTCCTGGGAGCGGTGGGGCCGAGGGGGGCCTCGATGGGGGAACGCCGGCATCCGGACGTCCCTTCGTCCGGCGACGACTCGTCGGTGGCGCTGCTGCATCGCGCGCAGGCCGGCGACGCCGAGGCTCGCGAGCGACTCTACCGGCGGCTGCTCCCGATCATGCGCCGCTGGGCCCGCGGCCAGGTCCCCGAGAAGGCGCGCGCCGCCCTGGACTCCGACGACCTGGTCCAGGCCACGCTGACCGAGACGCTCGCCCAGGTCCAGGCCTTCGAGCCGCGCCGCGATCACGGGTTGCACCTGTACCTGCGGGAGGCGCTGCGCAACCAGATTCGCGACGAGCTGCGCCGCATCTACCGCAGCCCCGAGCAGGCCGCGGAGCTGAGCGACAGCCTGCCGGACGACGCGCCCTCGCCCTTCGAGCGCGCGGCCGGCGACGAGGCCCGCGCGCGCTACGAGAAGGCGCTGGAGGACCTGCCGGAGGACGAGCGGACGATGGTCGTCTCCCGGGTGGAGTTCGGACTCTCGTGGCGCGACATCGCGGAGCTGTCCGGCAGACCCTCCGCGGACGCTGCGCGCATGGCCGTCAGCCGGGCGCTGGTGCACCTCGCCCACGTCATGGGCGGCGATGAGCGGCGCTGACCGGCGGCTGCTGGAGCTGGCCGCCCGGGTCGCGGACGGCGCGGCGATCGACTGGGACAGCGAGCAGGGACCGGCGACGTCGGACGAAGACGCCCGCGTCCTGCGCGGCCTGCGGATGCTGGAGACGTTGGTGGAACCGGCGGTTCCTCCCGCCGCGAGCGGAACGGGCGCCGCGGGCGACGCGAGCGCCACGGGCATGGCGACACAGGCCGCACGGCCTCCTTCGTCTGATCCCGCCGCTCTCCCCGCCCGGCGCCTCGGCGACTTCGAGCTGGTGCGGGAGATCGGCCGCGGTGGGATGGGCGTGGTCTACGAGGCGCGGCAGAGCTCGCTGCAGCGCCGCGTCGCGCTGAAGGTGCTGCCGCCGGGTCTCGGCCTCTCCCGCGAGGGGCTGGCGCGTTTCGAGCGCGAGGCCCGTGCTGCGGCCGCACTGCACCACACCAACATCGTCCCGGTCTATGCGATCGGCGAGGACCAGGGGTTCCACTTCTATGCGATGGAATTGATCGAAGGGGCGTCGCTGTCGCGCATCCTCGAGGAGGTGAGCGGGCCACGCCCGGCCGACTCGACGCGGGCGCTGCTGGCGACGGTCGGAGTCGAGGCGTTGCCGGCCCCCGCGACCGACTCGACCGCCGACGCAGCGGCCAGCCTCTCGACGAGCGACACTACGGGACGGCGCTGGTTCGACACCGTCGCGCGCCTGCTGGCCGACGTCGCGGACGCGCTGCACCACGCCCACGCCCGCGGAATCGTCCACCGCGACGTCAAGCCCGCCAACCTGCTGCTGGCGAAGGACGGCCGGCTCTGCCTGACCGACTTCGGCCTGGCCCGCGTCACCGAGGAGCCGCGGCTGACCGTCAGCGGCGCCTTCCTCGGCACGCCGGCCTACATGTCGCCCGAGCAGATCGCCTCGGGGAAGGTGCCGCTCGACCACCGGACCGACATCTACTCGCTGGGCGCCGTGCTCTACGAGATGCTGACGCTGCAGCGCCCGTTCCCGGGCGATTCCCGCGAGCAGGTGATCGCCGGGATCCTGACGACCGAGCCGCGACGGCCGCGGAAGATCAACCGCCGGATCCCGGCCGATCTCGAGACGATCTGCGCCAAGGCAATGGAGAAGGGTCCGGCGCGGCGCTACCAGAGCGCGGCCACGCTGGCCGACGACCTGCGGAGCTACCTGCACCACGGGCTGATCGCCGCGAAGCGCGCCGGCCCGCTGCGGCGGCTCGCGAAGTGGACGCGGCGCCACCCGGTGGCGACGACGGTGGTGACGGCGGCGGTGGTCGTCGCAGCGCTCGGCGCGTGGGGCCTTCGCGCACGGAGCGCGAGCCGCGAGGCCGGGGCCGCGCAGGCGCTGTCGGAGGCGCAGTTCCTCGCGGCGCAGGGCTCGTCGCTCGAGGCGCTGCGGCGGGTCGACGCCGCGCTGGCCGCCGCCCCGGCGCTGACGGAAGCGGGCCTGCTCCGTGCGCGCCTGCTGATCGAGGCTCACCGGCCGGAGGAAGCGCTGGCCGACGCCGACCGGCTGCTGGCACGCGACGCCAACGACTGGGCGGCGCACCTGATCAAGGCGGTGGCGCTGCGCGGGAGGGGCGGTGTCGAAGCCCAGGCTGGCCGGTCGATCGCCGAGCACCTCGCCGTGGTCGAGGCGCGGGCTCCGGAGACCGCCGACGCTTTCTACCTGCGCGCACTGGCCGAGACGGATCACCTTCGGGCGCTCGAGCTGCTCGACCGCGCGCTCGACCTCGACCCGGCGCAGGGGGATGCGCTGGCGAGCCGGATCCGCCACCGGATCGCGCTCAAGCAGTACGCCGCCGCGGCGCTCGACGCGGAGCGGCTCAAGGTGGCGCGGCCGCGCTCCAGCGCCGGCCGCCGGATGCTCGCGCAGGTGTACCTCGACCGCCTCGACTGCCCGGCCGCGCTCGTCGAGATCGAGACCGCGATCGCCCGCGAGCCGGGCGAGGCAGAGAACTGGTGGATGCGGGGCGAGATCCTGTTGCGCCGCCACGGGGACCGGGCTCAGATCCTCGCGGCCTATGCCCGGGCGGTCGAACTGAGGCCCGACAGCGCCCTCTTCCACGTGGGCAAGGGACGCGCCCACGCCGCCCACGGCGAGCACGACGCCGCGCTCGCGGAGTACGAGGCCGCCCTCCGGCTGGACCCTGCGCACCTCGAGGCAAGCGACGGGCGGATCAATGAGCTGCGGGCCCTCGCGCGCGTCGACGAGGCGCGCCGGACGGCGCTCGACCTCGTGGACCGTACCGCCGCGTGGAGCGATCCGCGCGATCGGGCCCGCGCGGTCCGCGTCGCGGTGCGCGGGCTCGTCCGGCTCGGCGACCCGGCCGCGGCGCGGCCGCTCGCGGACCAGGCGGTCGCGCTCGATCCAGCGAGCTTCGACGGCTTCGTGGCACGGGCACAGGTCCGCATGGACCTCGGCGACGCCGACGGCGCCCTTGCCGACTGCGCGGCCGCCGCCCAGCGCCCGGTCGCGGGGATCGACGAACTCGTGGATCGCCTCATCGGGCTCATCGACCAGTGCGGGCGCGCCGATCTCGCAATGGCTGACGCCGAGCGGCTGGTGAAAGAGGTACCCGAATGGCCGACGGCCTGGGAGGCGTCCACCCTGGTCTTCCTCGCGCTCGGTCGCGCCGACGAGGCGATTGCGCGGGCCCGTCGCGCCGTGGAACTTGCGCCGCACGACTACAGCGTGCGCAATACCCTGGCCGCCACCCTGGGAGGGAAGTACCAGTGGGAGGAAGCGGCTGCCGAGCAGGGCCGGGCGCTCGAGATCTACCCTCGGGCCGTCTGGTCGCGATTCAACCGCGGGGGGTTCGCGTATCGCTACCTGGGACGCGTCGAGGAGGGGCTGGCCGACCTCGATCGAGCCGACACCCTGTCCCCGGGAGACGAGTACATCGGTTGGGCGCGGTCGATCCTCCTCGCGCACCTCGGGCGCTGCGAGGAGGCCGACGCGGTCTGGCGGGGAATGGCAGCGCGGGGACTGTACAGCTCGACGAACTTCGAGGACCGGGCCCAGGTCTACGCGATCAGTTTCTGGCCGCGCTGCCGGTCGCTCGTCGATCTGGCCCGCGTCGTGGAGGACGGCCGAGAGGCGGTGGCGCGGGCCAGCGCGTCACGCATGGGAACCGCCCAACTCGCGCTCGGTGCCGATCTCTACCGGTACGGAGCTTCGCAGAGTCGTTCACGGGCTGGGTAAGAGGATAGCTCACTCGCGTCCTCCTGCGTCAGAACTCGATCGAGGACAACCAGGACGAGAACGCGGGGCGCTACCTGCTGGCGATGGCCGCGGCGCGCCTCGGCCGGATCGATGACGCCCGGGAGGAGTTTGCGCGCGCTCTCGAACGCGACCGCGTGACGCACCGCGAGAAGGACCCCGACCTGGTCGCACTGCGGCGCGAGGCCGGGGAGCTGCTCTGACGACTGCCGGGGCGTGAGCGCCGCCACCCGATGCTCGGATAGGAGTTACACGGAACCACTGTCGGTGCATGCGAACAGGCCGCGGCCCCGCTTGCATGCCCCGGGCCAGCGCGGTATCCCAAGCGTCGAGCTAGCTCCGGCAACCGGATTCGAGCGGCGCCGCGGCCCGTTTCCCGCCCGGTCCGAACGCGGAGGTCGGCCATGGCGAGCGGTGCTGTAGTTCTCTCGGTTGCGTTCCGATGGACCCGCGAGCGAGCGTTCGCAAGACTCGCCGCGGTCGTCGCTCTCGTCGCTCCCGCTGCATTCCCGGGCTCCGTAGCGCACGCGCCGGCCGGCTCACTGCCGGGCGACGACTGGTGGAGCCGCGCCGCAGCAGCCGCCGCGAGCGAGGAGTACGCGGTCACCTGGCAGAACGACACGGCGCTCGGCGATCCCGGCGGCGCCTGGCAGGCGCCGAACCGCGCGCAGGGATTCCGCACCGTCTTCTCGGCCCGCGGCATCCTCGTCGTGCCGCGTTCCGGCACGGCATCGCCGTGGCGCTGGGGCCTCGCGCTCGCCGGCCATGGGCGGGGCGCGCGCATCGACCCGGTGCCCGCGGCGGTGCTGCGTGCGCACGGCAACCGGATCGACCTCGATCGCGGGCCGATCGTCGAGTGGTATCTCAACGACGCGCGCGGGCTCGAGCAGGGGTTCACCCTCGCCGCGCCGCCCCCGGGCGACGATCGGCGCGAGGAGCTCGTGCTCGTGCTCGAACTCGAAGGGACCCTCTCGCCGAGCGTTGCCGCCGACGGCCAGGCGATCGAGTTCCGCGGCGCCGGCGGCCCGCCGCGCCTGCGCTACGCGGCGCTCGCGGCGCACGATGCGCGCGGTCGGCTGCTTCCGGCGCGCATGGCGACGACGGCGGCCACGACCGCGACCGGCGACCGCCCCGCGATCCTGCTGCTCATCGACGATCGCGACGCGGTCTACCCGCTGACGATCGACCCGCTCGCGACCAGCCCGTCGTGGAACGCCGAGAGCAACCAGGCCTCGGCCCGCTTCGGGGCGGCGCTCGCGACGGCCGGCGACGTCAACGGCGACGGCTTCTCGGACGTGATCGTCGGCGCGCCGCTCTACGACAACGGCCAGGCCGACGAGGGGCGGGTCTTCGTCTACCACGGCTCCGCCTCCGGCCTCTCGACCGTCGCGAGCTGGACGGCCGAGGGCGAGCAGGTCGGGGCGCGCTTCGGCGCAGCGGTCGCCACGGCCGGCGACGTGAACGGCGACGGTTACTCCGACGTGATCGTCGGGGCGCCGTTGATCGACAACGGGCAGGCCGATGAGGGACGTGCGGTCGTCTACCACGGCGGCGTCGGCGGGCTCGCCCTGGCGCCCGCCTGGGTGGCCGAGTCCAACCAGGTGGGCGCGCAGTTCGGCTTCTCGGTCTTCACGGCGGCCGACGTCAACGGCGACGGCTTCGACGATGTCGTCGTCGGTGCGCCGCTCTTCGACGACCCGGAGATCGACGAGGGCGCGGCCTTCGTTTACCACGGCTCGGCCGCCGGCCTGTCGCTGGGCTTCAGCGCCCTGCTCGAGCGGAACCAGGCCGGAGCGCAGGTTGGATACGCCGTCGCGATGGGTGGGGACATCACCGGCGACGGCTACGGCGACCTGCTCGTCGGGGCGCCGTACTACGACTACAACTACACCGACGAGGGATCGGTCTGGGTCTATCGCGGCTCCGCGTCGGGGCTGGACATCTGGAGCCCGCGCGGCTTCATCGGCGGTCAGGCCGGCGGGCACATGGGCTCGGCGGTCGCTCCGGCGGGTGATCGCGACGGCGACGGGTTCGCGGAGGCGCTGTACGGCGCGCCGCAGTGGGACGAGCCGGAGATCGACGAGGGAATGGTCGGGACGATCAACGGCGACTCGACCGGCGGCCACTGGGGTGCGCAGGAATGGTTCGCGGACCAGGCCGGCGCCGAGCTGGGCACCGCAGTCTCGACCGCCGGCGACGTCAACGGCGACGGCTTCCCGGACTTCCTGCTCGCCGCCCCGAAATACGACGGCGGTCAGACGGACGAGGGGAAGGTGATCCTGATCTACGGCTCCCACCCCGGGATCGTGCAGTGGTCGCTCGAAGGGGACCAGGCGAACGCGCACCTGGGCCAGGCCGTGGCGCTCGCGGGGGACGTCGACGGCGACGGCCTGTCCGACATCCTGGTCGGCGCCCCGGACCACGACAACGGGCAGACCGACGAGGGGCGCGCTCTGCTCTATCGCGGCGGCACCGACGCGCTCGTCGACCCGGTGACGACGCGCGAGGCGGACCTGGGGACGGCGCAGTTCGCGGCCGCGCTGGCGATGGTCGGCGACGTCGACGGCGACGGATACGGCGACCTGCTGGTCGGCGCTCCGTACTACGACGGCGGGCAGACCGACGAGGGGCGCGCGCTGCTCTATCGCGGCGGACCCGGCGGGCTCGAGGCGACCGCGAGCTGGACCGTCGAGTCGAACCAGGCCAACGCCCGCTTCGGCCAGGCGGTCGGCGGCGCGGGGGACGTCAACGGCGACGGCTTCACCGACCTGGTCGTCGGCGCACCGGCCTACGACAACGGGCAGACCGACGAGGGACGCGCCTTCGTCTACCACGGGTCGGCGAGCGGTCCCGCGGGCTCCGCGGCCTTCACGTTCGAGTGCAACCAGGCCTCGGCCCAGTGCGGCCATGCCGTGGCCGGCGCGGGGGACGTCAACGGCGACGGCTTCGCGGACGTGATCGTCGGCGCCCCCTACTACGACGGTGGCCAGACCGACGAGGGTCGGGCCCACGTCTTCCACGGCTCGGCGACGGGACTCGCGGCCACGGCGGCGTGGACGGTCGAGAGCAACCAGGCCACCGCGCGCTACGGCTGGTCGGTCGCGAGCGCGGGCGACGTCAACCGGGACGGGTTCTCCGACGTGGCCGTCGCGGCGCCGTACTACGACAACGGCCAAACCGACGAGGGCCGCGCCTTCGTCTACCACGGCTCGGCCTCCGGCCTGGCGACGACGGCGAATTGGACCGCCGAGGGGAACCAGGTCGAAGTGTCGCCGGCGCCCGCGTTCGGCTACGCGGTGGCCGGTGCGGGGGACGTCAACGGCGACGGGTACGCCGACCTGCTCGTCGGCGCCCCGTACTACGACGCCGGCGAGGACAACGAGGGGCGGGTCTTTCTTTACTACGGCTCCGTCGCTGGGCTTGCGGCCACGGCCGGGTGGACGACCGAGTCGGAGCAGAACGGCGGCCAGCTCGGCTTCGCCGTCTCGTCTGCCGGCGACGTCAACGGCGACGGTTTCGCGGACGTCGTCGCGGGCGGCAACCTCTTCGACGGCGGCTCGCCGAAGATCACCAGCTCGGGGATGGTCGTCGTCTGCTACGGTTCAGCGACCGGGCCGCGTCCCGCCGAGTGGGACTTCTTCACCTGGTCGGACCAGGCGAATGCGCGCCTCGGCCAGGCCGTGGCGGGCGGTGGTGACCTCAACGGCGACGGGTTCGGCGACGTCGTCGCCGGCGCGCCGCTCTACGACGCCGGGCAGTCCGACGAGGGCCGGCTGTCGTTCTATCGCGGCGGCGGGTGGGGCAGCGACACGGCCCTCGTGCTGCGGCAGCGCCGCGCGAGCGACGCGGCACCGATCGCACCGCTCGGCGTTTCGGACAGCGCGAGCGGCTTTCGGCTGGCGCTCTCCGCGCGCTCACCGCTCGGGCCGACCCGCCTGGCGCTGGAGTGGGAGGTCAAGCCGCTCGGGACGGCGTTCAACGGCACCGGCCTGGGGCGCGGGGCGTGGGTGGAGTCGTGGGACGACCCCTCGGGCCGCGCGGCGGTCAGCGAACTCGTCTCAGGGCTGACGGCCGCGACCCCCTATCACTGGCGCGTGAGACTGCGCTACCAGGCGGTCACCTCGCCGCTCCAACCGCATGGCCGCTGGATCGCGCTGCCCTGGAAAGGGTGGGGGGAAGCGGACCTCAGGACCGCGACGGCGTCCGACGCCGACGGTGACGGCCGCACGAGCGCCGTCGACTGCGACGACGGCAACGCGAGCGTGTGGAGCACGCCGGGAGAGGCGAGAGAGCTCCGTCTCGGTCCCGCGACGAGCGCGCTGGCGTGGAGCGCACCACTGGATCCGGGCGGGACGCTCTCCGCGCTGTCCTACGACACGATTCGCTCGAGCGTCGCGTCCAACTTCGGCGCGGGGGCGACGTGCGTGGAGTCCGACGGAGGCGACACCGCGTCCGCCGACGCGGCCAAGCCGTCCGCTGGAGCCGGCTTCTTCTACCTCGTCCGGGCCCAGAACGCGTGCCCGTCGGGGATGGGACCGCTCGGGAACCGCAGCGACGGCACGCCGCGCAGCGCGCGGAGCTGTCCGTAGCGGGGCGTCGCGGATCGCGATCGGCGGCGAGGTCCGCTCAGCGCGGCGACGCGAGCGGCCCCCCCGCGCGCGTGAGACGCCGCCGCATCGTCCAGAGCCGGAGCCCCATCCGCAGCGGGTCGACGAACGGGATCACCTTCGATCCGCCCGGGTCGCACCAGTCGATCGGCTGCTCGACCATGCGGGCGCCGCCGCGCGCGAGGATCGCCAGCACCTCGACGTCGAGCAGCCAGCGGTCCTCGGCCAGCAGCGGCAGGATCGGCCGGAGACAGCCGCCGCGGAAGAACTTGGCGCCGCACTGCGTGTCGTAGAACCCCAGGTGATAGAGCTGCTCGACGATCGTCGCGAACACGCGTCCCTGCAGGTGCCGGACCAGGCTGCGCTCGATCACCCGCCCGGCCATCCGGATGCGCGTCGCGGCCAGCACGTCGACCGGGGGATCGTCGGCGAGCATCCGCGTCAGCCGCCAGACCTCGTCCGCGCTCACCGCGCCGTCGGCGTCGACGAACCCCAGCCAGCGCGCGCCGGGGTGCGCCAGCGACCAGCCGCGCCGCACCGCGGTCCCCTTGCCGGCGTTGCGGTCGGCTGCGACGAGCCGGATCCGGTGCGATGCGCCGGCCTCGGCCACGCGCCGCGCGGCCGCTTCGACCGCGGCGCGCTCGGCCTCGAGCTCCGCGGCCGGGCTCCCGTCGTCGACGACGATCAGCTCGATCGCGTGCGCGTGCTCCGCGAGCGCCAGCTCCGCCCAGCGCGCGACGAGCGCCGGAAGGCGACGGCTCTCGCGGTAGGCCGGGACGACGAGCGTGACGAGCGGAGCGGCGTCGTTCATCGGGACCGGCCTCCCTGCAATCGGCGCAGCTGTTCCGCCGCCGCCGCGTTGTCCGGCTGCATCGCGAGCGCGGCCTGCAGGGCGATGAGCGCGTCGTCCGTCCGTCCCATTTGCCGGTAGAGCGCGCCCAAGCTGGTCCACGCCACGGGGCTGGGCTGAATCCGCAGGGCCGACCGGTACGACTGCTCCGCCTCCGGCAGCCGGCCTTCCGACTGCAGCGCGACGGCGAGGTTGTAGTGCGCGACGGCGGCGCCCGGAGACTTCTGCGCGGCATCGGTCCAGAGTGTCCGGTCGCTGGCCCAGACGGCCTGCCGCGCCACGGTGCCCCAGGCGTACGCGGCGAAGAGCAGCGCGCTGGCCGCGACCAGCGCGGGCGCCAGCCGCGGTCGCGCCGCGACGACCCGGTGAGCGCCGAGCACCAGCAGCCACACGAAGCCGACCGAGGGCAAGTAGAGGTAACGCTCTGCGAACGGGTTGTCGCCCAGCGCGGGGATGTAGAGCACCGGTAGCAGCGGGAGCAGCACCACGCTCCAGGCGAGGAGGCCGAAGCCGCTCGTCCGCCAGAGCAGAACTCCGAGCGCTGCGAAAGCCAGGACCGCGACGCCGCCCGCGAGGACGCGGACGTCGCCGGCCGAGGTGACCGGGTCGAAAGCGTGGAAGACGGTCAGCCCGGCCGGGAGGAGCAGCTTCAACAGGTACTGTCCGAGCAGCGGGAAGACGTTCAGCAGGACCTCGAACGGGCCGAGTTCGGCGTGCCGCCGCACCGGGGCCAGCGCGCCGAGCGCGTTCACGCGCAGCGCGAAGTAGACCAGGAACGCGACCGCGAAGGGGATGGCGGTGAGAGCCTCCCGGCGGAGCCCGCGCCGGCGCCAGGCCCCGAAGGCGAGGTCGTGGGCCAGCAGGATCCCCGGGAAGACGAGCGCTACCTCCTTGCTGAGCAGCGCCAGCAGGAAGCACGCCGCCGAGCCGAGCAGACCCAGCCGCGCCCGGAGCGAGCCGTCATCCGGGCGCGTCGAGTAGAGGTGCAGCGCGGCGAGCACGAACAGCGCGACCAGCAGGTCCGGGACCCCGCCGATCCAGTACACGACCTCGGTGTGGATCGGGTCGACCGCGAAGAGCAGCGCGGCACCGGCCGCGAGCAGCGCGGGCGTCCGCCCCGGGAGCCCCGTGCGGCGCAGCAGGCCGCGGGTGCAGACGAACAGCACGAGGCAGACGGCGGCGTGGAGCAGGACGTTGACCGCGTGGAACCCCGCGGGGTCCAGGCCGAACAGCGCGTAGGTCGCGGTGTAGACCACGTGCATCATCGGCCGGTAGTAGTTGCTCGTCGTCCCGGCGTAGTCCCAGGCGCCGGTGGTGAAGACGGTCGGGAGCTGGCCGGCGTCGCGGATCCACGGGTTGCGCACGACCTGCGGGATGTCGTCGTAGACGAAGCCGTTGCGGAGCGAGCCGGCGGAGGCGAGAATCGCGACGACGGCGACGGCGAGCGGGAGGAGCCAGCGATGCGCGAGACGGTCCGCGGGGGCGCGATCGTGGAGCTCCGCCGTCATCCGGCGGGGGGGAGGGTGGGGGTGTGGTGTGGGTGGGAGTGATGGGACAGGGGAATGATGGGTCACGGGGAGCCACGGTCGGATCGATCGGCCTGACTGGGTCATCCGCCTCGCGGGAGATCCCCGAATGGCTGATCGCAGGCGTACCCCGTATACTTCACTTCATGCGCCGCGACGAGGCCATTTCGACCCTGCGCAGCCATCTGCCGACGATGTGGCGCGACTATTGCGTTGGCAGGCTCGCGCTGTTGGGGTGCACGGCGCGCGACGAGGCTCAGGACGACAGCGACATCGACATGCTGGTGGACTTCGAGATGGGCCCGACATTCGACTCCTTCATGGGTCTCAAGCTCTTCCTGGAGGATCATCTCGGTGGAGGGTGGACCTCGTACAGAGGACGCGCTGAAGGGGCGCATGCGCGCTGTGGTGGAGGGTGAGGGGGTGGATGTAGCCTAGTGCGAGGGACTGGCGACTGTATGTGGATGACATGCTTGACGTGTGCAACAAGATGGGGCGCTAAGTGAGGGCATGAGCTACGAGACGTTGCCGCCGAAGAGCGCACGGTAGACGCAGTCATCCGGAACCTCGAGATCATAGGTGAGGCCGCCAAAAAGCTGCCCGACGAGGTGGTCGACGCGGCTCCTGAGGTGGAGTGGCGCAAGATAGAGGAATGCGCGACGTACTCGCGCACCTACTTCGGCCTCGACACCAGGCTAGTGTGAGCAAGGAGTAGAAGAAGCTGGAAGAGATTGAGAGAGAGGTGAGGAGGATAATGAAATGAGAGAGGTGAGTTGGGTGAATTTAGAGGAATGTGGGGAAGGAAGGTGGGGTAGGTGGTCCTACCCCCGCCCGACCCGCGCCCGGTGCAGCAGGAACAGGAAGAACGGCACCCCCATCAGCGTCGTGACGATCCCGACCGGCAGGTCGACCGTCACCGACACGACCCGCCCCAGCAGGTCCGCCAGCACCAGGAACGCCGCCCCCGCGAGCATTGACGCCGGGAGCAGGGCGCGTGCCGAGGGCCCGGTCCAGGCGCGCACCATGTGCGGCACCATCAGCCCCACGAACGCGACGGGCCCCGTGACGCTCACCGCGCCGCCGGCCGCCAGCGCCACCGCGGCGAAGACCGCGGCGCGGGCGCGCAGCAGGTCGACGCCGATCGACAGCGCGTGCTCCTCGCCCAGCGCCAGCGCGTCGACCACCCGTCGCAGCAGGAACAGCCCGGCGATCCCGGCCGCGACCGGGAGGACCGCCAGCCGCACGTCGCGCCAGGTCCGCCCCTCGGCCGATCCCAGCAGCCAGCCGAAGATCTCGTGCACCCGGTGCTGCGCGGTGGCGAGGATCAGCACGGAAACCAGCGCCGCGGCGAGGCTGCCGACGGCGACGCCGGTGAGCAGCAGCGCGCCGGTCGTCGGCCGGCCCGCGGCATAGGCGATCACGTAGACCGCGACGACCGCGACCAGCGCCCCCGCGAACGCCGCCAGCGGCACGCTGAAGAGCCAGCGATCGGCCAGCCCGCTGGTGTACGCGAGCACCGCGCCGAGCGACGCGCCGCCCGAGACGCCGACCAGGCTGGGGTCGACGAGACCGTTCTGCAGCGAGGCCTGCAGCGCCGCGCCGGCCACGGCGAGCGCCGCGCCGGCGAGGGCCATGATCAGCACGCGCGGCAACCGGAAGACCCAGACCAGCGGCTCGACCAGCGCGGGGTCGGCGTGCCGCGGCGCGAGGCCGACCAGTGCGCGCAGCGCGTCGAGCGGCCCGACCCCCGCCGCGCCGCCGAACGCGACGCCGGCCAGCAGCGCGAGCGCGAGCAGGCCGACGAGCGCCAGCCAGCGCCACACCAGGCGGGCCGCAGGAGGCGCCGCCCGCGCGCCGATCGCTCCGCCGCCGACCGGTCGCGCGGCCCCGCCGCCACCGCCGACCGGCTCCGCCGCCCCACCGCCGGGTCCCGCCACCCCGCCGCCCCTCACCGGAACGCCTCCGGGTGGAGCTGCCGCGCCAGCTGCTCCGCCCCGTCGACGAGGTACGGCGTCACGGTCGTCAGCAGCTTCGGCGGCAGCAGGATCACGCGCCCGCTCTTCGCCGCCCGCGTCGCCTCGAGCAACGGGTAGGCGCGCAGCACGGCCGCTGCGTCGGTGTCGAGTCCCTGGCCGAGCAGCAGCACGTCGGGATCGAGGGCCAGGATCTGCTCGGTCGCCAGCTTGCGGTGCCCTTCGACCCCGGCCGCGGCCGCGGCGTTGATGCCGCCCGCCCGGCGGATCAGCGCGTCGACGGTCGTCCCCGACCCGGCGACGACCAGGTGCGAGAGCGACAGCACGCGCGGCCGCTTCGCTTCGGGCACCGCGGCCAGCGCGCGATCGAGCGCGGCGAGCCGCGCGTCCATCGCCGCCGCCTGCTCCCGCGCCTTCGCCTCGGCCTCCGGCCCCAGCACGTGCCCGAGCGCCACGAGCGCGCGCTCGATCCCGGCGAAGTCCTCGGCCGGCTCGATCGTCACCGACGGCACCCCCAGCGCGGCCAGCCCCGCGAGGAACGCGCGGTCGTTCCAGGGCGCGGCGACGATCAGGTCGGGACGCGTCGCGATCACCGGCTCCGTCCGTGCGACGAGCCGCGGGATCGTCGCCGGATAGCGCCCCGCCACGTTGCTCACCTCGGGGTCGTCGGCGAACGACGAGACGCAGACGACGCGCGCGGGCGGCACGAGCAGGAACAGCATCTCGTCGCCGGCGAGGCTGACCGAGCAGACGCGTTGCGGAGCGGGAGTGACGGGGGGCGCCGCAGTGGGGGCCACGGCCAGCGCCAGCGCGGCGGCGAGCAGCGCGGCCAGCCCGGACATCGTCAGACCCGCGTGTCCCAGAGCACGTCGCCGATCCCGCGAACCTTGTTCTCGTACCGCGCGAGGATGAAGAGCAGGTCCGACAGGCGATTGAGGTAGTGGAGCAGGGCCAGCGGCACCTCGGCCGCGTGCGCCAGCGACACGGTGCGTCGCTCGGCGCGGCGGCAGATCGTGCGCGCCAGGTGGAGCTGGGCGGCGCCGGACGTTCCGCCGGGAAGGATGAAGTTGGCCAGCGGCCCGAGCGTCTCGTTGAAGCGGTCGCACTCGGACTCGAGCTGCTCGACGTGCCGGTCCTGGATCAGCGGCTGGGGGGGCCGCCGGCCGCCGGTGCCGATCAGGCACAGCTCGCCGCCGGCGTTCAGCAGCTCGCTCTGGATCCGCGTCAGCGTCTTCGCGACCTCCGCGTCGAGTCCGGCGGCCAGTGCGACCCCCAGCGCGGAGTTCAGCTCGTCGACGGTGCCGTAGGCCTCGACCTGGGCGTCGTCCTTGGAGACCCGCTTGCCGTCGGCGAGGCCGGTCGTGCCATCGTCGCCGGTCCGGGTGTAGATCTTGGTCAGGCGGGCCATCGGTCCTCCGGGCGCGCATTGTAGCGGGGGGCGGGGGGGGTGCCATGGCCCCCGGGGGATCGCGTCAACCCCCGGCCCGGCGGGCCGTCTTAGGGGAAAGGAGCCAGGATCCGTGCCGTGCGAGCGAGACCTGCCGGACGAAGAGCTCGTAGCGCGCGCCCGGCGCGGCGACCGCGAGGCCTTCGCCGGGCTGGTCGCCCGCTACCAGCGGCCGCTCACCGGCCGGGCCCTTTCCAGCACGAGGCGGATCGAGGATGCCGACGACGCGGTCCAGGAGACGTTCTTCCGGGCGTGGCAGGGTCTGCCCCGCTTCCGAGAGGATGCGCGCTTCGGCCCCTGGCTGTTCCGGATCCTCGACAACCACCTGGCCGACCGCGGCCGCCGTCGCGGCCGCGAGGTCCCGGGTGCGGAGATCCTCGCCGAGACCATTGCCGACGGCGCGCCCCTGGCCGACGAACGGATGCTCTCGGACGAGCTGGCGTCGGCGGTGCGGAGCGCGGTCGAACGGCTGCCGCCCGGCCGCCAGCGCGAGGTCTTCCAGCTGCGTTACGAGGAGGGGCTGCCGGTGAACGAGATCGCCCAGCGGCTCGGCCTGCACAGCGGGACCGTCAAGGTGCACCTGTTCCGAGGAGCGCGGGAGCTGCGCCGGCTCCTCGGCGGTGCGATGGAGAGCACGCGATGAGCACGGAACGACGCGACGCGCACGCCGGCGACTTCGGCGCGCCCGGCGATGGCGCCCCCCAGATCGCCGACTTCGAAATGGAGCGCTTCTTCGTGCGCCAGCGGCGCGAGATCATGGCGCGGATCGACGCCCACGAGGCGCGGCGCCGCGCGCGCCGCTGGCTGGCCGCAGCCTCCGCCGCGGCGGCGGGGATCGCGGTGGCGGTGCTGGGTGTCGCTGGGCTGTCGGGGCCGGACGCACCCGTGGTCGGCACCGCGTGGCTCGACCTGCCGGTGTTCGCCGAGCCCGCGAACGACGTGGCCGACCCCCTCGACGCGTTCGGAGCCTGGCCGGCCGACGAGTCGGCGGCGGGCAGCACCGAGGAGAGCGAGAGCCTCGGCATCCTGGAATGGGACGAGCCGCTCTCGTGATGCGACGCGGGCGGCCGCAACGGAAGTCGAAGAGAGGACCGACGATGGCGAACTGGACGATCCGGACGACGACGAAGCGGGCCGCGCTGGCCGCGACGATCCTCGCACTGCTCCTGGCGCTGGTCGCGCTGCCCGCTGTAGCGCAGGCGCCGCCGCTCCCGTCGGGCGACGAGCCGGGGGAGGGTCCCGGGGGGCCGGGCGGATTCGGCCCCGGCGGCCCCGGCGGCCCCGACTTCGAATGGTGGGGCTCGCCGCGTCTGAAGACCCAGCTGGGCCTCAGCGCCGAGCAGGAGAAGGCGGTCGAATCGATCGTGTTCAGCGCGGGCGAGAAGATGATCGACGTGCGCGCGGCGATCGACAAGGCGCGGCTCGAGATGGCCCGCGTCTTGTCCGCCGCCACGATCGACGACGCGGCGGCGAAGAAGGCGATCGATCGGCTCGTCGACGCGGAGTGCACGGGTGCGCGCCTGCGCCACGCCTCGCGCATCGACGTGGCCAAGGTCCTCACGAAGGACCAGCGCGTCCAGCTGATGCAACTGATGGAGCGCCGCCAGCGCGACCGGCCGCGCGGCGAGCGTCCGCGCGCGCGGTAACCGGCGGCGCGCCCGCCGGTCCCGAGCCGTGCATTCGGGCCGGCACAGAGGCCGGCCCCTACCGGGCGGCGGCGAGCTTCGCGAGGTCCATCGAGGAGGCGGCCGCCGCGAGTTCCTTCCCGGTCACGCCGTAGCCCTTCATCGTGACGCGGATCCGGCCGCCGGGGCAGACCTGCAGAACGCTCGGCGCCCCGCCCGCGCCATCCGCAACGGCCGCCGGGAATCCGCCGATCTCCACGCGGCGCAGCGTCCATCCCGCGAACTCCGCCGTCTCGCCGGCGGCGGGAACCGGGATGATCTCCCCGAACTTCGGAAGCCCCGCGGGGTCGAGCAGCGTCACCTCGACGGTGCGCGCCGCACCGGTCGCGCCGTAGCGCGCAGTTGCGGTCGACAGCAAGATCGGCCCGAAGGGCTGCACTGACTTGTTCGATTCGGTCCGCGCAAGTCCCGCGACCTTCGCCGGGAGCGCGCGCTCGAGCACCTCGGGCGGCACCGGCTTGATCTTCGCGGCTTCGATCAGGTCGGGGCGCGAGGCAAGGTCAGGCGTCGCGAGGCTCTGCGCCTTCGGTGCGCTGTCGGCTTGGTCGCGCGACGCGGGGGGCGTCGACTGGCCGGACGAGGGCTGCGCGCGAACAGCGGGAAGCGCAGTCAGGCCGGCGAGGACCGACAGCGCGGCGGCGAGGGGAGCGGCGATCCTCTTCTTCAACATCATGGCCGCGAGGTTCGCACGGACCGCTGCCGGGCGCACGGCTGCCGCAGCCGCGCGGGCCGGGATCAGCGGGCGGCCTGCCGCCGCGCCTCTGCGAGCAGCGCCCGCGCCCGCTCGTCGTCCTGCAGCGCGAGCCCGCGCTCGAGCAGCGGAATCGCCTGCGCCGGCCGGCCCAGGAGCATCAGGCTGCGCCCCAGGTTGAAGAGCGTCGGAACGTGGTCCGGGTTGGCCGTCAGCAGCGCCGCAAACGCGGCCGCCGCCTCCTCGTACTTGCCGTCCTTGTCGAACTGCATCGCGGCACTGAAGCGGCTGCGCAGCACGTTCTGGTCCATGGCAGCCGCCTGACGGAAGGCCGCGGCGGCCGATTCCGGGCGTCCGGCCCGCGCGAAGACCTCTCCCGCGGTCCAGGTCCCCTCGGCCCTCAGTGCGCCGCTGTCGATCCCGCGTTGCGCGAGTTCGATCGCCTCCTCCGCCCGCCCCTCGAGCATCCGCTTCTGCGCCAGTCGGACCAGCGCCCGCGCCTGGAGCGCCGCCACGCCCGGCTCCTGGGGCATCAGCTCCCGGGCCTTGGCGAGCGAGCGCAGAGCGGCCTCGAACTGGCCGTCCTCCAGCTCCGCCTCGCCGAGGCCCGCGTACAGGATCCCGAGATCGACGGGCGCGGTCCGGATCGCCTCGCGGTAGGCCTTGGCCGACTCGCCGAAGTGGCCGAGGCGCTTCTCGGCCAGCGCCAGGCTGCGCCAGATCCGCGGCTGGCGGCTCTCGACCGCGAGCGACTTCCGGATCGCCTCGGCGGCCGCGGCGTGCTCCGCCTTCGCCGCTTCGGCCTGTCCCTTGGACTCCAGGTCCTGGGCCCGTTTCGCGTGCGCGAGCCCGATCTCGTACCAGGCCCGCGCGTTGTCCGGGTACCAGCGCAGCGAGGCCTGCGCCAGGGCTTCGGTCGACCGCCAGTCACCCACGCGGTTCATCGTCAGGACGAGAAACACGAGCACGATCCCGGTCGTGATGATCCGGCCCGCGCGCACTCCCGCGGCGCCCGTGGCATACCGCGTCAGCAGCCAGCTCACGCCAAGCACGAAGCCCGCGAGCGGCAGGTAGAGGAAGCGCTCGGCGTAGAGCACTCCGGCCACGCTGACCGTGTTGAGCGACGGGGCGAGCGGGAACAGGAAGAGCGCTACCGCGAGCGCCGGGACCGGGTCGAGGCGGCGCGCGACGGCGCGCACGGCCCACGCCACGAGCAGGCCCACCAGCAGCATCCCGGCGAGAGCGCGGGGTTCGAGGAAGCCCCGGACGATCGCCACCGTCCCGGCGCCATAGAAGTAGTCGTGGGCGACGGGAAAGACCATGAACCGAGCGGAGACGACGACCAGCCACAGTGCCGTCGCGAGCCGCACGCCGAGGGGCTGGTCGAACAGCGGCTGGTCGCCGTCGCCCAGCATCGGCACGCCGCCGAGCGCCCCCATCAGCGCGTAGCGCAGGCCCAGGTAGCCGACGAGGAGCGCAACGGACAGCCCCAGGACCAGCGTCTGGCGTCGTTCGTCGGCGCGTACGGTGCGGCCGGTGGCGCGGAACGCCAGGTCGGTGACCGCGAGGATGAACGGGAACGAGACCGCGTACTCCTTGCTGAGCATCCCGGCCCCGACGAGGGCCAGGGCCCCCGCCTCCCAGGCCCACGGGGACGCCTTGCTGCCGGCGAGAAGGTGAAGGATCAGGGCGCCGATCAGCGCCGCCGCCGCCATCATGTCGGCGCGGCCGACGATCGACGAGACGGCTTCCGTTGCCACGGGGTGGACCGCGAACAGCGCGCCGGCCGCGAGCGCCCACGGGCTGCCGGCCAGGAGCAACGCCACCAGCAGAGTGACCAGCACGGCGGTCCCGGCGTGGAGCAGCATGTCGGTGACGTGATAGACCTGTGGCGCGTTGCCGAACGCCCGGGCCTCGATCGCATAGGTCAGGGACACCAGTGGGCGGTAGGAGCGCGTGCCGTAGCTGGCGTCGGCCGGGACCCCCCAGAAATCGTTCGTGAGGAGCCCGGAAAGGGGCTTTTCCTGGACGATCGGGTTGAGCGTCACGGCCCGTATCGCGTCGCTGATGATGGGTTTCGGGGCGAGCATCAGGTAGGCGAAGAAGGCCAGCGCGGCGATCGCGGCGAGCGCCTTCCAGGACGGAAGAGGCGGAGAAAGCGGCGGCGGCGCGGCCGGATCAGGCAGCGGCGACCCCTCTCGTGACGCGCTGGAACGACGCTTCGACATGATGGCGGGAAACCCGATGCTAGCCCGAATCCGCGCCACGCGCCGCGCGGCCGGGGGCCGAAGGGCAGAAAACCGCCGCCAGACCCAAAAAAAACGCGTTTCCCGCTTGAATCTCCCGCGCGGGTAATGCTACCTATAAGCATTGCTTTCGCGTGTGCGGCGCGCGACGTGCCGCCGGATCGTCGAAAGAAGAGGAGCCGAGACACATGGCGAAGAAGGCTGCCAAGAAGACCGCCGCGCCGAAGACCGGCAAGGCGAAGGCCGTCGAAATGCTGCTCGTGATGAGCAAGGTCAAGGGCGCCCTCCGCGACCACGGGATGAACGTTGCGTCCGACGCCCCCGAGGCGCTGAACAAGGTGCTGTACGACCTCTGCGTGCGGGCAGCGAAGCTCGCCCAGGCCAACGGCCGCAAGACCATCCGCCCCTACGATTTCTACGTCTGAGGCAGGGGTCTTGAGGGGGCGGCCGAAAGGCCGCCCCCAGCGTTTTCGGCCCGCAGGCGCCCGTTTGGGGCGCCCGTCAGGACGCCGTCACCTCCGCGAATCGCTGGAAGAGGTAGCGCAGTCGCGCCCGGTCCGCGGGCAGGACCAGGAACGAGTCCGCCGTGCCGGCGCGGGCCGCGCGGACGAGGTCGATCGTCGGCCGGTCGGAGCAGGCGACCACCAGCCCGGCGCGGCGCTTCGCGATCGCCGACTCCAGCCGTGACCGCAGGTCGATCGGTGAGCGACTGACTACGAACAGGGCACTGGCCTGCTGGCCGGCGCCTCCCGAGGAGTAGACCGGGAGCAGCTGGCACCCCGCTTCGGCGAGTGTCGCCCGCAGAGCCGCCATCGCGCGGTCCGAAGGATTCCCGACGACCTGCACCTTGATTCCCCGCGGGATCTCCGACATCGGGCTCGCTGGATCGTGCGGGAGGGAAGCCGCCGCGGAGGCACCGTCCGGCTCGACCCGCTCCGCGCCGCCGTCCCCCTTCTCCTCGGCGAGAACCTCGTTGGTGTCGACATCCTCTCCGGGGGCCAGACGGATCGGTCCTTCGCTGCGATCGCTCGACCCCAGGAGCAGCGCACCGGACTCGGCTCCCTCGATCGTGAGCCGGAAGCCGAGCACGTCCCACGGCAGCCCGCGGTCGATCTCCCCGACCAGTGCCGGCCAGGCGCCGGGGGTGAGCCGGCGCACGTCGTCCCCGCGGCTGAAGGCCTGCGTTCCCTCCGGAGCGCGGGAGCGGACGATCTTCCCGGCGCTGCCGGCGACGATCCCCGCGACCTCTCCGATCGCGTCGCGCAGCACCTCCGGCACCTCGCCGGAGGCCAGGACCTCGCGGGCCTGTTCGGCATTCATCAGGCTGAAGGCGGCCCCGGTCGCGACCGCGGCGGGAAGGTCGAGCGCGAGGAACATCGGCAGCGGTCCCCCGTCCGCATCCACGAACGGGAAGACGAACAGCTCGCGGCCGCCGAAGAGCCCCGGCAGTTCGGCGTGGTCAGCAGGCAGTGCTTCGAGCTGCACCGGCCGGCCGACCAGCGCTTCCAGCGATTCCCGCAGCAGCCCGGCGAGCGCCTCGGTCTCGCTGCGCAACACGCGCGCGAGGATGCTGGGCGGGGCCTTGTCCACGCGATCGCTCCGCGAGGCTCGCCGGCGCCGCGCCGGCGGAGGCCTCCTCGAAGGTCGTTTCGGACGGGCAGGGGGTTGCTTGAGCGGGGGCGACCGAGAAGCGCCGGAGTCCGGCGCGGGGGCGCGGTCGGCGGCAGCGCCCGGCAATTTCTGCCGGGGGGAAGCGGTCGCTGCCGCCTGGATCGGCCCGCTGCCGGGGCCGCACCGCGAGAAGGCCGGAACGGCGAGCCTGCGGCGGCCCGCGCGGGCGCGTACGTCGGCACGCTCCTTGCCTTTGCCTTCGTGCCATGCGTGTCGACCCCATTCCGATCGCGCCCCCCGTGCACCCGTCCGAAGCCGGCCCCGCGCGGGGCGGCGAGACTGCGTCACGGGCAGCCGCCCCGGGCCAAGGCTTCGAGAGCGCGATCGACGCCGCCGAACGGACCGGGGGTGCGGAAGCCCGGCGCGGGGAGACGCGCGAGACGCGCGAGAAGCACGCCGCCAACCGGGAGAGGCCGGCGACCGAACGGGCGCATGCCGGGCCGGAACAGGCGGACCCGCCGCCGCCATCCGTCGCCGCAGCGTCCGGTGCCACACCGGAGCAGGCCGCACTCCAGGCGGCTCCGAGCCTACGCCTGCGCGGTCACGCCGCGCCGTTGGCGCGGCGCGGCGCGCTGCCCGGAGCGGTGGGTGCGCCCGAGTCCGGTGCCGTGCGCGCCACCGGCGCCGCCGGCGAAGCGCCCGTCGACGCGTCGCGCGAACGCTCCGCGCGCACGACCGCCCCGGCCGTGCTCGCGGCGATCCGGGGCGAGAGCTGGCGCGGTACGGAGCCCGGCGTGCTCGGTGCAGATGCGAGGCCGAGGCAGGCGGCCCGGGCCGAGGGGAGTTCCGCGGACGCCGCGCTCGGCGACGCTGCCACGGCGAACGCAACGCTACGGGCCCGAATGGCCGGAACGCTTCTCGACGGGACACGCCATGCGTCCGGCTCCGCCGCCGCGCCCGGGACGGCGGCAGCGGCGCGCGCGGATGCCGCGCCCGCTGCAGGCCCGGCCCCGGATGCAGCGCGGCGCGCCGAGCGTGACACTTCTTCCCAGCCGGATGCGGCCGCGCCCGCGAACGACACGCACGCCGCGGGTGAAGCGCGGGCGCCGGCGCGCGCGACGGCGAGCCCGGCGGCGGGAGACGATGCCGGCGGCGCGCAGGGGAACGCGCGCCGTTTCGCGACGCGGGCGGAGGACGCGGCCCTGGCCGGGGGCGCCGCGCGCAGCGGCCCGACCGGCGCGGCCGGCAGCGCGGCCGCTGTCCCGGGTGCCGCCCGCGGAGCGTCCGCGGCGATCGTCGAGCAGGTCGCGACCCGTCTCGCGCAGGCAGTTCCCGGGGGGGCGGTCACGATCCAGCTGGAGCCTGCCGACCAGGGTCGCGTGCATGTCACCTTCCGCTGGAGCGGCCGCGAGCTGACGGTGCGGGTCGCCGCGGAGCAGGGCGAGGTGGCGGCGCTGCTCGCCGCGGACCTCGGCAAGCTCGAGACTTCCCTGTCACGCCTCGCCGACCCGGTGAAGGTCGAGGTCCCGGTCGACGGCTTCGCCGACCCGCGCTCCGGCGCCGGCGGCGGTCAGCACGGCGCCCCGGCCGGCGAGCGCGCTCCCGACGGCTCGCCTGCGGCGCGACGCGACGGTGCGGAGCCGCGCCCGGAGCGGCGCGGGCTCCCGTCCGGCCCCGACCCCGCGCGCCGCGGCACTCCGGCGGGCGCCGCGCGGCTGGACGTTCTCACCTAGCACCCGGCAATTCCTTCCCACCGCGCGCGCGCGGCCCCGCCGATCCCCCGCTCTCCGCACCGTCGACGCTGGCACGCCCGTTGCTCTTCACCTCCGCGAGGAGAAACAAAGTATGGACAGCGGTGCCAACGTCCTGCTCGACCCCAACGTCTACCGCGTCGTCCAGGGGGACAACCCCTACGCGACGGGGAGCGAGTCGCTCGGCCGGAACGACTTCATCAGGCTGCTGGTCACGCAGCTCGAGAACCAGAATCCACTCGATCCGCCCAAGGACACGGAGTTCGTCGCGCAGCTCGCGACCTTCTCCAGCCTCGAGCAGCTGATCGACCTCAACCAGCGGATCGACGCCGTGGCGCAGGGGCAGGCGCAACTGGTCAACAGCCAGTCGCTGAACCTCGTCGGCAAGGCGGTGCTCGCGCCAGGCGACGGGAAGATCCGGCTGGGCGAGGGGGGCGCGGACCGGATCGTCTACGACGCGCCGGACGGCACCGCGCAGGTCAAGATCGAGATCTTCGACAGCTCCGGCGCGATGGTCCGCACGCTCGACGGGTCGGCCGGTGCGGGGCGCCAGAGCGCGACCTGGGACGGCCATGACGAGGCCGGGACCGCGCTCGCGACGGGGACCTACTCGTACCGCGTGCGCGCGATTGGGAGCGACGGCAGCGAGAAGCTCCTGCCCGGCATGGTGAAGCTGACGGTGGACGGGATCCACCTCGGCGAGGACGGACTGTCCCTGATCTGCGGCGATCGGCTGATTCCGTTCGACCAGGTGGCGGAGATCCTCCGCGCCGACGACGAAGCGACGAACTGACGCAGCTGGGCGAAAAGACGAGGAGAACGGGACGATGGGTGCGAGTGCCTTCTACGCGGGACTCACGGGGCTGAACGCCAACGCGGCGGCCCTGGCCACGATCGGCAACAACCTTGCGAACACCAACACGATCGGGTTCAAGACGGGGCGGACCAACTTCGCCCAGCTGTTCGCGCCCGGCGCAGCGGCGGTCAACGGCGCCGGCGTGCCGCAGCAGATCGGCCTCGGCGTGACCGTGTCGGGCGTCCAGACGCTGTTCACCGCCGGCTCGCTGCAGCCGACCGACGTCGTCACCGACATGGCGCTGCAGGGGGGCGGGTTCTTCACGCTCGAGACGCAGGAAGGGCTGTCGGTCTTCTCCCGGGCCGGCAACTTCTCCTTCAACTCCCAGGGAAACCTGGTCAACGACAACGGCTTCCGCGTCCAGGGCTACACGCAGAAGGACGCGGACGGCAAGGTCGTCACGACCGGCGTGCCGCAGGACATCGTGATCCCGGCCGGGCTGACCGCGCCGCCGCAGGCCTCGGGCTACTTCCAGGCCTCGATGAACCTCCAGAACGGCGCGACCCAGCCGTTCGTCACCGGGATCAACGTCTTCGACTCGCTCGGCGCGCAGCACGACGTCACGCTGGTGATGACGCCCACCTCCTTCGCGCCGACCGGCGCGGTGTGGGGCTGGGAGGCGCGGGTGCCCGCGGCCGACATCGCGGGCGC
Organism: uncultured Acidobacteriota bacterium; assembly: GCA_963702425.1. Classification (GTDB taxonomy): domain Bacteria; phylum Acidobacteriota; class Polarisedimenticolia; order J045; family J045; genus JALOKP01. The sequence continues at coordinate 30,475 of CAVPCQ010000031.1, forward strand.
CCCGACCGGGCCGACCGACCCCGAGTACATCGTCGTCGCCACCGGCACGATGACCTTCGACGGCAACGGCCAGCTGGTCGCGAACACGATGACCGGCTGGACGCCGCCGACGACCGAGACCCCGCCGATCTACGACCTGCCGCTGGTCTTCGACGCCGCCAACAACACCGGCTGGGCGAACGGCGCTTCGGCCCAGACCGTGACCTGGAACGTCGTCGACCCGAACATCGCCGCGCCCCAGCGCGTCGGCCTGATCACCGGCTACGACGCCCCATCGGAGATGGATGGCCTGTCCACGGACGGTTACGGCGTCGGGCAGCTGCAGAGCCTGGCGGTCAGCGCCGACGGGCTGATCGCGGGCGTCTTCACCAACGGCCAGACGCTCGAGCTGGGCCAGCTCGCGGTCGCCTCGTTCAACAACTCGGCCGGGCTGCAGAACTACTACGGCAACACCTACATCTCATCCCTCGGGTCGGGTCCGCCGGCCCTGGGGATCGCCGGGACCGGCGGCCGGGGCACGGTCGTCTCCAAGGCGCTCGAGCTGTCGAACGTCGACATCACCGACCAGTTCACCCAGATGATCGTCGCCGAGCGCGGCTACCAGGCGAACACCAAGATCATCACCACGATGGACCAGTTGGCGCAGGAGACGATCAACATCAAGCGCTAGCCGGAAAAAACGGAGGGGCCGGGCGGCGCGCCGTCAAACATCCGACGGGGCGCCGCCGGCACCCCGCCGGGAAACCCCGGTCCGGTTTCCGGACAATCGTCGCAACTGTCGTCCGATCAGTCGGATAGCCGCGCCCTCCGCGCGGCACACGGCTTGCTGAAAAGGCCTTCGCACGGGAAGTGTGCGGTCCGTCGCCGCGACGGTGGCGGGACCGCTCCGGGAGCGCTGCGATGGCCGAGACCCAGGCGGGACGCAAGGACGAGAAGACGGCCGCGACCGGCGCGGGCCCGGCCCCGGGCTCCGCGCCCTCCGACGCCGCGCGCGCCGCGGCGTTCGTGCGCCGCGAGTTCAGCGCGTTGCCGATCGAGCTGTCAGCGCGGATCGCGGCCGGCCGGGCGAGCCTGTCCGAGCTGCGCGGCCTCGCGCCCGGCAAGGTGCTGCCGCTCGAGACGCCGATCGGCGAGCCCTGCCGGCTGATCGCCGAGGGGGCCGTGATCGGCGCGGGGGAAATCGTCGAGGTCAAGGGACAGCTTGCGCTGCGTGTCACGCGGCTCGGCAAGGACAATGGCTGAAGCCGGCGCGCCCGGCCTGCTCGATCTGCTGCGCCTGGCGGGCGCGCTGGCCGCGGTCGTCGGCCTCGTCTGGCTGTTCGGCAGGCTAGCGCAGCGCGGCGGCGCGGCAGCCCGGTCGGCGGGGTCACTGGCCGTTCGCGAGCGGATCGCGGTCAGCCGCGGCGTGCAGCTGCTGGTCGTGGGCGTGGACGGGCGCAGCCTGCTGGTCGGCGTCACCGGGCAACAGGTGAACCTTGTCGCGGACCTTTCGCGGCCGGGCGAGGTCGGCACGGCGGCCGCTCCAGCCCCGGTCGCACGGCCCCTGGCGCACGCTGCACCCGGCGGGCCGGGCGCGCCGGCGTCACCGACCTTCGCCGAGCGGCTCGCGGCCGCGCTGCGCGGGAGGAGCGCGTGAGCACCCCGCGCGCGCGGCGCGCGCTGCTGGCGCTGCTCGTGGCGCTGACCGCCTTCGCGGTGCTGCCCGCGGTGGCGTCGCCCGCCCCGCCCCCGGCGTCGCCCGCCCCCGCCGGGCCCGGCGGTCTCGAGCTGCGCATCACCGACCCCGTCGGCGGTGCCCCGGGTTCCACCGCGCTACGGATCGTCCTGATGCTGACGGTGCTCGCCGTCGCGCCCGCGATCCTGCTGATGATGACCTCGTTCGTGCGGTTCGTCGTGGCGCTGCACTTCCTGCGCCAGGCGCTCGGCACGCCTCAGATGCCGCCCAACCAGGTCGTCGTCGGCCTGGCGCTGTTCCTGACCTTCTTCGTGATGGGCCCGACCCTCGAGCAGGTCCGCGCCGAGGCCTGGGTTCCCTACACCGCGGGGCAGATGGACGCCCAGCAGGGGCTCGACGCAGCGTCGGGCCCGATGCGCGAGTTCATGCTGCGCAACACGCGCGAGGCCGACCTCGGGCTGTTCGTCAAAATGGCGAAGATCCCGCGCCCCGCGACCTCCGCCGACGTGCCGCTGCGGGTGGTGGTGCCGGCCTTCGTGATCTCCGAGCTGCGGGCCGGGTTCGAGATCGGGTTCCTGCTGTTCCTGCCGTTCCTGGTCGTCGATCTCGTCGTGTCGTCGGTCCTGCTGTCGATGGGCATGATGATGCTGCCGCCGTCGATGGTCTCGCTGCCGTTCAAGATCCTGCTCTTCGTGCTGGTCGACGGCTGGAGCCTGCTCGCGGGCTCGCTCGTCGCCGGCATCCGCTGACCGGAGGAAGCCGCCGATGGACGAGATGACGGTCCTGACGATCGGCCGCGAGGCGATCCGCACCGCGCTGCTGGTCGGCGCGCCGATCCTGCTGGTCGGGATGGCCGTCGGCCTGATCGTCAGCGTGATCCAGGTCGCGACCTCGATCCAGGACGTGACCGTGACGTTCATTCCCAAGATCCTCGCGGTCTTCCTGGCGACGCTGCTCACCCTGCACTGGATGATGCGACTGATGATCGAGTTCACGCAGCGCGTGTTCGCGATGATCGCCGGCGTGAACGCGTAGACGCGCGATGCTCGCCGAGGCCGCAGGCGTCGAGGTGATCCGCCTCCCGTGGAACCAGCTCCTCGGGGGAGCGGCGCTGCTCGTGCGCATCGGAGCCTTCCTCACGGTCGCGCCGGTCTTCGGCACCGAGGCCGCACCGCCGCAACTGCGGGCGGGCTTCGCCGTGCTGCTGACGGCCCTGCTGCTGCCGGTCGTGCCCGCCCCGGACCTCTCGGCCGGGATCCTCGGGCTGGTCTTCGGCGAGGCCTTCGTCGGCTTCCTGCTCGGCTTCTCCGCGCTGACGGTGATCGAGGTCGCCGCGGTGGCCGGCGACTTCGTCGGCTACCCCACGGGGCTCTCGCTGGCGCAGCAGTTCGACCCGGTGACGCAGAGCCAGGCCACGACCGCGAGCGTCTTCTACCGCTTGCTGGGCCTGCTGGTCTTCATCACGATCGGTGGCCACCACCAGATGCTCGCCGCGCTCGGCGAGTCGTACCGCATCGTGCCGGTCGGCGGCGCGCACTTCGCGACCGGCTGGCTGCCGTCGATGGTCGCGCTGACGGGCCGGACGCTGGCGCTCGGGCTGCAGATGGCCGCGCCCGTGCTGGTCGCGGGGCTGCTCGTGGACGTCTTCCTGATGCTCATCGCGCGCGCCGCGCCGCAGATGAATCTCCTGGTCGTCGGCGCGCCGATCCGGCTGGCGATCGGCCTGCTCGCGATCGCATTCTCGCTCCAGATGCTCGCCCCGCTGCTGGGCGAGGCGGTCGACGCCTCGCTCCACGACGCCGGCCGCTCGCTCGAGGCGCTGGCGGGAAAGCCCTGAGACGGCGATGGCGGCGGACCGCGACAGAAGGACCGAGAAGCCCTCCGGCCGAAAGCAGGAGAAGGCGAAGGAGAAGGGGCAGGTCGCGCGCAGCCAGGACCTCGGGCAGGCGGCGAGCCTCGGAGCCTTCCTGCTCTGGGCCTTGCTCTCCGGCGCGTCCTTCCTGGCCGGGCTCTCGGCCTACCTGGTCGCCGCGCTGCGCGCGGCCGGCCGCCCCCCTTCGGACGGGGCACTGCTCGACTCGCTCCTCAACGCGGGGACGGTCGCGATGCGGCTGATGCTCCCGCTGCTGTTCACGATCGCCGCGGCCGGGCTGCTGTCCCAGGCGATCCAGGGGCTGCACATCCGGAAGCCGCTGCTCAAGGTCGACTTCGCCAACCTCAACCCGGTCAACGGCCTCAAGCACTTCGTCAGCGTCGAGAAGCTCGTCGCCGCCGGCAAGGCGCTGCTGCGCGCCGGCTGCTACGCCGCACTTGCGGCCGCGGTCGTGCTGCCGGAGTGGGACCGCGTGGCGCAGCTCGCGCTCGCTTCTCCTGCCGGGATCCTGGCCGGAACCACCCGGATCGTCGGCCGCGTGCTGGTCCGGGCGCTCGTGCTGGGCCTCGTGATCGCGGCCGCCGACTTCGCGTTCGCCCGCTGGCGCTGGTACCGGAACCTCTACATGACCAAGCAGGAGGTGCGGGACGAGCACCGCGAGAGCGAGGGGAGCCCCGAGGTCCGCTCGCGGATCCGCGCGCGGCAGCGCGAGCTGGCGCGGCGCCGGATGATGGCCGCGATCCCCACCGCCAACGTCGTCGTCACCAACCCGACCCACGTCGCGGTCGCCCTGAAGTACGACCGCGCGAAGATGGCCGCGCCGGTCGTGGTCGCGAAGGGGAAGGGGCTGATCGCGCAGCGGATCAAGGAGATCGCGCGCGAGCACCGCGTGCCGATCGTCGAGGACCCGCCGCTGGCGCGGATGCTCGAAAAGGTCTGCAAGCTCGGCGCGCCGATCCCCGAGACCCTGTTCCGCGCCGTGGCCGAGGTCCTGGCCTACGTGATGAACCCGCAGCGTCGCGCGCTCCGCCCGCACCCTGAAGTCGAGCCGGCCGGGACCACGCCGTGAGCACGGTCGCGATCAACCGCCCGGTCCACCCGCTGGCCTCGCTCGGCCTGCCCGCGCTGGTCATCGCCGGCGTGGCGATCATCGTCGTCCCGCTGCCGACGATCCTGATCGACCTGCTGGTCACACTCGACCTGGCGCTCTCGATCGTGATCCTGATGACCGCGATGTACGTCCCGGGTCCGACGAAGTTCAGCGCCTTCCCATCGCTGCTGCTGGTGATCACCTTCTTCCGGCTGGCGCTCAACATCGCCTGCACGCGCGCCATCCTGCTGCACGGCAGCGAGGGGACCGACGCCGCGGGCAAGGTGATCGAGGCCTTCGGGCAGTTCGTCGTCGGTGGGAGCTTCGTCGTCGGAATCGTCGTCTTCCTGGTGATCCTGATCGTCCAGTTCGTGGTCATCGCGCACGGCTCGACCCGCATCTCGGAGGTCATCGCGCGCTTCACCCTGGACGCGATGCCCGGCAAGCAGATGGCGATCGACGCCGACCTCAACGCCGGGCTGATCACCGAGCGCGAAGCGATCGGGCGGCGGCTCTCGATCCAGAAGGAGGCCGAGTTCTTCGGCGCGATGGACGGCGCGGTGCGGTTCACGCAGCGCGACGCGATTGCGGCCTTCCTGCTGGTGGCGATCAACATCACCGCCGGGCTGACGATCGGGATCGTCCAGCTCGGGATGGTCCCCGGCGAGGCCATGCGGACCTACACCGTGCTGACGATCGGCGACGGCCTGGCGACGGCGATCCCGGCGCTGCTGGTCGCGCTGGCCGGCGGCATCATCACGACCCGCGCGGCGCAGGAGCAGGCGCTGGGCGAGGTGCTCTACGCGCAGCTGATGCTGCAGCCCAGGCCGCTCAAGATCGCGGCCGGCACGCTGCTCTCGCTGGCGCTGATCCCGGGGCTGCCGAAGGTGGCCTTCGTGCTGCTGGCCGCGGCGGTCTACGGCGGCGCGCGCGTGGCCGCCGACCGCGTCGCGGAGGCAGCCGAACAGGGGCCCGAGCTGCCGGCGACCGCGCCGGACAAGGCGGCCGAGGACGAGGTCGAGTCGCTGCTCGGGGTCGACCCGCTCTGCATCGAGGTGGGGTACGACCTGATCGCGCCGATCGGCGCGGACCGGGCCGGCGGGATCCTGGACAAGATCAAGGGGCTGAGGCGCCAGATCGCGACCGAGGAGGGGTTCGTCCTCCCGCCGGTCCGGGTGCGCGACAACCTCTCGCTCCCCGCCGACGCGTACCAGATCCTGATGCGCGGCGTGAAGATCGCCGGCAGCCGGATCCCGCGCGGCCGGCTGCTGGCGCTCGACGCCGGCGCGTCGCGGCCCGTCGAGGGGGAGCCGACGAAGGACCCCGCGTTCGGGCTGCCGGCGGTCTGGATCGCGCCGGACAAGGCGGACGACGCGCGCGGCGCGGGCTACACGGTCGTCGACCCGGCGTCGGTCCTCTCGACCCACCTGATGGAGGTGATCCACCGCAACGCGGCCGAGCTGGTCTCGCGCGACGACGTGGCGCGCCTGCTCGACCACCTGCAGAAGACCCACCCCAAGGCGCTGGCCGAGCTGGTGCCGGAGCGGCTCACGGTGGGCGAGGTCCACCGCACGCTGCAGGGGCTGCTGCGCGAGGGGATCCCGGTCCGCGACCTCGCGCTGATCGTCGAGGCGATGGCCGACGCCGCAGGCTCGTCGCGCGATCCGCAGGTGATCGTCGAGTCGGTCCGGCGCGCCCTGGCGCGGCCGGTCACGGCGCCGCTGGTCGACGGCGCGGGGATTCTCAAGGCGGTCGTGCTCTCCCCGGAACTCGAGGAGGAGTTGACCGCCGGGCTGGTCCCGGAAGCGGCCGATCGCGCCCCCGGCGGGATGCTGCCGGCGCGGGCGCGCGAGATCGTGCAGCGGCTGGCAACGGCGGTGGCCTCGGCCTCGGCCGCGGGGAGCGACGTGGCGATCGTCACCGGGCCGCGGCTCCGGCCCTCCCTGGCGCAGCTCGTCCGCGCCGTGCTGCCCCACACCAAGGTGCTCTCCACGCTCGAGATTCCGCCGGAGGTGACGCTCCGGGCGGTGGGGACGGTGTCCTGAGATGCTGGTGAAGACGTTCTCCGGGAAGACGGGAGCCGAGGCGCTGGCGCGCGTGCGCGAGCACCTGGGCCCCGAGGCCTGCGTGCTCGAGATGCGCCGCCGCGCGGACGGCGTGGAAGTCGTCGCCGCGGCCGAGCGCCCCGGCCCGCGCCTCGCAGCGCCGGGCTCGGCCCTCGCGACGGCGGCGGGCGCCCCGCCCGCCGCCGCGGAGCGGCTGCGCGACGACCTCGTGGCCTGGGGTTTCTCGCTCCCGTTCGCCGAGCGGATCGCCGCCGCCGCGCAGAGCAATCTCGATACCGAGCAGCTGGAGGACCGGATCGCGGCGCTGTCGTACGCGCGCGAGCTGGTCGCGCTGTGGGTGCCGGCCAGCCCCGCGCCCGCGCCGCCGGTGCTGGCGCTGGTCGGGCCACCGGGGGTCGGCAAGACGACGACCCTCGCCAAGCTCGCCGCGCTGGAGCTCTACCGCGGCGAGCGGGCGGTGACGCTGGCCTCCGCCGACGGGCGCCGCCTGGGCGGTGCCGAACAGCTCGAGAGCTACGCGCGGATCCTCGGCGTGCCGTTCGCCGCGGTGAGCGACCGGCGCGGGCTGGACCGCGTGCGCGAGCGCGCCGGCCGGCACGCGATCCTGCTGCTCGACACGCCGGGCGTGCCGCGCGGCGACCTGCCGGCGATGGACCGCCTGGCCGACCTGCTGGCGGGTGTGCGGCGCGAGGAGATCGAGCTGCTGCTGGCGGCCGACCGCGATGCCGATTCGCTGGCCGACAGCGTCAAGCGGTTCGCACGGCTGCGCCCCGGCGCGCTCGGCGCGACGCGGATCGACGAGGCGGTGCGGCCGGGAGGGCTGGTCACGGCGCTGGCGCGGGCCGGGCTGCCGCTGCGCCACCTCGGCACCGGTCCCGACGTTCCCGACGACATCGCCGTCGCCGACGCGCGCCGCCTGGCGGCGTGGGCGGTGCCGCTGCCCGGCGATCCGGCAGCGCCGTGGCGCGGTGACGGGGCCGTACGATGAGAGCAGGCGCCGGGGCGGTCGGAAGCGTGTCGCGCGGCGCGACGCGCCGGGCGCGGCGTGCGCTGGTGCTGGCCGTCACCTCGGGCAAGGGCGGCGTCGGCAAGACCTTCGTCGCCGCCAACCTGGCGATCGCTCTCGCCCGCGCCGGCCTCTCCACCACGCTGCTCGACGCCGACCTCTCGCTGGCCAACGCCGACGTGCTGCTGGGACTCGCCCCGTCGCGCACGATCGAGCACTTCTTCCGCGAGCAGGTGCCGCTGACCGAGATCGCGATCGAGGGCCCCGGGGGGGTCCGCGTCATCCCCGCCGGCTCGGGAATCCCGGAGCTGGCGCACCTGCCGCCCGAGGAGATGCTGCGCTTCGTCGAGGGGCTGCGCACCGTCGGCGAGAGCTGTGAGGTGCTGCTGATCGACACCGCGGCCGGGATCGGCGACCAGGTCTCGCGGATGCTGATGCTCGCCGATCGGACACTGCTCGTCACCTGGCCGGAGCCGGCCGCGCTGGTCGACGCCTACGCCGCGCTCAAGGTCGCGCTGCGGCGCGACCCGGGGCAGGAGATCGGCCTGGTCGTCAACGGCGTCGCCGACGAGGGCGAGGCCGGCCGCGTGCACCGGCGCCTGCTCGCCGCGGCCCAGCGCTTCCTCGGCCGCGGGATCGACCTCGACGCCTTCATCCCCCGGGACGAGGCCGTCGCCGACGCCGCGCGGCGCCAGAGCGCACTCGTGATCGCCCACCCCCACACCCCTGCCAGCCGCTCGATCGAGCGCCTGGCCGCCAAGGTCGCGGCGCGCGCACGCACGCGCCGCCTTTCGGGAGCATCGGAACGATGGCACGGGAACGAACCGCAGCCGGGAATCCAGCACTGATGCGCGCCGCACCCCACGCCGACACGCCGCTCGTCGACCCGTCGGTCGAATGGACGGCCGCGGCCCGCGTCCCGGGATCCGCTGCGCGCGACCGCCTGCTGGTCGGGCACACCGGGCTCGTGAAGTACCTCGCCCACCGGATCGGCTCGCGGCTGGCCGGATCGATCGACTACGACGACCTGGTCGGCGACGGGATCCTCGGCCTGATGGAGGCGATCGACCGCTTCGACCCGGCGCACGGGGTGCTGTTCAAGACCTACGCCGAGTCGCGGATCCGCGGCGCGATCCTGGACGGCGTGCGGGGCCGCGACTGGGCCCCCCGCTCGCTCCGCCGCGCCGCACGCCGGCTCGAGACGGCGATCGTCGCCGTCGAGCACCGCACCCGCCGCACCGCCCAGGACGAGGAGATCGCGGCCGAGCTCGAGATCTCCGTCGACGAGCTGCACGCGCTCTACCAGCAGGCCCGCGGCGTGCGCCTGGGCCACATGCCGGCCAGCGAGGAGGAGGGGAACGACCCGGCCGACCCCGGCGCCAGCCCGCTGTTCCGGGTCGAGGAGAAGGAGCGGCGCGAGGTCCTGGCGCAGGAGATCGACCAGCTTCCCGAGCGCGAGCGGATGGTCCTCTCGCTGTACTACGAGCGCGGGCTGACGCTGAAGGAGATCGGCGCGGTGCTCGACGTCACCGAGTCGCGGGTCTGCCAGATCCACACCCGGGCCGTCAGCCGGCTGCGCGCGCGCGTCGGCGAGCGGCTCACGGCGCCCGCGGTGGAGGCCCTCCGATGAGCCGCCTGCTGTCCCAGGAAGAGGTCGATACCCTGCTCGCCTCGTTCGGACCGGACGAAGCCGACCTGCCGCCCGACGACGCGATCCCGTTCGACCTGCGGGCCCCGCTGCTGCTGGCGGGCGAGCGGTTGTCGCTGGTCCAGGCCGCGTGCGAGAAGATCGCCGACGAGGTCGCCGACGCGCTGACGGTGATCCTCGTCGCCGACAAGCCGATCAAGGGGGAGTTCTCCGGCCTGGTCCAGCAGCCGGCCAGCACCGTGCTCTCGACGCTGGCCAACGGCGAGCCGCTCGGGCTGTTCGTCGACGAGGCGGGCGATCCGGTCGGGGGGATCTCGTTCCAGGGCGAGCTGGCGCTCTCGATGGTCGACCGGCTGCAGGGCGGCGAAGGCAGCCTCGTCGCCGTCCGCGCGCTGTCGTCCGTCGAGAACCGGCTGCTCGAGAGCGCCTTCCACCGCCTGACTCGGTTCCTCGACGAGCGCTGCGCGCTGGCGCCGGTGCGCTCCGGCGGTCTCGACCACGACCCGATCTTCGGCCGGCTCGCGCAGCGCGGCGGGATGCTCGCGACGGCCGCGATCCGGATCGAGCTGGGAGGTGGCGATACCGTCTGCCGTCTGCTGATGACCCCCCTGCTGACCAACCGGCTGGTGGCCGAGGCCATCCCTCCGCCCGATCGCAACGCGCCGCCGGAGCTGATCGAGGCGCTGCGCAAGGTCCCGGTGACGGTCGAGCCGGTGATCACCGGGGCCAGCCTGCGCGTCACCGACCTGCACCGGATGCGCCCGGGTCACGTGCTGCAGCTCGACGTGCCGGAGCACGACGGGCTGGGGCTGCGCCTCAACGGAACGCTGCTCGCGCAGGGCGTGCTGCGGCGGCAGGAGAAGATGCGCCTGTTCGAGATCAGGCAGCTCGCGCCGGTGAAGGCCGGCGACTGAGCAGGAGAGACCGATGACCATCCGCGACCTGAACGACCTCGAGACCCCGGAAACGCTGCGGGCCGGCGCGCCGTCGCTGGCGGGCGGATCGCTGCTCGACCAGCTCGAGCTGCCGCTCGAGGTGCGGCTCGGCAAGCAGGTCTGGAGCCTCGAGCGCGTGCTCGGGCTGCGCGCCGGCGACGCCGTGCCGGTCGGCCTCGAGGGGGACGACATCGTCACGCTCTACGTCCAGGACCGCCCGTTCGCGATCGGCGACCTCGTCGTGGTCGACGGGCGCTTCGCCTTCCGCGTGCGCGAGATGGCCGAAGGGGGGACGCCGTGATGCGCGAGCTCCTGTGGGTTCAGCTCTGCTTCGACCTGGCGATGCTGTTCGCGCTGCTTGCGCTCGAGCGCAGCACCGTGCGGCGCAGGGCGGCGCGGACGGCGCACGGCGCGCGCGAGGCCGCGCCCCCGTTGCTCGCAGCGGAACCGCGCCGCGCGCGGTTCGCGCTGCTGCGCCGCGGGCCGCGCGAGGCGGTCCCCGAGGAACCGGCTGCCACGGCGGCCGGAGCGGCCGCGCCCCCGCCGGCCGGCCTGGCCGAGCTGGTCGAGCGCGCGGAGCACCAGGAACTGGTGGCCGAGGCGGCGCTGCGCCAGCGCCTGACGCGGTTCCGCGAGAGCGCCGGCTGATGCTCCCGGCGCTCGCTGTGGGGGGCGTCTACCGCGCCGAGGTCGTGCGGCTGATGGCCGACGGCCGGGCCCGGATACGCGTCGGTGGGCGCGAGGTGCAAGCCCACGCGCGGACCGCACTGGTCGAGGGCGAGACGGTGTGGGTCGAGGTGGAGCGGCTTCAACCGGAGGTGGTGCTGCGGATCCGGGCCCGGCAAGGAGCGACCGTCGGGCGGCAGGAATTGCCGCGCCCGGAGGAAGCGGCGGAGGGAGCGCGAAGCGGGGCAGTCGCCGCCGAGCGGAACGGAACTTGCAGCAACGGTGCGACCAGGCGGACCGCGGAGCGCTGACCGCGGATCGACCGAGGACGGAGGTGACCGGATGTACCCGCTGCTCTACACGGGTGCCTCGGGGCTGGTGGCGGGGGAGAAGAACCTCGACACCATCTCCAACAACCTGGCGAACGCCGGCACGACGGCCTACCGGCCGGAGCGGGCGCTCTTCGCCTCCTACCTCGACCGCGCGGTCGTCGCCGGGACCCCCGGTGGCAACCCCGCCGGCCCCCGGGGCGTGGCTTTCGCCGGGGCCTGGCGCGACGACACCCCCGGCCCGCTGCGCGAGACCGGGAACCTCTTCGATGTCGCGATCGCCGGCCGCGGCTGGTTCCGCGTCGAGACCCCCGCCGGCGAGCGGCTGACCCGGGCCGGCAACTTCCAGCGCGACGCGAAGGACCGCCTCGTCACCGCCGAGGGGTTCCCCGTGCTCGACGACAAGGGGAAGCCGATCACCATCGGCGCCGAGGGCGAGGTCGCCCTCGTGCCCGACGGGACCTTGACGGTCGACGGCGAAGCGGTGGCGCGGATCGGGGTGGTCGACGCCCGCCTGGCCGACCTCTCCCGCGAGGGCGGGAACCTCTGGAAGGCTCAGGGGACCCCCACGCCGATTCCGGCCGAGGAGACCGTGCTCCGGCAGGGCTTCCTCGAGCAGTCGGGCGTCGTCGCCGTCGAGCAACTGGTCGCGATGATCGCCACCCAGCGAATGTTCGAGATGAACCAGAAGGTGGTCGACGTGGCCGCCAACACGATCGCGCGCCGGGCCCTCGAACTGGCCGGCGTGCGCTGACAGGAGGCTCGCCGATGGAACGCTCGCTCTGGACCGCCGCGACCGGCATGGCCGCGCAGCAGGTCAACATGGACACGATCGCCAACAACCTGGCGAACCTGAGCACGAACGGTTTCAAGCGCAGCCGGCCGGTCTTCGTCGACCTGCTCTACCAGACGCTCAACGCGCCCGGGACCGCCTCGAGCTCGAGCACCAACCTCCCCTCCGGCGTCCAGCTCGGCCTCGGCGCGCGGACGTCGTCGGTGCAGAAGATGTTCGAGCAGGGGGAGTTCAAGCCGACCGAGAACCCGCTCGACATCATCATCGCCGGGCGAGGCTTCCTGAAGTTCACCCAGCCCGACGGGACGGAGGTCTACTCCCGCGACGGCGCGCTGACGCTCGACGAGAACGGCAACCTCGTCAACTCGATGGGCTACCCGATGAACCCGCCGATGGTCATCCCGCAGGACGCGAACTCGATCACGATCGCGCCCGACGGGACCGTCTCGGTCCAGCTCTCGGACAACACGGTGACCCAGCTCGGCAACATCGAGATCGCCAACTTCATCAACCCCGGCGGGCTTCAGACGCTGGGCGACAACCTGTTCGTCAACACCGTCGCCAGCGGCGACGCGATCAGCGGGACGCCCGGCCAGGACGGCCTGGGCGAGCTACGGCAGGGGTTCCTCGAGACCTCGAACGTCAACATCGTCGGCGAGCTGGTCGACATGATCACGGCCCAGCGGGCGTACGAGCTGAACTCGCGCTCGATCCGCTCGGTCGACGACATGCTGCGCCTGCTCGGCCAGCTGGTCCGTTAGGCACCGGCGATGACCGCCGCCGTGCTCGCGCTCGCCGTCGCGCTGCTCGCCGCGCTGGGGAACCCCCCGGCCGAGGCCGCGACGGCGGAGCCGCGGCTCGAGGCGGCGGTCCGTGCGCTGGTCACTGCGCGCTTCCCCGACGGCTCGGCCGAGATCGTCTCGATGCGCAGCGTGGCGGATCCGGGGGAGATCCCGCTGGCGGCGTCGATCGAGGCCCAGGAGCCAGTCAACGGGCTCGCCGCAGGGACGTCCCTGCTGTCGCTTCGGATCCAGGATCGGCCGGAGGCGGCGGTGCGGTTCGTGCCGATGGCCGTGACGCTGCGCCTCTACGGGCCGGTGGTCGTCGCGGCCAGGGACCTGTTGCGCGGCGAGCTGGTCGACGCCGCGGCGCTGACGATCGAGCGGCGCCTGCTCAAGCGCGGCGACCGGGTGCTGAACGACCCGCAGCCGGCGCTCGGGCTGGCGGCGAAGGGAACGATCCGGAAGGGCGACGTCGTGCGCCTGGGCGCGCTCACCCGCCCGGCGGCCGTCGAGCCCGGCCAGACCGTGGTGCTGCAGATCGAGCAGGGCGGGGTCGCGCTGGCGATGGAGACGACGGCGCGCGGGCGCGGCGAGGTGGGGCAGGTGGTGCTGGTCGAGGGAATGGACCGCAAGCCGATCCGCGCGCGCATCGTCGCGCCGGGGCGGGTCGAGGTCTGGAAGGCCGCGCGGACCGCGCCCGACGCCGAGCCGGCGCCTGTCGGGCCGGCCGCTGGAAAGAAGGAGGCATCGTGAACGCTCATCGGCCCGCGGTCCCGGCCGCGCCGCTCCTGCTGCTGCTCGCCGCCGTCGCGGCGCTGTTCGGCTGCGCTTCGACGCCGTTCATGCCCCCCTCGGTCTACGAGCAACCGATGCCGACGCTCGAGCAGGTGCCGCCGGCGGGACCGGTCTCGCCCGGCTCGCTCTTCACCGACACCAACGCGGCCGACCTGGCCGGCGACTTCCGGGCGCGCCACACCGGCGACGTGCTGATCGTGAAGGTCCGCGAGAACTCGCTCGGCAAAGTCCGCGTCCGACAAGAAGCTCGACCGGCAGTCGGCGAGCACGCTCGACGCGCCGGTCGTCTTCGGCTGGCAGGACAGCGTCAACTTCGCGCGTCGACCCGGCGCTCCAGACCAGCACCGACCTGCAGTTCAACGGCAAGGGCGAGACGACGCGCGAGTCCGAGCTGACCGCGACGATCGCGGTCCGCGTGATGGCGGTCGGCAGCGGCGGCCGGATGCTCGTGGTCGGCCAGAAGGACGTCAAGGTCAACCAGGAGCGCCAGCGCCTGACGCTGGCGGGGATCGTCCGGCCCGAGGACATCGCCCGCACCAACGTGATCGACTCCTCGCGGATCGCCGACCTGACGATCACGTACGGCGGGTTCGGCGACATCAACGACACGACGCGCCAGCCCTGGTTCCAGCGGCTGCTGGCCGTGCTCTGGCCGTTCTGAGCCGGGGAGGCGGGATGTCACTGGCACGCATCGTGAGGTTTTCGGCCGCGGCGCTGCTCGCGGCCGCAGTCCTGCCCGTTTCGGCCGCACAGACCCCGGAACTCCCGGCCGCCGCTCCGGCACCGGCCTCGGCGCCGGTCCCGGCGCCGTCCCCGGCGCCCGTCCCCGCCTCGCGGACGATGGTTCCGCTGCGCGAAGTGGTCGAGGTGCAGGGAGTGCGCGACAACCAGCTCGTCGGCTACGGGCTGGTGGTCGGGCTCAACAACACCGGCGACGGGACGCAGGCCCGCTTCACCGTGCAGAGCATCGCCAACGCGCTGCAGCGGATGGGGATCGTGATCGACCCGATCGCCATCCGCGTGCGCAACGTGGCGGCGGTGATGGTGACCGGAACGCTGCCGGGCTTCGCGCAGCCCGGGACGCGGATCGACATCAACGTCGCCTCGCTCGGCGACGCCAAGTCGCTCGCCGGCGGCGTGCTGCTGATGACGCCGCTCAAGGCGGCCGACGGCCTGATCTACGCGGTCGGGCAGGGGCCGCTCACGGTCGGCGGCGCGTTCAGCGCCGGCGGCGGCGGCAACACGGTCGTGAAGAACCACCCGACCGCCGGGGCGATCCCGGGCGGGGCGCTCGTCGAGCGGTCGGCCGGGGTGGACCTCTCGCAGGAAGCGGTGCTCACGCTACAGGTCAAGACCCCCTCCTTCGGGGTCGCGCAGCGCGTTCAGCGCGCGCTGGAGACGGCGTTCGGGCCGGGCAGCGCGCGTGCCGTCGACTCCGGCACGGTCCGCGCCGCGATCCCGGCCTCGATGAAGGGTGACCCGGTCGAGTACCTGGCGCGGGCGATGGAGCTTCCGGTCGAGCCGGACATCCCGGCGCGGGTCGTGATGAACGAGCGCTCGGGGACCGTCGTCCTCGGTGGCGACATCAAGATCTCGCGCGTCGCGGTCAGCCACGGCGATCTCACCGTCTCGGTCTCCACGCGCTACGAGGTCAGCCAGCCCGCCCCGTTCTCTTACAAGGGCGACACCAAGGTCGTTCCCCAGACCGACGTCGTCGCCGAGGAAGGGGATGCGAAGGGACTGGTGCTGGGCGAGGGGGCGAGCGTGGACGACCTCGTCGCCGCGCTGCGCCGGATCGGCGCCACGCCGCGCGACATGATCGCGATCCTCGAGGCGATGCACGCCGCCGGGGCGCTGCACGCCGAACTGGTGGTGATCTGATGCTGACCCGCGCTGTCGGTGCGGCGGGCGCCGAGAAGGCGGCCGACGGCGCCGCCGAGACCCAGGCGATCCGCAAGGCGGCCCGCGGCTTCGAAGCGATGCTGCTGCGCGAGCTGATGTCGGCGATGGAGAAGGCCCAGCTCGAGGAGGGGGGGTTCTTCGGGGCCTCGTCCGGCTTCGCCGCCCACCAGACGACGATGGAGCTCTACCTGACCGAGGCCCTGGCCGAGCGGGAGCCGCTGGGCCTGGCCGACGACATCGCCCGGCAGCTCTCCCGTACGGATTCGTTCGATCTTTCCCGCGGCGGGGCTCAAGTCTCGGCGGCCGCGGCCGAAAAGACACTTGGAGCGGCGTGTATCGCGGGCCTCGCCCTCGGTAAGACGCCTGAGGATGGACGCCATGAAGATCCATAACGAGAACCCGGTCAACAGGTTGCAGGGACTCCTCGACCGCCTCGACGAGACCGAGCGGGGTGAGCGGACCGGCCGGACCGGCGAGACGGGGGGCTCCCGCGGGGCCGGCGAGACCACCGGGTCCGGGCGGGGACGGCTTCGAGGTCTCCAACCGGGCGCGGGAGATCGCCGGGCTGCGGGGGACGATCGAGGGGCTGCCCGACGTGCGCGAGCGGCTCGTCGAGCGTCTGCGGGAGGAGATCGCCAGCGGCCTCTACCGCGCCGACGGCCGGCGGATCGCCGACGCGATGCTCGACGAGGAGCGCGCCTTCGCGGACCGCGTGGGCCGGACCGGATCGCCTCGTGAGAACTGAGCCGGCCATCCGGCCGGCCTCGGCGCTCGCCGGGGTCCTCGAGGCCGAAGCGGAGCTCTTCGCCGAGCTGGCGGAGATGTCGGTCGAGCAGCGCCACGCGCTGCTCGCCGCCGACAGCGCCCGACTGGGCGAGCTGGCCGCGCTGGCCGAGACCCTCGCGCTGCGCTTCACGCTGCTCGATCGCGAGCGGCAGCGGCTGGAGGCCGACGCGGCCGGCTCCGGTCCGGCGGTCGAGCGCGCGCGCGCCGGCGCGCTCTCCGCGTTCCAACGCATGCTGCGCGAGACCGCCGTGTCGGGGATGGTGCTGGAGCGCTGGGGCGACACTTTCGCCGCGCGCCAGGCGGCGGTGAGCTCGATCGTCGCCTCGACCTACCTCCCGGACGGACGCGCCCCCGGCATGCCCGCGTCCGGTGCCCGGCTGTCGACGGAGGGCTGACGATGAGCGGCTTCTCGCACTTCGCGATCGGCCTGTCCGCGCTGCGGGCGGCCCGGCTGGGGATCAACGTCGCCGGGCTCAACGTCGCCAACGCGAACACGCCAGGCTTCTCGCGCCGCCGGATCGAGCTGCAGATGGGGCCGATCCTGGACGTTCCCGGCGGCCAGAGCTCGATCGGCGTGGACATCGCGAGCCTGCACCGGGTGCGTGACGTCTTCCGCGACTTCGGCACCCGGCAGGAGATGAGCCGGCTCGGCAACGACCAGGGCCGCACCGAGATCCTGTCCGCACTGGAGCCGATGCTGGGCGAGGTCGACAGCGCGCCGCTGCGCCTGTCGATCTCCAACCTGTTCGACGCGATCGACCGGCTCGCGGCGCAGCCCGACGACGTCGCGCTGCGCGGCGACGTGATCTCCGCGGCGAAGGAAGTCGCGGCGTCGATGCACCGCACCGACAACTACGTGGTGGAGTCGCAGCGGACGGCGGACCTCAAGGTCCGCGAGACCGCCGGCCGCGCCAACGAGATCCTCGGCCGGCTGGAGGCGATCAACCGTCAGGTCGTCGCCCAGGAAGCGGACGGCGACGAGGGCTCCGACCTGCGCGACGAGCGCGACCTGCTGGTCGACGAGCTGTCGCAGCTGGTCGGCGTGCGCACGGTCGAGTCGCCGAACGGTCAGCTCTCGGTCTTTCTCGAGTCGTCGGGCGACACGCTGCTGAGCGGCGTCAGCGCGCGCCCCTTCACCTTCGCCTACAACGTGGATGGCCTGGCGCACGTCACGGTCAGCCGCGCCGGCGAGAAGATCGACCTCTCGACCCTCGGCGCGGGGGGCAAGCTGGGCGGCTACGTCGCCGTGCGCGACCAGGACCTGGCGGGCTACCGCGACCGGCTGGACACGCTGGCGGCGGCGCTGATCGACCGCTTCAACACCGTCCACTCCGCCGGCTATGGGCTCGACGGCTCGACCGGCCAGAACTTCTTCGCCGCGACCACGCCCGGCACGCGCGCCGCCCAGACGATGGCGGTCGACGCGGCGCTGGCGGCCGACCCGCGCCGGCTCGCCGCCGCGTCGGCTGCAGGCGAGCCCGGCAACAACGTCAACATCCTCGCGCTGCTCGACCTGCGCGAGGCCGACGTCGACGCGCTCGAGGGCCGCACCCTGATCGAGTACACCGCGGACCTGATCTCGGAGGTCGGCCGCGACACGCTGCTGTCGTCGGCGTCCGAAGAGGCGAGCCGCACGATCGTCGACGCGCTCGTCTCGCAGCGGCAGCAGATCTCGGGCGTCGACCTCGACGAAGAGGCTGCCGACCTGA
The DNA here is from genome assembly GCA_963702425.1 of uncultured Acidobacteriota bacterium. GTDB lineage: Bacteria > Acidobacteriota > Polarisedimenticolia > J045 > J045 > JALOKP01. The sequence goes on from CAVPCQ010000031.1 coordinate 48,530, forward strand.
TGAAGTGGCAGCGGGCCTATGAGGCGGCGGCACGGTTCATGCAGACCGCCGACAAGCTGACGCAACTCGCGATCGAGATGTTCGGAGGCTGACGGCGATGCGCGTGAGCCAGGCGTACACCCAGGACATCTTCCTGCGCAACCTGCGCAAGGTGAAGGCGCAGCTCGACGAGGCGCTGGCGCGCTCGTCGTCCGGCAAGCGCGTGCGCTTCGCGTCCGACGACCCGGCGGCGGCCGGCGAGCTGCTGCGCCTGGCCGACGAGGCCCAGAAACTCACGGCGCGGCAGCACGGACTGTCGCAGGCCCGGCCGTGGCTGCAGCTCACCGAACAGGCCGTCAGCGAGCTGTCCACCGTGCTGATCTCGGCGCAGCAGACGGCGATCCAGGGCGCGTCCGAAACGATGCAGCCGGATCAGATGAAGGCCCTCGCCGAGGCGATCCGCGGGCTCCGGCAGCAGGTCTCCGGCCTGACCGAACTGCGCGTCTCCGGGCGGTTCATCTTCTCCGGGACCCAGACCACGACCAATCCCTACGACGCGGCTGGCGTCTACCAGGGCAACGACCGGCGGATCGAGGTCCCGATCGACGACGTGACGGTCGCGATCAGCCTCCCGGCGGACGAAGTGTTCGGCGAGATCACGAACCCGGGGGACGCGACCACCCCGCCGGCCGGCGCCGGCGCGATGGGGATGCTCGCGCAGCTGGAGTGGGCGCTGGACCACGGCGACCAGGCGATGGTGCAGTCGCTGCTGGACCCGCTGCGCGGCGTGATCACCGACAACTCGGCGATGCTCGCGCACATCGGCACGCAGCGGAAGATTCTCGAAGACGGCGATCTCCGGCTGGCCGACCGCCGGCTGGCGGTCGAGTCGCGCGCCGCGGACCTCGGTGCCGCCGACATGGCCGAAGCGCTGTCGGACGTGGCGATGTTCCAGACCAACTACAGCGTCACGCTGCAGGCCGGAGCCCAGCTCTACGGCCCGAACTTCTTCGACTACCTGGGATGAGACGCCCTTGAGCCACGCCGTCGCCGACCGCGAGTGCCAGTCCGCGCTGCAGAGGAGCGCGCCCTCGGTCCTCTACTTCGCCCAGGGGCTGCCCGGCTTCGACGAGCTGCGCCGCTGGGAGCTGCTCGAGCACGCGGAGGCCCGGCCGTTCCTGTGGCTGCGCGCCGTCGAGCGGCCGCAGGTCGCGCTGCTGGTCGTCGACCCGCGCGAGATCGTCGTCGGGTACCGGCCGGCGATCGCGGCGGGCGTCTGGTCGCGGCTCGGCGACGGGAGCGAAGCGCGCAGTCTGACGTTCGTCGTCGTCAGCCTGGCGGGATCGGAGGCGAGCGCGAACCTGCGCGCACCGCTCGTGATCGACCCGCAGACGATGCGCGGCGAGCAGGTGATCCTGGAGGACGGCGAGTGGCCGGTGCACTTCGGCCTTGCGCCGCAGGAAGAGTGCGAGACGCAACCCGGGACAGGGAGGTCCCCCACATGCTCGTCCTCAGCCGCAAGATAGGGCAGTCGCTCCTCATCGGGAACGACATCCGGATCAAGGTCGTCGAGATCCGCGGCCAGCAGGTGCGGCTCGGGCTCGAAGCTCCGGACGACGTGCCCGTGATCCGCGAGGAGCTGCACCGCGAAGTGGCCGAGTCCAACGTCCGCTCCGCGGTGCGGGACGCCGGCGCGGTGGCCCAGCTGGCGGCCCGGCTGCGGCGCCAGGCGCCCAAGGCCGAGCCCCCGGACGGGGAGGTCCCGTGAGGAGCGCGACGGGCGGAACCGTGGCGCATCGCTTCCCCGGCCAGCTGCCGACGATGCCGCGGGCGGCGCAGCGCGCGCTGGGCCTGCTGGCCGACCCCGAGGTGTCGAGCGAGCAGCTTCGCCAGGTCATCGAGACCGACCAGAGCCTGACCGCGGCGGTGCTGCGGCTGGCCAACTCGGCGCTGTTCGGGTTCATGCAGCCGATCGCGACCCTCTCGCACGCGATCACGCTGATCGGGTTCATCCGGCTGCGCTCGCTGATCATGGCCTCGATCGTCGCCGGCATGCGCGACCGGATCCCGGCCGGCGCGGCGGCCGAGGCGGCGTTGATCTGGGAGCACTCGATCACCACCGCGCTCGGGGCGCGCCTGCTGGCCAAGCAGGTCGGGATGGCGCACGCCGAGGAGGTCTTCGTCGCCGGCCTGCTGCACGACTGCGGCCGGATGCTCCTCCTGACGCAGAGTACGCCGGCCTACCTCGAGCTGATCGAGGCCGCCGGAGGCCTGCTCCCGACGGCGTCCGAGGAGGAGGCCAAGCTCGGGACCTGTCACCAGCAGGTCGGCGCCGAGCTGCTCGAGTCGTGGAGCTTCGCCGCCCAGCTCGTCGAGGCCGCGTCCAGTCATCACGGGCCGGATTTCGGCCGCGGACCGCACGCGGCGCTGGTCGCGCTGGTCGCGCTGGCCGAGCGCCTGCCCGACCCGCTGCGCCGCGAGGATCCCGCGCCCGTGCTGGCGGTCCTGGGCCTGCAGGACCGCGACCTGGCGGCCCTCGCGTCGGACCTCCGGGCGGGGATCTCCGAGGGGCTGGGCGCGCTCCGCGGCCTGTAGGCCGGGCCCGCTTCCCGTCCCGCCGCGCGCCGCCCCGGCGCGCGGCATCCCGTCAAGTCCGCGCCCATCCGGGCCGATACGACTCGCGGGGGCTCTTGTCCCCAGCGGGACCAGCGCGTGGACGCATCGACCGTCATCGGACTGATCGTGGCCGTCACCCTGATCGGCGCCGCCGTCGCCCTCGGCGACCGGCCCGTGCAGTTCGTCGACGCCGCGTCGCTGCTGATCGTGCTCGGCGGCACGCTCGGCGTGACCTTCATCAAGAACCCGCTCGGGCGCGTCTTCTCGACCTTCGCGGTCGTGCGAAACGCCTTCATGCGCAAGGCGCCGCGCCCGGACGACCTGATCGACGAGCTGGTCGCGCTCTCGCGCACCGCGCGCCGCGAGAGCCTGCTGGCGCTCGAGCGCCTCGAGATCAAGGACCCGTTCCTCGCGCGCGCGGTCGGCCTCGCGGTCGACGGCTACGAGCCCGAAACGATCCGCCAGATGCTCGAGACCGAGACCGCCGCGCTCGCGCAGCGACACAAGTACGGCCAGGAGCTGCTGGAGGGGATGGCGGCTTCGGCCCCCGCCTTCGGCATGATCGGGACCCTGATCGGGCTGGTGCGGATGCTCTCGACGCTGGAGGAGCCGTCGAAGATCGGACCGGCCATGGCACTCGCGATCCTCACCACGCTCTACGGCTCGCTGATCGCCTACCTCCTCTGCCTGCCGCTGGCCGAGAAGCTGAAGAACCGCAGCCGCGAGGAGGTGGCTGCGCGCCTGCTGGTGGTGGAGGGGATCCTGGCGATCGTCGAGGGGGACCACCCGGCGTCGGTGCAGCAGAAGCTGACGGCCCACGTCGCCCCGGCGCTGCGGCGCGCGGCGAACCGGCGGCCGGGAACGGAGGCGGCGTGAAGCGGGAGCCCCTGACGATCGCGCTCGAGGACGACGCGCCGCGACCCGGCGCACCGGCCTGGATGCTCACCTACGGCGACCTGATGTCGCTCCTGCTGTGCTTCTTCATCATGCTGCTGGCGTTCAGCACGATGGAACGGGAGCGCTTCAAGGTGGTCTCGGGGTTCATCCGCGACGCCTTCGGCGTGCAGACCGCCCGCCGTACGACGGACGTCCCGGTCGGCGCCGCGATCCTCGACAACACGACCTCGATGCCGGCCTACGCCAAGGCGCAGCTCCTCGAGCAGGCGAAGGACGCGCTGCGCGACGCGGCGCCGGAACTGGGCGCCGAAGTGATGCTCGAGGACGCGGGAGTGCGGATCCGGATGAACAACGGACCGCTCTTCAAGCCGGCCAGTGCCGAGCTGGAGTCCGCCGCCGGCGCGCCGCTGGCGCGGATCGCAGCGCTGATCCGCGAGGTCGGCGCGCGGGCGACGGTGGAAGGGCACAGCGACAACGTGCCGATGCGCGGCGCGGCGTTCCCGAGCAATTGGGAACTGTCCGCGGCACGCGCGGGTGCCGTGGTGCGGTTCATGACTGCGCATGGACTGGCGCCGGTGCGGCTGGAGGCGGTGGGACACGCCGACACGCGGCCGGTCGGAGACAACACGACGGAGGAAGGCCGGCGCCGGAACCGAAGAGTCGAGATCCTGGTCCGGACCGAGCGTTGATCGCCCGGATTCGAGAGGTGCAGAGATGGCGGAAGAGACCAAGCCCGCGGAAGGCAAGAAGAGCAAGCTGAAGCTGTTCATCATCATCGGCGTCGTGCTCGTCGTCCTCGCGGGTGGCGGCACCGCGGCGCTGCTGATCTTCGGCGGCGGCGGCAAAAAGGCCGAGGCGGCCGAGGGGAAGGATGGTGAGGGGGGGCACGGCGGCGAGAAGGGCGAGGGAAAGCCGGGCGAGTCGCTGGTCTCCTTCGACACCTTCGTCGTCAATCTCGCCGATCCCAAGGGGGACCGTTTCCTCAAGGCGACGCTCCGCGCCGTGCTGAGCGACCCCGAGGTCGCGGCCGAGCTGCAGAAGGACGAGCTGACGCGCACGCGGGTCCGTGATCGGATCATCTCGGTGCTGACCTCGAAGTCCTTCGAGGAGGTGGCGAGCCCCGGCGGCAAGGACTCGCTGCGCCAGCAACTGCTGCGCGAGATCAACCAGTCGCTGCCCGACGACGTGGTCTCGGAGGTGTTGTTCGTGGAGTTCGTCGTGCAGTGACGCAGGACGGGCCGGCACGGAGGCCGGCCCCTACGGGTCCCGCACGGCGAGCTGTAGGGGCCGGCCTCCGTGCCGGCCCGCACGGCCGTTGTAGGGGCCGGCCTCCGTGCCGGCCCGCACGGCCGCAGGAGGAGCCGACATGGACGTCACCATCGGCGCGGTCACCCGCGTCGGCGACAAGGCGGAGGCCAGGGAGGGCGCGGGCGCCCAGCTCGAGGCCCGTCTGCTCCACGTCCGCAGCCCGCGCCGGACGCGCCGCTCCAAAGCCGCCGAGGAGCGCGCGGCCGGCTCCCCCGCGGCCGACCCGCCCGGAGCCCGGGTCCTCGTGCTGCTCGTCCCCGACGCCTTCCGCCTGCCGCCCGACCTCGACCAGGGGCGTTACCGCGTCTTCCTGCGCTTCGTCCGCCGGTAAACCGCGAGCGGCTTGCCGCCGAGGGGGAGCGGTCTTACTCTGTTCTCGTCAACGCGCACCCGTGGGGGCGAAAGGACTCGACGGGGATCGGAAAGCGCGGGTGGCACGCCGAGGCTCCCGGTCCTCGCTAAAAGCGGGAAGCTCAATAAACGCCAACACCAACTACGCAATCGCTGCCTAACTAAAGGCGGTGCGTCCTCTCCGATCCGCCCGTGGGTTGGAGTCAGGGCGTCAACGTACGCGGGCTGGCTCGAGGCGGGCGGCCCACCCACCGAGAGCGAGATCAATGGGCTGGCCGGACGCGATCCTGCCCTTCGGAGCGCGCGAGGCGAGATCCAAAAGAAGCGGCTAAGCGTGTAGAAGCCCGTCGTAGACCATCCTCGGACGTGGGTTCGATTCCCACCGCCTCCACCAGGCTTCGTTCCCGGCTTCGCCGGGAACTACGCCCTGGCGAGCTACCTGAAGCCGGGGACGAAGCCTGGTGCCACGGCGTAGCCCGGCGCAGCCGGGCGAAGCCGGGCTGCCTCGACCACGCGGTCTCAGATCTGATCCCGCTTTCGGGACGCGTGCTCCGGTCCGCCGCGCGCCATGGGGCCCCGTGGCCCTACGATCGCGACATGGGAGCCTTCCAGTACGTCTACATACTCGTCAGCGAGCCGGATCCACAGAGGCACTACACCGGCGTGACCGCGGACCTGAAGGCGCGCCTCCGCACGCACAATGCGGGCCGGAGCGCTCACACGTCCCAGGGACGCCCGTGGCGCATCGAGACGGTGGTGGCGTTCCGCTCGCGCGAGAAAGCTGAGGCCTTCGAGCGTTACCTCAAGACCCACTCGGGCCGCGCGTTCGCCACGAAGCACTTCTGAAGGTCCCGGCGGCCGGAGTGACCGTGTCGCTCCTCCTCGTCCGGGGGAATCGCCGCACGCAGGCGAGCGTCAACCCGGGCTGCTCCGCGCGCGAGCTCCTCGGAGCCGGAGTCGAGGGCGCTGCCGAATGACCGGATGCTCAGGCCCGTTCCCGATCCCCGCTTGCCTGACCGCTGCGGGGACCGATAGGGTGTCCGCGCTCGAGATCGCCCGGGGAGGTGGCGCATGATCACGCCCGCGCTGGTGGACCGGTTCCTCGAAGGTGTCACTGGCCAGGCCCTTCGGGAGGGGACGCGCTACGCTCGCGAGGCGAGGGTCGGAGACCTCGTCGGATCCGGCGAGGGCGTGTCGACGGTCGTGCGAGGCCGGACAGGCGACTTCGAGACGGCGCTGTGGGTCGAAGGCGGCGTGCTCGAGCACCGCTGCAGCTGCCCCTCGTGGCGGGACCCGTGCAAGCACCGGGTGGCGGCCGCCCTCGTGCTGCGGCAGTGCCTGGCGAAGCCCGCAGGGCTCTCCGGTGGCCGGCGACCCGGGCGCGGCGGCACGCCGGCGCAGATCGTGCCCGACCCCGGGCAGCCGCGCCGCCAGGCTCTTGACGAGCGCCGTCTCGCCGCTCGTCGCGAGAAGCTGCGCGTGAGCCTGGACGTCGCCCCATTCCTCCGGGTCGCGAGCCCCTCGGGTTTCGCCTACCGCATCCACCTGCGGGGCGATGCGGACGGCCCTCACTCGTGCGATTGCCCGGACCTCGCAGGCCCGGCGGTGTTCGTCAGCACCGACGCGGGGGGCTTGGGGCTGAATCTCCAGGCGGCGGACGTCGTCGTCAACCTGGACCTGCCGTGGAATCCGGCCCGCCTCGAGCAGCGGATCGCCCGCGTCCACCGGATCGGCTCGAAGCGCACCGTGCAGATCGTGCTGCTCGTCTGCAAGGACAGCATCGAGGAGCGCATCCTGCGACTTCACGACACCAAGCGGAACGTGCTGGAGAACGTCTGGGCGAAGGAGGGCGAGGATGTGATCGCCTCGCCCGGCGGCAGCGGTGCATTCCGCGAGATGCTGAAAGCGCTGCTTGCGACCCGGGCACTGGGCGTCGAGGACGAGATCGCCGCAGACGAGACCCATCCCTCGGCCACGCCCCCGGTCGCCGCGGAGGTGCCTGCGCCCGCGGCTCTGTCGCCCGCAGCTCCAGCGCCCGCGATCCCTGCGCCCGTCGTGGACCCCGCAACACTCGCGGCCGCGGTGGCCGCCGTCGCTCCGGCGCTGCCGCCGGAGCACCGCAACTCGCTGGCCGTCGTCTTCCGCGCGCTGGCAGAGGCCCTGGAGGCAGGAGGATCGTCGTGAGTGGCGAGCAGAATGGGGAATCCCTGGAAGCTCCGGACGAGCGCCCTGACGCGGACGACGAGTTCCCATGGGACGAAGGCGAACCTTCGACCGCCGACGTCGGAAAGGAGGGCCGGCTTCTCGAACGACGCCAGCAACAGTTCCGGGCGGCCGCGAGACGCCTCGCCGCCGCCTTCGCGGAGATTCCATCGGTCCGGCGCATCGTGCTCTTCGGGTCGGTGGCGGTCCCCCTACGTGCCGAGATTCCGCGCTTCCGTGCGTACCGACGGGCCGGCGTTGCGCTGCCGCACGAATGCCGCGACATCGATCTCGCCGTCTGGCTGGACGATCTCGCCGACCTCCGCCGCCTCGGGATGGCGCGAAGTCGTGCTCTGAACCAATTGCTGGCCGAAACGGACATCGGCGTCGCCCATCACCAGGTGGACGTGTTCCTGTTCGAGCCCCGGACCGATCGCTACCTCGGCCGCCTCTGCATCTTCAACCAGTGCCCCAAGGGCAAGCGCGAGTGTCTCGTGCCGGGATGTGGCGAGACGCGCTTTCTGCGACAGATCGAGGGGTTCGAGTTCCGCCCTGACGCACTGAGTCCCGAGCGGAGCATGGTGCTCCTCGAACGCTAGGCCGGCACCGCGAGGACGGTAGGGTCAAGAACCGGACCGTCTGCCCGGGTGGCCCCGCTCCCCGGACTCAGGCAGAAGGCGTATTATCAGGGCGTCCTCGAGAGCGCACGGGACCGGTCCGCAAGACGGGCCGTTCGAGCGTTGTTTGGCGCGGGTTGCCGAGGGTGAAGCAGCCGCAGGAGGGCCGTCCATGTACCCCTTCAAGAAGATTCTCTGCCCGACGGACTTCAGCGAGCCCGCTGACTCCGCCCTGCAGGTGGCGCGCGAGATGGCGCACGCCATGCAGTCGAAGCTGCTCCTCCTGAACGTCGTGGTGCCGGTCGCCGTCCCGGTCGCCGTTGAAATCCCGGTCGGCGCGGCCGTGACGCCGGAGGCCGCGCTCCGCCGGTACCGGGAGCAGGCGGAGGAGATGATCGGCGCGCTGGTCGAGGTGCTGAAGCCGACCGGCCTCGACGTGCAGGGGCTGGTCGTCGAGGGCGACCCGGCCGACGCGATCGTCGCCGCCGCAGAGCGCGAGGCCGCCGACCTGGTCGTGATCGCGACGCACGGGCGGACCGGCTGGCGGCGGCTGGTCTTCGGCTCGGTGGCGGAGAAGGTGATCCGCCACGCGGCCTGCCCGGTGCTGACGATCCGCGAGCCGCGCGTCGCGCATTGAGTCGACGCTTCGGGGATCCCGTCGCTAGCCCGCTCGCTCCGCTGACCCCGGCAGCGGCGCCACCGGGCTGAGCCCGCGCGCGTTGACCTCCGCCAGCACGCGCGGCAGCACCTCCAGCACCGCGCGCTGCGCCGGCCCGTCGTGCAGCAGCAGGATCGCGCCGGGACGGACCGCGGGCGCGAGCCGCTGCCAGACCCGTTCCGGGTCCTTCCGCACCGCGTCGAAGCCCCGCCGCGTCCACGAGACGAGCGACAGCTCGAGCGTCGCCAGCACCGGGTCGAGCAGGGGGGAGCGCAGCCCCGCCGGGGGGCGGAAGAAGCGCGGCCGCCGCCCCGTGAGCGACTCGACCAGCGCGTTGGCGTGCGCCAGCTCGCGCGTCAGGTGCCGCACTCCGTACCACGGGAAGTGCGGACTGTGAACGAGGGTGTGGTTCTCGACCGCGTGGCCGCGGTGCGCCATCTCGATCACCAGCCGCGAGTGCCGGTCGGCCCGCTCGCCGACGACGAAGAACGATCCCTTCGCGCCCGCCGCGTCGAGCAGGTCGAGCACGCGCGGCGTGATCTCGGGGTCGGGGCCGTCGTCGAAGGTCAGCGCGAGCTCGCCGCGCGCCGCGGCCTCGGTCGGCAGCGCGCGCAGGTTGGGGCCGAGCAGGCGCGAGCGCGGCCACATCCCGGCCGCCGCCAGCGCGGCGTGGTCGCCGACGAGCGTCCCGAGCGCCCAGGGCCAGGTCGGCGGGTCGAGCGCGATCAGGCCAAGCAGGCCCCCGTGCAGTACGGCCGAGCCCCAGACGAACGGCGACGGCTGCCAGCGCGCCATCAGCGGTCCCCGTCCTGCGCGACCCCGCCGTCCGCGAACCGCTCGAGGATCGCGCGCCGGTCGACCTTCCCGCGTGCGCTGCGCGGCAGCGCGTCGAAGAAGGTGATCGCGCGCGGGGCCTTGTGCGCCGCGAGCCGCTCGACGCACCAGGTGCGCACCGCGTTCCAGCCCAGCCCGGCGCGGGTCGCGACCGCGGCCGCGACGCGCTCGGTCCCCGTCACCGGGTCGCGCAGCGCGAGCACGACGACCTCCTCCACGCCCGGCATCGCGGCGATCACGCGCTCGACCTCCGCCGGGTCGACCTTCTTGCCGCGCACGTTGATCCAGCCGTCGGCGCGGCCGACCAGGTGCAGCTCGCCATCGACGAGGCGCCCGTAGTCGCCGGTGCGGAAGACCCCGCCCGCCAGGCGCGGATCGGGCTCGGGGAGGTAACCCGCCGTTACCGCGGCCGAGCGGACGACCACGCGTCCCGTTCCTTCCGGCACCCCGTCTTCGTCTTCCAGCTCGATCGCCACGCCCTCCACCGGCGCGCCGATCGCCCCGCGCTCGGCGGCGTCGCCGCGCCGGTCGAAAGCGATCCCGCCGCACTCCGACGCCCCATAGAACGCGTGCACGCCGCGGCCGTAGATCGCGCGGAAGCGACGCGCGACCTCGGGCGCCAGCGGCGCACCGGCGGTGATCACGAGCCGCAGCGACGGCGGCCACGGCGGCGGCGTTCCCAGCGCGACGAGCGCGGCGATGAAGGCCGGCACCGTCGGGAGGAACGTCGCGTCCAGCGCGCGTGCGGCATCGAGTGTGGCGAACAGCCCCTCGGGTCCGGGGAAGATCAGCGGCGTGCCGCGCCGCAGCGGCGGCAGCGCGACCGAGGCCAGGCCGTAGGAGTGCGACAGCGGGACCGCGGCGACGATCCGGTCCTCGGCGACCAGCCCCATCGAGCGCGTCAGCTGCTCGTCGTCGGCGATCAACGCCGCCGCGGGCGCGATCACGCCCTTCGGTTCGCCCGTTGTGCCGGAGGAGAGCTTGACGACGGCGGCGCCGGCGCACGCGGGCGGTGCTCCGGCTCCCCGCACCGCGGTCACGGTGAGGGCGCCGGGTTCGGCCAGCGAGACCGGCCACGGCCCCTCGACCCGTACCACCGCGGCCGCACCGAGGGCCTCTGCGACGCGGATCAGCTCGGTCTCGGGCGCGCCGCTGTCGGCGAGCGCCGGCACGAGCCCCCGCTCCCAGAGCGCGAGCAGCCCGGCCAGGAAGCCGCTGCCGTTCGGTGCCGAGTAGACGACCAGCGCGCCCGCGGGCAGCCCGGCTGCAGCCAGCCGTCCCGCGGCTCCCGCCGCCAGCACGGAAAGGACGGCGCGCGTCGTCGCCGGCGCCCCTGTCCGCAGCAGGAGCGGCGCGTCGGGCGCGGCTTGAAGCGTTCGCCGCCAGTCAAGTAAGATCGGGTTAGTCATCGACTTAGCCGACAGGTTACCGGAATCCGCGAACACCGGTCACCGGCCCTCGGCTCGCTTTCCCCCCCCCACGCGCGGAGAGACGCCCGTGAACACGCCCAGAGAGACAGCCGGCCGGCCGGTCGTCGTCGTCACCGGCACGGGCGCGGTGACCGGTTTCGGCTGGGGGCAGGGCCCGCTCCTGGCAGCGCTCGCCCGCGGGGATCGCGCCTTCCGGCCGATCGGTCGCTTCGACCACGCGCGCCACCGGACCCACCTGGCGGCCGAGGTCCCCGAAGCGGGGCGTCCGGCAGCGCTCGCGGGCCTGCCGCTGGCCGACGCCTTCGCCGTCTTCGCGGCCGAAGAGGCGCTGGCCGGGGCCGGCCTCGAGCGCACTCGGCTCGGCGCGGGGACCGGCGTCTTCTTCGCCAGCTCCACCGGCAACATGGTCGAGGCCGAACGGTTCTTCGCCGAGCTGACCGCCGCCGCGCACCGTCGCGTGCGGACCGGCCTGCTGGCCTCGCAGCCCTGCAGCGGACCGGCGGAGGCGATCGCCCGCCGCACCGGCGCCGCCGGCCCGACCGAGTCTGTCTCCGCCGCCTGCGCCTCCGGCTCGATGTCGGTCGCGCGCGCGCTCGATGCGCTGCGCCTCGGGGAGTGCGACGTGGCGCTCGCCGGCGGCTCCGACTCGCTCTGCCAGCTGACCTACGGCGGCTTCAACGCGCTGCGCGCCGTCGACCCCGGCATGACGCGGCCGTTCCGCGACGGACGCCTCGGGCTCTCGATGGGCGAGGGTGCGGGGGTGCTGGTCCTGGAGACGCTCGAGCACGCCGACGAGCGTGGGGCGACGCCCCTGGCGATCCTCGCCGGCGCCGCGGTCAGCTGCGACGCGAGCCACATGACGGCACCGCACCCCGAGGGTGCGGGAGCGGTGCGCGCGATGCGCGACGCGCTCGCCGACGCCGGGCTGCGGGCGGACGAGATCGACTTCGTCAACCTGCACGGCACCGGCACGGCGCTCAACGACGCCGCCGAGTGGGCCGCGCTCGTCACGGTCTTCGGCGCCCGCGCGGGAGAGATCCCGGTGGCGTCGACGAAGGCCCTGATCGGGCACCTGCTCGGCTCGGCCGGCGCCGTCGAGGCGGTGGTCACGATCTGCGCCCTGCGCGAAGGTTTGCTGCACCCGACCCCGGGCGGCGGGCCGCCTTCCGAGCCGCCGTCGGCGGAGACGCCGGTCCGCATCGGACTCGACGCGCCGCTCGCGGTGCCGGGGGCGCGTTTCGCGCTTTCGGTCAACTTCGGCTTCGGCGGCGCCAACGCCGCGCTGGTCTTCGAGCGGCCGGCGGAGGGCGCGTGAACGCCTCCCGCGGCGACGCCGACGCGATCCGCGTCCGCGACCCGAACCCCGAGCTGCGCGACGTCGTGGTCACCGGCTTCGGGACGCTGGGTGCGTTCGGCGCCGGACGCGAGGCGCTGGCCGCGGGGCTGCGCGCCGGCGCTCCGCGGCTGTCGCCGGTCGAGCGGCCGCCCGGCTATCACCGCGCGCGCTCCGCACGGGCCGCGGCGCTGGTGACCGAGAAGGACCTCTCCCGCTGGGTGGCGCCCGCCGCCGCTCGGCGGATGGGGTTGCCGTCGCGCTTCGCCGTCGCGGCGTCGATGATGGCGCTCGAGGACGCCGGGCTCGCGAAGGCCGACCTCGCGCCGGAGATCGGCGCCCGCGGCGCGGTCTTCCTAGGAACCGCCTTCGGCGCCGCGCTCTTTTCCGAGCAGCTCCTCTCCGAGATCCTCCGCGACCCCGAGCAGGCCTCGCCGTTCCGCTTCGCGGAATCGGTGGCCAACGCCCCGACCGCGCAGGTCGCGCTGGCGCTGGGGATCACGGGCGCCAACGTCACGCTGACGCTGCGCGAGGCCGGCCCGCTGGCGGCGATCGCCGGCGCGGCGCGGGAGATCGCGCTCGGGCGCGCCGACTGGGCGCTCGCCGGCGGGGTCGAGGAGCTGTCGCCGCTGCTGCACGCCGCGCTCGACCGCTTCCGCGCGCTGGCGCGGCCCCACGGCGGCGAGCCGGAGACCGCGCGCCCGTTCGACGCGCGCCGCGACGGCTTCGTCGCCGCGGAGGGGGCGACGATCCTGCTGCTGGAGAGCGCCGACCGCGCGGCGCAGCGCGGCGCGACGGTGTGCGCGCGCGTACGCGGCGCGATCCAGGCCAACGATCCGACCGCGCCTCCGGCGAGCTGGGGCTGCGGCGTGGACGAGCTGGCCGAGGCGCTGGCCGCCGGCCTGGCGCGCCACCGCGTGCTGCCCGAGGAGATCGGGCTCGTCGTCAGCGGCGCTTCCGGGGCGCGGCGCGGCGACCTGCTCGAAGGGCAGGTGCTGCGCGCGGGGTGGGAAGGGGCGGAACTCCCGCCGGTCACGGCGCCCAAGGGTGCGACGGGCGAGTACGGCGGCTTCATCGCCGGGGCGGCCGTGCTCGCGGTCGAGACGGGGCTGGTCGCGCCGCCGCGCTGGTTCGCGGAGGAGGACGAGGGGGTCGGCATCGCGCCGGCGGCGGCGCTCGACGCGCCGCCCACCCGGACCGTGCTCGTCTCCACGCTCGCCGCGGCCGGGGCGGCGACCTGGCTGCTGCTGGACCCGGCTTGACCGCCGCGATGAATCCCCGCCGCGTCGCGGTCGCGATCCCGGCCTACCAGGCCGCGCCGAGCATTGCCGACGTCGCGCGGCGCGCGCTGGGGCAGATCCCGCAGGTGCTCGTCGTCGACGACGGATCGACCGACGGCACCGCCGACGCCGCGCGGGCCGCCGGCGTGCGCGTGATCTCCCACCCGCGGAACCGCGGCAAGGGGGCCGCAATGCGGACCGCCTTCGACGACCTTTTCCCGCGCGGCTTCGAGGCCGTCGTCACGGTCGACGCCGACGCGCAGCACCCGCCGGAGGAGATCCCGAAGCTGCTCGAGGCGTGGGAGCTGGGCGCGGACCTGGTGATGGGCGTTCGTGACCACCAGTTCGCGGAGATGTTCTGGGTGCGGCGGCTGTCGAACCGGCTGTCGTCGCGGGGGATCTCGTTCCTGGCCGGCCAGCTGCTGCCCGACGTGCAGACCGGCTTCCGGCTCTACACCCGTGCGCTCTACGCGCAGCTCGGGATGCCGGAGGACCGCTTCGAGGCCGAGAGCGCGATCGTGGTCCGCGCGGTGCGCGCCGGCTTCCCGGTCGCCTGTACGCCGGTCCACCTGGCCTGCGCCGACGGCCGCACCACCAGCCACTACCGCCCGCTGATCGACAGCCTGCGGATCGCCCGCGCCGTGATCCGTGCGCGGATGGAGGCCCGTTCGTGGACCAGGGCGTCGTCCTCGTAACCGGCGGCAGCCGCGGCATCGGCCGCGCGCTCGTCGAACGGCTCGCCGGAGCGGGCGGGCGCGTGGCGTTCACCTATCACAGCGGCGAGGCCGAGGCGCGCGCGCTCGAGGCCGCGCTCGGTCTGGGAGTGCGCGGCTTCCCGCTGGACCTGCTCGACCGCGGCGCGCCGGCGCGCGTCGTCGAGGCGGCGGAGTCGGCGCTCGGTCCGGTGCTGGGCCTGGTCAACAACGCCGCGGTGCGGCGCGAGGCGCTCGTCGGCTTCTGCGGCGACGAGGAGTGGGACACGGTGATCGACGCCAACCTCGGCGGCGCGTTCCGCTGCGCGCGGGCGGCGCTGCGCGGGATGATCGGTGCGCGGCGCGGTGCGATCGTCAACGTCGCCTCGCTGTCGGCCTATCGCGGCGTCGCGGGGCAGGCCGCCTACGCGGCCTCGAAGGCCGGCCTGCTGGCGCTCACCCGTTGCCTCGCGCGCGAGCTGGGGCGGTCGGGGGTGCGCGTCAACGCCGTCGTGCCGGGCCTCGTCGACACGACGATGACCGCCGACCTGACCGACGCGCGCCGCGCGCAGCTGCGCGCCGACCAGTGCCTGCGCGCGCCGGTTCCGCCCGACGGGGTGGCGCGCGTGATCGCGTTCCTCCTGTCCGACGACGCAGCGCACGTCACCGGACAGGAGGTCATCGTCGACGCCGGGACCTCGGCCTG